>DATHXC010000007.1:0-579323 GCA_035459965.1 Methylophilaceae bacterium
GGCACCATCACGGTAGCCCCGGGTGTTACTGGCTTTAGTGTCACCGTGCCTAGTACACAGGACCTAGTAGCCGAAAGCAATGAAACCGTAGAACTGACCATAGGCACAGCTACTGGTACAGGCACTATCGTTGATAATGACGGCGCACCACAGATCAGCATTGCTGGCCCTGGTACCGTCAACGAAGCTGCTGGTACCATCACCTACACTGTCAGCCTCACCAACCCATCAGCCAGCATCGTCACCGTTAACTACGCCAGTGCTAATGGTAGCGCTACCGCAGGCAGTGACTATACTGCAGCCACAGGCACATTAAGCTTTGCACCTGGTGAAACCACCAAGACCATCACTGTAACGGTCGCTGGCGACACCGTGTTTGAAGGTGCAGAAGATTACAGCATCAGCCTGAGTGCGCCGACCAATGCGACTATTGGTACAGGATCAGTCACAACGACCATCACTGATGACGATGGCGCCCCGACCATTGCCAGCGTAGGTCCAGCCACGGTAGCCGAAGGCGGCAACCTGGTACACACCGTCACGCTGAGCAACGCATCGAGCACCAGCAGCAGCTTCGCCTACAGCCTCACCGGCACCACAGCGACTGCTGGCAGTGACTTCAGCACTGCAGCCAGCTTCAGCAACGACGTCACCTTAGTGGGCGGCAACCTCATTGTGCCGGCCAACGTCACCAGCTTCACCGTGACCTACACCACCACTGAGGACGCGCTTAATGAAGCCACAGAAACCACCGCCCTGAATGTAGGTGGCGTGATTGGCTTGGGTAGCATTACCGACAACGACGCCACTCCAAGCCTCAGCATCAACGACATCACCGTCAACGAAGCTGCGGGCACCGCTACCTTCACCGTGACCCTAAGTGCCGCCAGCGGCCAGACCGTCACTGTGGGCTACAACACCAGCAATGGCACCGCTACTGCAGGCAGCGACTACACCAGCGCCACCGGCAGCCTGACCTTTACACCGGGCACCCTCACGCAAACCATTACCGTACCGATCACCAACGACATCCTGACCGAGGCCACTGAAAGATTTAACGTGAATTTGGTTAGCCCGACTAACGCGACTATTTCAGATGCTTTGGGCGTGGGTACGATTATTGATAATGATGCGCCACCAGTTGCTGTTGGCAATAACAATGCCGGTCTTGAAGATGCCACTTATATTGTGGTGACGCTGAACGGTACAGATGCTGACGGAACCGTTGCCAGCTTTAACCTTTCGAGTTTGCCGGCAAATGGCGCTCTCTATCTGGATGCTGCATTGACCCAGTTAGTGCCTACCGGCACTGATATCAGTGCATCAGGTAACGCTTTGCAGCTTTACTTCAAACCTGAGGCTGATTTCAATACATTGGCAGGCGGCCCATTAAGCTTTAATTTCACTGCTAAGGATGATACTGGACTGGTTTCCCCCACAGCCACTGAGACCATCACCATTACCGCAGTAAACGATGGCGCGCCTGTGACTGCTGCCGATAATTATTCCACAGTGCTGGGTACCCCGATCATCATCAGTAAGGCTAGTTTATTATCTAACGATACTTTATTTGATCATGCCCAGATTACTTCGATTACTCCACTATCTGGTACTGGTACGCTTGTAGATAACGGCAACGGAACTTACACCTATACGCCAGCTGCAACGGGTTCGCGTAATTTCACCTATACAGTGACTGATAATGATGGCCAGACCAGCACATCAACGGTTACTTTAACTACTTATAACACTCGCGATGACTTGGCAACTGTCAATGAGTCAGCGCTGGCTGAAGGTAATGGTGGAGGTGCACGCGTTGTGACAGGTAACTTGCTGGCTAATGACGCTGGTAACACAAGCGTTACGAGCCTGACAGGGGCTACCTTGTCTGGCGGGGTATATACCGTTTCATCCGCATACGGTACTTTGCAGGTCACTGCAGCAACCGGCGCATACACCTACACGCTTAACAATAATGTAGATAACGATACGCAGTCTAGTGCCACAAATACCGGCTATATGGATACCTTTACCTATACTGGCAACAGCACTGGTAATGGCACACCTATTAACCTGCGGGTAAATATTGTTGATGATGCGCCAACCGCTACCAATGCTACAGTAGTAGTCGCAGAAGCTAGCCTTCAAGCGTTTAATATTGTCATGATGCTGGATGTGTCTGGCAGTATGACTGAAGCAAGTAATGGTGGCCAGGTAAGGGATGTGGCTGATGACGGCAGTGCAACGATTACCACACGCCTTGCGATGGCCAAAGCCGGCATGATTGCGTTGGTGGAAGAATACTTCAGTCAATCTTCAAGTGTCACTATTACACTGGCAACATTCTCCACTGCTTCACAAATCAATGGTACTTACACCAGTAAGGATGCTGCAATTACTGCAATTAATGGATTGACCGGCTCAGGCGGTACAAATTATGAAGCAGCGCTTAATACGATAAAAACTGCATTTGGCACTCCTAGTCAATCGGTCTCTAATATTTCATATTTTATCTCTGATGGTGCACCTAATGGGGGTAATACAACTAATCCGGTTGGTGCTTCAGGATTTGGTACATTTGTGACCAACAACCATATTCAATCCTATGCAATTGGTATTGGCAGCGGAATTGCCACTACTGCACCACTTAACGCTATACATAATGTAGATGCTGATGGTAGCGGTGCTGCTGATGCAGCGATTATTGTGGCAGACTTGAATAAACTTGAAACCGCTTTGATCTCGACAGTGCCTCATGCATTTGGCGGTAACGTAGTGACTTCAGGCGGCGCTAGCAATGTGACTTTTGGCGCAGACGGTGGGTTTATACGTTACATCGACCTCATGCTGGATAGCGATGGTAATGGCACGGCAGATCAGAGCGTACGCTTTACTTACAATGCAGCTACCCATCAGATCACTACCAATGGTAGCTTTGTCACAGGCTTCCCGGTTTCTGGCGACGCAATGACGCTGGGCGCAGCTCAAGGTTTTATTAATGGCAAGCTGGTATTTGACTTTTCGACAGGTGATTACAAGTACTTTACAGAGGGTCAAGGGGTTGAGGGAACCCAGTTCGATATTGGCTTCCAGGTAATGGATAACGATGGTGATACTGCAAATGCAGTCCAGACTGTGATGGTTGTTGATGGGAAGCCTATTGCTTATAACGACTTCGATACACTGTTGCCAAACTCTACAGCATTCGAGGGCAATGTCATCACCTCAGCGGGCACTGATGGTAGTACGGGTTCATTAGTTACAAGTTTTACTGCGGCTTCGTCGGGAGCAGACCTGATCGTGGATAATGCTGCGATTACTTCCATCACCTTCAAGGGAGTCGTTTATAACCTGACTGCGAACTCGACTGGTTCTGCATCTGGTGGCACATACACTATTAGTAATGGTCATTTGACCTGGACTAGCTCTACTGAGCCTGCCAACCAATTAGTGTTTGATAAAGACGGATACTACAAATACACGCCACCAGCAGTGCAAACAGCGACAGCTACACCTGATGCAGCAGTGACTACGTTCTTCAACACATCTGCAAATGCAACTGCTAATGGCGTTGTATTGTCTGGTGTAAGTAGAACAGGTAACGTAAATTCGCCAAACGCTACATTGACATATAACGATCCAAACGGTACTGCAAATGATGGTGTTGGCATCAACAGTGGTGGATCGAATGCCAATGCCGATAACCTGGAAACCTTGATTATCAGGTTTAATTCAGCCACGCATCCACAAGGTGTTCAGAATGTGGTTGTAAATGTTAGTGCTGCTTCAAGTAATCTGGGTAGCGCATCAGGCACCGTCATTTCATTGACGTATTCTATTTATGATATCAGCGGTAACTTGTTAGGTCAGTTCGCCAGCTTTGCTGAAGGCAATGTCGTCATACCAAGCATTTACGGCAACATAGGTTACATAGAAGTTGAAGCGAATAGTGCTGCTTCAGCGCGTATTAGTAGTGTTACGTTTAACAGCTCTAACGTTAACACCACTGCAGTAGGATATGCCCCTGAAGATATCAGTTACACGTTGACGGACTCTGATGGCGATGCATCTACAGCTACATTGAAGCTATCTACCACAAGCAATCATTACGCTGGAGGTGTAGGTGCCGATAACATCACTGGATCAGCAGCTAATGACTACATTACCGGTGGCGATGGTAACGATACCCTCAATGGTGGGGCAGGTTACGACATCATTATTGGTGGTGCGGGCAACGATAGCATTGATGGTGGTGCAGATAATGACCAGCTATATGGTGGCGATGGCAACGATACTATCAATGGTGGTACTGGCAGCGACCTGATATACGGCGGTGCCGGTAATGACCTCATTAATGGTGGCGATGGTGCTGACACCATCTACGGTGGTGCCGGTAACGATGTTGTCAACGGTGGATTAGGTGCCGATAGCATCTTTGGTGGTGCCGGTAACGATACCCTGACTGGCGGCGGCGTAGGTGTTGATGTGTTCAAGTGGGAGCTGACAGACCAGGGAGCTAAAGGCGCAGCGGCAGCGGATGTTATCACCGATTTCAATGCAGCATCTGCAAGTGCCGGTGGGGATGTGCTTGATCTACGTGACCTTCTGGTTGGTGAAAATCATGATGTAGGTGCCGGTAATTTGGCCAGCTTCCTGCATTTTGAAAAATCGGGTGCAGATACCATTGTCCATATCAGTAGTAATGGTGAGTTTGCTGCTGGCTTTAATGCGGGCAAGGAAGTACAAACCATCACCCTGACTGGCGTTGACCTAGTAGGCTCTTTTACTAATGACCAGCAAATCGTGCAGGATCTGCTCTCCAAACAAAAACTGGTGACGGATTAATACTCGTAGATTGAAAGAGCTTAATGAGAGAGGCGCTGCATGGCTTATGTAATCAGGGATGCTGACGGCAATATCAAGGCGGCAAGCCCTAATCAGTTAGACTCAGCATCGATAAATTCTCAGCAATGGGAGTTTATCGATGGCAATTCCAGGGAGTATCTAGGTTTTCTTGAGTCTTCCATTGCAGAGCAGAGCCCATTCCGCGAAAGTGATATTCAGCTTGCGCGCGTATTGGAAGATCTTATTTCCTTGCTGATAGACCGCGATCTGATTCGGTTTACTGATTTCCCCGATCCTGCCCAGAAGCGACTGATTGAGAGACAGACCCTGCGTATGAAAAGCAAACAGTTAAATCTGATTGATGACGAAACCAGCCTGTTCTAACCCATATTAGCTAAGTTTCACTGCAGGTCCGGTCATACCATCAAGTCCCAGTGCGGGAAGTGCAGCGACTTCTTTTTCATTGTGAACACCTTCGGCAATCGTCATTAATCCGATTGAATGTGCAATCAGGCATAGACCTTTCAGAAATGCCTGGTTACCTGTATTGCTATCTACGCCCCGAATCAGTGAGGCATCAATCTTGATGTAATCCAATCCAAGGTCATGTAGCTCGCCTAAGCGTGATATCTGCGCACCTACATGCTCAACACCAATTTTGCAGCCCAGTGGTTTGAGCGTAGCGCAGAACTTCCTGAAATCTTCAAGCTGATTGAATACTCCATCTTCAGGCACTTCCAGCCATAGATTCTGTGCAATAGATCGATTTTGAGTAAGCAGGGCGGTTAGCTTCTCCAGGTAGCTAGGATTACACATGGCGCCTGTAGACACATTCAGCCCGATAGGCTGGCTGCCCTTTGCCAGTGATTCAATTGCGAATGCAACTACGGAATCGTCGATGCGGGTAATCAAATCTAGTTTGATTGCCCATGAAATAAATTCGGCAGCGGATATCCAGGCGCCATCTTTTTCTAGCTGCAGGCGTACCGGGCTTTCATCATGGATCAATTTGCCCTTAGTTGTGATTACAGGATAAGCAGCAAGCTTGAGGCGTTTGCTATCAAGTGCGGTTGTGAGCATATTACGCCAATCGGCTTCATCACTTTCTTCATAGGTGCTGACATAATTGCGATTGATCAGGTCCATGATATCAATCTCATCCGGCCCAGTTTTATCCTTGATAGTGGAGATAAGCTTCTTCAGTCCTTCTAGCTGGTCAGATTTGCTGACCTTGCTGGATACGGCTGATAGATTAAAGTTAGGGAAAGTAGACACTAAATCCCCGATGACCTTTAACTGCACATTTTTGATCTGGGTAGCCAGTGCGTGGTGGTCTACAGGCAGGTTGGAAAATACTGAAAAATCAGCGCCTGTCAGGCGCCCGGCAATTAATGAGTGGCATTGATGACACATGGCCTGCAAAGCATTACCCATTTTCTTCAGTAACGCGTCAGTTTCGACCCCCCCCAGCTTTTCGTTGATTTCAGCAAGATTGGAAATATGCGATACCACCAGTACGCCTTCATCAAAGCTTTCTTCATTGGATACGTAAGTTGCAACCCGACTAATGAAGTATTTGCGGTTCATTAGACCGGTAATGGCGTCATAGTTAGCTTCGAGGCGCAACTCTTCCAATAGTTGAGATTGATCACGCAGCATTTCCTTGATGCGGTTTGAAAGGCGATTCATGGCGCGTGCAAGTGTCTTGAATTCGATGGTTTTCGGCTCTTTGATTGTAATGAAATTTTTATCGCCAATAGCCTCTGCCATGTTTACCATCTCGTTCAGCGGGCGCAATATCACCTTTAAAATTAAAGTGCCAATCAAACCAGTGATGGTAGCAATAATCGTACTCCAGAATAGCATCATCAGTGTGCCGTTCCATAAGTCCTCATAAGCAAATTCTGTAGTACTTTCCAGCGATAGTGTGCCATATTGCGACCAGCCACTTTGTATCTGGGCAATGCCCGGTGGCGCGCTGATGTGGATAAGTTTAGTGAACCAATCAGGCACGGCGGGCGCCTGATGCGGATTTTTGCGTTCCACCATTAACTTGCCATTGGGGTCGCTCAGCTTGATATGCTGGTAATGCCCATTATCAAATTGGGCAGAGAGCATCAGGTCTATCACCACTGGGTCTTTTTCCATTTGCGATATTGATAGCGCCAGCGAGACCGCATTATCAATATTTTTCATCTGCAACTGTTTCTCCAGGTAATGTTTGCTGGATATGGTGTTGACAAGAATGCTGGCACCGAAAGCCAGTGCCATGGAGATGATGATTGCCATCCATAGTTCTTTAATGAGAGACATAACGGTTCCTTATCATGATTACTCTATACCATCTGCTTGAATCCGCGCCAGCACATTGCGCCAGCGTGAAAGACTGTTCAACGACTCGCCTTTGGGGGTATTGGCTGCACCCGTCCACAGGCCCTCGCTGTTAAAACTGAAAATCGGTATCAGATCTGTACGCCGTGAAGCTACTCGAGTATCAGCAATCAGATTGTCAAGAATGATAGGCTCGGAGGTTGGCGTGGCGTAATAGCTCAAGACCATGTGCGCCACAAACACCTTGCTGTGCGGGCCGCCTATCTGGGCTCGAACGTATGTGAGCTTGAGGCGGTCATTGGGAATATCGAGTGATCTAAGGAATATGTATTTTGCGATACTGAAATCTTCACAGTCGCCTCGCTCCTTACCTAAAGACTCTAAAGGTGTGGCCCAATAGTCTGTTTCACCCCAAATATTGATGTCATCATCAAAGTATTTAATTTCGGTATTAAAAAACTCATTGATGCGTTTTACTTTTTCAATATCTGAAGCAGACTTCAGCTCGTTGACAGTTGTTTGCAATCTCAAAACCGCACTTCTTGCAGAATCTCCATAACGCTGGCTGGCAAGATTTGCCAGCTTGGTAAAATCGGTGGCACCAGAGAACTCTATCAGAATTAAAAGCGTAGCCATGCTTAAAGAAATCTTAGGCAAGATTTTTTTTATTGCTTGTAAAATGAGAGCCAGTTTTTTGATGACTATAATCTCTAAAAAATCATTGGCATGGAATTTGCAGTTAGCTTGTCACAATATAGTGACATTCTAGGTGTATTTTTATATAAAGTTGCATACACCAGAAAAGTTAATGTATAAACAACCCCATTAATCTAAAATATTTATAGAGAATCTCAATTTTGACTCAAAATTTATTGCGCATGAAAAAAATCTATTTCGTGTTTTTAGTTTTACCTACATTCGTACTTAACAGCTTTTTTCTAACTAGCGTTGCCAATGCGGATTCATCATTCACATTGCAGCAATTGATTGAAAAAACAGTGACTGCCAATCCTGAGGTTCAGGCACGCTACCATAACTATAAAGCCGCAGAGCAAGAGCAGAATGCTGCACGTGGTGGCTATTACCCACGAGCTGACTTGGTGACGACCTTCAGGAATCAAGAGCAGTTGACACCCAATGTCAATAACACAGCACTTCCAAACAGTCAGACTCAACTGATATTGCGTCAGATGATTTTTGATGGCTTTGCGACGCGTAGTGAGGTAAGTCGCTTGGGCCATGCAGCACGGGTGCGTTATTACGAAT
Source organism: Methylophilaceae bacterium (assembly GCA_035459965.1). Lineage (GTDB taxonomy): Bacteria > Pseudomonadota > Gammaproteobacteria > Burkholderiales > Methylophilaceae > DATHXC01. The sequence goes on from DATHXC010000007.1 coordinate 8,443, forward strand.
TACAAAGTGCGATGCAAGGCATTGCATTGGAGACTGTCAAGGCTTATGTTGATGTGCAGCGTTACCGCCAGCTATCAAGCTATGCACAGGATAACTATGTTGCGCATAAACAACTGTTTGATCGTATAGAAGAGCGGGTCACTGCAGGCGTTGCGCGCCGTGTTGATCTGGAGCAGGCGAGTGGACGTTTGGCTTTGGCTGAAGCGAATTTGCTCACTGAGAGTACAAATCTACAAAACGTAACTGCGCGTTATCAACGCTTAACTGGAGAGATGCCACCAGCTAATTTGCCTGAAGTAGAGTTCTTTAAAGCAGGGGTTTCACCTACGGCGACTGAAGCACTGAATTTTGCTTATCAGAAAAATCCTGAACTATTGTCGGCAATAGAGAATATTGTTGCAACGGAGGAGGAAGTTAAATCCAAACGTGCTAAATACTACCCAAGGCTGGATCTGCAAGCCACGAAAAACCTGCAGGCCAGCAGTAATGGTGAGAATAGTATTGCCGCTGCAGATCTTTTGCAGTTAACTGCAACATTTAATTTATTCAATGGCTTAACTGACAAATCAGTGATTAGTCAAACAGTGGAAAAGCTTAATACTTCACAAGATTTGCGTGACAAAGCCTGCGTGGATACACGCCAGACACTGGTAATCGCTTACAACGATATCGGCAGTTTGAAAGAGCAGCTTGGCTATCGCGACCAGCACCAATTGTCGATTGAAAAGGCGCGTGAGGCTTATCGCAAACAGTTTGATATTGGTCAGCGTACTTTGCTGGATTTGTTGGATACTGAGAATGAATATTTTCAGGCAAGGAGAACCTATAGTAATACCGAGAAAGATTACTACCTCGCATTCGCGCGTACTTATGCCAGTCAGGGTGATCTATTAAGTAAACTGGATGTGAATCGCGGTGATGTGCCTGACTTTACACAGCCTGACTATATTGAAAACTACAAAATCTGTAAGGCTGTAGCGCCAGATATGCCAGAGATCAATAAGGCCGATCTGGTTGCAAAAGCTAAACCACTAAATTCTGGAGCAAGCGAAAAAATGGCGGCGACTGCTACTAAGCCAGTACCGGCTGAATTGCCTAAAAAAGTAGTACCAGACGTACAGTTTGAATATAACAGTGCAAAAATCAAGCAGATATCTTTCCCTGTGCTAGACAACGCAATTACTACGGTAAAAGGCTGGGGCGATGCCAAAGCTGAAGTGGTTGGCCATACGGATAAGAGAGATAGTTCTAAGGAAGATTACAACCTGGATCTTTCCACCAGGCGTGCTCAGGCTGTTAGTGATTATCTGGTGAGTAAGGGCATAGATGCAAGCCGCTTGACAGTGAAAGGTTATGGTTTCTCACAACCGATTGCAGAAAATGACCCTAAAACTGGTAATCCCGTCAATCGCAGGGTTGAAATCATCAGACAGTAAGTATTTTTAGCAGTTGTTAAAATAAAAAAGGAGGCAATAGCCTCCTTTTTTTGTCATCAATAATGATGAAGAATTGACAGTGTTAGGACATCAAATTAAGACAAGCGCTTCTTGGGAATTCTCTTGGCAATTGATTTTACTTGTTGCGTGCCACTATCATCCCACCTTGACATCCATACTAGAAAATCCTGTGCGGGCATTGGCTTACTCATAAAATAACCTTGGCCATAGTCGCAACCCATTTCTTTCAATAAATCCCACACCTTCTCGTTTTCTATCCCTTCTGCAACGACCTTCAGGCCCAAATTGTGTCCTAGGTCTATGGTGGAGCGGACAATTTTGCTGTCACTGTCATCCTCTTCCATTTTTAGTACAAAAGACTTATCAATTTTTAATTCGCTGACTGGTAATCGTTTTAGATAAGAAAGTGACGAGTAGCCAGTACCAAAGTCATCTATGGCAAGCTTGACGCCCATTTGGGATAGGTTATCCAAAGTCTGTTGCGCACGCAGAGGGTCATCCATGATACTGCTTTCGGTTATCTCCAACGAAATGGCAGAGGTGTCTACGTGATGGGTATTCAGGATATTGTTCAGTTTATTAGGTAAGTCGTGGTCAATCAGGTCGCGTGCCGATATGTTGACAGCGATTGGTATATAAATGCCATGATCTCGCCAAGTAGCGCTTAGTGCGGCGGCTTCCGACAACATCAGTAAGCTGATACTTCTTATCAATCCGGTATGTTCTGCGAATGGAATAAACTCATCAGGGAAGACCAGTCCCTTTTTCGGGTGCTTCCAACGAATAAGGGCCTCTGTCGAGCATACCTTGCGCGTAATCAGGTCAATTTTTGGCTGTATGTACAGAGCAAGTTCTTTATTAGAGATAGCGCTCTTGAGCTCAGAGCTGAGGGAGAGGTTATCTTGACTACTGATGTCAAAAGCCGGTTCAAATACGATGGCCCCTGAGTTGCTGGCTTTCGATTTATACATGGCCATTTCGGCACGACTGAGTAACTGCTCTTCATTCTCAGCATGGTCAGGATAAGTGGCGATACCAAGCCCTGCTGTAATATCCACAAACTGGTCATTAACCTGGATAGGGGTCTCTAGCGTTTTAATTAGCGCGGATGCGACACTCAGCCCGATTGCAATATTGGCGGTAGGTAGTAAAACGGCAAACTCATCCCCCCCGAATCGCGCAACCACATCACTTTTACGACGAGTAGAGGAGGAGATGCGTTCTGCAACCGCATGCAACAGCTCATCGCCGGATGATTGCCCCAAAATATTGTTGATCTGTTTAAACCTGTCCAGATCCATTACCAATACGGAGAGTGACTCATTTTTTTCTTTAGCCACGGCCATGGCTTGGCCCAGTTGCAGCATGAAAGACGCGCGGTTAGGCAATTGTGTCATTTCATCCCAATAGGCTAACTTGAGTATGCTTTTTTCACGGCTAGCGATCGCCTCGCTCATACTATTGAATGCGTTACCCAGCTTGCCTAACTCATCTTTTCTATCACTATGAACCATGATATCGTAGTTGCCAGCTTCTAGTTGTTTTGCCGTTTCTGCCAGTTCTGTTATCGGCATGGTGATACGTTTTGAAATGTAAAAAATTCCCGCGATAAAAACGAGGGCACCAATGATGGTGAGTATCAATAGATTAAGTTGCAAGGTTTTATAAGGTGCCGTAGCTTCATCAATAGAGCGTTGCAATACGGCGAAGAGGGCCTGGTCGGGTGTATCAAAAATAGCCACGTAGCGTGTGCCATAGTCAGTTTTGCCAATGTCAATTTCACTGTTATCAGGGTGATCGGAGCTACTTTTCTTGGATATTTTTTCAGCGCTTATTGCGACCAGTTCCTCGCTGGAGGCCATATTCAGCGTGGATGCCATGGATGACCAGTGACTATCGTTGGATTTACTAATAAACGTAACTTCCAGATTGCTCAGTTTATTCAGCTTCTGGGCAAGCTCGTTATTGATTTTAAAGCCCATGACAATCCAGCCTATAGTTAACGGTGCTTTTACTGGCACAGCGACTAACTGGTAGGGCTGGTTTTTGAACACCACAAAATCGCGAGTATCTCCGTTGTTCTGCGCACTTTTAATCAGCGCACTAACTTTTCCTCTGGCAACATCTTCCGGCAGGCTTCCAGATATCGTCAGGCTATCGCGTCCTGGAGCATAAAAAATGGCAATATCCGCACCTATGCGCGACTGATGATTACTGAGTGCGGAAAGTACAGTTTCATAGTCGTTACTGGCAATGGCCTGCCTGAATCCATAGTCAGTCGCCAGGATGCGCGCTCCCTGACTTAAATTCTCACCGTTTTGCTCCAGAAGGCTGCGGAAAATTCTCTCGCCAATCTGCAGTTGTTCGTTCACTGATGCGCGGGCATTTTTTTCAATACTGAGTTTAATAGCGATAGAGCCGACAATCTGAATTAACAGGATCAGCGTCAGAAAAACAACAGCAATACGACTTTTTAAACTCTTGAATTGCATAAAGTTAATTGCATCGCTTAAGGTTTTCTTAGTGATGATGACTGGATGTCTATCTTCATGGCTACTTGTTCTGAGCCCTTCACGTTCAATGGTTGCTCTACCACCACGTTTTCTTTTACTGATGCATAGTGCCAAGCCTTAACTACGTATTGACCATTGGGCAGGTCACTAAGTTTAACTTTTCCGCTAGCGTCAGTTTTGCCAAAGTAGGGCGTGTCTACTACATGCACAAATGCCAGCATCTGGTCGTGGATATTGCAGCCCAGAACAACGGTTCCTGGCTTATCAAACACCACGGGTACAGTCGGCACGCCTGAATACAGCTTAAGTTCAAAGGTCTTGGTTGGAGAGAAAGAGTAAACGTGGTGCCTGACTGTATCTTTATTAGGGAAGGTAATGCTGGAACCTGTCTGAATCACTGTAACCAGTGGCATGAACTGGCGATTTTTCTGTTCAATCGCAGCAGTCCCTACAGGCTGCCCCGGCACCTTGTTATTGGCTTCCGCGTAAACCACAGCATCGCTTATGGGCGCGCCTGCCATGTCATTCACTTGTATAGTAAGCTCACCGGCCCATGCATTTGCTACCATACCTAATGAAAAAATGACCCACAAGCTTATATGCAGCTGGCGAGAATGATGATTCAACATGGGTCGTTACCTTATAGTGATGGATTATGTTTTGTCACTAACGATATCGCGCTTCATCGGTGCCAAGATTTTCAAAAGTTCGTTTTTCTCTCTGGTTGCTACATGTCTGTTCAGCGCATCGCGAAAAGCTTGAACGAACAACTCAAACTCGGCAGTGGTGATTTTTAAATCAGCATGTGAATTTTTCATGGTTTCGCCATCGTACTCACAACCTCCGCCAGTCAGCCTGCAAAGCTGATTCACGACACTCTCTTTAAGTTTGGCTAGTTTGATGCCTTCAAATGACCGCTTTATTTTAGGGTCAGTGCTTACCTGGTCTATAGTTTCTGAAACAACAACCGTTAGTACAGGTATACCGCCAATTCTGTCGAACAGCGTTTTATCGGGCGGAGTGTGCGCACATGCCATGCTTAGTAGAGTGAGGATGATGACTAATGCTAAGTTAAGTGTATTTTTCATAACCAATCCAAAAATGTAGAACATTGTCATCATAGCGATTTTAATGGCAAGTCTATTAAACAATAAGCGCTGATAAATAATAGCTATTTATGGCATTAAATTTGCGATCACAATCAATGAAAATTGATACACAGCAAAAATTTTACGCCTACTAAAAATTACGGAATCGCATTTATGAGCACAATTTATCAATCAGCCATATATAAATTAACCCTCATTTTTTTTATAGCATTAACTATGCTAGCCAGCTTCAACGGGCCAGCCTATGCTGGAGATCGTTTGTTGGCAACGGGGGGTGTCGTACAAATGGAAGGCTCCGCAGGCGGTGGACTAACTCCCTGGGCTTTAATTTCAGGCTATGGTACTGATGGGCAGATTGGCGGCTCACTCTTCTACACAGAGGCTAAGACGCGCGGCGGATTTGAATTAAGTACTGGCGGGATTAGTCTGGGAATAAACAATCGTGTTGAAATTTCATTAAGTCAGCAAAAATTCGGGCTAAGCAATACCGTGCCTGGCGAGACCATTCGCGTGAACACGCTGGGTGTGAAAGTCAGGTTGATTGGGGATGCAATTTACGACCAAGATACCTGGCTGCCGCAAATTGCACTTGGTGCGCACATCAAACACAATGAAGATTTTGATCTTGTGCCAAAGGCACTGGGAGCAAAAGATGCAACAGGTGTTGATATGTATCTTGCTGCAACCAAGTTATACCTTGGCGCTATATGGGGCAGAAACCTGCTGCTGAACGGCACCCTGCAAGCCACCAAAGCCAACCAATTCGGTATCCTTGGTTTCGGCGGTGACAGGCATGATAGCTATCAGTTGCAACCAGCAGTATCAGCCGCAGTCATGCTGACAGATCAGGTCCTGCTGGGCACAGAGTACCGTGCCAAACCTGATAACCTAGGAGTGTTTAAAGAGGATGATGCCAAGGATATTTTCCTGACTTGGTTTCCAACTAGAAACTTCTCGCTGACAGCGGCTTATGTCGATTTGGGCAATATTGCCAATAAAGACAATCAGACTGCTTGGTACATTTCCGGACAAATATCCTATTAGGCTTATAACCTTCAAATGACTACAAACATATGCCGAAAATCCGGCATGGATTCTTTTGCTTAAAAAGCCCAGTAAGGTTAAAATACGCACCGCAAAACTTCCAGCTACTCAAGTATTTTCCCTAAAGTAGTTACATCCGCCCGGGTGGTGAAACTGGTAGACACAAGAGACTTAAAATCTCTCGATCGTAAGGTCGTGCCGGTTCGATTCCGGCCCCGGGCACCAACAAAATCAATAGCATACGTAAATACGCTGAACACATTTTTTAATGTTAACCAAGCGTGAACGAAAAACGCATGTGCCGTTTTCCGACACTTGGAAATAAATAACGCTTGGGTCGTTCGACTTTACATGTGCCGCGAATTTAATGACCATATGTGGGCTAACGCACATAGGGAATTTAAAAATAGTCTACAATTAAAACCGTTCCTCAACGGAGGGGTAAGTCATGCAAAGTCAAATTGATACAGAATTAAAAGAAATGGCACGAATTCAAGCACTTATTCAACTGAGTGCACTAGATTCTCCCTATGAGGCTATATTCGATACGATTACGGCAATTGCCAGTGATGTATGTGAAACCCCTATTAGTCTCATATCTCTCGTTGATGAAAAAAGGCAATGGTTCAAATCTAATGTTGGCCTGCCAGGTATTACAGAGACTGATCGGGAATATGCATTCTGTGCGCAGACGATTAAGGACTCTGTAACACTTGAAATAGAGGATGCGACCCAAGATGAACGCTTTTTTGATAATCCTCTAGTAACAGGTGACCCAGCAATCCGCTTCTATTGCGGCGCCCCAATACTGCTCCCCATGGGTGAAACTATTGGTACCTTGTGCGTTATTGACCGCAAAGCTAACGTACTGAATACTTACCAGAAGAAGACGCTGGAAGGCCTAGCTAAACTAGTATCTCAGCTATTGGTAGCACGCGCCGTCAATCATCGAAGATTAGCTAATATTAAGTCGCGCAACACTTAACATCTATACGACAAAAGCGATACAAATTTTATAAATACTTTCAGTTTTAAAGACCTGAAATGTCCCGATCGTACGATCACACCGTATTCTGAGCAGCCTCGGATAGCATTCACTTATTAATCCTAAATAATATGCTAATGCGTATTTAGCTCATGTAGTCTTTCCAACGTTTTTGAGATACACAACACTTCGTAATTTGGAATATGCCTCAGAACTCGTTCAGTGTAGGTATCAACGAGCATTACTTCATCATAGGGCTCTTCCATTTTGAATCGTAGCGCCTCTAGTTTTGGCGCTATTACTTTATTGATAGAGTCTACTGCCTGCACCAACTCAAGCTTCATGGCTTGTTCGGAGAAGTAGCTTCTAACTTCAGCAAGATTGGGTATCTCTGTTGATGCTGCATAATATTGTGAATGCATGATGATTAAATCCTGTATTAATTTGATGCATTCATCATGCTGTTAGTGGCGTCTAAAAAATGTAGGGATAATGCCTAACTTTTCGTAGGCCATGCACTTACGCGGAATCTTGATTTAAGTCGCAAGAGCGACTTATTTGGATGACTAATTTTTATTGAGGGTAATTGCCAGGTAATTACTGGCCATGGCATTAATGACTGCACTGATCATCTGCTGATCATTAATCCCGTAATAACCCAGCTCTCTTGCCGCTGTTGTCGCTATGGTTACCATTTCCATCGTTAAAATACGGGCTGTTTCCAGATGCGCTGCTTGCTGTGGATTAACTTTATCCATCACGTTCTCTTAAAATATCCGAATAGCCGGTATCTGAGTGTAGGCTAGTTAACCATAACGACCTAATCGTTAATATCTAGCTAAACTGCTTTGCCAATTAAGGACAAAAATCTGCTAAGTGCGTGAAAAACCAGCAAACACCAGTTAAACTGCCAAACATCTCGCAACAATAAGTCTCGCAATTATTAAATTTAGTGGCATCCCAAAAAGCTCCATTATCAAGTACAGTTCTTAGGCCTCAGCATGCAACTCAAAAACACCATCCTCATATCATTTGCCGCACTGCTTATGTCGGTAGCCAGTTATCTATACATGGATGAGCCTCTTGCAATCTGGATTGATTTAAACGTAAGAAGCCATAAGCTAATCAATATCTATACCTCTGATATCCCGGATCTACTTTTACTGAGTGTTATCGTGCTCTCTACCCTGAGCTGGGCGGCTTATTTTTATCTTAAGAGCCGTGGTATTAAAAATAAGCACCGAGTTTTTTTCCTGATTACAGGAATCGCCTTGCCACTGTCCTTCATCGTGAAAACATTATTAAAGCTTGTATTCGGCAGGATAGAAACGCGAATATGGCTTACAGATCATAGTCTTGATGGCATGCACTGGTTCTCTGGTGAGAATGGTTTCGATGGCTTTCCCTCTGGACACATGGTTGTATTCACGACATTTTTTGTAGGATTATGGCAATTTTATCCACTGTACCGCGATCTTTACCTAGTCACATGGCTAGGGTTGGCTATTGCGCTCATGCTCACCAATTATCACTTCTTGAGTGATGTAATTGCAGGTAGCTACTTTGGCGCGCTTATTTGTTGTAGTGTTATCTATATAACATCGCGCAGGCATATTGGAGGCTCGGCTTAACTGTGAGTACACATGCAATCTAGATTCCGATAACGCTTCATATCACATACAATTGTCGTTTTAGCAATCCAGTCTAGCTAAGCAGTGCTTAGTGGGCGACAAGGCACAAGGGAATTACATGAGAAATAAATTTGGCTATTCAGCATTACTTTTAGTATTGCTATTAAATGGCTGCGGCGGCTTCAGTGTATGGCCGTTTGGCGGCGGCACCAAAGCAGAGGCAGATTCATATAAGCCAGAAAACTCAACCGAGTATTTATGCGATGCCGGAAAGAAATTTTACGTGCGTACTATAGATAATGGCGCTGCAGTCTGGTTGATCCTGCCGGACAGGGAAGTCGCACTTAACAAGGCAGTCAGCTCACAGTCCTCAATGCACTACAGCAACGGCATTACTACACTCGATATCACCGGTAGTGATGCGACGTTAGATTTAAACCCCACCAGCAGCCTTAAGGGTTGCAAGCAGGCGCAAGCCCCAAAGAAGTAAAACGGGCTGTGTTATTGCTTCTGGGTTTAGTGTAAGTCGGCAGGTGGTGCAGCTAGGTGATCAGTTTTTCTCGCCCAGTTTCTTGAGGTCGTCAATGATTTCCTGTGAGTGCCTGGATGTATCAACACTCAAATAGCTTTTGGCAATATTGCCTTTGGGGTCGATCAAGAATGTATAGCGCTTTGCAATTTTGAAAATGCCCAAGTTGGTTAAAGCGCCATAACTATCTGCCACCTTGCCATCTTTATCAGCCAGTAGCGGGAATGGCAGTTTGTATTTCTCCGCAAATTTGGCATGTGACTCAGAGTCATCTACGCTCACACCCACCACTTTGGCACCCAGCTTCTCCAGCTCAAACAAATCATCCCTGAAATGACAAGCCTCCTTGGTGCAACCGGGCGTATCGTCTTTCGGGTAAAAATACAGCACCAACCATTTTCCAGAGTAGTCAGAGAGCTGATGCTGGGTGTTATTCGAGTCTTTCAAATTGAATGCAGGCGCAGGCTGACCAGTTTGAGGTAAGTTAGCTGCCACACTAACAAGTCGGTAAGCCAGAAAACCTAAGCCAAGCAGGGCGACTACAATATAAATTTTCATACGGATATCCTAGGTATGTAAGCTGATTATCGGGCGATATGTAATGTTTCAGTAGAATTTTTCATTACAGTGTAATGACTAGACCTATATTGTGAGAAAATGTTGCGGCTGTTATGTGAGCCAGTACCAGCTCAAATGCCCTCGTAGCTCAGTGGATAGAGCATCCCCCTCCTAAGGGGAGGGTCACACGTTCGATTCGTGTCGGGGGCACCAAGTTTTTCAAACATTTTAACAAGCGAGTATATTTGTACTAACTGTGTCTTTGTTTGATTGTGGGCTGGCGTGGCTTGCATTCAGGATACGAGCATTGATAACGGCAGGTGTAATGACGATGACCTCACCTGCATTTGGGCTTATTGTATTCAATGCTTCGGTGGCAATGCGGTGGGCCCAAAGTTCATTGTTTCTGAAATTGTACAGCGCTGTAAATTTTGTATTAATGCTTTTGAAATGCGCATTGATGTCATTCTGGCTGATTGCAAATGTATACAGCTCATTGCCATTAATGGCTGAAAAATAAATTGCATTATGGTCTGAGTTCCACGTGTGAGTGTTGCCAAAAATCAAGTCACTATCACCCATTACCTACCCCTTATGCTTATAGTAATCACCAGGCATGATCATATATAGCAGCATTAGGTTTGTTAGGTATAAGCCGCTGAAAAATATGTAGGAGCTATCTGACCTTCAAATGTCTTGACTTGCTTATTACTCAATCGCTCTTGCAAAGCCCCAGATTAATAAGCAAACAAAAATACATAAGGCGATAACTGCATATACTCCTTGCCATCCAATAAAAAACATCACGTTCTCCTTTAGATATTAAGTGCTTAAATAATCAAGCTAGTCCATAAATATCAAAAAGTAGCGTGGGGTTTGTCCTGTTTTTATGTCAGATGGCTCCTACTTGTTACTAGCGATAGTTTCAGTGTGTAATGCATGCTTGCAGCCTTGTTAAATCGGGTGCAGCATGTAAGTCAGGCAGATAAGGCAGGGGGAAAAAATGCAAAACCCATGGATTTTTAAGCATCTGGTTAAATGGATGGAAGCCAAGCATTATCCTGCTGAATCGATTCAGGCATTTGGTAACTGCTGGCAGCTTTTAGCGTCTGGGGACAGCCTGCCTTGCCCGGCATGCTTTATGAACGACGATGAACAGCATTTAGTCAAACTCAAGGTACACGGTGAGATCGAGCCATTGTTCTGTGCTAATTGCAATACCGAGTTTGATATCCCTATCCCGGCATAACTCCTCCCTGGTTAAAAGCACCTACAAATTTTTCAGTAATATTCCTACAGCCTCTCGCAAGCTAAATCGTTACCCTTAATCTTTTAAGAGATAAGGAGACAGTGATGAAAAGTCAGACTTTATTATCAGTTGGTACGGTTATATTTACGCTTTTCGTAGGTTCTGCGATGGCTGCAGAAAAGACTATTAAAGCTGGGGTCGTTAATGACCCATTGAGTACAGAGAGAAACCCTGGACCGCCAGCTTTAAGCCCTGCAGAAACACGTACAGTTCAGGAGCAACAAGGTACTCAACTTCAGCAAAATGGCAACCAGAATAGTGGTAGTCAAAATAATGGTGCATTAGGAACTGTCCCTTTGGATAATGGGGGGGCTTCAAGCTACCCACAAGCACAGCCCGCGCCTACTACCAATCCAAATGGTACGACGCTTCCTGCCAATCAGCCTGGAAACGCGCCTCCAGCAAGTACGGTTCCGTCTGTGCCTGTTCAACCGGCAACTGGTAATCCAGGCGTGCAGTAATGATTAATGTCACTTAATTTTCAATTACTTTAGGAGAACTATCATGCCAGCAGGCGCTAGCCCTAAACGTGAACGTGAATATAAAAAACTGGTTAAAGAATTTCGCAAAGATCATCGCTACCCTAACCGGGAAGAGGAAGTGGCAGCGAGAATTGTAAATAAGCAGAGGAGGGAGCACGGCGAAACTAAGCTCGACGAAACCAAGGAGAGTCAGCCAAAGAATTCCAAAGATTAAGCATGCTTATCAATCGATGCTGAGCCGAGCTTGTTCTGGAGCAGATTGAGGATGTACTGTTCGACATACTCGAGCGCCTGGTCTTCATCTGGCAAGTTTGGATTGGATTCAATCAGGTCAAACATGGCACCCGCCATATAGCTTTCGATAATGAGGGGATGGACATAGGATTTCTTACAAATGCTCGGTGTATTACCGAGCTTTTTCGAGGCAGCTTCTATAGCCTGTATTACGTTCTTTTTAGCTTGAGTAATATTCTCAAATCGTTCCAGGGTTTTTAGCGCCATTGTAGTTTGCATAGTGCCTGACCAGGTACGAAAATCCTTGGCCGTATAGTTGCGGCCAGTAATCTGCTGCAGGTATTCGTTTACGTCTGACGAATCTACCGAGTGGCGTGTGCCATCGCTATCCACATACTGGAAAAGCTCCTGCCCTGGCAAATCCCGGATACGCTGAATGATGCGCGCCATCCGTCTATCATGCAGTTTAATCTCATGATCTACCTTGCTTTTGCCACGAAAGTGGAATTTGACATCACTGCCATTCACTTCAACATGGCGGTTGCGCAAGGTAGTGAGACCGAATGATTTGTTGCTATTGGCGTACTCATCATTGCCCACGCGAATCATGGTGTTTTCGAGGAGGTAGATGATAGTGGCGAGTACCTTCTTCCTGCTCAAGCCCGGCGTCGATAAATCCTCATCTACCTTTTGCCTGATCATCGGGAGGTGCAGGCCGAAATCGATCATGTGCTCATATTTAACCTCATCGCGTACTTCCCGCCACTGCTTGTGATAGCGATACTGCTTACGCCCCTTAGCGTCGCGACCTGTCACCTGCAAATGTCCATTCGACAATGGGCATATCCATACATTGGTCCATGCCGGTGGAATAGCGAGTGACTTGATGCGTGCAAGGTGAGACGCATTTTTCAATGGTTTACCATCAATATCAAGATAACGAAAAACTTTGCCATGTTGTTTACGGGAAAATCCGGGTTTTAAATCATTGACATAACGCAACTTGCCCATGCGAGCACACAGCGCCATATCCTGATGGAGCGGGTTCAATGAATTCTTCATGATTATGTATTGATGACTTCGCCACCGTTTGGGTGCAATACTTGCCCAGTTATGTAGGAAGAGTCGTTAGAGGCTAGAAAGACATAGCAGGGGGAAACTTCACTTGGTTGGCCAGCGCGACCCATAGGGGTGTTCGTGCCGAATTTCTTGACTTCCCTAGCAGTGAAAGTGGATGCGATGAGTGGCGTCCAAATAGGGCCAGGGGCAACTGCATTTACATAGATGCCTTTTTTAATCAGTTGCTTGGAAAGTGAGCGGGTAAATGAGACGATCGCGCCCTTGGTTGAAGAGTAATCCAGCAGGTGATCGCTGCCGCGATAAGCGGTGACGGAAGCAGTATTGATGATACTGCTGCCTTTCTTCAGGTGAGGTAGGGCGGCCCTGATAATATGGAATAAAGGAAAGATGTTAACGCGGAAAGTATCTTCCATCTGGCCTGCATCGATATCCAGTAAACTTTCCTGGGGAAATTGTTCTGCGGCGTTATTGACAACTATGTTCAGTTTGCCGAATTTTTTTAATGTTTTATCTACAATCGATTGGCAAAATGGAATATCACGCAAGTCTCCCGGGATCAGCAGGCAGCGACGACCAGTCTTTTCCACCAGCTTCTTGGTTTGCTTTGCATCTCCCTGTTCCTCCAGATATTGAATCGCAATATCCGCACCTTCTAATGCAAATGCAATGGCGATAGCGCGTCCAATACCGCTATCACCACCTGTAATAATGGCTACCTTACCCTTGAGCTTGTCGCTGGCACGGTAACCTGGCTTTACATACTCCGGCTCTGGGTGCATACGGCTTTCGACACCTGGCTGACGATTTTGATGTTGCGCCGGATTGGATTTTCTCTCTGTACCTTTTTTATTTGGCATGGCCTGTTTCATCATCATCTCCACGGACAAGTAAAAAGGGGTATATAAGTTAATTTATATACCCCGATCTTTCTTACATTGTAAATAAGACAGTCTTAATGATGTTCAAGCTCACGAGCGTGATCGCGCAAGGCTTTTACCTCATCGTGGTTGCGCTGCACACCTTCCAGCTGCTTTTGCACTATGTCACGTACATACACCGGCAAGTCCTGCACTACAGCCTCTTTGTAAGCCTTGAGGGCGACATCCTCACCACGCTCGACTTCGTTGAGCACGGCAAGATTATCATTGCTGGTAATCGCTGTTTTGATATCTACCCAGCGTCTATGTAAAGAGCCAGTAATGCTTGCTGTAGTTTCCGGTTCGCCACCCAGTGAGCGCACTACCTCTTGCAATTCCTTTGCGCTTCCGGCAACTTCAAGCGAGCGCCTCAGGAAAAAGGACTTAAGCAGGCCATCATTGATATTTTCAGCGGATGAGCGAAACCCTTCTTCTCCATCCTTGGATGTCTCGATCAGGTTGTTCAAAATTGTGATCACTTCTTTGGTATCAGCCATGTTATGTTCTCCTAATAATTCAAGTTAAAAGTTTGAATTGCGAAGTTACATTTTTAACGCTGGGAGATAATCCGGTAATAGGACAGGTCATTAAATACCTGTCGGACATGACTTACACCAGTCTGACAAGGGATAACTCAGACAAGGCCTGTAAGCGGCCTATTGAAAGAAGTGCTGTAAGAGCGTGGTAAAGCTGGCAAGCGCCCAAAGCCCGGCAACTAGCAGGAAGCCCAGTAACTGCCACAATGCGCCTCTGGGGCGCAGGACCTCGAAATAGCGCATGCTGACCACGACTGCATTGCGCTTTAGGCGGCTGGCCTGGATATAGCGGCTGACTTGCTTGAACACCAGCCACAATGCATAGCCAACAGTAAGAGCGAGCAGGGTGGAGCGGAATATGTCGATAAGGTTGATATCGCCGCCCATGTATTTTTTGTAATACAGAGAGAGTATGCCAACGACGATGGATGCGGCAACTGCCACCATGGCATTGCGTAGCGCCCCACGTTTTTGCTCGCTGGCAGCTTCGGTCAGTTCTTTGCGCACCTGGTCTATCTTGTCGGTGATCATGCTGGAAGTTTCGAAGCGCAATTTCTCAATGCGATTGTCCAGTACCTCGCCGAAACGCTCGGTAGCGTAATCAATCAGGCCTTCTATATCGGCTTTGGTAAGCTGGCGCTGGTCGTGGATCTCGTCGCTGATCTGCTGTATGCGCTCATCCAGCTGGTTGCTTGCACGCTCAACCACTTCATTGAGCTGCTTGCCTGCCAGTATTACAGATTGATCCATACGGTCGCCAAGCAATTCCACTTCGGCTTTATATCCTGTCAGTAGATTACCCATCAGTGAGCCCTCGTCTAAACATTAATTGCTGATAGATTATTCATTACAACAAATTTCATTTCTTGCGTGAGGCTTCATTCTTTACAAGAGACTTCCATCGTACGGCTCTGCGAGCTACGTTGCTCATTCTTATTAGCCATATTAAAGCCTTTGGGGCATAGCGCGTTTGCTTCCTTGAAGCAGGTATCCCATTGCAATATACCGCTGCAAGATAATGGTACCCAGACTGTGCCATCATTTTTCTTGGCAGTCATTGAAGTGCAGCCGGCAATGCCGATGACTAGTAATACATATGCGATGTTTTTCATATCACTCTCGTATATTTGCGGTCGATTTGAAAAGCTTACCACTTTAAAGCTGGCAAACTCACTATACTGCACGCACTACTCATCTCCTCACAGCAAAAGTATTGATTGCTGTCTCAGGCAATAGCCATAAAAAGGAAACAAACGCATGAAAAAATTACAGGTAACGATTAAAGCCGAACTACAAATCCCGGATGACTGGCAACTGGTAGACCATGAAGATGGTATCAAAGTGCTGGATTTAGGCGATGGTACATATGTGGATTTTGATATCCTGCCTATGGTAGCGGTATCACTGGAAGAGGGCGCAATATGGAACAGTGCGCCGCAGGACTTGGATAATGAAGTCGTCGACATGGTCCTGGCGATGGAGACAACGATGAAGCTGGTGCTTAATTAGTTTGTTGCGCCAGTTTTTTAATTGGCTTCCCAGTTGCTTTTCGAACTCCATGGCCAACCAGATTTGGCCTAGCTAGCTCCTGCTTTCCAGGTCTTCCCAACGCAGCATTACCTGTTCCAGTTGTGTGGCAATCGCTTTAAGCCTGGCTTGCGACATTTTCACTTCATCCGGTTTATCCCGATATAGGTCGGGGTTAGACAGCTTGGCGTTAATGCTTGTTTGCTCGGCTTCCAGCTTTTCAATAGTAAGCGGGATTTCTGCCAGCTCTTTGGTTTCCTTGAAGCTCAATTTGCTGGCCTGTGGCTTGGTCACTCCAGATTTGGCTATTGTTTCCTTAGGTGTTGAATGCGTGTTTGTTGAAGACTTCGCTTCTGCCAGGGTTTCCGCTGTGCGTTGTTGGGTAAAGCGTTGCCAGTCGTCATAGCCACCACCAAATTCAGTCAGCTGGCCCTTACCTTCGAAAGCGATGACCTGCGTGACGGTGTTTTCCAGAAAAGCGCGGTCATGGCTGACCAGGAATAGCGTCCCCGGGAAATCCTGTAACAGGCTTTCCAGCAATTCCAGCGTATCGATATCCAGATCGTTGGTCGGCTCATCCAGCACCAATACATTGGCTGGGCGGGCAAACAGGCGCGCCAGTAGCAAACGGTTGCGCTCGCCGCCGGATAGCGACTTCACGGGAGAGCGTGAGCGCTGCGGCGGGAACAGAAAATCTTCCAGGTAGCTGATGACGTGCTTGCGCTCATTGCCGATCTCGATAAAGTCGGAGCCGGGACTGATGGTATCGGCCAGTGTGGCCTCTTCATCCAGTTGCTCACGCATCTGGTCAAAGTAGGCCACATTCATATTGGTGCCGCGCTGGATGCTGCCACTGTCGGCTTCAAGCTCACCCAAAATCAGTTTCAGCAGGGTGGTCTTGCCGATACCGTTAGGACCTAGCAGGCCGATACGGTCGCCACGTAAAATGCGCGTAGTAAAGCCATTGATCAGTGTTCTGTCGCCATAAGCTTTGACCACATTCTCAAGCTCGGCCACCAGCTTGCCTGAGCGCTCACCGGTATCCAGTGTGAGTTTGACATTGCCCTGGCGCTCGCGGCGTGCAGCGCGTTCGAGCCGTAATTTTTCCAGCTGGCGCACACGGCCTTCGTTGCGGGTACGCCGCGCCTTGATGCCCTGGCGTATCCAGGCTTCTTCTTGCGCCAGTACCTTGTCGAATTTGGCGGCATGCGTGGCTTCTACTGCCAGCAACTCTTCTTTTTTCACCAGGTAATTGGCATAGTTGCCGATAAAGTCAGTAAGCTTGCCGCGATCCAGCTCGACTATGCGTGTGGCCAGGCGGTCCAGGAAACGTCTATCGTGGGTGATGAATAATACGCCACCACTAAAGTTGAGTAGCAGCTCTTCCAGCCACTCGATAGCTTCTAGGTCGAGGTGGTTCGTTGGCTCATCTAAGAGTAGCACCTCAGGGTCAGCCACCAGGGCGCGTCCCAGGGCAACGCGTTTGCGCCAGCCGCCGGATAGCTTGGCGACCATGACATCAGCATCCAGGCTTAAACGGCTTAATACCGCTTCTACCTTGGCCTGCATATCCCAGCCATTATTGGCATCCAGCTCGTGCTGCAGATCCTGCATGCGCTCCATCAGCGCTTCTATATCGGCATCTGGCTCGCCCATTTTGTGGGTGACGTCGTGATACTCCACCAGCACCTTTTGCATGGCGCCAAGACCTTCAGCCACCGCTTCATAGACAGTATGTGTCTGGTCCAGCACGGGTTCCTGTGGCACATAAACAATACGTACTGCCGGTGCCCGCCAGATATTGCCGTCATCCAGCTTGGATTCTCCGGCAATGACCTTGAGCATGCTGGATTTCCCCGCACCGTTGCGGCCAATGAGGCCTACGCGCTCGCCTGGGTCCAGCTGGAAGCTTGCATGGTCGAGAAGAGGGTGGTGTCCGTAAGCGAGACTGGCTTGATCTAGTGTGATATGTGGCATGGCGCTATTTTAACAGGTACCCGATTATTTAAAGGTGAGATTACGGCTGGTTCTGAATTTCGTGATTTAAAAAAGCAAGCTAAAAAGGCAAGCTCAAGCCGCTTGGCTCGTTCGCATGCTATACAAAGTAAGCAGGCAACCGGCAATGGCGACAACGGCCCCAGCAATCGGCACCATTTGCAGTCCAAAATTGAAGTGAATCACCGCACCACCAAGAAAAGCGCCTGCGGCATTGCCGAGATTAAAGGCGCTCTGGTTCATGGTGGAGGCCATCAGTGGCGCATTACCTGCGCGTTTCATGGCGTTATTCTGTAGGCCTGGCCCCACGGCAAAGCCCACCAGTATCCAGGTGAAGGCCGTCAGAATGGAGGGGATGGTGTATTGCATGGTCCACGCGAACAAGATGCTAAGTAAAGCCATGCCCAGTAGCGAGCCTGCAATGGTAGGTAGCAGCTTGATGTCGGCAAGCTTACCGCCAATATTCAAGCCAATGGTGGCGGCAATACCCATCAATACCAGCACGAAACTGACCCAATGCGGGCTGAGCCCCGATTGGTCTTCCAGGATGGGGGTTATGTAGGTAAACACTGTAAATACCCCCGCGAAACCAACAGCGGTAATGGCCATCGCTAACAAGGTTTGCGGGTGCAGCATGGCACGCATCTCGTCCCGAATATTGGGTTGGCTCATACCGCTCAGATCGGGAATGAAACGCCAGATCGCATACATTGCGATCATGCCGCAGGCAGATACCGTCCAGAAGGGCAGGCGCCAGCTCGTCATCTGACCAAGCAGGGTGCCAAGCGGCACGCCGAGCACATTGGCTAGCGTGAGTCCTGTGAACATCAACGCCAGTGCGCGGGAGCTTTGCCCCGGTGGCGCCAGGTAAAGTGCAACTACAGCGCCTATGCCGAAAAATGAACCATGGCTGAGAGCGCTGAATATACGGGCTGCAGCCAGCACTTCATAGTTGGGTGCCATCGCGCACAAGGCATTACCTACAGTGAACAAGCCCATCAATAGTAACAATGTCAGCTTACGCGGCCAGTTGATGGTGAAAGCCACCACTAACGGCCCGCCGACGACAACGCCTAATGCATATACAGTCACTAGATTACCTGCGGCCGGGATCGAGATATCCAGGCTGTGTGCGATATCCGGTAACAATCCCATCGGCAGGAACTCGGTCATGCCGATACAAAATGCACCAGCGGCAAGCGCCAGCATCCAGAGACCCATAATTTACTTTCCTGAAATCAAGTTGTTTAAGTGGTTTTATTTAACATGGCCCGGATCTGTGCCATGCGTTCCTTGCCGTGTTCCTTGCTAGCGGCTGGGTCGGCATTCGGGCTGCCGAAATGGCGTACATCATCTTGCGGCAATTCCGCGATAAAACGGCTGGGTTCACATACCTCTGTTTCACCCGCACGTTTGCGCTTTTTACACCAGGAGATGTTTAGTGATTTTTGCGCGCGTGTGATGCCTACATACATCAGGCGCCGCTCTTCTTCGATCTTGCCGTTGTCCACGCTCTCACGGTGCGGCAATATGCCTTCTTCCACACCGATCAAAAATACATGACCAAACTCAAGCCCCTTGGCTGCATGCAGTGTTGAAAGTTTAACGGCATCAGGCTCACCGTCTTCACGACCCTCCAGCATGCTCATGAGTGCAACCATTTGCGTGAGGTTCAACAGGTTACGTTCTTCGCCGTCTGCATCGGCCTCGCCTTTTTTTGTCAGCCAGCCGACAAAATCCAGCACGTTCTTCCACTTGGTTTCAGCAGCACGAGGGTCTTCGGTATCGTACAAGAAGGCTTCATACTGAATAGCACTCAGCATGTCGTTCAGTACATCGCCCGCTGGGTCGCGCACTGCACGCTCCTGCAGCTTGTTGATGTACTGACAGAAATTCAGCAGGTCTTCCAGTTGGCGATTGCCTAATTCGCCCTGAAACCCACCTTCAAAGGCCGCAGCAAACAGCGACATCTTGTGCTGGCTTGCATATTCACCAAGGCGTTCCAGCGTGGTGTTGCCTATGCCTTTTTTCGGTGTTGTAGCCGCACGGATAAATGCCGGATCATCGTCTTCGTTAGCGACCAAACGCAAGTAGCTGACCAGATCCTTGATTTCGGCTTTATCGAAGAACGATTGTCCGCCAGAGACGGTATAGGGGATTTTCTGGTTACGTAGTTGCTGCTCAAAGATGCGTGCCTGATGGTTGCCGCGGTAGAGGATGGCGTAATCGGAGAAATGTGTGCGGTGCTCAAACTTATGCGCCATCAGTTTCATTACCACCGATTCAGCTTCGTGCTCTTCGTCCCTCGCCGCACTGACTTGCAGCATTTCGCCGGTGCCCAGTTCGCTCCATAGCTTCTTTTCAAAGAGTTTGGGATTGTTGGCAATTACCTGGTTGGCAGAGCGCAAGATACGCACGGTTGAGCGATAGTTCTGCTCGAGCTTGATGACTTTAAGGCGAGTGAAATCCTCAGTCAGTTGCCGCAGGTTCTCGACATCAGCGCCGCGCCAGCCATATATCGCCTGGTCATCATCCCCCACGGCGGTAAAGCGGCCTTCGATACCGGTCAGCATTTTGACCAGCTTGTATTGGCAAGTATTGGTGTCCTGGTATTCATCGATCAGCAGGTACTTGAGCTTGCGCTGCCATTTCTCCAGCGCTTGTGGATGTTGCTCAAACAGCTCCACCGGCAGCTTGATCAAGTCATCAAAATCCACTGCCTGATAAGCTTTCAGCGTCTGCTGGTAAAGCTGGTAAACCTTGGCAGCAGCATGCGTTAGCTCTTCATCTGCGGTCGCTTTGGCCTGATCCGGATTTACAAAGGCATTCTTCCAGCCAGAAATCTGCCATTGGGTTTTGCGCAACAACTGTTTGTCAGTAGTTGCCAGTATGTCGGAGAGTATCTTGAAGCTGTCGGATGAGTCCAGGATGGAAAACTGTGGCTTGTAGCCCAGCAATTCAGCCTCCTGGCGCAGCATCTGCAGACCCAGTGAGTGAAACGTGGCTATGGTCAGGCCCTTGCTGGGTTTGCCTTGCAATAACTGGCCCACACGTTCCTGCATCTCGCGTGCAGCCTTGTTGGTAAAGGTAATGGCCGCAATTTCCTTGGGGGCATAGCCACACTGCTCAATCAGATAGACGATTTTCTGGGTAATGACGCGTGTCTTGCCACTACCAGCTCCAGCCAGCACGAGTAGGGGGCCATCCAGATACTTCACAGCTTCACGTTGCGGGGAATTGAGTGTGTTTAACATGAATCTTTGTAATGCCAGTGCGGCGAATTATTTCAGAACAGCCGCTACGACTTGCAACAGCATCAGGCTACAAGTTTAACGGTTAGACTTATTTGATGCTACCTGCAATTATGATGACCCCATGAAAAATCCCCAGTCTTGCGAGTGGGGATTTTTGATATTGCTAAGTATAAATAATACCTAGCAAATACCGTTATTGAGGTGTAGCTTTATCTAATTGCCATGGCATTCTCATTATGCTCAATTATAAAAAACAAATTATTTTTCCACTGGTGATAGCCTCCTTGCTGTTGATGGGAGCTTTGAGTGTCATTTTCTTTGCCGCATATAACCTCATTGCAGCTAATGTTCACGAAGATAAAATTGAACGAGTCCGCTATCAAATACTGAGCCTGCAAGGTGCGCTGGTTAAAGCCGAAACTGGTCAGCGTGGATATCTTCTCACAAACAACGCTAGTTTTATCGAGACTTACAACGCAGGTAAAGCTGGTATTTCAGCTACATTTGTTCAGCTTTCGGGCATGCTGAATGAGTTTCCTAAACTCAGGCCATCATTTCTTCGTGTGGCGCAATTAAGTGATATCAAGCTGCAGACCATGGAGGCCTCCATCCAGATTCAATCAAACTCCGGCTCCTATTCCCCTCATTTGAATTCAGTCAAGATCGGTGTCAATGTCATGAAACAGATTGATGGCTTGCTTCAGGAGATTGATGGCAAGTTATATGAAGAGAAAACAGCGATTCACCTGCAAACGCAACGCACATTAAAACAGGTGGTTTGGGGAACTGTAGTGCTGGTTGTGATGATTATCCTGCTTATGGTTTTTGGCTATCGAAAAATCATTCATTTATTTGAAATTGCATCAGATTCGAAGAATGCCGCAGATGAATTCAGTCACGATGCCTTTCACGACATGCTTACCCAGCTACCGAACAGGCGATATTTCGAAACTCACTTGAAGCGTATGGTCAATTTAAATAAAAGAAATCGTCAGTCTTTTGCACTGTTTTATCTGGATCTGGATGGGTTTAAGCAGATCAACGACCAGTATGGGCACGATGCTGGTGATGAAGCCCTGATCTTTGCCGCAGGCCGTTTCAAGGCTGCATTGAGAGAGTCAGATTTTCTGGCACGTTTAGGTGGCGATGAGTTTGCCGTGATTATCGAGCAGTATTTCAGTATTAAAGAGTTAAATGGGTTGTCAGGGCGTATCCTGCGTTATTTAAACCAATCATTTATCGCTGCCGGGCATACCTGTCAATTGGGGGTAAGCATCGGTATCAGTTGTTACCCGGCCAATGGTAAGGACATGGAGTCACTCATTAATGCGGCAGACAGCGCTATGTACAAAGCGAAAAAGGCAGGTAAGGGCAGGGCAGTATTTGCTTAAGATGTACTCTCATCGTTAACGACTGGCGTTGGCTCATCTACAACAGCCGCAGCTGACATCATTTGCTGACGACTTTCCGGCGTTTCCAGGCTGACGCGACCCAAGGCGCCTGAGCGGTAATCCACCAGAAATGCCATCGCAGTTTTTTCCATGTCAGGCTCGCCACCCTTAAGGCGGTAAGCTCTGCGTTTGGCAATGGCTTCCAGCAGGTCCACACCATCCATGCCGGTTACATCAATCTTGTAGCGTGCATTTAGCAAGGCTGGGTAACGCTCCAGCACCACACCGGCAAGAAACAGGGCGACATCTTCATCAATCACTGCATTACGGCCTATGGCGTGGCTGGCAGCCAGCATGTAGCCATCTGACTCATATTTTATCTTCGGCCACATCATGCCTGGTGTGTCGGTGATGTTCATGAGTGGGCTTAGCTCAAAGCGTTGCTGGGTCTTGGTCACCGCAGGTTCGTCACCGACTTTGGCAATACGGCGGTTCAGCAATGCATTCATCAGCGTGGATTTACCAACATTAGGGATGCCCATAATCATCATGCGCAACGGCTTGATGGGCGAGTCGCGATGTGGAGCCAGTGCCTTACACAGGTTGGGGATTTTGGAGGCATCGCCCGGCTTTTTACAGGATAGAGCAACCGCTTTCACCCCGGGCTGCTTATTGAAGTGGTTAAGCCAGGCCTGTGTGGCAGCGGGATCAGCTAGATCGGCTTTATTGAGTATCTTGAGGTTAGGACGTTGACGGAATAAACGCAGCTCTTCAATCATCGGGTTATGACTGGCTTCAGGCACGCGCGCATCCAGCACCTCAATGACGATGTCGATGAACTCCATGGTTTCCGCCGCTTTTTTGCGTGCGGAGGTCATGTGTCCCGGATACCACTGAATTGCCATAATGCCCCACTTGAAAATCAAAACTTACTTTGTCGGCTTTGCCTCGCCGTGCTTTATGCACTGTCTTCGGCTCGCCTTCTCGTCAGTTTTGATTTTGAAGTGGAGCGGTAATTGGTACAGCAAGGCAACTACGTGCATTCTAGCATTTTGAGATATTGCGAGCCCGCCATATTTGAATCATCAAGCAGATAGTGCCTTACATCAGTTAAAATATAACCATGTCACTTATCCCCGAAATCAAGCCCAACCAGTCTATCGAGCTACTCAAGGCGCTGCACATTCTCACGCGTGATGGCAAGATCAACCAGGATAGCCGCCGCAAGCTCAAGCAGGTCTATCACCTGTATCACTTTATCGAACCTTTGCTCGAGGAGGTGTTGGCTGAGAACGAGAATCCAACTTTAGTTGATCATGGTGCGGGCAAGTCGTATCTTGGCTTTATCCTTTACGACCTGTTCATGAAGGCACGCCAGGCTGGTACGGTGATGGGTATTGAGACGCGTGCCGAACTGGTTGATAAGTCGCGTGAGTTAGCGCAGACCTTAGGGTTTAGCCGCATGGCCTTTGAGCATCTTAGTGTGGAGGAGGCGATTACCTCTACAGCGCTACCAGAGCAAGTCGATATTGTGACCGCATTGCATGCATGCAATACCGCTACTGACGATGCCATCCGCTTCGGGCTGGTAAAACGTGCAAAGTTCATGGTGCTTGTGCCCTGTTGCCAAGCCGAGGTGGCCGAGGTCTTACGCAAGCATAAGAGCGAATCTTTCAGTAAAACACCGTTATCTGAAATCTGGCGGCATCCTATCCATACGCGTGAATTCGGTAGCCAGATCACTAATGTATTGCGCTGTTTGCAGCTGGAAGCACATGGCTATCAGGTGACTGTCACGGAGCTGGTAGGCTGGGAGCATTCCATGAAGAATGAGCTCATTATTGCGCGCTATAAAAATAGCCCTAGAAAAAATGCACAAGTAAGATTGGAGCAGATTCTGCAGGAGTTAAATCTGGAAGAGCTAAAGCCCAGGTTTGCTTTGACTTGAGGGGTTTGTTGTAGCCAAACTGTAAAGAAATCGACACAAAAACCGTAACAATTAAAGTGGATAGTGAGCTTTTTTGTGAAGGGAGTCGATGATGGAAATTTTATTAAAACTTCGTGCATATACCCTGGATTTATTTGGCGTATCAGCTAAGTCATCCGAAGGGGCCGATGTGGAGTCGTTTGGTGTAGGTGCCATGATGCCTTACGACCTTGTGCATATGTCCCCAGCAAACACCCTGTAAAGAATCACCCCCGCTCTTTACCCTGCTTCAAGATAGATTGAGCGAACGGGATGGCATGGCATGTTGGAACAGCGCTAAAAGCTTTACAAAAAAGTATCTTAGCCCTAGCTGTCATCTAATTGTTCCTTATTCAGCACTAAGCTAACTACAATTCAACTAAAACAATTCAGTGCGCTGGATAATGTGCACTATTCCTGTGCATTACCTCTCAGCTTCATGTCCTTTCATCCCGTGTTGCAGCATTTACTCTTTGTTACATTTTTCATTCAAAACAATAATCTGGAGTAAAAAGTCGCCTGTATTCAGTCGTTTGATATACAGCAGTTGTATCTATTCTGTTACCTGAGCACCATCAAGGCCACATTTGCCAACCTTGCTAGCTGGCGTGTTGTAATCATTGGCATGCAAGTTGCTAAATTAATTACAAAACCCATGTATAAAAAATGCTTTTAAAACAAGTATAAATACTATTTTTGGAGAAATGCAGTGAGGTGTACCTACTTGATGATGTAGTTTGATCGGAGGCTATTATGGCTAGGCTGTTATTGGCATTATTCACATCCGCACGTTCACTATCTATGCTCGCGCTATCCATGGTGGCTTTATCTGCGGTAGCGGAACCACCCGAGGAACTGTTGCACAAAATCACCGCACAGGTGGTACGGGTACAAGTCATACTCCAAAACGGGGCTTATGGTGTGGGCTCTGGTGTAATAGTTGCCGAGGATCAAGTCGTCACCAATTGTCATGTCATCGCCAATGCGCAAAGTATCGGTGTCATGGTCAATGGCGAAAGCCTCTCAGTCAGCGCTATCAAGCCGGATTGGCATCATGATGTATGCATCATCAAGGTGGATGGTTTAAAAGCACCTGTCGCAACGATAGGCTCCAGCAAAAATCTCAAGTACGAGCAAGCGGTATATGCAACGGGCTTCCCCAGTTTCCAGCCTTGCGCCTCAACTACATCAGGCTTCGTCAAAGGCATGTATACCATGGATGACAGCGTGATCGTGCGCGCTTCCAGCTCTTTTATGCCTGGTGATAGCGGTGGTGGCCTGTTCGATGAGTCGGGTAATCTGGTCGGTATCATTGCACTCAAAAGCCCTGGTCGCAAAGCCTACTACTACAATCTGGCGGTTGAGTGGGTGCAAGCGCTGCTCACCCAGCCTGAGCAACCTGTGCATAGCCCCAGCCAACTTCCATTCTGGGCGGAATCCCTGGAAAAATGGCCACACTTTATGCGCGTAGTACAGCCCTATGTCATGGAAGATTGGGCTGCACTGCAGCAAGTTGCAACCCAATGGACGGAGCGTGAACCAGAAAGTACCGAAGCCTTGTTTTATCTGGCAGCTGCAGAGTATGGCCTGAGCAATACGGATAAAGCCGAAGCCTTGTTGAGGCGAGTGATCTCAGTGAATCAAGACCATAGTCAGGCACTTTACTATCTGGGGCTGATCGAAGAAGATAGCGGCAGGCGTATGGAAGCATTGAACAAATTGGCATTGCTTAATATCCTTGATGAAACTGCAGCCAATAAACTCAAGTTAGCCATGGGCATTCCTCAAGAATCGCCCTGATAGGGGAGACATTTGCACACAGGCTCTAAACAAGGCTTGGTGGTATGGATTGTATTGCTGGTGGGGCTGGCAGTTTCGGGCTTGGCTTATCTGATATGGTTCATGCCGCAATCCAATCACAATCCAAATGAACAGAATTTTCCTCTCAGGCAGACTGTTAATGAGTGCGATGGCATTACCGAAAAAGCAGCATTAGCCCTGCCGCCGGCTGTGGTGGAATTTCAGAAGCTGGAGTATGCAGGGCGTAAAGCGCGCGTGTTCAAGCTGTGTATGCATGATCGTGGCTATCAAGAAAATGCAGCGTGGACGCAATATGCCACACCTTTGGCACAACAACATTCAAGTAACGGTCAGATTTCTGTCGATGAAGCGATTGAAAATCTGCGCAGGGCGGATATGGTGCATTTGGAATCCACGCCTAAAGTGCCTGAGTATTGGGTACTTATTAGTAAGCAGGCATCGCACGCAGTAGAGTAATAGTACAAAAAGCACTTCCAGATTAGCTGGTTAAGGAATTACGCATCCAGTCCTGCCAGCTAGCATGGGCATGTTAAAATCATGCCCGCATATGATGACCACGCCAAAACTCCCTCCACGCCAGATCATTTCTTCCCTGCAAGCGCAATTATCGCAATGCATGCTGGCGGATCGTTTCCCCTTGCAGCGGCGTATCCAGCAAGTGCGTGCCGCGCTCGAAGCCAATAAACTGTCTGATGGCATATTAGGCGAAATCGCAGCAAAAATACGGGCATCTTCTGCTCGCATGGAAGAGCGTAAGCGTAGCCTGCCCAGGCCGGAGTTTCCTGCTGAGTTGCCAGTGAGCGGCAGGCGTGATGAGATCGCTGCCGCTATTGTAAAAAATCAGGTGGTCATTGTCTGCGGCGAAACTGGTTCGGGAAAAACTACCCAACTGCCCAAAATATGCCTGGAGCTGGGACGAGGTGTTTCCGGCCTCATCGGTCACACCCAGCCACGCCGTATCGCTGCGCGTTCAGTCGCCAGCCGCATTGCACAGGAACTCAAGTCACCATTGGGGCAGGTGGTTGGCTATAAGGTGCGTTTCAATGACAAGCTATCCGAAGGCAGTTACGTCAAGCTGATGACAGACGGTATCCTGCTCGCGGAAACGCAAGGCGACCGCTTTCTCAATGCCTATGACACCATCATCATTGATGAGGCGCACGAGCGTAGCCTCAATATCGATTTCCTGCTGGGCTATCTTAAGCAGCTATTGCCCAGGCGGCCTGATCTTAAAGTTATCGTGACTTCCGCCACCATCGATGCCAGCCGCTTTTCCAACCATTTTGATGGTGCACCTGTCATTGAGGTTTCCGGTCGTACTTATCCCGTCGAGATCCGTTATCGTCCGCTAGGCAAGGCTGGATATGCCTCGCAGGCTATTGAAGAATCTGAGGATGCATTAGATGGTGAAGAGACGCTGTATGGCATCAAGCGCGCAGGAAAGAACGGCGCCAAGTCCGAGGCGCGCTGGCTGGAAGAAGATGATGCAGAAGAGGCAATAGAAGAGGCGATTCTCGACGCTGCTGACGATCTGTTGCGACTGGGCGATGGCGATATCCTGGTATTCTTGCCGGGTGAGCGAGAGATACGCGATACCGCAGAGCATCTGCGCAAATATCAGGGCCGTTCTGCTAAGCTCAAACATATCGAGGTGTTGCCTTTATTTGCCCGGCTTTCCATAGAGGACCAGCAAAAAATATTTAGGACTTCGGGTGGCCGCCGCATCGTGCTTGCTACCAATGTGGCGGAAACTTCACTCACGGTGCCGGGTATCAAGTACGTGATCGATGCAGGGCTGGCGCGCGTGAATCGCTATAGCAGCCGCGCCAAGGTCGAGCAGCTACAAATCGAGAAAATTTCGCAGGCCGCAGCCAAACAGCGTGCAGGTCGATGCGGTCGTGTCTCTAATGGCATTTGTGTTCGCTTGTATGACGAGCAGGATTTCAACGGACGCCCGGAGTTTACCGACCCCGAGATACTGCGCAGTTCACTGGCCTCGGTCATTCTGCGCATGGCGGCGTTAAAGCTGGGCGATGTTACCGAATTCCCCTTTATTGAGGCGCCATCCTCACGCCTGATTACCGATGGCTACCAGTTGCTGCAGGAGCTGGGCGCGGTAGACAGCAATCGGCGTATTACCGAGCTGGGGACTCAGCTCGCCAGGTTGCCACTTGATCCGCGTGTAGGCCGCATGATACTGGCCGCCAAAAAAGAAGGCGCATTGCGTGAAATCCTCATTATCGCCAGTGCCCTGAGTATCCAGGATCCGCGCGAGCGGCCCATGGATAAGCGTGAAGCGGCAGACCAGGCGCATGCCAAGTTTTCTGACGAGAAGTCGGATTTCATGGCTTTCCTCAAGCTTTGGGCGTTTTATGACGACGCGCTTAAAACCAAGAAATCGAATAAAGAGTTGCTGGGCAAATGCCACCAGAATTTCCTGTCTTTCCTGCGCCTTAAAGAATGGCGCGAACTGCATGGCCAGTTGCTGGAAATCGCGGATGAATTGCAACTCAAGCTGAATGAACAGGATGCAGGTTACGAACAGATCCATCGCGCCTTGCTGGCAGGCCTACTTGGCAACATCGGTTTCAAGGATGGCGAGGCCGATACCTACCAGGGAGCACGTGGCATACGGTTCAGCATTGCACCGGGCTCATCGCTCAAGAAGTCACGGCCCAAGTGGGTGATGGCGGCGGAGTTGATGGAAACGGCCAAGCTGTATGCGCGCTGCGTGGCCAGTATCAACCCCGACTGGATAGAGCCATTGGCCAAGGAGCTTACGCAAAGCCACTACAGCGACCCACGCTGGGACAGAAAACTGGCTCAAGTCGCAGCATGGGAGCGCGTCAGCCTGTATGGACTGACCATCATCCCCAAACGCCGTGTGCATTACGGACCTATCGACAATAAAGAGTCGCGCGAGATATTCATTCGTGAAGCGTTGGCGAATATGGAATTCGACACGCGCGCACCATTTTTTGCGGCGAATCGAAAGTTAATTACCGAGATTGAAGAGCTGGAGCATAAGGCGCGTCGGCAGGATGTGCTGGTAGATGAGCATGCACTATTTGCTTTCTATGACGGCATTATTCCGGAAGATATTGTCAACGGAGCCGGTTTTGAAAGCTGGCGCGAGCACGCTGAAAAAACTGCGCCCAAGTTGTTATACCTGACCAAGGAAGCCCTTATGCGTCACGGCGCAGATGGGGTAACCGAGGCGCAATTCCCCGAGACTTTCGTGATGGATGGCGTAGAGCTAGCGCTAAAATACCGCTTCGAACCCGGGCATGAGCTAGATGGGGTCACCGCCACTGTGCCGCTGGCCTTGTTGAACCAGTTGGATGCTACCGCCGCCGAGTGGCTGGTGCCGGGCATGATCCGCGAGAAAATCACCACGCTGGTGAAGGCACTACCCAAGACCTATAGGCGGGTATGTGTGCCGGTGCCGGATTTTGTGACGGGATTCCTGCAACGTGCATCTATCGGCTCAGGCCAGATATTGCCTGCCTTGGCCCAATACATCCACGAACAGACTACCCTCAAGATAGCAGTGTCCGATTGGCCTGCCGATGCACTGACGCCACATTTGCTGATGAACTTCCGGATAGTGGACGAGAAGGGGCGGGAGCTGGGAGCAGGGCGTGACTGGAACCTGCTCAAGCAGCAGCTTGGTCAAGCCGCGCAACTGACTTTCCGTAGTGCATCGCCGGATATTGAAAAGACTGGTATCAAACAGTGGGATTTCGGCGACTTGCCGGCCACGCTAACCTTCAGCAGGGATGGCCGCCAACTGACTGGTTACCCGGCACTGGAAGACAATATTGATAGTGTCGCAGTCAAGCTGTTCGACACTGAAGATGCTGCGCTTAAAGCGCACAGGGCCGGCGTATGCCGCCTCATGCGTTTCGAGCTCAAAGAGCAGATGAAGCAACTGGAGAAAGGTTTACCAGGCTTTACCCAATATGCGTTGGTACTGCGTAATATCATCAATAATGATGACCTCAAAGAAGACATGCTGGCCACAATAGCCGACCGCGCATTTATCGGTGAGGATGAGCTGCCGCGTACTAACCAGGCTTTCATGACGCTCAAGCAACGCGCCAGGACGCGTTTACCAGCGGTGTCTGAAGCGCTAGCGCGCATGGCGCAGGCGATTGCCACTGAGTATCAGCTGTTAGTGGCGAAACAAGCCCAGATGCCAGCGACGGTCAATCGACTCAAGCGCGATGTAGAACAGCAACTTAACTGGCTACTATACAAAAACTGTTTTACGCAGACGCCTTGGGAATATATGCAGCATTTACCGCGTTACCTCAAGGCCTTACGTCTGCGCATAGAAAAGCATCCAGCCAACCCTGATCGCGATGGGCGCAATGCACAGGCGGTAGGCGTGCTATGGCAGAATTGGGAAGCGGCTGTAGATAAACAGCGCAAGGCAGACAAACTTGATGAGGCATTGCTGGGTTTCCGCTGGCTGATAGAGGAGTTACGCGTGTCGCTGTTCGCCCAGGAGCTGAAAACGCCATTTCCTGTTTCAATCAAGCGACTTGAAAAAACTTGGGGTGACCTGACAAAATAAACCTGCACATATTTTCAGGTACGTGCAGGTTTATTTAACTACAACTTAAAAAAAATCTATTTTGCTTCAGTTTCAGGAGTTGCTGGGGCTGGAGCAGGTGCATCTGCCGGTGGAGTAGGCTCTGGTGGTACCGGCTCAGCTGGCACTACAGGTGTGGGGGATACAGTTTCTGGTGGGGGTGGAACTGAAACAGGTTCTTCCTTGGAGCAAGCCACCAGGAAAATGGATGTAGCAAGTATGGCCAATAATTTATTTGTGAATGATTTCATGAATAACCTCCGTTTATAGTTGATGGGTGTTGAGTATTACTAACCGTTATCTCACCTTAAGGTCATTTGTTATGCTGGTGCAGTGTGAGTTGGCTGAAACTGCTGTAAGGCTTGTCCTACGTATGTATTTGCCTGCTATGGAGTTTTAGAGTGACTAGCCCAGTTTTGCCCGCATGGGAGCTTAAATACCTGGCGGCTTACCCGGAGTCCACTAGAAAACATGTGCGTGTGCTGGTGGAACAGAACCGGCTGGCAGAGGTGCTCACGCAAAAGTATCCAATGGAGCATGGCATCAAGACCGATAAGGCGCTCTATGAGTTTGTGCTGGAGCTCAAGAGTGAATACCTGCGCAGCTCACACACGCTCAACAAGGTGCTGTTCGATAGCAAGATACAGGTGATTAAACACGCCTTGGGATTGCACACCACGATCTCCCGCGTGCAGGGTAACAAGCTCAAAACCAAGCGTGAGATTCGCGTAGCTGCATTGTTTAAGGAAGTGCCGGTTGAGTTTCTGCGCATGATCGTCGTGCATGAGCTGGCGCACTTCAAGGAACGCCAGCACGATAAGGCTTTCTATCAGTTATGCCAGAGCATGGAGCCTGCCTATCATCAATTCGAATTTGATCTCAGGCTATATTTGATTCACCTCGAGCTTTTCAGGACGCCATTGTGGCAAAGTACGTCTTTATAAATTAACCGGCGGCATTCACATGTTGGATGCAGGCCAAACCCGTCAGGAGCTAGTTTGACCAATAACGATATATTAAGAAGCGTGCGCTACATGCTGGATCTAAGTGATCCCGCCGTAGCCGGCATATGCAAGCTGGCTGATCTCGAGGTCGATAGTGCGGACATCACCAATTTCCTCAGGGGTGAGGAGGACGAGGGTTATCTGGAATGCCCAGATGAGGTGATGCTGAGATTTCTGGATGGGATGGTGATCCATAAACGTGGCAAGAATGAAAACACGGCCAGTGTGGAGGCAACACCCGAAAAGCGTATGACCAATAACATCGTGCTCAAAAAACTCAGGATCGCTTTTGAGTTAAAAGAGGAGGATATGCATGCCATATTTGCCAAGGCAGATTACCAGATATCCAAGCCTGAACTGAGTGCTCTGTTCCGCAAGAAAGGCCATAACAACTACCGTGCCTGTGGTGACCAGATACTCAGGTATTTTCTTAAAGGCCTGACCATGCGCTTACGGACCCACTAGCTATATTGCTGCCTATACGCTAAGACTGTTTTAGTCCTAAGGTCATCAGCGTTCTACAGCGTATATGGTCCAGCAGGGTAGCATCCTCAATCAGGGATTGTCCGTAGGAAGGCACCATGGCCTTCATCCTGGCCTGCCACTCCTCAGTATTGATGCGCTTGCCAAAGCATTGTTCTATCACCTCTATCATGGCTTGTGCGGCAGTTGAGGCGCCCGGGGAAGCGCCTAGTAGCGTGGCAAGTGAGCCATCTTTTGCAGTGACTATCTCCGTGCCGAATTCCAGCTTGCCGCCTTTCTGCCCGCATTTCTTGATGATCTGTACACGCTGGCCCGCAGTCGCAAGTGTCCAGTCGCTTTCTTTTGCGTCCGGGTAAAACTGGCTCAGCGCCTTCACTCTTTCCTTGTGCGACTGAAATACTTCGCCGATTAAATATCGTGTCAGATCCATATTGCTTAATCCTGCCAGCATAATCGGCTTGAGGTTGTTGGTGCGGACTGAGCTGATCAGATCCATAAATGAACCCTTTTTCTGGAACTTGGTGGTAAATCCGGCGTATGGACCAAATAGCAATGCAGGTTGCCCACCGATGATGCGCATGTCAAGATGTGGCACCGACATCGGTGGGGATCCAAGTGCGGCCTTACCATAGACTTTGGAGTCATGCTGCTTGACGATCTCGGGATCCTTGCACACAAGCCATTGCCCGCTGACCGGAAAGCCGCCATAGCCCTTGCTTTCAGGGATGCCGGATTTCTGCAACAACGGTAGCGCACCACCACCTGCTCCTAGGAATACAAAAGCGGCGTCAATTTTTCTTGAGCCTTTTGTATGCATATTCTGGATACGCACATGCCAGCGTCCGCTTTTTTGCTTCTTGAGTGATTTTACCGTGTGGCTCACTGCCAG
This sequence comes from Methylophilaceae bacterium, assembly GCA_035459965.1. Lineage (GTDB taxonomy): Bacteria > Pseudomonadota > Gammaproteobacteria > Burkholderiales > Methylophilaceae > DATHXC01. Next base: position 41,754 of record DATHXC010000007.1, read on the forward strand.
TTCAAAGTTAGCCTGTTGCTGCAGGGCCGCGACCATGCTGCGTGTCAGCGTGCCAAAATCCACGTCGGAACCATAGGCTATGCGCGTGGCTGCTACTGGCTCACTGGCATCCCGCTGTTCCATGACCAACGGCATCCATTCACGAATCTGGGCCGGGTCTTCGCTGAACACCATATCCTTGAACAAATGGTGTGCGCTTAGAAGTTTGTGTCGTTTGCGCAAAAAGGCGACATCAGCTTTGCCCCAGACAAAGCTCTGGTGAGGGGTGGCATTGATGAATTTTTCTGGAGCAGGCAGGATATTTTGTTCGACCAGATATGACCAGAACTGCAAGGAAGTTTCAAACGAGGCATTAATTGCCAGGGCCCGAGCTATTTCAACTGTGCCATCAGATTTCTGTGGGGTGTAATTGAGCTCGCAGTAACCCGCGTGGCCAGTGCCAGCATTGTTCCAGCCATCGGTGCTCTCATGTGCTACATGATCAAGCCGTTCTACCATGAGGACTTTCAATGTGGGATCTAGCTGCATGAGCATCATGCCGAGTGTCGCGCTCATTACGCCGCCGCCAACCAGCAAAACATCTACCTTGCTTTCACTCATTTATTCAGCCTTAACAGGGATATTGAATTCGTTGCGAACGGAATGATATGCGGCAATAAGCCGGCTGTAAAATTTAATTGAATGCTGGGGAACCAGCCTGCAAGCGGTGAGGCGGCAAGCCTGTATGAGTGGGTTTTAATCTTTGGATTGTATTGTGAGAGCACAATAAAAAACGGCCCGCAAAAGCGGGCCGTTTTAATGAAGTCTGTCTAACTTAACACTTAAAAGACTTAAGCCTTTTGAATGTTAGAAGCCTGCTTACCTTTTGGGCCGTCGGTGACATCGAAACTTACACGTTCATTTTCTTTAAGGCTTTTATAGCCATTATCAACGATTGCTGAAAAGTGAGCGAATAAGTCATCGCCGCCTTCATCTGGGGTAATGAAACCAAAACCTTTAGAATCATTAAACCACTTTACGGTACCAGTTGCCATTTAAATACTTCCTTACTAAACAAAGGGGAGGCGTCCCAAAAGTTTGTATTTCTCAAACTAAAGCCTTAAAGCTAAAATAAAATCAAAATCCAAACACCTACACGGCTTTGTACGGGTTTACTGAGCACGTGTCAAGCTTTTAGTTACAAATTTATACATATTCTTTTTGAGCCATGCTGCTGGCCGCTTACAGAAGCAATGGTTTATACCCAATCTGCATGCTCAAATCTGCATCAAGGCCTTGCGAATTTCCAGTTCATCCAGGCCTTTGCCTATCAGCACTAGTCGCGTGATAGGCTCGTCTTCATCCCAGTCTTTAAGCAGGGTGGGCGGGTATAGCGTGTGCTGTACTGCATGTACTGCCAGTGGAGCTGGCTGGTCTTCGGCATGCACAATGCCTTTGAGGCGTAGCAGGTTCTCACCATGGGTTTCGCATAGCCACTTCAACACCGGTTCGAGCTGATGCCAATTGAGGGGCTTGGGCAAGGTCACAGTGAAATTTGTAATCTCGTCGTCATGGGTACTCTGTGGTAGTTTACCCCTGGAGTTTGCAGGGTTCTTCACTTCACGCAGCCAGCGTTGTGGCTGGGCTTTTTTGTTTTCAGCGTCGAACAGGCCAACATTAATAATGGATTGTGGGTCTATATGCCCATAGGTCACGCGATAAATAGTGGCGCCAGGGTTAAGCTCGCCCAGTTTTTCTGTCAGCGCCTGTATCTGCTCCGGCGTGGCCAGGTCAGCCTTGGTCATCAGCAGCACATCCGCTACCGCGGCTTGTTTGCGTGCTTCCAGGTGTTGATCTATCTGCTGTAAACCATAGACGCAATCCACGGTTACCACCACGGCATCCAGCCGGTAAGTCGAGCTAATGACGGGTTGCACCAGCAGGTTGGCCAGTATAGGGCCGGGGTCTGCCATGCCTGTAGTTTCGATCACCAGACGCTTGAACTCAGGGATAGCCTGCAACGCACGTTTAAAAAACAGATCGCGCAATGTATCAGCCAGCTCATCACGCAGGGTGCAGCACAGGCAACCCGAGTTAAGCAGTACAGTGTTATCTGCAACCTGATCCCCCTCCACGGTGCGGGCCAGGATATGGTCAAGACCTGCCTCGCCCAGCTCATTGATAACGACAGCGGTGTCTTTCATGCCATCGTGGTTGAGCAGTTTATTGAGGAGCGTGGTCTTTCCGCTACCTAAAAATCCGGTGAGCAAGGTAATAGGGATGCGTTTGTCCATGAAGCCTATTTTAACCGAGAAGCCCAAGGTGAGAATCAAGTTCAGGTTTAACTTGCACATTTCTCGGCTTGTATCGACCTTTAATGGTCAATTCAGTGGATTAAACGGTAAAATGCGCATCTCTATCCATGGTATTGGCGCGAAGCTTAAAAGCTGGCGCATCCGGTAATAATTTGAAGCATGATTGAAAGTTTGCCGAAAGAATAATGAACGTATTTTACGAAGAAGACAGTAGTTTTAAAGTGGCATCGGTCATGTCTGAAACCTCGGGCTCGCTGCAAATCGAGTCGCAAAGCGGCAAGCGCTCCAAGATTAAGGCAGCCCATGTATTAATGCGCTTTGAAACGGCACTGGCAGGCTTTATGGATGCCGCCAATCATGAAGCAGAAGCCCTGGAAACTGCCTTTTTATGGGAATGCTGCGGTGAGCCGGAATTCAGTTTTGATGAGCTGGCCAAAGAATATTATGGCAAAGCGCCCAGTCCGGTAGAGTCTGCCGCCGTGGCGATCCGCCTGCACAGTGCCCCGGTTTATTTTTATCGAAAAGGTAAAGGCCACTATAAAGCGGCACCGGAAGAGAATCTTAAATCTGCCCTGGCTGCGCTTGAAAAGAAGCGCCTGCAAGCCGAGAAGGTCGCTGTTTATGTTGAGCAGCTCAAGGCCGGTAAGTTGCCTGTAGAGTTTGCGGACAAGCTGGATATGCTGTTTTACGAGCCGGACAAAAATACACTCGAGTACAAAGCGCTGGAACAGGCTTCCAGTGAATCCAACCTCAGCCAGATCAAGTTGCTGGAATCCTGTGGTGCTATCAGTTCAGCGCATGATTATCACTTGGGTGCATTCTTGCGTGAGTACTTCCCCAAAAGCATTGAGCCCAGGAATACTGAATTTGAAGCACATGAAATCCCTGTTGTACCCACTGATCTGGAGCGCGCTGAAGCTGAAGCATTCAGTATCGATGACAGCACAACTACCGAAATTGATGATGCATTTTCCTTGCAAGCGTTGCCCGATGGCGTGACGCGTGTTGGTATCCATATTGCCGCACCTAGCCTGGGAATAGCACCTGACAGTGCGCTTGATCACATTGCACTCAAGCGACTTTCGACCGTATACATGCCCGGTAACAAAATCACCATGCTGCCTGAGGCGGCCATTACCCCATTCAGCCTGGATGAAGGGCACTGGAAGCCAGCGCTGTCGCTATATCTAGATGTCGCGCCTGACCTCACCATTATCCAGCGCCAGACCAAGGTTGAGTTGGTCAAAATGGCAGCAAACCTGCGCCACGATGCGCTGGAACCGTTCTTTAATGAAAGCACGCTGGAAACAGACAGTGGGCATCCTTACTGGGAAAAGCTGTCTCTGTTATTCAAGCTGGCCGAATCGCTGGAAAAAGCGCGCGGTAAATACGATCCTAATAAGGCACCACAAATCGACTACAACTTTTATGTGGAAGAGGGCCGTGTGCGTATCGTTGGCCGCCGCCGTGGCTCACCCATGGATAAGCTGGTGGCCGAACTGATGATAGAAGCCAACAGCCAATGGGGTGGTTTGCTGGCCGCTCATGAGGTGCCCGGCATTTATCGTGCGCAGAACGGCGGCAAGGTGTACATGACCACGCAGGCCGAGCCACACCAGGGCCTGGGTGTTCCGCAATATGCTTGGAGCACATCGCCGTTGCGGCGTGCGGTAGATTTGATCAACCAGCGCCAGATCATCTCGGTGGTGCAGGGCACAGAGCCCGCCTATCTCAAAAACAGCGATGAGCTGACCACGGCCATGCGCGATTTTGATATTACCTACAACGCCTACAACGAGTTCCAGACCCGTATGGAGCGTTACTGGTGCCTGCAGTACCTGCTGCAGGAGGATATCAAGGAAATCCAGGCCACCGTCTGGCGTGAAAACCTGGTGCGTTTTGATGATATGCCTTACATCACCAAGGTGCACAGTTTGCCAGACCTGCCAGTAGGTACGCGGGTGACGCTGGACATCAAGCGCATCGACACACTGATGATGGAAATTGATACGCGCTTTAAGGCTCAGAAAATTAATACCCAGCAAACAAAATCGCAAGAAGTAGTTGTGGATGAAACAGGTGCGGATGCAGTTTTTATTGAGACCACAAGCGTTGATGCAACAGGCACAGAGCCCGATGTCGAGGCCGCTGCATAAATGTTGATGTGTTTATGCTAAGAATAGGCCGCAGAATATCCCGGGCCATCCATAAAGGCTTCACCGGGGAAGATAGCGTGGATGTGAGCGAGACGGATGGGGTGCGTGCGCTGTATCTGGGCTCGGAAACCATGCAGAGCGCGATGCGCGTCAAGGCGCCCTATGAGCTGGAGCTGACCTACTCGCGCGCAATGTTGCTGTTTCTGCTATTTGCCAGTAACGCCAGGCAGGTATTGATGGTCGGCCTGGGTGGTGGTTCTGTGGCCAAGTATATTCACCATTTTTTGCCCGACTTTAACTCGCGTGTGGTGGAAATCAACCCCAGAGTAATCCAGATTGCGCATAGCCATTTTTACCTGCCGGATAATGATGAGCGACTTGAGGTGATCGAGGGCGACGGCGTGGCTTACCTGGAGCAAAATACCAACACTGCCGATGTGCTGCTGCTGGATGTGTTCGATAGCCAGGGTGTGCCGCCGGATATGTACAACCAGGCATTCTTCGATAGCTGTGCCGAAGCGCTGACGCTGGATGGCATGATGGCGGTCAACCTGTGGGGCAGCGATAAAAACTTCGATATTTACCTGCAACGCATCGAACAAAGTTTTAACCAGCGTGTGCTGGTGTTGCGTACCGGCCGTCCCGGCAATATCGTGGTGTTCGGTTTTAAGCGCTCACCTAAGGAGCTACGCTGGGCCTCATTGCGCGACCGGGCCAAGCAACTGGAACAAGATCATAAAATCGAGTTCCTTGAGTTCGTCGAGAAGCTGCGTGACCAAAACCCTAGCACTAATCATCGCCTATTATTGGGCGAGTAATTCAATAAAAATGTAAGCCCGAGTAGCTTGCACTCTACAATTGCCGCATCAAGGCAACTACCGCACCAAGAAAGTATAGATTCCATGAGCAGTCCAAATACAAATAGTACACACCAGTTCTTTGCCACCTGCCCACGCGGGTTGGAGGCTATCCTGGCCGATGAGCTGGCAAGCGTGGGTGCCAAAACCATACAGCCTACCGACGGCGGTGTCGGCTTCAGCGGCGATATGCCCACTTGCTACCGCGCCAATCTGGAAAGCCGCATTGCCACACGTATCATGTGGCAGGTAGGGCGTGGCAAATATGCCAATGAAGAAGATATCTATAGCGCCGCCATGAAACTCAACTGGCCACAGTGGTTTGCCGTTGGTAGCGATTTCATGGTGAAAGTCACAGGCGTGAAATGTCCGCTGAAAAGCCTGGAATTCGTCACGCTCAGAATCAAGGATGCAGTGTGCGACCGCTTCCGCCAGGCCGTGAATAGCCGCCCTTATATTGATACCAAAGAGCCTGACGTGCGCATCCATGCTTACCTTACGGTGGATGAATACCAGTTCTATCTGGATACCTCGGGTGATGCCTTGTACCAGCGTGGCCTGCGCCGTGCCAGCATCGAAGCGCCGCTACGGGAGAACCTCGCGGCTGGCATACTCAAGCTATCCGGCTGGCAGCCCGGGGAGCCTTTACTGGACCCCATGTGCGGTAGCGGTACTTTCCTGCTCGAAGCCGTCATGATGGCGCTGGAGATTGCCCCAGGCAGTGGCAGGGGGTTTGGTTTCGAAAAGCTCAAGAACTTTGAAGAGTCAGCCTGGAGCAAGATACGCCAGCAGGCCCTGGCTAAAGCCAAGCCTGTCACTTTCCAGAAAATCTATGGCAGTGACACCGATTTGCGCGCAGTGCGTATCGCCAAGCAGAACCTGCAACAGGCAGGCCTGATGGAAGCAGTGCAGCTCGCCAAGGCCGATTTCACCGAACTGGTAGCGCCAGCAGGAGAGGGCGTAATTGTGGCGAACCCGCCTTACGGTGTGCGCATTGGTGAAGACGAAGAGCTGGCCGCGCTTTACCCAAAAATGGGCGAAACGCTCAAACGCAAATTCTCGGGCTGGCGTGGTTATTTCCTGACTACCGATATGCGCCTGCCCAAGCTGATGCGTCTGGCTGCAACCAAGCGCACTCCCTTATTCAATGGCCCGCTGGAATGTCGCCTGTTTGAGATCAAGATGGTAGCAGGCAGCAACCGCAAAGAGAAAGCGCAAGGAGAAGCTTAATGAGTGACAGCCTTGATGAGCTGCGCGCCAAGGTCAACGCCTTTGTAAAAGAGCGCGACTGGGAGCAGTTCCACACCCCCAAAAATCTGGCGATGGCAATGATTGTCGAAGCCGCGGAAGTGGTCGAGCATTTCCAGTGGGATACACCAGAAGCAAGCGCGACGCTGAGTGAAGAACGCAAGACCGAAATTGGCCATGAGCTGGCTGATACCTTTGTTTATTTACTGAGAATTGCCGAGGTGTGTGGCATAGACCTGATAGCAGCAGCGAATGCCAAGATAGAACTAAATGCCAAGAAGTACCCGGTAGAAAAAGCCAAGGGCAGTAACGCCAAATATACGACTTATCAGGATAAATAATTCAGGGATAACCCAAAAACAGATGCCCTGTGAGGCAATACCAGAGAGCCTCGCAGGGCATGTATTGTAACGGAAATTTTTAAGTTGTATGGCGGAAAAGCGAAGCTTGACTGTTACGCTATGACTGCATAGTTAGGCCGCTTTTAAGTATTTTGGCCGGGCTTCGGTTGTTGCTGCTCTCGTTGCTCGCACCACTCCCAGTATTGCAGCTTGGACTTGCTGCGCCTGTACTCAGCTTCTAGGTCTAACTGCGCATCAAAGCCAATTTTCTTGCGCTGTTTGAACATGAATAGTGCATTTCGCTGGGCAGGCGTTTGCACAATTTGAACTGTCCTGAAGCCATCAAGGCGCCAGTTTTCTGTTTTTAGCGTCACTGTCCGTACAGTCTTACGGCGAGGAATGTTCCCTAGCTGCAAGAAGACCTGCCTGAGGAGAGTGGATGTGAGCGCAGAAATTAGATCGTCGGTGTTTTCTGCGATGCGTGCAAGCTCTCTTCCATGCCCCAAGTTGTCTTGAACTTGGCTCATCCAGTCCTCGTCGCAGATCTGAATGTTTGTTGCGACGCTGATCTCGATCGCGTCGATCAGCTTTAACACATAGCGGCGCCAAGTCTTTGTCGATGTGCATTCTTTCAGGTCGCGCCATGCAGCCTCACCAAGCAAGTCCTCAATGGCAGACTTGAGTGCATACATGTGTGAAAGGTCGTGATGCATGGGCATGATAGAAGCTGCCTAACTTAAAACACCTATACTATCTGACACTTTTGATTTGCGTCAGATAGGACAGTTTTATTGATTTTAAGAAATATTTATAATTTAATCATGGTGTTGATTAAGTTTAGTACTATCTATAACCGCTGTAATTTATAGAGCGGCTAAAGCTGCATCATAATTTGGTTCTTCTGCAATCTCACCTACCAACTCGCTATGCAGCACCTTATTGTTTTCATCCAGCACCACGACTGCGCGTGCTGTCAGGCCTGCCAGGCTGCTGTCTTTGATCTGTACCCCGAAATCTTCTGAAAACTTGGCTGTGTTGCGGAAGGTGGATAGGGTGACGACATTTTCCAGGCCTTCTGCGCCGCAGAAGCGTGACTGGGCGAATGGCAGGTCGGCGGAAATGCATAGCACGACGGTATTGGTTAGTGAATTGGCTTTGGCATTAAACTGACGCACTGACATAGCGCAGGTTGGTGTATCTACGCTAGGGAAAATATTCAGGATTTTGCGTTTACCGGCGTAGGTTTCCAGATGCACATCAGTACGCTTGCTGTCTGCAAGGGTGAAATCCGGCACGCTTGCGCCTTTAGCCGGGAAAGTGCCGCCGATACTGACTGGGTTGCCTTTGAGGGTTACTGTGCTAGCCATGTTGAATATCCTTTTTGAGTAATGAAAGTTTGATGGGAGTAAAGTGATTTTTGATCAAGCATTCTAATCATATTGCGTGACAGTTGTCAGGTTAAAACTGCTTATTAATTGCTTTACAAACAAAAACGCCTTAACTTTCATTAAGGCGTTTTTATGTGCAACAAGTTTCAACTAAATTTAAAACCTGGTACTTAAGTTAGGCTAATAAGTCTTCACTTAGATAGCCAATGGTCATGGTCTGGTTATGTAGCACGCTATCAGTGGTATTAGGGCGTGGGGCGAATTCACCATAAGAGTAGAAGCCGGTAACCGTAGTTTGTGAGCCCATGATCTCCTGCACCTTGACGATTTCATCTGCTACCTGCTCGACCATCACACCTTTGCGGCCAACGCAGCTGACGCAAATGGCCAGGCCAGGCTGTATGGTATTAATGGAGGCAAGGCTGCCTGTGACCAGGCTGGCGGCGCCAGCAGCACCTTCTACCAGGCGGTCGTGGTTAGTCTGGCATAGGCGTACGGTGACGCCTTCTTCCACATTGCCTGCAAAAGTCAGGCTGTTATCTTCGGCATCAAAAGCTAGCAGCGTGCGGATTTTTTCCACATCGCGTTTGCCTTCTTCAATGATCGCCAGCGGGAATTTCAAGCCACTGCCGGGCAGGCCTTTAGCATAGGCTTCGCCGATGTACATTTTATAAAGTGGTAGGGCGGGTTTGCCGTCCATTTCATAGACTACGTTTTTATCCGACTTGGTGATCTTGCGTGGTGGGCCGTAAGGTTTCCAGCCACCTAATGCGCCACTGGCGGTAATCAGGTTGTTGCCATACAGGCCAACAGCAATCACTAGGTTTTCCGATATCGTGTCGTTAAAGAGTTGCAGTGTCTTGACGAAGGCTCCGCCATCGCCAGCCATGCCGCCAACAATAGGTATATCAGGCAATACACTCTGGAAACCTTCCAGCAGTTCGGAGCCATTCACATGCAAGCCATCAGATAACACCAGTACGGTACGCAGGCTGTCTGCCTTAAGCTGCTTGGCCAATCCTGCGGCGGCTTCAAATGAGCTTTGCATATCGGTCATTTTGACGTGTGCTACTCGTTGTGTGGTTTTCTCCCAGACTATCGCAGTGATTTGCACGCTGTCATCGAACACGCCGGAAGGGTTAATTTCGCCTGATGTGGTGCAGCCGATGATCTGTGCACTGGGATAGCGTTCTTTAAGCTGGCTTTGCAGCTTGGAATCGCTAAAGCGTTTGACTGACCCAAAAACAAGTACCAAATTGGCGCTGGGTAAAGGCGATGCAGATGGTAGATCTTTAAATGCTTGTTTGGAAGTAAGAGATTCTTGTCTGATCAGCATGCTTTTTCCCAAAGTTAACCACTGGCATAGAGTGGATTAAATTATTGATTTGTAATTATTTTTTATGGTGAACAATTTATAGTAATTATTATGTTTTGAATTATTGAAAGATATTTAACCCTTTTGTCGTTTGATTGACAACTAAAAATTGTCACACTGCCTAAAAATTGTCACATGAGTCTTGCGCCCACTTTACATCTATGGATAGAATGGCTCAATAACAAGTAGATCCAAGAAACAGACACAGCGCGCTTTACTAAAACAATAAGGGGGATCAGGGTGGTGGAAGCCAATCTAGCTGGTGTGAAAGTGATGGTGATTGACGATAGTAATACCATCCGTCGCAGTGCAGAGATATTCCTCAAGCAGTCCGGATGTGAGGTAATACTCGCAGAAGATGGCTTTGATGCACTGTCTAAAATCTCCAGCCATCTCCCCGACGTTATCTTTGTCGATATCATGATGCCACGGCTGGATGGCTATCAAACCTGTTCCCTTATCAAAAGAAATCCCCGTTACAAGTCCACGCCAGTCATTATGCTATCCAGCAAGGATGGCCTGTTTGACCGGGCACGTGGCCGCATGGTGGGTTCTGACCAGTATCTGACCAAGCCATTCACGCAAGAGTCATTATTGCAGGCTATTCACACGCATGTGTCAGCAGGGTCGAATAGTATTGAGGAGGACTAAATAATGGCTATTCAGAAAGTATTGGTTGTTGATGATTCTGCTACTGATCGCCTCTATCTTACCGAAATTCTGCAAAAAGCAGGTTTTACAGTAATCACTGCCGAAAGTGGCGACGAAAGCCTGCTCAAGGCTGAGTTTGAGTCGCCGGATCTGATCCTGATGGATATTGTGATGCCGGGCCTGACGGGTTTTGAAGCCACCCGTAAGCTCACTAAAAATCCGAATACAACGCATATCCCTATTGTCATCTGTTCGGGCAAGGCTTCCGTGACTGACCGCCCCTGGGGCATCAGGATGGGCGCTAAGGAATGTTTGCCCAAGCCCATCGTTGAAGCGGATTTGTTGGCATTGATCGAGACACTCAATGCGACTTCAAGCAAGCCCGCTTCAAGCTAGCATGGCAAAAGACCTCAATTTACGTCAATACCAAGAAGATATCCTGGCCCGCCTGGATGCGCTGTCCGACTCTGTTGGCGGCACCTCTAATAGTCGTCTTGGGGTCAGCATCGGCCAAGATCGTGTGCTGGTCGATCTCGCTGAAATCAGTGAAGTGCTGGCCCTGCCGGAAATGTATCCGGTGCCACTTACTAAATCCTGGTTTCTAGGCATGGCCAACGTGCGCGGCAATCTATACGGGATCAATGACCTTGCCTTGTTGGCTGGACTGCCAGCGACCGGTAAGAAAACCAGCAATAGCCGAGTGTTGTTAATCAACCAGGAACTGGCTGCACAGGCTGGTTTGGTGGTGGATCGACTGATCGGATTGCGTAGCCTTGAACAGCTAAAACAAAAAAAATCCAAAAAGGCAAAAGCCTTCTGTTTTAAACCGGACACATATGAAGATGCTGAGGGCAATACATGGTTGGAGCTGGACTGTCATGCCTTGGTCAATTCCAAAGAGTTTATGCAGCCCAGCCTGAGTTAGGTATTTAAGTCGAATTTAGCCAGAAATTAATCCATTAGTGTCTACTGAAACAACGTTGTAAAGGAAATTGTATGGCATTGAATATGCAGATCATCAAAGACTTGAAAGACTTGCCTGAAAAAATCAAGGCGGTTCTGGCTAAAAGGCCGGCAACAATTACCAGAGAGCACTCGCGCGGTTACAGGCAGCTAGTAGGTCAGATTCTGGCGTTTAGCGCATTTGCAACCATCAGTTTCTGGGTGATTAACCAGATTCGGGTGAATGGCCCTATCTATAATTCGCTGGCGTCTTACCAGCAGTTACGTGCGGATATCCTGCCACCAGCGATGTTCCCTGTTGACACCTTTGCTGCGCTAAATGAGGCTTATGTAGCCTCATCAAGCTATAACCTCGAAAAGCGGGATAAAAAACTTGCTGAAGTTGCTGCTGCCGAGACTGTTTTTAAAAAGCGTGCAGAACACTGGCGCAAGAGTCTGCCACAGGAAGAGCTGCGTGGTGATCTTGAGGCCGTGATCAAGTCTGGCGAGAACTTCTTTAATATTGTTAAGCAGAAGTATGTGCCTGCCTTGATGATTAGTACCACAGAGGCTGTCAATCCATTGGCGGAATTGACTGCGAGTTATGAAGTTAACAAGACCACTGTGAACAAGTTCGTATTCGAGCTTGAAAAATCTAATAAAGCCGTTGTGAACTCACAAACCAATTTCGTTCGTTATATCTTGTTCGGCCTGGTGCTGCTGGCGCTGTTGCTGGTGGTGTTCATGATGGTGTTTGGCCGCAGACAGGTAGATGCGGTGGAAACCGGTGTGAAACGACTGGAAGTAGAAAGCCAGCAGAACCAGGAGGCCGTGCTGAAACTACTGGATGAAATGGGCGATCTCGCTGATGGTGACTTGACAGTAAAAGCCGAAGTTTCTGAAAACATTACTGGCGCGATTGCTGACTCGATTAACTATACGATTGATAGTTTGCGCGACCTGGTTGAAGAGATTAACCGTGCGACCGAGCAGGTAAACCATGCGACTGCACAGGCGCAGGATACTTCTGCATCACTATTGAGCGCTGCGGAAGAACAGTCCAAGCAGATTGTGGAAACCGGTGAAGCGGTCAGCAATATGACACGCTCAATCTTGCAAGTGTCGAGCAACGCGGGCGAGGCTTCCGATGTGGCGCAACGTTCTCTGCAAGCGGCTGCTGAAGGTGCGCAGGCGGTACAGAATACGATCTCCGGTATGAATGAAATCCGTACCCAGATCCAGGAAACCTCCAAGCGAATCAAGCGTCTGGGTGAAAGCTCACAGGAAATTAGTGAAATTGTGGAGCTGATTTCGGATATTACTGAACAAACCAACATTCTGGCGTTGAATGCTGCTATTCAGGCGGCTTCTGCCGGTGAAGCGGGTCGCGGGTTTACAGTGGTTGCCGAGGAAGTGCAGCGACTGGCGGAACGTTCATCTGAAGCGACTAAGCAGATTAGTGCGATTGTGAAGACGATTCAGACCGATACCAATAGTGCGGTAGCCGCGATGGAAAAAAGCACCGAGGGCGTGGTGGACGGTGCGCGCCTGTCAGACGCTGCGGGCCAGGCACTGAATGAAATTGAAACGGTTACAACCGATCTGGCACGTCTGATTGCCTCGATTTCCGAAGCGACTACTGCACAAACTGAAGTGGCAGCAATTGTGAGCCGAAACATGCAGCAGATTCAGAACATTACGTCACAGACCACAGAAGGCACCAAGCAAACTGCCCAGTCGGTAGGTCAGCTCACTAGCCTGGCAGAAGATCTAAGCGCCTCTGTAGCCGGCTTCAAGCTTTCCTGATCCATCAATCTTGACCCTCTCGATAAAACTGGAAGTACGGAGACAGCGTGGTTGAAGAATTTGACATCGGGCCGCTCACCTGGGTAAAGGATGAGATAGACCAGGCGCTGAAAAGTGTGCTGGAGAATCTGGCTGCCGTCGCTAGCAATCCAGAAGATGTTGCCAGCCTGAAATTTTCACAAACTCATATTTACCAGGTGAGTGGTGCGCTTGATATGGTGGGCCTGGAAGGCTGCAAGCGCTTCTGTGCAGAGATAGGCATTCTTGCCAGCAAGCTGGAAAAAAAGAGCATTGCTGTTACACCCGAAGTACTTGAGACGTTGACGCAAGCTGTTGCCACGCTTAGCCGTTATTTGCAGGATCTGCTCGATGGCGCGCCAGACAAACCCTTGCAATTGTTCCCATCGTTGCAGGCAATGACAGCACTGCAAGGTGAGTGGGCTGAAGAGAGCGAGCTATTTTTCCCCGATACGTCTTTGCGGGCACCTAAAGATATTCCATCGCTACAACTTGATGAAGAAAGCCTGCCTGGCTACCTGGCAGAGCAGCGTATTCTTTTTCAGAAGTCCTTATTGAAGTGGTTGCGTAGCGAGAGCCAGAGAAATGATTCTCCAAGTGGCGAAGAAGGCCTGCAAGGCATGGTTGCTGCTTTGGAAAGTGTGCAGCAGGTGCAGCAGCAATCGTCACAAAAGACCTTATGGTGGGTGGCTGCAGCTTTTGCCGAGATATTGGCCCAGGATGAAATCGCCAAGACACGTAGCGCCAAACAATTATGCCGTCGCCTAGATCAGCAGCTCAAGGCGCTGGCAGAAGGTGCAAATCGTGCCTCAGGTAATCTGCTGCGGGATGTGCTTTATTACATTGCGATTAGCGCGCCTACCACCGAGCGTATTGCAAAAGTCAAAGAGGTGTTCGAACTCGATGAACTGGTGCCAGGGCATCAAGTCGCTACCGCCGCTGTGGGTGAGTCGGATGCCTCAGAGCTTGAGACAGCCAATGCACTGACGGATGAAATTGATGCATTGAAGGATATGTGGGTTGCTATTGCTGAGGCCCAGGGTTCAAGTCAGCCTTTAAGCCCATCCGTTGGCAGCTTCCAGCAAAAACTGGATGAAATGCTGCAGACTAGCCAAAAGCTCAACAATCAGGGCATTGCCAATCTATTCTCGGCAATACATGGTTTAGTCACTTTGTTGCAGGCAGATACGCTTCAGCTTAGCGACGCTTCGGTGATTGAGGTGGCAGCAGGTTTGGCGTTGGCGGAAGATGCCTTACGCGATTACAGCCGGGTGGATGATGAGGCTATTCAGCGCATTAATACTCAGTCCCAGCGTATTGCTGCCAGCACGGGTAACGATGTTGTTGATGCTGCGATGCCAGAGCAGGAACTTGCCCAGGATGTAGTGCTGGCAGTGGCACAACAGATCAAGGATGCATTAAAAACTGCCGAGCAGTCACTGGATACCTTCTTCCGTAATCCTGCCGAAATTGAGATATTGCAATCTGTCGGTAAGCCACTGCAACAGGTGGTTGCTGCATTTGACATGCTCAATATGTCGGTGCCTACAGCGCTTGCAGCATCCAGCCTGACATTGGTCGAACATTTCCGTCGTGCGACGCCAGACCAATCCTTGTTTGAACTGGTGGCAGAAAGCCTGAGTATGCTGGGCCTGTTCGTTGACGAGTTGCCACGTCCACGTCCTGAGTTCGAGGCTGCATTGGTGGCTGGTCTGGGCAGATTGCAAGATAAGCTGAATACTATTGATGTTGAGAGCGATCCTGCCACTGAAAGCATTGCAGAAATCGAAACCAGCCCTGTAGCAGAAGTGCTGTCGGCCAATGAAGCGGATGATAAGACCACAGACCGTGCCCATGATGAAGAGTTACTCGATATATATCTGGGTGAGGCTGAAGAGGTGCTGGCTAATGTAGCGCAGAACCTGCAGGCATTGAGGGTTAATGCCACTAACCAGGAAGCCCTGGTTGAAGTCAGGCGTGGTTTCCACACACTTAAAGGGAGTGGCCGTGCCGTTGGGCTTAACAGTATGGCCGAGGTTGCCTGGGCAGTAGAAAAGCTGCTCAATGTACTGATGGAGCGAAAACTGCTGCCTGGATTAGCGGTAATTGGCTTTGTAGAGCAGGCTGGTGCTGCCTTTGCCGGTTGGGT
Source organism: Methylophilaceae bacterium (assembly GCA_035459965.1). Taxonomy (GTDB): domain Bacteria; phylum Pseudomonadota; class Gammaproteobacteria; order Burkholderiales; family Methylophilaceae; genus DATHXC01. Next base: position 56,979 of record DATHXC010000007.1, read on the forward strand.
CGCGATATTGAGGGAGTCTGGCGCTGTAGATGTCAGTCCACAGACCTGGCAGCAGCAGGCTGCAGCGCTGGAAGCTGATCTGGCTAGCCAGAAATCCAAGGAAGTACCAGAGGAAGTGATCATTGGTGGCACGCACAAGATCAGCCGTGCCTTGTTCAATATATTCATCGCGGAAGCCGAACAGCACATGCAAGTGCTGGCAGCAACCGTGGCCGAACTCTCCACTGAAGGCATTATTAAGCCTAGTGATGCAAGCCGCCGTGCAGCACACACATTGGCTAGTAACTCTGGTACGGCGGGTTTCAAGGCTATCCTGAATCTATCACGTGCGCTTGAGCACTGGCTGGATGCGCATCAGGGGCAATGGTCAGAGCAGGGTATCACCTTGTTTGGCAATGTGGTGAACGCGTTGAGCGCTATGTTGGGCAAAGCGGCACAACTGCGTCAGCCTAAGCAAGTGTCAGCTTTGCTGGCTGCCCTTAAAGAAGCCACCATTTCAGCCGGTCTTGTTGAAACAGCCGAAACTGAAATTTCACCTGAAGTATCGTTTGAAGAGTTAGTCGGAGAAGATGCATCAAGTGTTGAGCTGCCAGTCGCAGAGATACAAAGTACCGATGACATAGACGCAGCAGGCATAGACGAAGCCAATACGATACCAACTACGATGGTAGTGGATGAGATCGTCGATGCTGAGCTGGATGCGCTTATAGATGCCGATGGTACTGGTGAGGATAGGCCCGACGAAATTAGTGCTGATATCCCTTCGATAACGCCAGCATCAGCGAAATCCACGGGTGTGGATGAAGAATTGCTCACTATGTTCATCGAAGAGGCGCGTGAGCTGGTGCCGACCGTGGGCAACGAGTTACGTGCGTGGCGCAGCGATCCGCAGCAGTCCGATCATCCCGATGAGTTGCAACGCGCCCTGCATACCTTGAAGGGTAGTGCGCGTATGGCCGGGCAGTCTGACCTCGCTGACACCGTGCATGACATGGAAGACCGCGTGATGCGCGCGCTCAAAACCAAGAACACCAATATTGATTTTGATGGTTTGTTCGTGGATCTCGATCAAATTGGCGATCAGCTCGAAGATGCCGTCAATCTTGCTGCTGGCTTGAACCAGGTCGATGTTATCAGGCCTGGCCGTTCGCCAGACCGTGGTGCGCAATACCTGCGCATGCGTGCAGAAGTGCTGGACAGGTTGATTAACGAAGCCGGTGAAATCAGTATTGCACGTTCACGGATGGATCGGGAAATGCAAGGCTTCAAGCAATTTTCCATGGATCTGACCGAAAGCGTATTCCGCTTGCGTAACCAGTTGCGCGAGATGGAAATCGAAGCTGAAAGCCAGCTGCAATCTCGTATGGCCTATTTGCAGGAAACCAATGAAACCTTCGATCCGCTTGAGTTTGACCGGTTTACACGCCTGCAGGAACTGACCCGCATGATGGCGGAAAGTGTGAATGACGTTTCCACTATCCAGCATGGCTTGCTCATGAACCTGGATGAAACTGAGTCCGCACTACAACAACAGAATCGCATGAACCGTGAGCTGCAGCATGGGCTGATGAACGTACGTATGGTGCCGTTCTCCATGATGTCGGAACGTCTACAGCGTATTGTGCGCCAGACTTCACGTGAGCTAAGCAAGCCCGTAGAAATGCTGATTGATGGTGAGACGGTGAATATTGACCGTAGCGTGCTGGATAAGATAGGCGCGCCACTTGAGCACTTGCTGCGTAATGCAGTAGCGCATGGAATGGAAACCCCGGCTGAGCGTAAAAAAGCCAAGAAAGCCCCTATCGGCAATGTCACCCTCAAGGTACGCCGCGAGAATGATGAAATCGTTATTATCGTGACCGACGACGGCGCTGGTATCAACCTGGAAAAAGTGCGTAAAAAAGCCATACAGAATGGCCTCTTTGCAGAAAACCAGGAAGTCAGCGAGCAGGCCCTGATGCAGGTCATCTTTGAGTCCGGGTTCTCTACAGCGACTACCGTCACACAGATTGCAGGCCGGGGCGTTGGCCTGGATTCAGTTCGCAGTGATATTACCGCCCTGGGTGGCCGTATTGATGTAAATAACTCTGTGGGCCATGGTGCAATATTCAGTATTTACCTGCCAGTGACGCTGTCTGTGGCACAAGTTGTTATTGTGCGGGCTGGCGGCCGGATATTCGCCCTGCCATCAGTGATGGTGGAACAGGTGCAAAAACTGAAACCGGCCGTGATTGCCGAAGGCTATGCCGCAAACAGTATTACCTGGGGCAACCACCGATATCCGCTGCATGCCCTTAGCAAATTGACGGGTGATTTTGATCATGCACCAGAGGCCCAGTTGTATTCACCATTATTGCTACTGCGCAGTGGTACCTACCAGATCGCGCTGCATGTTGATGAAATTATAGGCAACCAGGAAGTGGTGATGAAACCTATTGGCCCGCAACTCGCGCGCGTACCGGGCATGATGGGTGCGACCGTGATGGGTGACGGTAATATCATGTTGATCCTGAATGCTGTGCAACTGGCTAACCGCGAAGACCTGGCCGTCGGTACCATCAAGGTCAGCAATGCCCCAATAGCGCCTGCTGCTGAAGTGGAAATGCCGATGGTGCTGGTCGTCGATGACTCGCTGACCATGCGTAAAGTCCTTGGTCGCCTGCTTGAACGTGAGGGCTATCGTGTCATGGTCGCAAAGGATGGTATGGATGCTTTGCAGGTGTTGCAGGATATTTCGCCTGACATTATCCTTACTGATATCGAGATGCCACGCATGGATGGTTTCGAACTGGTGCGTAATATCCGCGGGGATGTGCGCACAACGGAAACACCGCTGGTCATGATCAGCTCCCGTACTGCCGAGAAACATCGCAACCTGGCGCAGGAGCTGGGAGTCAATGTGTTCCTGGGTAAACCCGTGCAGGACGAGGAGTTGCTGACCCAGATTTCACTATTGTTAGGGCGTGCCGCGCCCATCCCGCTAGCACACAGTTAATCCGGATTATCGACTAGTTTTTACCTGATTAGCGTCTTGCAACTGACGCTAATCAGGTAAAATATAAGCTATGTCAGAGTCATCTTTTACCCAACCTCAATTCAACGAGCCTGCCTTTATTCACTTGCGCTGTCATAGTGAATATTCCATCGCTGATGGCACCGTACGCATCGATGATTATGTCAGTCACGCCGCATCCGACTACATGCCAGCCCTGGCGCTTACTGATCTGGTCAATCTTTTTGGCGCCGTCAAATTCTACAAGGCGGCACGTGGCAAAGGCATCAAGCCCCTTCTTGGTTGTGATATTTGGATTGAAAATGAGCTTAAGCGCGACCAGCCATATCGTTGCCTATTGCTGTGCCAGTCGCAACCAGGCTATCTGCGCTTATGTGAGCTGATCACTAAAGCCTATTTGCAAAACCAGTATCGAGGTCGTGCCGAGATCAAGCGTGAGTGGCTAGTTGAGGCGGGTACTGATGGTTTGATCATGTTATCCGGTGCGATGGCTGGTGACATTGGACAATCGCTCTTGCAGGACAATCTGGCTGTCGCTAAACAGCTTGCACAAGGCTGGAATGAGCTGTTCCCCAATCGCTTTTATATTGAGCTGCAACGTGCTGGCCATGCCCAGCAAGAGGCGTATATCTCGCGGGCGCTGGCATTGGCTGGCGATCTGGGACTGCCGGTTGTTGCTACCCATCCAGTGCAATTTATGGCGACTGATGACTTCAAGGCGCATGAAGCCCGCGTCTGCATCGCAGAGGGTTATGTCCTTGCCGATAAGCGGCGCCCCAAGTACTTTACGCCCGAGCAGTATTTCAAGACGCAGGCAGAAATGGCTGCACTGTTTGCTGATATTCCCGAGGCATTAGCCAACAGCGTGCAGATTGCCAAGCGTTGCAATCTTACGCTCACTCTCGGCAAAAACTACCTGCCACAGTTTCCTACCCCCAATGGTGAAAGCCTGGATGAGTATTTGATCGCCCAGGCCAGGATAGGCCTGGGAAAGCGGCTGGAGCTGCTATATCCAGACCCTGCCAAGCGCGAAGCCAAGCGGCCGACTTATGAGGCAAGACTGGATTTCGAAACGACCATCATTATCCAGATGGGGTTTCCTGGCTATTTCCTGATCGTGGCTGATTTCATCAACTGGGCAAAGAATAATGGTGTACCCGTAGGGCCCGGCCGTGGCTCCGGTGCTGGTTCCGTAGTCGCCTACAGTCTTGGCATTACTGACCTCGATCCGCTGCAATACGCCTTGCTGTTCGAGCGCTTCCTGAATCCTGACCGGGTTTCCATGCCCGACTTCGATATTGACTTCTGTCAGGAAGGGCGTGACCGCGTCATCGATTACGTCAAGAACAAATACGGACTGGATGCGGTTTCCCAAATCGCCACCTTCGGTACCATGGCAGCCAAGGCCGTGATCCGCGATGTAGGCCGTGTGCTGGATTTACCATTCAACCTTGTTGACGGTCTTGCCAAGCTCATTCCATTGGAGCTAGGGATTACCCTGGCCAAGGCACTGGAGATGGAACCGCAACTCAGGGAGCGGCGCGAGCAGGAAGAAGAGGTCAATGAGTTGCTGGAGCTGGCCTTGCGCCTCGAAGGATTAACTCGTAACGTGGGTATGCACGCGGGTGGTGTATTGATTTCACCCGGAAAAATATCGGATTTCTCCCCCATTTATTGTCAGGCCACAGGCGAAAGTGTGGTCAGCCAATACGACAAGGACGACGTAGAAGCGGTTGGCCTGGTGAAGTTCGACTTTCTTGGCCTGCGTACGCTCACCATCCTCAATATGGCGATGGAAAATGCCAACGCGCAGCGGGCTGCATTAGGTCAGCAACCATTAGTGTTAGAGACCCTGCCACTGGATGATGCGCCAACCTATACGCTGCTGAAATCTGCCAATACCACTGCCGTATTCCAGCTCGAATCGCGCGGTATGAAAGACATGCTCAAGCAGGCGAAGCCCGATTGCTTTGAGGACATTATTGCGCTGGTGGCCTTGTATCGACCTGGCCCGATGGACCTGATTCCTGATTTCTGCCGTCGTAAGCATGGCTTGCAGCGCGTGGAATATCCGCACCCGGCCGTGGAGCCTATCCTCAAGGAAACCTACGGCATCATGGTGTACCAGGAGCAGGTGATGCAGATCGCCCAGGTGGTCGGCGGCTACAGCCTGGGTAGTGCCGATTTGCTGCGTCGCGCAATGGGTAAGAAGAAAAAAGAAGAGATGGACGCGCAGCGCGCGGTGTTTGTTGACGGCGCCATGAAGAAAGGCACACCGGAACGTCAGGCAGCAGATCTGTTTGACTTGATGGAGAAGTTTGCCAGCTATGGTTTCAACAAGTCACACGCTGCGGCTTATGCGCTGGTAGCCTACCAGACCGCTTACCTGAAAATGCATTATCCGGCGGCATTCCTGGCCGCCACCATGTCTGCGGACATGAACAATACCGACAGCGTCCATATCTTCTATGACGATTGCGCGGGAAATGGTGTGGAAGTGATGGCGCCTGATATCAACCAGAGTGAATACCGCTTCAAGCCTGTCAGCGAAAAGCAGGTACTGTATGGTCTAGGCGCATTGAAGGGCTCGGGTTGGGCTGCGATAGAAGTGATCCTTGCTGCACGCAAGCAGGATGGGCCATTTAAGGATTTGTTTGATTTCTGCCGCCGACTGGATTTGCGCAAGGTGAATCGTCGTGTGATCGAATCGCTAATACGTGCAGGTGCCTTCGACAAGCTGGAGCCTAACCGTGCGGCGTTATTGGCGGGTGTCGGCTTGGCAATCAACGCTGCTGAGCAGAGTGGCGCAGCAGCAGGGCAGGATAGCCTGTTTGGCGAAATGTCGGATAGTGTTGCGCATACCTTGCCCAAGGTGGCTGCATGGTCTGAGCAGGAGAAACTCAAGGAAGAGAAGATAGCGCTTGGCTTTTACCTGAGTGGTCATCCCTTCATGGGCTATAAGGCTGAGCTGACATCGTTTGTGCGTGGCAGCCTGGCTACCCTCAAGCCGCAGGATCAGCCGCAACTGCTGGCAGGCGTGGTGACTGGCGTGCGTATCCGGATGACCGGGCGCGGCAAGATGGCGATTGTGACGCTGGATGATGCGCAGTCCCGCATTGAAATCGTGGTAGGTAACGAGTTGCTTAACCAGAACTCGCAACTGGTAAAAGAAGACCAGTTGCTGATCGTGGAAGGCCGCGTGAGCAATGATGATTTTTCCGGCGGATTGCGTGTCAACGCGCGCAAACTTTATGACCTGGCGGCTGCACGCAGCGCCTATGCCAATATGCTCAAGATATCCTGCAACGGCCAGGCTGATGCGGTTAAGCTGCGCGAGTTACTGGCTCCTTACTGCCGAGGTAATAGCTTTAATAGCGGCAGTGAAGACAAGCGTGGCTGTATCGTGAAAGTTGAATACCATAACCAGAATGCCAAGGTTGACCTGATGCTGGGTGACCAGTGGCGTGTCGAACTGCGTGATGAATTGCTGGCAGGTTTAAAAACCTGGCTTTCTGATGACAACGTAAAAATCCTCTATAATTGAGGTAATAAGTTTCAAGGGCGATAAGCATGAAAACAAGTTTTCTTGAGTTTGAACAACCGATAGCCGAGCTGGAATCCAAGATCGAAGAACTGCGCTTCGTGCAGGATGATTCGGCGCTGGATATTTCCGAGGAAATAGACCGTCTGCAGAAGAAGAACCAGACGATGACCAAGGATATATACAGCAAGCTTACCGCGTGGCAGATTTCCCAGGTAGCGCGTCATCCACAGCGCCCATACACACTGGATTACATACAGGGCCTGTTCACCGATTTTAATGAACTGCATGGCGACCGTGCATTTGCCGATGACCCGGCGATTGTCGGTGGCTTGGCCCGCTTCGAAGGCCAGCCAGTGATGGTGATTGGTCACCAGAAAGGTCGTGACGTTAAAGAGCGTCAGTACCGTAATTTCGGTATGCCGCGCCCTGAAGGCTATCGTAAAGCTTTGCGTTTGTTCCGTATGGCAGAGAAGTTCGGCCTGCCTATCATCACCCTGATTGATACGCCTGGCGCTTATCCCGGCATTGGCGCTGAAGAGCGTGGTCAGTCTGAAGCGATTGCACGTAACTTGTATGTCATGGCAGAACTTAAGACACCAATTATCGGTGTAATCATCGGTGAGGGTGGTTCGGGAGGTGCACTGGCATTGGGTGTGGTAGACCAGTTGCTAATGCTGCAATACTCGACCTACTCGGTGATTTCCCCCGAAGGTTGCGCTTCCATCCTGTGGAAGAGTGCGGACAAAGCTTCAGAGGCTGCAGAAACCCTAGCTATTACCTCCACACGCCTGAAAGCTTTAGGGCTGGTTGATCGCATCGTGCCTGAGCCTATGGGGGGGGCGCATCGCGACCCTGAACTCATCATGCAGACCTTGCGCCGTGTCCTTACGGATGAGCTTGGCCGTTTGCAGGCCAAATCTACAGATCATCTGCTGGAGCAACGCTACGAGCGGCTGATGAGCTACGGCAAGTTTAAAGAAGTGGCAGTCAAATAAAAACGACGAAACTCTTTAAAAAGTCACAAGCCCCAAACTCACAGCCACATGCCCGTCGTGTGGCTGTGAACATTTCAGGCCAGGCCAATCAGCATGCCCTGAACCAGCACGTTGAGTCATTTCTAAAGGCCACCCTTTTCCATAAGCAGACCTTGTTACTCGCCTTTAGCGGCGGCATGGACTCCTGCGTGCTGCTTGACCTGCTGGCAAGTGCAAAGCAATCCTTGGGCAGTTTGCTTGATTTCGATTTGCGTGCCATGCATATTCATCATGGGCTTAGCCCCAATGCTGATAAATGGGCCGAGTTTTGTACCAGTGCTTGTGCCGCGCTCAATGTTCCCTTGCAAGTTGTCCATGTGGAAATTCCTGCCAATAGTGGTCTTGGCATAGAGGCGGCTGCGCGCCAGGCACGTTATGCTGCTTTGCTAGGAGAGCTCGAAAATCACCGTCCTGCTCACCACATTCTGCTTGCCCATCACGAAGATGACCAGGCAGAAACTTTCTTGCTGCAATTGCTGCGGGGTGCTGGCGCTAAGGGGCTTGCTGCTATGGCACAGGTTGATGCAGGCAGGCGCTTGTTGCGGCCTGTGCTGGAGATTCCGCATGCGCAACTACTGGCCTATGCCAAGGAGCGCAAACTGCAATGGATTGAGGACGAAAGTAATGCGAATATACGCTTCGATCGAAACTTTTGCCGACACCATATATTGCCAGTGCTTGAGCAGCGTTTTCCGGCCGCTAAGGCTACACTGGCGAGGTCTGCCGGGCATATTGCCGAGGCAGCTGGCTTGCTGGATGACCTAGCGCAGCTTGATGCCGCTACTGCAGTGGAAGGCAAGCAGTTGAGCCTGAATGCTATTGCCAGCTTATCGCCAGCACGTGCCAGGAATCTATTGCGATGGTGGCTTTCTTCTCATCAGCAACCATTACCCAGCAGCCAGCGATTGCAGGAGATGTTGCATCAGTTATTGGGTGCCAAGTCTGATGCCATGATCAAAGTCGCTATTGATAGCGCCCGCGGTGTATGGCTCCGGCGCTACCAGGACCTTGCCTATATCGAGGTCAATAAACCGGAAATGCCTATCGCCATGCTGTGGCAGGGTGAAAGTGAGTTATACCTGCCTGATAACAGCCGTTTATTATTCGAGCGGAAAATAGGGATAGGCCTTGCCGTCGAGCGCCTATCCATCACCAGGCTGCGCATCTCCAGCCGAATCGGTGGTGAGCGCTTCAAGCCAGGCCTAGCTAAACCCACGCGAACCCTCAAGCACTTGTTACAGGAGGCGAATATGCCACCCTGGCAGCGTGAGCGGCTTCCACTGGTATATTGCGATGACACGCTGGCAGTAGTGCCGAATATCGGCGTTGCCAGCCACTTGCAGGCAGCTGATTATGAAATGGGTCTGGTCATCAGCTGGGTTGATGACTCTGGATTTGTGCTTAATGCGCTTTAATGTTTGGCAAGCTCCGGCTTGAGGATTTTCCACACATTGTCCAGCACCCTTGGCTGTGCCAGTGCCGTGGGGTGCAAACCGTCATCCTGAGTCAGCTCTGGATTACCGGCGACATCAGCCAGCAGGAACGGCACGAGTGCCAGTCGATAGCGTTTCGCCAGATTGTTATAGGTCTCGTTGAACTCACGCGTATATTTCGGGCCATAGTTAGGCGGAATCATCATGCCTACCAGCACTACTTTGGCTTTGGCCTGTTGGCAGGCTTCTATCATCTGTATCAGGTTGTTTTGCATTTCGTTGAGGGGCAATCCACGCAGGCCGTCATTGGCACCCAGCTCAATCAGCACGATATTGGGTTGGTTAGCCTTGAGCGTAGCTGCAATGCGGCTTGAGCCTCCAGTGGTGGTCTCGCCGCTGATACTGGTATTGATGACTTGATGGGTAAGTCCTTCTTGCTTCAAGCGTTGTTGTAACAGGCTTACCCAGCTTTGTTCGCGCGGGATGCCATAAGCGGCAGACAGGCTGTCGCCATACACCAGTATGGTGGGTGCGGCAGCGTTGGCAGGGGCGACAGTAAGCAAGCTGCATAAAAAAGAACTTAATAATAGAAATTTCAGGCTGAATAATCGGAACATCATTAATGCATACACCTTTCGCAGTAGAGACCATAGAACTTAGCAAGCATGTTATCAGCAGTGATAGCAGATTGAATATCCTCACCGATTTAAGGCTGGCGGTTCCGGCAGGTGAGCGACTGGCTATTGTCGGCAGTTCGGGGTCTGGAAAATCAACACTATTGAGCTTGCTGGCAGGGTTGGACACGCCCAGCAGTGGCAAAGTGCTTATCAATGGCGAAAATATATGTACCCTTGATGAAGATGGCCGTGCCGCGATACGTGGCAAGCACATGGGGTTTGTATTCCAGTCATTCCAGCTGCTGCCTGCACTGACGGCGCTGGAAAATGTCATGCTGCCTCTGCAATTAGCCGGCCGCAAAGATGCCCAGGTGCTGGCACTGGCCGCGCTGGCAAAAGTCGGGCTGGAACAGCGTATCAGCCATTATCCTAAGCAGCTTTCCGGTGGCGAGCAGCAGCGGGTTGCGATAGCGCGTGCATTTGCCCCCAAGCCAGCCATCCTGTTTGCCGATGAGCCCACCGGTAATCTGGATGCGGTGACCGGGCACAATATCATCGAGCTATTGTTTGCCCTGAATGCAGAAGCGGGCACCACGCTGATACTGGTCACGCATGATATGGCGTTGGCGCAGCGTTGCCAGCGTATCTTGAGCCTGCAAAACGGGCAGCTTGTCGAGACTATTATAAATAGCGAAGCACAAGCCCAATGATGGCGCTTTCATTAGCTTGGCGTCAGTTGCGCAGTCAATGGGCAGCGGGTGAGGTACGTGTGCTCATGATAGCGTTGGTTTTGGCGGTGATGGCGACCACATCGGTTGGCTTCTTTACTGACCGTATCCAGTCCAGCTTACAAAGTCAGGGCAATCTATTACTGGGTGCTGATCTAGTGGTATCGACGGATCACAGCCTAAATACAAAATACCGTGATGAAGCTAACCGCCTTCAGCTTAAAAATATCCAGACCCTCGAATTCCCCAGCATGGTGGTGCATGACGAACAGAGTCAATTGGCCGAAATCAAGGCGGTAGAGCAGGGGTTTCCATTGCGTGGTGATCTCACTATCAGCCAGCAAGCACATGGTGCTGGCAGTACTGCCAGCGGCGTACCAGCACCTGGACATGTCTGGATAGAGCCGCGGCTGGCGAATTTGTTAAGCCTGAAAGTGGGTGACAGCCTGGAGGTTGGCGAAAGCAAGTTTGAGGTGAGTGCCATATTGCAGCGCGAGCCTTCGCGCGGCGGTGACATGTTCAGCATTGCGCCGCGTTTGATGATGAATGTTGCGGATGTGGAGGCGACCAGGCTTATCCAGTTTGGCAGCCGCGTGAAGTATCAATTGCTGGTGGCTGCAGATAGAGCCTCCATTGCTGATTTCTCGCTATGGGTTAAGCCGCAATTGATTCGTGGCGAACGACTTGAAGATACTTCTTCAGCTCGTCCGGAAATGAAAAGTGCCCTGGAAAAGGCCCAGCAGTTTCTTGGTTTGTCATCCATGGTGGGTGTCATCCTGGCCATGGTCGCCATGTTCCTGGCAAGTTTGCCTTACGTGCAAAAGAGTCTGGATACCTATGCACTGATGCGTTGCTTTGGCGCGTCCAAGCAGTTGATTGTTCGTATCCTGCTTTGGCAAACACTTCTATTGGCCCTCATTGGCAGTTTGGTTGGCTGTGTGCTGGGATTTTTTGCCCAACAGGGTTTGGCTGAGCTGGCAGGCAAGCTGTTTCTTGAGACTTTGCCGGAGCCAAGCCTGATGCCAGCCGTAGGCGGGCTGCTGGCTGGCTTTGCTACCATGCTGGCAGTTGTCTGGCCGCACCTGTTGCGACTGCGCGATGTGCCTGCGCTACGCATATTGCGGCGTGACTTGGGGGATAGCGAGAGTGCGGATTGGTTCAGTTTTGTTCCCGCTGTGCTTGTGTTGGCGGAATTGGTGTTCTGGCATGCAGGCAGCCTGAAACTGGCAGGGGCTGCGTTACTGGCGCTACTGGGACTGATAGTCGTCACAGGGCTGATCTCATGGTATGCCGGAAGGCTGCTCAATCGATTGCCTGGCGGCAGTATTGGTGCCTGGAAGTTAGGCCTGGCAGGGCTCAAGCGCAGGCCTCTGATGGCAACCGCACAGGTGGTTGGTATCAGCCTGGGTTTGATGGCATTGATATTGTTGGCGCTGGTGCGTGGAGACCTGTTGCAGAACTGGCAATCCTCTTTGCCCGCTGATGCGCCAAATCGTTTCGTCATTAATATTCAGCCTACACAGATTCAAGGCATTAAAGCGTTTTTCACGCAGTCGGGGATTGCGAATGCCGAAGTATTCCCTATGGTGAGAGGTCGTCTTGTGGCCGTTAACCATCAACCGCTCAATACCAAGCAATACACGGATGAGAGGTCGCAGCGCCTGGCAGAACGCGAGTTCAATTTATCCTGGGCGGTGGATATGCAGGCTGATAATCAGCTGGTCGCGGGGCGTTGGTGGCAAGGAGATGAGTCCGGCAAACCCATGTTGTCGCTGGAGCAGGGATTGGCAGACAACCTGAAACTGAAGCTGGGAGATACGCTGACTTATGATATCGCGGGCTCCAAGCTTGACCTGCCCATCACCAGTATACGTAAGGTGGAATGGGACACGATGCGGGCCAATTTCTTTGCTGTCACGCCACCCGGCGTACTGGATACTTTTGCGGCAAGTTACATCACCAGTTTTCATCTGCCAGTCGGGCAGGAAGATACGCTGAATCAACTCATCAGGCGCTTTCCCAATCTGACGGTGATTGATGTAGCTGCCCTGATGGAGCAAGTACGCGGGATTATGGGCAAGATGACTTATGCGATTGAGTACGTGTTTGGATTCAGTGTGCTGGCAGGGCTGGCCGTATTGTATGCAGCACTGGTGGCCACACGTGAGGAGCGCGTGCGTGAGGCCACCTTGTTAAGGGTGCTGGGTGCTTCACGGTTGCAGGTGACTTTGGCGATATTGGCAGAGTTCTTCTGCATAGGCCTCATTGCAGCCGTATTAGCGGGCCTGGCAGCGAATGCCATGGCCTATTATGTAAGTGTTCATCTGCTCAGTATTCCCTACCAATTCAACTTCAAGGCAAGTCTGCTGGCATTATTGCTATCGGTATTGCTGGTTCCAGTCGCTGCCTGGCTAGGTGTCCGTGGCTTCCTTAATCAGCCTCCAAGGGCCTTGCTGCAAAGTATCTAGCCGTAAAAGCCAATCAATATGGCTGTACCTCCTTATGAGTTGGTTGTAAATTGGCTGTATATAGCCAATAATATGGTTATATACAGCCAATTTTTACAACCAAAACAAAAAAGCCTGCTCAAATTTGTGGTTGTTGAATGATTTATAAGGCTATTTTTTTACGAAAAGTGTGTGGCATAGAAATTGTGTACATATCAAGTCGTTTTACACAAAAATTTCAGCCTAGGGGAATTATATGCAACACACAATAATAGGGCATCGCAGCATGTTGGCAGCAGCGGTCATTGGCTTATTCGCTTTCACGCCGAGCCTGCATGCCGAAGATGCAGTCAAGACCAAAAAAATCGAAGTGATTAGCACAACGCCATTGCCTTCGATTGGTTTGCCGCTTGAGCAAATACCAGCAAATATCCAGAGCGTTAAAGGTTCTGAAATGCAAAAGCAGAATAGCTTGAGTATCGCTGATTATATGTACAACAACCTGCCTGGCGTCAGTGTTAACGATACGCAGAATAATCCATATCAGCCCGACGTAAGTTACCGCGGTTTTTCTGCTTCGCCACTACTGGGCACACCACAGGGTCTCTCAGTATTCTATGATGGTGTGCGTATGAATGAGCCATTCGGCGACGTTGTGAATTGGGATCTTATTCCGGTCAATGCACTTGCCAGCATGCAGCTTATTCCTGGCTCCAACCCTGTTTATGGCCTGAATACTTTGGGTGGTGCATTGTCATTACAAACCAAAAGTGGTCGGACTCATCAAGGTGGCGCACTAGAAGCGTATACCGGTTCTTGGGGTCGTAAAGCAGGCTCTGCTGAGTACGGTGGTGTTTCCAAGGATGGTTCAGTTGACTACTTTTTCTCTGCCAACTCTTTCCGTGAGGATGGCTGGCGTGATTATTCACCGACTGATGTACGTCAGCTCTTCGGCAAGGTGGGTTGGCAAAATGAAACTACTGCGGTCAATATTAGTTACACCGGCGCTGAGAATGATCTGATTGGTAATGGTCTTACCCCCCAGAACTTCCTGAAAACTCTGGGTAGAGACTCTATTCAGACTCGCCCTGATCAGACCAAAAATACTTCATCATTACTGAACCTGACAGGTAGTCACTGGTTTAATGACAAAACCATGTTCAGCGGTAATATTTACTACCGTGATTCCAAAACGAAAACACTGAATGGTGACGGTAATGATGATATTGCTGATCCATTTGTTCTTGCGAACTGTGTGCCGGGCTCTGCTACTGCTGAAGATGACTGTAGCGGTGCGCTGAATCGAACCAGCTCTAAACGTAAAGGTTTAGGTTTTACCGGGCAATTGTCTTTCAACCAGGACCTGATGGGGCATAAGAACCAGTTCATCTCTGGCTTGGGCTACGACTATGGTCGTACCAAGTTCAGCCAGTCAACAGAGTATGGTTTGATCAATGGCACCCGCGGTATTGACGGTATTGGTGTATTCAATGAACTCGATGAGCAGGTTAAACTGAAAGGCACTAATAAAACCTGGAGCGTATATGCAACCGATACATTCTCTATTAACGATTGGTGGCACCTGACTTTATCTGGCCGTTATAACCATACTAGAATTATCAATCGCGATGGTTTCGATAATGCTTTGGATGATACTGGCAACCCAGTGTACAGCGATCCAGCTAACCAGACACTAACCGCCAATCATAGTTACTCAAGGTTTAATCCAGCCATAGGCATTAACTTTACACCAACACCAGCGCTGACTGTCTACAGTACTTATAACGAGGCCAGCCGTGCACCGACCTCAATTGAATTGGGTTGTGCTAACCCGGCTCAGCCATGCAAGTTGCCCAATGCGTTTGCCGGTGATCCACCGCTTGACCAAGTAGTTTCAAAGACCTACGAAGGCGGTTTACGTGGTCAGTTTGATAATGGCGTACGCTGGAGCACAGCCGCTTATGTTACCAATAACTATGACGATATCTTGTTTGCAGCTGCGCCAGGTATATCCGGTCAAGGCTATTTCAAGAACTACGGTAAAACCAGGCGTAAAGGTATTGAGGCTTCGTTGTATGGTGTTGCAGCTTCACGCTTGACCTGGAGTGCTGCGTATAGCTTGGTGGATGCCCGCTATCGTTCACCTGAGAGCATTGCCTCAGAAGTGAACAGTGCAGCTGTTGACACAGATGGTGATGGAGAAGGCGATACCATTAATATCCGTTCTGGGGATCGTATCCCAGGCATCCCAATGCATCAGCTCAAGCTGCGTGGCGCATTTGCAGTAACCCCGGCATGGACTGTGGGTGCAAGCATGGTGGCATTCAGTGATCAGTATGCCCGAGGCAATGAGAATAATGCGCACAAACCTGATGGCGTTGATTTCTTTGGTAACGGCAAGGTCGGTGGTTACGCAGTCGTCAATTTTGATACCCGCTATCAACTGGGTAAGGGCTGGCAGGTCTGGGCCAAGGTCAATAACGTTTTTGATCGCGAATACAATAACGGCGGCCTGTTGGGCGCATCACTGTTCAATGCCAATGGCAGCTTTAATGGCGATGAAGATGCCAATCGTCAGGCACTTTATGCGCCAGGCGCACCACGTGCAGGCTGGATTGGTGTGCGCTGGGAATTCGGCGGCCCCAAGACCAATGTTGCTGACGCTAATTAATCAAAGCAAGACACAGAGGATATCCTTCTATCATGCAGGCAAGCGCGTATGCACAACAGGAAGCACCGATGTCTGACAGGGACATGCCAGAGCTTTTAAAGCAAAAAGTACGTGTCCTGCTGATAGAGGATGAAGTGTTGTTTGCGCGTGCCGTTGCAAAGCGATTAAAGAAGGCGGGCTATGAGTGTGAGCATGCTGAAACGGTAGCAGATGGCCGCGCGCTGGCAAGGCAATTTGTGCCAGATATGGTGTTGCTGGATATGCGCCTGCCGGATGGCAATGGCCTGGATATGCTGCCCGAATTGGTTGCCAAGAATACTTCGGTGATTGTGATGACCGCACACGGTGAATTGTCTGATGCCGTGAATGCCATGAAACTGGGTGCAGTGGATTATCTCAAGAAGCCAATCGATCTTGAAGAGTTGTTGCTGATTATCCAGAAAGCTGAAAATTCAACCAAGCTCAAGCATCACCTCGATTATTCGCGCCAGCGCAATGTGCACCAGACTGATGGCGTAGAGATGCTGGGCGATAGCCCGGCAATGCTCAATGTGCGTTCTCAGATCAAGCGTATTGCCCAGTTAGTCGCGGTGGGGGATGCTATCCCGCCAACCGTATTAATCAATGGCGAAACCGGTACAGGCAAGGACGTAGCGGCAAGATTGCTACATCACTCCTGCGCACAAAGCGATCGTCCTTTTGTGCATGTCGATTGCGCCTCTTTGCCGGGTGAACTGATTGAGAGTGAGCTGTTTGGTCATGAGAAGGGCGCCTTCACCAGTGCGCAGGGTTCGCGTGCCGGTTTGATCGAGGCGGCAGAAGATGGCACCTTGTTTCTGGATGAGATCGGGGAACTACCATTAACGTTGCAAGCCAAATTGTTGAATGTGCTGGAGCGGCGTATGGTGCGCCGCGTCGGCTCGACTAAAGAACGTCCGGTCGCCGCACGCTTTGTGGCAGCCACCAACCGTGATCTTAACCAGATGGTGCTGGATGGGCGCTTCCGTTCAGATCTGTATTACCGCCTGAATGTACTGACGATGATGATGCCGCCACTGCGTGAACGTGGGGATGATATTTTATTACTTGCCCATCACTTTACTGCGCAGACAGAGCGGCGCTATGGTTTAAACAAGCATATTTTTTCTGCAGATGCCGTGGATATGCTCAAACGTTATGTCTGGCCCGGTAATGTGCGTGAACTGCGTCACCAGATCAGCCGTGCCGTGCTACTCAGCAAGGAAGATAAAATCACTGCCTTCGACCTAGCATTGCCTATGCAGATTAACCAGCTTCAGAGCAGTCCTACAAGCCTCACTCATTCATCAAACGCAGTTACTACGAGCTGGAAAGATAGCGGCGAAAGTTCAAGCCAGGTCACCCTGGATTCCGCAGAAAAAATGCTCATTGAAAGCGCATTAAGGCAAACCAATCGTAATGTATCCGAGGCCGCACGCCAGTTGGGCATCACCCGTATGGCGATGCGCTATCGTATGGAAAAGCACGGTATTCATACCTGATCGCTTTATCCTTCGTGGTATTATTTCGGTCTTGAATTCAGGCAGAATCACACGGAGTTTTTCATGAAGATCGGCACCCCCTTAAGTTCCAGTGCTACACGCGTGATGCTACTTGGTAGCGGCGAGCTGGGTAAAGAGGTCATCATCGCCCTGCAACGCCTGGGGGTAGAGGTCATTGCCGTAGATCGTTACGCCAATGCCCCCGGTCATCAGGTCGCACATCGCTCTTATGTGATTGATATGACAGATGCGGAGGCTCTTAAAGCGCTGGTTGATAAAGAACGCCCCCATCTCATTGTCCCTGAAATTGAAGCGCTTAATACCAATGCGCTGGCCGAAATAGAACAGGCTGGTATCAGCCAGGTCATCCCTACCGTGCGTGCCGTGCAATTGACCATGAACCGTGAAGGCATACGTCGCCTTGCTGCCGAGGAGTTGGGTCTGCCGACTTCGTCATACGCATTTGCCGATAGCCTGCCAGCCTTACAGGACGCCATTGCTGGCGGCATTGGTTTTCCATGTTTTATTAAACCCACTATGTCATCCTCAGGCAAGGGCCAGTCGCGCATTACTGATGCCTCACAAGTTGTCGAGGCATGGGAATATGCAGCTACTGGCGGCCGTGTAAACCAGGGCGTGGTGATTGTAGAAGGCCAGATAGATTTTGATTATGAGATCACGTTGCTCACTGTACGCGCCAAAAATGCTGACGGCGACATCGAAACCTGTTTTTGTGAGCCGATAGGGCATGTGCAGAAGCAGGGGGATTACATTGAAAGCTGGCAACCGCAAGCCATGTCGAAAAATGCATTGATTGAAGCGCAACGCATTGCCAAGGCCGTAACTGATAGTCTGGGCGGCTTGGGCTTGTTTGGTGTGGAACTGTTTGTGAACGGCGATAAGGTCTGGTTTTCAGAGGTTAGTCCACGTCCTCATGATACTGGCATGGTCACCATGGCCAGCCAGCGTTTTAATGAGTTTGAATTGCATGCGCGGGCCATCCTTGGTTTGCCCGTGAATGTTGTTATGCGTGATGCAGCTGCCAGTGCAGTGATCTATGGCGGCGTTGAAAGTACCAATCTTGTATTTGAAGGCGTGGAACAGGCATTGTCTGTGCCGGAGTCGGACATTCGCTTGTTTGGCAAACCAGAGTCTTTCGTGCGCCGTCGCATGGGGGTCGCGCTGGCGACAGGTAAGGATGTGGATGAGGCGCGTCAGCGTGCCCAGCTTGCAGCCAGCCTGGTTAAGCCTCAAGCCAAGACAGACGCGGCTTAATGGGGCATTGCTGATATGTTAAGTAAAATAGGTGAGGTTGGTAGCAGCACCAACACATTTTTCGATGTACTAGGCGGTGTCGAGCAAGTTCGTGCGCTGGTAGAAAACTTCTATGATGTGATGGATAGTGATCCCAAAGCCGCGGGTATACGTGCCTTGCATCCTGCTGACCTGACAAGTTCCCGTGAAAAGCTGTTCATGTTTTTAACCGGCTGGACAGGTGGCCCGCAGCTCTATATTGAGCGCTATGGACACCCAATGCTGCGCGCACGGCATATGCCTTTTGCTATCGGCGAGTCTGAGCGCGATCAATGGATGTATTGCATGGTACGTGCCATGCATATGATTGGGGTAGAAGAAGCGGTGATGGTCAAGCTGGCAGAAGCCTTGTGGGGAGTCGCTGATTTCATGAGAAACCAGCGAGCTTAAGATATTCCCTGTTTAGTATCTTCTTAGTTAATCCAATTACTCGCGACGCACTAAACCACCCAATAGCGCTGCCACTTCACCTTTAGGTTTCTTCGACCTTGATTGGTTAATGGGGTTATCTATGGCATTGGTGTTTGATGGCACGTAAGGCTTATCAAACCAGTCATCGCCACTTTTACGCTTGGGCGCTGTTGTTCGTGTAGTTGCGCTGCGTGGTGCGTAATCGCTGTCTTTGCGGTCACGAGATTTTTCATGGCTGGTTTCGCGCATGGCACGAGGCGCTGATTTCTCAATGCTCTCAGCGATTTTACCCTCAACGATTTCTTTGGGAATCTCGCGCTTGATCAGCTTTTCGATTTCTTTCAAATACTTTTCTTCGTCTGGTGAAACCAGCGAGATGGCAATACCTGAGGCGCCGGCACGGCCGGTACGGCCAATACGGTGCACATAGTCTTCAGGCGCACTTGGGATTTCGTAATTAATCACCATAGGCAATTGGTCAATATCCAGGCCACGTGCGGCAACATCAGTCGCAATCAGCGCGGCAATCTTGCCTTGCTTGAATGCTTCCAGTGCCTGCATACGTTCCAGCTGGCTTTTATCGCCATGGATAGCATCAGCCGAAATGCCTTCTTTGGCCAATTGCTTGGCCAGGCGGCTGGCTGTGAGCTTGGTTTTGGTAAATACAATCACTTGCTTGGCATCGCTACCACGCAATAGCTGCGCGAGCAGGGCGTGCTTGTCTGCCTGGGCAACGTGATAGACTTTTTGCGTGACATTCTCGGCAGCGGCATTACTGCGTGCCACTTCGATCAGTAACGGGTCGGTCAGGAATTCTTCCGACAGTTTCTTGATTTCTTTTGAGAAAGTAGCAGAGAACATCAGGTTTTGCCGTTTTTTCGGCAACAGTGCAAGTATGCGTTTCAGATCAGGCATAAAGCCCATATCCAGCATACGGTCCGCTTCATCCAGGATCAGCATCTGCACTTGTCCCAATTGAACGGTGCGCTGTTCAATGTGATCCAGCAGGCGTCCCGGTGTTGCCACCAGGATTTCCACGCCGCGCATGAGGCTTGGTGTCTGCGTGCGTATATCCACACCGCCAAACACCACCAGTGAGCGAAGCGGTGTATGTTTTGCATACACTTTTACGCTTTCTTCCACCTGGATCGCCAGCTCGCGAGTGGGCGTCAATATCAACGCCCTCACCGGGTGACGTGCGGGGGAAGCACTGGTACTGGCCAGTGGCAGCAGCTTATGCAGCAGCGGCAACGAAAATGCGGCGGTTTTACCCGTGCCTGTTTGCGCCCCGGCCATCAAGTCCCGCCCTTCAAGCACAACAGGTATAGCCTGTGCCTGAATGGGGGTGGGCGTGCTGTAACCAAATTCAGTCAGCGCCTTGAGAAGTTCGGGCGCTAACCCCAAATCGGAAAAACTGATGTTTTCTGTACTCAATTTTAAATGTTATCGCTTAAGCAAAAGTACGTGGACGACGTGGAGCACCATCGTGGCGTGTATCGGCGCTACGAGGACCAGAGCGGTTGCCTTCTGGACGTACGCTGTCTGGCCTGCGTGCCGCACCAAACTTGTCGCCGCTAGGTGATGCGCTGCGGTTGCCATCCGTACGGTTGCCATCACGGCCACCTGCATTGCTGTTATTGCCACGGTAACCACCTTCACCACGCGGCTTGAAGCCGGTGTTGTTGCCCGGACGTTGTCCAGGACGGCTATTTGAAGGACGGCCTGAAGGGCCATCAGTACGTGGCGCTGGGCGCTTAGGCTCAAAACCTTCTACCACAGTAGCTTCCAGGCGTTGACCTGTGAATTGCTCGATCTTGCGAACCTGGTGCCTGTCCATGTGCGAAGCGAACGATACGGCAATACCTGTCTTACCGGCACGGCCAGTACGGCCGATACGGTGTACATAATCTTCAGCAAACTTAGGCAGATCGTAGTTAATCACGTGGGTGATACCGGCAACGTCGATACCGCGAGCAGCAACGTCAGTCGCTACCAGTACCTTTACATCGCCATGACGCAATTTGGTCAATGTGCGGTTACGCGCACCCTGTGTCATGTCGCCATGCAACGCCGCAGTCTTGTGACCAGCGGCGTACAAGTCTTCAGCCAGCAAGTCCGCATGACGCTTGGTAGAAGTGAACACGATTACTTGGTTGACGTCTGGAGCGATCAATAGATGCTCAAGCAGTTTGTTCTTGTGCGACATGTCGTCCACAAAGTGCAGGCGCTGTTCGATGTTGGTGTGCTTTTCTTTCTGGGCAGCAACTTGGATAGTCTTGGGGTTGCGCAGGATTTGTTGGGCGATACGGCCAATGTTGCCATCCAGCGTAGCGGAGAACAGTAGTGTCTGGCGTGAAGCAGGCAATGCATTACAGATGCGTTCTACATCCGGCATGAAACCCATGTCCAGCATACGGTCAGCTTCATCCAGGATCAGCATTTGCAGGCGGGACATATCGATACGGCCGCGTTCCATGTGGTCCAGCAGACGGCCAGGTGTGGCTACCAAGATGTCCAGAGGTTGTGACAGTAATTTGTTTTGTAGTGGGTAAGGCATACCACCGACGATACTTACAGTACGGGCACGGATGAATTTACCGTATTTGCGTGCAGCTTCATTAACTTGAGCTGCCAGTTCACGTGTTGGCACCAATACCAGGATACGTGGGCCGCGGCTGTTAACTGGGTGTGGAGTAGCCAGCAGGTTCAGTGCGGGTAATGTAAAGGCAGCGGTCTTGCCGGTGCCCGTTTGTGCTGAGGCCATCAGATCGTGGCCAGCCATGACTTCAGGAATCGCCTGAGCCTGGATAGGAGTTGCAGTGGTGTAACCTGATTCTTCAATAGCACGAAGGATGGCAGGATTTAAATTCAGATTTTCAAAAGACATGGTCTTCCCTTATAAAACAAGCTAAAAGGGCGCAGGCAGGCTCTGTCTGTCACAATATTGCAGACAACAAAATAGGTTGCCAAATATGGTTGTAAACAGCGCGAAACACTAACTAAGAATTTTTTAGTATGCATTTTTACCGGCGCACGGGCATAGCCACTAACCGGTAACAAATACAAGAGAGCCACAAAATAACACGGGCTTCAGGGGGCTAGGGCAATGAAATAATCTCGAATGGCTTCTAACAAACAGCTAATAAAGCAGGCTTGTAACAAATCCACCGAAGCGCGCAGTATATAGATAGTTTTTAATAAGTCAAAGCTTTTGTGTGGAGTTTGGCTTTTTATATCGGTGTTATAAGGGAGTGTGTGGTAAAATCGCGCACTTTTTAGCAATTGAGAAATCTATTCATGTCCCGCAAACTTAGAAATGTCGCCATTATCGCCCACGTTGACCACGGCAAGACCACTATGGTGGATAAGCTGTTGCAGCAGGCAGGCATGTACGCCTCCCACCAACAAGTCACAGAACGCGTTATGGATTCTGGCGATATTGAAAAAGAGCGCGGTATTACCATTCTGGCTAAGAACACAGCTGTTACCTATGAAGGTACGCACATCAATATCGTGGATACACCAGGCCATGCCGACTTCGGTGGCGAGGTTGAGCGCGTATTAGGTATGGTAGATGGTGTAGTGCTGCTGGTTGATGCAGTTGAAGGCCCGATGCCCCAAACCCGTTTCGTGACCAAGAAAGCATTGGCGCTGGGCTTGAAGCCTATCGTGGTGATTAACAAGGTCGACCGCCCAGGTGCGCGTACCGACTGGGTGATCAACCAGACGTTTGACCTGTTCGACAAGCTGGGTGCTACGGAAGAGCAGCTGGATTTCCCAGTGGTCTATGCCTCTGCATTGAACGGCTACGCCAAGCTGGACATGAAGACAGAGTCTGACAACATGCGTCCGCTGTTCGATACTATATTGAGCCACGTATCACCCCCTGCCGGTGATAGCAACGCACCATTGCAACTGCAAATTTCCGCACTTGATTACTCTACTTACACCGGTCGCCTGGGCGTTGGGCGTGTGGTAAATGGCCGCATCAAGCCTGGCCAGAGTGTGGTCGTGATGAGCGGCGATACGCAGACAGCCAAGGGCCGCATCAACCAGGTGCTAGGTTTCAATGGCCTGGACCGTGTGCCGGTTGAAGAGGCGGAAGCCGGTGATATCGTAATTATTTCCGGTATCGAGGAAATCGGTATTGGTGTGACCATTGCCGATATTGAAAACCCGGTAGGTTTGCCTATCCTGGGTGTGGATGAGCCGACACTGACTATGGACTTTATGGTGAACTCTTCACCATTGGCCGGTACTGAAGGCAAGTTCATCACCAGTCGCCAGATCCGTGATCGCCTGACTAAAGAATTGCTGGTTAACGTAGCGTTGCGTGTAGAAGATACACAGGATGCTGACGTGTTCCGTGTTTCCGGTCGTGGTGAGTTGCATCTGACCATCCTGCTGGAAAACATGCGTCGTGAAGGCTTCGAGATTGCAGTCGGTAAACCACGTGTGGTATACCGCGAAATCGACGGCCAAAGGTGTGAGCCATATGAAATCCTGACTGTTGACCTGGAAGACGAAAGCCAAGGCGGCGTGATGGAAGAGCTGGGCCGCCGCCGTGGTGAGTTGCAGAATATGGAATCCGACGGCAATGGCCGTACCCGTCTTGAATACAAGATCCCGGCACGTGGCCTGATCGGCTTCCAGACTGAATTCCTGACCATGACCCGTGGTTCTGGTCTGATGGCTCACATCTTTGATGAATACGCACCAGTCAAGCCTGATATGCCTGGCCGTCGTAACGGCGTGCTGATTTCATCCGAAAAGGGTGAGGCAGTGGCTTATGCCTTATGGAAGTTGCAGGACCGTGGTCGTATGTTCTCTGTGCCAGGTGACAAGTTGTACGAAGGCATGGTGATTGGTATCCATAGCCGTGACAACGACCTGATTGTGAATCCAGTTAAGGGTAAGCAACTGACCAACGTACGTGCTTCCGGTACTGATGAAGCTGTACGTTTGGTGCCAGCTGTATTGCTGACGCTGGAGTCTGCAGTGGAGTTTATCGACGACGACGAGTTGGTTGAATTGACACCAAAGTCTATCCGTATCCGTAAGCGCTTCTTGCTTGAGCATGAGCGCAAGCGTGCTTCTAAAGACTAATAGGCAATTGATCCAATAAAAAAACCCGACTCATGTCGGGTTTTTTTATTGCTTATTTATTGATACTGCTTGTTAACTTAAGTTGGCTAACGCTATTTAAGCTTGCGACCAAACAATTGCAATGACATCTGGATGCCCAGCATGGCCAGTTGCGGGTCATAGCGTTCGCCTTCATCACGCATGAATGCGTGTTGCCCATTGAATTCATGCCATGTGAAGGTAATGTCGGTCACACCAAGTTTTTCGCGAACCAGCGTGCGGCCTGCAGCCGGAATGTGTGGGTCCTGCTTACCCCAGATCATTAATAGCTCGCCTTTGATATCGGCGAGTCTTTCCATGCTGTGCTGCCCCGGCTTATTAGGCATCACATTGTTGTGCAAGTCAGTTGCGTAGAAACAGGCGGTGGCCTTGATCTCTGGTTGTAACGCTGCACGGAATGCCAAATGGCCGCCGATGCAGACGCCCATGGCGCCAACGTCACCCGAAGAAAAGGCCTGTTGCTTGACCCAAGCGATCATGGCGGCATTGTCGCTATCGTAATCCTGTACGTCCTTAGCCGCTTTATCAGCATTGCCCTTGTCTCGGCCGGCATCATCGTAGGCGAGTACAGTGCCAATCGGATTAAGCTCATGAAACACTTCTGGCACCAGTACCACATAACCGTGGCCTGCAATCATGCGCGCAGTGCGCTCGATAGGGCCGGTTTGTTGGAATATCTCGGAGTAAAACAGCACAGCGGGAAAGCGACCTTCGCCAGCAGGGCGATGTACATATGTACGCATGATGCCGGTAGGGGTGGGTAGGTCGACAATTTCGCTTTTAATAATCATGCTTGGCTCCTCCTGAGACATTTATTGTGTGCGAGTTTGCCAGCAGGGCTAATCGCACGATGGGCATGATTTTACAATGCTTCCGGTTTTGCTGCATTAGCTAAAGTGGAGACATTGCAAATTTCATCATGGGGTATAATTCTACCGATATGATCATGACACTTAACCTAATCTTGGCAGCGCTTACGCTATTGCTGCTGGTCTGGCTGGCATTGCGTATCAAGCGCCAACCGGATGAGTCTGCCGCTTTATTGATGCACCTGGAAGACAAGCACCGCGCCATGCTGCTGGACCTGAATGATGGCCTCAACAAGCTCGGTGACAGGCTTAATTCGATTTCTAACGAAGGCAACGAACGTCTGCGCGTTGTGGTGTCACAGGAATTGACCCAGACACGTGAAGCAATGAATGAGTTGAAAAATCAGCAGGCAGCCAGTCTGGCCCAAACGCGGGAGACTGTAATTGAAAAGCTGCATACTACGCTGGCTGAGCAAGGCAAGGCACAGCAAGATTTGATCCAGAATACGATGCGCAACGCAACAATGCAGCTTACATCCAGTATTGAAACCTTGACCAAGGCAGTGGATGGCCGGCTGGAGCAGATTAGTGGCAAGGTGTCTGAACGGCTGGATGAAGGCTTCAAGAAGACTAATGAGACGTTCATTAATGTCATGACCCATTTGTCTCGTATCGACGAGGCGCAGAAGAAGATCGACGGCCTGGCTACCAATGTCATCAGCTTGCAGGACTTGTTAAGTGACAAGCGTTCCCGTGGCGCTTTCGGCGAGGTACAACTGGAGAGCTTGGTCAGGAACTCTCTGCCGCCCAACTCCTACGAGTTTCAATATAGCCTCGGCGACAATAAGCGCGTCGATTGCATGCTGTTCCTGCCTGAGCCGACTGGCAATGTGGCCGTGGATTCCAAATTCCCGCTCGAGAATTACCACCGCATGTTCGAAGTCGGCATCGCAGAATCCGAGCGCATCAGCGCGAAACGCCAGTTCAAAGCGGATGTCAGGAAGCATGTAGATGACATCGCCAAGAAATATATCATTGCCAATGTCACTTCGGACGGTGCCGTGATGTTCATCCCGGCTGAAGCCGTATTCGCCGAGATCCATGCCTATCACCCGGAAATCATTACGTACGCTATGAGCAAGCGCGTATGGCTGGTATCGCCGACTACGCTGATGGCCGTGCTAAATACCGCGCGGGCTGTGCTGAAGGACACCGAGATGCGCAAGCAGGTGCACATTATCCAGTCGGAACTGGGCAAGTTGGGCAAAGATTTCGAGCTGTTCGACAAACGTATGAAAAACCTGGCCGACCACATCAGGCTGGCGAATAAAGATGTCGAGGAGGTACACATCAGCAGCAAAAAAATTACCGCCGGTTTCGCTAAGATCGAACGCGTGGAACTGGCTCTGGAAGCAGACGCAAATCGAGCATTGTCAGACATCGAAATATCAGAGCTTGTCTCGCCTGAGCGTGGCGACCCATTACAAGACGATTTACTTTAAAGAGGTTCACCATGGCGAATATGGAAGCAGACGAAGAAGAAACCGGCGTCATTATGCTGGTGCAGCACTATGCGGGTAAATTTGGTATTACCTTTAGCTCAGGCTTGCTGCAGAATCCAGAGCATAAAGCAAAGCTGATGACGCTAATGATGGCAGCCATCAGTGGTAAGCGCGGCCCTGTCACGGATTCGGACATATTGCATTCCGATGACCAGATAGACTGACTCTACAAAACACACAATAGAAGTAACAAATGATTAAAGTACTTTATTTTGCAAGGCTGAAAGAATCCTTGAATTACTCTGAAGAAGAAATTTCGATTCCAGCAGGTGTAAGTACGGTGGCACACTTGATGACTCATCTGGCCCAGCGCGGGGATGCATGGGCATCGCTGTTTGCTGGCAAGCAAGTGGTGCGCGCTGCCATTAATCATGAGCTGGTCAGCAATACTGCCGTGATCAAAGATGGTGATGAGGTGGCTTTTTTCCCACCCGTCACCGGTGGTTAGTTCGGGCGCAACAAGGGCCATGACAGTACGTGTCCAGGTTGAAGATTTTGATGCAGGCGCCGAGATCCGCAGATTACGCATGGCTCATCGCAATACCGGCGCTATCGTCACTTTTATTGGCCAAGTCCGTGACTTGAATGATGGCGCAGACGTGACTACGATGACCCTGGAGCATTATCCGGGCATGACGGAAAAGTCGCTGGAGGTCATCATCGAACAGGCTAAAAATCGCTGGGATATTTATGATGCGCTGATCGTGCATCGCGTTGGTGAGTTACAGCCTGCCGACCAGATTGTGCTGGTGGTAGTCACTGGCGCCCATCGCAAGGAGGCTTTTGCCGCTTGTGAGTTCATGATGGATTACCTCAAGACAGAAGCGCCATTCTGGAAAAAAGAGCGTACCCCGACAGGCGAGCACTGGGTTGAAGCAAAAGCTTCAGACGATGTTGCGCGTGAGCGCTGGAATAAATGAGTGCCTAAAAATCTGACTTTACCTAAACTGACTTTAACTAGGCTGACTTTAAACTAACAAGAACTAGACTGCCCTGCGATGCTAATTTTTAGCGATACCTGGCTCCTCCTACTAATAACAGATCATCATCACTATACTGAATCCTTAACTTAATGCTACGTACCTTATCCGCGCAACAACTCACTGTCACTATCAGTCCGCAAGACTTAGGTTTTAAAGACACCAGTGAGCTGGCTAATCAACAACCAAACTTGTGGATAGGCCAGGCCGAAGCTGAAAAAGCTGCCAGGTTTGGTTTAAGCATGCAGCAGCCGGGTTTTCATTTGCTAGTGCTGGGTGAGCAGGGCAGCGGCCGTACATCATTGATGTTAAATGCAATGCAGGTGGCAGCTTTACAACTGCCGAAATCGCCTGATCTGATATTGCTCCATCATTTTCCTTCCCCTGAAAAACCACTACCCGTCTATGTGAAAAGTGGGCAAGGTGCGGAATTGCGTGCCGAAATGGAGCGCTTTATACGCCAATTGGCGAGGACATTGCCTGCCTTGTTGATTGAGACTGGGGTTGCATCTGCCACTCAGCAAGCCGAGATGGCAGTAAGTAGCGATATCAGCCAGGCAACGAGAGACAGTGTGAGCCAGCTACTCGATAGCCAACTGACCAAGCTAAAGCTGCTTGCTGACGACCTGGTGCTGGAACCTGCGAAATTCAGTCGCTATATCGTTGCCCTCAGGCAGGATACATTAGAAAATATTGAGCTGTTTCAGCCAGGGCAGGATAGTGCCAGCAATGACAGTGAAGCTGTGCTGGAAAGCTTCCTGGGTCGTTATCGCGTGAATCTTCTGGTCGATAACAGGGGCATCGAGGCCGCACCGGTGATTTATGACGATGATCCATCGTTTCAGTCACTATTCGGCGGCTACGAAAGCAGTAACGATAGCAGTAGCTCCCTGGCAGATTTCATGCGGTTACGCGCAGGCAACTTGCTGAGGGCGCATGGCGGCATGCTGATGCTGCACCTGCGTGATATTCATGCAGATCAGCAGAGCGGCAGCCAGATACTGGAGAAGCTACACCGCGTATTGCGTAACCGGCATGTACAGATTGAGGAGTCAGCGGGCACCTCTGGCCAGAGTTCTGCCAGTCACTTTGCCCCTGAGGCTTTACCCGTCAATGTAAAAGTGGTGTTGATTGCTACGCGGGAAGAGTATTACGAGCTGCAGGAAGAGCTGCCTGATTTTGCACAGTACTTCCGCATCAAGGTGGATTTTGCGGAGCGATTGGCTGCCAATGCCATGAGCTATCAGGCTATCGGGCAATATGTTGCCTCGCAATGTGTTCAGTATGGTTTAAAGCATTTTAGTGCAGATGCGGTAGCCAGATTAATCCGCGTAATGCAACGCAGGATAGATGACCAGTTACGTATTAGCGCCAATTTTGCATATTTGCATGCGCTGATATTAGAGAGTGCCGCGTTTGCAGGGCTGCATAAAAGTAAATTAGTCGAGCTTGCCGATGTTGAGGCAGCGCTCGAATCTAGGCAAGCCCGCCATCAATATTCTGAGCAGCAACATCGAGACTCTATCGTCGAAGGCGAGCTGATGATCAGCGTGCAAGGGCGGGAAGTAGGCCAGATCAATGGCCTAACCCATATTGACCTGGGCGATAGCAGTTTTGGCGCACCGGTACGTATCACAGCCCGTTGCTACGCAGGCGATGAAGGCGTCATCAATATAGACCGTGAAGTCGAGATGACTGGCCCCAATCATGATAAGGGCTTATTCATTCTACGTAGCTGGCTATCTGCACATTTTGCGCAACTTACTCCCTTATCTCTTACGGCATCCCTGGTGTTTGAGCAGGAATACCATGGCGTGGAAGGTGATTCCGCCTCTTGTGCCGAGTTATATGCACTTCTTTCGGCTTTATCAGGTTTAAGTTTGCCCCAGGGAATTGCAGTGACCGGTGCGGTAAATCAGCATGGCGAGGTGATGCCAATTGGTGGCGTGAATGAGAAAATAGAAGGCTATTTCCGCGTATGCCAGGGCATCGGGCTGGATGGTACTCAAGGGGTAGTCATCCCCAGCCGCAATCAAAGTCATCTATTGCTTGATAATGAAGTGATACAGGCTATCGAAGAGGGTTTGTTCCATATTTACACCATGGACAATGTGCTGGAGGGCATGGCGCTATTGGCTGGGGTATCAGTCGAAGCCAAAGATAGCGAAGGCAACTACCAGACGGAGACGCTTATGGGCCGTGTTCAACAAACCCTCGAGCGTTTCCGCAAAGACTATCAAAGCAACCGTATTAGCAATATCAGTGGCGTTAGTAGTTAGAGCGATAGCCCATGAATGCGGATAAAAACACAGAGAATAAATGCCGCCTGGATAAATGGCTGTGGGCCGCACGATTCTTCAAGACACGCAGTCTGGCTTCTGATGCCATCGATGGCGGCAAGGTGCATGTGGATGGTGATCGAGTCAAGCCAGCAAAAGAAGTGAGGCTTGGCGCTGTTATACGTATACGCAATAAAGACTTTGAAATTGAAGTTGAGGTCAAGGGGTTATCCATACAGCGCAAAGGTGCGCCAGAAGCTGCTTTGCTTTACCATGAAACAGTCGTCAGCGCAGCAAAAAGGCAGGAAGCTGCCATCACGCGAGAAGGCGACCATGCAAAACGTGACCGTGGACTGGGACGACCAACTAAGCGCCAGCTGAGGGACATTAAACGCTTCACAGGTGGCTGATAGATTTCTGCTTGCATCGTAAAGTCATTTATTGCTACACTGCGTTCAGCTTGTGAACGCATGTTGTAATAACTGGGATCAAATCTGCAAACCTGATGCTTACTGACGAATATCGATACAAAATATTAAAGCTGGTTGAAACTAATCCGGAAGTCAGCCAGCGTGAGCTGGCCAGTCAGTTGGGTATTAGTTTGGGGAAAGCCAATTTTTGCCTGAAAGCATTGATTGATGTTGGGTTACTGAAAGTGACCAATTTTCGTAACAGTAAAAATAAGCTGGCTTACATGTACTTGCTAACACCGAGCGGTATAGAGGCAAAGACCAGCATCACCATGCGATTCCTGAAACATAAAGTACATGAATATGAAAATCTGCAGTTGGAAATCGAGGAGCTTCGCCGAGAAGCTTCCAAAGACTCAGTGCTATAAGCATTTAAATAGTTATTAGAAGGTTATTTAATTAATGAATTCAGAGTCAAATAATAAAGTAGCCCTGATTACAGGCGTTACGGGTCAGGACGGGGCTTATCTTGCTGAGCTGTTGCTAGACAAAGGATATATCGTTCACGGCGTAAAACGACGTGCATCCTTATTTAATACTGATCGTATTGATCATTTGTACCAAGACCCACATATTGATAACAAGAATTTTATTCTGCATTATGGTGATCTGACAGACTCAACAAACTTGATTCGTATTATTCAACAGGTGCAGCCTGATGAAATTTATAATCTGGCTGCCATGAGCCATGTGGCAGTGAGCTTCGAAACCCCAGAGTACACTGCAAATGCTGATGGTATTGGTACATTGCGCATACTTGAGGCCATCCGTATTCTTGGCCTTGAAAAGAAAACACGTTTTTATCAGGCATCGACCTCAGAGTTATATGGTTTGGTGCAAGAAACCCCACAAAAGGAAACAACTCCTTTCTATCCACGGAGCCCTTATGCCGTAGCCAAACTTTATGGGTACTGGATTACCGTCAATTATCGTGAAGCTTATGGTATTTATGCCTGCAATGGCATCCTGTTTAATCATGAGTCTCCTGTGCGTGGTGAAACATTTGTTACTCGCAAAATTACCCGTGCTTTGGCCCGTATCAAGCTTGGCCTGCAAGACTGCCTTTATCTTGGCAATCTTGATGCATTGCGGGATTGGGGACATGCCAAAGATTACGTAGAAATGCAATGGCTGATGTTGCAGCAAGAGCAAGCAGAGGATTTTGTCATTGCCACTGGTGTGCAATATAGTGTCCGAGATTTTGTAAATGCTGCAGCCAAAGAGTTGGATATTAAAGTTACCTGGAAAGGCCAGTGCGTCGACGAAAAAGGTTATGACGCAAGTGGTAAGTGCATTGTGCAAGTGGATCCGCGTTATTTCAGGCCAACTGAAGTTGAAACATTGTTGGGTGACCCAACCAAAGCAAGAGAAAAGCTGGGTTGGACGCCGAAAATCACATTCGATGAGCTTGTTTCCGAGATGGTCAGGGAAGATTATAAAGCAGCTCAACGTGACGAATTAGTCAAAAAGCATGGCTACAGTGCCTTCGACTATCACGAGTAATAATGGATAAAAGCGCAAAAATTTATGTAGCTGGTCACAGGGGCCTTGTTGGTTCAGCACTAATGCGGCAGCTTGAGGGTAAAGGTTATAGCAATATAGTCACGCGTACTCATGCGGAATTAGATTTGGCAGATAAAAGCCAGGTAAAAGCTTTTTTTGAGTCTGAAAAGCCAGAGTACGTCATTCTTGCCGCGGCAAAAGTCGGTGGTATACATGCAAACAATACTTATCCTGCAGAGTTTATCCAAGAAAATTTGGCTATTCAGACCAATGTAATTCATGAGTCATATACTGCAGGTGTTAAGCGTTTGCTTTTTTTAGGTTCAAGCTGCATATATCCACGCGATTGCCCTCAGCCAATCAAAGAGGAATATTTGCTGACGGGGCTGCTTGAGCCAACCAATCGCCCATACGCACTGGCTAAAATTTCCGGTATTGAAATGTGCTGGAGTTACAACCGTCAATATGGAACTAAATATCTGGCCGTCATGCCCACTAATCTGTATGGGCTTGGTGATAACTATCATCCTGAAAATAGTCATGTCATTCCAGGGCTTATCCGCAAGTTTCATCAAGCAAAAATTAATGGTGAAAATAAGGTTGTAGTGTGGGGGTCAGGTAAGCCACGCAGAGAGTTTTTATTCAGTGATGATATGGCTGCTGCCTGTATTTTTTTAATTGGATTGCCAGATGAGCAATTTATCCCTCTTTTGGCTGCGGATAGAAACGATGGGTTGCCTCCGGTACTTAATATGGGTAGTGGTAGCGATTTGACCATTGCAGAACTCGCTACCGCCATCAAAAAAGTGACTGATTATGAAGGTGAAATAACATTTAACGCAGACGCTCTAGATGGAACAATGAGAAAGTTGATGGATTCCAGTCGTCTTAACCAGCTGGGCTGGCAGGCTAAGACTACCTTGGAGGACGGGCTTGCTATTGCGTACCAGGAATTTAAAGGTAATTTCGTTTAGATGGGTATTTTCAGAAAGATACGCGTTCTTTTGTCTGCATCTGAGCGTAAGGCTACTTGGATACTCTTAAGTTTGATGCTGGTTGGTATGGTATTGGAAACTCTAAGCATAGGCTTGGTCATCCCTTCTCTAAGCCTCATGATGCAAGATGACACATATGCTCAATACCCTGCGATTCAGCATCTCTTTAAATCTATGGGCAATCCTGATAAGCCAAAAGTAATCACAATTGCCATGCTCGCTCTGGTCGGCATTTACTTGGTTAAAAATTTATTCATGGCGTTTCTTGCATGGCGACAAACAAAGTTTTCATATGGTGTGCAAGTCAATCTGTCTCAACGACTATTCACCTTTTATCTCAGGCAGCCTTATACCTTTCATTTGCAGCGTAATTCAGCACAACTGCTACGTAATGTAGGCGGGGAAGTGAATGTATTTACCAATGCCATTACTAGCAGCCTGATGATTCTCGCTGAGAGCTTTGTATTGTTTGGTATAGCAGTATTGATGATGTTGATCGAGCCGCTCGGAGCAGCAATTGTTGTAATGGTTGTAGGCAGCTCTGCATTCGTTTATCACAGAAGCACCAAAAAACGTATTACCAAATGGGGAGTCGCTCGTCAGTTTCATGAGCGTTTACGTATTCAGCATTTGCAGCAGGGCTTGGGTGGAGCCAAGGATGTAAAGTTGCTTGGGCGGGAGAGTGACTTTCTCGGGCAGTATTATCTTCACAATATGGCGAGTGCTCAGGTAGGTAAGTTGCAGGCAACCTTGCAGCAAATGCCTCGTCTATTTTTAGAGCTGCTTGCAGTGACTGGGTTAGCTATTCTTGTTATCAGCATGTTAGGACAGGGGCGTGAAATCGCCAGTATAGTGCCTACACTTGGGTTGTTTGCTGCTGCTGCCTTCAGGCTTATGCCCTCAGTCAATCGTATATTGAGTGCAATACAAACCATGCGATTCGCCATGCCAGCCGTTGATACACTGCATCAGGAGCTCAGCCTTGCAGAGCCTGAGATCATTAAGAAAAGCACGGGCACTGTAGTTTTTAAAAATGAAATAGCGCTCAAGGATATTACTTACATCTACCCTAACTCCAATACTGAAGCGGTTAATTGTTTATCGCTGACCATTCATAAAGGGCGGTCAATTGGGTTGATTGGCGCCAGCGGCTCTGGTAAGAGCACTCTGGTTGATATTATTCTGGGATTATTATCACCTGAAACAGGTTTAATCCTGATTGACGGTGAAGACATGCAAAAAAACTTGCGTCAGTGGCAAGATCAAATAGGTTACGTACCACAATCGAT
Organism: Methylophilaceae bacterium; assembly: GCA_035459965.1. Classification (GTDB taxonomy): domain Bacteria; phylum Pseudomonadota; class Gammaproteobacteria; order Burkholderiales; family Methylophilaceae; genus DATHXC01. The sequence goes on from DATHXC010000007.1 coordinate 90,743, forward strand.
TTATCTAACAGATGATACTTTACGGCGCAATGTGGCTTTTGGCTTGGCTGATGATCAAATAGACAATGCTGCAGTCCATCGGGCAATCAAGGCTGCCCAGCTTGAAGAGTTTGTTCTTGGTCTCCCGGATCAATATGAAGCAGTGGTAGGTGAGCGTGGCATCAGACTTTCTGGTGGACAGCGCCAGCGTATCGGCATTGCTCGTGCTTTGTATCATGACCCCTCGTTACTTGTCCTTGATGAAGCAACGAGTGCCCTAGATACGGCGACAGAGGAGGGAGTAATGCAGGCAATTAACGCCTTACAAGGCACTAAGACCATCATCATCGTTGCGCATCGTTTGTCTACCGTGGAGTACTGCGATCAGATCTATCGCATGGAACATGGCAAGATTGTCCAGCAAGGGTCGCCTGTTGAGGTTCTTAAATCAACCAAGATTATTGCAGCAGCCTGATATCAAGGGAAATGATGAAGTATAAAAAAATATTAATCACAGGTGCTGATGGTTTTATTGGGTCACACCTCACAGAAGCCTTAGTAAAACGTGGATACGATGTAAGAGCTTTTGTATATTACAACTCATTCAACTCGTGGGGCTGGTTAGATCAAGCTGACAAAGCAATTAAAGATAATCTTGATATATTTTCGGGAGATATCAGAGATCCATATGGTGTAAAAGAAGCCATGAAGGGATGCGATGCAGTGCTTCATCTTGCCGCATTGATCGCTATTCCATACTCATATCACTCGCCGGATACTTACATAGATACCAATGTAAAAGGCACTTTGAATGTGCTACAGGCGGCAAAGGAGCTAGGGGTTGGCAGGGTAATACACACATCTACCAGTGAGGTTTACGGCACAGCGAAATTTGTGCCAATTACCGAAGAGCATCCACTACAAGGCCAGTCGCCATACTCGGCCTCCAAAATAGGTGCTGACCAGCTTGCTTATTCTTTCTATGCTTCATTTGACTTGCCTGTTGTTATTGCCCGGCCATTCAATACTTATGGCCCTCGTCAGTCTGCACGCGCAGTGATACCTACCATCATCACCCAGATTGCGAGCGGTCAGCTCAAGATCAAGCTGGGGGCGGTGACTCCAACGCGTGATTTCAACTATGTCCAGGATACAGTGGCAGGCTTTATCGCGGCATTAGAGTCCACAGGGGCACACGGGGAGGTTGTTAACCTTGGTAGTAATTTCGAAGTATCGATTGGCGATACTGCGCAATTGATTGCAGAAGCTATGAATGCCGAAATCGAGATTGTGACGGATGAAATACGCTTGAGACCTGAAAACTCAGAAGTTGAACGGCTGTGGGCTTCAAATGCCAAGGCTGAGCAACTATTTGGCTGGGCTCCAAACTATGGAGGCAGGGAAGGCTTCAAGCGTGGCTTAGCCGAGACAGCAGAATGGTTTAGCAACCCTGTCAATCTCGCTCATTACAAGGCTAATATCTACAATGTCTAAACGCGCCGTGATTCTTGCAGGTGGTAAAGGCACGCGTTTGCGCCCCTATACGGTGGTGTTGCCCAAACCGTTGATGCCGATTGGTGAATTTCCTATCCTCGAAGTTATTATCAAGCAACTCGTATCCTCAGGTTTTGAGCACATTACCCTGGCAGTCAATCATCAGGCTGAGATCATCAAAGCTTTCTTCATGGATGGTAGTAAATGGGGTATTCGAATTGATTATTCACTTGAAGATAAACCACTGGGCACTATGGGGCCGCTTAAATTAATCAAAGATTTACCCGAACATTTTCTGGTAATGAATGGTGACATTCTGACGGATATTAACTACAGCACATTTCATGATGATCATGTACGTCAGAACAACATCTTCACTATTTCATCCTATGTAAGAGAGCAGCTAGTGGATTATGGGGTGCTAGAAACCTCTGATGGAGTTTTGCTGGGATTGCGCGAAAAACCACGCATGCATTACGAGGTAAGCATGGGGGTTTACATGGTATCCAGAAATGCTTTGGACTATGTGCCAGACCACACTGCTTACGGCTTTGATCATCTGATGCACGATTTAGTCAGCGCAAAGCAGCAGGTAGCTGTGCAAAAATTTTCAGGCTACTGGCTGGATATCGGCAGGCCTGACGACTATGCGCAGGCTATTGATGAGTTCGAAAGTATGCGTACAAGATTTATCAGCGAATAATGAAGTCCATTCTTGTTACGGGTGCTAAAGGCTTTATAGGACAACGTTTAGTTGCTTCATTAAATCAGGCTGGATACAAAGTGCTCGAGTTGGCAGGTGGCGATGTCGCAGACTCAGCGACCTTCAGTCAGTTTGAATCAGAATCCATAGATTTTGTATTTCACCTTGCCGGGCGTACCTTCGTGCCTGATGCATGGCGTGAGCCGGCTGAATTTCAGCGTGTCAATGTTACAGGTACATTAAATGTTCTAGAGTTATGCCGTCAGCGCAAAATACCGCTTACCTATGTCAGCGCTTATCTGTATGGCATACCTAAAGCCTTGCCTGTGAAGGAAACGGATGAGATTACGCCAAATAACCCCTATGCACTTTCAAAGCATATGGCAGAGTCGGTATGTAAATTCTATGCAGATTATTTAGCTGTCCCTCTAACGATTATCCGGCCATTCAACATTTATGGTGCCGGGCAAAAAGCTCACTTTTTGATCCCTGAGATTATTGCCCAAATACTTGCCAGGCAGCCCATAAAACTCAAGGATTTGACCCCGCGCCGTGACTATCTATATGTTGACGACTTGATAGAGGCACTGATGCTTACCCTGAAAATAGGGCAAGGTTCTCATTTGTTTAATATAGGTTATGGCAGCTCAATGAGTGTTGCTGAGATAGTGGCTAGCATTCAATCTGTTGCCGGAACAGCGTTGCCTGTTATTAGTGAGAACGTACCAAGAGAAAACGAGATTTCAGATGTGTATGCCGATATCAGCCACGCGAAAAACGCACTTGGCTGGCATCCAAAGCATACTTTTGAGCAGGGAATAAGAAACATGATCTCAATGGAGACTATTTAGCATGACTGAGCGTTACGTACCAATCAATAAAGGTAACTACTCCATGGATACTGAAGAGCGTGAAGCGCTTTTCGAAACAAATCGTGGGGCAGGATGGGAGTCAGAATACGCCACATATCGCCAGCACTGGTCTGAATATGCACAACAGCAACATGTTTCAGATTATCCGTTATTAGTGGATATTGAGCTTTCATCTATATGTAATCTCACATGTGCTATGTGCTACACAATCACCGATGAGTTCAAGAAGCAAGTCAATGTTACCCGCATGGATTGGGATTTGTATAAGAGAATTATCGACGAGATCGGTGGCAAGGTCACTGCATTAAGGTTAAGCCTGCGGGGTGAAGCGACCCTGCACACCAAGTTTATTGAGGCAATCAAATATGCCAAGGATAGTGGTATTAAAGAGGTTTCTTTATTGACCCATGGCGGCAAGCTCACTTTGCCCTATTTCAAGAAAATGGTGGAAGCAGGTGTTGACTGGATTACGATTTCTGCCGATGGTGTTGGCGCAACTTACGAGGAGGTAAGAAAGCCTCTCAAATTTGACGACTTGATGACTAAGATCAAGGCGATCAAGCAATATAAAGATGATCATCAGCTAAAGCGGCCCGTCATCAAAGTACAGGGAGTTTGGCCTGCTGTCGCTGTTGATCCTGATGCTTATTACAATACTTTTGAGCCACACGTGGATTTAGTCGCTTTTAACCCGCTCATTGACTATCTGTCCAATGATAGACATATCGAATATCTGGAAAACTTCACCTGCCCTCAGCAATATCAGCGCTTGGTTATAGGTGCAGATGGCTTGGTTATGAAATGTTCAAATGATGAAGAAAATCGAGAAGTGATTGGTGATATCAAAACCGAAACTGTTCACCAGGTTTGGCATGGTGAAAAGATGCAAGCTGTGCGTGACATGCATCAACAACCACGTGGCTTTATGCAAAGTGCTGTGTGTCGTAAATGTTATCTCCCAAGAAAAACCCAAGATGAGGAAGGCAAGGTAGGGGCGAGGACTTTTATCGTGCGCAATTATGTGCATCGAATTCAGGTAGTCGGTAAGTAATATATGGCCGAACTAGTGGAAGATAAAGCCTCGTATCGATCACGTGGTGGGATCATTCAACGTGCTATTTCGGCATATAAAATCGCCAGGCACTTCAATGTTGCCGGTAAGGATAATCTTGTTAAATATAACGCGGAGTTTTACCTCACCGATGGCGCAATTCTGGAAATCGGCAATCGATGCACAATCCAGAACTATGCTTTTTTTCAGCTCACAAAACCAAATCCAAAAGTTTATATAGGGGATGACACGGTTATTGGCAGGCACTGCATGATCACTGCTAAGAATCTAGTACGCATCGGTAGCAATGTTTTGATGGGGGCTTATGTACAAGTCATAGATCATAACCATGGAATTGCAAAAGATAGCTTAATTCGCCTGCAAAGTGCGACTATTGACCAGGTGATTATTGAAGATGATGTCTGGATAGGGGCAGGGGTGAAAATTTTGTCTGGAATTACTATTGGCTGTGGTGCTGTGATTGGTGCGAATGCAGTAGTTACCTCAGATGTTCCATCTTATTCAATTGTAGTTGGCGTACCAGCTCGAGTAATCAAGTACAGGATCTAAAATGTTTAATCGATACAAGCCAAGTAGATGCTATATCATCGCGGAAATAGGGGGCAATTTCACCGACTATGAGCAGGCGGTAAGGCTAATTGATGCAGCAGTAGACTGTGGTGTGGATGCTGTGAAGTTGCAAACCTATCGCGCTGAAACGGTTGCAAGCAAAAAAGCCATGTTCGACATGGAAAATACCGGCAATGTGTCGCAATTCGAACTATTTCAAAAATATCAGATTGATCGGGATTTACATCGACAGGTATTTGCTTATGCGGAGCAAAAAGGACTGGACTGGTTTTCCAGTCCATCACATGAATCCGATCTTGAGATGCTGGAAGAGTTAGGCGTGGGTGTCCACAAGATTGGTTCCGATGATGCAGTCAATTTGCCATTTTTGCGCAATGTAGCTCGTCTTGGTAAACCGGTAATTCTGTCAACCGGGATGTGTACTTTGGACGAAGTCCGGGAGTCAGTCGATGCGATTCTTGGAGAAGGTAATAATCAGCTAATTTTATTACACGCGATTACCAGCTACCCAACACATGCGCCTAATGTCAATTTGCGGGCTATGCAGACTTTGATGGAAACTTTCCCGCAGCTGGATATTGGCTATTCTGACCATACACTATCACCAGTAGCATGCCTGGCAGCGGCTGCCATGGGTGCGCGGGTATTAGAGCGTCATTTTACATATGATAAAAAAGCTGATGGACCTGACCACATGCTTTCCGCTGACCCTGCAGAGATGAAGTGGCTGGTGGATGCTGTCCGGGAGTTTGAAGTGATGCGTGGTGATGGCATCAAACGCCCTGCTGAAAGCGAAAAAACCACACGCATCAATAATAGAAAGAGTGTTGTGCTTGCAAAGGTGGTGGTTGCTGGAGAAACATTGAGTAAAGACCACCTTGCTGTGAAACGTCCAGGCTACGGCATAGCGCCAAAAGACTTGGAAAAAGTGATTGGCCGTGTTGCTAATAAGGCCATGGATGCAGACTCAGTACTAGCCTGGGAAGATTTAAGCTGAATATCGGTGTCATCATTCAAGCGCGGATGGGATCAACCCGCTTACCGGGCAAGGTATTACGGCCGATTGGTCATTTATCAGTTTTAGGCCACGTGCTGGGTCGGCTGACCTTGTCTAAACATGAACTCAAACTGATAGTCGCAACTAGCACGCAAAAACAGGACGATGTCATCAAAGATTTTTGTAGGTCAGTTGATGTGAATTGTTTTCGCGGCGATGAGCAGGATGTGCTGGATCGCTATTATCAATGTGCAAAACAATATGGATTGAAGCATGTTGTGCGTCTAACCGCGGACAACCCGTTTACCGATATTGAGGAGCTGGATCGCCTGATTGATCTTCATCTGCAGCAGGGCTTTGCATTCACGCATTCATTTGCAAGTTTACCAATAGGGGTAGGAGCGGAAATTTTTGCATTTAATGCGCTGGAACGAAGCTGGGAGGAAGGTCATGCACTACATCACCGTGAACATGTTGATGAGTATTTGATAGAAAATCCGGACAAATTCAAGACAGGGGTGCTTGAAGTGCCCGCTGTAAAAAATAAGCCAGATTTGCGTCTCACAGTTGATACTGAAGAAGACTGGCAAAAAGCCTGTGACTTGGTAGCACAAGCTCCTGATGAGTGGCTTGGCACTGAGCAATTGATTGCGCTATGTTCGGCGTTTGCTTAGAGGCTTCTCATCAGCGAGGTATGGGGCATTTATTCCGAGTGCTTAATCTTTGCGAAGAGCTACGCAATAGAAATATACCTTTCATGATTTTTACTAATCATGAAGACTCTTCAATGAGTATTCTTGAGCAACGTGGTTTGCCATTTGAAGTAGTCACTTTAGGGCCGGAAAATAACGATTGGCAGCAATCTTTGATTCGCAAACATGGCATTGCTCTATGGATTGATGACCGTCTTGATACGGTGCTTGATCACGCAAATAAGGTGAAAAGTTGCGGTATACCCCTTGTCACTTTCGATGATCGAGGCTCTGGTGCTACTCTGGCCGATTTGAATGTGGCTGCACTGTCATTTGATGCAACTGAACTCTTGCATGGCAGGCGTGTGCTGAGAGGCGCTCGCTATCTTGTGCTGAATCCTGAAATCGAAGCCTATAAGCGCATAAGAACAAACCAGAAAAGTATTGTTGTCAGTATGGGAGGTAGTGATACCTATGGTGTATCGATCAAGGTAATGAAATTGCTCAGGTCTGCGGGGCGTGATGCCACCGTGATTATTGGGCCAGCTTTCCAGCATGTTAAAGAGCTAGAAGAGGTCATGGATGATGGTTTTATCATAAAACGGGCAGTGCCATCATTAATGGAGGAGTTCAGTAACCACGACCTGGCAATTACTGGCGGTGGCATGACCCCATTTGAAGCAAATGCCGCAGGTCTACCCTGCGTGGTAATCGCTAATGAGGATTTTGAAATCCAGGTTGGAATGGGAATCGCAAAGTTAGGTGGGGCAGTATTTGCTGGTCATCACGGCGCAATTGAAGTACCACTCTTAAGTGAGATTTTACCTATTGAAGCAATGAGCAGGGCAGCCCTTCAACAGATTGACTTAAATGGTGCGGCAAGAGTTGTAGATGAGATCGAGGCTTTAATATGAAAGTCGTTGTAATTCATCAGCCGGATTTTTTACCCTACTTGGGATTTTTTCATCGCTTATTACATGCTGATCTTTTTGTGTTGCTTGATCATGTACAGTTCGTCACTAATGGTAGTCGTAGCTGGACACATCGTGACAAAATAAAAACCGCCCAAGGTGAGCGCTGGTTAACAGTAGGCGTGAAAAAAGTGGCTTTAGGTACGCCGATTAATGAGGTTTTATTGGCAGATACAGATTGGCGTCAGCAAAGTCTGAACCTGCTGAGGGAAAATTATCGTAATGCCCCTCACTTTTCGAATTTGTTTCCTGAAGTCGAAAAGCTCTATGCCATGCCCTGCGAGCGTCTTGTTGAGTTCAATGTCGCCTCAGTCAATATGTTGTTGGAATGGTTTGATTTGAAAATACCGGTTATTTACTCAAGTCACATAAATCCTGAGGGCAAAAAAAATGAGTTGCTGGTAGATATCCTGACGAAAGTATCAGCCAGTCACTATCTATCTGGTGTTGGAGCACGTAGTTATTTCGAACCAGAACCATTTTCTGCTGCGGGATTGGAAGTGCAATGGCAGGATTTCAAGCATCCCTTATACCCTCAGCAATTCGGAGAGTTCATACCTTATTTAAGTAGTCTCGATCTGTTTTTTAATTGCGGGATTGATAACGCTAGACAAATATTGAGGAACCTGTAAATGAACATACTGGCAATTGGTGCCCATTTTGATGATGTGGAGCTTGGTTGTGGTGGCGCCTTGGCAAGGCATTCAAAAAATGGGGACAGTGTGTATGTCTATGTGGCCACGGTTTCTGGGTTTGCTAATTACAACAACCAGACTGTCCGCTCAAACGATACCGCTTTAACTGAAGCCCAAGCTGCAATGAAAGTACTGGGAGCAAAAGAACTGATTTGTGGAAAATTCAAGACACTGGAAGTTGAATTCGTTGATACGTTAAATATGGAAATTTTGCGGATCGTAGAAGAGAAGAAAATTGATATGGTGTATACCCATTGGACAGGGGACATTCATCACGATCATCAGGCTGTAGCCCGGGCATCACTGCATAGCTGCCGCCATGTTCCGCGCTTACTCATGTACCGTAGCAACTGGTATCACTCTACGATGGAGTTTCGGGGGAATTTTTATGTAGATATCACCCAGTATTGGGCTACTAAAGAGCGCGCTATCAGGTCGCATGAGTCTGAGATGGAGCGCACTGGCGAAAAGTGGATCAACTTTTTTAGAAATGAAGCTGATAACGCAGGACAGCGTATCGGAGTCAAACATGCAGAAATTTTTGAAATCGTTAAGTGGCTCGAGGTTTAGTGGAAACAAGGCGTCAAATTGAAGTGACCACTGATAAGCCATTGCATGTCGTCGGGCTCGACACTGTACGTGCTTTTGCTGCACTCTCAGTCATGTTCGCACATATTCTGGGGCCAGGCTTGCCTGATATTTTTACTATGCTGGGGTTTAATAATGCAATAGCCGGATTATCGAAGTATCTGTTTACCGGGCACCCTGCTGTTATTGTATTTTTTGTTGTATCTGGTTTTTGCATTCACTATCCCTACACTCGCCGACAGTTACCAGTTTTGGCCTTTACTCTGGCTCGGTGGACCAGAATTATGATTCCGGCATTAATCGCTATGCTATTTGCCCAATTGCTGGGTATGCATAAATACAATTTTATTGATGGATTCATATTGTGGAGCATTGTTTGTGAGCTCTGGTACTACTCTCTATATCCATTACTACTTGTTCTTTCCAGAAAAGTATCCTTTGAAAATCAATTTATAGTCGCTTTTGCTATTTCCTTGATAATAGTGATTTATCTCGGTTCTGATCAGTATGGTAACGCTAAGAATTATGGGGTAGGGCTCAATTGGTTCGTAGCGCTCCCAAGTTGGTTGCTGGGATGTGTGCTGGCAAATCGTGTTGCACAGCAATCAAATAGAATGCCGGTGAATATCAGGCAGATTGTTATGTGGAGAGCATCAGTAGCTGTCGTTGCGTCTATATTGTACTGGCTGACTTTAAATACTTTTATTGGCTACTACCTGACTATGAACTTTTTTGCCGTATTGGTGGTTTTCTGGATAAATGCTGAAATTAGAGCAAAAAAAGATAAGACCTCATTGTTCGAAAAAATAGGTAAATGGAGTTATTCAATTTATCTGTTTCATATCATTATCTTTTCTTCTTTAGGCTTGTTATTCGCAGCTGCATCGCCTTTTGGCCGTTTACTTACATTGCCATTGGCGCTGATAGGTTGCTATGTGGCATATAAACTATTTGAAGAAAAATCGCATCAACTTGCCAGATACATATTCAAAAAGATTGATAGCAAATCTGGCTGGAATATCTAAAAAACTTACGCGAAAATTAAATGGCTTACCAACTCAATAAAATATTAGCGAACTGGGTTATTCCATCAGGCTACCTTAGACTGGCTTCAAAGGTACGCTCTGGATTTACAAAGTCTGAAAAAATTTCAGCCGAGTCATTAGCGCTGCTAGAGAAAAACAAGCAATTACTTAACAGGCATACAGGTAAACGCTGTTTCATTTTGGGGGCTGGTTCATCTATTGCTCAGCAAGACTTAAAAAAACTCGCTGGTGAGCATGTGATTAGTGTAAGCAATACTTTCGTGCATAAAGATTTTTCTATCATTAAGCCAAAATATCATGTCTTGCCTCATTTAATGCATGGGCATGGACGCGTATATCCGCAAGAGAAGTTCGTTGATTGGTTAAGCCAGATGCATGAAAAAACTTTAGATGCGGAAATAGTTATGCATCTGGGTGATAAGGGTTTAGTAGATACAAATAATCTATTTCCGGGCAGGGTCATTCATTGGAATGAGTACACTCAATGGAGTGGAGAGTGCCAAAATGAGATTGATTTGGCCAAAGTGCCATCGATATGGTCTGTTTCAGAGTTGGCTATCACTGTCGCTCTATATTTAGGGTATGAAAAAATATATTTACTTGGTTTTGATCACGATTGGTTTAATGGGTTATTTGTATATTTCTATGATCACAATACAGACCATGCTATTAAGCCAAATAAAGAAAATCTCGATCATGTTGATGCTGAGTTTCAAATGCGCCGACATGCTGAAATGTTCAAAAAATACAAATGCCTATATAACATGAAGGCAAATATCTATAACGCAAATGCTAATCCTCAACATTATCTGGATGTATTTCCTAAAGTCGACTTTTACAGTTTGTTTAATCAATAATGGCTATTCTAAAACTCATTAACTCTATATATCGCAGATACAAGAGTGCTGTCGAGCAGGTGGTATTGCTTAAGGATTTTCAATCAAAAAATCCAACTTGTAGAATTATGACGACTGCACTCCATAGTGTAGAAATGCATGAAAATGTCGCGATTCTAAATAATAGCTATCTGGAGCGCGTTACTTTAGGTCGCTTTAGTTATGTTTCGAATGACTCTAAGTTGGTCAACGTCAAAATCGGAAGCTTTTGTTCCATAGGGCCTCATGTGCAGATAGGCTTGGGGCCTCATCCATCAAGAGATTTTATCTCAAGCTATCCTGCATTTTTCACTGATAAAAACACTGGATGCCCTTTGAGTTTCAGGCAGAGCAAAATATTCGACGATAGTGTTCCTCCAACTAAGCTTGGTCACGATGTTTGGGTGGGATCTAATGTTATTTTGCCCGGAGGTATAAGCGTTGGAACTGGCGCTATTATTGCTGCAGGAGCAGTAGTTGTAAAAGATGTCCCACCCTATGCAATCGTAGGAGGTAACCCGGCAAAGGTAATCAGGTATAGATTCTCTGAAGCCGAAATAGCCTTTATTTTAGATGCTCAATGGTGGAATTGGCCAAGTGAAAAAATCATTAAAAATGTAGATGGCTTTGCTGACTTTGATAAATTTAAGGTGATAGCAATTGATTAGTTGTCCTGTATGCCAATCTACTATTACTCAGTTTTATGGTAAGCGTTACGATGATCGCTATGCCTACCCGGGCACATTTGATTTATTGAGGTGCACTAGCTGTAAGCATCTTTTTTTGGATGCAAACTTTACGCCTGAACAACTTGGCCATCTGTATTCCAGCTATTATCCACGCTCCAGTTTTAATGTTGAGCAGTATCAGCCGCATACTGAAGTTGAAGGCTTTAGAGCATGGTTGAACGGTTACAAAAGTTCGACTTTTCGCTGGGTTCCGAGGAGTGTCAGGGTACTTGATATCGGTTGTGGCTTTGGTCAGTCACTTGGTTATCACCAGGCACGTGGTTGTGAAGTATATGGTGTTGAGGCTGATGAGAATATTCGGCGGGTGGCGGAGAAGTTCGATTACAAGGTTCATGTTGGGTTGTTTGATCCGGCACAATACCCTGATGGATTTTTTGACTATGTGACGATGGATCAGGTAATCGAACATGTTACAGACCCATTATCTACTTTTTCTGGAGTAGCTAAAATCCTCAAATCCGGAGGTAGACTAGTACTGAGCACACCTAATGCCAATGGCTGGGGTGCTAAGACTTTTGGCCGGCGCTGGATTAATTGGCATACGCCTTACCATTTGCAGTTTTTCTCTAAGCGCTCAATCAAGCTGGCTGCAGAGCAGGCTGGCCTGAGTTTGTTAGAGGTCAAGACAATTACTAATTCAGAATGGATTTTTTATCAATGGATTCATGCTGGTATGTTCCCTGCACAAGGTGAGCGCTCTGTATTTTGGGCACCTAATATAAAAAAAACGCGCTTGCAGAGTCTGATGCTCAGAGTGCTTTTAATAATGCATAAAACAAAAATAAATCATTTATTAACTCGAGTATTTGATGCGATTGGCTTGGGCGATAATTATTTAATGATTTTCAAAAAACCATGACTGATAAGTTGCATATATTGCTACCTGTACATAACAGGAGAGCAATAACAGAATCTTTTGTAGAGTGTCTGGTTGCACAAACCTATAAAAACTATCACTTAATCCTGGTTGATGATGGTTCAACTGACGGCACTTCTGCAATGGTTCAGGCCAAAATTCCCAATCTGACAGTCATCAAAGGTAAAGGCGATTGGTGGTGGGCTGGAAGCTTACAACAAGGCCTAAATTGGCTAAAAAAGTCTGATTTGAACGATGACGCATTATTGTTGTTTATAAATGATGACGTCAGTTTTCAGAATGATTATCTGGAACGAGGCATCAGCCTAATGGCTAATAATGCAGGTGTATTAATGTTGTCTAGATTTATAGCTGATGATGGTCAGATTTCGGAAACCGGGGTTTGTGCAGACTTAAAGACTCTGACGTTTAATGTGGCAAAATCTAATCAACAAATAAACTGTTTATCCACTAGAGGACTTTTTGCGTATTGGAAAGATATAAAGTTAATAGGCGATTTCCATCCAATACTTTTGCCGCATTACCTATCAGATTATGAGTACACAATTCGTGCACACAATAAAGGTTTTAAGTGTGAAACTAGCCCTGATTTGTTGATTAAACCCAATCTCGAAACAACGGGTTATCACACAATAAGTCAGGGTGGTATAGTTCAATTCTTGAAGCACTATTTTTCTAAGAAATCACCCGGCAATCCTGTCTATTTCACCATGTTTATTTTGTTGACTGGACGGTCTATGTCGATAATCAAGAACATTCTTAATCTATGGCTTCATGCTATCAAGTTGATTGTAAAAACCGATCACTTGGCTAAAAAATAATGAATGCGCCTATAGCCTTATTTGTCTATGCCCGGCCAGAGCATACAAAAAAAACAGTTGAAGCCTTGCAACAGAATACACTTGCAAGTCAGAGTGATCTTGTTGTCTTTGCAGACGCTGCCAAGCATGCTGAACTTGGTAATAAGTGCCAGGAAGTTCGCGAATACATAAGAACGATTGAGGGATTCAAGACTGTTACAATTCATGAACGAAATGAAAACTGGGGACTAGCCAAATCAATTATTAATGGCGTATCTGAGTTAGTAAAGTCGCATGGCAGGGTGATTGTGCTTGAAGATGATCTAGTAACTTCACCGTACTTTCTGGAATATATGAATGCTGCGCTTGATCGTTACCAAAATGATGAGCAAGTCATGCATATATCCGGCTATATGTTTCCAATTGAACAATCAGGGCTTGCCGAGACTTTTTTTCTTAGAACAGCTTCCTGCTGGGGTTGGGCAACTTGGGCTAGAGCCTGGCAACATTTCGAGAAAGACGCTGAAGCTCTGATTGGGAGTTTCTCACGAGAAACAATCAAACGATTCAATATGGATGGCACCTATGATTTTTGGACGCAAGTACTAAAAAATCAGACTAAAGAAATCAATACTTGGGCGGTATTCTGGTATGCCACAGTTTTTCAAAAACAAGGATTGTGTCTGCACCCGGCGATATCAATGACTGTGAATATAGGGATAGATGGGACAGGCATTCATTGTGGTAATAACGATGTGTTCAACACTGCTTTGGCCCATCGGCCTATTGCGCGATTTACCGATATATTGAACGAGGATCCACTCGCGCTGAAAAAACTTAAAGTTTTTTTTCGATCGCTCAGGCCAACATGGTTTAGTAAAGTAAATAGAAGAATAAAAAGTGTTTATATAAAGGTCAGTTCATGTTTTTAAAGCAACTCATTTTGAAGTTCATCAGATTTTTTGGTTTCGAGTTGGTGCGACTGAATGCTCAAGTAAGTTTTAGCCGGGATATCCCTTCTAGCTCTATAAATACTTATAACAAAGTTAAGTCCTACACCATGACCTCTCCTGAGCGCATATTCTCGCTTTGTGATGCAGTGAGATATATCCATGATCAGAAGATTGATGGTGATATTGTTGAGTGTGGTGTCTGGAGGGGTGGCAGTATGATGGCCGTCGCAGATACGCTTGTGGGTTTGGCTGATACTAGCAAGAGTCTCTACCTTTTCGATACGTTTGAGGGAATGGCGCCGCCAACAGATGACGATATTGATATTAGCGGTGTTTCCGCTGAAGATTTATTGAAAAACACTGAAAAGACTGAGGATGACTCAGTCTGGTGTTATGCAGGTCTGGAGCTAGTTAAATCTGCAGTGAGCACAATTGGCTATCCAGGTGAAAAAATTCATTATGTACAAGGCATGGTAGAGCAAACCATACCAGAGCATGCTCCAGCACGAATTGCCCTCTTGAGGTTGGATACAGATTGGTATGAATCAACTAAACATGAGATGGAGCATTTATTTCCCCGCCTGGCCAAAGGCGGCATTCTGATCATTGATGATTATGGTCATTGGCAGGGTGCAAGAAAGGCCGTGGATGAGTATTTAGGGCAACATCAGGTGAAAGTGTTTCTTAACAGAATAGACTACACCGGGCGTATTGCAGTAAAGCTGGATTAATATGACTCAGAGCAAAATGATCAATATAGGTTGCGGGTCTATTCATCATCCTGAGTGGATCAATCTTGATGTTGCATCAGATGACCCGGAAGTATTATCTGTCGATATTACTCGCGGCCTACCTTTCAAAAACTCTTCCATTGATGTTTGCTACAGCTCGCATGTTTTGGAGCATCTTGATAAGCGGGCTGCTAAGGTTTTTTTGACGGAATGTTTCCGCGTATTGAGTAGTGGAGGTTCAATCAGGCTGGTAGTCCCTGACTTGGAAGTTATCGCGCGGGAGTATCTCAAGCATCTTGAATTGGCAGCAGTGGGAAACCAATCCGCTTTTTCAGATTACGATTGGATTATGCTGGAGATGTACGATCAGGTTGCTAGAGCTACTCCCGGCGGCGAAATGGCAAATTTCCTTGTTCATTTGCCAGAGAGTCAGCGAGCATATGTCCGCTCAAGGATTGGGGCAGAAGCAGACCGTTTATGGATGACAGATAATGATCATACAGTTAACAGTTCAAGAAAACGGTCTAAATGTTTCCTTGAAATTCAAAAACGATGGCGATTAAGACTGGCTCGCCTGCTTGTGCGTCTGGTAGCAGGGAAGTCTGCATTAGACAGCTTCAAGCGAGGTCTTTTTAGAGATACTGGTGAAGTGCATCAATGGATGTATGACCGATACTCACTAAAGCGTTCACTAGAGCAGGTTGGCTTTGTAAATGTAAAAGTATGTGCGGCAGAAGAAAGCCGGATTTCAGGCTATCAAGAATACGCACTTGATATAAAAGATGGCGCTGTGAGAAAGCCAGATTCACTCTTTATTGAAGCTTCCAAGCCATGAAGGTTGTTTTGTTAAATACTTACGATATTCAGGGTGGGGCTGCTATCGCGACCTATCGGCTGCACAAAGGCTTAAGAAAGTATGGTGTAAAGTCGAAACTGCTTGTGCAATACAAAAGGTCTGATGACTTTACTGTCGTAGGTACTCAGGGCCGAGTTGAAAGAATACTTTCTTATTTCAGGCCATATCTTGATGCTTTGGTGAACAGGGTATACAGAAATAAAAAGCGAGAGCTCTTCTCCGCTGCCTTGGTGCCAGATTTCCTTGCAAAGAAGATCACTAAACTCAACCCTCAGATAGTTCATCTGTTTTGGGTAGCAGGCGGATTTTTCAGAGTTGAAACCTTAAAAAACATTCAAGTGCCTGTGGTATGGACATTACACGATATGTGGCCATTTACCGGCGGCTGCCACTACGATGATGAGTGTGGAAAATTTAAGAATCATTGCGGTAATTGCCCTATTTTAAACTCTGGCAAAGATAAAGACTTATCTCATCTAGTACTCAAACGTAAACTAGAAGCATGGGATCAAGTACCTATAGTTGTGGTGGCAACGAGTTACTGGCTGGCTGATATGGCTAAGGCAAGTAGTGTTTTTAAGGATAAAAGAGTTGTAGTGATTCCGAACGGAATCGATACTGATAAATATAAACCGATTGATAAAGCAGTTTCCAGGCAAACATGGGGACTGCCCCTAGATAAAAACCTGGTTCTGTTCTCGGCTTTCAGTGCAACCAGTGATAAGCGTAAAGGCAATCAATTTCTAGTGCCTGCACTTGAGTCCATGGCTAGAGAGGGCTGGGGCGAAAATACCGAGCTCGTCATCATTGGTGCTTCAGAACCTGAACATCCTGCTAATCTGGGCATGAAGGTTCACTATATTGGTAATCTGGGTGATGAAATCAGCCAGATTCTGCTTTACTCGGCAGTGGATGTAACTGTAGCTCCTTCCATGCAGGAGAATTTATCCAACACAGTAATGGAATCCTTGGCTTGTGGGGCCCCGGTGGTTGCTTTTAATGTGGGTGGGATGCCAGATCTGATTGACCACATGTCTACTGGATATTTAGCTAGACCCTTTGAGGTTGATGATCTGGCAGCAGGCATAAAATGGGTTGTTGAGGATAAAAATAGACATGGTTTACTTTCGCAGGCAGCGAGAAAATCCGTTCTTGAGAAATATGCCTTGGAGAAAGTATCCAATCAATATATTGATTTATATCAGGATATATTGAAGTGAAAATACTCATTCTTGGTGGTAGTGGTTTTATTGGCTCTCACTTGTGCGAACAGCTGATTGTTGCTGGTCATGATGTAACGGTATTTCATCAGCCTGGTGCCAGCAATAAAAATCTATTACAGATTGAAAGCAAGCTAAGGATTATTGAAGGTAACTTCAATAATGTGAATGACATTACAAAAGCTTTGCAGGGCATGGAGCTTGTAGTCCATCTGGTCAGCGCCACCTTGCCTGGAAACTCGTTTCTAAATCCTACCTATGATGTTCAAATGAACGTAATCAGTTCGATTCAGTTATTTGACCAATGTGTGAAAGCCAATGTTAAAAAGGTCGTTTTTGTGTCATCAGGTGGCACAGTGTATGGCATACCTACAGAGCAACCAATCAAAGAAACGCACGCTTTAAATCCAATTTCCCCTTATGGCATTTCAAAGCTGGCAATTGAAAAGTATCTTGCCATGTACCACTATCATTTCGGTTTGGACTACACAATTCTTCGTTTATCGAATCCATTTGGGCCGAGGCAGGAACCAACTCGTGGCCAGGGGGTAATCGCTACATGGATCAGTAAGATTCGTCAGGGTGAACCCATCGAAATATGGGGTAATGGTGAGATTGTGCGAGACTATCTTTATATAGATGACGCTGTTAGTGCCATATCAACGGCGGTATCCAATCACAGTCAGCACAAGGTTTTCAATGTGGGCTCTGGAAAAGGCCACTCACTGCTTGATCTACATACATTAATACAAGTGCAGTTAGGAAAGCCTGTCCAAATCGTATTTCGCGATATGCAAAAAGTGGATGTGCCAGTGAATGTATTGGATATTATGTTGATTAACCAGCACTTAGGCTGGTCGCCACAAGTTGATATAGCAGATGGCGTAAAAAGATTATGGATGCATCCTCTTGTTTAATTCACTTGCATTAATAGATACTTATATATGAGCCAACCACTGCCATTAGTGTCGATTATTGTTGCCGTTTTTAATGCTGGTAAAACCTTGCAACAATGTATTGATAGCGTTGCTAGTCAAACTTATGCTCATAAACAGCTCATTATTATTGATGGTGGGTCGACCGATAATACTGTGGAGGTGATTAAGAAAAGTTCTGAAAAAATTAATTTCAGCATATCTGAAAAAGACCGCGGAATTTATGATGCATGGAATAAAGGTTTGACTCAGGCTCAGGGCGAATGGGTCTGTTTTTTAGGTGCAGATGACTACTTATACAATAGCCAAGTCATAGAGAACATGATTTTCAAGATTCAAGATTTACCTGATGAAATTCAGATTGCTTATGGTCAAGTGGCGTTGGTAGATGATGCAGGTAAGGAGAAGGAGTTGCTTGGGCAGGATTGGAGTGAAATCAAGCAGCAAATCAAGCAAGTTATGTGCATCCCCCATCCTGCAGTATTTCATCGCCGCACTTTATTTGAACAATCCGGCAACTTCAATGGTAAGTTCAGGATAGCAGGTGATTATGAGATGCTGCTTAGAGCATTGAAAAATGGAGATGCATACTCAGTCATGGGCTTGATCGTTGTTGCCATGAGAGTGGGTGGTGTTAGTAGTAAACCTGGAAATGCGATCGAATCATTTAAAGAAATGCGTTTAGCCCAGAAAATACATGGACTGAATGCTATCAATAGCGTTCTTTTCCTCAGGATATTCAAAGAGCATCTGCGAAAAGTTTTATGGTCGATTCTGGGTGAAAAGTATGCAAAGAAATTGCTCGATTTTATGAGGTATCTCAGAGGGCTAGAACCATATTGGGAAAAGATTAATTAAATGATCTCATTGAATACATACCCGTATGATTAATAAACTTTCAACTATTTTTTGGGTATGCAGGTTTATTGCCATTTTCTTTTATAGCTTTTTATATTTGGCAAGGCTTAAGGCAAGGTATCCGAGCGTAAATATTGAAGTGCCGAATACCATTCGGTTTGACAATATTGATGCGATTAAACTTTCCAGTAATGTCTCTATTGGCCCTTATTCCGAGATCGTGGTGCTTAAATCTGACCCACACTCGTCGATTCCCGGGCGTTTAATCATTGATGCCCGAGTGATTATCGGTCAGGGTGCAAATATCCGTGCTGCCGGTGGTGAGATTCGTATCGGTGAGGGCGCTATGCTCGCTCAGGATGTCTCATTGATAGCAGCCAATCATATGATGGATGATCAATCCTATTATATTGATCAGAATTGGGATGATAAAAAGGTCGGCGTAAACATTGCGAAGAATGTATGGATTGGCACAGGGGTGATTGTCTTGCCTGGTGTCAGCATAGGCGAAAACTCAGTTATCGCAGCAGGTGCGGTAGTGACCAGGAGTGTGCCTGACAATGAAGTATGGGGTGGAATCCCAGCCGTCTGTATCAGAGTGCTTGGATAGTATTATGAGCAATTCAAATCTAGAGTCTAATTCTGACAGCTATTTAGTCTCAGTTATCACTGTATGTAAGGATGATCAAGAGGGACTCACCAGAACATTAAAAAGTGTTTTTGAGCAAAAGTTTAGCGACTATGAGCTCATTATTATTGAAGGTGGAAGTCAGGCAAACTATATAGACCTGCTAAATCAACAATCTCATCCATCTGCGAAGTTGATTATTGAGCCTGATGAAGGTATTTATCACGCAATGAATAAGGGAGTGGCTCACTCCCAAGGTGAGTGGCTGATTTTTATGAATGCAGGAGACTCTTTTGCAAGCCCGGAAGCCCTTGCTAATGCAGCTTCAGAGATGAGTGATGATGCGGATGTTGTTTTCTCTGACTGGATTTACCGTGAAACATCCGAACTGGCAAAAGCTGATATTGTTAAGCTTAATGTTAGGCATCAAGCAGTGATATACCGGAAAAATCTCCACGATATTTATGGTAATTACATTGTAGGCAAGCGAGTGACTATTTCCGACTATCTGTTTTTTTTATCGATTGCGCATAAAAAATGGAAGTACTGTAAATACCCTTTGGCAATCTGCGACAAAGCAGGAGCATCATCAAACCCACGGCACTTTTATCAGCGCATTGCGGCTGAGTTGATTTTTGGTAAACGAACAGTACTTAACTCTTGTTGTATATTTCTGCTTTATCCCTTCTATCGCATTATCAAGCGTAATGTTTTACGC
This sequence comes from Methylophilaceae bacterium, assembly GCA_035459965.1. Classification (GTDB taxonomy): domain Bacteria; phylum Pseudomonadota; class Gammaproteobacteria; order Burkholderiales; family Methylophilaceae; genus DATHXC01. Next base: position 110,622 of record DATHXC010000007.1, read on the forward strand.
CTTCGTTAGACCATGATTTCAGTATGTCTTGCATGCTTTGAAGGAAGCCAGTTTATTGAGCAGCAGTTGAATAGCATTTTAAGCCAGTTATCTGAAAATGATGAGGTGGTGATCTCCGATGATGGGTCAACAGATGACACGGTTGCAATAGTAAACAATATCAATGACAACAGGATTATCTGGGCTGGGATCGGGGGAAAGCATGGTGTGGTAAAGAATTTTGAGCGCGCATTGCAATACGCTAAAGGGGATTTCATTTTTCTGGCTGATCAGGACGATCTATGGTTGCCAGGAAAGGTGAATGCATGTCTCGATTTACTAAAGTCTAATATGCTTGTAGTCACCGACTGCAACGTGGTTGATGGAAATTTAAGGGAAATCAAACCTTCTTTTTTTAAGGTAAGGAGATCCGGCCCAGGTTTTGTACATAATGTTTTGGTTAATAGTTATTTAGGTTGTTGCATGGCATTTAGAAGAGAGCTTTTGGATGTTGCATTACCTATCCCGGAAAAGACCCCCATGCATGACATGTGGCTAGGTTTGATTGCAGAAAAGCTAGGAAAAGTGGTTTTTCTTGACCAGCCATACTTGCTATACAGGCGCCATCAGCATAATGCAACGGCCATGACAGGCGAGAGTAAATTGAGTGTAATCGGAAAAATAAAATACAGACTTGTGCTTATAGGCTTGCTGGCAAATCGGCTATTTCTTTGTTCAGGAAATAAAAGGTAATTAGGCTTTGAAAATATCCATTATCACCGTGTGCTTTAATTCTGCGGCCACCATCAGCCAGACTATTGCTTCAGTAGCAAGTCAAAGCCATCCTGATATTGAACATATTGTGATTGATGGACAGTCCACTGATAGCACAATGCAGATTGTTCTATGTTCACCCAGTATTGCAAAATATGTTTCCGAGCCTGATGCAGGAATTTATGATGCGATGAATAAAGGTATTCAGTTATGTACAGGAGATGTCATTGGTATTTTGAATGCTGATGACTTTTATGCAGACAATCAGGTACTGAAAAAAATTGCTGATACATTTAAAGATGCTGAAATTGATGCATGCTATGGCGATTTACTATATGTAGATCAATTCGATACTGCAAAAACTGTGCGCTACTGGCGTTCTGTGCCGTACCTGCCTGGCAAGTTTAAAATGGGATGGATGCCAGCGCATCCAACATTTTTTGTCCGAAGAGCGCTTTATGAGCGATATGACAGGTTTGATTTGTCATACAGACTTGCTGCTGATTTTGAATTGCTATTTAGATTCATCGAAAAGCATAGAGTCAGAACTAAATATCTCCCTGAGATATTAGTGAAAATGCGCATGGGTGGTGCTACTAATAAATCGATTTGCAATGTTATTAAGCAGAATAAAGAAATACTACGCGCGCTCAAAGATTACTATGGAACGGCTTCGGTATTCCGATTCGCTGTCACCAAGCTTTTTAACAAGCTTGGCCAATACATATCGCGGCCTGCAAAATAAATCAGTGAATGCTTATTTTGCCTCAGACAAATAATCAAGAAAAATCAGTCCTAGTCACTGGAGCGAGCGGTTTTATAGGTAGTGCATTGTGCAAAGAGTTGATACAGCGAGATTTCAAGGTCTCTGCTGTAATTAGAAGGCCATTTGATATAACTGGCATCAGCCATTTATATCAAATAGATGATTTATCCCCTGACATAGATTGGCACAGTATTCTAATTGGAAAGGGTGTGATTGTGCATCTGGCCGCAAGAGCACATGTGTTAACTGAGACAAACAATGACGCTGAGGATTTGTATATTCAAACCAATACACTATCAACACTCAATCTGGCAAACCAGGCCGCCAAGGTAGGGGTGAAGAGGTTTATTTTTATCAGCAGTATTGGCGTACATGGAAGCAAGACTCAAGATGGTGAGGTTTTTAATGAGCAGTCAGATATAAACCCACATAATGCATATACCAGATCGAAATGGTCAGCAGAGCAAGCGCTTAATGAAATCGCGTTGAACACCTCAATGGAAGTTGTGATACTAAGACCTACACTGGTCTATGGCCCGGAGCCAAAAGGTAACTTTCTCACGTTATTGAAGCTGGTACATTCAGGATTGCCGTTGCCATTTGGAGGAATAGACAATCTTAGAAGCTTCATTTATTTGGGCAACCTTGTTGATGTCATCATTAAGTGCGTAAAAAATCCAAATGCGGCTGGTAAAACTTATGTATTGAGTGATGGAGAAGATATATCAACAGGAAATTTGATGAAAGTCATGGCTAAAGCAATTAACAGTAACTCATATATTTTTGCTTTCCCTAGAACTTGGCTTCGTCTAGGTTTTAAAATGCTTGGTAAAAGCCAGACCTTTGATAAATTTTCGTCTTCTCTAGTCGTTGACAGTTCAAAAGTACGTGAGGATCTTAATTGGTTGCCACCTTACACTCTTCAGGATGGTATAAAGCATGTAGCTGAGTGGTTTGTAAAGTCAAAGAAAAGTTTCTGATGTATCAATTCTCGTTATTCGAACAGGCAATTCTTATGGCCTTTTTAAGCACAATTATTGTGCTATTGGCGCTATTAAAGACCCCACTTTCAGGCCTTGTACTTGATAAACCCAATCATCGTTCGCTTCACAATAAGCAGATACCAAGAACTGGCGGGGTGGCAATCCTTAGCGGAATCTTCATAAGCTGGTCATTTGTTGGGCAATTTAATACGTGGATTTTTTTACTGCTTTCCCTTCTGGCGATATCTTTTATAGACGATATTTTTGATATTTCAGCAGTAGTCAGGCTATTTACACAAGTCATAGTGGCTGGTGTGTTTGTTCTTCATTTTAGGGAAGTTGGGGGATTGGCTTTGACTCTTATCTTCCTGTTAGTATGGATGACTAATTTATACAACTTTATGGATGGCGCAGATGGTCTGGCAGGAGGAATGACGCTATTTGGCTTTAGCGCATACACAGTTGCTGCCTATGTTGCACACGACCCTCAAATTGCTTTGATAAGTGGGTGTGTGGCAAGTGCGAGTTTTGCTTTTCTGATTTTTAATTTTCATCCTGCCAAGATTTTTATGGGTGATTCTGGCTCTATCCCTCTAGGCTTTTTAGCTGGAGCAATAGGTATTTATGGCTGGGAACATGCAATATGGCCTTGGTGGTTTCCCGTGTTAGTGTTTTCACCTTTTATTGTGGATGCAACTGTTACCCTTATAAAGCGCTTGTTTAAAGGAGAAAAAATCTGGCAGGCGCACCGTAGCCATTATTATCAAAAGCTTGTACAAGCGGGTTTAGGGCATCGCAAGACTGCAGTTTACGAGTATGTGTTAATGGTGGCCTGTGCTTTAACAGCACTTTGCTTACAGTCGCAGCCTACTCAGACAGTATGGTTGGTCTTAATAAGCTGGATAGTGATATATTTCTTGCTGATACACCAGATCAATAAGCGCTGGTCAAAAGTGTAATGTTAATTAATCCTAAAATCCTGGCCAAAAGGAAGTACCTTTGAGTAAAGCATCAACGTTCTTTAACTTGAATAGACGTCTCAGATTTTCTTTTGGATGGCGCACATTCTCTGCTTTTTTTTATGATGTTATTGCTGCAATAGCAGCGATATATATTGCATTTTCATTACGATTCAATTTCGATATACCCGCAGATTTTTCTGCAACGATGCTAAAAACAATCGCTTGGGCAGTCCCTGTCCAGCTATCAATTTTTATTCTTAATGGTTTGTATAAAGGTATTTGGAGATTTGCGAGCATTCCGGATCTTAAGAGGATAGTAGTAGCTATTGCTCTTGCTTCAGCGGCAATTTTGGCTATTTTATACATGGTAAAGCCAACGGGTGTGGTACCTAGGTCTGTGCTGGTGTTGGATCCCATCCTCCTGTTATTGCTAGCTGGTGGTGGACGTTTGGCATACCGTGCATGGAAAGATCACAAATTATATGCAGCCACCGAGATGCGAGGTAAACCAGTGTTGCTTTTGGGTGCTGGCGAGCCAGCAATCGCATTGCTCAAAGACTTGGCGCGTAGTAAAGAGTGGAAAGTTGTAGGTATGCTTGACGATGACAGCACCATGCATGGTCGGCAAATGCTAGGGACTAAGGTGCTTGGCGGATTTTTGCAGTTATCCGCAATAGCAGAAGCACTCGCTGTTAGTCATGCCATAGTGGCGTTACCTTCTTCTGCTTACCATGCCAGACGTGAGGCAGTAAAGCTGGCAAATAAGTGTGGGCTTACCGTGCTTACCGTGCCATCTTTCGATGATCTTATGAGCGGAAAAGTAAGCGTTTCCAAGATACGGCGGGTTGAAGTAGAAGATTTATTGGGGCGAGAAACGGTAGAGTTGGATAATGCCGGTTTACATGAGTTGATTGAAAGTCGGGTCGTGATGGTAACGGGTGCAGGTGGCTCAATAGGTTCAGAGCTGTCTAGACAGATTGCTAAATTTCAACCTGGCTTGCTGATTTGCTTTGATGTTTCAGAACTTGCCTTATATCAACTGGAGCAAGAGTTTTCTAATAAATTTCCACATGTTAATGCTGTGTATCATGTGGGCGATGTGAAAAATGAAAAACGACTGAGAATCTTATTAGAGCGCTATCGCCCGGTAGCTGTTTTCCACGCAGCCGCATACAAGCATGTACCCTTGATGGAGGTAGACAACGTAGTAGAAGCTTTAAACAATAACGTAGTCGGTACTTATACCTTGGCTAAGGTCTGCAAAGAAACAGACGTGGAGAAGTTTGTCATGGTATCCACTGATAAAGCCGTTAATCCAACCAACGTGATGGGCGCAAGCAAGCGCTTAGCAGAAATGGTTTGCCAGGGCATGCAGGATAAATCTGGTACTCGTTTTGTGATTGTACGTTTTGGTAATGTGCTGGGTAGTAGCGGTAGTGTGATCCCTAAATTCCGTGAACAGATCGCCAAAGGCGGCCCGATTACTGTGACACACCCCGAAATTACGCGTTATTTCATGTCTATCCCGGAAGCTGCTCAGCTGGTGATGCAAGCTGGTTTGATGGGTACGGGGGCAGAGATTTTTGTGCTGGATATGGGTGAGTCGGTGCGAATAGTGGATCTGGCGAAAGACATGATCAAGCTCTCAGGTTTGCAAGAGGATGAAATCGAAATTCAATTTACCGGTCTGCGACCTGGTGAAAAGTTGTATGAAGAGTTACTTGCCGATGATGAGCATACACTACCAACTCCCCACGAAAAGCTGCGCATTGCTGTTGCCAGAACTACTGATAAGGTATGGGTAAAGGCTTTACTAAAGTGGATTGAAGCCTCTAGTGTGGCTGATGAAGATATCATCAAGCAGGAGCTGGGCATGTGGGTTGAGGAGTATGTGGGTGATATCAATGCAGCCAAACCGGAAAAGCAGCCTGCACTCGCCCCTCGGTCTTCTACCATCCACTAACTTCTGCTCGCTAAATTTTTTACTATTTCTTGAATCCAGCTATGCAAATGACACCTCAACAAATATTTGATCAATCCGAGCTTGTCCATAGCGCAGAGACGGTTGATTTGGCTGTAGAACAATTGGCTCATGACATTGCCCTGGGTTTATCCGATAGCACGCCTTTGGTGTTGTGTGTAATGGGAGGAGGCGTGGTTTTCTCTGGGCAATTACTACCCAAGCTGAATTTCCCTTTGGAGTTTGATTATGTGCAAGCTAGTCGCTATCACAATCAGACATCAGGCCAGAAATTAGTATGGAAGGTTGAGCCCAAGGAAAATGTCCGTGGTCGTACCGTGTTGCTACTGGATGATATCCTAGATGAGGGTTATACCTTGGATGCAATCAAGCAAAAATGCTTGGAGCAGGGTGCCGCCAGGGTTGTAATTGCTGTGCTAGTTGAGAAGCAGCTGGATCATGCCAAGCCTATCAGTGCCGATTTTGTTGGTTTGACAGTGCCAAATCGCTATGTGTTTGGCTGTGGTATGGATGCTTATGGCTGGTGGCGCAATTTGCCGGCGATTTACGCGCTTAAATCTTAATCCGCGGTTTTATGTAAAAAAACGGGCGTAAGCTCTATCGCAGTATTTTCTGTAGAAATAAAGATTTGTGCGTCCTGAATGTTGCAACTCACTTGCATGCTACGCTCTGCCATCGGTATCAATGATTGAGTCTCGGGCAGCTTAATCACTGTTAAATTACTTTGCTTCTGCAACTGTTTGCTGTTTTGCGCCCACCACATATCAGCAGTGCGTCCACCATAGATAAATAGTACAACCTGTTTCGCCCGCCCGCAGGCTTTACGTATCTCACGCTCATCAGGCAAGCCGACATCAATCCATAAATCAATTGAGCCGGTGAGGTCTTTTAACCAGAGATCGGGTTCTTCTTCATCGCTGAGCCCCTTGCCAAAGGCAAGTGCCTCATCCGCATAGATTGCAAATGCAACCAAGCGCACCATCATACGTTCTTCGGTTTCTGAGGGATGTCTGGCGATAGTCAGGCTATGCTGCTGATAGTAATTGCGATCCATATCTGCAATTTGCAAATCAACTTTATGAATAGTGGATTTAAGTGCCATGATTAAGACTCTTGCGAGCTGGATTTTAAATCAAGTGTAGTGCTGGCAATAACCAGAATCCTGGTCCCAGTGCACTCAACCATTTGACCGACACGTATTTTGGCTGTTTTCCGGCTTTCTGGCTTACTGTCGACACGGACCAACCCCTCTGCCACCATCGTTTTTCCACGACCACCACTATCTGCAAGGCCTACCAGTTTGAGCAGATTGCACAATTCAACATATTCTGTGTCAAGGTGGAATTCAATGGTTTGCATAGAGTTGGCAGCGATGTATGAGATAGAATAGGGGTTAATTAAGTTAGTGATCTGTTAATAGTTACGGTTAACCAAATAACAATTAATTAAACAATGTAGCCAAGTAAATAAAAAACCGCATGGGCTTTTACAAGCGATCACGCGGTTTATATTTTATTACTAATGTTTGGTGCCAGAAGAAGCTTTAAGGACTCTAAGTGCCCTCTGGAAACCGCATCAATACTGTTTTCTGTGATGGTGGGTTTATAAAAGTACCACAGCATCCCGCGAGAAATGCGGAGTGGACTATACCATACAGAAGGGATTTATACCGTGGATAACACATCAGTCCAAAAGCTATCTTCAGCTTTAATTAAATCAGCCGTAATCATCTCATTGGCTTTCATTTTTTCAGCAAAGCTCATGAGTCCAAAAGTAGGGCGCTATATGGTGACACCTTCAAAGGAAAATTGGGTTCTGGTATCTGATACTAAAACCGGTAGGTCTTGGGAGTGTGTGAATAGACAACAGTATGTGCAAACGCTCGAATTGATAGCAGCTACCTATGCCGACTCAGATGAGGATGTTGAGCAGAAAGCAAATCATATGAATATATCTGTGACTGAGACAATAAACCTGTATAGCATTATTTAACGAAAGTAACTCTATGCCAATTACAAAAAGCACCATTATCTTAGTTGTTGATGACTTTGAGTCTATGCGCAAGGTAACAAGCAGTCAGCTTGAAACGTTAGGGGCTGCCGCCAAAAATATTCTGCAAGCAAAAGATGGTGCTGAGGCTTTGCGTATTTTGCAGAATCACCTAGTTGATATAGTCATAACAGATTGGAATATGCCTGTAATGACAGGACTTGATTTGTTAATTGCTATGCGGGCGAATGCTAAGTTGAGCCAACTTCCTGTTCTAATGATTACAGCCGAAGCTGAGCGTGCCCGTGTTGAGCAAGCTATATCTTATGGCGTGAGCGGTCTTTTGGTTAAACCTTACACTCCTGGAGCCTTGCTTGACCGAATTGAACGAGCAATGACTTGGCGGCCTAGGAAAGTTGATGTAATTGAGTCTGGAATTGAACCAGCTATTGATGCTCCCGTTTCTTTATCCAAAGAAACTGTACGCTCTACGATTCTGGTAGTCGATGATACTCCAGACAATTTGCATCTTATATCGCAATTGTTTAAAGATGAGTACCGAGTGCGTATCGCTCATAGTGGAGAGAAGGCTCTGGAAATATGCACTTCCAATAACCCTCCAGATATTGTGCTGCTTGATATTATGATGCCTGGTATTGATGGTTTTGAAGTGGCTAAGCGTATGCGAGAGCACCCTAACTCCGAGAATATCCCAGTAATTTTTGTGACGGCAATGACCGACCAAGATGCCAAGTTGAAGGGCATGGAACTAGGTGCTGTAGATTTTGTAACAAAACCTATTGACCCTACTGCACTAATACCGCGTGTGCGCAACTTCATGCGCTTTGTAGAGCTACGTAAACAGTTACAAGCAGATTATGATGGTATGTTAGAAATGGCGCGCTTAAAAGAAGATGTTGAACATATTACACGGCATGATTTGAAGGGGCCGCTGGCGGGGGTGATTGGACTAATTCAAGCAATGGAGGAGGATGACTCAACGAGTCGTAAACAATTTGAGCAGCTAAGGCTCGTAGAAGAAACTGCATTGCAATTGCTTAATATGATTAATCTTTCTTCAGAATTATTTAAAATTGAGACTGGCCGTTTTAAGCTTGATGCTCAGCCCGTTAAAATTAGTGATATTTTGCGACGTATCGTTGAGGTTTCACGCACAACATATAATGAAAAGCATTTGACCATATCTGTAGATACCGATATTACGGTTGTTGGCGATGAACCGCTTCAGATACTAGGCGATTCAATGTTTTGTTATTCTTTGTTTCAGAATTTAGTTAAAAATGCATGTGAAGCTGCACCGGAAAAAACGCGTGTTATTGTCTCGTTGGTTGATGAGGATCCGGTTCAAATTAAGATTCAGAATAAGGGTGCTGTCCCAGCAGCAATCCGTAATAGTTTTTTTGAGAGGTTTGTGACGCAAGGTAAATCTGGTGGTACTGGCTTGGGCACTTATTCAGCAAGGTTGCTAGCAGAAGCGCAAAATGGACACATTTCGTTGGATGTATCAGACGAGGATAATCTAACCATTGTTACAGTCAGTCTACCTAGATTATTAGAAGTAGATGCAAATGTCGTAGTTTAATAAAATATTTCTCTTCCACCACCTTATCAAGCCAAATCTTTAGAGTCCTTAAATGGCCCCCAAAAGCTCTTGGCACAGGCTAGGGTTTCTAGCGGGAAGGGGATTCAGTTCGTAGTCTTTTAAAAGCTTCTTAGCCGCATCCTTAACACTATGGGGTGTTATAATGTTGCCATCACGCAAACCTTCCCAGTTCGTGTCATATTTTTTATTGAGGGCATCGACTTTAGGGGCTATTTCACTTGGATTGTTAGTCTCCAAGTTTAATTTGATAGATTTCAGACCATCATAGAGAGGCTGAACATCTAACGGTATTTTGCGTTGGTCTAGGCGGTGTTGTTGCGTGTATAAACGTAACGAATTAACACAGAGATAATACTTCCAAGTAGTAGTTTCATAGTAAAGTACCACCGCAAGGAAGATTCAGGATTGACTAACTACATGATTTACTTGTAGTTATATTGAAATTACTGGTGCCCAGAAGAGGACTCGAACCTCCACACCCGAAGGCACATGGACCTGAACCATGCGCGTCTACCAATTCCGCCATCTGGGCGCTGTATTTAATAATACGATATAACAGCATCGCTTTGTAACGACAGCCCTGAAATCTGTGCTGTGAAACAAAGAGGGCAAATTCTATAGGAAAGACATACTTTGTCAACGAGAAAAAAACAGCAAACAACAAATACCAAGCCGCAATCGGCTGCAAATACGCGCAAGGTTGATCCTCACGCTAAACGTGAAGCCGCCAAATACGATAATCCGTTGCCGAGTCGTGAGTTTATCCTGGCGACGATGAGTGAGCAGGGAGTGCCGCTCAGCGTCGAAGAGTTATATCAGCTGGTGGGAATTGGTATCGATGAGCAGGAGATTTTCAACCGCCGCCTCAACGCCATGGAGCGTGAAGGCCAGATTATGCGCAACCGTAAGGGTGCGCTCTGTATCGCCGAAAAAATTAATCTGATTGCTGGCAAGGTACAAGGGCACCCTGATGGGTTTGGCTTCCTGATTCCAGACAATGGTGGCGATGACCTGTTTCTGTCGCCTAAAGAGATGACCCAGGTATTGCACGGCGACCGCGTGATGGTGCGTCAGGCAGGCTTTGATCGACGTGGCAGGCCTGAAGGCAAGATTGTTGAGGTGCTTGAGCATACGAATACCCGCCTGGTAGGCCGCATCATCCGCGAGCAGGGTATGAGCATTGTGGTACCAGAAGATAAGCGGGTAAATCAGGACATACTGATTCCATATCATCTCGATATGAATGCCCTGGAAGGTCAGGTAGTGATGGTTGAGCTGACAATGCAGCCTAACAATCATGCCAAACCAATGGGCAAGGTCGTGGAAATCCTGGGCAATTATGCAGATTCCGGGATGGAGATCGAAATTGCATTGCGTAAACACCAGTTGCCTTACGAGTTTGCACCAGCTGCTGTTGCGCAAGCAGAAAAATATCCTAGATTAGTACAGGCGGCAGACTGGAAAGGCCGCGTCGATTTGCGTGAGCTGGCATTAATCACAATCGATGGCGAAACAGCACGTGACTTTGATGATGCCGTCTATGCCGAACCGCAGGGCAAAGGTTGGCGCCTGGTGGTTGCGATTGCAGATGTGAGCTTTTACGTAAAGCCTGGCGATGCGCTGGATGAAGATGCTTATGATCGGGGTAATTCAGTCTATTTCCCGCGTCGCGTTATCCCGATGCTGCCGGAAGCCCTATCTAACGGTTTGTGCTCACTGAACCCGGATGTAGAGCGTTTATGCATGGTCTGTGATATGCAGATAGACGCCTTGGGCGCAGTTAAGCAGTATAAGTTTTACCCTTCGGTTATGCGTTCGAAAGCCCGCATGACCTACACCAAGGTATTCGAGATGATCAGCCAGCCGCAAGGCGAGCTGGCAAAAGAATATGCATGGCTGATGCCGCATGTGCAGCATCTCTACACGCTGTATAAGACTATGCTCAAAGCCCGCGAGAAGCGTGGTGCCATTGAGTTTGATAGCTCTGAAACCATCATGATATTCAATGATAACGGCAAGATAGACCGCATAGAAGCTGTAGTGCGTAATGAAGCGCATAGGCTGATTGAGGAGTGCATGCTGGCAGCTAACGTCTGTGCCTCTGACTTCCTCAAGGAGCAGGAGCATCCTGCGCTGTACCGCATCCATGAAGGGCCCACGCCAGAGAAGCTGGAAGCTTTACGTACCTTCATGGGTGAGTTCGGGTTCGGTGTAGGTGGTGGTGATACACCGCATGCCAAGGACTATGGAAAATTACTCACGGCTATCAAGGGCCGCCCGGATGAGCAGTTGCTGCAAACCGTGCTGCTGCGCTCGATGCAACAGGCGGTGTATAGCCCGGATAATATCGGCCATTTTGGTCTTGCCTACGACTCTTATACCCATTTCACTTCGCCCATCCGACGCTATCCAGACCTGCTGATTCACCGTGCTATCAAGGCCGTGCTTAAAGGTGAAAAATACCAGGCTGGCGATTGGAGCGTATTGGGGCAGCATTGCTCCATGACCGAGCGCCGTGCCGATGACGCAACGCGTGACGTAAATGCCTGGCTCAAGTGTTACTACATGCAGGACAAGATAGGCGATGTGTTTGACGGTACAGTGGCGGGCGTTACCAGTTTTGGGCTGTTTGTGGCGCTTGATGGCATCTATGTCGAAGGCCTACTGCATGTGACCGAGCTGGGTAACGACTACTTTAATTATGACAAGGCGCGCCATGAAATGGCGGGTGAACGCACGGGTGTTCGCTATCGACTTGGAGACCGTCTGCGCGTAAAAGTGAGCAGGGTAGACCTCGAAACCAGTAAAATAGATTTCGTGCTGGAAACTGCTGAAGTTGATAAAACCAAAATACAACCCACTTCAGACAAGCCATCTGCAAAAAAGCCATTATCGGAATTACCTCCCCAGCGGAAAAAGACACTTGGCGTAAGCAAGCCGCGGGAAAGTAAACCAATGGCGACGAAGTCTACCAGAGCAAAAACCGCTGGTAATAAAAATCGAAGCCCAAAATCTGCAAACAAAGCTAAACCTGGCCGCGCCAAAGCGCCAGGCAAACGATAGTAAGCAAGTAATAGTTTCAATATTAGATAGCACAATAAAATTTCAGAAAGTTAAAAAGTAAATGAGTGATACCCGCATCCTGTTTGGTTTTCATGCAGTACTCAGCCGCCTGCGCCAGCATGCCGCAAGTGTGCAGGAGATATTGATAGACCGTGATCGCATTGATGCGCGCATGAAGGATTTGCTGAGCCTTTCGGAGACCGCTGGCGTGCGTACCATGGAGGTGGAAAGATCACGCCTCGATGGCATGGCAGGTGCCAATGGCCGTCATCAGGGCGTGATTGCCCGCGTGATTGATACACCTATTCCATACAAAGACATTCATGACATTCTGGAGTCCGAGCTCACTGAAGCGCCATTTTTCCTGGTACTGGATGGCGTGGAAGATCCGCATAACCTGGGTGCCTGCCTGCGCGTTGCAGATGCGATGGGCGTTCATGCCGTGATTGCCCCAAAAGACCGTGCCGCTGGCCTGAATGCAACTGTGCGAAAGGTTGCTTGCGGTGCTGCAGAAACGGTACCGTTTATTGCCGTGACCAATCTGGCACGCACACTCCGCGAGCTTAAGGATGCTGGAGTATTCATTATCGGGGCTGTGGCCGAAGCCGAGCATGATTTGTTCACTACCAAGTTTAATGGCCCGGTTGCGCTAGTGCTGGGTGCTGAAGGCACCGGTTTGCGTCGTCTCACGGCTGAAAGCTGTGATGCCCTGGTCAGCATCCCCATGTTTGGTAGCGTAGAAAGCCTGAATGTCTCAGTAGCGAGTGGAATCTGTCTTTACGAAGTGCGTCGTCAACGCAACCTGCTGTGATCCGACAGGCAAAAAAATCCCCGGAAGTTTCAAGCTCCGGGGCAACTCGCAAGAGTAATTAAGATATAGCTTGAGATTTACTATGGCAACGTTTTAGAGCAAGCAATGAATAAACATTGGCGGGAAAGCCTCTGGATCATGTAACACTTGTGGTAATTACATGGCCTAGGTCCAGTGCTTCCCCGTAGGTATCTCAGCAAGCTGTATGCCTATAATCCAGATAATTTAAATTGCTGATTATAATAAAAATTATTTTAAGTGATTTTGACTTTATGGTTTTTAGGCTGTAAACAGCCAATCATGGTGGTTGTTTACAGCCAGTAATTTTTTAGCAGTAGTGTTTGGACATAAAAAAACGCCCCTGAAACAGGGGCGTTTTTAACTTTACCTAATACGGCGATTACTCTTTACCGATTTGGTAAAGTTCCTTACCTTGCTCGACGATTTTACCGCTAGTCGCGTCTACTTCAACTTTTACTTCGCCATCCTTGGTTTTGATATCGAACTCATATGAAGCCGAGCCATCAGGTTCAATTTCATATTCAGTTTCTACGATCTCACCAGGATAAGCTTCCAGCGCTATTTTCTTGGCTTCAGCTTCTGTTACTTTAGCCTTAGCTTTAAACAATGGATCATCAGCGCTTTTTACTTCCTGCTCAACTTCAGATACCTTGCCAGTTTTTGTGTTGACCTCAACATCCCAAGCTTTGCCATCTGGTGTTTCGATGTCAAATTCATACACGGGAACATTGCCTTGCAGCTTGAGTTCTACTTTAACCACAGTGCCCTGTTTTTCCTTGAGCGCAGTTTGTAAGGCTTTTTCAAGGCTTACTTTTGTTTTTGGGAAAGCCGTCTCTGCGGCTTGCAGGTTGCTGGTCAGAGCGAATGTGCCAGCGATGATGGATAACATTGCGAGTTGCTTCATGGTACTTCCTTTCTTTGATGACTATCGGTTTTGGCAACCGAAAAAGCCACCTGCCTAGGCTCAGGCAAGATAATTATAACACCTCAATTATGTTGAAGTGCCCGATTTTTAGCCTCTGTGTTGGTGCCCATAACAGAAGCATACAATTGATTAGCTAGAATTAAATGCCGCTTATCGCTTTATTTTAAGCGCTTAAAATGGTACTTTAACGGTCTTTCCAAGCCGTATTTTTACCTGGGTTTTGGATGTGCTTTTGTTTTAATTTTTGGATGTTAACTTTTGGAGTAATCATGGCTGTTGAACGTACCCTATCTATTATCAAACCTGACGCTGTTGCAAAAAATGTAATCGGTCAGATTTACACCCGTTTCGAATCAAATGGCCTGAAAATCGTTGCCGCTAAATTGGCACAGTTGACACAAGCTGAGGCTGAAGGCTTCTATGCTGTACACAAAGAGCGTCCATTCTTCAAGGATCTGGTCAAGTTCATGATTTCCGGCCCTGTGATGATTCAGGCGCTTGAAGGCGAAGGCGCAGTGTTAAAGAACCGTGATCTGATGGGCGCTACTAACCCAAAAGATGCGGCCGCTGGCACTATCCGTGCAGACTTTGCTGAAAGCATTGATGCAAATGCAGTGCATGGCAGCGACTCAGCAGAAAATGCAGCGATCGAGATCGCTTACTTTTTTGGCAAGATTTAATATCGCCATTTAATCAAGCTACATGATTAATCTGCTCAATCTCAATCAAGCCCAGCTCGCAGACTACTTTGTGAGCCTGGGTGAAAAGCCTTTCCGCGCCAAGCAATTGATGCGCTGGATGCATCATTTCGGGGTGATTGATTTTGAGCAGATGACGGATATCGCAAAAGTCTTGCGTGAAAAGCTGGTACAGCAGGCGATTATCATGCCGCCTGTGGTGCAGCTAGAGCAAATCTCAGAAGATGGCACCCGTAAATGGCTGGTAGATTCTGGCAACGGTAACGGCGTAGAAACAGTGTTTATCCCCGAAGATGAGCGTGGCACATTGTGTATATCTTCACAGGTGGGTTGCGCGCTGGAATGTACATTTTGCTCAACTGGACGCCAGGGGTTCAATCGGAACCTGACAGTATCTGAAATCATTGGCCAGTTGTGGCTGGCTAATCATTCTTTACGGCAAGATCCCGATTATGGCTTGTTATCGAAAGATGACCGGATAATCAGCAACGTCGTGATGATGGGAATGGGTGAGCCGCTGGCTAACTATGACAATGTAGTTACTGCCATGCAAATCATGCTGGACGATTCGGCCTATGGCCTGAGTCGCCGCCGTGTGACGCTCTCAACCAGTGGCATGGTGCCAGCCATGGACAGGCTCAAGGAAGATTGTCCGGTAGCGCTGGCCGTATCGTTACATGCACCTAATGACAAGCTACGAGACGAGATTGTACCCATCAACAAGAAGTATCCACTCAAAGAACTGATGGCAGCATGCCAGCGCTACTTGGTTAAAGCGCCGCGCGATTTTGTTACCTTTGAGTATGTCATGCTGGATGGCATCAACGATACCCTGGAACATGCCAAACAGCTGCTGGATGTTGTCAGGGAGGTGCCTTGCAAATTTAACTTGATCCCGTTTAACCCCTTTCCAAACAGCGGCTACGGTACTTCCAGGCCTGAAAATATACGCGTATTCAGAGATGTGTTGATGCAGGCTGGCTATGTGGTGACTACCCGTAAAACGCGCGGTGAAGATATTGATGCAGCCTGTGGTCAGTTGGCAGGTAAGGTGCAGGACAAAACAAAACGTACGCTAAAAAGAATCCCTGTGGAGATCGTTGCATGAAGAAGTTTTGCTGTGTTGTAGTCATGCTGCTATCGGGATGTGCAAATATGGACTCACAGGAGCCAGCTTACTCAGGTAAAGAGTCCACTAAGCAGGAAAGTGCCCGTATTCATACTGAATTAGGGGCAGGTTATCTGGGGCAGTATCAGATGGCGATTGCACTTGAAGAGTTTACCGAAGCCGTCAGGATTGACCCTAACTATGCGCTGGCCTATAACGGCTTAGGTATGGTGTACGCTGCCTTGAAAGAGGATGCCAAGGCGGATGACAGCTTTAAAAAGTCTGTTCGCCTGCAGCCTGGTAACTCAGAGACTAGAAATAACTACGGTACATATTTATGTTCGCGCAATCGTATTGATGAGTCGATTACCCAGTTCATGGAAGCGGTTAAGAACCCACTGTATAGAACCCCCAGCGTGGCTTATGTGAATGCAGGTTTTTGCGCACTACGCAAAAAGGATATCGAATCTGCAGAGAAGTATCTGCAGCAGGCGTTGGCCATCCAGCCATCCCTTAACCAGGCAGCTTTCCAACTGGCCACGATTTATTTTGATCGTCAGCAATACGAACTGGCACGCAACACGATTCAAAGCGCCTTATTGAATAATCCCTTGCCGGACATTTTGTGGCTGGCGATACGTATAGAGCGCCTACTAGGCAACAAGGACGCAGTCTCCAGTTACACGCTGGAACTGAGAAAGCGATATCCAAACTCAGCGCAAGCTAAAGCGCTCATAGCCGGGGAGTAGTCATGAGCGAGTCCCTAGATACAGAAAATCTGGACACTAATGCTGAAGCTACACCAAGGCTGGGGGAGGTGTTGCGCGAAAAGCGTGAGGAGCTGAGCCTGTCGATAGAAGATGTTTCCAATCGCCTGCGCCTGAGCCCGCGTCAGATTAAGGCCCTGGAAAATAATGATTTTGCAGCTTTCTCCGAGGCCATGATGACTCGCGGGTTTATCCGCAACTATGCCCGCTTGCTGGAAATTGATGCTGACCCTTTACTGGCTGCCTATCGTACTTATGTGCCTAATGATGCACCGCATGCGCTAAGTATCCAGTCTGCTAATGTGCTGCTGCCAACGCATCAACGCCGCAGCTCGAAAAAATATCTGTTAGTCATCGTCCTGGCAGCTCTTCTGGCAGGTGGCTGGGTGCTTTATAGCGAATTTTTCCCACACGACGAATCGAGTAAACAACCAGTTGTGACCGCAACAGAAAATCATGAGACTGAGGCAAATGCCGAAGCTAAACTGCCCGTTAGCAGTGAGCCTATGCCGGAAGCCGCTTTACCGTTAGCGGAGCGTTTGGAGCAGGCCCCAGAAGAGCCTGCAGCAATTGCTCCAGCGGCACCCACACCCAATTCAACTGTAGCTGCAGAACCAGTAAAACAGTCGCCAGTACCTGTTTCAAAATCTCCTGGGGCTTCAATAAAGCCTGAAGTAAAAGCCGGCTTAGGCCCTGCGTTGAAAATTAAATTTAGCTTTAGCGAACAATCTTGGATCAGTGTAATAGACCGGAATGGTAATGAAATATTCAATAAGACCAAGGCTGCGGGCACTGTTGACGAAATAGAAGGGCAGCCACCCCTGAAAATAGTTGTTGGTAATGCCGCAGGGACTCAGGTCATCTACAAGGGAAAACCTATTGACCTTGCACCCTATAGTAAGCTGAATGTAGCTCGGCTAAACCTGTCTCTGGAGTAATAGTGAGTTTAAGTTCCAACATCATCCGTCGCAGTTCATTGCAGGTCATGATCGGTCATGTGGCGGTCGGCGGCAGTGCTTCTGTGGTGGTGCAATCAATGACCAATACCGATACGGCAGATGCTGATGGTACTGTCCAGCAAGTCATGGAGCTGTGGCAGGCAGGTTCTGAAGTTGTACGCATTACCGTTAACTCTCCTGAAGCTGCTGCACAGGTCGGTAATATTCGCCGCAAACTGGATGCGCTGGGTTGTAATGTGCCTTTGGTCGGTGATTTCCACTATAACGGCCATAAATTGCTGAGTGCTTACCCTGATTGCGCAGCAGCTTTGGCTAAATACCGGATTAATCCCGGCAACGTGGGCAAAGGCTCGCGTCGTGACGACCAGTTCGCTGCCATGATAGAGACGGCTATCCAGTATGATAAGCCAGTACGTATAGGCGTGAACTGGGGCAGTCTGGATCAGGAAAAAATGGCGCGCATGATGGACGAAAATGCGCAGCTGCCTGAGCCTTTATCTTCGGATGCGCTGATGCGTGAGGCGCTTATCCAGTCTGCACTGGAAAGTGCAGCTCAGGCTGAGGCGATAGGTTTGCCCGCTGACCATATCATCATTTCCTGCAAGGTCAGTGATGTACAGGATCTGGTGACCGTGTATCGTGATCTGGCAAGCCGCTGCCAATATCCATTGCATCTGGGCTTAACTGAAGCCGGCATGGGCTCTAAAGGAATCGTGGCCTCGACTGCAGCGCTCTCTTTGCTGTTGCAGGAAGGCATAGGTGATACCATTCGTATCAGCCTGACCCCAGAACCTGGTGAATCGCGTACCAAGGAAGTGATAGTCGCGCAGGAGATCTTGCAGGTGATGGGCATACGTTCTTTCACGCCATTAGTGACTGCGTGCCCTGGTTGCGGCCGGACTACCTCTACATTTTTCCAGGAGCTCGCACAGGATATCCAGCGCTACTTGCGTGAGCAGATGCCGATCTGGCGCAAGTCGTATCCCGGCGTGGAGTCCATGAGCGTAGCGGTGATGGGATGCGTGGTGAACGGGCCAGGTGAATCCAAGCTGGCTAATATTGGCATCAGTCTGCCGGGCACTGGCGAAGTGCCGGTAGCACCGGTATTCGTTGATGGCCAAAAGACGGTGACGCTGAAAGGCGATGCAATAGCCGAAGAGTTCCAGGCCATTGTTGAGGACTACGTGCAAAAGAACTACGCAGAAGGCGGAAAGTTACGCCAGCACATACCACTCACTCAGAAAACCATCGCACTCAAGGCCGTCTAGGCTTTGCGTCAATAAATTTCATCTATAAAAGCAATTAAAAACAAAGCAATGAGCGATAAATCCCCAAGTATTAAATTCCAGAGCATCAAGGGCTTCTACGACATCCTGCCCGAGCAAACGCCGCTTTGGCAGAAGCTTGAAGACACTGCGCGCCGCGTGCTCTCGCAATATGGCTATCGCAATATCCGCATGCCATTGGTGGAGTCAACCGACCTTTTTATCCGCAGCGTTGGCGAGCATACCGACATTGTTGAAAAAGAAATGTACTCGTGGGAAGACAAGCTGAATGGAGACAGGCTAACGCTACGACCAGAAGGAACTGCAGGCTGCGTACGTGCAGTGGTTGAGCACAGCCTTACCTATAATGGTCCGCAGCGCTTGTGGTATACCGGCCCTATGTTTCGCCACGAGAATGTGCAAAAAGGCCGCCAGCGCCAGTTTCATCAAATCGGTGTAGAAGCCTTCGGGTTTAATGGTCCGGATGTTGATGCCGAACAGATTCTATTACTGGCTCGTTTATGGCGTGAACTAGGGATTACGGATGTTGAGTTGCAACTCAATAGCATCGGCGATGCCAGCGAGCGAGCGGAGTTCAGGAAAGTGTTAATTAGCTATTTTGAAGGCCATGCTGATGTGCTGGACGAAGATGCCAGGCGCAGGCTGCATACAAACCCCTTACGCATACTGGATAGCAAGAATCCACGCATGCAAGCCATGATAGAAGCGGCTCCCAGGCTAATCGACAGTTTGGGTGACGAGTCGCGTAGCCATTTTACGAGTTTATGCAAACTCTTGGACGATGCAGGTGTCGCATACAAGCTCAATAGCCGCCTGGTACGTGGCCTGGATTATTACAACCGTACAGTGTTTGAGTGGGTTACCACTAAATTAGGCAGCCAGGGCACGATTGCCGGTGGCGGACGCTACGATACACTGGTGGAGCGCTTGGGTGGCGCTGCAACAACTGCATGTGGCTTTGGTATTGGCCTGGAGCGCGTATTCCTGTTGATGCAAGAATATGGCATTGAGGCTAAAGTTACTCCTGATGCTTATCTGGTTAATGTCGGTGAGCTGGCCGAGCGCCAGGCCCAGAATATCGCAGAGAAGCTGCGTGATGCTGGTTTGTCTGTTGTGGTGCATGCAGGTGGTGGTAGCTTTAAATCGCAAATGAAAAAAGCCGATCGTAGTGCTGCACGTTACGCAATCATTATCGGTGAAGATGAAGCACAGGCGGATGAGCTCATGCTTAAACCGATGTCGGGTAGCGGCGAGCAGGTGCAAGTAGACTTGCAAGCTGCTATTAGCAAGATCAAAGAAACTGACTCACTCTGAGGCTTACTATGACAGAACTGCTGCGAATAGAAGGATTGTCTGTTACGCCTGTGGCGGCACCTGACCGTTTGCTTGTCAATAATGTCTCGTTCAG
Source organism: Methylophilaceae bacterium (assembly GCA_035459965.1). Taxonomy (GTDB): domain Bacteria; phylum Pseudomonadota; class Gammaproteobacteria; order Burkholderiales; family Methylophilaceae; genus DATHXC01. The sequence goes on from DATHXC010000007.1 coordinate 130,726, forward strand.
TCTGGCGTCTGGAAAAACCACCTGCGTAGTGGGCGAATCTGGCAGCGGAAAAAGCCTCACTGCCTTGTCTGTCATGGGCTTATTGTCCAAGCAGCTTAGCCGGGCGCAAGGCAAGGTGATTTTTCAGGGCCAGGACTTGACTAGCCTCAATAATGAACAAATGCGCCAGATACGCGGGCGTAAGATAGGCATGATTTTCCAGGAGCCTATGACCTCGCTGAATCCTGTACTCACCGTGGGTTACCAGATAGGGGAAAGCCTGACGGTACATCTCGGGCTTAAAGGCCAGGCCCTGAAATCCAGGATTTCTCAGCTGTTAGAGCAAGTAGGGATCCCTGCAACTCGTGCCAATAGCTACCCGGATGAACTCTCCGGCGGTCAGCGCCAGCGCGTGATGATCGCCATGAGTATTGCCTGCGAACCAGCCATGCTGATTGCTGATGAGCCAACAACAGCGCTAGATGTGACGGTGCAGGCACAAATTCTTAAGTTGCTGGATGAGCTCAAGACCCGCATGAACATGGGCATGCTGTTCATCACGCATGATTTTGGCGTAGTGGCTGATATTGCCGATGATGTCGTAGTGATGTTTCGTGGCGAGATTGTGGAATCAGGCCCGGTAACTCAGGTGCTGGAACATCCGCAGCACCCTTACACAAAAGCATTGCTGGCCTGTGTGCCAGATGCCGAAGGCAAGAATCCACTGAAACCGATTGATTATGCCTGGCTGGAAGCGGGCAGTTTGAAAGATAGCGCGGCGGTGGCATGAGCGAATTCATCCTGACTGCACGTCATCTGAATAAATCGTATAGCCAACGCAGCGGCAAGTTTGGTTTTGGCAGCACCTTAGTAAAAGCATTGGACGATGTCAGTGTCAGCCTGCGTGCAGGCTCTACACTGGCAGTTGTCGGCGAATCGGGCAGTGGGAAATCCACCCTGGCTAGATGTCTGTTACAATTGCAGCCCCTTGATAGTGGCGAAGTGTTGTTTCAAGGCCGGGATCTGGCAAAATTATCCAGCGCTGAGCTGCGCCAGCAAAGACGTCATTTGCAGATGGTATTTCAGGATCCATTTGCTTCGCTTAACCCGAGAATGCGCGTGGGTGAGATTGTGGGCGAAGGCCTGCTTGTGCATAAGCTAGGCAGTATTGCCGAGCAGCGCGCAAAAGTGTTGCAGATGCTCAAGCGTGTAGGGTTGACTGAAGCCGATATGCAGAAGTATCCCCATGAGTTTTCTGGGGGACAGCGCCAACGTATCGGTATCGCGCGTGCGCTGGTACTCGAACCCAAAGTGGTGGTGTGCGACGAGCCGGTGTCGGCATTGGATGTTTCGATACAGGCGCAGATATTGTTATTGCTGAAAGAGCTGCAGCAAGAGATGAATTTAAGTTATCTTTTTATTAGCCATGATTTGCGGGTAGTGCGGCATATTGCAGATGAAGTGGCAGTAATGCATCAAGGAAAAGTAGTAGAATTTGGAAAGATAGATGATATTTATCAAAATCCTACGCAGGAATATACACGTAATTTATTAAAAGCGATTCCTGGTCGCAAGCATCAACAAAATATTCAGGAAATGAACCCAGCCTAGCGCTGATCAAATAATTTAGGAAATAGTATGGCACTCGATTTAGAAGAGCAGGATCAATTAGACGCACTCAAAACCTGGTGGAAAGTGTATGGCAACCTCATCACTGCTGTTGTGGTGGTATTTGCAGTGGGTTTTGCCGGATACCGCGGCTGGGAATACTACCAGCACCAGCAATCGATACAGGCATCTGCCAAATACGAAGCATTGGGTCTGCTAAACAAGACCGATATCAAGGCAGTCAAGTCGATTACCGCAGAGCTTATGGATAAATATCCTTCCACACCTTATGCCGGTCGTGCTGCCATCGCTGCTGCCCAGTCTAATTACCTGACCAGGGATATCAAAAGCGCCAAGGCTCAGTTGGAATGGGCAGTGAAAAATGCCAAGGAAGATGCTGTCAGGGCGGTAGCCTTATTGCAACTTGCTGCACTGCAGGCAGAAGAAAAAGATTTTGATGCAGCACTTAAAACCCTGGCAGAGAAACATGATGCAGGTTTTGATGGTCTGTTTGCTGACCTTAAGGGTGATGTGCTGGCAGCACAAGGCAAAAACGCTGAAGCCAGGCTTGCTTACCAGGATGCACTCAGCAAACTGGATGCGCAAGGTAGGTACCATCGTTATACCGAATACAAGCTCGAAGCGTTGGGGAGCTAAGTTTGGCCCACGCTAAAATGCATGCTTCAGGTTTACGGATTGTTTTATTGACTGCGCTTGCAGCATTGATGATCGGCGGCTGCACTGCGATTACCGATATAAAAACTGATATTTCCGAACGTATGTTTGGCCGCGAACTGGCCGACCCACCTGGTGAGCTGGCTGAAATCACAGCCAAAATACAGCCAAAAATAGTGTGGAGCTACAAGATCGGCGTATCGCAGGACTATGATTTTGCACCTGCCACTGAAAATGGGGCCATTTACGTAGCCAGTGCTAGCGGTGAAATCGCCAAGGTCGATGCAGCTACCGGTAAACAGGCCTGGCGTATTAATACCGGTGAAATACTTTCAGGTGGTGTTGGTCTTGGGGCTAATCTGGTGTTGCTGGGCACGCCAAAAGGCCAGGTGATCGCTTATGACCAATCTGGCAAGCTATTGTGGAAATCCAAAGTAAGTAGTGAAGTGCTGAGTGTGCCTAGGGTAGATGGCGATACTGTAGTGGTGCGTTGCGGCGATAGCCGTATTTTCGGTATCAATGCAGCAGATGGTGCGCGCAAATGGATATATGAGCGTGCGACACCTGCACTTAGCTTGCGCAGCAGTGCAGGCGTAGCTGTTGATAGCGGTGCTGTATATGCGGGTTTTGCTGGCGGAAAGTTGATCGCCTTGCGTGCTGATGATGGCAAAGTGATTTGGGAAGTCTCGGTAGCGCAGCCAAAAGGCGCTACAGAAATTGAACGTATTGCCGATATCACCAGCTTGCCGGTTGTCGATGGGCCATTAGTCTATGCGGTGGCATACCAGGGCAAAGTCGCTGCGATTGATCGAGCTGCGGGCCGAGTTGCCTGGAGTCGTGATATTTCCAGCTATACTGGCCTTAACTCCGAAGAGGGGCGAATCTATGTCAGCCATTCAGGTGGTGCCATTTATGCGCTGGATTATTCTACGGGAAAAACCTATTGGCGCCAGGGCGAGCTGCTTAACCGCAGGTTGAGTGCACCGTTACCTATGGGTGGTGTGATTGCTTTTGGTGATATACAAGGTTACCTGCATTTCCTGGATCGTGAAGATGGCTCTTTCTCCGGCCGATTGCGTACTGAAGATAGCCCTATCCTGCCGCAAATGACCGCACTCGGGTCCAATGGTTTGTTAGCGCAAACCCGCAATGGCGTGCTTTACGCCATCTCATTGAAATAAGCCCATGTTACCTACCATCGTTTTAGTGGGCCGACCCAACGTCGGCAAATCCACGTTATTCAACCGACTCACCAAAAGCCGTGATGCTTTAGTGGCCGATCTGCCCGGTCTCACGCGAGACCGGCACTATGGACGTGGTGTAGGTGGAGACAAGCCTTTCCTGGTAGTAGATACCGGTGGTTTCGAGCCTTTGGCCGAAAGTGGCATCATGAAAGAAATGGCCAAGCAAACGCTGCTGGCGATTGATGAGGCTGATGTTATCGTGTTTGTGGTCGATGGCAGGCAGGGTGTAAGCCCACAGGATAAGGTGATTGCAGACCGTCTGCGTAAAAGCCAGCGCACCGTATTACTTGCCGTTAATAAGACCGAAGGCATGCAGCGCGCGATTGTTAGCGCAGAGTTTCATGAGCTGGGGCTGGGCGATCCATTGTCAATTTCATCGGCACACGGCGAGGGTGTACGTGACCTGGTTGAGCTCGCGCTGGAGCCATTTGGCGAGCCTGAGCGCGAAGAGCCCAATGAGCAGGCACGCGTGCCCATGGTGGCAATCGTAGGCCGCCCTAATGTAGGTAAATCTACACTGGTCAATGCCTTGCTGGGTGAAGAGCGCGTCATTGCGTTTGATGAGCCGGGTACCACCCGTGATTCCATTCATATTGATTTGGAACGTGATGGCAAGCATTACACCATTATCGATACCGCTGGCGTACGTAAACGTGGCCGGGTATTTGAAGCCATCGAGAAATTCTCGGTCATCAAGACCATCCAGGCAATCGAAGAAGCCAATGTGGCGATTCTGGTAGTGGATGCGCAAGAAGGCATTACCGAGCAGGATGCCCATGTCGCCGCTTATATCTTGGATACCGGCCGTGCCCTCGTAGTAGCGATCAATAAATGGGATGGCCTGGAAGAAGACCGTCGCGACTGGGTCAAGCGCGAGATCGACCGCAAATTACAGTTCCTTGATTTTGCCAAGTTTCACTATATTTCAGCGCTTAAGAAAAAGGGCCTGCCTGAACTATTCAGCTCCGTGGATGGCGCTTACAAGGCCGCCTTCGCCAAGCTATCCACACCACAACTCACGCGTGTGCTGATTGACGCCACTACCCAGCATCAGCCGCCTATCAGCAAAGGCATACGCCCCAAGCTGCGTTATGCGCACCAGGGCGGTAGCAACCCACCTATCGTGGTGATTCATGGTAATCACGTGGATGGTGTGAAAGATACCTATAAGCGTTTTCTGGAAGGCGTTTTCCGCAAGACTTTCCAGCTCACAGGTACGCCGTTACGCGTGCAGTTTAACCAGGGTGCCAATCCTTTTGCCGAGGCTGATAAGCGAGTGAAGGGTGAGGGTATTGTGAGTATGCGCCGTCGCAAGACGGAGCAACGAGCTGAGCTGAATGCGCGTAAAAACGAAGATGAACCGAAGGCTAAAAGAACCAGGGCAGCCCCATCAGCAGTGAAGCCCGGATCAACAAAACCTGGCTCCACAAAACGCGGCGCAACAAAAGCTGCGCCAAAAAGAAGCCCATCTAAAAGATAGGCTTTCAAGATTTGTTAGCCATATCTCACAACATGGCTAACAAATATGAGCAGTGCTTACTTGTAGTAAAGGCTTTCCCAGAATTTCCACCATACACGCTCATCACTAGGCACCGCAGTACCAAGCATCGGGCTATTGGGGTAGTTGGTCTGTAGCACGCGCAGCGTATCCTGTTTCAGGTCGTCCATTTCCAGCAGGTCGTAGGCGCTGATGGTAATCACCAGTGCTTCTTCAACTGCAGGTGTTTCAGCATAGTTTTGCAGTACGTATTTACAGCGATTGACTGCAGCTACATAGGCCTTACGCTTCATATAGTAGCGAGCAACATGCAACTCGTGGCTGGCCAGGGTATTCGCCAGATAAGTCATGCGCAGGTTGGCATCTGCCACGTAACGGCTGGAGGGGTAGCGTGTTACCAGGTCTTTTAAGGACAAGAAAGATTCACGCAGGGTTTTTGGGTCTCGGTCATCAATCTGTTGCTTGGTCAGTTTTTCAATGATGCCACGCTCGTTAAATGTAGCGAGGCCCTTGATATAATAAGCGTAATCGACATTCGGATGATTCGGATGCAGCTTGATAAAGCGGTCAGCAGCAGCGATACAAGAAGCTGGATCATTTTTCTTGTAATACGCGTAAGCAGTTTCAAGCTGTGACTGTGTGGCGTAACGCCCATGCGGATAACGTGATTCGATAATCTGGAAATACTTGATGGCTTTTTCGTAGTCACGCTTTTTCATGAACTCTTCGGCTTCGGCGTAAATACGGTCAGCCTGCCAACCCTTAGTTTCATCCAGCTCGGTTGGTGAACCAAAGATGCTGCATGCAGAAAGCCACGATGTGAGCAGAATGACAGCAATAAACGTTACACTGTGTTTCATTTAATTCAATCCAATAGACATATAACAAGATTATAACCGATGACCGAAACTGCTACCCCTATTACTCTCACCATTCCCCAAGATTTAGGTGGTTTGCGCCTCGATCAGGCGCTGCAAAAACTCATGCCTGAGCATTCTCGTTCACGCCTGCAAAGCTGGATCAAGGATGGCCTGGTGACGATTGCCAGTGAAGCAACCACCTCCAAGACCAAGGTCTGGGGCGGGGAGAAGGTGCAGATCGTGCCACAGGCGATTCCGGAGCGTAGCGCATTTAAGGCACAGGACATTCCGCTTAATATTATTTATGAGGATGACCATATCCTCGTCATCAACAAGCCGGCTGGCATGGTAGTGCATCCCGCCGCCGGTAACTGGGAAGGCACTTTGCTCAATGCCTTGCTCTACCATATTCCCCAGGTAAAAGACCTCCCGCGTGCCGGGATTGTTCACCGGCTGGATAAAGATACCAGTGGCTTGCTGGTTGTGGCCAAGACCCTGGAAGCACAAACCAGCCTGGTTCGCCAATTACAGGCAAGGACAGTGAAACGTGAGTACCGTGCCATCGTCTGGGGCCAAGTATGGCGTAATGGGGCGATTGACCAGCCCATCGGCCGCGATCCACGTTCACGTACCAAAATGGCCATCAACCGAATGGGCAAGCCCGCTGTTACGCGTTATGAAGTGCTGGAACGCTTTGCCGTGCATACCTATCTGCGCTGTGTGCTGGAAACCGGGCGTACCCACCAGATCCGCGTGCATATGCAGCACCTGAAAGCCCCCATGGTCGGGGATCCCATTTATGGCATGCGTGGCATTGTGCCGATCCGCATGATGACGCAGACCCTGCGCGATACGCTGGACGGCTTCAAGAGACAGGCGCTGCATGCTATCAAGCTTGGCCTGATACACCCTTATACTGAACAGCCTATGGAATGGCAGATAGAATTAGCGCAAGATATGAAAACCCTGCTCGAAGCCATGCGCGTAGAAGTCGCAACCGTGGATGAACCATTCGAATTCAGTACTGAACCTTACCTGTCTGATGAGGACATGGAAGCCGAAGAAGATGACTTTATAGAGGATGATGACGATGTTGAATAATGACGATCTCATATACCCCGACTGGCCAGCGCCAGCCAATGTCAAATCCTTGCAAACCACCCGTGTGGGGGGCATCAGCCTGGCGCCTCATCATAGCCTTAATCTTGGCGGCCATGTCGGCGATGACCCCATCAAGGTCGCAGCCAACCGCCAGCTGCTCAATCGCTATGTGCCTACTGAACCACTGTGGCTAGAGCAGGTGCACGGCTTAACTGTGGTGAACGCAGCCACCGCCAGTTGCCTGCCCTCAGCGGATGCCGCCTACGCTACGCAAAAAGGCGCCGTCTGCGCCGTGATGACCGCCGATTGCCTGCCGGTACTGTTATGCGATGCCGCTGGCACGGAAGTCGCCGCCATCCATGCCGGCTGGAAAGGCTTGCTGGACGGCGTAATTGAAGCATCCGTCAACACCATGCAGTCACCACATGCACAGCTATTGGCCTGGCTAGGCCCGGCCATAGGCCCAAGCGCTTTCGAAGTCGGCGATGATGTGCGCGATGCTTACATCCAGCATGATGCAAAAGCGGCTGAAGCTTTCGTACCGCATGGAGAAGGTAAATGGCTGGGAGATATCTATCAGCTGGCAAGGCAGCGTTTAAACAAGCTGGGAGTGACGCAGATTTATGGTGGTGGCTTGTGTACCTATACCGATGAAGCGCGTTTTTTCTCGTTCAGGCGGGATGGGGCGACAGGGCGGATGGCGACGATGATTTGGCTGGAATAGTCTCAAATATGCATTATATTAAATGAACTGCTGCCCTGTGAGGCCGATGGATATTGCCTCGCAGGGCAGATAAATTAGATATTTTCGCCTATCCGCCAAAGTACACCAGCCGGATCATTAAAAGTAAAATCCCGCATTTTCCATGGCTGCATAGCCACCTCTGAAACCCTGCTGCCATATTTTTCGGCAATGTTGGCATCTGTTACCTGTTTATGCCAGGCGTCCACATCGGCTACCAGCAGGTGCATCATGAAGTTATCCGCATAGGTTTTTACGTAGTAGTCCTGCAATAAAAATGCGCAGTGCTCGAAACAGAAATAAGCTACCCCACCGCCTTCTGATCTCTTTTCGAAGCCTATATCCTGATAAAACTGCTGGGATAAAGCGAAGTCCTTGGCGGGGACGAATGCTTTGATTTCTAAGGTTGTGAGATTATTTGTTGCAAGATTGCTATTCATTTCAGGTCCTTGCTAGTTTTTGCTTATTTTATTGATTTTTTTATGGATTTCCTAGGCCACGTCTAGCCACCATGACAGGTGTGCCACCATCCGGATGCTCCAGCAATACGCAAGGCAAATCGAAACAGGTTTCCACCGCCTCTGGTGTCACTACTGCTTGCACGCTATCAATGATTTGCAGTCTTCCATCCTTGAGCAGGGCGATGCGGTCAGCATACAAGGCTGCCAGATTGAGGTCATGCACGATGGCGACTACCGCCACATCGCCTTTTTGTGCCCATTCCCGGGCAATACTCAGAATGCGGTGCTGCTGGCGTGGATCGAGGGCGGCCGTGGGTTCATCCAGTAGCAACAATCTAGGCGCATCTGATGACTCCCATATCTGCGCCAGTACCCGTGCCATATGCACACGCGCCTGCTCACCACCGGAGAGGGTGGTGTAGATCTGCCCGGCGAGGTGGCTGGCATCGACCTCTGCCAGGGCGAGCTCGGCTACCTTGACATCAATGGCACGTGTGGCGCCCTGATGATGGGGATGACGACCCAGTAGTATCACTTCCATCGCGGTGTAATCAAAGCTGACTTCACAGCGCTGCTGCAACAGGGCACGGTGGCGTGCCAGTGCTAGCAGGTTCCACTCTGCAAGCTGTGTGCCATGCCAGCTGACATTGCCCTGCGTTGGCTTGAGTTCGCCGCTGAGCAATCTCATTAAACTGCTTTTACCTGCGCCGTTAGGGCCACATATCGCCACCAGCTCGCCTGGCTGGACATTGAAGCTGATATTCTCTACTAAACTGCGACGGCCAATACTGAGGCTGATGTTGGAAATCTCCAGCATATTGAATCCTTTTAAAGGCCTATCCTGCTGCGCATGCGGAAAAGCAGGGCGAGGAAGAACGGTACGCCAAGCAAGGCAGTAATAATGCCCACCGGTATTTCGACCGGGATGGCGATGCTGCGTGCCAGCAGGTCTGAAAGCAATACCAGTATGGCGCCAACAAAGGCGCTGGCAGGCATGAGCAAGCGTTGATCGGGGCCAAAGGCCAGCCTGACCAGATGCGGAGCCACCAGCCCCACAAAACCAATGATACCGGTGACCGAGACCACCGCGCCTACCGACATGGCGATGCAGGTAATGCAGATGCGGTTGAGCCTGCGCATGGAGACGCCTAGAAGTTGCGCCTGCACCTCACCTAAAGCCAATGTATTGAGTGCGCCGGTTTGTCGTAGCAGGATGGCGACGGATGTACCAGATAGACAGGCCACCATACCTACCATTGGCCAGGTAGCTGCGCCTAGGCTGCCTAGTGACCAGAAGTTGAGCGTACGCATCTGCACATCAGTAGCAACAAAGGTGAGCAGGCCGATGAGTGCGATGCAAAGCGAGCCGATGGCGATGCCCGCCAGCAGCATCAAGGCCACCGAGGTGCGACCCTGGCGGGTAGCAATGGCAAAAATGAACACGGTAACGCCCAGACTGCCAATGAAGGCAAACGCAGGTAATGCAAACTCACCGATGACCGCATGCAAGGCCGCCATCCACGAGCCGCCCAGCACAATGCCGATGGCCGCGAATACGGCCGCACCACCGGAAACACCCACCAGGCTTGGCTCTGCTAGGGGGTTACGCAATAAGGCCTGCATCGCTGCGCCCGATACTGCGAGCGAAGCACCAGTGAGTATGCCCAAGCCTAATCTTGGCAAGCGAATATTCCACAGCACCATGGCTTGTTGAATATCCTCGTTTGCGATGCTATCCCATGCAGCAGACCACGGCGGCGTAGCTAATAGCTCCAGCACCCGCATGGGTGCTATCTCTACAGCACCTATCCCTGCCGAAAAAATCAAAGTAATGATGAGTGCGATAGATAGCGCCAACAATATCCTCCCACGCAGGGTGGTCAGTTGACGGCTTTTAAGCACAAGTGGTATGGCCGTTAATACGCTCATGGCTGGCGCACTGCTTTTGATAAGTCGGCTACCAGATTCGGCAAGCGCGGCGTAAAGCCCAGCAGCAGTAATGAGTCCAAACTGATGACACGCTTGGCCTTGCCAGCTGGGGTCATGCGTAGGCCGGGCTTGTCCAGGAATACTTCCAGCCCACCACTGGCCTGTACGCCTTCGTAGGTGGTGATAATCACCTCAGGTGCCGCTGCCACCATGGATTCTGCAGTCAAAGGCTTATAACCCTTGAACTGCTTCATCATCACATTATCCGCATGTATCAGTTTGATGATGGCGTTGGCGGCGGTTTCATCACCGGCGGCTTGCGGGTTCTTGCCGGTATGGTCCAGCACAAACAGTACACGTGGATTATTCTTGAGCGCTGCTACCTTCGCGGCAGTTTCCTGCCAGGCGTCTTCGTATTGCGCGGCTACTTTCTCGGTATTGGCGGCTTGCAGCTGTTTACCGATCAAGCGGATATTGGTCGCCACATGCTCAGGCGTAAAACCTTCCTGCAACTGGATCACCTTAACGCCCGCACTGCGGATTTGCTCCAGCACGTTGAGCGGTCCAGCACCGGCATCGGCGATGATCAGGGTAGGGCGCATGGAGAGCAGCCCCTCTGCCGATAACGTGCGCATATAGCCGACCTTCGGAACTTTGTTAGCCGCTTCCGGGTAGTAGCTGGTGATGTCGTTGGCGATAATCTCATCGCCTTTGCCCAGTGCATAGACAATCTCAGTGACTGCACCACCTATCGTCAACAAGCGCTCTGCTGCTTGCGCAGAGAGGCTGCTGAACGAAAGACTTAGCGTCATTACCACGCTAAAGAGACGGGGATAACTCATTACTTTGGTCATGCTGGTTTCCTTAGGCGTTTGCCAGCGCTGGTTCGGGATTGGCCGCCTGTAAAGGCAACTGTGCAACGATATTGCGCCATGCCTCCAGCTCTGGCTTGCCCGGCTTACGTTCGCCGAAGAACTGCGCCATCATCTCGCCATCGGCATCGTAAAGCTCCAGCGAAGTCACCATGCCATCGACGGTTGGTTTTTTCACTACCCAGCTTTGCGCAATCAGGTCTGTGCGCAGGTGCAGGTTGAAGCCGTCATCCAATACGTTAATCCACGGCCCCATCTCTTTCACATTCTGGATCGCACCAGTGTGGATCTGGATATTGCCGGGGTTGCCGACAAAGCACATGATGCTGGTGCCATCAGCCGCCGCAGTTTCCAGTATCTGTTTCACCGCGTTGTTATCGACCTGGTAAGCATGGTCGGCAGGGGCCATTCGCATGGCCTGTATGCGATTCACACCAAACTTGCGCATCACCATGAAAAAGTCATGCGTATCTTTCATCGCTAGCCATGCGCTGGCAAAACCTTGCTGGTCAATTTCACTTTCAGGCTTGGGCTGTGCTGGCGCGGCGATTGGCTCAACCGTTTGGCCCGGTGATTGATCGGGATGCTCAAATGCTTCCACCAACCAATGCCAGGCCTTCAGGTTGCTGAATTCCTTGAGGTGGATTTTATGTACCGCGGTGCCGCTGGCATCAAAAAACTGCAGGCTATGCTGCTCGCCTTTATCTGATTGCTCCGTAACGGCATAACCATGCTTCCAGTGCGAGTAGAAAATGCGCATATCAATCTCGCGTCCCAACACCATGCCGACATGGTCGTAGGACACATTTTCATAAGTGCCGATTTTCTCGTGCACGGTGCTTTCGTTGCGTGTCAGTGCCATCACACGACCCAGTCTTGGAACGGCAGCAATGATCTCGTGAAATGGTCCGCGTAAACGAATAGCCTCACGGCCAATTGAATTAGCAATGGCCTCGCATTCGCTGATACCGATTGCCTGTGCTGCCTCGCGATTGCGTAGTTTTTTCACTTGCTTGATCTGGCGAAACGCCTGGTATTGCACTTCATGAGTCGCTAGTTGTGTCATGGTGGTCTCCTTTGAAATTCGGTTAAATTGACAAATCAGTTTAGTAAGTCAGTTCTGCCACAAAGCGCAGATTGCGGCCGGGTGCAGGCAGGCCGATGCTGCCGCCGAAGCCACCGTCCAGGTTGTATTGTTTGTTGGCGAGGTTTTCGCCGATAAGCCTGAAGCCGAGGTATTCATTTACCCGATAGTGAATGCCAGCATTGAATAGCTCATAGCCATCCTGCTTGCCGAACACTAAGCTACCATTGGATATATCGCCAGATTCCACCACAGTACGGCTGGATACCTTGCGGTAATTGATATTGACGTTCAGAGATTTAGTGAGATCAGCTCCCAGTGTGACGCTCAACGCATTGCCGGGCACGGTATATAACGGGAAGCGCCCTTGGCCGGTGTATAACAACTGGTCTGGTGGCGGGAACACAGTTGGATCAAGCTTTGGGCGAAAATCAGTAGAAGTTGCACCCGCTGTTCTGGAATATGCCATTCTGCTATACACCATGCGATAGCTCATTGTGCTTTCGAATTCAATACCGTTACGGGTTTCCTTACCGCGCTGGACGATATCGCCATCAGAAGTCTCTCCAAGAGAGTACAAAAGTCTTGATGTATTAATATGAAAATAGGTGAACTTTGTAGTTAACTGGGCAGAGGTATCAAATAAACGAGGGTTTCGATAACTGATGCCAGCTTCTGTTGATTCTGACAATTGTGGTTTATACAAGTCACCACAAATACCTGAGGCTGGTCCACTTGGCATATTGTAGGGAGTACAACGACTGCCAAAACCACCCTGGCTAAAATATTCATCCAGCAATGGCGGGCGGAAGCCCTGACCATAGTTGCTGAATAGAGTCAATCGCTTGGGGATGAGGTCATAAGCCAAGCCCAAGCTGTAGGTGCGCTGATTAATCTCGACTTTAGTGTCCTCTTTATTCTGCCTCAGGATTTTTTCTGTGCCTCCTGAAGCCTCAACTTTAACTTTATCCCAGCGTACACCTGGTGTAATAGTGAGTGCACCAAGCTCAAAGCGTGGTTGTAAATAGATGGCGTTGGTAGTTTTTATGCCGGGTGGTGCGGCTGCGTTAAAGCCATTTGGATATTTGGCTTGGTTGTAATTAAGATTCTCGGACACGCGAGTGACGTCTCTGTCGCTCTCATTAAATTGATAGCCAGAAAGTAGCGAGACTTTTAGCTGTTCGTTTTCAAATATTCTAGATTTATTTGCAATATCAATGGTTTCAGTTTTGTATTCATATACATCGGTCAGGTTGCCTGGGCAGCGTGTATTAGTATTGATGTTGTTGAAAGGGATGTTGTTAATATGAAAAATAGTACCTTTGCATGAAAATGGTGGCGGCGGCAAAGGGTTGGTAAATGTATTTTCCTGCGGCGGTATAAAGTCCTCCAGATTGGTATGTCCTTTACCATAAATCGCTTTTAGGTCTACCCACTTGTTATCTGGCGTGAAATGTAATGTTTCAGACCACGTCAAATCATCAATACTGCGTATTACGTAACCAAAGCCAGCAGGTCCGCTGCCTGTTGCATCGTAAGGCTGCAAACCACTATCTTTAAATGAGACGATAGATGTCGTGAGCTTCAGGTTGTCAGTTGGGAACAGACTGACCTTGAGTAGCTTGGAGATGGACTCAATTGCCGAAGTTGCCAGTTTTGAACCATCTGCCAATGTGATGTTGTTGGATTGGCGGTTGGAGTAATTGTAGAGAATGTCGATGCGCTCATCAGGGCGGCCATACACCATGTAAGACCGTGAGTATTCATCGTTATTGTTGGCGTATCCAAATTTGCTGCGTGCACCATATTTCTGGCCAGGCTTTAGCAGGTCGGCAGCATCTTTTGTTGTGGCGATTATAGTGCCGCCTAGTGAACCCGCACCGCTGGTGATTTGCGGGCCGCGCTGTACTTCTATGGATTTAAGCAGTTCTGGTTCAATGAAAGTGCCGCCCATGCGATATTTTTCAAAGCCTTTGGGCACACCATCCACCTTGACTGCAACATCTTCGTTATCTGTATAGCCTCGTACATTAAACGTCATGCCGCTGGGACGCGGGCCGCCACTCACACTGACGCCCGGTACGTCGCGAATAGCATCAAAAACAGTAGCAGGCTGTGTGCGCTCCAGATCTTTAGCCGTGATGGTGGTAATAGATTGCGTAGGATCTATACTGATATCCTTGATTTTTCCAGCATTAACCTTTACTTCAGGCAATGCGGTTGCTTCTTCTTTTTTTTGCTCTGCTTCTGCTGATAATGCTGCGGTTGGACTAAGCGTGAGCAATGCCGTTAGCCAGCATAAGGTGATTGCTATCAGGGATAGTTTGTCTTGCGTTTGCATGGCTACCTGTTGTGGGATTTATTGTCTGGCTTTTGGTTTGCCCCGGTGTCATCAAGAAGAATGACATCGGGGCAAGTTAGCTAGGCAATTCGACTAGGCAACAAAAGCGCGTTTTTGACTACGCTTGCGGCTCATGAAACCGACTAAACCAAGGCCTGCCAACATCATGGCGTAGGTCTCTGGTTCTGGTACTGCAGTTACGGTAGACAGGCTGAGTTGATCCAGCAGTACATGAGGAGCTGAACCACTAAACTTGAATGTATAGAGCTCGCCTGCGGTGACATTAGCCCACTTCCAGAAAACTTCTTGTTCTACGCCTTGTGATGCAGAAGCGGTATATGCTAGTACGTTAGTGGCACTGATGCCATTCAGCGTTGCGGTGGTCGATAAGAAGTTGCCTTGGGTAGCAGCGCGCAGGTAAACATCGAAAACACCGCTGGATGCAGTCAGTGTTGCAGTGAAGCTGGCAACGCTATTGAAAGTGTAAATGTCCCCGCTGAACAGGAATGGGCTGTTTGGTGTGCCAGATGGACTAACAGTCAGCGTTGCATCGCTGCCGAACTGAGGTGTGGTGTTATTGCTGGCAGATGCAAAGTTATTCCACTCTGCATGTTCGCTCAGAGTGGCAGTGCCCCATGGGTTAGCTGAATCCCATGCGTTGGCGGTAGCTGAAGCGGTTCCGCTGAAAGCAACGCATGATGCAAGGGCTAATAATGATAATTTGGATGCGAGTGACATATAAATCCTTTTAATTAAATATAGTGATCCACATCCGAAAGATTGCCTTTCGGATGTGGTGGCTTAGTGCAGTTAACTTTATGATTTTTTTGAGCGACGACGTGCTACAAAGCCCATCAGGCCAAGGCCTGAAAGCATCATGGCGTAGGTTTCTGGCTCTGGGACTGCAGCTACTGGGCCTGTGGGGATGGTCGGAATTGCTACGGTCGCTAGAGCCAGCTGATCCAAGCTCATGCTACTTTCAAGTGAACCGAATCTGAAAGTGTAGAGAGAGCTTCCTGTGACATTGCTCCACTTCCAGAAAGTTTCAATTTCACTGCCGCCAAAGCCACCCAGAGTAGCGACTACTACGCTGGTTTTGGTTGCAGATACGCCGTTAAGCAATGCTGTTGGAACTGGCGCGGTGCCAAGGGTGCCGATACGCAGATAAACATCAAATAACCCTGATGTGCTACCGGCTAGAGTTGCAGTGAAGTTAGTAGCGGCAGAGAAGCTGTAAATGTTACCGCCACCAGTGAGGAACGCTTGGCCAGTGTTCTCTTTGACGCTACCTGTGCCACTGCCAGCAACTTCTGGACTATTGTCGGTGGTACCACCAAAGACATTCCATGCAGCAAATTCGCTCAGTGTGGAAGTGCCCCATGGATTAGGGGTGTCCCATACATCGCTTGCAGCAAATGCTGAGCCGCTGAATGCGATGCCCATTGCCAGTGTTAATGCAGATAGTTTGATTGATACAGACATAATAATACCTCGTAGATAATGCCGTTGACCCTTCCTCATGAAGGCGCTTGCGGGCGAAAAATTCAACAGTACAATCCACGGTCTCGCACCGTTGGACAATTTACTGACAGCCAATTGCTGGCTATCAAAACGGTTAACGCTAATCAGTCGTTACGGACTTGCTCGATTTTAGATTCAACAGATTCTGATTGCTCTATGCTTTGTGGCTGAAAGTCCACCACAAAGCGATATTGCTTACCACAATCAATAATGACTTCCTTCTGGCCTCGACGCAGCAGGCGCATATCGACTTTTAGCGTACCAAAGCCGTCATGCTTCATCAGCTCATCAAAGAGCTGAAGCAGACATACTTTTACAGGGGCTTTGATGGGTAACATATTTGCTTGTTTTGCTACGTAACAATTAATGACCTACAAATGATAATCATTCTCATCTGAAAGTGCAATATCTAATTTGTAAGTTTCATTTACAACTCATCCAGTTAAAGCTCAAACATATGCTGGAAATTTGGTATATCCCGTATAATTGCGCGCTATGTCTACATTACTTGCCATTATTTTGACCAGCCTGGCTGGCGGTATTTTAAGCGTGATATGTGCTGCATTCGTAGCGCTGAATGCCCGCAGTGCATGGGTGCCCATGCTAATTAGCTACGCTATTGGCGCATTGCTGGGTGCTGTGTTCCTCGAAATTCTGCCGCATGCATTTAGCGTAGCGAGCAGCATCGAGAGCATGGCCGCAACTATTTTGCTTGGCATATTGCTGTTTTTCATATTGGAAAAACTGGTGCTCTGGCGTCACTGTCATGGCGATGAATGTGAAGCACATGTGCATCACGACCATGCGCATCCTGAACATGATCACGGCCGCACTGGATTGATGATCATGGTAGGAGATACCTTTCACAACTTTGTAGACGGTATCTTGATTGCCGCTGCGTTCATGCTCGATATCAAGCTGGGTTTTGTGACGGCGATTGCGATTATTGCGCATGAGATCCCACAGGAAGTGGGCGACTTTTTAATTCTGCTGCATTCGGGATATAGCAAGAAGCAGGCATTGTTGTTTAACCTGTTGTCGAGCCTTGCTACTGTAATTGGCGGCCTGGTCGCCTATTATTCATTGCAGTCTGTACAAAGTTGGATCCCTACAGTATTAGGCTTGGCGGCTGCTAGTATGATTTATGTCGCAGTGGCGGATCTGATTCCTGGCTTGCATAAACGCACAGAGCTAAAAGCCACAGTGCAACAGGTGGTGTTAATCGTGCTTGGTATCGGATCCATCTGGCTGACCAAGTTTTTGCTCGAGGGCTGATTCAGTTTCAATTTTCTGCCTGTTACGTTTGCGCTGCGGAGCACCAAAAATCCAGACAAACAAGGCGCATGGCAACAAGCCATAAAATAAAAACGTGAGCATACCTGCCGTGATGCTCGCCTCAGTGGCAGCCATTAATGTCGTTACGTAAAGCCATGCGATAGCAACAATATACATATTTAATTTAAGCGAGTTTTATGAGTACAACGTTAACTAAATCAATCCCCAAAGTCGGCTTCGTGTCTCTGGGCTGCCCGAAGGCGGGCTCGGATGCAGAGCGCATTCTCACCCAATTACGGGCTGAAGGCTATGAAATTTCAGGCAGTTATGAAGATGCTGATCTGGTCGTCGTCAACACGTGCGGGTTCATAGACAGCGCGGTGGAAGAATCGTTAGATGCCATCGGCGAAGCCATCAATAAAAATGGCAAGGTGATTGTAACTGGCTGCCTGGGCGCCAAGAGTGGCGTGGTGCAAGCTGCACACCCGAGCGTGCTGGCTGTTACTGGCCCGCATGCGCTGGAAGAAGTGATGACAGCTGTGCATTTCAATCTGCCGAAACCGCATGATCCCTATACCGATCTGGTGCCGCCACAAGGCATACGTTTAACACCTAATCACTATGCTTACCTGAAAATTTCAGAAGGCTGTAATCATCGTTGCAGCTTTTGCATCATCCCATCGATGCGTGGTGATCTGGTGAGTCGTCCTATTGGCGATGTTTTGAATGAAGCGGAAAACCTGGTGAATGCTGGTGTTTCGGAAATTCTGGTGATTTCGCAGGATACCAGCGCGTATGGTGTTGATGTCAAATATCGCAGTGGCTTCTGGAATGGGCGCCCGGTCAAAACGCGTATGACAGAGCTGACTAAGTCGCTAAGCGAACTTGGAGTCTGGGTGCGTTTGCACTATGTCTATCCCTATCCGCATGTGGATGAAGTGATTCCGTTGATGGCTGATGGATTGATACTGCCATATCTGGATGTGCCATTCCAGCATGCCAGCCCACGTATCCTCAAAGCCATGAAGCGCCCGGCAAGTAGCGAGAACAATCTGGCACGCATTAAGGCTTGGCGTGAAATCTGCCCGGATATCACAGTGCGTAGTACTTTTATTGCAGGCTTCCCCGGAGAAACGGAAGAAGACTTCCAGATGTTGCTGGATTTCCTCGAAGAAGCTCAGTTGGACAGGGTGGGGTGCTTTGCCTACTCGGCTGTAGATGGCGCGAAAGCCAACGATTTACCGAATGCTGTACCAGAAGAATTAAAGCAAGAGCGCCTTGCACGGTTCATGCAAGTGCAAGAACGCATCAGCGCAGCCAAGTTGCAGGCTAAAGTTGGCAGCATCCAGACTGTGTTAGTCGATGAAGTGACTATCGACGAAGATGGTGATTACGAGGCGATTGCCCGTACCAAGGCCGATGCACCAGAAATCGATGGTGTTGTCTATCTAGCAGACGCTGAAGGTTTGAATCCGGGTGATTTTGTGGATGTGCAGATTACCAAAGCAGATGGACATGACTTATGGGGTGGTCCACCAGATTCCTCATGGTAAGCGGGGTTGCTGAAGCTAACTAAATCTGGAGCTAGCTGAACAGGTCGGGCAATATCGGCGCGGGCCGCTGGCTATCTGCACGGTCTTCCAGAAAGTCGAAAGTGTAAGGACATCGTGTGGGTTTGCGCGCAGCACTTCGGCGTTTTGAGTTTTCGGCCTGGGTATTGATATACGGCGTTTGGCTGATACGAATGTAGCCTGAAGATGCTAGTTTTTGTGCGGTGGTTTCAAAAAGACTGAGCGGGTTATCTATATTTTGCAGGGTGATTGTGCTTTTGCTGACTTTTAGCACATTGTACATAACGAATCTGTTTCCTGTCTGCTTGCCGTATATCTCGCCAGTATGAATTTCCACAGCCTCTCCCAAGCAATTTTCAGCATATTAGCGCCAAGCCAGGCTATTAAGCAAGCATGACGAAGCTTTAATTAAGCCGGCTTTCGGCGTAGTTTAATGTGCGATTTAACAAGCTCTATAGCTTGATGACGAAATATTGTGCCATTGGTATCTTTTACCCACATATGCAGCAGGCCGCTGAAAAACAGATGCGTGTCCATTGCAAGGTCGCCAGGGTTCTGATTGTCGTGCAGATGCCCTTTGTTTTTTGCCCGCTCATAAATAGTCAACATTTTTTCATGAATACCCGAACATGTTGAGTGAATCTGTTGTAAAAGTGGTTCAAATTCGTCAACATACTCACATTTCATCATCATGATTTCGTAAGTTTGACGTGTCTCGGCACTGTCATTTAGTTGCTGTATTGTTCCACACAGAAAATTTTCCAGACGTGTAAGTGGGTCATCTGAGCCTTCAACTAATAAAGTGTCGTCCATACGGTCTATCAATGGCAACAACACACGCTCACGCATGGCCAGAAACAGTTCGGTTTTATTGCTGAAATGCCAGTAAATGGCACCGCGCGTGACGCCAGCCTGAGTTGCAATATGCTCCATAGTAGTCCGGCTGACGCCGCGTGCTAGAAATGCTTCACGTGCTGCATCAATAATGCTTTCGCGGGTGAGTTCGGCGTCTTCTTTGGTTTTACGTACCATATAATCGTATTAACTTTTGAAAATTAGGGTTTACATACATTCATGTTTGTATATAATATACATACATTCACGTATGTAAGCAACACTTTCGTATATCAGACATGGAGTTATACATGACCGTCTCACAGCCGCAATCCAGCGCTTTATTTAAATCATGCCAGTTCGCAACGAAAAATGCGTTGGTCATTGCAATGACAAGTCTTGTATTAGTCGCATGCAGCAAAGAACAACCCGCGCCTCCGCCACCAATGGCAATGCCGGTCAGTGTGATTGACATGCAGCCCACCAGCGTTCCTATCAGTGCTGAAGCAGTTGCACAGACAGAAGGCGCCAAGGAGGTTGAGATTAGGCCACGTGTAGGCGGTATTTTACTTAAGCGTTTATATGAAGAAGGCTCAGCTATCAAGGCGGGGCAGCCCATGTTCCTGATTGATCCTGTGCCTTACCAGATTGCTCTAGCGCAAGCGCGCGCCCAACTTGCAGCACAAAAAGCGCGTATTGATCAAACCAAACGTGAAGAGACGCGTTTGCAAGGCCTGCTCGCAACTCAATCTATTAGTCAGCGTGAGTACGATACTTCTGTCACAGATAGCGCTACGGCTAAGGCCACTATGCAGCAGGCAGAAGCCAGCGTGCGTGAAGCTGAGCTTAATCTTTCTTACACCACTGTGACCGCGCCTGTTAATGGTGTGTCCGGTCGCTTCCAGTTCTCGGAAGGCGCGCTGGTCGCTGCCAATACCAGCCTGTTAACCACGCTGGTACAGCTTTCGCCAATATGGGTGCGTTTCAGTCTTTCCGATAGCGAACTTGCCCAGCTGGGCGGTCATTTGAGCGAGGCTAATGTAAAGAATGTGACCTTGACCCTGCCAGATGGCACTGAATACAAGCAGAAAGGTAAGTTGAATTTTGCAGCGAGCCAGATCGACCCAACTTTAGGTACCCAACAACTGCGTGCAACTTTTGAAAATGCAGACCAGAAATTATTGCCAGGTCAGTTTGTACGTGCTCGTGTAACAACAGGGGAGCGCGATGGTGTATTCGTGGTCCCTCAGGTAGCTGTAATGAATAGTGACCTTGGTCGATTTGTGTACGTGGTAAATGAAAAAAATGAGGCCACGGTTAGGCCTATCACTGCTGGTGGCTGGGTAGGTAAAGACTGGATTGTACTGAGCGGCTTGAATGCTGGTGATAAGGTGATTGTCGATAACATTATCAAGCTGCGTCCAGGTGCAACAGTATCGCCGCATGCGCCAGGCGAAATGCCTGCTGCACCAGCAGCGCCCGGCGCTTCATCCAAGCCTGCTAAACAAGCTTAAGCGAGAATCCTATGTCTAGATTTTTCATCACACGGCCTATCTTTGCCTCGGTATTGTCCATCATCATTGTGTTGGCGGGGCTGGCAGCGGCACTGAAGCTGCCTATTGCGCAATATCCGCAAATTGCACCACCTACCGTGTTGGTAACGGCTACCTATCCTGGTGCCAGTGCCGATACGCTATCCAAAACAGTGGCAGCGCCCATTGAAGAGCAGTTGAGCGGTGTTGAAGGCCTGCTTTATTACCAATCTAGCGCTGACTCTAGCGGCACACTGACCATTACCGCGACCTTTGAACAAGGTACCGATGTCAATCAGGCCACATTTAACGTGAGTAATCGCGTTAACATCGCCACGCCACGCTTGCCAGATGACGTCAGGCGTACCGGCTTGATTGTGCAGAAGCGCTCAAACGATATCTTGATGGCAGCCATGCTGATTTCACCTAACAAGAGATTTGATCCGCTTTTCCTAAGCAACTACGCTACGCTTAATTTGGTTGATGAACTTAAGCGTATCAAGGGTGTGGGTGATGTCACCATTTTCGGCGGGCAGGATTATGCGATGCGGATCTGGCTAAAGCCTGATCGTATGGCGCAGCTTGGTGTTACCACTACCGATATTGCCACTGCGATACAGTCGCAGAATGCGCAGTATGCGGCAGGCAAGATAGGGCAAGATCCTGCGCCGACAGACCAGCAGATTGTTTATACCGTCACTGCTAAAGGACGCTTGGTCGATCCGGCAGAGTTTGCCAATATCATCGTGCGTGCCGACGGCCCAAATGGCGTATTACGTCTGCGCGATGTCGCTCGTATTGAACTGGGTGCTCAAACCTATAACGTAAGCAGCACGCTGGATGGTCAGCCTGGCGTTGCCATGGCGGTATTCTTGCAAACAGGTGCGAATGCGCTGGACACTGCCAGTGCAATTAAAGCCAAGCTCGATGAGATGAAAGTCAAGTTTCCTGAGGGTATGGATTATCGTATTCCTTACGACACAAGTGACTTCGTCAAATCTTCTATCGAAGAGGTAGTGAAGACGCTGGGCGAGGCCATGGTGCTGGTGGTGCTGGTGGTATTCCTGTTCCTACAAAACTGGCGTGCAACCCTAATTCCTTTGATTGCGGTGCCTATTTCATTGATTGGTACTTTCGCAGGTTTATGGATATTTGGGTTCTCCATTAATACGCTGACATTATTCGCCATGGTGCTGTCGATTGGTATCGTCGTGGATGATGCCATCGTAGTGCTGGAAAACGTCGAGCGGCTCATGAGCCAGGAAAAACTTGATCCTATCCATGCGGCCATCAAGTCCATGGAACAGGTGTCAGGCGCAGTTGTCGCGATCGTGCTGGTGTTATGCGCAGTCTTTGTGCCGGTTGCTTTCATTGGTGGTATTGCCGGTGAGCTTTATCGCCAGTTTGCTGTCACTGTAGCTATCGCGGTTGTTATCTCGGGCATAGTGGCCTTGACGCTGACGCCGGCATTATGCGCTATCCTGTTGAAATCAGTGCACGAAGAATCCGGGTTTTTCAAGCCTTTCAACCGCGGCTTTACACGATTGACTAACTTTTACTCCAAAGTGGTTAACACTACATTACATCACCGCATTATCGGTGCCTTGATGTTTGTCGGGATCATCGCTTTGACCGGATATCTTTTGAAAACAGTACCAGGCAGTTTCGTACCACCAGAAGATCAGGGCTATATCGTAACGGCTGTAATCATGCCGGATGCGGCCACTCTGAGCCGTACTACCAAGACCATGGAAGCTGTACGGTCTGCCATCTCAAAAGACGATGCAGTACGCACCGAGTTTGTGATTAACGGTTTTGACTTGATTGGTGGCGGTAATAAAACCAGTGCGGCTACCATGTTCGTGCGTTTGAAAGACTGGGACGAGCGTAAAACTACGGCTGACCAGATTGTGGGCAAGGTGTTCGGTATCGGTATGCAGCAACCCGATGGCCTGGCGATTGCATTTAATCCGCCCGCTATTCGTGGTTTAGGTAACTCTGGTGGTTATGAGTTGTACGTTCAAACCCATAACTCTGACCCGTTGGCCTTGTCGTCTGTTGTTAACGCTTTCATAGACGACCTCAAAAAAGAGCCAAGGCTGGCTGGTATTAATACGTTTTTCCGGCCAACCGTACCGCAATTATTTGTGGAAGTGGATGAAGCCAAGGCCCTCTCTCAGCAAGTCAGGGTGGCAGATATCTACGCCACTCTGCAAAGTACGATGGGGCAGTTATACGTGAATGACTTTAACAAGTCAGGCCGCACCTACCGCGTACAGTTGCAGGCTGAACCTCAATACCGCATGAAGCCGGAGGATCTAGGCAAAGTCTATGTACGGTCTGCAACAGGGGCAATGGTGCCTATGTCAGCACTTAGCAAAGTTAGCAATATTGTGGGTGCTGAGCAATTGGAACGCTATAACGGTCTGCTGGCAGCAAAAGTGCTGGGTGGTGGTGCGCCTGGTGTGAGCTCAGGTGATGCGATCAAGCTGACTGAAAAAATTGCCAAGCAAAGTCTGCCGGAAGGGTATCAATTAGCCTGGACAGGGCAAGCGTATCAGGAGAAGCGTACCGGCTCTGCTGCAGTATTTGCTTTCGGTTTCGCCATCATCATGGTGTTCCTGATCCTGGCTGCGCAGTTTGAGACTTGGGCTTTGCCACTGGCCGTTATTATGGCCGTGCCTTTTGCTCTGGCTGGCGCTTTGCTGGCTGTGAAGTTACGTGGTATGCCCAATGATATCTACTTCCAGATCGGCCTGATTACACTGGTTGGTCTAGCAGCCAAGAATGCGATCTTGATCGTAGAATTTGCAAGCCAGATGATGGAGCAGGGCATGTCCGCAGCGGATGCTGCACTTGAAGCCGCAAAATTGCGTTTCCGCCCGATTGTGATGACTTCAATGGCATTCGTGCTGGGCATTGTGCCGCTGGTTGTTGCGACGGGTGCGGGCTCTGCAGCACGTCGCTCGATGGGTACCGGTGTGTTTGGCGGCATGATACTGGCGACGTTTGTTGCCACCATATTCATCCCGCTGTTTTTCACCTGGCTAACAGGAAAACATGTAAGACATCATGGGCAGATACCATCTGAACATGTACAAAAGGAAGAAACAGTATGATGCCACGCTTAAAATTTATGCATCTGTTGGTGGTTGCGGCGCTATTGCCAGGCTGCGCATTGATGGGCCCGGACTATTTCCGCCCCAAAGATACCGTACCTGAAAAATTTGCCGCAGATGAGGTGTCTCAGAACCAGGCTGCTGCTATACCATCAACTTGGTGGGAGTTGTATCAGGATCCCATCCTGAATGAGCTAATTGCGAAAGCACGTAAGAACAATACGGATATCAAGCTGGCAGTGGCACGAGTTGAAGAGTCAGACGCGTTTCTGCGTGAGGTTGGTGCGGCGTTATTCCCGCAAATCAACCTGGATTCAAGTGCCGCAAGATCGAAAATTACCGAGCTTGGTGCTACTCCTTTGTTTAACGGAATCGACCCGATCCGTAACAATTACAATATCCGTCTTGGCACGTCTTTTGAGCTGGATTTCTGGGGCAAGCTGCGCCGAGCCAAAGAGTCAGCACGTGCACAGGCGCTAGGTACTCGCTTTGCCAAGGATACGGTAGACCTTTCCTTGTCCGGGTTGGTGGCCAGCAATTATCTGTTGCTACGCAGCCTGGAAGCCCAGCTTGAATTGTCCCGTGATACTTTGCGTAGCCGCGAAGAAAGTCTGGCGCTGACCAAGCGTCGTGCCGAGGGCGGCGTGTCCTCATCGCTGGATGTGTATCAAGCACAGGTTTCGACCTCAAACCTAGTCGCACAAATTTCGGACTTGATCAGGCAGCGTGAGATAGTGCAGCATCAGTTAGCTGTGTTAACCGGCGACCTCAATCTCAAGCTTGCAACTGCCAATATTAACGATTTGCCGATTCCGCCAATACCACCGGCTGGCTTGCCATCCAGCTTGCTGGAAGCCAGGCCTGATGTACGCCAGGCCGAGCAAAACCTGATTGCAGTGAATGCCAAGATAGGTGTGGCCAAAGCTGCATTGTTTCCCACTATCACACTGACAGCCAATTACGGTGGCGAAAGTGCCGAGCTGAGCGATATACTAAAGTCGCCAGCTCGCATCTGGAGCGGTGGCCTAGGTTTGAATCTGCCAATATTCGATTCTGGTCGTCTGAATGCAAGGCTGGATCAAGCTACCGCCCAGCAAAAGCAGGCGTTAGCCAGTTATGAGGCTTCAGTGCAGACTGCATTCAGGGAGGTGAATGATGCACTGGTCACATTGCGTCAGAATACAGAACGTGAGGATGCGCTGAAATCTAGTAAAGAAGCGTCTGAGAAGGCTTTGCAGATTGCCGATAACCGCTATAAATCAGGCTATGCAGGCTACCTTGATGTGCTGGATTCGCAACGTGTGTATAACGATGCCTCCCTGGCGTTTATTCAAAGCCGCCAAGCTCGTTTGACTGCAACCGTTGATCTGTTCAAAGCGCTGGGTGGTGGCTGGAAAGCCGAGTAGTTTGCTGTCTAGTTAGGTAGCTAATTTACGTAATTAATTTAAGCACAGGGCTAGAGTTTGACGTCTACGTTAACTCTAGCCCAGTCGTCTTTTAGCTCTACTGCGGAGCCAAAACGGACTATGCTTTTCTTGCTTGCGCTACTGATCTGGTAAGTGTTGTTTTCAAGGAAATTAATCCTGGGCATGATGATGGATGCGGAATCAGACAATCCTTCTTCTACTGGCAGATAAAGTCCGGAAACGCCAAGAATACTCTCCGATAAGCGAGTCGTGTCATCAGATGCCACGGGGCTGTCAGCATCAAGCTTGATAATCTGCACCAGGGCAGCTTGCCTTGATAAAATCTCAATGCCGATATGCCTTCTGTTCTTGGCAAGTTCTATCACGCTCCTGATTACGCCAATAATCTCCATATCATTGGGATCAGTGAATATAGCGCTGGCAAGTTTGTCCGGCTTGATGCTCATGCAATGCTCTTTGCCTACCTCGGCACCCAATCCTTTACTACTTTCATCAATCACTATCCAGCGCTCGCCGCTGGCATAGGGCATCAGCACATTGTGGCTGCGATTATCTACCGAATGCGAAGATAGCCGCTCTTCAAAGGATTTACCGGATGGAATCTTTTTGTTGAGTATCTGTTTAATCTGATTAGTCACAGACTCAATGCCGTAAGTCACGGTGGCTACTCTATTCGTGCTTTTGCGGTCTTCTTTTCTGCGTTGCTTGCGGTGCTCGCTTCTCGACCATTCTGATTGCAGATAGGTCAGCATTTCAAGCAGGTGAGGGTTGGTGGCGATACTGCCCAAAGCAAAAGGCTCCAGCGATTTTTTGGACTTGATGTAGTGTATGAACAAGTCAATTTTTATGGAAAGCTCGTCTGTTTCCCAGAAACGGCAGCTAGGGGTGAGCTGAACCTGACGCACGCGCTGCGCGCCTTTGTCTTGCATCAAATCAATAAAATACAAATGCCTTTTTTCGTTGTATGACTGCGAGGTTTTTATTTCCGGAATAAGTGTCTTGATGATGTTAGCTGCCAAATCAATCTGATGCCGGTTCATATTGGATTTATTGATTGAATCCAGCATGCAGGCCTGTACCAGGCTGGTGCTCGGTGTTATGGCGTTCAGATCGAGGTAAATCTTCAAGGGTGCGTCAGGCAATGCTTCTTGCTCGGCAATGCTGAATAGCTTGAATACCTGTAACCAGGCAGCGTTAGAAGTTGGCTGGCGGCTGTAATACCTGAGCTTGATCATGGCAAAAGCTGCGTGCATGGCACGGCCCAGCGCCAACGGAAATGCCTGGTAATGCAGCCTGAGCGCATCGGTAAGCTCTAACATGACCTCTACTTGCTTGTTGTAGTTGAGGAATAGCTGGCGGTAGTAGTAGTAAATAGCTTCGGATATACGTTGATCCAGCTCAGGCCGCAGGTTGTCAAATCTGACATATTGCGCGAAGGATTTTTCTATGCGCTGATAATTACGTTCATCAATGATGAATAAGGCCTCAAGCCGCCTAGTGTCAGCCTCCGGCATGGATTGGTCGCTGATGAAGCCTGACAGGAAAAGAGTGGTTTTTTCAAGTGCAGTCAGGTCATCGACATTGTCGAGCTCAGCCAGCCAGTCTAAGTTAATAGCTGACTTGTCTTTAGCTTGCTTGGGCCTTAGCTTTTCAAACAAAGATTTCATTAACCACAAAACTCCAGAATTGGACTACGCTAGGTAATCTTGACCAAGTTAATCTTAGCCACGTATGTCTTACATATATGATTCAAAGATAGCTTATCCGAAGCGAAAATCATGCCTTGCTTGTTTCTTACTTGTTGCAATGCCCTATTTATATTGACCTTAGTCTACATTTTTGAAGCACTGAGTTTACCCCAATGTTTGCATTTTGGTTATTATAAAAGATGAAAGGTTGATAGAACTCACAAGTGAGATGATTGACTTTACTATTATATTATTAAATTAAATTCATATACTTGTTAATTATTTTTAATGTTATTTATATATTTATAATGAAATTAGTTGGATGGGTATGTAGCAGTAAGCCCCTGTCACATAGCGAATGCAATTTGTAGTAACGCGAAGATTTGCAATAGATCATCCATGTTCTCTTAAGATAAATTCCTAAAATAAATGTGCCTGTGGAATAAATGCCAATGTTGTCAATAACACAGCACAGAATTAATCTACTTTAATAGTTCCAAAATCGCCCCCCAGAGCTTCACGACAAAGTCTCGTGTGCTTTCCTGATAAGAATAGGATTGGTTTTTTTGGTCAAATGCAAAAGCTAGCCGTGTTAAAATCATGAATTAATAAAATTTGACTCTACTCCAATGACTGTACGTACTCGTTTTGCCCCTAGCCCCACAGGTTTTCTCCATATAGGTGGTGCGCGTACTGCCCTGTTTTCATGGGCTTATGCCCGTAAGCACAGGGGCAGCTTTATTCTGCGGATTGAAGACACCGATGTGGCGCGCTCTACCCCTGAAGCCGTGCAGGCCATACTGGATGGCATGAACTGGCTGGGTCTGGATTGGGATGAAGGTCCTTTCTACCAAATGGAGCGTATGGATCGCTACAAATTAGTGATCCAGAAGATGCTTGATGATGGAACTGCCTATCATTGTTACTGCAGTAAAGAAGAGTTGGAAGTCCTGCGCGAGCAGCAAATGTCACAAAATCTCAAGCCTCGTTACGATGGTCGCTGGCGCCCGGAAGAGGGCAAAGTGTTGGCTGATATACCACAGGGTATCCCGCCAGTGGTGCGCTTCAAGAATCCTAAAACAGGGGCTGTCGCTTGGGATGATCTGGTTAAAGGTCATATCAGCATATCCAATGAAGAGCTGGATGATCTGATTATTGCGCGTGCCGATGGCACGCCCACCTACAACTTCTGCGTGGTGGTGGATGATTGGGAAATGGGCATTACCCAGGTCATTCGTGGTGATGACCACGTCAATAATACGCCGCGTCAAATCAATATGCTTAAGGCGCTGGGTGCCAACATTCCGCAATATGCGCATCTATCCATGATTCTTGGCGATGATGGCCAGAAGCTATCAAAGCGCCATGGTGCGGTCAGTGTGATGCAGTATGATGATGAAGGCTATTTGCCTGAAGCGGTATTGAATTACCTGGCTCGTTTGGGCTGGTCGCATGGCGATGAAGAGGTATTCAGCATGCAGCAATTTTGTGAATGGTTTGATCTCGACCATATCACGCCGTCCGCCGCACAATTTAATACAGAGAAATTGAACTGGCTGAATGCCCATTACATTAAACAAGCGGACAGCACGACTTTGGTGCAAGAAGTGAGTAAAAGGCTCCAGTCCAAAGGCGTTTCAATTGCGGCTGGTCCTGAGCTCAGCAAAGTTGTTGAGATGTACCGTGAGCGGGCTAATACCCTGAATGAGTTGGTTGCTAGCGTGGTTTATTTTTACCAGCTGCCGGCAATAGATGAGGCGGCGGCTCAAAAGCATATCACCCCGGAAATCCTGCCAGTTATTAAAGCGCTGGCAGATCAGTTGGCAGTTATAGATTGGTCAGCAGAGGCAATTCACGGGTTGATTGAACAGGCTGTATTGCAGCACGCGCTTAAATTTCCCAAAATAGCCATGCCATTACGTGTCATGTTAACCGGAGGCGCGCAATCACCCAGTATAGACGGAGTAATGGTGCTGCTGGGCAGGGAGTCTGTTGTTTCACGAATTAAGGCAATTACAGGTTAATCCTGATGAATTTCTATCAGCTATAGAACAAATTCAACGAGTCATAGTCTACCTTGTGTAAATAACTATGCTGCCAGCTAATGTGCGCATGATTTGTGCTTAGTTTTAAAGAGCTATTGTGATGATGAAAGTTATCCCCATATAAGCTGTGAAGACATCTGCTGTTACAGGTAAATGTCGTAATGTATTACGTAGAGTTTGTTAAAATAATTGAACTCCCTATGTAGCTAAAATTAAAAGGAAAAGGAGCAAAAAATGAACTCAAAAGGACAAATGCTACAAGATCCATTTTTGAATATCTTGCGTAAAGAGCATGTGCCAGTATCTATCTATCTGGTGAACGGTATTAAACTGCAAGGACAGGTTGATTCTTTTGATCAATATGTCATTCTGCTCAAAAATACAGTGACCCAAATGGTCTATAAGCATGCTATTTCCACCATCGTTCCGGGCCGCGCCGTTTCACTTCCATCCAGTCATGCCGCTGAAGAGTGATCATAAAATAATGGTAGTCAGTAAGTATGCTTGATCGTCCTGATGGCGGTGATGCTGCAGTTTTAGTAAGTCTTGATTTTGGTGAAACAGGCTACGAAGAAAGTCTGGAAGAGCTGCGGCAATTAGCGATCAGCGCAGGCATGAATATCCGTGCGACCTTAGAGGGCCGCCGTCTTAAGCCAGATGCCAAATACTTTATCGGGTCAGGCAAAGCAGATGAACTATCTGCGGCTATCAAAGCCAGTGAATCCTCAGTCGCCGTTTTCAATCATGATTTGAGCCCATCCCAGCAGCGCAACCTTGAGCGTCTGCTTGAGTGTCGTGTTGCGGATCGCACAGGCTTGATCCTGGATATTTTTGCGCAACGTGCAAAAAGCCATGAGGGTAAGTTGCAAGTCGAGTTGGCACAACTCGAGCATTTATCTACTCGACTGGTACGCGGATGGACCCACTTGGAACGGCAAAAAGGTGGTATCGGTGTGCGTGGCGGTCCGGGTGAAACCCAGCTTGAGCTGGATCGACGTATGTTACGTGTCAGGGTTAAGCAACTGCGTGAAAAGCTGGATAAGCTCAAGCAGCAACGAAGCATGCAACGTCGTTCACGCAAGCGCTCCCAGGTCATGTCAGTATCACTTGTGGGTTATACCAATGCAGGGAAATCAACTTTATTTAATCGCCTGACGCAATCAGGCGTATATGCGGCAGACCAACTGTTTGCCACACTGGATACCACCTCACGTAAGCTGTATATCCCTGATGGTGGTGCAATCGTGATATCCGACACGGTTGGTTTCATCAAGCATCTCCCACATGCGCTGGTTGAGGCTTTTGGTGCGACCCTTGAAGAAGCGGTACAGGCGGATATTTTGCTGCATATTGTTGATACAGCCAGTAGCAACCGGGACGAGCAAATCGCACAGGTGAATAAAGTGCTGACGGAGATCGGGGCAGAACAGGTGCATCAAGTGCTTGTGCTCAATCAAATAGACCGCATAGGTATGGAGGCGGGGTTGGAGCGTGACGAGTATGGTAGAATTTCTAAAGTAAGAATTTCAGCCAAAACAGGCGAAGGTCTTGAACTGGTAAGACAGGTATTGGTAGAGCATCAGCAGCGTCTGTATGATTATTCAACAACAGCAGATGCTTACGCATAATTTTTGTAATTTCGGAGTAATTCATGGCAAAAGAACCCGGCTGGGGTAACCGTAATAATGACGGTCCTCCTGATCTGGACGAGGTGTTGCGTCAATTTAGCCGCAAGCTGAATAATCTATTCGGCAAATCCGGTAATAATGGCAGTCAACCACCTGAGTCAGAAAATAAAGCGATTCCGATTCTGCCGATTGTTGGCTTGATTGTAGTGATCTGGTTTGCGACAGGCTTCTATATCGTCGATCAAGGCTCGCGTGGCCTGGTATTGCGTTTTGGTAAACATGTCGAAACCACCACACCTGGGCCTCGCTGGCACATGCCTTATCCGGTAGAAAGTGTCACAGTCGTCAATATGGAACAGGTACGCACCATAGAGGTGGGCTATCGCTCTGCAGAAGGTGGTTCTGCACGTAGCAAAGAGTTGCGGGAATCACTCATGTTGACCGATGATGAAAACATCATCGATTTGCAGTTTGCCGTGCAGTACAACCTGAAAAATGTCGAAGATAATTTATTCAATAACCGTTCTGCAGATGATTCGGTACGCAGTATCGCCGAAACTGCAATTCGTGAAGTAGTAGGTAAAAGCAAGCTTGATTTTGCCCTGTACGAAGGCCGGGAAGAAATTGTAGTCAGCACCAAAAAACTGATGCAGGATGTACTGGATCGTTATAAGACCGGTATTAATGTCGTCAGTGTAACTATGCAGAACGCACAACCACCTGAGCAGGTACAGGCTGCTTTTGATGATGCCGTAAAAGCCAAGCAGGATCTGGATCGCCAGATCAATGAAGGCCAGGCTTATGCAAATGATGTCATTCCGAAAGCGCGTGGTACGGCGTCACGTCTAGCCGCTGAAGCCGCTGGTTACAAATTGCGTGTTGAGAATGAGGCCAAGGGTAATGCGAGCCGTTTTGAGCAGGTGTTAACCCAATATCAACGTGCGCCTGAAGTAACGCGTCAACGCTTATACCTCGATGCCCAGGAACAGATATTATCCAGCGTCAGCAAGGTGATCGTGGATCAGAAGGGCGGTAACAGCCTGCTTTACTTGCCTCTTGATAAGCTGCTGAGTGCATCTGGCGCCAACAGCACAAATACAACACCATCAACAATAGCGCCTGTCACAACATTGCCAGAGCTGGACCAGAACACAGACCGTTCTCGCGATGCTTTCCGTAGTCGTGACCGTGAATCAAGATAGGCGAGGCTAGAAATGAAAAATTTAGGCACTATTTTATTGGGATTAATAGCACTTTTGCTACTGGTCAGCCTGTCTGCATTTACGGTAGATCAGCGTGAATATGCATTGGTATTCAGGCTGGGTGAAATCGTTGCGGTCAAAAAAGAGGCCGGGCTTTATTTTAAAGTGCCCATGGTTGATAACGTCCGTTACTTTGATAACCGTATCCTGACCTTGAATTCGGCTGAACCTGACCGTTTCTTGACCAGTGAAAAGAAAAACGTGTTGGTTGATTCATTCGTCAAATGGAAAATCATTGACCCTGCGAAATACTATGTATCTGTTAAGGGCGATGAAATACAAGCGGAACGTCGTCTATCGCAAACTGTGAACGACGGCCTGCGAGCTGAGTTCGGTAAGCGCACTATCCATGATGTAGTTTCTGGTGAACGTAGCCAGATTATGGAAATCCTGCGTCAACGCGCTGACCGTGACTCTCGCCAAATGGGTATCCAGGTCTTGGATGTGCGCCTGAAGCGCGTAGATCTGCCAGAAAAGGTCAGTGAGTCTGTTTACCAGCGCATGGAAGCAGAGCGTAAGGGTGTTGCCAACCAGCTCCGCTCCGAAGGTTCTGCAGCGTCAGAAAAAATACGTGCGGATGCGGATAAGCAGCGTGAAGTAATTATTGCTGAAGCTTTCCGTGATGCGCAAAACATCAAGGGCCAGGGCGATGCAAAAGCCGCTGAAACCTACTCGGAAGCCTATAGCAAAAACCCTGAGTTCTATGCTTTTTACCGTAGTCTGGAAGCCTATCGTAATAGCTTCAAGAGCAAGAGTGATGTATTAGTGCTTGAGCCAACTTCAGACTTCTTTAAATACATGCGTAATTCTAGTGGTAAACCAAAGTAACTTTAGTAAAGTCACTTTGGTTTAGTTGTTTGAGTAAAAGATAACCTTGAATACGACATTGCTGTTGGCCTTTGGTCTGATGCTGGTGCTGGAGGGAGTGCTGCCTTTATTGGCTCCCAAAGCATGGCGCCAGACTTTTGAGCGCATGGTGGCGCTTAAGGATGGTCAGTTGCGGTTTGTCGGCCTGATCTCAATGCTGATCGGCGTATTGCTGATTTTAATTGTTCATTAAAGAGTTTTATGCGTAATTGGATACTTCCAGAATATATTGAAGATGTGTTGCCTGCAGAGGCTGCACGTATAGAGCAATTGCGCAGGGTTTTGCTCGACCTGTTCCGTGTACACGGCTATCAATTCGTTATTCCGCCCATGATGGAATATCTTGAGTCTTTGATTACGGGTGTTGGCCATGATCTTGATTTAGCGACGTTCAAAGTTGTGGATCAGCTTACTGGACGACTGATGGGCGTGCGTGCAGATACTACGCCGCAAGCCGCACGTATTGATGCACACATGCTCAATAACCAGGGTGTGACACGCCTATGCTATGCAGGCAGCGTCTTGCGAACTAGCCCAAGTGGCTTGGCGCAAACGCGAGAGCCATTGCAGCTAGGGGCTGAACTGTTTGGCCATGCGGGTGTGGAAAGCGATATCGAAATACAGCGCTTGATGATCAAAGCGTTACAGGCGGTGGGCGTACAGTCCTTACATATAGATTTTAGCCACGTAGGAATTTTTGGTGATTTGATCAGCCAAAATAAAATTGCAAAACCTATAGAGCAGGCGCTTTATAGTGCCTTGCAAAGTAAAGATCAGTCAGAGGTGCGCAGTTTATCCAAAGACCTGAATTCAGCTACATCAGAAGCGCTGTGCAGTTTGACTGAATTGAATGGCGGTGCAGATATTCTGGATGAGGCGGAACTACGTCTCCCGAAAACTTTAGTTATCCAGCAGGCATTAAATGATCTGCGGCAAGTGAGTAAGCAACTTGCGGATTTAGGCGTGGATGTTTGCTTCGACTTGGCTGAGTTGCGTGGTTATCACTATCACAGCGGTATGGTCTTTGCCGCTTATGCCCAAGGGTATGCCGGTCCGCTAGCATTAGGCGGCCGTTATGATGAGGTTGGTCTGGCATTTGGTCGCGCCAGGCCTGCAACTGGATTCAGTCTGGATTTGCGTGGTGTAGTCACCGCCTTGCCATTGGTCGAGCTGGAAAAAGCTATTTTCGCGCCTTACGATATGGATAGCGCACTGGCCCAAAAAATAGCCTCACTACGTGCTGAGGGGCAGATGGTGGTGCAAGAGCTACCGGGACATGAGGCACACCGTAAAGAGCTGAATTGTGACCGTCAATTGGTCAAGCAGAGTGATGGCTGGCAGGTAATAGTTGCGCCTGAGCTTGGCGAATAAGTATTAAATTATTATAACTAATCAAATATAGAGCACTCAATGAATAAGAACGTCGTTGTTATCGGCACCCAATGGGGGGATGAAGGTAAAGGTAAGATAGTCGACTGGTTAACAGACCATGCGCAGGGTGTGGTGCGCTTTCAAGGCGGCCATAATGCTGGTCATACTCTGGTCATCGGCCAAGGTGCTGCACAGCGTGAATACAAGCTGAACCTGGTGCCATCAGGCATCGTACGTGAAGGCGTTAAATGCTATATCGGCAATGGTGTGGTGCTGGATGCAGGCCATCTGCTACATGAAATCAACGGGCTTGAGGCTGTAGGCCTGCAAGTCCGTAACCGTTTGATGGTCAGCCCCGGCTGCCCATTAATCATGGGTTATCACGTCAAGCTGGATCAGGCACGAGAAGCTGCGCGTGGTGTGGACAAAAAGATAGGCACAACAGGTAAGGGCATAGGCCCAACTTATGAAGATAAGGTGGCACGCCGCGCTTTGCGTGTGTATGACCTGTTCTATCCTGACCGCTTTGCTGACAAATTGCGCGAAGTGATGGATTACCATAACTTTGTGCTGACCAAATATCTGAACACTGACGCGGTTGATTACCAGGCAGAATTTGATGGCGCAATGAGCCGCGTAGACTTGCTGAAGCCGATGGTAGGCGATGTATCTGCCGCGATTTACGAGGCCAGTAAGGCCGGCGATAAACTATTATTTGAAGGTGCACAGGGCACATTGCTGGATGTGGATCATGGTACTTACCCTTATGTCACATCATCCAACTGTGTAGCCGGTCAGGCCTCTGCCGGTGCCGGTGTTGGCCCGGATATGCTGCATTATGTACTGGGCATCACCAAGGCTTATACCACGCGCGTGGGTGGTGGGCCGTTCCCTAGCGAGCTGGATATTGAATCTGAGGCTTGCCCCGGGTACCAGATGTCGACCAAGGGACGTGAAATCGGCACCGTGACCAAGCGCAAACGTCGCTGTGGCTGGTTCGATGCTGCGGCATTGCGTCGTTCTGCCCGTATTAATGGCCTCACCGGCTTGTGCATTACCAAGCTTGACGTGCTGGATGGTATTGCCGAGCTGGAAATCTGCACCGGCTATAAGCTCGATGGCAAGGTGATTGATCTGCTGCCTGTGGGTGCTGAAGACCTGGCACGCTGTGAGCCAATCTACGAGCGCATGCCAGGCTGGTCAGAAAACACGTTTGGTATCAACCAATGGGATGCGCTGCCACTCAACGCACGTAATTACCTCAAACGCCTGGAAACTCTGTGCCAAGTGCCCGTTGCCATTGTATCTACCGGCCCGGAGCGCGACCAGACTATCGTGTTGCAGCATCCTTTCGGGGCCTGATTTGAAGCCGATTTCTGAACAACGGTTGGCCTGGGCTTTAACCGGCTCCGGGCATTACCTGCGCGAATGTATCGATATCATCAATAAGCTGGAAAATGTTGATTTATTCCTGAGCAAGGCAGCTGCAGAAATCCTGCAGCAATATGGCTATAAACATAATGTGGGCCGCGTGTATCAGGATAAAACCGCTAGTTCAGTACCGGTTGAATTGTTCTATCACGGTGCTTATCACAGCGTGGTGATTGCACCTGCCACATCCAATACCGTGGCCAAGATGGTATGCGGTATATCTGATAACTTAATCACCAATATTTATGCACAAGCAGGCAAATGTCGTGTACCCAGCATTGTCTTTGCTTGCGATACAGAACCGGAAATTGAATCTGAAGCGCCGCGTGAGCATATGGTGAAAGTGTATCCACGCCGTATCGACCTCGAGAACATGCAAAAGCTTAAAACGTTCGAAGAAACCACCGTAGTCGGCGATATGCCGCAGTTAGACATCGCAATTCAAACGAGGCTGGCATGTCTGAGAGCCTCCTCTTCTTAACCGGCAAGCTTGCCGAGAAAAGTCTGCATAAGGTACTAGCCAGTATGCAGCCCACGGATTTCAAATATCGCATTGCACAAATCGGGGTATCAGTCGCGGCATTGATGACGCCTGAGCTTATCGTGCGCCGTCTTGCGAATGCGGGTGATGCTGATCGCATGTTGGTGCCAGGCCTATGCCGGGGCGATTTGCGTATGCTTGAAGAGAAATATGGCATTCCTGTCGAACGTGGCCCTGAAGACCTTAAAGATCTCCCGCAGTTTTTTGGACGCGGTGGTAAGGCGCCCGATTTATCCCAGCATGACGTCAAGATATTCGCCGAGATAGTTGAAGCGCCTCAGCTCAGCGTTGAGGGCATCGTTGCGCGGGCGGAGTATTTCCGTGCCCAGGGCGCCGATGTGATCGACCTGGGCTGTTTGCCTAATACACCTTTCCTGCATTTGGCTGACGCAATCAATGCCCTCAAAGCCAATGGATTTGAGGTGAGTGTCGACTCCCTGAATACCGATGATCTTCTATTAGCCGGGAAATCCGGTGCCGATTACCTGCTGAGCCTCACCGAAAAAACATTATGGGTGGCGGATGAAGTTGCTTCCACGCCTATTCTTATTCCTGCGAAAGTGGGTAGCCTGCCATCACTGTATCGTGCGATCGATGCCATGCAAAAGAAGGGCAGGGCATTTATTGCGGACGCCATTCTCGATCCCATCCCATTCGGTTTTACTGAGTCAGTGGTGCGTTACCACAAACTACGCAAACGTTACCCCGATATCCAGATCATGATGGGCGTAGGTAATCTTACAGAGTTAACTGATGCCGATACAACTGGCATTAATGCCATATTGTTCGGCATGATTGCTGAGCTTAAGCTCAATGCAGTTTTGGCGACTTCTGTTAGCCCCCATGCCGTTAATGCAGTAGCGGAAGCGGATATAGCGCGGCGCGTAATGTTTGCTGCGCGTGAAGACAGGCGCTTGCCACGCGATTATAGCGATGGTCTACTTGGTCTGCATGACAGGCGCCCTTTTACATATAGCGGTGATGAGATTGCCGAGATTGCTGCCCAGATAAAAGACCCGAGTTTTCGCATTCAGGTGAGTGCCGAGGGCCTTAACATCTATAACCGGGATGGCTTGTTTCAAGCACAAGATCCTTTTGAGCTATATCCACATCTCAAGGTTGAGGATGATGCCTCACATGCGTTTTATCTCGGCGTAGAACTGGCACGCGCACAGATTGCCTGGCAACTTAAAAAACGCTATAACCAGGATGAAGAGTTACAGTGGGGCTGTAACACCTTGCAAAAAGATGGTCAGCCGAGAATGGCACATCGTGATGCCTCACTTAAAGAGAAGCGTACAAAGAAGACCCAGAATGAGTGAGATGGTCCATGAGTGAAATGATTTTGGAAACCATCGTCATAAGTATAGATGCGCAAGGCAATCCACACATTGCACCTTTCGGTGTGCGCGAGCGCGATGGCTTGATTTTGATCGCCCCGTTTCGACCATCCAGCAGTCTGGATAACTTACTTGGTCAGGGTGTTGCAGTCTTGAATCTGACTGATGATGTGCGGGTATTTGCCGGCGCTTTGACAGGGCGCCGCACATGGCCTTTACGTAAGGCAGATCAAGTAAACTGCTATGTGCTGGATGCGGCGCTGGCACATAGCGAACTTGAGCTGATTAAAGTTAAGGAAGATGAATCTCGTCCAGAGCTGTATTTCCGTGTAGTGCATACAGCCAACCATGCGCCATTTCGGGGTTTCAACCGTGCACAAGCCGCAGTCGTTGAGCTTGCCGTGTTGGTAAGCCGCTTGCATATGCTCCCCATAGAAAAAATCAATGCTGAAATTAGTTACTTGAAAATCGCCATAGAAAAAACCGCAGGTGAGCGCGAACTGGAAGCATGGGACTGGTTAATGGAGTGCATTGAAAACCATCAGGCCATCATTACAGGAGAAAATCAGGCGTGATCAAGTTGTTAGCAAGTGTCACTACAAGTCAGGAAGCCTTGTGGGCTTTGGAGGCTGGAGTCGATATTATTGACCTAAAGAATCCATCAGAAGGGGCATTGGGTGCATTATCGATAGTCCTGATAAGGGAGATAGTCGAGACGGTTGACGGACGAGCCACAGTGAGTGCGACGATAGGCGATTTGCCTATGCAACCAGAATTAATCGTTGAAGCCATCACCGAGACTGCTGCTGCGGGTGTGGATATGGTTAAAGTTGGATTTTTCCCGTCGGCTGATCATTTGGCGTGCATACATGCAATAAAACCCCTAATCAATCGAGGTATCAAGATTGTGAGTGTGCTGTTTGCAGACCAGCAGCCGGATTTCGGATTGTTGCCAGCTCTTGCTTCGGCTGGATTTTTTGGCGCTATGTTAGATACCGCACACAAGAATGGGTCAAGTCTGATGGATAATCAGCCAATTGGCAATTTGAACGATTTTGTCTGCAAAGCTAAAGCCGTTGGTTTGGAGTCTGGACTTGCTGGTTCATTAAAATTAAAAGATGTACCTGATTTGTTGCTTCTGAATCCTGGCTATCTGGGTTTTCGAGGCGCGCTTTGTAGTGGTTATAATCGTGTTTCAGCATTAGATAAAAGTAAGATTTTTGAGCTAAAAAATATGTTGCGTAAAAACAACACAAGTTTGAATAGTTTGGCTTATAGCTAGATTCTGTAAGCGTCTGCATTGCATTGCAAAAGTGCTTTGCGTATAGTTAAGTCAGTGTTTAACCAAAGGAGTTTGTCGCAATGAAGAAGAATATTATTGGCTTGGCTGTAGCTGGTGTGTTAGCTGCTGCTGCATTTAGTGCCTCTGCTGAAGAAGCTTATCAAGGTTCATGGTATGCAGTACCAGGTGTTAGCATCGTTCATCCAGATAGCGATCTGGAAACAGATAACACAGGTGGTGGTGGATTTTTGCGTATCGGTAAAGAGCTGAGCGAGCATTGGGATGTGCAGATTGGTGGTGGTTACACACGTACCGATAATGATCTTACTGGCGTTAGCGGAAAATACAAGCAAAGCCTGTTAGGTGTTGATGCACTTTACCTGTTCAGCCGTGAAAAATTCCGTCCATTCCTGCTTGCAGGTGTAGGCGCAGCGCGTAACGATCTTGACTACAGTGCTCCTGGTGTTGATGTTGATGGCAAGAAAACTTCATGGATGGCAAACGTTGGTGCTGGTTTTCAATACCTGGTTACTGAAAATTTTGGCCTGCAAGCTGATATTCGTGAAATCTGGAGTCGTGCAGAAGTTAAGGTCAATGGCGGTGGCGTTACAGCCAGCGACACAGACACTATCAATAATACTCAGTTAAACCTTGGTGCAATTTTCCGCTTTGGCGCACCTAAACCAACAGTGGCAGCAGTAGAACCTACTCCTGAGCCAACTCCAGCACCAGTAGCAGCTGTAGAGCCAGCACCGGTTGTTCCACCATGCACACCAACTTTTGAAACTATTAAGATTGAAGCTGAGAAGTTGTTCGGTTTTGATAAGGCAGTTGTTAAGGTATCAAGCAAGCATACTCTTGATAATGTTGCAGAGAAAATCAATGCAAACCCAGAAGTTGAAGTGGTGATGGTCACTGGCTACACTGACCAACTTGGTTCAGATAAATACAACCAGAAGCTTTCAGAGCGCCGTGCTAATGCTGTGAAGGAATACTTGGTTGCCAAGGGTGTTGATCCTAAGCGTCTGCAAGCAATTGGCAAGGGTGAGACTGAGCCTGTTGTAACTTGCGATGATGTTAAAGGCCGTAAGAAATTGATCGAGTGCCTGCAACCAAATCGCCGCGTAGAAATCAGCGCAGAGAAACAAGTTGAAAATGCTTGTAAGTAATTAGTTTTATGCTTTAATAAAAGCCCCGCAATGCGGGGCTTTTTTATGGTCAAAATATTTATAGCAAAATTTCTTTTAGACTAAGGCACAGAATAGATAAGCATGATTGAAGAAGCTCAAGAAACAATGCTTGCCATTGAAGCCCGATGGATAGCGCCTGTAACAGCTGATAAGCGTTTACTGGAGCGTGCCACCGTGATTGTGAATGGTAGTGCAATCATTGACATTCTACCCACAGAGCTTGCCCGCGAAAAATACCAGGCAATACATACAGTGGTGCTGGACGAGCATATTTTAATCCCGGGGCTTGTGAATACGCATACCCATGCCGCCATGAACCTGATGCGCGGCTTGGCTGATGACCTGCCGCTAATGCCATGGCTGCAAGAGCATATCTGGCCAGTCGAGCAGCAGTTTGTTTCTGAGCGTTTTGTGCGTGATGGCACTTTATTAGCGTGTGCCGAAATGTTGCGGGGTGGGATTACCTGTTTTAACGATATGTATTTTTTCCCGCAGGGCGCTGCAGAAGCTTCATTGCAAGCAGGTATGCGCGCCAATCTCGGTCTTGTCGTGCTGGATTTTGCGTCGGCTTATGCCAATGATGCCGATGATTACCTACGAAAAGGCTCTGATGCGCGTGATGGCTGGCGTGGCAACGCCCTGTTAAGCAGCAGTCTTGCGCCGCATGCTCCCTATACGATTTCAAATCAAACCTTTGAAAAGGTCATTACATACGCTGAACAGTTGGATGTTGGCATTCATACTCATCTACATGAAACACAAGATGAAATTGAGCAGAGTATCAGCCAGTTTGGTATACGTCCCATACAGCGCATGGCTGAGCTCGGCCTGTTAGGTCCCAGCTTGGTTGCCGCACACTGCGTGCATGTTACAGAAGATGAATTGCAACTGATGTATGAACACGGCTGCCATGTAGCGCATTGCCCAACCTCCAATCTTAAGCTGGCAAGCGGTATTGCACCTGTCTCGGCCATGCTGAAGCAGGGGCTCAATGTGGCGCTTGGTACAGACGGTGCTGCCAGTAATAATCGTCTGGATATGTTTTCTGAGATGCGCCTGGCTGCGCTATTGGCAAAAGGCGCAAGCGGCGATGCTTCATCATTGCCCGCAGAGCAGGCATTGGCGATGGCAACCATCAACGGTGCCCGTGCACTTGGACTTGATGACAAAATCGGCTCAATAGCAATCGGTAAATTGGCTGATTTAACCGCGGTTAGAATCGCGGATCCTGAGACCTTGCCATGCTTTGATCCGATTTCACACCTGGTTTATGCGGCGGGTAGAGAACATGTCAGCCATGTCTGGGTGCATGGAGAATTGAAATACCAAAAACTTAGTGGGCAAGATGGCGTCTATGCCAATATAGAACCTGCAGAATTAAAGGAAATCATAGCGCTATGGCAACCCAAGCTTACCCAGTTCAAATAGATGCAGGCGAAGCAAAAGCAAAGAAAAATATGAATGTAGATCCAGCAGAATTACAAAAATTTTCAACACTCGCGCACCGTTGGTGGGATCCGAATAGCGAATTCAAACCTTTGCATGAAATTAATCCGCTAAGGCTCAATTTCATTGATGATCTTATTGGTTTAAGTGGTAAGCGAGTGCTGGATGTGGGCTGTGGTGGTGGCATACTTTCCGAATCCATGAGCCAAAAGGGTGCCACTGTGACCGGCATCGACTTGGGAGAAAAAGCGCTTAAGGTGGCACGGCTACATAGCCTCGAGACAGGCGTTAATGTTGAATATCGCTTAATTGCTGTTGAAGCGCTGGCACAAGAAGCACCAGAAAGCTATGACATAGTGACTTGCATGGAAATGCTGGAGCATGTGCCGGATCCGGCGGCTGTAGTGCAGGCTTGTGCCCAATTAGTTAAACCGGGCGGGAGCGTATTTTTCTCTACCATCAATCGCAATCCGAAAGCCTACTTGTTTGCTGTGATAGGTGCTGAATATATATTGAATATGTTGCCGCGCGGCACGCATGAGTATGAGAAATTCATTAAGCCTTCTGAGCTGTCAGCCTGGAGCCGAAGTTCCGGACTGACCGTGAACGGACTTAAGGGCATGAGCTATAACCCATTGAACCAGCACTATTGGCTTGGCGAGGATGTTTCGGTCAATTACATTGTGCATACGGTTAAGTGAGCATGCAGTCAGGAAAGGTGGCACCACAGCTTATTCTGTTTGACCTGGATGGAACGCTGGTTGATACCGCACCGGATCTTGGATTGGCACTTAATCTCCAGCGTGAGCGTTATGGCTTGCCCCCTTTGTCTCAAGAGGTGATAAGGCCCTATGCGTCGCATGGCTCCAGAGGGTTGTTGTCAATAGGATTTGGCATTACTCCAGAACATGCCGATTTCAACGCCAAGCGAGTTGAATATTTAGCCTTGTATGATGAGGTGTTTACGCGCTCACCAGTATTGTTTGAAGG
Source organism: Methylophilaceae bacterium (assembly GCA_035459965.1). GTDB lineage: Bacteria > Pseudomonadota > Gammaproteobacteria > Burkholderiales > Methylophilaceae > DATHXC01. The sequence continues at coordinate 173,480 of DATHXC010000007.1, forward strand.
CGTCGCGAATGTGCTTGCTGCTATTGAGGCCAAACAACTGCCCTGGGGGGTGGTCACCAATAAGCCACGACGCTTTACTCAGCCCTTGTTAAAGGCAATCAATTTATTCGACAGGGCAGTGTGCGTCATCAGTGCTGATGATGCCCCCAGAGCAAAACCATATCCTGATACTTTGTTAATGGCATGTGCGCAGGCTGGCATTGAGCCATCAGCGGCGATTTATATTGGAGATGCAGAGCGCGATATTCAGGCCGGAATCGCTGCAGGCATGCCTACTGTGATTGCCTTATACGGCTATCTTGATGTTCTTGATCAACCCGATAGCTGGGGGGCTGACTACAAAATCGACAATCCAATGGAAATGTTAAATCTAATATAAAACTTTAACATATGGTTTTATATTATTGATTTTTATATTTATAATTTTTCTATCAATGCTTGTTCCAAAGACTTTATATTATCCTCTTCCAGCTTTTCCCCATTCTTCGATGAAATCAAAAACGTATCTTCTGCGCGTTTACCCAACGTATTAATTTTGGCAGTCTGCAAATGCACACCTTGCTGCAAAAATATATGAGCCAGCGTTGATAGCAGCCCAGGTCTGTCGCCAGCAATAATTTCGAGCGCGTGAGTGTTACTGTCAGAATCCGCCCTGATATGTATGCTGGCATTAATAGGCATATGCTTTACCTGGCGGCTCAAGCGGCCCTGTAAAGGCTTATCGATCACTTCTGTTGCCACCAGTTTTTGTGATAATTCGTACTCAATAAAGCTTAGCAAGTCACGATAGCGTACCGATTTATCGCTCTGATCCAGAACCAGAAAACTATCCAGCGCATAACCATGCTGGGTGGTGTGTACCTTGGCTTCAAGTATGGTGTAGCCAATACGTTCAAAGAAGCTGCAGATCCTGGCAAACAAATCATCCTTATCTTGGGTATATATCAACACCTGAATGCCATCACCGCCCGGGCTTAGGCGCGCACGCACGATCGGTTCTGGGCTGTTGATATGCGTGAGCAACAAACGGCTATGCCAGGCGATTTCCTGCGCATCATGGCGCAGGAAGTAATGCCTGCCCATTTTGTCCCATAGCAGATTGTAGGAATTTTCCAGTACCCCATAGTGACTGAGTATTTTTTTTGCATCGTTCTGGCGAGCCAGTAATTCACTTTCAGTATCTTTGCTGACACCTTTAAATTGACGCTGTGTTGCAAGGAAAAGGTTTTCTAATAGCTTGGCTTTCCATGCATTCCATACCTTGGGGCTGGTACCGCGAATATCGGCTACTGTGAGCAGGTAAAGTGCGGTGAGTCGACGCTCATTGCCCATCAGGTGGGTAAAGTTCTCTATGACTGCAGGGTTGGATAGATCAGATTTCTGCGCGATGCTGGACATGGTGAGATGTGATTCGACCAGCCAGGCGACCAGTTCGCTATCCACTTTGGATAAGCCATGTGATTTGCAGAAGCGACGTGCATCTGAGCTACCCAGTGTTGAGTGATCGCCACCTCGCCCTTTGGCAATATCATGAAACAGGGCAGCAATATAAAGCAGCTCAGGCTTATCAAAGCCCGCAAATAGCTGGCTGCATAGCGGGAATTCATGAGCATACTGCGGTAATGCAAAGCGGCGCAAATTGCGTAGCACGTTGAGGATATGTTCGTCTACCGTATAGACATGGAACAGGTCATGTTGCATTTGCCCGATAATGCGGCCAAAAGCGGGGATATAGCTGCCCAGAATGCCATAGCGATTGAGCCGTGTCACGCCGCTGGGCTGGCGCAAAATTTCCATGAACAGGTGCTTGTTGTCCGGGTTGTTGCGGAACTCGCTGTTCACTAGTTTTCTCACTCGAAGCAAAGTGCGTAAAAGGTTTGCGCTCATGCCCGTCAATTCAGGATGGTGCGCCAGCACCAGAAAGCTTTCCAATATCGTCGAAGGCTGACGCTGCAACAGGGTGGTGGATTTAGCTTCAAGCAGGCCATTACGCGCTTCGAAGTGCTCATTGATGGGTGTGGCTTTATCTTGCTGTGGATGCAGGCGCTGTTCAAGCAGTAGCAGCAGGATTTCATTGATCAGGCTAACGAATTTCGCGCTACGGTAGTAACTGTGCATCAGTTGTTCACTAGCGCGTTTTTTGGCGTTGGTAGTAAAACCAAGCTGCCTGGCCAAGTCATTTTGAAAATCGAAAATCAGCCTGTCTTCACGACGATGGGCCAGATAATGCAGCCGAGTGCGCAACATTTGCAGGTGCCGTTCATGGCGACGGATCTGTCGCATTTCCGAAGTAGTGATGAGTTCGTGCCTGACCAGGGCATTCCAGTTGTCGCCTAAGCCCAGGCTACGTGCAATCCACATGACATTCTGCAAATCACGTAAACCGCCCGGGCTTTCTTTTATATTGGGTTCCAGATTGTAAGCGGTGTCGTTAAAGCGCTTGTGGCGTTGCTCCTGCTCGTGCATCTTTGCCTGGAAAAATGTCTTTGTATCCATGGCGGTGCTTATATCGGACTTGAATGCCTTATACAGCGCAGGGTTACCTGTGAGATGGCGTGCTTCCAGCAGGTTGGTTTGGACTGTGACATCCTTGTTTGCTTCATCGATACATTCATGCAGGTTACGTACGCTATGGCCCACAGCCAAGCCTATATCCCAGAATATGCCAACGATAGACTCTATGCGCTGATTCAGGGCTGCATTATCATCTTCCGGTAGCAATATCAGCAAATCCACGTCAGAGTAGGGGAACAGCTCTCCGCGCCCGTAGCCACCAACTGCAATCAAGCAAACTTCTTTGTTTAGCTCCGCTTTTTGCCATAAATCGCGCAATAACTCATCAACAAGCCGCGCGTGTTGGTTGAGCAAGCTGGCTACATCTTCAGTTTGTTCAAATGAGGCACGTAATGCAGATTGATCTTCCTTGAGGCGTACGCGCCAGACCTTGGCGAAGTTTTCAAGTTCGCTGTGATTATTGCTGGATAGCATGTTCAAATAAAACTCGGTGTGGCGGGCGTTCCTGCAGACACTGTCAGCACTTCATAGCCTGTTTCTGTAACCAGCACTGTATGCTCCCATTGCGCGGACAGGCTATGATCCTTGGTGACGATAGTCCAGCCGTCGCCAAGCTGTTTAATGTCGCGCTTTCCAGCATTGATCATGGGTTCTATCGTGAATATCATGCCAGCCTGTAACTTCATGCCAGTACCTGGCTTTCCGTAGTGAAGCACCTGCGGGTCTTCATGAAATTTTTTGCCAATGCCGTGACCACAAAACTCACGCACTACACTGAATCCATTTTTTTCTGCATGCACCTGGATAAAATGCCCAATGTCGCCAAGCGTGGCTCCAGGCTTTACCTTGGATATGCCTATCCACATACAATCATAGGTAATTTCGCAAAGACGTTTGGCCTGGATAGAGGGTTCGCCCACATAAAACATGCGGCTGGTGTCACCATGGTAGCCATCTTTGATCACGGTAATGTCAAGGTTGACGATATCGCCGTTCTTAAGTACCTTTTCGCCCGGCACACCATGGCAAATCTGGTGATTGACAGAGGTGCATATGGATTTGGGATATGGCGTATGGCCGGATGGTGCGTAATTAAGAGGCGCCGGGATAACTTTCTGCACATTCACCATGTAATCATGGCATAACTTGTCCAGTTCGCCGGTGCTGATCCCTGGTTGCACATAAGGCGTAATGAAATCGAGTACCTCGGAGCCAAGCTTGCCAGCGATGCGCATTTTTTGAATATCTACTTCATTTTTGATAGTAACTGCCATAATTGCAATTTAAAGCCCTCGGGCTTAGGTTTTCCTTGAGTTCAAATAGGTGCTTATGTTAGCATATTGCACCCAGTTTCTTAAGAGACTGGGTTTGCAGAACTTAAATGCTAGCTTTGCAATTAACTTTAAAAGCTGGTTTTAAAACTTAGAGCATGTGCCCCGTAAAGGGTGTCCGAATTTTAGCTGAAGCAAGCTTTGCTAAAACAACTCGGATGTTTTTGGGCGCATGTGAGCTATAACCCTTACTGGAGACTATTATGTCTGTAACTATGCGTCAAATGCTGGAAGCCGGAGTTCACTTCGGCCATCAAACCCGTTACTGGAACCCAAAAATGGCACCGTATATTTTCGGTGACCGTAACAAGATTCATATCGTCAATCTGGAAAAGACTTTGCCGATGTTCGAAGATGCCCTGAAGTATGTGCGTCAACTGGCATCAAACAAAGGCCGTATCATGTTTGTCGGTACCAAGCGTCAAGCACGCGATATCGTCAAGGAAGAAGCACAGCGCTCAAACTGCGCCTATGTTAACCATCGCTGGTTAGGTGGCATGCTGACTAACTTCAAGACAGTAAAACAATCCATCAAGCGACTGAACGACTACGAAGCCATGTTGCTGGACGGTAGCCTGGAAAAATTCGGCAAGAAAGAAGCTTTGGGCTACAAGCGCGAAGTTGAGAAGCTCGAGCGCTCAATCGGCGGCATCAAGGAAATGGGTGGCCTGCCAGACGCGATTTTCATTATCGACGTTGGCCATGAAAGTGGTGCGGTAACAGAAGCTGCCAAGCTTGGCATCCCTGTGATTGGTGTTGTTGATACTAACAATGCACCAGATGGCATTGCTTACATCATTCCTGGTAATGATGACTCTAGCCGTGCAATTCGCCTGTATGCGCGTGGTATCGCCGATGCAGTGCTGGAAGGCCGTAGCCAAACCATCACCGAAATCGTTAAGTCTGCAAGTGAAGAGGAATTTGTTGAGGTCTCCGAGGCCGCGGCAGAGTAAACCCTTAGAGGAAGGGGGCGCGAGCCCCTTTTTTTTATACCTTGAATTCAGGTGTCTCGATTATTTGCTAAAAAGCTCAAGTAGTCGGATGACCGCAAAGTAAAAAATATTGAAGGAGCAAAATAATGGCTGAAATTACCGCAGGCATGGTGAAAGAACTACGTGAGCGTACAGATGCGCCCATGATGGATTGTAAAAAGGCATTGACTGAAGCTGAAGCAGATATGACACGTGCTGAAGAGATTTTGCGCGTGCGTTTTGGTAACAAGGCGAGCAAGGCTGCTGGGCGCGTTGCTGCAGAAGGTACTGTTGGCATCAGCATTAGCGCAGATGGCAAGTCTGGCGCGATGGTTGAAGTGAACTCTGAAACCGACTTCTGTGCCAAGAATGATGATTTCCTGAAATTTGTAAATTCAGTGGCTGAAGTAATTGCTGCTAACAATCCAGCTGATATTGAAGCAGTTGCTGGCTTGAAACTGGGCGATAGCACAGTAGAAGGCCTGCGTACGCAACTGGTCGGCAAGATTGGCGAAAACATCACGCCACGTCGTTTTGTCAGCATCAAAGCGCAAGGCAAGCTTGCCAGTTATGTACATGGTAGCAAGATCGGTGTGCTGGTTGATGTGGTTGGTGGTGACGATACGCTGGGCAAGGACATTGCCATGCACATCGCTGCAGCCAAGCCTAAATCACTGGACGCAAGCGGTGTGGCGCCTGAGTTGATTGAAGCTGAACGTCGTGTTGCTATTGAAAAAGCAAAAGAAGCTGGCAAGCCGGAAGCAATGCTGGAAAAAATTGCAGATGGTACTGTGCAAAAGTACCTGAAAGAAGTGACTTTGTTGAGTCAGCCTTTCGTTAAGGATGACAAGCTAACTATCGAGCAATTGCTTAAATCCAAAAATGCCTCAGTAGCTTCATTTACCATGTATGTGGTGGGTGAGGGCATTGAGAAAGTTGTGACGGATTTTGCTGCTGAAGTAGCTGCTGCTGCCAATATGTAAAGTTTTGTTTTAAAATATTTGAAGCGGCGATATATAGTCTAGAATCAGTCAATATCGCGTCTTTAAATAAGATTGTCCACTGCAAAACGATGATGTCCAGTTATCATGGCATCATCGTTTTGCACAACTGAATAGGAGCAACATGTCCGCGCCATCTAAATCCCCGGCTTATAAACGTATCTTACTGAAACTGTCTGGTGAAGCCCTGATGGGAGATGACAGTTACGGCATCAACCGCGCTACCATCAACAGAATAGTCGGTGAAGTTAAAGAGATTGTTGATTTGGGCGTGCAGGTTGCCGTAGTCATTGGTGGGGGCAATATATTCCGTGGCGTGGCTCCGGCTGCAGAGGGCATGGATCGCGCAACTGCCGATTACATGGGCATGCTGGCTACCGTGATGAACGCGCTGGCATTGCAGGACGCAATGCGTCATGTCGGTCTTGTGAGCCGTGTACAGTCTGCCTTGAATATTGAACAGGTAGCAGAACCTTACATTCGCGGTAAAGCGATACGTTATCTGGAAGAGGGCAGAGTCGTGATTTTTGGTGCCGGCACAGGTAATCCATTTTTTACTACCGATACCGCAGCGGCTTTGCGTGGTATGGAAATGAATGCTGAAATTGTGCTTAAAGCCACCAAGGTTGATGGCGTTTATACCGATGACCCCAAAACCAACCCTGATGCCATGCGCTATAAAACCATCACGTTTGACGAAGCCATCATCAAGAATTTGAAAGTCATGGATGCTACGGCCTTAACCTTGTGTCGCGATCAGAATCTACCAATCAATGTATTCAGTATTTTTAAGCAGGGCGCATTGAAGCGCGTGGTGATGGGTGAAGATGAAGGCACTCGGGTTCACCCATAACCCAGGCTAAAGACTCGCGTGAATATGTTTGGAGAAAAATATGTTAGATGAAGTGAAAAAAAACGCAGAACAAAAAATGCTGAGGTCACTTGAGTCGCTAAAAAATGATCTTGCAAAAGTACGCACAGGCCGCGCGCATACCGGTTTGCTGGATCATGTGATGGTGGAGTATTACGGTTCGATGGTGTCGGTAAACCAGGTAGCGAACGTTACCTTGGGCGATGCGCGTACTATTAATGTACAGCCCTATGAAAAGAGCATGATAGGCAAGGTTGAAAAAGCGATTCGTGATGGTGATCTGGGCCTGAACCCCGCGACTAATGGCGATTTGATCCGTGTACCTATGCCTATGCTGACAGAAGAACGAAGGAAAGACCTGATTAAGGTAGTGCGTACTGAAGCTGAGAATGCAAAAGTCGCGGTGCGCAATGTGCGCCGTGATGCAAATGATGCCTTGAAGAAATTGATTAAGGACAAAGAGATCAGTGAAGATGATGAACGTCGCATGCAAGACGAAGTCCAGAAGCTGACCGATAAAAATGTCACTGAAATCGACAAGTTATTGCAGGTAAAAGAAGCTGAATTGTTGGCTGTATAGATTTAAATGATCGCTCATTACAGTTTATCAATCGCTATCTTGCAAAGTCATATACTGGGGCGTTGATTGGCAATTTTTTCAAGCTCCACACAAACCATCCCCACCACAGGTGAAATTCCGCGCCATATTGCAGTGATTATGGACGGCAATGGCCGCTGGGCCAAAAAACGCTTTCTCCCACGCGTGGCAGGGCATAAAAGCGGTGTGGAAACTGTACGTGATATGGTCAAGCATTGCGCCACACTCGGTGTGGAATACCTGACCCTGTTTGCATTCAGCAGTGAAAACTGGCGCCGTCCAGAGGAAGAGGTCAGCTTCCTGATGGGATTGTTTATGGATGCGCTTAAGCGCGAAGTTGGCAAGCTACACCAGAATAATATCCGCTTGATCCTGATTGGCGATCGTTCGCGCTTTGATGAGGCATTATGTGCCCGCATCGATGAGGCGGAATCACTCACTAAAAATAACACCGGTCTTACCCTGACCATCGCCGCCAACTATGGTGGCCGCTGGGATATGTTGCAGGCCATGAATCGCATGCAGCATGCACAACCAGAACTGGCGGGCAGCTTTTCTGAAGATGATTTGACCCCCTACCTTTCAATGTCTTATGCCCCGGAACCTGATCTGTTTATTCGCACTGGCGGTGAAAAGCGCATTAGTAATTTCCTACTGTGGCAACTCGCTTACAGTGAGCTTTATTTTACCGATACTTTGTGGCCAGACTTTGATGAAGCTGCCTTCAGTTTGGCTATCCAGTCATATCAAAAGCGTGAAAGACGCTTTGGCCGCACCAGTGAGCAGCTAGTAGACTAGTTATGCTTAAAGCACGCATCCTCACCTCGCTGGTATTGGTACCGCTCTTCTTGGCCGCATTATTCCTGTTGCCCGATGTGTTGTGGGCTTTGTTGATGCTGGTTGCCATTACTGTTGGCGCATGGGAGTGGGGTACCATCAACGGCTTTAAACCGTTTGTGCGCAATGCTTATGCGCTCGCAATATTTATATTGGGGGCGATGCTGATTCTGGCACTTGAGTTTGGTGAGACACTTCCCCTCGAACATGCCATGTTCTGGGGCATAGCATGCTCCACTATATTCTGGGTTGTCCTTGTGCCAGCCTGGCTATCCACGCGTTACCAAGTCAAAAATCTATTAATCATTGCCCTTGCTGGTTTGCTGGTCTTGTTACCTACCTGGTTTGCCTTGATGGCATTACGTATACCCAGTTTGTTGGCGCTGGTCGATGTACATGGTGCAGGCCCGGCGCTATTGTTGGGGATTATGGTTGCAGTATGGATCGCAGATAGTGCTGCATATTTTGCAGGGAAGCGTTTTGGTAAACATAAGCTAGCAGTCAAGATCAGTCCCGGAAAAACATGGGAAGGTGTGTTAGGCGCTTGGCTCGCCGTCAGTATTTACGGTTTTATTCTTTGCATTACCCTGCATGTTAGCTACTGGTTAATTGTTGCATTATGGGGGATAACCGTATTAAGTATTATGGGTGACCTGCTCGAATCCCTCATTAAGCGCCATGCCAATGTGAAAGATAGCGGCAATATACTCCCTGGACACGGCGGTATGCTTGATCGCATTGATGGACTTACTTCCAGCCTCCCGTTGGCGGCGTTTTTTCTCTACTTTCCCCTTTATTATGCAGTCTGGTCGAGCTACTTTAAATGACCACTGTCAACAAGAGTAGTCCGCTACAGCAGCAAAAAATATCTTCAGCCCGCATTCAGAATGTAACAATACTTGGGGCGACTGGCACCATTGGATTGAATACACTGGATGTCATCGAACAACATCCTGACCGTTTTAGCGTTTACGCACTCACTGCAAATTCGCGTGTTGATGCATTGTTTGAGCTATGTAAAAAATTTAAACCTGTTTATGCCGTCATGCTTGATGCAGATGCTGCTACAGAATTGCAGGCCAAGCTTCTAAAATCAGGGCTTGAGACACAAGTACTCCAGGGGATGGAAGCTTTAGAGCAAGTGGCTTCGGACAATGCTGTCGATGTAGTAATGGCAGCGATTGTTGGTGCAGCTGGCTTGAAGCCTGCCATGGCGGCGGCGCTTGCAGGCAAGCGTATTCTGCTGGCCAATAAAGAAACTCTTGTCATGTCAGGCAGTCTATTCATGCAGGCCGTAGAGCAGGGTGGTGCTACCTTGTTGCCTATAGATAGCGAGCACAATGCGATTTTTCAGGTAATGCCAGAGAAGAAACATCTGACCCTGGCTGAAGGTGGTATCAGAAAGATCTTAATCACGGCTTCCGGTGGTCCATTTCGTTGTTCAACTGCAGCTGAATTGCTTACTGTAACGCCAGCACAGGCACTGAATCATCCCAAATGGGTAATGGGGCCCAAGATCACGATTGACTCTGCCACCTTGATGAACAAAGGTTTGGAAGTGATTGAAGCACATTGGCTGTTTAATGCCAGCGCTGACCAGATTGAAGTAGTCGTGCACCCGCAAAGCATTATTCACTCTATGGTGGAATACATAGATGGCTCGGTATTGGCACAGTTGGGTAATCCGGATATGCGCACCCCTATTGCCTATGCGCTGGGTTACCCGGGCAGGCTTGAAAGCGGGGTAAGCTCGCTGGATTTATTCAAGATTGCCAGACTTGATTTTGAAGTGCCGGATACCGAGAAATTTCCATGTTTGCGTCTGGCATTTGATGCATTAAAGCTGGGTGGCACGGCGCCAACGATATTGAATGCTGCCAATGAAGTTGCGGTAGAAGCATTTCTTAACGAAAAAATAGGGTTTACCCAAATTCCGCAAATGATAGAAGCCGTATTGTCTGACTCAAACATCCAGCAAGTAACTGCCCTCGATGTGGTCATCGCTGCTGATCACGCTGCACGCGCTGCTGCCACGCAATGGGTAGATGTGCGCTAATGCTTACGCTAGCTTCATTTTTACTGACTCTCGGCATCCTGGTGACCATCCATGAGTATGGGCACTTTCAGGTTGCACGCTGGTGCGGTGTTAAGGTGCTGCGATTTTCCATTGGTTTTGGTAAACCACTGTTTACTAGGAAATTCGGTAAGGATCAGACTGAATTTGTGCTGGCAGCTTTGCCGCTTGGTGGCTATGTCAAGATGCTCGATGAGCGCGAAGCTTCAAACGAAGGAGCTCCGCCCATAAATGAGCAAGATTTGCCACGTGCTTTCAATCGGCAACCAGTCTGGAAGCGCATTGCCATTGTCTCCGCCGGACCAATCGCCAATTTACTGTTAGCTATTTTTCTCTACTGGATTCTATTCATGCATGGTGTGACCGGCATGAAGCCTATTCTTGGCGAGATAGAGCAAAACTCGCCTGCTTCGCATGCCAGCATGCGCAGTGGCGATATCGTACGCAAGGTTGGGGATGTGGCAGTGAGCAGCTGGCAGGATGTACGTTGGGAGCTGCTCAGGCAAGTGATCAAAGCGCCAGTCGTGGAAATTGAAACGGTCACTGCTGATAATGATGTGCATCTTCATCAGCTGCAATTAGGCTCAATCGGCAAGGATGATTTTGAAAATGACTTTCTGGATAAGCTTGGTTTAAAACCTTTTCAGCCAGAGGTTCCAGCCAGAATCGGTGAAATCATAGCGGGTGGTGCGGCCGAAAAGGCTGGCCTCAAGTCTGGAGATCAGATTCTATCTGTCGCCGGGGTTGGTGTGACTCAGTGGGAAGGCTTTGTCAGTGAGATTCGCAAGAACCCGGGTAAACCACTCAGCCTGGAAATTAAGCGTGGCGAATCTACGTCCAAGTTAACCATCACACCAGATGCTGTCGAAGAGGGGAGTCAGAAAATAGGCCGTATCGGTGCTGCTTATCATATGGAGCAGGCAGAGCTTGATAAGCTTATCGTAGATGTCAAATACGGACCTATCACTGCATTAAGCAAGGCGGCTGGAAAGACCTGGGATACGTCAATTTTTAGCTTGAAGATGCTGGGCAGCATGATCACAGGCGAAGTATCCTGGAAGGGAATGAGTGGTCCGGTCACTATTGCCAGCTATGCTGGCCAAAGCGCCCACATAGGCTGGAAGGCCTTTATTGGCTTCCTCGCAGTGATCAGTATCAGCCTTGGCGTGCTCAACCTGTTGCCTATTCCAGTATTAGATGGCGGGCATTTGTTGTATTATATGGTAGAAATTTTTAAAGGGAGCCCAGTTTCCGAGCAGGTAATGGAAGTTGGTCAGCGCGTTGGATTATCACTGCTTGGATTGTTAATGGCATGCGCTTTGTATAATGATTTCAATAGACTAATAACAGGCTGAGCCTAATGATTTTTAAGATTTTCCTGAGCAAGTTGATCAGGCAGCTAGCGTCAATAACCCTTGCATTAATGGCTTTTGGTATTTATGCCTCATCTGCATTCGCTTTAGAGCCTTTTGTCGTTAAAGATATCCGCGTTGAGGGTATACAGCGCACAGAGGCTGGCACTGTATTCAATTACTTGCCGGTAAAAGTCGGCGAAACCATGGATGATGAAAAGGCTACGCAAGCCATTAAATCCCTTTATGGCACAGGCTTCTTCAAGGATGTTCGCATCGAGGCAGATAATGATGTATTGGTCATTACCGTCCAGGAACGTGCCGCCATTGCACAGATTAATTTCAACGGTAATAAATCGTTTCCCAGCGATAAAATGAAAGAAGGCCTTAAGCAAATTGGCCTTGCTGAAGGTTTGATCTTCGATAAATCCATGCTCGACCGGGCGGAACAGGAAATCAAACGCCAATACCTGTCACAAGGTAAGTATGGTGCGACCGTCAAGGCCTCGACCAGCCCATTGGAGCGCAATCGCGTTGCTATCCGCTTTGATATTGAAGAGGGTGCAGTTTCCAAGATACGTAATATCAATATCGTTGGTATTCAGGCTTTTACCATAGAGCAGTTGCGTGAGCAGTTTAAACTAACCACACCTAACTGGATGACATGGTGGAGCAAGAATGATCAATATTCCAAGCAAAAACTGACAGCTGACCTTGAGGCATTGCGTTCTTTCTACATGAATCAGGGGTATCTTGAGTTTAATATTGATTCAACCCAGGTTTCAATTACACCAGACAAGCGAGATATCTATATCACCGTGAATATCACGGAGGGCGAAAAATATACGGTCACAGATGTAAAAGTTGCCGGTGAAACCATAATTGGTGAAGATGAAGTACGTAAGCTGATCACCCTGAAATCAGGCGAAACTTTCAGCCGTCAAAAAATCACTGACTCAAGTAAAGCCATTGGCGACAAGCTAGGCAATGATGGGTATGCCTTTTCCAACGTAAATGCGATTCCAGATGTTAACAAGGATGCGCATACTGTTGCCTTTACTTTCATGGTAGACCCCGGTCGCAAAGTATATGTACGTCGTATCAATCTCACAGGTAATATCCGTACCCGTGATGAAGTGTTGAGGCGTGAGATGCGTCAACTTGAGTCTGCATGGTATGGTGCAGATAAGATTGCACGTTCTAAGCAGCGTCTGGAAAGATTGCAGTTTTTCTCTGATGTGAATGTAGAAACACCTGCAGTTCCGGGCACTACTGACCAAGTAGATCTGAATGTGAATGTGACTGAAAAGTCTACTGGTAGCATTATGTTTGGTGCTGGCTTGTCAAGCGCCGAAGGCGTGGTACTGGGTGTGACTGTTAACCAGAATAATTTCCTGGGGACTGGTAACCGTGTCGCGGCTCAGGTAAATACCGGGCGCATCAACACCATTTATTCACTGTCCTATACTGACCCTTACTTTACGCCAGACGGTATTAGTCGAGGCTTTAACGTGTATCGCCGTGATGTGGATACTTCATACCTGAGAACAGGTACTTATAAAACATCGTCTTATGGTGTCGGTGTAACCTTCGGTATGCCACTTAATGAGCGCGACTCCGTAAGTGCTGGTCTTACCTTTGACTATACTAGCGTTGATCTTGACTCTACCAGCCCTACTAGATACAAACTTTATTGCGGTAGCCAAACGACTTTAGGTTGCGAAAATAACTCCCTATTGCTTAATTTGGGCTGGGTCCATGACACTCGGGATAATGTATTATTTCCCAATAATGGAGTTCTGCAACGCGTCAGCACTGAAATTGGCTTGCCAGGACTGGATTTGCAATATTACAAGCTAGAGTACAAACACTCTTGGTATAAAGAGATCAACAAGAGTCTGACATTCATGCTGAATGGCGAAATGGGTTATGGTGATACGTATGGCGATAAAGATTATCCATTCTTCAAGAATTTTTATGTGGGCGGTGTAAACTCTGTACGTGGATATCAGACCAGTGCCATTGGTCCGCGTGAAAGAGATAATGTTTCTGGAAATGACTTTGCTGTGGGTGGCACCAAACGCTTATTGGGTAATGCGGAAATTTACTTCCCTATACCTGGCATGAAGGACTCTAAACAATTAAGGTTAAGTACTTTTCTTGATGCGGGTTCAGTGTATGCGGCAAATGATCCTGTAAATCTGGGTGATCTAAGATATTCAACAGGCCTTGGTGTCAGTTGGTATTCACCATTTGGACCTATTAAATTAGTGATTGCCAAAGCTTTGAATCCAAAAGATGAGATTGTCGATGGGATAAGAATTAAAGATAGAACGCAAATATTGCAGTTTCAGCTAGGCTCGCAATTCTAGTTTAGCTAGTTGATGATTAATAATTTGTTAGGAGAAGTGAATTGAATACCATGTTAAAAAGTTTGTTGGCAGCGAGTTTCTTGGCATTAGCTGTTAGTGCTAGCGCAGCGGATAAAACCGATAGCAGCTATAAAATCGGGTATGTCGTTATGGACAGGATCCTGCAAGAGGCACCACAGGTAATCGAGATTAATAAAAAGCTTGAAAAAGAAATTATCCCGCGCCGTCAAGAGCTTGAAAAAATAGCTAAGCAGATTAAAGATACAGAAGCCTCCTTGGAAAAAGATGGCCTCACTATGGCCGAGGCTGATCGCCGCAATAAGGAACGTGATATTGCTAATGCCAAGCTGGAATTTCAACGTAAACAACGTGAGTTTAATGAAGACTTGAATCTGCGTAAAAATGACGAGTTTAAGTCATTCGAAGATCGTATCAATAAAGCGGTCACCGGTATTTCAGAGACCGAGGGTTACGATATCGTTCTGTTTGGACCAGTAGGCTATTTCAGCAAGCGCGTTGATATTACCGATAAGGTATTAAAAGCATTGGGTAAAAAGTAATTGCTTGTTGCTAACGGGCATAATCCACCGACCAAATTAATAAACGATCTTTAGACGGATGAGCACTAATTATTCCTTACAGGAGATCGTATCCAATCTAGGTGGTGAGCTCGTTGGTGGAGATGGCGTAAATGTTAGTCGAGTGGCTTCATTAGCAAACGCACATGCTGGCGATATCAGTTTTCTGACAGACTCCAAATATAAGTCATCACTGGAAGCTACGCAGGCAAGTGCAGTTATCCTTGCAGATCAACATCGTGATTTAACTGCATTGCCCCGCATTGTTACGGATAACCCCTACGCCTATTTTGCCAGGCTTTCTGAATTACTTAATCCTAAGCATGTGTATAAGGCCGGTATTGCAGACTCAGCTGTAGTTGACGCTACGGCACGTATCCCTGCTTCATGTACCATCATGGCCAATAGTGTGATTAGCGCTAATGTGCAACTGGGAGAGGGCGTGGTTATAGGCCCAGGGTGCATAGTGTCTGCTGGTACTAGAATAAGTGACAATACCGAACTTGAAGCCAATGTCGTTGTTTATCATGATTGCGTTATAGGTAAGCGTTGTGTGATTGCTGCCGGTGCAGTGATTGGTGCAGATGGCTTTGGTTTTGCCAATGAAGCGGGGCGCTGGGTAAGAATTCCCCAGATTGGTCGTGTGATTATCGAGGACGATGTATCTATTGGCGCAAATACCAGTATAGATCGTGGTGCGCTGGATGATACAGTGATTGAACAAGGCGTTAAGCTGGATAACCTGATTCAGATCGGGCATAACTGCCGTATTGGTGCGCATACGGTGATTGCAGGCTGTGTTGGTATTGCTGGTAGCGCTAAAATTGGCAAGCATTGCAAAATTGGCGGCGCGGCCATGATACTTGGCCACCTTGAGATTGCAGATGATGTCACGGTATCACCTGGGACAATGATTACGCGATCATTGAAGAAAACAGATACCTATACTGCATTGATGCCATTTCAAAGCCATGATGAGTGGTTAAAGACAGCTGCGAATATTCGTCGCTTAGGGGATTTATCTGATCGTGTTAAACAATTGGAAAAGACACTGGAAAATCTGAACCTTCAACAAGTTTCAGCAAGCTCTATCAATAAATCAGATACAAATAAAACAGAAAAGAATTGAGGTAATGCCATGAGCGATAATGCTATGACTAGCATGGATATCCATGAAATCCTGGAGCACCTGCCACATCGCTATCCATTTATGCTGGTAGACCGCGTTTTGTCGCTGGAGCTGGGCAAGGAAATCGTGGCTGTTAAAAATGTGAGCATGAATGAGCCATATTTTCCTGGTCATTTTCCGTATCACCCTGTCATGCCTGGTGTACTGATTGTAGAGGCAATGGCACAGGCGGCAGCTATCCTTTCGTTTAAAACCATGAATACCAAGCCTAGTGATGACTCTGTGTATTACTTTGCAGGTATAGACAGTGCGCGCTTTAAAAAGCCGGTGTCTCCCGGCGACCAGCTTATCCTTAAGGTCAGCATAGAACGTATATTGCGTGGTATCTGGAAATATAAAGGCGTTGCAACTGTTGATGACGTTGTGGTGGCGGAAGCGGAAATGATGTGTATTCTTAAGGCAATTGAGTCTAAAGACCAGGCAAGCACTTAAAGTAAAGAAATTACAGAGTTTATGACACAAAGCAAAATACATTCTACGGCCATTATTGATGCTAAAGCTGAGCTGGATAGTAGTGTAGAGATCGGACCCTATGCTGTTATTGGCCCAGACGTAAAAATCGGCAGCGGTACCGTAATTGGTGCGCATAGCGTGATAAGCGGGCCTACAACTATAGGCAGGAATAATCAGATATTTCAGTTCTCATCCCTCGGTGCGGCGCCTCAGGATAAGAAGTACGCGGGTGAGCCCACTACACTGGAAATTGGTGACAACAATACCATTCGTGAATTCTGCACCTTCAATCGCGGTACTGTTCAGGACAAGGGTGTTACCCGAATAGGCAATGACAACTGGGTGATGGCTTATGTGCATATTGCCCATGATTGCCAGGTAGGCAACCATACTATACTGGCTAACAATTCATCATTGGCCGGTCATGTCGATATGCACGATTACGCCATTCTGGGTGGGTTTACACTGGTGCATCAGTTCTGCAAGATAGGGGCCCACGTCATTACTGCTGTGAACACCGTGGTATTCAAGGATATCCCGCCTTATGTAACCGCGGCAGGCTACGATGCGGCGCCACATGGCATCAATGCTGAGGGCCTTAAGCGTCGTGGTTTTTCTGCAGACAGCATACTTAATATAAAGCGTGCATACAAAACCCTGTATCGTAATAGCCTGACTCTGGAAGAAGCCAAGCACGAGCTTAACCAGCAACTGGCTGCATGCCCTGAACTGGGCATCCTGATAGAGTTCTTGAACAACTCAACCCGCGGTATCGTTCGTTAGGAAACTGGAAGTATGCCAACAATAGGCATTGTGGCTGGGGAAGCCTCAGGGGATTTGCTGGGTAGCCACCTGATAAGCGCGCTAAAAAAACATCGCCCTGATCTGGAGTTTGTTGGTATCGCCGGGCCTAAAATGATAGGTGAGGGCGCCAAATCGTTATTCCCTATTGAACGACTATCCTTGCATGGTTATGGCTTTGATGTATTACGCCAGATCCCTGGCCTTCTCAAAATTCGTAAGCAGTTATTCCAGCACTTCGTAAAAAATCCGCCTGATATCTTCATTGGAATTGACGCCCCCGATTTCAATTTTGCGCTTGAAAAGAAACTCAAGCGTAATGGCATCACTACCATTCACTATGTCAGCCCGTCTATCTGGGCATGGCGCAAAGGCCGCATGGGCAAGATTCGGCGTGCTGTTTCCCACATGCTGGCCTTATTTCCGTTCGAGCCACCATTGTATGAAAAAGCTGGCGTGCCAGTTACTTACGTAGGCCATCCACTGGCGGATATATTGCCTATGGAACCTAATATCAGTGCGGCTCGCGAGCATCTCAAACTTAAAGGCGACAAGCTTGTGATTGCCATGTTGCCTGGGAGTCGTCAGGGTGAAGTTCGTCAGTTGGCAGACCTCTTTGTTAAAGCCGCGAAAAAAATATTAGAGCAATATAGTGCTGCATACCCGCAAAGCAAAACTGAATTACAGTTTCTGGTTCCGCTGATTACGCGTGAAACCCGCACTATCTTTGAACAGGCGATTTTTGATAATCGCTCCAATAACGATGAAGAGCCGGCATTGCCGATACAAATCCTGTTTGGTCATGCCCATATGGCGATGGAAGCTGCTGATGTCGTCATCGTTGCTTCCGGTACGGCTACGCTCGAAGCGGCACTGATGAAGCGCCCCATGGTGATTACCTACCGCTTGCCATGGCTAAGCTGGCAGATACTCAAACGCATGAACTACCTGCCTTACGTCGGATTACCTAATGTGCTGGCAGGGCGCTTTGTGGTGCCCGAGCTATTGCAGCATGATGCAACACCTGAAAAGCTGGCTGAGGCTACACTTAAGTTACTGGGCGATAAAGCGCTGATGCACGAGATCAGTCATGAGTTCACGAAAATGCACGAGACCTTGCGCCAGAATAGCGAAGAAAAAGCTGCGCAGGCCGTACTTGCTTACTTATAGTGACTGATACTTTACTGATTTGCGGTGTAGACGAAGCGGGGCGAGGTCCACTTGCTGGCGCTGTGTATGCGGCTGCGGTCATCCTTGATCCGCAGCGTCCCATCCTCGGTCTGGCTGACTCAAAAAAGCTCACTGAGAAGAAGCGCGATAGCCTTGCGATAGAAATCAAGCAGTATGCTTTGGCCTGGGCTGTAGCTAGCAGCAGCGTGGAAGAGATTGACGAAATCAATATTTTGCAGGCAAGCTTGCTGGCGATGAAGCGGGCGATTGAGTCGCTTGCCATCAAGCCGCAACAGGTGCTGGTTGATGGCCTGCATTGCCCCAAGACAGGTATTCCCTCATTGGCCATAGTCAAAGGGGACAGCAAGGAAGCGGCTATTTCTGCAGCCTCTATCCTGGCAAAAACCGCGCGGGATGCCGAGCTATACCAGCTTGATATGCTTTATCCGCAATATGCTTTTGCCCAGCACAAAGGTTATCCTACCGCAGATCATCTGGCCCGCCTGGCTATACATGGCGTTTCGCCCGTTCACAGGCTGAGTTATGCGCCAGTGAGAAAGCTATTAGGTTCTGGCCAATAGAAATCAGGAAAGCAACAGAAACACTGTTGGTTGCTTGTGCAAGTCAGGTAGTTCAAGTTGTTTCCATGCGGCAATAGGCTTGCTGATAATCAACTCAGTCTGCAGGCTCACGTTTCTTGCCACACACAATCGGGTAGATGGATTACAGTTCGCGATAATATCATCCAGCAAGTGCTGGTTACGATAGGGCGTTTCAATAAAAATCTGTGTTTCATTCAGCTTCTGCGAGTTTCTCTCGATCTCTTTCAACTTCATGACGCGTGCATTTTTATCGCTGGGAATATAGCCGAGGAAGGTAAACCGCTGTCCGTTAAAGCCCGATGCCATCAAGCTGAGCAGGATGGAGGATGGCCCGACTAGCGGTGCTACCCGAATGCCCTGGCGATGCGCCAACTCAGCTACTTTTGCGCCCGGGTCAGCGATGCCCGGGCAGCCCGCATCCGACATCAGCCCTACGTTTTTACCTTGCAGTAAAGGTGCAAGCAATGCCGGCAACTCTTTGTCAGTAGTATGTTCGTTCAACACCAGCAGGTTGATCTCACGTACAGGCCTGCTAGTTTTAATCGCGCCAAGAAAACGTCTCGCGGTTTTTTCATCTTCGACGATAAATGTATCCAGGTTCTGGGCTATTGCTGCCACATCGGGCGGTAAAGCTTTAGAAATGATGTCATCACCGAGCGTTACAGGAACCATATACAGTGTTCCTTTGTTCGGACGTGGCTTGTCAGGGGTTGCAGCCATTAATATTTAACCTGTACACGGTAGGTCAGGGTGGTTTTACCTTCAGCAGGTACTTCTACCTTCCAAACGGCGGTATTGCTGGTCGCTTTTACGCTGGGGTGGCTTTCCTTGATGATTTTCCATTCAGCAGGAATGGGCTCCTGTACATTCACGGTTACGCGCTCTTTCTTGGCGTTTTTGATCACGATTTCATAAGCACTTTCATACAGGCTATTGCCTTTGGCCGGGTTAGGCAATCTCTTGAAATCAGTCTGCTTTTTGTCGGCTGTCACATCAAATGCCTCGCCTAGCTTAAGGCGTACCGTTTCGTTCTTGGGTGTGTGGTCGATGTTGTCTTCGCCAACGAACTGGGCATTACCCGTGCTATCTTTCTTGTAGACGCGCATGATGCCCTTAGGTAATGGCATGCCGAGCTTGGAAGCTTCTTTATTGTCGAACTCGACATAAACGCCGACCTTCATCTTCTGGCCTAGGTCACCGTAACTGGACTGATAGTAGTAGTCAGCGCCACGCAGCACTAAGTCTTTGCGTGCGGGAACGCCAGAAGCCGATAACAGGGCAACCTGCTTGGTCTGGCTCTCTGCAATGGTGGTGGGGTGGTCCAGCGTATACAGGTGATACTCAAGCAGGCCCTCTTCGGCCATGGGAGCAGCCGCTGCCATATCCATGGTTTTCATGCGCATCTGTTCCATCATGGCTGGCCGCATGGGTTCGTGTACACGGTTCACATCGCCTGCGACCAATTGTAGTTTAGCGTTGCGATAACTGGTGCCGCTGGTATTGGTCAAAGTTACCCAGCCCGATAGATCCAGCTTGTCTTCGCTTGCGTTCAGTTCAGCAACATAATCCGCTTTCCAACCCAGGCCTGATGTCAGGTAGCTCAACTCAACATTTTGTTCGGCCGGAGTCTTGTTCTGCAACTGCACTACCAGTGTAGGCCGGTCGCGCAGGTTGGCAGGCACATCGCTATACGTGATGCGTCCAGGGATGCCAGTCTCGATACGATCACCTATCTTTAACACCACGCCATTATTGGCTGACAGCACTTGAGCTTGCTCGGTAGTTTCTACGCCAGTTGCGGGGTTCATGCGCACGATGCCGACAGTTTTTCCTACATATTTCTCCAGCAGTTTTTGTGGAGTTAATAGATCAAAATCAAAGTTCTGTTCCAGTACCGATAAGCCACCAGGTGCTGTCAGGCTGCGCAACAGGGCCGTTTCCGGGCGAATCTGTGCGCTTACATCTCGTAATGCCAGACTGTTAACGCCAGGCTTTAATTTGATCTTGCGCTGGTCTTTTACCAATGCCAGATTATCGTTATAAATGGTCACCGCAACTTCCTGTTGATCCTGCAAGGTACTACGTGTTTCATCCAGGTCGGCTGCATAAGCCTGGGGGCCAAGGGTGACAAGCAGGCAGTAAACAAGGGTACGGGATTTGAACATGATCAGGATCTCCAGAGAATAGAAGCGTCTAAAACGCTTGCAGTTATAATTCGTTGACTAGCTGCGGCATTGTAAGACTTTCAAGATAAGGCTTAAATAACCGCGATACCTTCATTATGCAACATGCTGATAAGCTTGATGAGTGGCAGGCCTATCAAGGCGTTTGGGTCGTCGCCTTGCATGGCCGCAATGAGCGCAATGCCCAAGCCTTCTGATTTGGCGCTGCCAGCGCAATTGTAAGGTTGCTCTATGCGTAAATAGTTCTCGATTTGTGCATCACTTAAATCACGGAACTCGACAACATATGGTACTACCTCAGCCTGCATATGCAGGGTAGCGCTGTTGTAAAGACAAAGTGCGCTATGAAAGGTTACGCTACGGCCACGCATCATACTGAGCTGTTTTACAGCGTTTTCATGTGTAATGGGTTTGCCTAACTGTATGCCATCCAGCGTCGCTACCTGGTCGCAGCCAATAATAAGTGCATCAGTATTAGACTCTGCTATTTTCCTGGCCTTTGCCTGTGCGAGTCTTAGTGCAGTTTCTTCCGGTTTTTCATTAGGCAATGCAGATTCGTCAATATCTGGAGTTGCTACGCTGAAGGGTAAGTTCAGCCTTGCTAGAAGCTCGCGCCGGAAAGTGGAGGATGAGCCAAGTATAAGATTGGGAGATGACATATGTAATCAGGAATTAAAAAGGCCGACAGAACTATCTCCGCCGGCCTTTGATTTTAATTTAGCTTAAACTCACGGCTTAAGCAGGTTGGATTTCCAGTAAAGACTCATCGGGTGTCACGGTATCGCCTTTTTTGACATGTACCGCAACCACAATCCCCGATTTGGGGGCCTGTATCTCGTTTTCCATCTTCATGGCTTCAATCACCAGCACGGCATCCCCTGCATTGACCTTGTCGCCAGCCTTCACCTTAACGTCGACAATGCTGCCAGGCATTGCGGTAGTCACGCAGCCTTCATGAGATGGGCGAGGGCGTCCATTCGCTGTAGTCCCGGAATTGCTGGACTTTTTCTTATCGCCACCTTTGCCGCGTGATACTTCAACCTCGTTCAGGGTCTCCACAATCACTTCTTCGGCAATGCCATCTACTGAAACATAGAATGGGCGTTGCTCTTCTCCGCGGTGACCGCTACCTGTGAGCTTGATGTGGAAGGTTTCGCCATGCAGTGTGACATTGAACTCATTAGGTGCAAAGCGCGCTGCAGTTGGTGATACTGCATCCTTTGCAGGCAAAGGATCAGGCTTTAAGGTGCCGGCATTGCGTTCCTGCAGGAAGGTTTTGGCGAGATCGGGGAACATGGCAAAAGTCAGCACGTCTTCTTCTGATTTTGCCAGGCCTTCTGATTCAAGTTGCAGCTTTTCCATCTCGTTTTCAAGCAAATCTGCAGGGCGGCATTCGATCACTTCTGCGTTACCGACAGCCAGATTTTTGATATCTGCATTAACTGGTGCAGGCGCTTTTCCGTATTGACCAACAAAGTAGTTTTTAACTTCATTGGTGATGGATTTGTAGCGTGCGCCTGTCATTACGTTCAGTACGGCTTGCGTACCAACGATCTGCGAGGTTGGGGTAACCAATGGGGGAAAGCCAAGATCTTCGCGTACGCGGGGGATCTCTGCCAATACTTCATCCATGCGGTTAAGAGCGCCTTGCTCCTTAAGCTGATTGGACAAGTTGGAGATCATGCCCCCTGGCACTTGATTCACCAGTACACGGGTGTCTACGCCAGTGAATTCACTTTCGAACTGCCAGTATTTCTTACGTACTTCACGGAAATAGGCAGTGATTTCCTGCAAGGCATCCAGCTTGAGGCCGGTATCGAATTCAGTACCTGCAAGCGCAGCTACCATGCTCTCGGTAGTTGGGTGGCTCGCACCTTCAGAGAAGGACGAGTTACAGGTATCAATAATAGTTGCACCGTTCTCGACGGCACGTAACAGGCTCATGCTGGCCAAACCAGAAGTGGCATGGCTATGTACGTGGATAGGCAGCTTGATTGCTGCACGGATAGCTTTTACCAGTTCACTGGTAGTTTGCGGTGTTAGCAGGCCAGCCATATCCTTGATAGCAAGGGTATCGCAGCCCATGGTCTCAAGCTCCTTCGCCAGTGCCACAAAGTGCGGAATATCATGCACAGGGCTGGTGGTATAACTGATAGTGCCTTCGGCGTGCTTACCGACTTTTTTCACTGATTCAATCGAAACGCGCAGATTGCGCAAATCATTCATGGCATCAAAGATACGGAATACATCCACGCCGGAATCAGCGGATTGTTTTACAAAAGCGCGCACCACATCATCAGAGTAGTGGCGATAGCCAAGCAGGTTCTGGCCGCGTAATAACATCTGGATACGGCTATTTGGCAGGGCTTTACGCAGTTTCTTCAGGCGCTCCCAAGGGTCTTCTTTTAGGTAGCGTACACAGGCATCAAAAGTGGCGCCACCCCAGGCTTCTAGTGACCAGAAATCGATTGCATCCAGCTTGGGACAGATAGGCAACATGTCATCGGTGCGCATACGAGTGGCGATCAAAGACTGATGACCATCTCTTAAAGTTAGTTCAGAAACATATACTTTTGCCATATTTTTAATTTATCGCTTTAAGTTTAATGATGGAAGTAAATAACTATATGCCTTCGTGCGCTGCAATTGCCGCCGATATGGCAGCAGCAATGAGCTCAGGCGGAAACTCGGTAGCATAGTTCACTAGTTCGGGATGTGATTCAACAAAACTGGTGTCAAATACACCACTCCTGAAATCAGGATGCTTCAAAATTTCCTGATAGTATGGAATAGTTGTTTTCACGCCATAGACCACCATATCATTCAATGCGCGGCGGCCTCGTTCAACCACACTTTCCCAGTTCAGTGCCCATACCGTGAGCTTGGCGCACATCGAATCATAATAGGGCGGTATGACATAGCCGCTGTACATGGCGGCATCCATACGTACCCCTGGGCCGCCCGGTGCGTAATATCGAGTGATTTTACCAAAGCTGGGTAAAAAGTCATTTTTCGGGTCTTCTGCATTGATGCGGAACTCCATGGCAAAGCCACGATAATTCACGTCAGACTGCTTGTACTGTAAAGGCTTGCCATCAGCAATGCGGATTTGCTCTTGGACGATGTCGATACCGGTGATGGATTCAGTGACCGTATGTTCCACCTGCAGGCGTGTATTCATTTCCATGAAGTAGAAGGTATTGTCTGAATCCAGCAAGAATTCGACTGTACCTGCATTTTCATACTTGACAGCCTTGGCGGCTTTAACCGCAAGATTGCCGATGTAATCGCGTTGTGCCTTGCTAAGCTGAGGCGATGGGGCGATTTCAATGAGCTTCTGGTTGCGACGCTGAATTGAGCAGTCGCGCTCAAACAGGTGGATCACATTGCCCTGGCTGTCGCCCAGTATTTGTACTTCTATATGGCGTGGATTGACGACGCATTTTTCAAGGAAAACTTCCGGCTTTCCGAAAGCTTTGCTGGCTTCAGAAATCACGCGGTCATAATTACCAAGCAACTCTTTTTCGTCATTACAGCGGCGAATACCACGTCCACCGCCACCATTGGTGGCTTTCAGCATGACTGGGTAACCAATTTTCTTTGCGAGCTTTACAGCCTCATCCAGATTCGCCAGATTGCCATCGCTACCTGGGGTGCAGGGGATGCCTGCCTTGACCATGGCATTGCGTGCCTGGATTTTATCGCCCATCTGGCGAATCACCTTGGCATCCGGGCCAATGAATTTGATGCCGCGACGGGAACAAATCTCGGCGAGTTCTGGGTTTTCTGACAGGAAACCATAGCCTGGATGCAAAGCATCGCAGCCAGAGGCAACAGCCAGATTCACTATATTATGTGCATTGAGATAGCCGATGACTGGATCGGAACCTATGTTGTAGGCTTCGTCAGCTTTTTTTACATGTAATGCGTGGCGGTCTGCATCTGAGTAAATGGCGACCGATTTGATCCCCATTTCGGAACATGCGCGAACAATGCGCACGGCGATCTCACCACGGTTGGCAACTAGAATTTTTTTTATCACGCGTAGACCTGAATCGAAAGATTTGAGTGACAACGATCAACCTGAATCCAGGTATCTGATCAACCTAGGTTTTGACACAAAAGCGAACAAATTATATCATGCGGCCCTTATGACTGCACAGCACATCATCAACAGCATTGAGTTTGCGCGAAAAGCGCTTGAAATTCATGATACAATCGCGGTTTCGCAATTTCCACGCCTTCACGACGCTTTGTCGTCACATGAAAGCGTGCTGGATTGGCAACTGCTTGGTGATGTAAGTGAAGGTAAGCCGGTACTGCATTTGCAAGTACGAGGTGCATTGGAATTAACCTGCCAGCGCTGTCTTGAGCCGTTAAAGTTTGATCTGAATGTTAGTTCGGATTTTATTATAGTGGCCAATGAGGCAGCTCTTCCTCCAGAAGGGGAAGATGTTGATGAGCAAGATTATCTTGTTGCTGATGCGCAAATGCAAGTTGCTGAATTAATTGAAGATGAGGTTTTATTAGCTCTGCCTTATTCTCCCAAGCACGCGCTCAATGAGTGCGGTGCAAAAGACAGGGTAACTGAATTAAAAAAACCTAGCCCGTTTGCGGTTTTGCAGAGCCTTAAGGCTGGTAAAAACCAAAATTAATAGTTTATTAGGAGTACGACATGGCTGTTCAACAAAACAAGAAGTCACCATCTAAGCGCGGTATGCACCGTTCACATGATTTTTTGACTAATCCACCTTTGGCCGTTGAGCCAACAACTGGCGAAACTCATTTGCGTCACCACATCAGCCCAAGTGGCTACTACCGTGGTCGCAAGGTGTTACCGGCAAAGGGCGAGTAATCAGATATTAAGGCAAAAGCGTCGGCATCTTGCCGGCGCTTTTCTTTATTAAGCGTCAGATATTGACGTTATTTTGAGCCCCGAAACTTGAGTAAAGATATCACCGTTGCTATCGATGCCATGGGCGGCGATCATGGCCCCCACGTCACCATTCCTGCTGCCCTTGCGGCGCTCAAGCAGGATAGCGAAATCAATATCGTTCTGGTTGGACTGTCTGAGGCTATTGAGGCGGAGTTAATCGCCCATAAAGCCAAGGTCAGCCCGCGCCTGCGTATTCATCACGCAGCCGAGGTGGTGACCATGGACGAATCCCCGCAAAGCGCATTGAAGAACAAAAAAGACTCTTCCATGCGTGTTGCTATCAATCTGGTCAAAAGTGGCGAGGCTAATGCTTGTGTCAGCGCCGGTAACACCGGTGCGCTGATGGCAACGGCTCGCTACGTACTGAAAACACTCCCCGGTATTGATCGCCCAGCAATTGCTGGCATGCTGCCAAGCAAAAAAGGTATGACCTATATGCTGGATCTGGGCGCCAATGCGGATTGCACTCCCGAACAATTGCTACAGTTTGCCATCATGGGCGCCATGCTGGTGTCTTGTGTTGAGCATAAAGAGCGACCAACTGTTGGTCTACTTAATATCGGCTCAGAAGATATTAAAGGTAACGAGGTAGTTAAGCAGGCTGGAGAGTTGTTGCGTGCCAGCCATCTCAACTTTTACGGCAATGTGGAAGGTGATGATATTTATAAAGGCACCACAGACCTTGTTGTTTGTGATGGTTTCGTCGGCAACGTAGCACTCAAAACTTCAGAAGGTCTGGCCCATATGATGGGTGGATTCATTAGCCAGGAATTCAAGCGTAATATCTTCACCAAACTGATGGCACTCGCTGCAATGCCGGTACTCAAGGCATTTAAGCGCAGGTTGGATCCACGTCGTTATAACGGCGCAAGTTTCTTGGGCCTGCGCGGTATCGTGGTAAAAAGCCATGGTGGTGCCGATAGCTTTGCCTTTTTACACGCAATCAAGACTGCTGCAGAAGAGTCTCGCAGTGGCGTATTGCGCCGCATCTCCGAACAGCTGGAGATAGAGCATATCCAGCCGCAATCGCGCAAGCCAGAATTGCAAGTGCTTGAAGCAACAACGAAAGACGCCATTCATCTTGAAAACAACGATATTGCAGCAAGCGATATGACCAAGGCTTCTGCATGATCTACTCACGTATCGCAGGTACCGGCAGTTATTTGCCGGAAAGAATACTCACCAACGCCGAACTTGAAAAAATGGTGGATACCACCGATGAGTGGATAGTGACGCGTACCGGTATCCGTGAGCGTCATATTGCTGCGGAAGGCGAGTTCACTAGTGATCTTGCGGTTGCTGCTGCGCGTCAGGCGATCAAGGCTGCCAATATAAGCGAAGCAGATATTGATCTCATCATTGTCGCGACCACAACGCCAGATAATATTTTTCCGAGTACGGCCTGTCTGGTACAGGACAAGCTAGGTATATCACGCTGTCCTGCCTTTGATATCCAGGCAGTCTGCAGCGGGTTTGTCTATGCGTTGACAACAGCAGATAACTTCATCAAAAGTGGTTCCACCAAATGCGCATTGGTGATTGGTGCTGAGACCATGTCGCGTATTACCGACTGGACGGATCGCGGCAACTGTATCTTGTGGGGCGATGGTGCAGGCGCTGTCATATTAAAAGCCAGCGACGAACAGGGCATCCTGTCCACGCATTTGCATGCTGATGGTAGCTATGCCAATTTATTGCACGTTCCTTATGGCATTTCCAACCCAGAGGGTAATAAAACAATTGCCATGCAAGGTAATCCAGTATTTAAAGTGGCAGTGAACACTTTAGATGCAATTGTCGACGAAACATTGCTGGCGAATGGCCTCGAGAAATCTGACGTTGACTGGCTGGTACCGCATCAGGCTAATATCCGCATTCTGCAATCTACTGCTAAGAAGCTCGGTATGAGTATGGATCGCGTTGTAGTGACGGTAGATACCCATGGCAATACTTCTGCAGCCTCCATTCCCCTGGCGCTTGATGTCGCCGTACGTGATGGCCGCATCAAGCGTGGCGAGATTATCCTGATGGAAGCTTTTGGTGGCGGGTTCACCTGGGGCTCGGTACTGATGAAGTATTAAGTTTGAAATTAAGTTACCTGAAAAAGTAAACAACCATGAAATTTGCATTCTTCTTCCCCGGCCAAGGTTCTCAATCTGTTGGCATGATGCAGGGCTTAACCAGCTTTCCAATAGTCCGTGATACCTTTATTGAGGCTTCGGATATCCTTGGTGAAGACTTCTGGCATATGGCAACAGAGCCAAATGAACTGCTCAACCAAACGACTAATACACAGCCTTTAATGCTAGCTGCAGGTGTCGCTACATGGCGGGCATGGCAGGCACAAGGTGGCGCGCAACCATCGTTAATGGCGGGACACAGTCTAGGTGAATATACCGCTTTAGTTGCTGCAGGCACACTCTCGTTTAAAGATGCGCTACCTCTGGTGCGCTATCGTGCACAGATGATGCAGAGTGCCGTGGCGGAAGGGGTAGGGGCGATGGCCGCTATTCTAGGATTGGATGATGATGCTGTACGTGCGGTTTGTATCGAAGCAGCACAAGGTCAGGTGCTCGAGGCCGTGAATCTGAACTCACCTGGTCAAGTCGTCATCGCAGGCAATAAAGAAGCGGTCGAGCGCGGTATGGAAGTGGCAAAAGCCAAAGGTGCCAAGCGCGCTATATTATTGCCTGTTAGCGTGCCTTCGCATTGCGCCTTGATGAAGCCTGCCGCTGATGAATTACGTGCCTATATAAAAGATGTTGTTTTGCATGCCAGCCAGATCCCTGTGCTACACAACGCTGATGTGCTAGCCCACGACGAAACAGACAAGATCAAGGATGCCTTGGTGCGTCAGCTTTATAGCCCGGTACGCTGGGTTGAAACTGTGCAGGCCATTTATGCACAAGGAGTTACCGCAAGTGCTGAGTGCGGTCCAGGCAAAGTGTTGGCCGGACTCACCAAACGTATCGTGGCAGAGCTGCCCTGTATTGCATTAACCAGTGCCGAGTCGATAGCAGAAGCCCAGTTGACATTGAAATAGATTTGCCAGACTAGAGAATTTCTAGCCAGTTAAAATTAAGATTAATTAGAAAAAGAACTTTAGGAGAGGCGATATGTTGCAAAATCAAATCGCATTAGTGACGGGTGCCAGTCGTGGTATTGGTGCCGCAATTGCGTTGGAACTCGCTAAACAGGGTGCTACAGTGATCGGAACGGCTACCTCAGCTGAGGGCGCAGAAAAAATCAGCCAGGTATTGGCGCAAGCCGGCGCAAAAGGCCTGGGTATGGCTTTGGATGTAAATGATGCAGCTCAGGTCGAAGCCACACTGAAAGCCATCTCTGAGCAGTTTGGTGATGTCACTATCTTAGTCAACAACGCCGGGATTACGCGTGACACCTTGCTCATGCGTATGAAAGATCAAGACTGGGATGATGTGATCTCGACCAACCTTAAGTCCGTATTTCGCATGTCGCAAGCGGTACTGCGTCCCATGATGAAAGCGCGTCAAGGCCGCATCATTAGCATTTCTTCTGTAGTGGGCCATATGGGTAATGCTGGCCAAACCAATTATGCAGCTGCAAAAGCAGGTATGTCAGGATTCACCAAATCACTAGCAAGCGAGGTGGGCAGCCGTGGCATTACTGTAAACTGTGTGGCGCCAGGTTTTATTGATACCGACATGACGCGTGACCTGCCCGAAGAACATAGAAACAAGCTGCTGGAACGTATCCCGCTGGGACGCCTGGGCAGGGTAGAAGATATTGCTGCTGCTGTGGCTTTCCTGGCTTCTCCCAGTGCCGGCTATATAAGCGGCGAAACCATTCATGTGAATGGTGCGATGTACATGGCTTGATAGTTCAAGCTTGCTAGTTATTTGATGAAATTGCAGTTTAGTTTTTTGAAATACTCAGGACTTTTGTTAGAATAGCCTGAGCTTATGAGTACACATTTTGTAAGCTACAACACTTGAAAGGGGTATTAGATGTCTGACATCGAACAACGCGTTAAAAAGATTGTTACCGAACAATTAGGAGCAAATGAGGCTGACGTAAAGAATGCATCATCATTTGTAGATGATCTGGGTGCCGATTCGCTGGACACCGTAGAACTGGTTATGGCTCTTGAAGAAGAGTTTGACTGTGAGATTCCGGATGAAGAAGCCGAAAAAATCACCACCGTTCAGCAAGCGATTGACTACGTCAGCGCAAATCTTAAGTAATTCTTACATTCCATATATTCTCTTGGGGTTGCCTTGTCCAAGCCACTTAACGCCAATAAAAGGCGTGTAGTTGTCACTGGGCTAGGCGTTGTGTCACCAGTAGGTATCGGTGTACAGGCGTCCTGGTCTGACTTGTTAGCTGGTAAATCCGGCATTACAAAAATCACTAAATTTGATGCGAGTAACTTTGCTTCGCAGATTGCTGGTGAAGTCAAAGGGTTCGATGTTTCGCAATATCTTCCTGCCAAGGAAGCGCGGCGTATGGACACCTTCATTCAATACGGCATGGCGGCTGGTATCGAGGCCTTTAAGGACTCAGGTATTGTGGTTACCGAAGAAAATGCCGAGCGTATCGGCGTTTCCATCGGTTCCGGCATTGGTGGCTTACGCCTGATCGAAGAAACCAACGATACCTATGATGAAGGCGGTCCTCGCAAGATTTCGCCTTTCTTCATCCCAGGTACCATCATCAACATGATTTCCGGCAATCTCTCCATCATGTACGGCCTTAAAGGCCCGAATGTGGCGATTGTGACCGCCTGCACCACTGGCACGCACTCGATCGGGGATGCTGCACGCATGATTGAGTATGGTGATGCGGATGTCATGATCGCGGGTGGTGCCGAAGCTGCCATAACCGAGCTTTCTGTTGGCGGTTTTGCTTCAGCCCGTGCCCTGTCTACCCGTAACGACGATCCTGCAACGGCGAGCCGTCCATGGGATAAAGATCGTGACGGCTTTGTCATCGGTGAAGGTGCTGGCGTCATGGTGCTTGAAGAGTATGAATCAGCCAAGAAACGCGGTGCCAAGATTTATGCCGAGCTGCTGGGTTATGGCATGAGTGCTGATGCTTACCATATGACTGCACCCAATATGGATGGCCCGCGTCGTTCAATGCGCAATGCGCTTAATAATGCAGGCGTAAATCCTGAGCAGGTGCAGTTTGTTAATGCACATGGCACTTCCACACCATTGGGTGATGCCAATGAGACCAATGCGATTAAAGCTGCATTCGGGGATCACGCCAGGAAACTGGTTGTGAATTCCACCAAGTCCATGACTGGCCATTTGCTGGGTGGCGCTGGTGGCTTGGAATCTGTATTTACCGTACTTTCCATTCACAATCAGGTTTCTCCGCCAACGATTAATATCTTCAATCAGGATCCTGAATGTGATCTTGATTTCTGTGCTAACACGGCACGGGATATGAAGATTGATATTGCGCTTAAAAACAATTTCGGGTTCGGTGGCACCAACGGCTCACTTGTTTTTGGCAAGATATAAATCGCTCTAAAACGTTATTGAGCGGCGAACCAACGCACGGATATCGTTATTTGTAGTTCTTTTATGCACAGTATCAGTGCATATGACGAGATTGTGATGGTTTAAGATATATGGAATTCAATAAATTTTTTATCTCATTGAATTTTAAATATATTTTAAATTGCTCAATTTATATCAAAAAAGTAAAAAGCTAATGGCTGTCATGAGTTAGCTAAACAACTCTCTGGTATTCCACAAAACTATCCACAGCTTTTGTGGAATACCATAAATTGCTCTGGCAGTAAGGCTTCACGCCGCATGCAACATGCTTTACGATAGCTGTAATAACAATATATCCGACACAGCATGGCTGCTTAATGAATTCCACACAGTATTTGATTAATGGTCGTAGCGACATCACTTTGTCTCCGTTAGACCGAGGTTTTGCCTACGGTGATGGCGTGTTTCGTACGATTAAAATTACTGGCGGCAAGCCAGATCATTGGTCATTGCACTACACTAAGTTGCTAGAAGATTGCAATGTGTTGGGCATTGTTTGTCCAGCTGCCGATCTTCTTATGAGCGACTTAAAGCAGTTAGTTACCGACAGGCATGATGCAGTCATCAAGATCATCATTACGCGCGGTGAGGGTGCGCGTGGTTACGCAGTGCCTGCACTTGCGCAGCCCACTCGTATCGTCATTAAAACACCCTTGCCGAGCTATCCCTCAGCCAACTTTGATGAAGGCGTCAAACTGCATCTTTGTGAGTTACGTTTATCAGCACAGGCAAAATATGCGGGGATCAAGCACCTTAATCGCTTGGAAAACGTGATGGCACGTATGGAGTGGAGTGATTCATCTATTGTCGATGGTGTGCTGCTGGATAGCCATGAAAACGTCATAGAGTGCACCATGAGTAATCTATTTGCGCGCTTCGGTACAACACTCCTGACGCCTGACCTTGGTAATTGTGGTGTTGCCGGGATTACCAGGCAGCAGATATTGAAGCTGGCACTCAACTTAGGTCTAAGCCCAGAAGTAGCACAGATAGCACTCTCAAGGTTAATGCAGGCAGATGAATTGGTCATATGCAATAGCCTCTATGGCGTGTGGCAGGTCAGGGCTTTTAACGAGCGTACCTGGAGCCAGTCAAGCCTGGCCAGCAATTTGCGTAAGGCTTTACATGAGTAATGTGCGCCCGGACTTACCGTTCGATTTGAATGCGAAGATTAGGAATATAGGATTTTGAATATCAGGATGTTGAACTGGCAATGAAGTTAATCAAAAGAATAATCGGCCTGGGGTTTTGTGCCTGCCTGCTAGTGTTGGCCTGGATGATTTATTTTGCCATGCAGCCTGTGAATTTAAACGCTGATACTGCAGAGTTAACGGTCAAGCCTGGCAGTATGCGCAGTGTTAGCCAGCAGTTGGTACAGCAAGGCATACTCGACCATGCGATGAGTTTTGAACTCATGGTCAGGGCTTTAGGTCGGGCAAGTGAAGTCAAAGCTGGCATTTACCTGATTAAAAACGGCGTCACGCCTTATGATTTGATGAACACGCTGACCAATGGCGATACCTCTCAAGCCAGCATCACCTTTATCGAAGGCTGGACCTTTGCCCAGATGCGAGCTGCGCTGAATGCCAGTGATTCTGTGCGTCATATGACCATGTCCTACACCGAGCGCGAGCTGCTGGATGAAATTGGCGTAGCGGAAGTCAGTGCTGAGGGCTTGTTTTTCCCGGATACCTATTTTTTCAGCAGGAATGCGAGCGACAAGGAAATACTTAAACGCGCCTACCAGACCATGCAAACCAAGCTAAGCGCAGCCTGGATAAACAGGGCACCAGGATTGCCTTATGACACGCCATATAAGGCGTTGATCATGGCATCCATCGTTGAGAAAGAGACCGGAAAATCATCCGAGCGCCCGCAAATAGCCGGGGTGTTCATGAACCGATTGCGTCTTGGGATGCGTTTACAGACTGACCCAACGGTGATTTACGGCTTGGGGGATAACTACGATGGTAATCTACGCAAGAAAGACCTGCTGACGGACTCTCTCTACAATACATATACTAGGGCTGGTTTGCCGCCGACGCCTATCGCGATGCCGGGCATGGGCTCTATTGATGCAGCGCTGAACCCGGCCAAGACCAATGCAATTTACTTTGTAGGTAAGGGTGATGGCAGTCATGCATTCTCCGCTACACTTGCCGAACATAATCGGGCCGTTGCCAAGTATCAATTAGGAAAACATTAATAATGCGTGGAAAATTCATTACGCTGGAGGGTATGGACGGTGCAGGTAAAAGCACGCATATCACCACCATAGTCTCCATGCTGCAGGCGCGTGGGGTGGAAGTAGTTTCAACGCGTGAGCCTGGCGGCACGTCATTAGGCGAGCGCCTGCGGGAATTGCTGCTACACGAACCCATGCACCCAGAAACTGAGACACTCCTGATGTTTGCAGCACGTCGCGAGCATATTATCCAGGTCATCGAGCCGGCATTGGCCCGTGGTGCCTGGGTGCTATCTGATCGTTTCACTGATGCGACCTATGCGTATCAATGCGGCGGGCGAGGCGTGACTGCCGAAAAAATTTGCGCCCTGGAAGACTGGGTGCAGGCTGGCCTGCAGCCTGATGTTACGCTGTTATTCGATGTGCCTGTAGAGGTAAGCGTAGCGCGCCTCGCAGGGGCACGTGCACCAGATAAGTTTGAGCGTGAAACCGCTGATTTTTTTACGCGTATACGTAATGCCTATTTACAACGCGCCGCCGAACAGCCGCAACGATTTAGGGTGATCGATGCCAATCACCCGCTGAATGAAGTTAAAAAATCACTAGAGAGTATCATTCTATCCATATGATAGATAATGCTATATATCCATGGCAAAAGCCATTGTGGCAGCAACTCACCAGCACACGTGACCGACTGCCGCATGCCATGCTGTTGCGAGGTCGCAGCGGGATAGGTAAGTTCGATTTTGCCAAGTCACTCACAAACGCGCTGTTATGTCAGACCCCTGATAGTGAAGGCTTTGCCTGCGGGGTGTGCGCAAGTTGCGGCTGGTTTGCGCAAGGCAATCACCCGGATTACCGCTTACTCAGCCCGGAGCAGGATGCCACTGGTGACGAAGATAGCCCGGCGCCAGCAAAGACTAGCAAGAGAAGCCAGATTCTGATTGGGCAGATTCGTGAACTGGATAGTTTTCTCGAACAGTCCAGCCACAGTAGCGACGGTTTGCGCATCGTGTTGATATATCCGGCGGAAGCACTTAATCCTATTGCTGCCAATGCTTTGTTGAAAATGCTGGAAGAGCCGCCTAAAGGCCTTAAATTCATCCTTGTTGCCGACCAACCGCATCGTCTATTGGCGACCATCATGAGTCGCTGCAACAAGATTGATATGCCTATCCCTAGCCGCGACGATGCTGTCACCTGGCTGGCCCAGCATGATGTAAAGGATGCAGCAGTACGGCTTGATTATGCCGGTGGCTCACCCATATCAGCATTGGAAGATGCAGAGGAGGGCGCGCAGTCGCTAGCCACCGTATGGCAGATGCTCACCCAGGGTGCCAAGCTGGATGTATTCCCCCTGGCCACATTGTGCGCATCGCTGGGCATGGAGAATGCAATACACGCCATACAAAAATGGGTCTACGATATTATGGCCTGCAGGTTTACCGGCAAGATTCGTTACCACACTGCCCACGCCAGCGCTTTGCAAGCGCTTTCTGAAAGGGTAGACTTGGGTTTGTTGATGGATTTTCAGCGCAAGTTGAACCAGGCACGCAAAACTGCCTCGCATCCTCTCAACAATGAATTGCAGCTGGAAAATATTTTACTGAATTACATACAGTTATTTTCAATGAAAACAAGGCCGTAATCCCATAGAACATGAGTACAGAAGCCTCTTCAGCAGAAAAAGCCCCCGTCAATGTACCCAAGCCCGGTGTATTGTCGCTTGCCATCAAGGAAAAGGCAGCGCTTTACGCAGCCTATATGCCTTATATCAAGGGTGGCGGTTTATTTATCCCCACCAACAAACACTACAATATTGGTGATGAGGTGTTCATGTTGCTGAGCCTGCTGGAAGACCCGGTGAAGCTGAAAGTGGTGGGACATGTAGTGTGGATTACCACAGTCGCCCAGGCTAATCGCCCACAAGGTATCGGTGTGCAGTTCAGTGAAAAGGACGGCGGCCAGGAAGCACGCAATAAGATAGAAGGCCTGCTTGGCAGTGCACTCAAGTCTTCACGCCCAACTCATACCATGTAGCTATTACCATAGTGTCGCACTATGTAATCCATGCCTTGTCATAAGTTTTACCTCTTCTTTTAAAAAGTAACGCCATGCTGGTAGATTCCCACTGTCATATTAACTTTCCTGAGCTAGCAGCCAATATGGATGCGGTGCGCCAGGCCATGACAGATCACGGTGTTGGACATGCCATGTGCATCTCGGTCACGCTGGCTGATTTCCCGCAAGTGTTAGGTGTTGCGGAGGCTTACCCCAATATTTTTGCTTCCGTTGGCGTGCATCCGGACTATGAAGATGAGCCGCCATTCACCATGGAAGATCTGGTACGGCTTGCAGATCACCCTAAAGTCATCGCTATTGGTGAGACGGGGCTGGATTACTTCCGTCTTACCGGTGACCTAGAGTGGCAACGCGAACGCTTCCGCACCCACATACGCGCTGCCATCAAGGCAGATAAACCTCTGGTCATCCATACCCGATCTTCAGCTGAAGACACTATCCGCATCATGCGAGAAGAAAATGCACAGAAAATAGGCGGCGTCATGCATTGCTTTACCGAAAGCCTGGAGGTGGCTTTACAGGCAATCGAGCTGGGTTTCTATATCTCATTTTCCGGTATCGTTACCTTCAAGAATGCGCTGTCACTCAAGGAAGTCGCCAGGCAAGTACCGCTTGATCGCATGCTGGTAGAAACTGACTCGCCTTACTTGGCACCTATTCCATATCGAGGCAAAACCAACCAGCCTGCCTATGTGAAGTTCGTCGCCGAAGAAGTAGCACGCCTGCGCGGCATTTCACTTGAAGAGTTAACTGAGGCGACTACCCATAATTTCTTTACCCTATTCAGGTCCGCCAGGCCATGCAACTAACCATGCTGGGCGTTGGTTCCAGCGCGGGCACGCCTGCAATCGGTTGCCAGTGCGCGACGTGCACATCAAGTGATATTCGCAACAAACGCAGCCGTTGTTCAGGCGCTATTACCATGCCGACGGGTGAGGTAATCATCATAGATACCGGCCCCGATCTGCGTCAGCAATCCCTGCGTGAAGGCCTGGATCGTGTGGATGCAGTGCTTTACACCCACACCCATGCAGACCACTTGCATGGCATCGATGACCTGCGCGGATTCTGCCAGATACAGCGCCGACAGATTCCGCTTTATGGCAAGTCAGATGCAATGGAGCATATCGTCAGCAAATTCGGCTATGCGATCCGGGCGCCCGGTGATTTCTGGGAACTCCCAGTATTAAGTGTTAATAGCATAGATGCCGCATTTGAGTTGTTCGGCACACGTATTACCCCTATCCCAGTCAAGCACGGCAATAGCGATATCCTGGGTTACCGCATCGGCAATATGGCGTACCTGACGGACGTGTCTGCGATTAATGAAGAATCGCTGAGCTTGTTGCAAGGCCTGGAAGTGCTGATGCTGGATTGCTTGCGCTATAAACCGCACTATACCCATATCAATGTGGAACAAAGCCTGGCCTATGCCAGTCATATCAATGCTGACAATACATATTTGATTCATATGACGCATGACATCGAATATGGTGAATTGAGTAAGACATTGCCAGCTAAGGTGCATGTGGCTTACGACGGCATTAAACTAACGTTTAATTGATTTAAC
This sequence comes from Methylophilaceae bacterium, assembly GCA_035459965.1. GTDB lineage: Bacteria > Pseudomonadota > Gammaproteobacteria > Burkholderiales > Methylophilaceae > DATHXC01. Next base: position 210,696 of record DATHXC010000007.1, read on the forward strand.
AGGAATTGAAAAATCGATACTAGTGAAGACGTGGCTGTAATCGCTAGCTATAAATGAGATAATCCAGCCATCACGGTTCTAGATAGCATTAAAAAGATAACTTTTCAGATTAAACGAATAGGGAAATAACATGGGATTAGGCAAGAAAATATCATGGTCCATCGCATTGATGGCGCTAATGACAATATCATTCGGCGCATACGCTGGCGAGCCGATAAAAAAAGGCAAGGTATATACCGAAGAAGAGTTCTTAACTGCATTCAGTGGCAAATCTCGTAAGGTCATCACTGAAAAACTGGGCACTCCGGCACGCAAAGAGCAGTCTGTAAAACCTACCGGCGCAGATGGTGTGATCGCTGGTAAGGGTCAGGAGCCTTCCAAGCCAGTGAATGTCGAAATGTGGTATTACAATGGTGTCGTCAACTACGCACCTAAAAAAGCCTACAAATTTACCGAACTGACCTTTGTTAACGACCGTTGCATGAATATCGCATTCTTCAACAACAAATAAAGTCATAAGGGCACGCCGGTATCACACTGGCGTGCTGACCAGTTACACCTCAATAAACTATTACTACATACAGCCTTCGTTTCTGGCTTTGTAGAGCAGCTCATAAATTCAATTCATATCATCTGTGCTGCAATCCAATGTAACTAATGGAGTGTCCTTACGCATGCGATTTTGTATTCTCAGCATCCTCGTTTTATTATCGATGACAAATCATGCCCATGCCGAAGTGCAGGATCTAGGCGGTAGCTGGCAGTTTCAGCCAACAACTGAAGCTAAGGTCAGCCCCGATAGCGCACCTTCAGCAGAGTCTAGCTGGCAAACCATCCAGGTGCCCGATAACTGGTTTCGCCAGGGCCACGATATCAGCGGCAAGGCCTGGTATAGAAAACAGATATCGGTAAAGCCGGAAATGCTCAAGCGCCATGTGCGGCTTGTCTTTGAGGGTGTGGATTACATGGCGGATGTCTGGATCAATGGGCATTACCTTGGTCATCATGAAGGGTATTTTCAATCCTTCGACTTCGACATCTCCAAGCACTTGCAACAAGGTGATAACGTGCTGACCGTGCTGGTAGATAGCCCACTTGAAGAGCCCAAAGCTTGGTCGTTCAATAAACGCCTGCTCAAAGGCATATTCAGTCATCACGATACGCGCCCCGGTGGGGCGTGGTCGGAACGTGGGCAGGAGCAGAATACCGGTGGTATCTGGGCACCTGTGCGGCTGGAAATTTCTGATCAGCTGGCCATACGTCAGTTAGCGCTCAAGCCCAAACTCATTTCACCTAAGATTACACAGAACTCATGGAATCTTGAAGCCGATGCGCTATTAGACAGCGATCTAGCCAATGACGCGGAAGTGAGTGTAGAGGCTGTTTTGGTGCCGGAAAACTTCAAAGGCAAGTCGTATAACTTGCGCCAGAAGAATCAGCTCAAGAATGGCGAGGGCAAGTTGGCTTTCACGATGCCTGTTGAGCAGCCTGTGCTATGGTGGCCAGCCGGGCATGGTAAACCCAATCTGTACCGCCTTAAGCTGAATATCCTTAAGGCTGGACGTGTGCTTGACCACAAAGAAGCCGTTATTGGTTTTCGTGAAGTCCGTGTGGATAGCAGCACACAGCAATGGTATGTCAATGGCCGTCGGCTTTTCCTGCGCGGCACCAATTACATCGCCAGCCAGTGGCTGGCAGAGATGACACCAGCGCGATACGCGCAAGACATGGAGTTGATGCAGCAAGCCAACATCAATGCTATCCGGGTGCATGCTCATATTGAAGCACCGGGCTTTTATGAGCTGTGCGATCGTAGCGGCATATTGGTGATGCAGGATTTCCTGCTGCAATGGGGCTATAGCGACGACCAGGACTTTACCAGGGAAGCACGCAAGCAGGCTGCCGATATGGTGAATAGCCTATCCAATCATCCAACTGTAGTTGCCTGGGTATTACACAATGAACCGCCATGGGATGCCCCGTGGATGCACACTAAATATCCCGACTACCTTCCAGACAAGAACCGCACACTGGATGACCTGCTGTTTGCGGATATCAGTGCACTTGACCCGAGCAGGGTAGTGAGAAAAGAATCGCCAGTACGGGAGCATGAATGGATAGGCTGGTATTTCGGCCAATGGCAGGATTTTGCAAAGCCAGCGAAAAACCCATGGATTACTGAGTTTGGCGCACAGGCGCTGCCAAATTTGACCAGCCTGAAGAAAATATTCAAAGATGATGAGCTATGGCCGGATAACCAGCAAAAATGGGAAAAATGGCACTTTCATAATTTCCAGCCTCACGAAACATTCGACATTGCCCGCGTGCCCATGGGCGATAACATAGAGGCCTTCATCGCCAATACACAGGCTTACCAGGCCAAGCTGACGCAGTTTGCCGCTGAATCGTATCGCCGCCAGCGTTATCAGCCGGTTTCCGCCATATTCCAGTTCATGTTTGTAGAAGACTGGCCTTCTATCAACTGGGGTGTCCTTGATTATTGGCGGCAACCCAAGCCCGGATATGCAGCACTCAAGACAGCCTATCAGCCAGTCTTGCCAAGCATAGAATGGATACGCGAATCTTATACCGAGGGCGAAACTGCAACCCTGGGCTTATGGGTGATCAACGATTTGTGGCAGGGCTACCCCAAAGCCCGATATCAGGTGGTGGTGTCGCTGGAGGGCAAACAAATCCGGGATAAAATGCTGGCTGTCGATATTGCTGAGGATTCAGGTATCAAGCTGGAAGACTTGAAACTGGAGAACCTGATAGCAGGCTCATATCAAGTGAAGGTAAAAATACTGAGTGCCGGTGGGAAACTGCTGGGAGAGAATCAGCATCAATTCAGCGTGCTGAAAAAGTAGGAATTTTCTATTGTTAATTCAGCCTGATTTTCAGGCTGGCCTGCTCATTTTGGGCAAGCGCATGATCTTGTCTATCACCAAACGCGCCATGGCCCATGCCCTGTCTTCGCGCATCAGGCGCATTTCTTCGTCATCGTAGGGCAGAAACTGCCCGCCATGAGTAAGCGAATAACGTATCGATCCCTCTACGTTAACGTAAGCTTTCACCACATCCTGTACGCGCTCCTCGCGGCATTTGTATAACGAAGACATTATTCCTCCCACACTAATGGTTAAAAATATGAATTAATTACATATTCGGCAATCTCATTGAAAACTTAATACATGTGTTTAATTACTAGTACATTTAATCATGTTAACGAATCTTAGCACTGAGAAAACTTTGTGATGAACACTAAATACATCGTTATTCCATTATTGCTCCTGAATACAGCACCTGTACTTGCGCAACCCACCCAGGCACAAATTTTCGAACTCAACACCTCTATCGTACAGGTTGTTGTCGAAAATCGCGAAGGCAATACCGGATACGGCTCCGGAGTTGTCGTTAATCACGACTATGTCGCCACTAATTGTCACGTACTGGCCAATGCCCATGGCGTCAGCGTTAACAAGGTGCGCGATACTTACCGGCCTATCGCACTTAAGGCAGATTGGAAGCACGATTTATGCCTTTTGAAGTTTGATGATCTGCCCATGAAGTCCATCCCCATGGTCGATAGCAGCAAGCTGCAGTATGAGCAGGAAGTATTCTCCATCGGCTATCCCAATGATGCACAGGTGCCACAGCCTTCATTCGGCAATATCAAAGCCATCTACCCCTATGACGGTGCAGGCATCATCAGGTCATCAGCTGAGTTTGCCATGGGCTCCAGTGGCGGCGCCTTATTCGACCAGGATTTCAACCTGATCGGCATTACCACATTCAAGAGCCCCGGCCGCAATGGCTATTACTACAGCCTGCCGGTGGAATGGATACGCCAGCTATTTGATTCACCGGATATCAACAACCTGGTCAGCACTGATGACCCATTCTGGAGCTGGCCAGAAGAAAAGCGGCCTTATTTCATGCGCGTTGTGATCCCTTATCAAAAGCATCGCTGGACCGAGCTGCAGCAAGTTGCAAAATCATGGAGCATGGAGGAGGGCAGTAATGCTGATGCCTGGTATTACCTGGCTGTAGCAGAATATCAGCTAAAAGATAACCAGCAGGCAGCAGTGCATTTGGCAAAAGCTACTTCCCTCAACCCAAGGCACCTTGGCGCATTGGTACAGCAAGGCGTGCTGGCAGCGGAGGCGGGCAATAAAGCTGAGGCCGAGCGCATTAACCTTGTCGTCAATGCACTGGATACTGACGAGGGCACCAGCCTTAAGGAGCGCATTGATAAAATGCAATCGGTAGCACAGTGAGGTTAGGTATTTGGTGTGATGTAGTTTAGAAGTAGATGCCAATAGATAGCCGCGTCATATGCGCCTGGCTAAAATTGACTTTAGGGTCATAAGCCGCGCGTACAAAATATTTAGGCCACTCATACGTCAGCGCAGCACCCGTGCCATGTATCGGCTTGCCATCAGTATCCGGCGGGCCGCTCTTGTTGAATATATCCACGATTGTCTTATCGTCACCAAAAGGGAAGTGCACCAACAGGTGATCAATCTCCTGTCCTTTAACCACCCTATTATCCCGCACTCGATACAGTGAGATATCTTCACCCTCTTTTATTTCCCAACCCGCGCCATAAGTAATTGCATCATTCGGGTCAAAATTGATATTGTCATAAGGCCGCAGGTTGGTCCTGCCATAGCCAACAATGCCGTGCACAGGTCCGCCCAGCTCTGCAGTCAGTGCAACCCCCACAAAACCATGCGTTGCAGCCTGCAACGACGAGGTGACTTTGTACCAATCCGATTTATCTTTTCGCTCATAGCCCGTCCGGGTTTGCTCAAAGCCGGAAAAGTCATCCCGATAGTAAGCCAGCCATGCCGTCTGGTTTTCTATCGTGCCGCGTAAATTCAAATCCACTGCATGCAGCTTATCTGCCGTGTAATCTGAGAAAGAAAGTTTGTAGGCGATTTTTTGTTCGGAGCTTGAGTCTGAGTCTTCAGCCTGCACAGAAAATCCGCTGAACAATAATGCAATGAGTGTGAGATATTTCATTGAGGGCTTTTGGTATTGGCTTGCCTCTATATTATCCAGATAGGCGAAGCCGTTCTAGATTTATATTACGGACACAATAGAACCAACAACAATCTAAGCAGCTATCTTTCCATTTTATTTATTGTGGTGCACACTTAGAAAAAATAAATAATTAAGACAGGCTCTTCTTCAATGTTTACGCCAAAAAAATTTAATAATGATGACTTACCTTACTGGCCAGCAAGCGCTTTTCCTGATGAATATTTTCATGTAGTAGGAGAAATCATTGTGCGTTTCAGTCAGTTAGATCGTGAGTTGGATTATTGTATTTGGTGTTTGCTCGATGTTGATGTTAAATCGGGCTCTGCTCTGTTGAATAAAATCTCTAGTACAGCAGTAAAAATTGAAATGATTAGCAGCTTAGTCAAATTACATTTTAACGGTCATGATTTGGTTTTTTTTACTGAACACTTGGGAATAGTCAAATCACTAAACGAATTGAGAAATGGTTTTGTTCATGACTACCCAATTTCTTGGGTCCCATCCACAAAAGAAATAACCTACCAAAGGCATATAACTGGTTGGGGGCAAAATAAAACACATACTTTTAATGATAGAAATCTACAAGAAGTTCTAGATTCTCTTTACCATGAGTTAAATTTTTTTTCTGCTTTTAGAAGAAATGATTACTCATGGAAAACATACCAGCCAATTCATGTAAAAGAAGTTGGCAAAGCATCCTAGGCTGAGGCACCACAATATAATTAGCTTATTGCTAATGACGTGTAAGAGGGATTATGTTGTAAGTGACATAAACAGCAACGTTAGCCGCCTCCATACATACTTATATCGTACTTCGTATAATGGGCGATTACGTAAGATTTGATATAGATTTGAATCGAAAAAAAACCCGCAAAAGCGGGTTTTTTTATTGGTATCTTTAACTCGGGCTATTGATGCCTAGTCTGCCGGCAATAAATTCTACTTCATCAGCAATATATTTTACTGTCAGAAGTGTTGGTGCTTCAGTATGAAATGGGGTAAGGAAGAATTGCGATCCCATGACCATCAGCCTTCCTGGTCCTAATCTGTCTGGAAGAGATATCATTGTGGTTTGCATCTGGTCAAGCTCTTCAAAGCTAAGTTCATTTGATCTTACAATTACATCATCCTGGAGTAGTTGGACTGATAATGAACTAAACCTTTGGTCAATTGGCGTTGCTATTAAAGTATGAACGCAGAGTTTGGGTAGCAAGAGGGGGAATTCAGGAGCGATCATCTCTCCGTTGTAGATTCCGATTAGGCTATGTTTATTGCCTATTTCATATCTAATATCGTCGCAAAAAATTGCGTGGGCATATCTGCTCATATATTTATTACTGGAATTTGTTTGATTGATAGTTCTTGATCTAGCTGAATGCACCTGCTCAATTCATCTAAAGATATTTCAAGGGCTTGTGAAATTTTAATTGCTGTTATCAGATAGACTTTTAATGAACCAGATTCAATTTTTGCAATATGTGACTGACTTGTCCCTATGTTTGCAGCTAACTCGTGTTGTGTAAGACCCTTACGTAATCTAAGTGTAGCCAGACTTACTGGTTTGAAGTCGGATTGCTCAATAGCTAGCGCTTGCCGAGCCTGAATGGCACGATTCTTATATTGTGGGTCAATTTCCTCAAGCCTTTTCTTCATATAACCGCGAGGAAACTTACGAGTTAAAGGCGACCTAATGTCTTCACCGGCAGTATGCTCATGAAGGTTCTCAATATTATTACTTGGAAAACCGTTGGAAGTAATAGTTTGAGTAGGCTCTTCCGACTTATACATATGGAATTCTGGAGTGCTCGTACTCTGCACATATTCTTGTTGTAATAGGATGATTAGGCTCATAGTTGTATTTGGCTTCTGTGTACGTGTCAGTGAAATTCTTTTCTACAATGGCAAGCAAATAAAAATCATCGTGTTGGTTGTCGATTGCATAAATAATTCTGTAACGCCCTAGGATGCCGCCTTTAGGACTAATACGAGCTAGGTTGTATCCAGCCCTCAATAAAAACTCAATAACCTTCGAATTGAAGTCCGGACAATGATTTACGGCATCTCTTCTAAGTAATGTTGTAAGAGCCCGTTCATCATCAATTAGTTCTTGAAGAAAGGCCTCTATCAAATCAGCATGATTTTGAGGGAGCTTTCTTAAGTCCTCTGTTATGTAATCACCATCATATACGGCTAGCACTATATCACACTTGATATAATTTTGAATTGATGGAATAGAAGGGGATTAATGTCCCTGTGTCTATATTGAGAATTCTATGAAAACCGTTGTTGAACTGCATATGCTGCCAATTTATCAGGAATAAGCTGTTTTTGCCAATGAATGGAAAAGGCTATCTATAGAGCTATAGAGAACCCTTTAAATCTAAATGTATGTATATTTGGTGTCAGCTGTTCGTGAACATGTGCCCTGATCTGTCACCACATATAAAAAGCATGGGCTTCATTGCCAGCCCAAACCCGCTAGAGGAAACTCCTTGTGCGCTCCGCGCTTGGTTTCTGTCGCTGTAACTACAAACCCAAATCCGAGTAAATCCCTGCTATTTATTCCACGTCCCCTTCGGGGCTTTCGCGGCATAAACCGCACCCTGTCGGGCTGCGGGGATTGACACAAATTTAGGTTTACAGCTGGCTTGGCTCTATGCCAAGTGGCGGCACCCTTACAGGGCTGACACCACTTAACATAGACCACAACGCGAAAGGAAGATCATGATGTATTTAGCAGTCTTTGCAGCATTTTTAGCAGGTTACTTTTCTGTGCCTGTAGTTAGGTTTTGTTTTCATTTGATCAGAGATATTTGGAGGAAATAATCATGGGATTTTTGACGATTTTTTGTATTGGTTGGATATCTTGTTTTGTATTTTTATTGGTCATTAACGTAGCTGTAAGAGCTTTCTTCACTTGGGAAGCTAATAAATGGGCAGAGAGTAACCCAACGCCAGACCACATGCTAACTGAAGAAGGTAGGAGAAGAAAAAATGGCTAAGCAATCAATTGATAAAGCAACCAAGGAAATGAAGCTAGACCACCGTTTTACAGGGCTTAATAACCTATTTTCATATCTTAATGATGTGCGTGGTCGCGCTGAAAAGTTGCAGGAGATATACAACCAGCTAAAGGATCGGGAAGCCGAGCTGGTTGATATGGGCACCATTTATGCTGGTACGACCTGGAAAGACGGAAAATATTTATACCTGATTTACCCAGGTAAAAATGGTGAAGATAGGCAGCGCGTTTATGTAGGATCGGACAGTGATAAAGTTGCTGAGGCGCTTGCGGCTATTGAACGTGGGAGCCAATTAGATAAAGTAAAAAGTCAAATTAAGGAAATGGAAAACCGTGTTCACTGGTGCGGAGATTATATTATTCGTGCAAATGGTCAGATCAGTTGACTAGAGGATTTTTTTTGCGTTTTCTAGAATCTTTTGCACTCTCGCTAGGGCTTCGGGCTTCATAGAAGGGGGGAGAGGGTCATTAATTAAATAATCAGCATGAACTCTATGTGGGTTCAGAGTTCTTGAAGCCATATATCCAATTGATTGTACTGTTATATAGTCTGGCGTTGAGCTAGGTTTACACTCTGTGAGTCTTGTGAGCTCTTTCATATGTGAGCCACGTACAGGGCTTGATGCAAAGGGCAATCTGTACTTAGTAATAATTTGCTGACCAACATGGTAGGCTGAATAATAAGCCCTACCTATAACTGCCCTATCTGCTGCATTTGTGGAATAGTTTACATCTGCATTTATTTGCATTGCTAAGTTGGCTATATCGGTAGGAGTTGTGGTCATGTTTGAACTGAAGTGAAACCAATATGAATGTTTTGAACTGGTGCTTCTGGCATTTGAGTGAATAATTTATTCATAAATTCCCACTCAATATCTACCATTTCAGTAGGCTGCAAACTTACTGGGATACTTATGTTTAGTACTTCGAGCCGATCATTATAGATAATTACCAGATCAGAGTTTTTGATGAGGTTGTGATCTCTAAGGACAGTTCCAGCAATGTCAAGCATCGATAAGATGGTTTTTTCGGCGATATCATACTTTTGAAGCGTTTGATGAACGCTTGCAGCAAGTGGTAGTTCTGTAGTTTTATATTTATTCACTATAGGTAAAACCATTTTGTATGCCTGGTTAGCAAGTGACATATTTATCAGGTGTATGTCAGGTTTATCGTCAATAATAAAATTATCTTCAGTTAATAAATCAATAAGATTTCTAGACTCTGAAAAAAAACCACTATTACCAAGAGTAACGCTGTGATAAATGATCTGACCTGCATTTGCGTGCTGCATAGAAATATTGCCGTGGTACTTCATTTTCTCTGTTTCGCCTGTAAGGCAATAAAGAGAAGCAAGAAACATATGATACTCAGCTATGTCATCCTTTAAGGCATCAATAGCTTTCTTAAGTTTCCTAATTTTTAGTTCGTAGGTAAGAATTACCCCAGTCAGTCGAATACCATTAAGCTCCTGTAGTAGGGAGTCTGTATCAGGTAATGGATTAAGCATTTTGGTGAAGCATAGAATTTATTAGATTTGTTTGCATTATTAGAATTACTAGCATTACTAGCATTACTAGCATTACTAGCATTACTAGCATTACTAGCATTACTAGCATTACTAGCATTACTAGCATTACTAGCATTACTAGCATTACTAGCATTACTAGCATTACTAGCATTAGTATGAAGAATAAACGAATGATATCTAAAAAGATATAGGAATGGGTGCAATGTTGTATAAGAGAGACAATATCTGACACCAATGGTGTCAGATCTTTGCCTGGCCAGGATCTTATATGTCACCAATCTCTGATCTGCGCTCCTTCCGTCCTCACTACGTTGCGGGCGGGAGGTGCTCAATCAAAGCCTGGTAACTTGTAGAACTAGTAATATATCGCTCTTAGTATTTGAATTACCGTTGTTCTTTAACCAGTCAGGAAGCCATTTAAAGCCTGTTTTAGACTCGTTGGCAGTGGTTTCTTCAAGTCCACCCATGACGATAATATCTTCATCCTGAGAGTTCACCACGCTTGATAATTCGCGTTTGATCAAAGTCGGGCTGTTGTTGACGCCTGTTGTTGTCGGGATGAAGTTGGATAGCTGCTGGTTGATCTGGAGCTCGATGTTGTCAGCTCTGATGATCGGGTAAATATCCAGGATAATACCGCTAGATTTGTACTGTACGCTTTGTACAGCCTGGCCTATTCCCTGATAGCTTACTGATCCCAGTATAGGCACCTCTTGCCCAACCGTAAATTTAGCGTTCTCCCGATCCTTTACCCGCAGGCTTGGAGCGCTAACGATCTTGAAGCGGCTATCGCTTGATAAAGCACTATAAACAGCCTCTATGCCAGCGCCTTTAAAGCTCAGTGCATTGCTTAGGACATTTTGTCCGGTACTGATGCCTAGTTTAAAGTTTAGAAGGTCTACGGCCGCAGAAAATGCTGTCTGTTGACCCTTATTTGCTGTGACCTCGTAAATGTAGGCTTTAACCAGAATTTCACCGCTTGGTATGTCTACCTGTTTAAGCAGCTTTTGAAGCTGAGCAGTTTCTTTGTCAGTGCCGTAGAAAATAAAAGAATCATAGTTTTTAGATTGGTAGCTGGCTGCACTGGTGCCTACGTCATTGGTCTTTGCTTCTGATGTGGGTGTCTGCGTCATGGCACCTTGGCGCTGGAAGGTAAAGCGTCCTTTAGTGAAAATGCTGGATAGCATGTCAGCCAGGTATTGCACGTTTCTGTATCGAGGCTGGTAGTAAAAAGCGGTGCGATCATCATCGATGACCGGTTCTACTTTGCTTTTCTCAATGTAGGTTAAGCCGCCTTGTTTGGTGACCTGGTAACCATTATTAGTCGCTAGCCTGGTCAATGCATTGGCAATGGTCTTTTGATCCTGGTTGATGATGCGCAGCGTGACTGTGGTTTCGTCACGGTTAAAGCTGTCATCGGCAATGTAAGGCGCATGCAGGATTTCACCATAAACAATTTTGGCTAATTCGTTGAGCTTGATGGAGTCCAGGTTAAGCGTGAAGTCAGCCGCATAGATTGGCGCTGAAAATACATAAAAAGCCACGATTGCGTATATTTTCATGGTTTGCCTGGCTGTGTGTTCAGGGTTGAACCTGTCCAGTTCGAATAGGCATCGTTATCAAGGATCGCGCCGATGTCGAGGCCAGCAAGCCTTATATTTGATGGGCTTACTACATAACGGGTAATGCCCTGGTCGTTGCGCATGACTAGTGTTAGATCATTGCCTAGCTGGTAATAGCCCAAAATGCGCCAGGTGGTTTTGGGTTCGGGTACTACCGCTTGAGGTAGGACATTAGCCGCAACAGCAGTTTCGCCAGGCGCAGGTATGCCCACGGGTTGTGTTTGATCGGCATGCTTAGTCTCCGGGTGAAAAAATTGATTGAGCTTGTAGATAGAGAAGATCATCCCAATCAGGAACAGCGGGATAAACAGCACGAAGCGCTTGCCTGATAACAGGTTGCCTCTAGTGTCGATACGCTGCTCTTTTGGAGTTGCAGCGCCTTCCTTAGCCTGAGAGTGTGAGGAATAAAGCTCGAACAGCTTTGGATCGTAGCTTTTCTGTAGTGAATTAATGGGCTTGCGTCGTGTGTTATAGCGCTGATAAATATCGACCCGATAGCGCTTTGTTGATCCTAGCGCGGTGTGTTTTGTCATGACGAAGGTCTGATCGATGACATTTTTAAAGCTGCGGTGTATGTCGCCCAAGTCCTGTGTGATGATGGCGATCTCACAGCACAGGCCAGTTTTATCGTTGGTCATGTGACGATGCATGCGCAGGAAATTAAGCACTGATGGCGGACGCTTATTGCCTTCTGAATCCTTAGGTGCAAAGCCATCCCAAAAGCGCCAGATTTCATCTAAGGCGACCAAGTCACCAGGATGAATAATTGTTGTAGTTTTATATACATCATCACCGTGCTGCTCTAGGTAATGGTCGGTAATCCAAAAGTCAGGCTTCATAATAAAGTGATGATCAAGATTAACCAGTTCACCAACTTTGTCAGGTGGGGTGCCGCGCTCTACAGCAATTGAGAACATTAGATCGTAGTTAAGGCCTGCAATATTGCTGACTACCCTACGTCCGGCCATAAGCGCTTCTAGAATCAGGACGGTAACAACTTCGTATGTCTTACCGTTACCCTGTAGGCCTATATAAGCGAGAAGCGGCATTAGCGTGGCTTAAGTTCTAACCCAAGGCTTTCTAGGTATGTTTCAATTTCATTAAGGGATTTTCTGCCTAGGTTGTTGAACTGTAGTAATTTATACCTGTTGAACCCTATCAAATCCCTTAGTGTTTCAATACCCTCAGCACGTAAAACGTTAATGGAACGCATGGTTAAATCACATTCTAATAACCGCTGGTCCAGTTTAGGATCAGGGATTTGTTTTGCTGGGTAAAGGGCGTTTAATCTGTCTCTGAGTTCCAGTAGTTCAGCTTCGTTATCGCATTCAAATATATATCTCATAGTTATCCAATTACCGGAATTCTGCGAATAAGGAAACGCGCGATGTAAGCTGCAATGACAAGTGGTAAACCAAAATCCAGCCGCATAGCATCTATAAAAAACCAGATACCTGGTGGAATATTGGCGAAGGCATTGTTTAAGCCTGCTGTGCCTATGAATGGTGAAATGTAGGTGATGATTTTAGGGACTAGTGAGGCAACGATTGCAAACAAGATCGTCAGTATTGTGGCCTTTAAAAGGGCTGATCTTAGGAACCAGGCTAAGGCGGCTGTGATGATTGGCATGCTATGCGCCCAGGACAATAAGTAATGCAAGGATTACCCAGGCCGCAACCATAGCAAAACTTAAGGGAGCTTTTACCTGGTCGAATACGTTGCACTGGGCATCTAAATTAAACGTGTGATCCCAGACATTGAATGTGGCTGTTGGGCATGTTGACGTATGCGGTGGGAGCGTCCAGCTAGTCAATCCATCAAATGTTGATCCAAAGCCATTACTGAAGTCAGGGTCAGTGCCTGATCCGTCGGCTTCTCCTGTCATTGAGGTAAGCGGGTCTAGTTTCTGAATGATGGAGTTGGCGGCTGTTTGGGCTTCTCCTGATCTTGAATAATCGTTCGGGAAGTTAACAACAGTGGTGTTGCCTCCACCGCCTCCACCTGTGCCTGGGTCAACTGCTGTCTGATCGCCTGTTTGCTCGGTGGACTGTAAGGAGGTGAGGTTGTTGTCACTGCTGAATGTGCCTGTATTAGTTGATGTCTTATTTGTTGTGGAATTGAATTTAGAGCTAGTAGCAGTGACTTTGCCATCGTTGTTTATGGCAATCGTAGATTTATTGCCGGGCGATGTTGCTGTGAGTGTTGAGGTTCCTTGACCTGCTATTTTTGAACTAGCACAGTCTGGATCATTTCTGGCGGGTTCGAATTTACCGGCTTTTTTTGTGAGTTCACAAAGTCCATCGCGTGGCTTCTCAACCAGTGTTTCGTCAGTCATGTGACAGAGATTATCGGTGCCTTGTGCATAGCCTGCTTTGCAGCTAATCGTTCTGAAAATGTTTACGACAAAATTGGTTATCGTTGGCTTGTCGCTGTAGTGACCATGCAAAACAATAAATGCTGCATTTTGTGGTGCATTGTCGATTGAGTCGATAACAAACAGTGTGTCTTCTCCTATCCAGGTGATTATGTCCTGTGCTGTAGGGTCTTCTGATTCGTAGTGGACAACGTCGGTAATCTCAGTGTAGGAAATAGGAATGTCGGTTGTAACGTGTGCCTTGGTTGGTGTTGTATTAGGTGGCGTTGGTTCTTGTGCACCAGTTGCAGCAGCACTCCAGCCGTCAGGAACGACTAAAGGGGTGTTCGGGTCAAGAATGACTGAAATGCCTTTAGGCGCCTGTTCAGAATTAGCGCTGTCAGGGTCTGTAATGTCGTCCCAATAAAGGCTAAGACCGATAGCATGAAGGCCCACTGCTATGGTGCCGCCTACTGCTATTGCTGGCGCTCCCGCTAGTACTGCTAGGCTAGCAGCTGCGTATGTTGCATATGTTGTATAAACCGCTAAATCCCACTTTAATTCTGCTCGTGATGTGAGTGGGATTAAAACTAGTAATGCAATGACTATAGATTTGTTTTTATTCATCGCTCATGCCTTTTATGGCCGCCCAGGCGCACAGCAATCCAAACTCGAAAAAGCAGAATATATATACGATATCGGGGGTCATTGTCAGCATGATTGGTGGCTCAAAAAAGCCCCAGCCGTGAGGCCAGGGCTAGTTTGTTGCTTAGGCGCTCTTGATAGCGGCAAGGATCATCTTGGCGCCCTTCCAGATCACGTAAACGCCAGAGATTGCTACAGCGATCAACAGCAGTGCTGGGCCAATGGTGCTGAAATCTACGCCAGTTGTGAGCGTTGTAAAATCAGGGCCAACAGCAAATGCATTGCCGGAAACAAAGCCCATGAGGGTTAAGAAAACAAATAGCACATTGAGTAGAAATTTCATTTTTGATACTCCATTTAAAACCACGCGTCCGGCGTGTACGGATTTGGGGACGGTATCCCAAATTTTTTTACCAGCGCCTAATGGCGCTCAGTATTGTTCCTATGTTCTTTGCTATCAGCCATGTACCCATCACAGTGACGAAAGCAAAAGACCAAGCAGCTGCAGCAGCTGCGTAATCGTATGTGCCGTTCCATAGTTCAACGGGTGTGCTTGATCCTGATCCACCGCCAGTGCAATTTGTGCAGGTTAGTGTTGTTGGGTATGCCGGAGAGTAATGCGGGGCTGTTTCAATGGTGCAAGAGCCATAAACTGGCGTAGGTAGTGTTCTTGTTCCACCTAGTTGAAAGGCACCTGATGCCAATGTGTAATAGTTTTGCTTCTAGACGCCTGCATCTAGTACGTTTTTGAAGTAGTAGACGGTGCCGGATATTGTTTCAATTTGTCCGTTATCAGTTCCGTAGACTGCATTGATGGCCTCGGTTGTCGTAGGCCAGCATGATCCGGCAGCTAGGTAGCCGGTTGTCATTTGGCTTCCCTAATTACTGATATTAGATACTTATACAAACGTGTTGCATTACCAGCTACTGCTAATAACTGTTTAAAGCGCTCCTGTTGACGTTTTGCCTGTAGGTAGCTGATGTCATAGCGCTCTGCTATCGTTTGGATTTCAGGATCATTCAATTGGTGTCACCTGGATCTGCTGCAGAAGCTTTTTGTGACACCAATGGTGTCAGATCAGATGTGCTAGGTAGCTGGTTTTGGCACCAAGAATAGAGGGTAGGGGAGTAGTACATCAGGCTGCGTGCCTGTAGGCGTTAAGCTGTCTTACTTCAATAACCTTGATGCGCTGGGTGAGGTTCATAACATTGCAAGGCGCAGATATATCAACGCCATATTCAATCAGGCCAGCGCGAGCGCGGTAATAGGCTGACTTGGTTAAGTAGCTTTTAGGGTCTACACCGTCGCGCCACATAATTGCGTGTTGCCTTAAACGGGTAGGGATGTCAGCCCATGATTCTGATGTAGAGTTCTCAGCAAATGCCTGTCCGGCGAATTTTGCATACACAGTTTTTTCCATGTCGTCTTTCCATTTCATTAGCTTGTTTAACCCGTTTTGTCTGAGGTATTCACTGCCTAGTTGTATTTCAAATCGTGCTGTAGTCTGGTTGGCGTGGGGTGTACGCATGCCTTGCATTTCAGCTAGCTTGTCATAAAGCTTTGCTTTCCAGTACTGTCCGCGCTTTGTGTCATATCCCCATGTAGGACCGTACTTGCCTACACGTGCGACACGTTGCCCAATGCGTCGTGATGAGAGTTGCTGTGCGAGCTTCAAATATTCATCGGTATGAAAATTTGCTGCTAAATCTATTCTGGTGAGGTATGTGCCGTATTCCGCAATCGTTCCTGCGCGCTCAATAGTGCCTAATGAGCGCAAATCTAG
Source organism: Methylophilaceae bacterium (assembly GCA_035459965.1). Classification (GTDB taxonomy): domain Bacteria; phylum Pseudomonadota; class Gammaproteobacteria; order Burkholderiales; family Methylophilaceae; genus DATHXC01. The sequence goes on from DATHXC010000007.1 coordinate 226,699, forward strand.
CTCTGGCATAAGTGCTCTGATAAAGAGGGCAGCTTTATCAAAACACTCCTGCAATGTATGGCCGAGCAAATTGCTTTGCTCTCTAAATCTGCCGATGTTGCCTTGGAACCATAAACGCCGCCCATCGCATTTAATGCGGATGCTGGTATCAGAGCTTGGGCAACGTATTTGTTCCCATTGCTGCATTTCTTGTTCAATAAGACCATTGCGGTCTATTTTTAGTATCTTGCCTGACTCTAAAACTGGGTTTACTGAATTAGCTGCAAAATCATGTCTAAAACTTAACCAATCACAAATGACTGAATCGAATTTCATGGTGGGTTGTGTCACGCTTTTTCCCACTTTTGGGAATTACTTGCAGTGGTACTAGCACTGCAAGTTGAAAACCCGTTAGTTGCTGAACGTTCGTACACTAGATTAGGCCGCTTTGGTTTGTTGATTTGCGACTGGTTGGATGTTGCTTAGGCCAACCTGTAAGCGTCCGTTTCGGTCAAGATAAATGCATGCTGGGGTGAGCTCATACATGCCAGCCGGAAAACTGGGCTGGTTGTTATTGAGGATGCACTCAACTTTGTCATAGGTGCCATCAAGTGTGCCGTTTGCGTTAGGTAGATAGGCCAGCAGGGTCTGTATGCGCATTGATCGTTGTTCTCCAGTGCCTTTGTCTATCCATTTGCGCTCTACTGGTTTTGGGTCTTTGATCTCTAGCTTAATCATGTCGTTGTCCTTAGGTTTGTTTGAGTAATTAATCAATAATCCTGACATCAGGATTAGTCGCATTTATACTCCTGCTAGCGTGATGTCGTCAATATTATTATTGGAATATCATCAGGCCATGAAAATAATTGGTCTTCCGGTGGTTTATGTAGCTTCTATCCTATTGTTTATATTTGTAATATTGGTAATTAGGGTTTTGGTAAAAGCTGCTGGAGCAAGCGAAAGCAGTAGATATTTCAGTAAAAGACCCTTATCTGAAATTGAGCAAAATATGTACTGGAAGCTATCAAAAGCTTACGAAGGAGAAAAAATTATTCTTTCTCAAGTCGCTTTTTCAAGCTTCATAGGGGCTACGGGGACAGGTAAAAACCGTAACTCTAAGTTCTATAAAGCCAGGCAAAAAGTGGCTGATTTCGTCATCTGCAATAAGGATTTTTCAGTACATGCAATCGTTGAAGTGGACGATAAAACGCACAACGTACTGAAAGATGCAGCTCGTGATCTGATTACTGAAGAGGCTGGAATTAGAACTTTTCGGGTTGAAGCTAAAGCATTACCATCAATTGAAGAATTAAAGGCAGCTATACAATGAAGACAATTGAATATTTAGACGAATGCAAGAAAAAACTAAATATAACAAGCAATTATGCCTTGGCTAAACATATTGATGTTCCTGAACAACGTGTCCACGATTATTACAAAGGTCGAAATGGGCCAGACGATTATGCGTGTTTCAAGATTGCAGAATGTATTGGTATCGATCCTGCAATTGTTATAGCGGAAATCAGAAGTGAGACTGAAACAAGCGAAAAAAAGCGTGAGTACTTTAAAGTTTTTCGTGGTGCCTCCAGGAAAGCAGGCGTCGTTATCATCCTGGCGTTGGCCTTAAGTCTTTCCTTACTCAACGCGCCAGAGGTTGGCGATCATAGCGGGAGTGTGGCTACAGTATTAGGGGGTCTTGTTTTTTTATATCGTCGTTACTTCGCATAATGTATATTATGTTAAATGGTATGGCTACAATGAAAGTTATCATCAAATAACCCTATATCCCCACTATGGTTGCAAACCATGATGTTTATTGGGTTTCTAACATAACTTCAATTACGCGCAATTCAATTGACGCGATTAGACCAATAATTTTAATCAAGCCTAGGCCTTACCCTTGGCAGCACAAATAAAAAAACCAGCAAATGCTGGCTTTTTCTCATTTCATGTTTTGGTTGCTGCGGCGATGATTTGCTAACCTGGACTGGCCTGTCTACGTGAGCTAACTAAATTGTTGAATTCTGCTTTTAGTTTTTCCCACTCATTAAGTATCGTCTGCCGAGTTTCCGGCGTTGACGATTCGTGTAATACACGCGCTTGATTTAGTGCGTCGATCAAAGTGCTGAACTTTTGCTCGTACTCATCTTCGCTAACCATTTTCTGCCTACTTTCTTATGGACTGCATATTTCCCCGACCGTGAAACTGCAACATCTATTTTTTATTGATTACGAGTTAGATCATATTCCTGAAGTTTGAAATCGAACATACGGTACCGTACCAAAGTGGCATAAATATTAAGACAAAAATAAAGGCCTGCTAAATGCAGGCCTTTATCCAATCAATCTATAAGCTTAACGTTTTTTATTTGCCTGGATGTTCTCAATAATCCTGGCTGCCCACTCCTTGCCACCAAGGCCAAATGCGATGGCTAGCGCAAGGAAAATAGCGCCAAAAATAATGACAAAGAGTGCTGTCAAAAGCTGTGTACCAATATCCAGCTGCTCCAGCGCTACAAACAGCGCGAATACCTGAATGGCATATTCAGCCGAGGTGCTGATGGCAAGGGCCCCTTCGAACTTGATGCCATGCAACCAAGTGAATACCAGGCGGTTAACGAAGCGTGCCAGCAGTGTGCCGAATATCATCACCAGTATGGCAACGATGATCTTGGGCAGGTAGTTAGCTAACTGGTGCAGCATGCTGGCGACTTCATTCAGGCCTAGCGTATTGGCGCCAGTGATAACGAATAACAGAATTACCAGCCAATAGATAACCTGACCGATGATGCCGCTAAGGGTGAGATCGAACTCACTGTGTTTAAGAAAGGCTTCAAGGCCGGATTTATCGGCAAACTTATCGAACTGGGTAAACTCAAGGATACGCTTAACGCCTATACATGCAGCCTTGGCGCATATCCAGCCAAAAAGCAGGATAACGATAACTGCGAGTAATTTGGGGAAGAATGTTGCAATCTGCCCCCAGAATTCGTTGAGTGAGTTAAGAAAGATATCAATTTGATATTGCATCGTGCCCTCCTAAATTAATGACTGAGGTCGAGAGACTAAGCCGTAAAAATGAATGTATTATTTTTATACCACTTGATAAGTGGCTTAAGAAACATTCTGTCTTAAAGAGGCCTACGGTGCAATAAAGTTGAAGCTATTATTTAATGTTGATTATTAATATATATCTATAATTATTTGTTTTAATTATTTATTGTCGATACGATTTTTTATCAAGTAATCGATACTTAATTTGCCTGGGCCACTAAATAATAACGGTACAAACATAAATAGATAAATTGCCGGCAACTTGTAGTTGCCAAAACCATCGCCATCTTCGTCCACAATACGGTAGCCTTTAAGCAATTCGCCAAGCGTGTTCCAGTGTTCTGGCCAGTGCACAGCGGAAATGGCAACTACGGTGAGAATCATCAGCGATATGGTCACAAAACGGGTGCCCAGGCCTAGTATTAATGCGATTGCGCCCCCTATTTCAAACCATATCGAGATATTCCAGCTGATGTCAGCTGGTAACAGATTGAATGGGAATGGAAAACTGACATCAGCAAACCAGTTGTCGCCTGTGAGTTTTTCGTAGCCGGATTCACCGAATTCCCAGGCCAGTATCAGCCTTAATGCCAATAGCGGAATGATGGGCGCCAAATAGTCCAGCAGATTGGTGAGTGCTAAATAATACCTTGTGAACAATGACATTGCGATTTCCCCTTTAATGTTAAGCGACTAGTGTTATCTGCTTATGGCTTAGTCGCGGCTCTCCCCTGCCCCTTACAGGGATATGTCATTTTCTGGTTTTTTTATAATAAAAGTAAATGCGGATGCCCAGCAATACTGCCAGAATGACCGCATAGATTAAGGGTTCGCGGATATCTTTCTTCACCAGCCACCAGAAATGCACTACACCCAGGATGGCGATTACATAGACCAGCTGATGCAGCTTTTTCCAGCGTTCACGCAGGCGTTGCATCATGGCTTTATTGGAGGTCACCGCCAGCGGAATACTTAAAATAAAGGCGCTGAAGCCCACTAGCACATAAGGGTGCTTGGCAATGTCTTTGGCGATATCCACCCATGCAAACCAGTGATCCAGCCAGACATAGGTAATAAAATGCAGGCAGGCGTAGAAAAACATGAACAAACCCATCATGCGGCGGAATTGAATCTGCCATGCCACGCCGGTGAGTAGCTTGATAGGCGTCATGGCCAGCGTGATCAGCAGGATAGCCAACGCCCAGGTGCCGGTAGAGCGCTCAACAAATTCCACGGGGTTGGCAGTCAGGGCATCATGCACACCAAGCCACACCAGCCTTGCCAGAGGAATCAAGGCGGCAATAAAAAGCCCGGCCTTGATCCGGGCAATTTGCTGCTTACTGGGGATTTTCATCTGCTAATCGTAATTTTTATTTAGAAGTTTTTACGCAGATCCATACCTGCATACAACTGCCCTACTTGCTCGGTATAGCCATTAAACATCTGGGTCTTGATGCGCGGCGAGAATAGGCCGCCGCCAATACGACGCTCTGAAGCCTGTGTCCAGCGAGGATGATCCACAGTTGGATTGACGTTGGCATAGAAGCCGTATTCGCTAGGCCCTGCCTTCATCCAGGCTGTTTTGGGCATGGTGTCGGTGAAGCGAATCTTGACGATAGCCTTGGCGCCTTTAAAACCGTATTTCCACGGCACGACCAGTCGCATCGGTGCGCCATTCTGGTTGGGTAATACTTCTCCATACAAGCCAACTGCCAGTAGCGCTAGCGGGTTCATGGCTTCATCCAGGCGCAGGCCTTCTACATAAGGCCAATCCAACACCGGCACACGCACGCCAGGCATGGTTTGCGGGTCTGCGGCTGAAATAAATTCAATGTACTTGGCATTGCCGGTAGGCTCTGCAAACTTGATCAACTGCGCCAATGGCAGGCCTATCCAGGGAATGACCATAGACCAGGCTTCTACACAACGCATGCGGTAGATACGTTCTTCGAGCGGGGCAATCTTGAGGATATCTTCGATAGAAACAGTTTTGGCTTTTTTGACAGCACCTTCAATCGACACCGTCCAGGGGCTTGGCTTGAAAAATTTGGACTCAGCGGCAGGGTCGCTTTTGCTGGTGCCGAATTCGTAATAGTTATTGTAGGTGGTGACGTCTTCGTATGAGGTAAGTTTTTCACCAGCGCCGAATGCTGTCTTGCCTGCGGCTAGCTTCTGGCGCTGCACGGCGGCTTGTGCCTGCCTGGGAAGTAAGCCAGTAGCCAATGCTGCGCCTGCAATCAGGCCGGCCCCTGCAGTCTTGATGAATTCACGCCTATGCTCTAACTCTTTCCTGTTCTCGAATACCTCGCGCGGCGTGATTTCTGATGGCGTGATGTCTGACTTTTTAAGGATAAGCATGGGTTAACTCCCTGTAGGCATTTCGTAGATATTGCTTAGTCGTAGAATTAACCCTTGCCTTACACCAGCATGACAATATTTCTTACACTTAAGCTGGCCTACTATTTAGGTAACTTGGCCAGCGCCAGTTTAATATCGCCACTTAACTCCTGCTCGCCGATCTCGTCGGAAATGCGTTGCGCATCCTGTAGCAGTTTCCTGGCATCGGCTGTTTGATTGCTGGCAGTCTTGGTGATGCCAAGGTAGTAATAGCTCTTGGCTTCCCAGTAAGCGCCGCCATTTTCCTTGCTCAGGTTCACTACTTTATTGATAGCTCTTTCAGCTTTAAGATAGTCACCGGCCTGTGTCAAATAACGGCCCAGCTCAAGACCGGCATTGGCTTGGTGATCCAGGTCGCCATTACCGGTTTCTGCCAATACAGCTTTGATCTGATGTTCAACGGCAAGATCATATTTTCCCAAAGCACTGTAGGTAGCGGCAATACGCTCATAGCTGTCGGCATGTTCGTTGCCATTAGCAGCTAACTGACTGCCGACTAAGTAGCTCTTCAAGCCCTGCTCCAGTTGGTTGTTGGCAACATAGGCATCACCGATCAGGTTGTGGTCAATACGCTCAAAGCGGGTATTTCCTGCCTTTTGTGCCAGTGCCAGGCTTGCCTGGTATGAGGCAATGGCTTCTGAAAATTGCTTGTCGCTAGTCTGTACATTACCAATCAAGGTCAGTGCCACCATGTGTTCCAGCGGGTTGGATGATAGCTTCTCTGCTGCTTGCAGGGCTGTCAGCGCCTCCTTGTTCTGCCCGGTGCCACCATGTGCACGGCCCTTGCATAATAAGGCTTCACGGTTATTGGCATCCAGCTTCAGTACCTGTCCGGCATAGGCAAGCGCCTTGGATGCATCGCCTTCCTTGATGGCCTTGTTACATGCCTCAATTTTGCTGACGGCGCTTTCTTCTTCAGCCTTGGCGTCCTCGGCCTTGACCTGGGTGGATAACGCGATGAATAGTGCGAGTGTTAAAAAACGAAATTGCATAAACTACTCCAAATATTGGCTCCAATTATGCGGTGTTGCTCCGCGTGCAAAGAACTCCGGGTTTAGTAACGAATCTTTTGTATTGTAAGTGAAGGCCTCACCTTGGTGATCGGTTAACAGCCCTCCTGCTTCTTCCAGTACACACTGGGCTGCAGCGGTATCCCATTCTGATGTCAGCCCCAGGCGTGGGTACAAATCTGCCAGCCCTTCTGCCACCAGGCAAATCTTGAGGGAGCTGCCTAGAGAGATTGATTTTGGTATGGAAAGGTTCCCGCCTACCTTGTTTAAAAAGGCCTTGGTTTTAACGCTGACATGGGAGCGACTTCCGGCGATAGTCAGGTCATTCACATTAAGCGGTCTGGCGTGAATGCGTTGGATTTCTCCATCGCCTTCCTGTTTGAAAGCGCCTAGGCCAGCGCAGCCATAATACAGCTGCTCTTTGTCTGGGCCATATACCACACCCATGATAGGTTTGCCGTGGTCGATCAGCGCGATATTGACCGAAAACTCGCCATTGCGCTTGATAAACTCGCGCGTGCCATCCAGCGGGTCTATCAGCCAATAACGGCGCCATGTTGCGCGTGTGCTATAGGGAATGGCGATGGATTCTTCAGACAGTTGCGGTAGATGTGGAGTGAGCTTTTGCAAGCCGGATTCAATCACGTGATGCGCCGCAATATCGGCGTGCGTCAGCGGCGAGTTATCCTGCTTGCGCACGACTGCAATATCGCTGCGATAGACTTCCATAATGGCATCTCCCGCCTCGCGGGCAATACGGATCACATCGGGTAGCCAGCTTTGGTAATCAGTCATGGCCATAACTCATGATGCAGGCAGCATGGCGACGAATGCAGTTTCATCCAATATTGCCACACCCAGCTCCTGCGCTTTATCCAGTTTGCTGCCCGCTTCAGCACCGGCCACTACGAAATCGGTTTTTTTGGACACGCTGCCACTGACTTTGCCACCCGCAGCCTCTATCAGCTCTTTCGCATGCTCACGACTCATATTGGGCAGTGTGCCGGTCAGCACAAAGGTTTTGCCGGTCAATACACCTTCAGTATTGGCTTTGCCAGCGGTTTCCTGCCAATGGATACCAGCCGCTGTTAGCGCGGCAATCACTTCGCGGTTATGCGGCTCACTTAAAAACTGGAAAATAGAATCCGCAACGATAGGCCCGACATCCGGCACCTGTACCAATGCCGCTAAATCGGCATTTTGCAGCGCTTGCAGACTGCCAAAATGACGCGCTAGGTCCTTGGCTGTGGCTTCACCAACGTTACGCACACCAAGCGCATAGATAAAGCGTGCCAGCGTGGTGTTCTTGCTGTGCTCAAGTGCCTGCAGGATATTTTGTGCCGACTTTTCTGCCATACGATCGAGATTGGCCAGCGTCGCAAGATCCAGCCGATAGATATCGCCCAGGGTATGCACCAGTTGTGCTTCGACCAGCTGATCTACCAGCTTTTCACCCAAGCCTTCGATATCCATGGCGCGACGTGAGGCAAAATGCAGGATCGCCTGTTTACGTTGTGCCGGGCAGAACAGACCGCCACTGCAACGCGCGATGGCCTCATCCTCCTGGCGGATAACATGCGAACCGCAAATAGGGCAGGCAGTCGGCATGACAAAAGCACGTGCATCGGCCGGACGCTTTTCCAGTACGACGCCCACTACTTCTGGAATGACATCCCCTGCCCTGCGCACGCTGACCGTGTCACCTATGTGCACGTCTTTGCGGCGTAGCTCATCTTCATTATGTAAGGTGGCGTTGGTGACGGTAACGCCGCCAACAAATACCGGCTTAAGACGCGCCACCGGGGTGATAGCGCCGGTACGCCCTACTTGTACCTCAATTGCCTCGACGATGGTCAATGCCTCTTGTGCCGGGAATTTGTGTGCTATGGCCCAGCGTGGCGCCCTTGACACAAACCCCAGTTCAGCTTGCTGGCTCAGACTGTTGACCTTGTACACCACGCCATCAATATCAAAAGGCAGCGCAGAACGTTTTGCGCCTATGTTCTGGTAGTACTCCAGTATGCCCTGCAAACCTTTAACCTTGGCGCGTTCAACACACACCGGTAAACGCAAGCCAGCCAGATAATCCATCGCCATGCTGTGGGTAGTGAGCGTGGGGATGCCTTCTGCTGCGCCCAGGCCATAAGCAAAAAATGTCAGTGGGCGTGTTCTGGTGATATTGGGATTGAGCTGGCGCAGGCTGCCTGCGGCGGCATTACGTGGGTTGGCAAACAGCTTCTCACCTCGGCTTTCCTGCTCGCGGTTCAGCTTTTCAAAGTCACGCTTGAGTATCAATACCTCGCCACGTACTTCCAGCAGTTTTGGTGGTGATGAAGTATGCAGCCTGGTTGGAATCGCGCGGATGGTGCGCAGGTTGCTGCTGACATCTTCGCCTGTATAGCCATCGCCACGTGTTGCGCCTTGCGTCAGCAAGCCGTTTTCGTAGGTGAGTGTAATGGCAAGGCCGTCGAATTTAGGCTCCACGGCATATTCGATATCGTCCCGCCCTAACGCATCGCGTATACGCTTGTCGAAAGCGACTAGCTCATCCTCTTCAAAAGCGTTATTGAGCGATAGCATGGCTTGCCTGTGGGTAATACTGGCAAACGCCTTGAGGGGTGATCCACCCACACGCTGGGTGGGTGAATCTGCCGTGATTAGATTCGGGTGTGCGTTTTCCAGGGCTTGCAACTCACGATAAATCTTGTCGTATTCGCTGTCTGGAACGGTGGGTGTATCGAGTACGTAATATTGATAATCGTATTGGCGAATCTGCTCACGTAATGCAGCTATCTGCTGTTCTTGTTGCTTTTCTTGGCTGGGCGTTTGTGCTGATGGCGTTGAATCCTCTCCAAATAGGGCTGCCTGTGTCGTTCCCTGTGCTTCACCTACCATATTGACTGGCCATATGAGGAGGTTAAGAGAACAGTCGGAGTGCGGTCGCGCTGCCCGGCACTACGCCGCGTGCGACCATTTGCGAGTGTATGACTTTGAGTTGCTGCCTGATTTTCTCGATCTGGATTTCGCCCAGTGCACGTTGATGGTCATCCACCAGGCTGGCGTTGAGGCTGTGTTCCATCTGTTTGGCGGCCAGTACCATCTGGTTGAAAACTTCTGCACAGTGTTTGACACGTGGGATATCCAGCTGAAAACTCACGCCGCGCAACACCACGGTACGCAACATCTCCACATTGAATGGGTTGTTGTCCTGGTTGATCAGCGAAAACATGCGCTGGCCATGTTCGTTAACATAGTGGAATGCACCATCCTCGGCCAGCACTAGGCCGCTTGCTTCTGCCAGCCCCCTGAATTTGGTGCCGGTAAACGGGCCGCTTGGACCCTGGATGATATGGAAGCCCACCATTTTATCTACATCAATGCAGAACTGGTCGAGCTCGTTGGCATACTCTAAAGGGTCGGGGTTACCGCGCCACTCCACTTGCGCGCCAAGCTTATGGCCGATGCTATCGACAGCAAACTGAAAACGGTTGAGTGATTCTTTGGATATCGGGCCAGACCTGTCAGCCAGTTGCAGGCTGTAAGCCGCCCTCTTGAATTCGTTGGCCTCCTGCTCCCTGGTAAGCATGTGCCAGGTATCATCAGTACTCAGGCCATGTGCGTAAAACGGCTTATCCAGGTCGGTCAATGACAACAGCAGCTCGCGCAGGGCCTCTCCCGTCACGACATGCGGTAGATAAAGGATGGCAGTCAGGTCGATCTGGTGGCTGATGCCTTCGGGCAGGCTGTCATTGGTTTCTGCGGTATGTGCCGGATAGATAGGCTGTGTAGAGGCAAAGTCGACTTCAGGCTCAGTATTTGGCTGGTATGCCGATACTAACTCCAGCCCCGCTGCCTGGGTGAATGATAGTGGCTCAGTGGCTACCCATTGCGGCTCTGCGGGTGTAGTGTCCCGCCACTTATTCTGTGCAGGCTGCTCTGATGCCTGCGAGTTGTGTTCTTGCTCTGCCTGATAGGCCGCTAAATCATCATTGATATTGCTAGCTTGCTCATCATCAAATCTGTCATCGTTTGGTACGGAGTATGCGATTTCGGAGCGAGTTGCCTCTGGCATGGCTTCCTCATCTTGCAGTATCGCTTCTGTGTCCATGTGAAACTCATCATCCATCAGCACATCACGCTGTGGAGGCACAAAGCGCTCTGCCGCTTCTTTGCGAATATTGCGCTCCTGCCACCAGTTGAATAGAACCACGGCGAGGATAATGATGGCACCCAGTGCCAGTAAAGCGAGTTGTAGGTCAGTCATACGTGTATTTTAAACCCTGAGTGATAGCTGTGTCATGTTGAAGGTTGAATAATAGGCGCGGGCTTTGTGCTTAAAGCTAGACCAGCACTTCCTGGTGCATTTGCAGGGCGGCTTCGATATCTACTTCAACGATACGTGAAACGCCAGACTCCTGCATGGTGACGCCCACCAGCTGTTGCGCCATTTCCATGGTGATTTTGTTATGGCTGACAAACAGAAACTGCGTGCGTTCCGACATCTTTCTTACCATATTGCAGAAACGCTCAGTATTACTGTCATCCAGCGGGGCATCTACTTCATCCATCAGGCAGAATGGTGCGGGATTGAGCTTGAATAGGGCAAACACCAGCGCTAACGCCGTCAGCGCTTTCTCGCCACCTGAGAGTAAATGGATAGTGCTGTTCTTCTTGCCCGGCGGTTGCGCGAATACCTGCATGCCGGTATCCAGTATTTCTTCTCCCAGCAGCTCGAGCTTGGCCTGACCGCCGCCAAACAAGGTGGTAAACAGCTCACCAAAATGCTTATTGGCTTCATCGAATGTATGCTGGAGGCGAGTGCGAGTTTCCTTGTCGATGCGGCGTATTGCATCTTCCAGCGTGGCGATGGCCTGTTCCAGATCAAGCGCCTGGCTGTCAAGATAGGCTTTACGCTCGCGTTCGCTGGCTAGCTCTTGGATCGCCGCAAGGTTCACAGGCCCTAATTCCTCAATTTGTGCGGACAATGTTGTGGTCGACCTTTCCAGATCGGCGGCTTTGGCCGATGGTGCAAGATGCTCAGCTAGCTTGGCTTCATCCAGCCCTGTTGCGATTAATGCCTGCTGGCATTGCTCGAAGTAAAGCCGCGCCTGTTGTTCCTGCAATCGCGCCTGCTCCAGTTTGTCGCGCAAAGGGTGCAGCATCTGCTCATTCTGCATGCGATTGCGCTCCTGCGCTTGCAGCTCCTGCTCGGCAACTGACATGGCATTGCGAGCGGCTGCCAATTCAGCCTCACGTATCTGCTTGAGGCTCAGGGCCGCCTCCAGGTTGGCTTTCAGGCTTTCCATCCGAGCGGCATCCAGCTGGGTTTCTGCTTCTTTCTGGCGTATCAGCAAGGCCTGTTTTTCTTCAGTTACTGCATTAATTTTATTATTTATTTCATTGATATTATTTGATATTAATTTTAAATTAAACTGCTTTTCCTGTGCCAGACGTTCAACTTTTTGCAAGCTGTCACGCACCGCATTCAACGCAGTCTCCGTACGCTGCCTTTCACTCAACACCTGTTCGCGGCGGCTTTGTAGTGCTGCCAATGATCCACGGATTGTTTCCAGCGAGGTCTGTTTTTGCAGCTGGTCTGCTTGCAAACCTTGTGCGCGCAGCTGTAAGTTGGCCTGCTCAGTTTGCAGGGCCTGCTGCCTATCCAGTACATGCTGTCGTTGCTGCTGCAGGCGCTGGATTTCAAGCGTGAGCTGGTGTTGTGACTGGGTGTTGCTGCGTAGTGATTGCTGTTGTTCCTGCTGGGTGGATTGTATTTGCTGTATCGCAAGCTCGGCTTGTTGCAGTTCATCGACGCGCTTTGTAAGCTGTTCATTAAGCTTGGGCAGCTGTTTTTGCAGGGACGCCAGCTCACGTTGGCGCTCCAGCACGCCATGCAACGCCGATTGGGCTGCGTGGAATGAAATACTGTGCCGCGTATAAATATCACCCAGGCGATTAACCAGCACTTCTCCATTTTTAAGTTTAAGCATTTTAGCTTCGGTATCGGCGCTGTCATCAAGCAGGTAGACAGCTGCCAGCCAGTCTTCCAGCAGTGCGGACAAGCTAGGTTCGCTTACATGAACAATCGAACTCATGGCCTGCAAATGCGTATTAGTAGCGGCTTTGTCACCTGCCTGCCCCGGCCAGCAAACAACCAATGCTGATGGTGGCCTGTCTTGGGAAGCTTTAAAGCCTTTACTTTCCAGCACCGCGTTAAGACGTGCTCCAAGCACCGCTTCCAGAGCCGTTTCCCAGCCATCTGCAATATTCAGCTTTTGCCATAAGCGCGCCTGCTGATCAAGGCCACTATGTTTAAGCCAAGCATCAAGCTTGGATTCATGGCCAAGCGATTCCTGTATTTTGGTGAGTGAGGCGATTTGCGCATTGATTTGCGCCAATCGACGCTCATCGTTAAGTCGCGCCTCACGCAATAATTTGACCTGATCGGTGTGTTGCTGCTCCTGCGCCCTTAGGTCAGCCATGCTGGCTTCCAGCTTGGCAACCTCAGCTTTGGCTTGGTCAAACTGGCTTTGTTTCTGCTGTAGCTCGGCTTCTGCAGGCAATTGCAGGTTGCCCTGCTCATTCGCCAGGCGTTGCAGGCGCTGGTTGATTTCCGTGATGGTGCGGCCCAGGTGTTCCAGATTGGTAGATTCCAACCGTATATTCTGTTCAGCTTCCGTCAGTGCGCGTTGCGCTTCAGCATGGCTTTGCTGTGCAACACCATGTGCGTGTTCAGCCTCAGGCAGTGCGGCTTTCGTCTGCTGCAGTTGCAGGGTGGATTCTGTTTCCGATTCGCCAGCCTCTTGCTGCTGCTGTGTAAGCTGTTGCAAAGTCTCCTGCAACAGTATGGCTTGCGATTCAGCCTTTTGCATTTGTGCTGCGATCTGCTGCAACTGCGCTGTCAGGCGCTCGCGGGCCTCCTGCGTATGCTTGACCTGGTTTTCCAGGTTGGAGACATCTGCATTGGTTTCGTAATAATTGGTCTGGGCTGTCTGCACGGCTTCAGTGCTCGTGTAATTCTGCTGGCGCAGGCTCTCAAGCAGACTTTCAGTCTTGCGTAGCGCCGCCATTTGGGCTTCCAGCTCATTCACCAGCTTCTCTACCTGGCGCTGGCTTTTTTCCCAGCTGGTGCTGGCATCCCGTTTTTTTAGCAGCCAGAGCTGGCCTTGTGCTTGCTTCAGTGCGTCCTGCAGCCGGTGATATTGCTCGGTGACCAATGCCTGTGATTCCAGCCTCGTGATCTGCTTATCCATTTCCCGGCGGATATCTTCAATACGTGTCAGGTTTTCACGGGTATCGCGTAGCCGTAGTTCAGTTTCTCGGCGACGCTCCTTGTATTTGGAAATGCCAGCCGCTTCTTCCAGGAAGATGCGCAGTTCTTCCGGCTTAGCCTCGACGATGCGGGAGATGGTATTTTGGCCGATGATGGCATAGGCACGGCCGCCAAGGCCGGTGCCAAGAAACAGGTCGGCCACATCGCGGCGACGCACGCTGGTGTTGTTGATGTAGTAACTGGAGCCCTTGTCGCGCTCGATGACACGCTTGACGGAGATTTCGGCGTATTGTGACCATTCGCCGTTGGCGCCACCCAGGCTGTTGTCGAATATGAGTTCTACACTGGCGCGGGAGATGGGCTTGCGGTTGCCGGAGCCATTGAATATCACGGCATCCATCGAGTCGCCACGCATCTCCTTGGCACTGGATTCACCCAGTACCCAGCGTACTGACTCCATTACATTGGATTTGCCGCAGCCGTTTGGCCCTACTACGCCGACACGTTGTCCGTGTATGTGCAAAGTCGTCGGGTCGACAAACGATTTGAATCCCGCAAGTTTAAGATGGGTCAGGCGCAATATGGAGACTCAAGCTATAGGTTTGTTTTTTTAACCAGTATAATAACCATTTTTTACGATTAAAGCCCACACCATCATGACGTCCGCCGATTTAGCCTCTAGTGTGCCAACTACCGCCTTGGGCGGAAAACCTACTGCGCAACCGACTAAAGAGCTGGAAACCTTCGACAACCCGGCACCCGGGCGTGATTTTCATATCCATATGGAAATCCCTGAATTTACCTGCCTTTGCCCCAAGACCGGCCAACCGGATTTTGCCATACTTTACCTGGACTATATCCCGGACCAGAAGTGTGTCGAACTCAAGAGCCTCAAGCTATATACATGGTCATTCCGTGATGAAGGCTGCTTCCACGAAGCGGTGACCAACCGCATACTGGATGATCTGGTGGCAGCCACACAGCCAAGATTCATGCGCCTCACAGCCAAGTTCTATGTGCGTGGCGGCATATTCACCAATGTGGTTGCCGAACATCGCCAGGCCGGCTGGCAGCCGCTGCCACATGTCGATCTGACTGGCTTTGCAGCGCAATCCAACATTCGCGGTTAAGCCCATTTAGAACCTTAGCATTTAGAACCCCAGTTAGATCACACGATTGAGCGAAAAATTGTTCTCCCTGCCTATGTGGCAGTTGCTGAAGGCCAACGCGAGCTACATGCTGAGCGGCAAGCTGCGCTCCAAAAATGGTTATGCACCACAACGCGGGCATGATGTCCCGCAGGATTTTTGTGGTGTTGGTGTAGCGACTGCTGCTAATCCCGCGGTGGATGATTACCTCATTGCCCAACTCAAAGCGTTGAATGTGCTTCAAGTCAGGTTGGATTTCAGCTATGGCGATGACATCAACCACAACGCACGCTTTTTACAGGCGCTGCATGCCAGCGGCTTTAAAGTCATGCTGCATTTGGTACAACCATTGGTAGCTGCAAAGCTCATGCATACCGAGGCTGCACAACACGAGTGGCAAGTCTTTGTCAGCAATACGCTGCAACGGTTTATCAGCCATATCGATATCATTGAGATCGGCTCTACTATCAACCGTAGGCGCTGGGCAGGATATACCTTAGAAGGCTTCCTCACCACCTGGCAGATTGCCCATGACGAGGTGAGGCGCTACCCGATCAAACTGGCCGGGCCTAACATCACCGATTTCGAGCCTCCCTACAATATTGGCTTGCTGGCAATACTGCAAAGTCGTGGACAGCTACCGGATATTCATACCGATAACCTGTTCTCGGAGCGCTGCACCGAACCTGAACGCGATGACCACAAGGTACTGGGCCACAGGCTGGCGCCATTGGGTGGATTCCGCCTGGTAAAGAAAGCCTTTGTGCTGCAGGAAATAGGCGCGCATTTTGGTGTACCCGAGTTGCAATCACCTGCCGCATTCTGGACACTACCGCGTATACATCGCCTGTTCCCGCAGGGAGAACAGAAGCAGGCAGACTATCTGGCGCGTTACATGCTGCTTTGCGCAGCTTCTGGCGCCTTACAGCGTGCGAACTGGGGCCCGCTGGCATGTCATCGTGAAGGACTGATTGATGATGGTGTGACCACCTATCCTGAGCTGGAGCGCATTACGCATTATGCAGGTGTAGGTAGCGACCTCGGCCAGTATCGTTTGCGCCCTGCATTTGCCGCCATGAGCACATTCAACCGGCTTATTCCCGGCATGCATTACGAAGGCCAGCTCAACCAAGATGATCATCTGGAGGTGCATGCCTTCAGCTCACCGCAGCATCGCATTCATGCGCTGTGGACTATTAATGGCAAGGCTGCAGCCATTGCTGATATCTATCAGTCTGCACAGCTAGCCCAAGCGGAGTGCATCACACGCGATGGCGTGGTGCTCTCCGGAGTGCCTGACCTCGTGACTGAATCTCCGGTTTACCTGCGCTTTGCGCGCGAGATGAATACCGGTATCAAGGCGGAAGCCGAGGTATTACCGTCACTGGCCATCCATGCGCATGCAGAAAATGCCTGCTATAAACGCTATGATCAGGATGGATGGCAAGGACTGATCCTTGGTAATAGTCAGCATGAGGCGGATTTATTGCATGGTGCACTCAACCCGGTATTCATCGGCAAGCCACCCAAAGAGGCCTTGCTACGTAATGCGCGCAATGCCGTGTGGCGCATCCAGGATCCTCGTGACTCATCACGCCAGTTGGTAGTTAAACAGCCGGTCAAGATGCATCTCCATAAAAAATGGCTGGATCGCTTCAAACCATCCAAAGCCAAGCGCAGCTGGAATGGCACCAATGAGCTATTGCGACGTGGCATAGATGCTGCCAAGCCAGTCGCCTACTTCGAGCTGATTGACGATGACACGCTGATGCAGAATTACTATATATGCGAATATATCGCGGCCGATTTTTCGGCACGCGACCTATTTATCGCTTTTAGCCATGGCGAACAGAGCTATCAAGGCGTCAGCCAGCAACAGGCCTACCGCCAGCTTTGCGACTACCTTTTGACCATGCATGGTCATGGCGCATTCTTCCGTGATCTTTCTGGTGGCAATATCCTCATTCGCAAGGGTGAAAATGAGAAATTGCATTTTTCTCTGATAGACACCAACCGCGCGCATTTCTTTAATCAAGGCACCAGCCTGGGTAAGCGACTTTCTGACCTTACGCGCATCTGTAACAAGCTCCATGCCCAGGGCCGTGACGAGTTCATGACCATGTATATGCAAGCGCTGGGCAAGCAGTTTAGCTGGCAGCACAAATTGCCGTTTTACATTTACAACGCAAAAGTGGATTTCAAGCGAAAATTCGGCAGAAAAGCCATTAAGAGATTGTTCAAGCGCAATAAATAATTTGGTGGCTGAGTTGTATTATTTACACTGAACTGAATTGTGATAAATGAAGGACCAGTAAATTCAACGCTGATGAGCCGAAATGCATTGACAAGCCGAGCATCCATCATTAATATGGCGCCTCTTTTCGGGGGTATAGCTCAGCTGGGAGAGCGCTTGCATGGCATGCAAGAGGTCAGCGGTTCGATCCCGCTTACCTCCACCAAAACAGCTCATTTGGTTTGGTGGGTAAGTCTGAAAAGTAAAGTAATAAATAAAGAATTTTAGGCTAATTTGTTGTTTAAATTAGTCGCAGTTTTTAGTATAATTTACCTCTATGTCCCCATCGTCTAGAGGCCTAGGACACCTCCCTTTCACGGAGGCGACCGGGGTTCGAATCCCCGTGGGGACGCCACACAAGCAGTAACTACTTGATAAGCAGCATCTTCCAAGTAAATCAAATAGATGGAACCTCAGGTGTTACACATAAATGTAACACCTGAGGTTTTTTCTTTTGTATTCTCAAATTCATATACTTCAACGTAGTAACAGCTCTGTTTAGCACTACACTCAGACGAGCTTCTTCAGAGCTATCCCGCACTACCCCAAAAAAACAGAGCTAATTTTCAGCCTTAAGAACAAAGACAAGCGAAAAGCTGAGCGTATAGCGCGTTATAGCGCTATACGTTTGAACCCAAAATTTCAACCTATTAGCACCAACTGTATATCCAATCATTATTCGTTAGTACTCAACAATATACGCCACAACTGTTACAGATTACATCTAATCATGCAGGGTTCAATTTAATGATTTATTGGGATCGATAGTTAAGTAATTAAGATGTGACATTTTTTGCAAGGGTTATTTGAATAAGTATTCAAATAACTAATTTACCAGTGTAAAGTATAGATATACAAATATCTTTTTAATAAAAATCTTAGAATTCCTGTAATGAGAAAGCTCCCTTAAAAATACAAACTTTAACAATATTGAAAATATAGATTACTAGTATCTCGGTTATATGGCTTAACAATTATAAGGACATGCCATGAGTACGATCTTATTCAAAAGCGCAACTAAGCTCTTTACGGAGTCATTGGTTTCTAAGGATACTTTCTTATTTCTCCCTGCTATTTTTATAGCCTGTTTCCCTGATCTCAGCTTCGCATTAACAGATACGCCTTCAACCCAGGTTAGTTCCGCCAAAGACTTTGCCAATATGTCGCTTGAAGATCTTGCGAATATCGAGGTGATGTCAGTTTCCAGACAAAATGAACGACTAAAAGATGCTCCTGCAGCAGTCTTTGTTATTACGAATGAAGATATCCGTCGATCAGGGGCTACGAGCATACCTGAGGCCTTAAGGCTTGCCCCAAACCTGACCGTTACACAGAAAAATAGTCATGACTGGGCTATCACTGCTCGTGGTTTTAATACTGAGTTGGGTAACAAACTTCTGGTGATGATAGATGGTCGCACGGTTTACACCCCTCTTTTTGCCGGTGTTTTTTGGGATAGACAGGATTATCTGCTTGAAGACATTGAGCGCATTGAAGTCATTAGTGGACCGGGAGGCACATTGTGGGGCGCGAATGCGGTGAATGGCGTTATCAATATAATCACCAAATCCAGTAAGGATTCCCAAGGTCTCTATATAGAAACTGCTACTGGTAACCAACTAAAAAATGCCACCGCAGTGCGCTACGGCGGCAAGCTAGCGGAGAATATCACTTATAGAATGTATGGGAAATACTTTGATCGCGACAATGAGTCCTTAAAAAGTGGCAGAAGTGCGACCGATTCCTGGAATTTTGGTCAAGGGGGTTTTCGTATCGATGCAGAAGCGACTTTAAAGGACTCCCTTACACTTCAAGGCGATTTTTATGGTGCAAATGAGACAGATACGATAACTGGAGAAAATGGTGACGCAAAGGGTCTGAATGTATTGGGAAGATGGAAACGCGCTATATCGGATGACTCCAGTATGAAATTGCAATTCTATTATGATCGCACCAGCTTTGGACTGCCTAAAGCAGCAGCCATAGCGCCTATTATAGGCCCTGCAGGGGTGTTAAAAGATAAATTGGATACCTACGATTTGGATTTTCAACACAATTTTTCATTAGGCCAAATAAATAAATTTGTATGGGGTTTAGGTTACCGTTATACAAAATCTGTCGTTGATAACGCACCAAATGTCGGCGTCATACCAGAAAAATTCGACCAAAGCTTGTATAGCGGCTTTATTCAGGATGAGATAAAGCTCAGTGAAAAGCTTTCATGGACAATCGGCACGAAGATTGAACATAACGCTTTTACAGGATGGGAGTTTGAACCTAGCACCAGAATTCAATGGAAACCATCTTCCAATCATATGATCTGGGCTGCAATTTCTAGAGCGGTCAGAACACCTTCACGCCTTGATCGACATCTACGCAGCCCAACAAACCTCCCTCAACCATTACCTCAAAGTGTGTTGAATGGAAATGACAATTATGTCTCCGAAAATGTCATCGCTTATGAGTTAGGTTATCGCGCACAATGGGGCGCCAGAGTAACCACTTCAATATCCACCTTTTATAATCAATACGACGATGTTCGGAGCGTCAGCCTTAGCCCCCCCGATATTTTCTTATTACGGTTCCCCTTGTTTTTTGAAAACAATGTGAAAGGCGAAACCTACGGGATAGAGGCCAATGGTAATTGGCAGGTGCTAGATTGGTGGAGGCTTTATTTTGGATACAGCATTCTGGAAGAAAATCTACGGGTCAAATCGGGCGAGGTTGATTTTACCAATGCAAAAAATGAGATTGGCGACCCCAAGCATCAAGTATCAATACGCTCCAGTATGGAATTGCCAAGGAACTTTCAACTTGATACTCAGTTACGGAGAATAGATAGTTTTACACTTAATAATGGCCCAACATTAGGAACTGTACCCAGTTATACCGAAATGAGTATGCGTTTAGGATGGCGGGTGAATCAACAGCTCGAGCTCTCGATCACGGCTCAAAATATGCTACATGATCGGCATCCGGAATATGGTTTCCCAAGCGTAGATAGAGTTGAAATTGAACGAAGTATTTATGGCAAAGTGCAATTGAGATTTTGAGATTATTCATTAAAACTTCTTGGTGGAAAATAATAAAAAAGCTTCAGCATTCTTCGTCAACGCTTTTTTTATTATTATTTTCAATATTTCCCCATCATCATGCGGTTGCAGATGAGGCATTAGTGGATGGGGTGAAAGCGGCATTTTTATTCAAATTCACATCTTATGTTGAATGGCCGCCCAGTGCGTTCATGTCTACAGCTACCACTTTAAATATATGCCTGGTGGGAAGCAGTGATCAATTCAATACGACCTTGAGTAAGGTGGTGCAAGGCGAAAGTATTGATGGTCGTCGGATCATGGTTAGCCAAATTCAGGCAGGTGAAAAAATATCTGGTTGCCAGATACTGTTCATCGGCTCCCCAGATGGTCAACGTTCGGCTGCCATCTTAGAGTCAGTGCGGGGTACTCCGACGCTTACAGTCAGTAATCAGCCATCCGAAGGCATCATTGGATTTTTAATCCTGAATAATCGGGTGCGATTCAATATTGATGCTGTATCTGCAGCTGAGAATGGCTTGGTCATTAGCTCAAGGTTGATGACTCTCGCTGTTAATGTGAAGCGTCGAGAGTAAAGGGCTGCTTTATGCGTGGAATCGATGAATTAAGAATACGCACCAAGCTTATCGTTATCACGGTTCTGACTTGTACAATTGCCCTGTTTTTGGCTGGGATCATTATCGTAGCCTACGACAATCATGTTTATCATAGCCAAAAGGTGGGAGAGCTTACAGCACAAGCGAAAATTCTGGCTGCAGGCATGAGTGCCCCCTTGGAATTCGATGATGTCCGAGCTGCCAAAGAATACCTAGCTCCTCTCTCTGCTAACCAGGATATATTTTCAGGGGCGGTATACAGGCATGATGGCTCCCTCTTTGCCAGCTACACAAGGCCCCACACAAGGCGACCTCCAGATAATGCACAGCCCCATGGAATACAACAAGAAAGAAGTGAGCTCAGCATCTTCTGGCCGGTGTTAGAAAGAGAACGCCCAGTGGGTAGTGTTTTCCTCCTTGCAAAAATAGAGCCTTTAAGCGAAAGGATATTTAGATATAGCGGAATTTTCCTGCTTGCGATGATCCTTTCGCTCGCAATCACCTTACCAATTGCTATGCGTCTTCATTACGCGATCGCAAATCCCATCTATGCGCGCAGTCTCATTGAGGCAAGTATAGATCCCTTAGTCACCATTAACACAGCTGGTGAGATCACAGACGTTAATGTCGCGACACTCCATGTGACTGGCAAGACGCGTGATGAACTGATCGGAACAGATTTTGCAATCTACTTCACGGAACCTGATAAAGCTAGAGAGATATATAAGCAAGTTTTTGAACAAGGCGCCGTAACGGACTTCCCGTTAACAATTCGACATGTAGAAGGGAAACAGGTAGATGTTTTATATAACGCTTCCCTTTACAAGAATGAATCCGATGCTGTTGTAGGCGTCGTGGCAACTGCCCGGGATGTGACTCTTCAAAGACAGGCGGAAATTGAAATCAATCGAAGAACTGCAGAATTACAGGTGGCCAATCACGAGCTGGAGGCTTTTAGTTATTCAGTTTCTCATGACCTGCGGGCTCCTCTTCGCTCAATAGATGGATTCAGCCTAGCACTTTTGGAGGATTATGCAGATAAGCTAGATGATCAGGGGAAAAACTATCTGAACAGAGTACGTGCAGCCACGCAGCGGATGGGGGCGCTCATAGATGACATGCTTGAATTATCGAGGATTGCCCGAGTTGAGATGCGACATTCCTATGTGGATCTAAGTGTTATGGCAAATGAGGTATTGCAAGAGCTATCGAAAAACGATGAAGCCAGGGTAGTTAAGTTTGAAGTTCAGGAAAATTTACTTGCCGAGGGCGACTCTAAACTATTACGCATAGTGTTGGATAATCTTATCGGCAACGCTTGGAAATACACATCGAAGATAGAAGAGGCGCATATCGAATTCGGATCTGTACCTGACTCGGAAAACATCATCAACTATTATGTACGGGATAATGGAGCTGGTTTTGATATGGTTTATGCCGATAAGTTATTCAGTGCATTTCAACGATTACATACCCATTCCGAATTTCCTGGCACTGGAGTTGGTCTGGCCACGGTTCAACGTATTATTCATCGTCATGGTGGCAAGATATACGGAGAAGGTAAGCCGAATCAGGGCGCGACTTTTTTCTTCACATTAACCAAGCCGAAAATCAGGGGAGAAACTTCATGATTGATAAATTCATACTGCTAGTTGAAGACAATGCTGACGATGAAGCGCTCACGCTGCGAGCACTTAAAAGAAATAATATTCAAAGTGGCGTCAAAGTGGCTAGAGATGGTCAAGAAGCGCTTGATTATTTCTTTGGAAAGGAGAACCCTTCTCCAGCAGTGGTGTTATTGGATCTTATGCTTCCTAAGGTAAATGGATTGGATGTGCTCAAGCGTCTCCGAGCAGACGAGAGAACCTGTATGCAGCCAGTTGTAATCCTAACTTCATCGAAAGAAGAACAGGACCTCATTAATGGTTATCGTCTAGGGGCAAATAGTTACATCCGAAAACCTGTAGATTTTGAGCAATTCATGGAGGCTGTTCGTCAACTAGGGCTTTATTGGCTCGTAACGAACGAGATTCCTCCTGTAATCCAAGGAAATGTGAAATGAAATCATTGCATGCCTTGATAGTAGAGGATTCAGAGGATGACACCCTCCTGCTTCTGAACGAGCTCAAAAAAGGCGGCTATGATCCCATTTATATACGGGTCGAGACAGCACATGACATGCTGGCAGAGCTTACCAATAAAACCTGGGATATTGTTTATTCAGATTTCACCATGCCCAAATTCTCTGCTTTCGACGCCCTCGCCTTGCTTCATAGTACTGGTCAGGATGTTCCGTTCATTATTGTTTCTGGCACTATTGGTGAAGACAGAGCTGTCAATGCAATGAAGGCGGGGGCACATGATTACATCCTGAAAGGTAACCTGAAGCGATTGATCCCCGCAACTGAACGCGAGTTGCGTGAAGCTTTGGTCAGGCAGGAGCACAGGATAGCGGACGAAACTATTCATCAACTTGCTTATATTGATCCGGTCACACAACTGCCGAATAGAGCCCGCTTTCATGAGCTAATTGATGAGGCAATTGCTAATATCGGCAACCAGAAAAATTCGATTGCTTTGTTGCTAATGGATCTTGACAGGTTCAAGGATGTCAACGATACGTTGGGACATGATCGTGGTGATATCCTCTTAAAGCAGGTAGGAGTAAGACTAAAAAGTGTATTGTTCGAACCGGATGTTGTCGCCCGGATAGGAGGTGATGAATTTGGGATATTGCTACCTCATCTTACTTTTCCAGATGACATTAAGATCGTTATTAAAAAGTTGTTTGATGTCCTTTCATCCCCTTTCATTATAGATGGCGTTCCAATATCAGTAGAAGCAAGCATTGGGGTCGCAGCGTTGCCAGAACACGCTGATAATCCACATAATCTGTTACAGCGAGCAGATATCGCCATGTACTACGCCAAAAAATTGGCCAGTAACTTCGCGATCTATGAACCTAAATTCAATCGTCATAGCCCTGAACAACTTGGACTGATGGCGGAGCTCAGGGAGGCCATCGATCAGGGCCAACTCGTACTTCACTATCAGCCAAAGCTGGATATCAAATCTGGTCGTATCATTGGCCTGGAGGCGCTGGTGCGCTGGAATCACCCAAGACTCGGCTTACTATACCCAGATCGTTTCATATTCGCAGCAGAGCATACAGGCCTGATAGCGCCACTTACTGGCTGGGTATTGAAGGAAGCAATGACCTTTATTCGAAAATTGAGCCAAAATGGTTGTCAGCTAAGGGTTAGCGTAAACCTCTCAGCTAGGTCACTACATGATGCCCGGCTATTAGAGATGATCGAAAATGTTCTAAAGATGACAGAGTCCAGCCCTAAGCAGCTAATGCTAGAGGTCACGGAAAGTGCGATCGTATTGGATCCCCTTAGCGCCGAAGCCACCTTGATTGAACTTAGTCGTTTAGGGTTATCACTATCCATCGACGATTTCGGTACTGGATACACCTCACTTGCAAGCATCAAACGCCTTCCCATTGACGAGATTAAGATAGATAAGTCCTTCATCACAAACATGCTTTCAGATTATAAAGAGGCCATGATTGTCAGATCAGTGATTGAGCTCGGCCACAACTTGGGGTTAACAGTGGTGGCTGAAGGAATTGAATCTAGGAATGTCATGGAGACATTGACTACCTTGGGCTGCGATGAGATCCAAGGCTACTATGTGTGCAAACCTAAAGCGAGCGAAGATCTACTAGCGTGGTTTTCTTGTTCGAGCTGGGAAATAGGCATTAAAAGTAATTAAACAAAAAGAGTGGGGATTAATACCTAAAGCTCCAGGTTAATCCGGCCAAGCAATCTAGATTATCCAAAACCCATGGTAAATATAACTGTATTCAATCGAAGCTCATCAATCAAATGCAACCCAGCTATCATTGCTCATCCAAGTCTGTCGAGATTTCAACTATATCCTGAATTTACGACGAAAATTCTATCTACTTTTACACTGCCTGCCATTCAAAATATTTAAAATTATTAAATTAAAACATATAGTTATATTGAATATGGCTGCGTGGCATATGGATTGCTCAATACCTATTAGTAAATTCAATTTAATAATAGGACGAAACAATGAATAAAAATGCAGTTAAGTTAAGTATCGCTACTCTGGCACTAGTCTTTTTAGGCAGCGCCAACGCTAGCACAACTAAAATCGAAACCGGTTACCTGGTATCCGGCCCATTAGCCAGCGCAGCTGATTACGTGAGTGCTGTAGATGTAGCAGTTGCAGTAGCAACGCCTGGTTATGGCTCTACTTATGTTTCAGCTTACGACAATATCTCCAACCAGAATTTATTTGGTAGCAACGTCAACACTGCTTTCAAATCAACAGTTGATTTCAGCGTATCTTCTGCTGATGCCGGATTATGGGAAATTCGTTCTGGCGTTGATTTCGGTAATGGTGGTGCGCTGTTTGTGGATGGTACTGCCTATGCCTTTGCTACCAATGATATGTGGTGGGCTGGTAACTACAACAACGCGAGCCAGTACTTTTCTATCTCTTTGAATTTGTCTGCCGGTAACCATGTGCTGAATATTTATGGCCTGGAAGCTTGCTGTGACGGCTTTCAGCAAGCGCAGTTCAAGTCATTCACATCCAATGGCTTTACCACATTCAGCACAACTGATGGCCTGACTGCTGCTGTGCCGGAACCAGAAACTTACGGCATGATGTTGGCTGGTCTAGGTTTAATGGGTTTTATGGTGCGCAGACGTAAAATTGCTTAATTAAAAGCAACACAATAAAAAGGCCGCTTAAATGCGGCCTTTTTATTGTCTGCTGTCTAGCTAATTAGTCTGCAAGCAAGGTCACTGCCGGGTCCATGCGCGTCATCTTGACTGAGCCGAAAATAGTGGCAAATGAGGTGTCTGCTGCATCTTTTCCTGTAGCAATACGCACCAGGTCTGTCACTGGTGATAGTTGCGTGGCATCAAACAATATCCATCTACCGCCCAAGTACACTTCAAAAATAGCATGAAAATCTGATGGTGGATCTCTGTACCAGGTATAGCCAGTAACGAAGCGTGCCGGGATGTTCAAGGCGCGGCAGAAGGTAATGCCCAAATGAGCAAAATCACGACATACCCCTACCCGATTGACCAGTACGTTCATGGTGGAGGTGGTTGAGCTTGAGGCACCGGGCTGATAAACAATATTGTCACGTATCCACTGGCAAATGGCTTCGACGCGTTGATAGCCCTTGGGGAGCGAACCAAAAGTGCGAGATGCCATCTGTAATATCGCATCCGACTCACAGTAGCGGCTGGACCAGATATAGGGAATCACCTCAACTGGCAACTGCTCTATGCTCATTTCCTCTTCAAAGCCGGTTGGCAGGGGATAATCCACCGCGACAGTGGCGTCATACATAATGCGTAGCTTACCCAAGCCACCTTTCATCTTAGCCAGACGATTCTGCCCGGTTGGCCCCATGCCAAAAGTCAGGGGGGAGAATGGCTCTACAATAAGGTTTTCATTGAGTATTTGTTGCCAGGGGTGATAAGCCGCCTGGATGCTGAACAGGTAATCTGCATTGCTGGATGCAATGTAGTCGAGCTCACAATGGATGCGTAGGTTTTTCACTGGTGCTTTCCGCTAATTCTTAAGTTATTTCTAAAATAACCAGAATGGTTTTTAAATTCGATACAGGGTTACAAAATAAGCCTCAAGGGTGGCTGTTGTCGGAGATGACACATCCACCAGCTTGAGGCAAGTCTACAGAGATTTAATACAAAAAACGGTGTGACCGAAAATATGAAACATAAATCGGAAAGTCAGCGTTTAATCTACTCTCTTAATGTTTAGTACAGGTGCTATTGAATTTTTCGATCTGCTTTTCAGCTTCTTCCTTAGTCACGCCGTAAAGCTCTTGAATCTTGCCTGCGAGCATCTCACGATTACCCTTGATCTGGTCAATATTGTCATCGGTGAGTTTGCCCCACTGCTGACGAACCTTACCTTTTAATTGCAGCCAGTTACCTTCAACTTGATCCCAATTCATGACTCGCTCCTTTTAACTTTTCAATTTAATTGCAGAAAGTGTATCGGTCAGTCTTCAGCGCCTTAACGCTGTGTCATGACCGTGTTCACATATTAAATTTGCGGGTTGAAATGGTAAGTCGGCTGGGTACTGAAAAGCATGTCAGACATCTCCGACATACGTTTCAGGGTGTATTATCGAGCGATGGAAAGGCCTATGCGCACTTGGGTATCGCTGTCCCTGTTGTAGTCCAACAAGGTTTCACCATACCCTGAGAACACTTGGAGATGCAGGAAAGTGCCGGTACGCGCAAAAATACGGTCACTAACCGGATAAGAGAGATCAAGCTGGGCAGTGCTGTAGCCACCGGTGCCTAAACGATAAAGGCCTCCCAGCACTAGGCCGTCCTCACGGCCGTAGCGCAGCTGCCAGTCGGTATAGCCACGATATCGTTGTATGTCGGAATTTTCATCTTTATCGAGATACTGATGAAATTTGGGAAAGAAAGATAAGCGTTTTCCATTATCGAAGTCAAAATTCCATGTTGGCCTGATATAGGAAGTGTTGATTGAGCGCGAATCAAGGCCAGCCTGCCCGTTCGATTCGTGCTCCGCGCCTACACGCCACTCGTCTGGAAATAAACCTCTGCCCTTACCGACCCAGCGGTAAAACATACTTGGACGATAGCTGGTATCGCGGAAAGGACTGGAATTCTCGCCTAAATCCCATAACGTGGTCTGGGTGTAGGCAAAATACACATTGCTTAGAAATGGCGCGAACTGAGCTACCGAGCCTTCAGGGTCAAACGGACGATATTTAAAGCTGATCTGAAATCTGGCATCGTTACCACGTTCGTTGTTATTGCCCACAACAAAATAGGTAGGCTCGTTGGCGGAGAGCGCAGGCTCATCCCCTGGCTTGGCTAATACAACTACAGGGCCATTGCTGCTATTGGATGAGTCATCGGCAGTGTTTTTTGTTGAGTCTGTGGAGTTTGTGCTTGTGTTTTTATTGGGATCTCCTGAAGCATCAACAAGCTGCATCGAGCCCGAGTCTTCATTCGGCGCAAGCATCACCAGACGATTTGACGGCTGTCCTGCAAGCTCTACGCGCACTACCCCCAAATATTTTTTGCTCGCGATGCCTACATAGTTGCGGCGCATCACATTATTGTCAGAAGCCCTGGTAGGCTTTAACTCAATCACCTCACTGTTACCACTGCCAGATAACTTCAATTTCAAAGTATCCGGCCAAGCTGTTGAGGCTGCTTCAGGCTTTACGATGACAAAACTGAGTTTCTGCCCAAAACTAATAGATTCACTTTGGGCCGCTATCAACCAAGGCTCTGCTGCAAATGTATAGGTCGGCAATAAGCTTGCAATGAATAAAATGGCAAGATATGGCTTTGTGACTGGCTTGAGTCTGGTCATATTGTTTCTGTGCGCCTTCATGCAAAATTTTGATTTACTGTAATGTAACCCAGTAAATTGACCGTAGGCGTAACAATATGTTGCAAATTTCTATTGGTTTAAAGCATAAACGATAATGCCATCCCCCTGCTTGTAACCAAAGATGGAGTTGCCTCCGGCGGCAACAGCGATATATTGAACACCGTCAATTTCATAGGAAATAGGTGGTGCATTTACGCCGGCATCGTTTTTTGCTTGCCATAACAGCTTACCAGTCGCTGCATCAAAAGCATTGAAGCTACCGTTACCCTCACCGATAAACAACAGGCCGCCTGCTGTCGCCAGGATGCCGCCTATCAAAGGCTGCTCAGTTTTTTGTTGCCACGCAATTTTGCCGGTGGATAGATCAATCGATGAGAGCAAGCCCCAGCGAGGTAAATCTGCAGGCTCGGAAGAAGCATATCGAATAGCAGGCTTGCCATCCTTGGCGGGTGCCTCATGCAGCGTATACGTAATAGGTGCATGTATGCCTGCCACAAAAACATGCTGGCTGGCTTCATCCAGCGCTGCTGGTGACCAGTTTGAACCACCTAATATGCCTGGATATAGTGTGATGCCTTCAAGCGTAGCCTTGCCAAACAGGTTGGATTGGGGCACAAAGGCCTCCGACTTGAGCAGCAATTTTCCTGTAACACGGTCATTCACGTAAAACCAGCCGGTTTTGCTGGCCTGCCCTACTGCCGGGATATCTTTGCCATCACGTTTGAGGTTGAATAACACCGGCGGGCTGGCAAGATCATAGCCCCAGACATCATGCGGCACCTGCTGGTAATACCAGCGCAGCTTGCCGGTATTCGCATCCAGCGCAACTAAGGAAACGGTATAAAGATTATCGCCCGGGCGTGAAATATCATTCATCTGTGGCGATGGGTTGCCTGTACCGAAATACAGCAGCCCAAGCCTGGTATCGATTGCAGGCGTGCTCCAGGCAGAGCCGCCGCCGAAGCGTGCAGCATCCGGGAAATTGCCAACTACGGCTTTTTCGTTAGGAATGTCACGATTAAGCGGAACGCCGTCAGAAGTCGTTGCGCTGAATACGCCCTCCCAGCCTTGCTCGGGAATCGTATCAAACTGCCAGACCCGCTTGCCTGTTTGCACGTCGAAAGCAGCAAGGAAACCAGGACGGCCATAGCGACCGGTAACTCCAATTACCGCACCTAATGGCGCATCTTCACGCGGATTGTCGATATGCAAACCATACCCTACACCGGTAATGCCAACGATCACCTTGCCATTATAAACAACAGGTGCCATGGCAATACCAACACCCGTACCGCCGCTGGTTTTAGCACGGCTGTTCGGGTCATTGGTATCCAGCGACTCCTGCTTTTCGGTAATGACTGCAGCTTCTACCGCATCAATATCCCAGGCAATCTTGCCGGTTTTTGCATCGAGTGCAATCAGGCGTGCATCAACAGTGCCGATGAACACCTTGCCATAACCCACTGCCACCCCGCGATTAGCCGGGCCACAACACATGCTCCACTCTTTACGGCGCTGATGCTCATATCGCCAGAGTTGCTTGCCTGTTTTGGCATCCAGTGCCACTACATGGTTAAAAGGCAATGAAACGTACATGATGCCGTCAACGACAATTGGCGTGGTCTGGAAACTGGCCTTGATGCCACTGTGATATTGCCAGGCTGTCTTTAGGTTGCTGACATTGTCACGATTGATCTGGGTGTCAGGCGAATAGCGCTGGTTGGCGTAATTGCGTCCAAAGCTTGGCCAGTCAGCCGCTGCAACATGATCAATGGCGCTAGTGGTTTTATCCTTAGGTTTATTACAGACACAACCTGTAATCAGGGCAACAGTCAGGAAAGTAAACACAAAAACTAGATGCTTGTTCATGGTTTTCATAATGATAGGGTTTGGATGAGTTAAATTAAATCCGAGTATACAGACTAGTATATTAACTTGGCTATATTGAACATCATAAAAATATAATTTGGTTCTTAATAAAGTGATGAATAGCATTAACCTCACTACTTGCTTAAGTATTGAATAATTTTCATAAACTAAAAATGCCTGAATCTGCTTATATTTACCCAGTTACAGAACTTTTGCATAATATTTGAATCGATATGTTATAAGTTTTTAAAAGATTGCCCATGTGGCAAAGCTTGATGATAAAAGGATAAGCATGAGCCTGATGACACGATCTTCAAATGACGCATTTCCAATCAGGACAGTGGCTGCACTCACTGGTATCAATCCGGTGACTTTGCGTACCTGGGAACGCCGTTACCACCTGATAGAGCCGACACGCACGCCTAAAGGGCATCGTCTATATAGCAAAGACCAGATTGCCATGTTGAACCGTGTGGTCGCTCTAATCGAAGGTGGCGTCTCTATCAGCCAGATTAATTTATCGCAAATTGCCGGGGATGCAACCAGCCGGATTACGCAGGAAGAAGAGTTCTGGGGACGCCTGATTGAGCGCATGGTCGTCGCCATCAGTCACTTTAATGAATCCACGCTGGAAAGCACTTATAACGAAGCTTTGTCGCTTTACCCTATAGAAACTGTGACGCAAAAATTGCTGATGCCTATGCTGGGTAAGCTGGGCATGCGCTGGGAGAGTGGCGAAGGCACAATTGCTGAGGAGCATTTCTTCGGGGTGTATCTGCGCAACAAGCTGGGTGCAAGGTTCCACCACCGCAAGCGCAACGACCATGCACCGGGGGTTATCACTGCCTGTATGCCCGGAGAGCGCCATGAAGCAGGTTTACTGCTTTTTGCCCTGAGTGCTTACGATCATGGCTACCGTAGCATTTTGTTAGGGGCCGACATGCCACTGGAGGAATTGCCAGCCGCAGTGAAGCAATCGCAGTCAAAAGCAATCGTGCTCTCAGCATCATTCATGGCAGACGCTGATTTAATTAAACAAGATTTAACTAAATTGGTATCTCAGGTAAAAGTGCCTGTTTTTATTGGCGGTCACACCTCAGTGATGTGTGGCGATAGCATTAAACAGGCTGGGGCTATTCCATTGGGTGTCGATATTGATTACAGTTTTAAGCTGATTGCAGAGACGCTTAAAAAACAGTTCGCCAGTAGCCTGAACTTGGTATAAGCCAGACATAAACCATTAACGACAATAGTAATTCGAGGAATGAAATGCAAGTAACAAGCTTGGCAATTAATTGGTCAGAACGTGGTTTGATACCGGATTACGCCATACGAGCAGGTATCCGCAGGCTGGTGGAAAAACGCTTGCAGGAGATCTCTGCGCAGAATTGCCAGGTTGGCGCCGAAACTGAAACGAAATTCGTTGATCAGATGAACAGCTCGCCTATCGCCCCTGTGCCGGAATTGGCAAATGCCCAGCATTATGAAGTGCCCGCGGAATTCTTTAATTATTGCCTCGGTAAACACCGTAAATACAGCAGCTGTTATTGGGGAGAAGACACCACGAATCTTGATGAGGCTGAAGCATTAGCCCTCAAGCTGACTTGCGAACACGCTACCATCACAAACGGGCAGCAAATCCTTGAGCTGGGCTGCGGCTGGGGCTCTTTGACCTTGTGGATGGGTCAGCACTACCCTGACAGCCAGATCACGGCTGTTTCCAACTCAAACTCACAGCGTGAATACATCATGAACCAGGCCGAAAGTCGTGGCCTGAAGAATATCAATGTCATCACCTGTGACATGAATCACTTCCGGCCTGCTGACTTTAAAATCCAGCATCAGTTTGACCGTATTGTCTCGGTGGAAATGTTCGAGCACATGCGCAATTACCGCGAGCTTTATGGACGCGTACATGATTGGCTCAAGCCTGGTGGGCGTTTCTTCAAACATATATTCGTGCATCGTCTAACCCCTTATGCGTTTGAGGTGGCTGGTGAAGATGACTGGATGAGCCAGTTCTTCTTCTCCGGTGGCATCATGCCCAGTGATGACCTGCCATTAAGGTTCCAGGAAAGACTGAAGTTGCTGCAGCTTTGGCGCTGGGACGGCACACATTATGAGAAAACAGCCAATGCCTGGCTGGAAAATATGGATGCCAATGCAGAAAAGGTTTGGCCAATACTGGAAAATACCTATGGCAAACAGGATGCAGAAATGTGGCGCAATCGCTGGCGCATTTTTTATATGTCCTGTGCCGAGTTATTCGGCCTGAAGAATGGCCAGGAATGGTGGGTAACGCACTACCTGTTTGAACGGCCAGTTAAGGGTCATGCTGAATAATGAAAACACCCGCAAATAATGCATTTATTAACTTTATCGGCTTTCAGTTGGGCTGGTTTGCCTGTGTACTGGGAGCGGCTAATCAGCTTCCCTGGTTAGGCGTGTTGATATCGGCACCGATCATTGCATGGCATTTATGGCAGGCAGGTAATCCAAGGTTGGAATTAACACTAATGTTGATCGCCACCTTTTTTGGCACCTTGTTTGACCAAAGCCTGCTCAGCCTTGGCCTGATTGAATACCCTGCCAGTACCTGGCCGGCTTTGCTTATACCGGTATGGATGATGGTGCTTTGGATGTTGTTTGTCACCACGCTGAATGTAAGCCTGCGCTGGATGCGCGGCAAATACCTCATCGCCACAATCTTTGGTCTTGTGGGTGGCCCGCTGGCCTATCTGGGCGGGGCCAAGCTGGGGGCTATGCATCTGCTTAAGCCAACAGAAATCATGGTGGCATTGAGCATAGGCTGGGGTATTTGCATGCCGACATTAGTCTGGCTCTCTGCAAGGCTGGATGGCTACACCCATATCAGGGCGGCTAGAAAGGCTACGATTCACCATGCATAAGCTTCGTTGCGGGGAAAGCCATGTTTAGCTGGCCTGTTTATTTGCATGGACTCATGGCAATGCTGGCTTTCGGTTTTGCCGGATGGCTGGTCAGCGTAGCCAAGCGCAATGTCACGCTGGTCGACAGTATGTGGAGCCTGTTTTTTTTGCTTGCAGCATGCGTATATGCGCTTTCTGTAGCCGGGTCTTTAGCAGAGTTAGCACCACGCGCAATGATGGTGTTAAGCCTGGTGACGCTTTGGTCATTGCGGCTTGCAACTTACCTGACATGGCGCAACTGGAGCCCGCATGAGGATCATCGCTACCAGGCGATACGCAAGAATAACGAGCCGCATTTCTGGCTCAAGAGCATTTACATTGTGTTTGGCTTGCAAGCCATGCTGGCCTGGATCATCTCGCTGCCATTACTGGGTGCCATTAACAGCATGCAATCTCTGACCTGGCTGGATTACGTAGGTGCAGCACTCTGGCTGTTAGGCTTTGTATGGGAGTCCACCGGTGACTGGCAGCTGGCAAGCTTTAAGGCGAAGCCCGAAAACAAAGGCAAAGTTATGGATAAAGGCCTCTGGCGATACAGCAGGCACCCCAACTACTTTGGTGAGTTCTGCATATGGTGGGGATATTTTTTAATCGCGCTTGGCGCTGGCGCCTGGTGGAGTTTACTGGCACCTGCATTGATGACATTACTACTACTGAAAGTCAGTGGCGTAGCGTTACTCGAGAAAGACATCGGCGATCGTCGCCCGGGCTATAAAGATTATGTGGCTAGAACCAATGCATTTTTCCCCGGCAAACCTAAAGCTTCGTAATTTAAAAACCATTAATGAAAGGGGATTTCTTGAAACTATTTACCAGCCTCTTCCTGTTTTATGCTTTATCCAGCAATGTTGCACATGCAAAAGAATGGCCTTTCAAAGTCTATCTTGATGGCAAGGAGATCGGCCAGCATACTTTTGTATTAAATGAAAAAGATGGTGAAAAAGAGCTTACCAGCACTGCAAAATTCAAGGTGAAAGTGCTATTTATCAATGCCTATAATTACGACCACGTGGCGAAGGAAAAATGGCGTGGTGATTGCATGGTCAGCCTGGAATCAAAGACTGAAGAAAATAGCGAAAATACGGTAGTCAAAGGCAAACTTGAAAACGCTGCCTTTATAGTGGATATACCGGTAGCAAAGAAACCTAAAGCCAGGCAGACCCTGCCTGAATGCATCATGACCTTTCCATACTGGAATGCAAAAATGCTGGGCCAGAGCAAATTGCTCAATCCGCAAACCGGCGAATGGCTGGATGTAAAGATTAATTCGGTCGGCAACGAGACCATTGAAGTGCGCGGGCAGAATATGCAAGCAGAGCATTTCAGGCTTGAAGCTACCAAGATGAAGATTGATCTCTGGTATTCGCCAGAGAGAGAGTGGCTGGCGTTGAAGTCGACCACACCCGAAGGTTATGTCATCACTTATAAGTTGCAATGATCATGAAAAACTCACTATCTACCAAGGCTGATAATCGTCATAGAGGAAAAACTAAACTGGCTGCCTGCGCCTTGGCGCTATGTGCCATGCTGGGTGGATGTGCCAGCCAGGGCTTGCCGCCCATTGCTGCAGTGCCAAAGGTTGATTTACCCAGGTTTATGGGTGACTGGTATGTGATTGCCTGTATTCCCACCTTTATTGAGACTGAAGCCTATAACGCAATTGAATCTTATCAGTTGCTACCGGACGGCAGCATAGACACCACGTTCACTTTCAATAAAGGCAGCCTCAATGGCGAGGCTAAGCGCTATAACCCGCATGGCTATGTGGTGGAAAACACCAATAATGCGGTGTGGGGCATGCAGTTCATCTGGCCGGTTAAATCCGAATACATCATTGCGTACTTGGATGATGACTACGCCACTACCATTGTTGCCCGTAATGCGCGTGATTACGTGTGGATCATGGCACGTTCACCATCGCTTTCTGATGCAAAATATTCCGAGCTAACAGGCATGGTGGCCAAGCTGGGTTATGACACGGCTAAATTGCGTAAAGTACCGCATCAGCAATCTGGCCAATCAAACCAAACAAATAAATAGGCAGATCAATTACTTATGAACCCTGTTGAGAAAAAAACTTTCATTCACAGACTATTGTGCTGGCTGGATAGCAGCGCTGCGGTGGCGTCTGCAAGCGTACCTGTCGGTGAAAACAAGGTGGACTGGCTCAGGGTATTGCCGTTCGTCTTGCTGCATCTCGCGTGCTTTGCGGTGATTTGGGTAGGTGTGAGCTGGTTTGCAGTGCTGTTCGCGGTTGCCTTGTATTGCTTGCGTATGTTCGCCATTACCGGCTTTTACCATCGCTATTTTTCACATAAGGCCTTTCGAACCTCACGCATCGGCCAGTTTGTTTTTGCGGTACTAGGCTCAACTGCTGTGCAACGTGGCCCATTGTGGTGGGCTTCACAGCACCGTCACCATCATGCATTCTCCGACGAGCTTGAAGATTCGCACTCCCCCGTCCAGCACGGTTTTTTATGGAGCCATCTTGGCTGGTTCTTATCGGATATTAACTTCGCCACTAAAACCGAGCGTGTGAAGGAGCTGGCCAAATTCCCTGAGCTACGCTTTCTGGACCGTTTCGACGTGCTGGTGCCGATAGTATTTGCTATTGCCATCTATGCACTCGGTAGCTGGCTGGAAACTGCAGCACCGCAACTAGGCACCAATGGCTGGCAGTTGCTGGTATGGGGCTTCGTTATTTCCACAGTAGTGCTGTACCACGCCACCTTCAGCGTCAATTCGCTTGCTCACGCCTGGGGATGGCGTCGTTATGACACTACCGACCATAGCCGTAACAATTTCTGGATCGCGATTTTCACGCTGGGCGAAGGCTGGCATAACAATCACCATCATTTCCCGGGTGCTGCGCGCCAGGGCTTTTACTGGTGGGAGATAGACTTTACCTACTACGGCTTAAGAATGCTGGCTGCCTGCGGATTGATCTGGGACTTGCGAACCGTCCCGGCAAACATTCGGGAAGCCAGACAAATTAAGAATTTGCCACAGCACGCTAGCAAAAACTAGTTCGGCTACTTCTATAAATTCAAGATTCAAAGTCAGACAAGGCGTGAGTAAAAAATTGCGACGCCGCATATGTCTGATATGTAAGGAGTAATTTTTTATGAGTAACGCCGTATGACAACGAAGCTTGAATTTATAGAAGTGGCCGAATGAAAATTGCTATTATCGGGGCTGGCATCGCCGGCAACATCCTCGCCTATCACCTGCACCGCGATCATGAAGTCACCGTATTTGAAGCGGGCAACTATATCGGTGGCCATACCCATACGCACGATATCGAGCACCAGGGTAAACATTATTCCGTTGATACCGGCTTTATCGTGTTTAACGACCGCACCTATCCTAATTTTATGCAGATGCTGGATGAGTTGGGAGTGGCCTGGCAGGCAAGCAGCATGAGCTTCAGCGTCAAGTGTGAAAAAACCGGCCTGGAGTATAACGGCACAACGTTGAACTCACTGTTTGCGCAAAGGCGCAACCTGTTTAAACCATCTTTTTACCGCATGATCCGCGACATCCTGCGCTTCAATAAAGAGTCACTGGCCTTGCTGGCACATGGCACAGAAATAAGGCTTGGAGATTACCTGGCACAGAACAACTATGGCCAGGAATTTATCGACTATTACATTATCCCCATGGGATCTGCCATCTGGTCTACCGAGGCCAGGCAGATGATGAACTTCCCCGCCCGCTTTTTTGTGCGCTTCTTCAACAACCACGGCATGCTGAGCGTGAATAACAGGCCTGAGTGGCGCGTGGTTAAAGGCGGCTCGACATCCTACGTTAAAGCCCTTACTGCCGGGTTTCGCAACAATATCCGCTTAAATACGCCCGTGGCAAAAGTGCGCAGGCTGAAGCGCTCAGTACGCGTGACCCCGGTGGATGGTAAAGAAGAAAGCTTCGACTGGGTATTCTTCGCTTGCCACAGCGACCAGGCACTGGCGCTATTGAGCGATGCTACAGCAGATGAGCAGGAAATCCTGGGAGCGATCCCATATCAAGAAAATGATATTGTGCTGCACAGCGATATCAGCCTGATGCCCAAACGCAAGCTGGCATGGGCGGCATGGAATTATCACGTCACGCCCGGACCCACAGATCGCGTTGCGGTGACCTACAATATGAACTTACTGCAGTGCCTGGATGCCGCCGAACCATTATTAGTGACCTTGAACCACACAAAAAATATCGATCCCGCCAAAGTCATCAAGCGCCTGACTTACCATCACCCTGTTTACACGACTGCTGGCGCGGCCGCGCAGGCACGTCATGGCGAGATCAGCGGTGTTAATCGCACTGGCTATTGCGGTGCCTATTGGCGCAATGGTTTTCATGAAGATGGCGTAGTTAGTGCACTGGAAGCCTTAAGGCATTTCAAACAAGCTCAAAACCAGGATTTAATCTAGCATGCAAAGTGCAATATTCACCGGCTGGGTAAGGCATCGCAGGTTCTTGCCGGTAGCGCATAGCTTCAACTACCGCATGTTTATGATGTACCTGAATCTGGATGAGCTGCCAGCCTTGTTTAAGGGCAGATGGTTGTGGGCGAGTGCCAGGCGCAACCTGGCCTGGTTTAACCGCAAAGACTATCTGGGCGATGCCAGCCAGCCGTTAAAAACCGCCGTGAGCGAGCTGGTGCAGCGCGAGACCGGGCAAGCATGCAGAGGGCCAATCTGCTTATTAACCCATATGCGCTATTTCGGTTATTGCTTTAACCCGGTGAGTTTTTATTATTGCTTTGAAGCCGACGGCACGACGCTGCAAGCGATAGTCACTGACATCAACAATACACCCTGGGGTGAGCGCCACGCCTATGTGCTGGACTGTACCAGTAGTAAAAAAGAGGGGAAATTTCAGCGCTTCGAGTTCAGCAAAAGCTTTCATGTATCGCCTTTTATGCCCATGAATATCGACTATGACTGGTCATTTTCCGCCCCTGAAACTTCACTCAATGTGCACATGCAGAACCTGATGTCTGATGGCAAGATGTTCGATGCCACACTCAACCTGCAACGCCGTGAAATCAGCGGAAAAGCACTGGCCTATATGCTTATTTCATATCCATTCATGACGCTCAAGGTCATCATCGCAATCTACTGGCAGGCATTATGGCTGTGGCTAAAGCGTGTGCCTTTTGTTGCGCATCCCGAAACACTTAACGACTCATCCGTACATTGAACAAAATCATGAACAACTCCCAACCTAGCGTCACTACCCTTGCCCACCTTGCTCCCAGGAAACGCGCTGGCTGGCTGCAAAACATGGCGCGCGACCTGGTCAGCTCGAGACTGCAGAAACTGACAGCTGGCAAACTAACAGTGATCGAAGGGAATAGCACCAGGGTATTCGGCAACGACGATAGCCTGAGCGTCACTATCAATATCCATGACGCCAGATTCTACGGTGAGATCGCCTTTGGTGGTTCTATCGGTGCCGGAGAAGCCTATATGCTGGGCTACTGGAACAGTGACAACCTGACCAACCTGATACGCCTGATGGTGCTTAACCAAGGTGTCATGGATAACCTGGAAGGCGGCATGGCATGGCTGGCAAAGCCATTCATGAAGGCCTTACACTGGATGAACCGCAACACGCAGGACGGCAGCCGCCGCAACATCGCTGCGCACTATGATCTGGGCAACGAGATGTTCCAGCTATTCCTGGATCCAACCATGATGTACTCATCCGCCATTTTTGACACACCAGACATGACGCTGGAACAGGCTTCCATCAGCAAGCTTGAGCACATCTGCCGTAAGCTGGATTTAAAGCCAACGGATCATGTACTAGAAATCGGCACCGGCTGGGGAGGTTTTGCCATTCATGCGGCCAGTCGCTATGGCTGTAACGTCACCACCACCACTATTTCCAAAGCACAGTTCGACCTGGCAAGCCAACGTATTAAAGCAGCAGGCCTGGAACATAAAATTACAGTTTTACTCAAAGATTACAGGGTTTTAGAAGGTAAATTTGACAAACTGGTTTCAATAGAAATGATAGAAGCCGTAGGTTATCAATTCTATGACACCTACTTTGCCAAATGCGCCGCATTGCTCAAGGCAGACGGCATGGCGCTTATACAAGCCATCACTATCGCCGACCAACGCTACGAATCCGCCAAGCGCTCTGTCGATTTCATCCAGCGCTATATCTTCCCCGGCAGTTGCATTCCCTCCGTCACCGCCCTGCTCACGAGCGTCACCCATGCATCCGATTTTCGATTGTTCAATCTGGAAGACATTGGCCCGCACTACGCCCGCACATTGGCTGAGTGGCGCATCCGCTTCTTTGCCAATATCGACAAGGTACGGGCTTTAGGTTACCCCGAAGAATTCATCAAGATGTGGGAATTTTACCTGTGCTACTGTGAAGGTGGCTTTGAAGAGCGCGCGCTGGGTGATGTGCATTTGTTGCTGGTTAAACCCGGCAATCGACGCGATGTGATTTGCGCAGAAAATGCCTGATTAATCCTAATTAAATACTGGCTACTATCAAGTAACCAGTCATCCCTCCGTTACAATGTTATTAAGGTTACTTAACTCTCAAGTAAGTTGGTGAGATAGGGTAAGCTAATATATTACAAATAGTGTAGCCCCATCGCTGCCACTTATTAATCTAAAAATAATAATAAAATCCAGATAACACGCCATTTACTGTAGCTTTGGAATGACGGCTAGGATAGGCATGTTAAAAGCTAAATTTAGACTTCCCACCATTACTTTACAGATACTATCTATTGTATTAGCTCTGTTTGCACCTCACATGACCTGGGCAGTGTCAACTGACTCCAATATCGAAACATCTCTTATAGACACACCCCTAGAGAAATTGGTTGAAACTGAAGTCATTACAGCAGCCAAAATAGCAAGGCAAGTGAGTAATGCGCCATCCGCTGTCAGTATCGTTACAGCAGAAGATATTAAAAATTACGGCTATCAAACCTTGGCTGATGTAATAGCCAGTATGCGCGGGCTATATACCTCGTATGATCGCATGTATAACTATATGGGCGGGCGTGGGTTTGGGCGTACGGGAGACTACCCTGGCCGGGTCATGCTGTTGATTGATGGCTATCAGGCGAACGACAATCTCTACAATTCCTCATATCTTGGAAATGATGGGCTGCTTGATACAGAGCTGATTCAGCGTGTGGAATATGTTTCTGGCCCCGGCTCAGTGACTTATGGCAATGGCGCATTTTACGGCATCATCAATGTAGTCACTAAAAAAGGGCATGATTTTAATGGCTTGCAGGTTTCTGCTGGCTTCGGCAGTTATGGCGCGAATAAAGAGCGGGTTACCTATGGCAAACGCTTGGAGAACGGGGCGGACATACTTTTTTCGACCTCCACATTTCGCAACGATGGCCAGAGCCTGCGCTTCAAAGAATATAACAGCCCAACAACCAATAATGGCTTGGCTAGGAATCTAGACGAGGAAACAAATCGACGTTACTTTGCTAAGGCACAATTCGAGCAGTGGGCTTTAGAAGGCGGCTATAGTACTCGTCGCAAAGATGATCCCACAGCCTCATATGGCGCAGATTTTAATGTGCGACCAAATTGGGCCCAAGACAACAACGGCTTTGTGAGCCTTAAGCACAATACAGCTATTAGCCAAGACCTTAATGCTTCGACTCAGGTCTATTATGGCCAATACACTTACAACGCAAAAGCCGTATATGGTGGAACTCTTTGGGATGAAACCAATCTGGGCAGATGGTGGGGTGTAGATACAAAGTTTGCCAACACAACTATTAAAGACCATAAGATATTGTTTGGCGGCGAATACCGTAACGATTATCAGCAGGATTTCTATCTACCGCCAGGCAGTACTCGCAACAGTAGCTATATAGCGAGTATGTATATGCAAGATGAATATAGCCTGCGAGATGATATCAATCTGAATTTTGGTACGCGACTAGATTACACCGGTGAACGTAGATCCAGTCATATAAGCCCTCGTCTGGCTATTATGTATACGCCTATGGCTAGCACCACAATCAAGGCATCTTATGCTTCAGCCTTCAGAAGGCCTAATGCTTTTGAAAAATATTACAGCGACCCCGCTTCTCAAATCGCCAATCCCGACCTTAAAAAAGAGCTGGTATATGCAACTGAGCTAGTGATTGAACATCGGCCAGACACAAGAACACGTCTGCTTGGTTCACTCTATCACTATGACACCAAGCGTTTGATAGCAAGTGCAGAGTATGTATTTGACCCGTCACTCCAACAATACATTAACCTGAGGGAGAGTAACACTAAGGGTGCAGATATTGAGTTTGAGCGTCGCTGGGATAACGGCATGCATCTCCGTAGCAGCTATGCATGGCAAATGTCCGAAGATAGTAGTGGCTTATGGATGGCGAATTCCCCAAAAAATCTGGCAAAACTCAACTTTGCCATTCCGTTCCTATATAACAAAATGCGGGCTGGTTTTGAGTTGCAATATACAGGCCCTAGGGTAAGTGAAACTAGAACTGAAATTGGAGGCTATACACTGGCCAATCTCACCCTAGTTTCCCAAGGCATTATCCCCAACCTGCAGCTAAGCGCCACCATTCGCAATCTGTTTGACCGTGATTACTCGCATGTCTCTAGCATCAACGCATTGCCTATTGTAGCTATCCCACAAAATGGCCGTAATTTCTGGCTGCAAATGACTTACGATTTTAAATAATGTCGCGCACCCTGTTCATCACATTGATGTGTGGATGTTTATTGGCTGAGACGGTTAAAGATGCAAGCGCCGAAGGCATTCCCGAGCGCGAGATGAGAGCGGCGTACCTCTACAATTTTGCATTGTTTACAGAATGGCCGAACCTCACAAGTGACAATATACAGTTATGCATATTAAAAACTGACCAGCCGGATTTTGCCGCAGAAAAAATTGAGCGCAAACTCATTAACGGCAAAATGCTAACGATAACCACAGTAGCAACAAGCTCTGAAGCAAAATCCTGTCAGATTTTTTATATCAGCAGTTACCAAAGTAATAATCTATCTAAAATCATCAATGACCTAGCGGACTATCCTGTATTAACAGTAAGTGATGGTGAAGATGCAGCCCAGCAAGGTACGATGATCGAACTGTTTGTTGAAAACAATCGGCTAAACTTTAAAGTCAATAATAAAGCTGTTCACGGAGCAAATCTAAGCTTGAGCGCCAAATTATTGCGCCTTGCAAAGGCGGTTTATTAGCATGCTCACCTCTATCAGCAGTCGGTGGGAAAATACCTCCATCAAGCTAAAGCTAATGGCGATTTACTTCATTCTCAATCTTGTGGCAATGATCATTATTTTCTCGATATTGCTTGGGTACGAATATTACAGTTTTAGAAAAGCCCTAATCACAAATATTGATGTACAGGCAAAAATCATTGAGAGTAATGCCTCTGCAGCACTAGCGTTTAGTGACGAAAAAAATGCTGAGGAGATTTTATCTGCACTACGCTATTCACCTGCAATTCAACGTGCAGAAATCAAATTGATAGACGGAAAGCCTTTTGCGTCTTATCAAAAAAGCACATATATCAATAGCATTGACCTTAGTAACAGGCAATCGCTGTTTAATTGGTCAAGCTTACTGCTTAAGTACAATTTAAATATTAGCAATCAACCAGTTGCTCATTTAGAAATTGAGGCAAGCTTGAGTGGGTTGTATACCAGCCTTGTTATTTTTGCAGCGATTGCAGCCATAGCAGGATTACTTGCACTAGCAGGAGCCTATATCTTATCAAGAAGGCTCCACCGCAGTATCTCTGAACCACTTTTGGCACTGACTGAACTCACAAATCGCATCACTTTATATCAGGATTTTACTGTTCGCTCATCCATTGCCTCAATGGATGAAATTGGCCGTTTGGCCAATGGCCTGAATAAAATGCTGTCACATATTGAAGTGCGGGATGCCGAACTTGAAGCCGAACTCAGTCAGCGACTAGTAGTAGAGCGTAATCTTGATCAATTAGCCCATTATGACAACGTAACAGGCTTACCCAATCGTCACTTCTTCAATAATTACCTTGAAGTTGCCATTAGTAAGGCGCGTAACGCTGATAATATGCTGGGCGTTATTTTCATTGACTTGGACAACTTCAAGATCGTTAATGACACATTAGGCCACCAGGCAGGTGATATTCTGCTTAAAGATGTTGCACAACGCATCTATCATGCCTTGAATGAATCTGAGGTTATATGCCGCATAGGTGGCGATGAGTTTTCGATTGTCATGGACAAAGAAGCCTCGCCTGAGCGTGCAGAATCTATCGCAAAAAATATTATTGCCGCCCTGAGCGAGGCTTTTAATCTGGATAGTAACAAGATTTATGTAGGTGCCAGCATAGGCATCAGCTTTTTCCCGACACAAGCAAGCGATATGTCTTCACTATTGAGCAGTGCCGATGCTGCCATGTATCAAGCAAAATCGATGGGCAAAAATAACTTCCAGCATTATCAGGTCGAGATGGAAGGTAGAGTGCGTCGACGCCTGAACATGGAAAATAGCTTGCGCAGAGCAATAGAAGCTAATGAGTTAGAAATTTATTATCAGCCGCAGATTGATGTATATAAGATGCGCATCACGGGTTTTGAAGCCCTGCTACGCTGGAATCATCCTAAAATGGGCATGATTAGCCCAGCCGAGTTTATTCCACTGGCTGAAGAGTCAGGATTGATTCTACCTATTGGAGATTGGGTAATGGTCACGGCCTGTTACCAAGCAAAGGTTTGGCAGAAGGCCTTTGGCAAAGACTTGCGTATGGCAGTCAACTTCTCGGCAAAGCAGCTTAAAGATGACGCAATGGTGGATAAGGTATTGCATGCACTGCTCATTACCGATCTAGAACCACACACACTCGACATCGAATTAACTGAGAGTAGCTTGATGGAGAATAGCGAAGCCTCAGTCGCTAAAATGGCTGAGCTAAGAAGATCCGGCATCCATATTTCCATCGATGATTTCGGCACAGGTTTCTCATCTCTTAGCTACCTTAAACGCTTTCCGCTGAGTGCACTAAAAATTGACCGCAGCTTTATATGTGACATTCCTGGCGACCAGGACGATATCGCAATTACCAATGCAATCATTGCCTTAGCCAACACACTTAAAATTGAAGTGATAGCTGAAGGTGTTGAAACACATGCACAGCTCGAGTATTTACGTAACAGCAATTGTGGAAATGCCCAGGGATTTTTATTTAGCCGACCATTACCCGTTAACGAAATGGAATCACTGCTTAAGAGCCTTAAGCATCCATTACAATTTGATTTAAACATTACGCTAGATAGCTAATTTCCAACTAATTTTTGATCGCACAAATACGCTGCAACATGGCTGGCGGTGATTGTTGTAGTAATCCTTGCTCAAATGCAACGATCGTCAGCTCAGGAGAGAAAATCTGCAACAGCTCATTTGATTTGAGCAGAAAATCCGGGTTCTGTG
Organism: Methylophilaceae bacterium; assembly: GCA_035459965.1. Taxonomy (GTDB): domain Bacteria; phylum Pseudomonadota; class Gammaproteobacteria; order Burkholderiales; family Methylophilaceae; genus DATHXC01. The sequence continues at coordinate 271,252 of DATHXC010000007.1, forward strand.
GTCGCCCATAAGCCTGCTGCCCTTCCATGAATGTCTCATAAATCAGAGCACCGCCCGGAGCCAGACTTTGTATCAACTTGGGGAAGAGCGGTCGATGTAAATAGCGACAAACCACTATCGCATCAAATGCCTGTTCAGCATAAGGCCAGCCATCTGCCTCAATATCAGCTAGCTGCGCCCTGATATTAGTGATGCCAGCCATGCTTTCCAAGCCAATTGCATCTTTATCAACCGCCGTTACTTCATACCCTTGAGTAGCCAACCAGCGGGCATTCCTTCCAAAACCAGCAGCCACATCCAAAACCAAGCCTTCCGATTTAATGTGATGTGCATGGTTAACAAGCCAAGCCGATGGCTCATAACGATATTCCGAGATTGGTAGACATTCTGAAGTCATATGAAATAACTACCGGACTCTAAAAGTTGAACGTAACAACTGTATCGGTGATTTGTTTGCGCACTCCTGAATATCCATAACAAATAAGCGCCTCTTTCAGTACTCTCAGAATATGGCTCACATCAGTATGAGATGCATTTTCAGGGGTGAACCCAAGAAAATTCCAACCAATATGAAATGGGCTATCATCAAGATTTTTTGAGGTTGAGTCTGCTAGCTGAAGTCTTACATCTACCTCATCACCATCCAAATATAAGACGCTATCAGTAAAATTCTCTTCACCGCCACGAGATGAAAGTGCCATGTAATAGACATTGATATATCTGTCTATCGTCCACTGAAATTTATAAAAAGAAGGCACCCCTTCGTTTCGAAATTCAGGCATATGCCGAAGCCACATATCTGCTAATTTATATTTCTTGACGTCATCTTCTGAGACATATTCGTTTACAAATGCCATTCAACTCACCTTAATTCTGTGACGATATTGAGCATCAAACGTCTGGCTCAATATGTTAATTGCCTAACACTCAGGCTTTAAAAATGAAACTTAACAATAGTATTATCAATTTGACGATGAACACCAGCATAACCATATGTTGTCAAAGCTTCTTTTAATAAATCAATGACGACACTCGGTTCAATGCCATGTAAATCTTCTGGCATGAGGCTGATCATATTCCAAGCCATATAAAATGGACTGTCGCTAAATTTGACGGATTTCCCTGCTCCATAAAGCAACTTACATACAATCACTTTGGAGTTGATATTGAGCTCAAACCCTATCCAGGGATCTTCGTCATGGGCCTGATCATAACTACCAATCGACATTAGATAGATATTTCGGCCACGGTCTACAGTCCAATGTGGCGCAAAAAGTGAGGGCAATGTTTTGTATTCGGGATGGTCTGCTAAAAACTGCTCATCAAACTTATGTTTCTTGATGTCCTCTTGAGGAATATATTCATTGATAAAAGCCATCTAGTTATTTCCTTTCAGCACCATTAAATGACTAAGCAGGTACTCTAAATATTTCTCCTTGCAAGGCACCTGATTAGCGATATTCGCGCCCTGAACACATATCACACCATCTGAGCTATAAACCTCATCCAAGATCAAGCGATGTTCTCTTGGGTCTGTTAAATCAAAAAGGCTGGCTTTCCATAGCCTGCCACTCACATAGTCACCATATCGCTTGCTTGACTGGACATTGAATCTCTCTAGTCTTTCAATCAATACATAACTGTAACCTCCATCAGGCAAGGTAAATGGCAGCGGTTGATTGTGAAGAACCAAATCTGCTTCTATACCTTGCTTGGCTAACCTTGAAACTAAAATTGCGCCGACTTTTCCGTAAGAGTTTTGAATACCGACTTCTTTAGTAAAAAAGAGCCCCTCCATATAGGGATTTTCTAAAGTTGAATCGATCACCAATAAAATCTTAGGCTTATCTACAACCTTTGAAGGGGCCTGCTTCTGACTAGAACGTATCACAGGCTCAGGAATTGACGCACAGCCGCTTACTGCTATCACCAGCAAAGCTATTACAAGTTTATTAATCATGAATTATCCAGTTAAACTTATTTCACAGAGGCTATCTTTGATTCCCAAGCAAGGCCAATGATTGATAAATGGCTCAATAAGTGTTGAATATATTTATCCTTACAGCCTTGCATATTGGGGGCGGTGATTGCTGAGGCCATGTAACCTGCGGTCAAGACGCAATCAACGCCATCTGAAGTATATATTTGCGTATAAATTGAGTGGTATTTACCTGAGTCATTACGCTCAATCAGGTTAGCCTTCCACACACGATCTTTCGCGTAGTCCCCATATTTGGTGCTGGATACTGCGGTTAACCTATCAATTTTTTCTATAAGTACGTGAGAGTACTCACTGGAAGTTAGTTGAAAGGGTAATGGGGATGTGTGTAAAACATAATCTGCAGAAAGGCCTATCTCATTTATTCTTTTAACAAATAATCTCCCGGTTTCACCATAGGAGCGCTCAATCACGCTTTCTTTTGAGTGAAAAAAGTTAGGCGCCAATCTGGGGTATTCAAGGCTAAAGTCTAGAACCAATAGTATTTTCTGTGGCTTAACTTTAGTCTCATATACGAGTTGAGTTTTGGGCTCTGATAAAACTACAGCTTCTGGGATGTTCACACAGCCACTTAGTAAAGATGATATGGCCAGGATACATAGCGGAATGTTGAGTGCTTGAAAACTATGCATCTTGTTCTATTGCCACCTTATATCAATCGTACTTTTTGTTTGTATAGGTATTTGATGTCTGAAGCTTAAAAGTTGAACTTAACCACAGTATTAGGAATTTGCCGACTAATACTTTGGTACCCATAAACCTGGAGCCCCTCTTTAAATAAAGCCAACACCTTTTCTTTCAGATTAGATTCCAAATCAGCAGGTGTCATTTTGATTAAATTCCAAACAATTAAATATGGATCATCAGTAAATACTTTTGAGCATCCCTTCGCATGGGTAAGCCGGAATATAAAACTACTACCTTCCCAATACAATTCAAAATCTTTCCATACAATGTCTTCAATTGCAGGATTAGCCCCATTAATCCATTTAACATAGGTATTTCGCTCTCGATCGATTGCCCAATAAGGTTTAAAAAAAGCAGGTAACGATTTATATTCGGGATGCCTATACATAAACTTCTCATCAAACTTATATTTTTTTATATCCTCGTCTGAAACATATTCATTTATAAACGCCATAATTACTCCTGTTTTTTTATATTCATATATTCTGTAAACAGCCTTGCAACTTAAAATATAAGCAGTTTAAGGTACAGTAAATCAATTACTCAACCAAGCTTTGTAAAAGCCTATCCGATATGCAACATAATCCGATGTACTTCCCACGCGTGCTTTCAGACTCATGAGTAATCAGCATGCCACGCTTGACTGGAACACCGGCCAGCCATATTCCACCCAGTTTGAAGACATCTATTTTTCGACTGATAGCGGGCTGGAAGAAACGCGCTATGTGTTTCTGAACCAGAACCATCTAGCTGAACGCTGGAAAACAATTAATGAGGCCAGCTTTACCATTGCAGAAGCCGGCTTTGGTACCGGGCTTAATTTCTTATGTGCCTGGCAGTTATGGAATGAAACCGCGCCTGATAAAGCTCGCCTGCATTTCGTCAGTACCGAACGCTACCCTCTTTCCCCGGCAGACCTGGCAAGCGCGCTGAGGCTATGGCCGGAGCTGGCTGCGCTAAGCCAGCAATTACTGGCTGCATACAGTCACATGGTTAACGGCTGGCACAGGCTGGTGTTTGAGGATGGTCGGGTGACATTGACCTTGCTGATTGGGGATGCCAACGATACCTTGCCTCAGCTAAAAGCCCGGGTAGATGCCTGGTTCCTCGATGGGTTTGCACCAGCCAAGAACCCGGATATGTGGCAACCCGCCCTGTTTGCCAGCATGGCGACACTGTCCCATTCAGAAACTACGTTTGCCACCTTCACCAGTGCAGGTATGGTCAAGCGTGGACTTGAAGCTGCTGGTTTTGCTGTTACCAAAGTGGCTGGTTTTGGGCGTAAACGCGAAATGCTATGCGGGGTGTATCAAGGTACCAGCCAGAACATTTGTATTAGTATTCCAGATACCAAATTGGCTAATAGCAATGCGAAAACTGCAATTGTAATTGGTGCCGGTATTGCTGGCTGTGCTAGCAGCTATGCCCTTGCACAGCGCGGCTGGCAAGTCACATTGATAGAGCGGCATGATGCTATTTCCCAGGAAGCTTCAGGGAACCCATCAGGTGTGATCTATCCGCGCCTTACGGGTAGCGATGCCGCATTAGGACGGCTTGCACTCAGCGGCTACCTGCATATATTGCGTTTGCTAAAGCAACTGGGGCTGGAAAAAACAGCCTTTAGCGCTTGTGGCGTACTGCAACTGGCGTTCAACAGCCGTGAACTGACCCGTCTCCAGGCGATAACGCAGCAAGGCCTGCCTGTTGATCTGTTGGAGCATGTAACGGCTACGCAGGCTAGTGCAATCGCGGGTATCGAGCTATCACATGAAGGCCTGTATTTCCCTGAAGCAGGCTGGATCAACCCGCCTCTATTGTGCTCAAGCCTGGCTAGCCATCGCAATATTGCCATTAAGACTTCGACAGAAGCGCTTAAGCTGGAGCGTAAGGGTGATAGTTGGCAGGTATGGGATAAACATGGACTGATTGCTGAAGCGCCAACTATCATTCTGGCGAGTGCCAATGACACTATGCAGTTTCAGCAATCCGCTCATTGTGAGCTTGAGCCGGTGCGTGGACAGATTACATTCCTGCCAGAGACGGCAGAAAGTAGGCAACTGAAAACTGTGATCTGTACTGAGGGGTATATCAGCCCTGCCAGCAATGGCGTGCATACCCTGGGCGCCACATTCTCGCCCAATGACCTGTCACTTGAGGTGCGTGCGGCAGATCATCAAACCAACCTGCAAATGCTTAAGAAACTTGCCCCCGGCATTTATCGTGAAGCGGCCAGCGAAGGCCTGGGTGGCAGGGTCGCGTTACGTTGCACCACGCCAGACTATTTACCCATGGCCGGGCCGCTACTGGATAGTGTCGCCATCAAGGCTAATCCTCCACGATACAACGCAGACCCGGCCACCCTGCCGTGGCTGGATGGCCTGTATATCAATACCGGTCATGGCTCCAAGGGGCTGATCAATGCACCCTTGTGTGCCGAGATCCTGGCCAGCGCAATCTGTGGCGAACCCTCTCCTGTAGATAGCAAGTTGCTGGCTGCGCTGGACTCAAACCGCTTCATGCTAAAAAAGATGGGTTTAAAGCGTTTGGTAATGGGCCTTGCAGCTTTTCCGTATTGTAAAATGCGCTGAATGAATACCAGCCAGAACATCAACCAGCTTCAACAGACGGCGCTCAATCTGCATCGCAATGGCCAACTGGCACAGGCAGAAGCTTATTACCGCCAGATCCTAGCGGTACAGGCAAAAAACACAGATATCCTGCACTTGCTGGGTGTGCTTTGTCACCAGACCGAACGCCATGAAGAAGCCATCCGCCTAATAGAAAGTGCGGTCGCGCTTGAACCACGCAATGCGGATTACCTGAATAATCTGGGCCTGGCTTTGCGGGGCTCGGGTCAGGTCGAACGCGCGATTACGATTTACCAGCGCGCGTTGAAGATAACGCCGAAGGATATTGACCTCATTAGCAACCTCGGCAATGCCTTCCAGTCGCTTGAGCGATATGAAGAAGCGGCTGGCTGTTACCGCCGCGTGTTGCGGGTGAATCCTAGAGATATTGAAATCAGGGATGCCCATTGCTATGCCTTGCAAAGGCTGGGAAATCAGGCGCATGAGTCAGGGCATTATTTGCAGGCAGAAGCCTGTTACCTTGAGGTCACTCAGCTCATCACGAACGACGCTGCCGTCTATTACAATCTTGGAAATGCTCAGCGTGAGCTCGGTAAAGCAGCCGAGGCTGCTGCCAGTTACAGGCAATCGCTAAAACTGGCGCCTGGCGATGCCGATATCCACAACAACCTAGGGAACGTATTGCGTGAGCTCGCCAAGCTGGATGAAGCCATCGCTTGCTACCAGGCAGCACTTGAGATTAACCCGGGCCTGTATCACGCAAAAGTGCATCTGGTACACCAGAAACAGCATATATGTGACTGGGCTAACCTCAATACTGATATAGCGCTCATTCGTAGCTGGGTGAAAAGTGCGCCGCAGGCGCAAATCTCACCTTTTGCTTTCCTGGCAATGCCTGGCACCACGGCTGAAGAGCAGCGCCTATGCGTCGATAATTGGGTGAAAAATCGCTATCAAGGCCTTATACAGCAAGGCAAGAAAAATGCATTCGAGCATCGGCAGGCATCAGGGAGCAAGTTGAAGATAGGCTACCTTTCCGGGGATTTCCGCCTACACCCACTTGCCTCACTGATTAGCGAGTTGATTGAGCTGCATGACCGTAGCCATTTTGAGATTTTTGCTTACTCTTACTCGCTTGATGACAAAACTACCGAGCGGCAGCGCCTGCAAAAGGCTTTTGACCACTTTGTTGATATACGCCCCATGTCGCAACAGGATGCCGCTAAACGCATCCATGCTGATGGTATTGATATCCTGGTTGACCTGACGGGCTTTACCCAGAGCAGCCGCACGGGCATTGTAGCGCTACGCCCTACGCCTATCTCGGTGAGCTGGCTTGGGTTCCCCGGGACGATGGGTAGCCTTGACGGGCAAGCCTTGTTTGATTATCTGCTCAGTGATGCTTTTATCACGCAACCTCAACACGCTGACAATTACGCTGAGCAACTGGCATTGCTACCGGACTGCTACCAGCCAAATGACCGCAAACGCCCAATAGCCAAAGCCGCAAGCCGCGCAGAATGCAGTTTGCCCGATGACGCTTTTGTATTCTGTTGTTTTAACCAGACCTTTAAAATCCTGCCTGACATGTTCGATATCTGGATGCGATTGTTGCAAGCGGTCCCCAATAGCGTGTTGTGGCTGCTTGAGTGCAATAGCAGGGCCAAAGCCAATCTGTTGAATGAGGCGCAAGCTAGGGGCGTTGCGCCTAGTCAGTTGATTTTTGCGCCGCGTGTGTCTATGGATAAGCACCTGGCAAGGCATGCACTGGCAGACCTGTTCCTGGATACCCTGCCCTACAATGCGCACACCACGACCAGTGATGCGCTATGGATGGGCTTGCCAATATTGACCTGTGTGGGTGAAACCTTTGCCGGACGTGTGGCTGGCAGCCTGCTGAATGCAGCCAACTTGCCGGAGCTGACCACCTACAATCTGCAAGCTTACGAAGCACGCGCATTAGCGCTTGCTGGTAACCCGGCAGAGCTGAGCTCTATCAAGCATAAATTGCTGCAAACCAGGGATGCGCTACCCTTATTCGATACACCGGCTTTTACCCGGCATCTTGAACAAATTTACCAGGATATTTGGGCGGCTAAGTTGGCTGCCAAGCCTAACTAGCAACAAACGCCACAGCCGATTATGCTTGTGATAAAGTAATTCCAATATAAGCAACACAATACAAATAAATTCAGGGAAAAAACATGGCAGCAATTGATATCACCCCGGTGCTTAAATTCATGGTGGAAAAAGGGGGATCCGACCTTTTTTTCAGTACTGGCACTGCTATCCATATTGATCTTGAGGGCAAAACCCTGCCGGTCAATAATCAGGTGATGAGCCCAGGTATGGTGAAAGAAATTGCCTATGCCCTGATGTCGGAAGAACAGATCAAGGAGTTTGAAACCAACCTGGAAATGAATTTTGCCTTTGGCAGGAAAGACCTTGGCCGTTTCCGTATCAACGTATTCAGGCAGCGTGGTGAAGTAGCGATGGTTGTTCGCCATATCAAGAGCCAGATTCCTTCGTTTGAAGCGCTAGGCCTGCCCGAGGTAATGAAGAGCCTGATCATGCGCCAACGTGGCCTGATCCTGATTGTGGGCTCTACCGGTTCAGGTAAATCAACCAGCCTGGCCACCATGATTGACTATCGCAATGAAAATGCAACCGGGCATATCCTGATGCTGGAAGACCCGATAGAGTTTATCCATAACCACAAAAAATCCGTGGTGGACCAGCGTGAAGTGGGCATCGATACCCTGTCATTCGATAACGGCCTCAAAAACGCCATGCGCCAGGCACCAGATGTGGTGCTGATTGGTGAAATTCGCGATATGGAGGGCATGAAGCACGCGATTGCCTACTCGGAAACCGGGCACTTATGCCTTGCTACGCTACACGCCAACAATGCCAACCAGGCCATTGAACGCATCCTCTCGTTCTACCCTGCTGATGCCAAGCCCGGCGTGTTGCTTGGAGTTTCGCTTAATCTGGCAGCAATTGTTTCGCAACGCCTGGTGCCAGGCACCAAGACCAAGCGTGTGGCGGCGATCGAAGTGTTGATCAATACACCTTATGTTTCAGATCTCATCAAGAAATCCAAGATCGACGAAATCAAGGAGATCATGGGCAACAATCGCGATATTGGTATGTGTACCTTTGACCAGTCACTGTTTGATCTCTATCGCGAGGGCCGCATAGATGAAGAAAACGCCCTGGCCAGTGCCGATTCACGTAATGACTTGTCGCTGCAGATCCGCTTTGCGAATGAAGGCGACAATAGTAGCGGGTTCAACGCCTAATTTCAGGCCTTTGAAATACTAGTGCTTGTCATCGGCATTCATGCCACTACTCAGCATCGCCATCGCTGCAATACTGATATCCGCAACAAGTATCGATTCCAGGCCGCCCAGCTGGTTGAGAATAGGCAATGACACAGTCAAGCAGAAATCTTCGGTAGCTGTTGATAGGTAAATGCTTGAGATGTAGGGTTCAAGCGTTTCGTAAGCAACAGCGTAGTAAGCCTGCTGACTGCGGTCCACTCCAGCCCCACCTGCTTTAATCTTGCCGTACATATTCGGGTTAATCCAGTTTGGATAACGCTGTGTGCCGTTGGCACTCAGCTCAAACACCACCTCAAAGAACGGATAATCCGTAAAGCAACTATCCATGCAATGGGAATCTTCTGACCTGCGATACTTGAGCAGGGATTTCAAGGCTTCCAGCGCGCGTGCCTGCCAATCGGAATGCACCTCATGCTCGGGTACTACCAGCCTTGGCGTATCAGCTTCCACTACCACGATGCTACCGATATTGGATTTGCCTATTTTCTTCAGGTAAGCCGCACGCTCTGCTGCTGCCACGCTATTGGATAGCGCACCCTGGCTGCCATTGACGACCGCGATGGAGATACTGGCCACGGGGTGCTCGCTGCCATCTTCTGTGGTGAAGAACCCGCGTTCCAGGTCTGAGGCATCGTATAAGTGGCTGGCGAGATCCTGGAAATGATAGATGACATCCAGCAACCGGCTTTCCAGCGTTGTATTGTTATGATCCAGGATCAATACAAAGTCATCCCCACCGATATGCCCAACCAGGATGCCAGTGCCACCCTGAAACTCCTGCCTGACGATTTCTGAGAGCAGGCGAATCATCGCATCGCCGCGGATAAAGCCATATCTGTCGTTGTAAGCTTTAAAGTGGTCAAGATCGATATACACCAGGATAGTGCTGGGGTTGTTGCGTATGCTGACATCCAGCGATTGACGCAATGTCGGCCCGGTGGTTAATTGGCTTAAAGGATGCAGGCTACCGGTACTCATTTTGCGGCTGATCAGCTGCGCCATGATTTCCAGCGGCTGCAAAATGCCAATGTAGATCCCATCATCCCCGACCATCACCCAGGGCTCGGCATCTCCCCGTTCAAGATAAAGCCCGCGCGCCAGTAGTGATGAGGGTGTGCGGCTATTGACCATTTTGGGCAATGAGTCGCAATAGGCCCCTAATGAGTTACTACGCTGAGTAAACACCTTGCCACGCCTGAGCAGGCCAATAGGCTTTAGGTTATCCAGTACTACTGCAATTTCAGTATCGAGGTTCTCCAGGAAAATAGCCCTGGCTTCTTCAATCGAGGTATTTACTTCTATGGTCAGTCCACGCGAAACGAATTCCGCAATGCGGAACTCATCCGGGATATGTGAGCGATGTGCTTCATCCTGCTTGGGCAACTGTGTCACGGTCCTGGTGGGCTTGCTTTCTGGTTTGGCAAAATAATAGCCCTGCGCATACACCAGGCCCAGATCAAGACAGAAATTGATGTCTTCAACGCGCTCCAGGCCTTCTGCTACTACCGTACAGCCCAGCCGTTGCGCCATGGAAATAATCGCTTCAAGCAACACTGTACGCACCCGGCTGCCTTGCGCTTCATGCACTATCGCCCGGTCTATCTTGATAAAGTCGGCGCGCACAGCGGCCAGTGTACGCAAACCATTAAAGCCTGAACCCATGTCATCCAGTGCAATGCGCAAACCATAGCCGCGAATTTCGTCGCAGCATCGCGCTAAAAGCTCGGGCGATACTTTCTCGCTCTCCACAATTTCAATCACAATCTCACGCTGCTCGATACCGTATTTATTGAGTGTTTCCAGCATGGGGGCCAGCCAGCCTTTTTTCATGATGGTTTGCGGCAATACGTTAATAAATACAGGTGTGCCAGAAGCAATGAGATGCGCTTTGCCAATCAAAGCACCTTGCTGGCAGGCAATATCCAGCTCCTCACTACACTTGAGCTGGCTGGCCAGCTTGAATGATTCTTCGCCATTAAGCAGGCGCCCTTCAGGGTCCTCTATGCGGCATAAGGCCTCATAGCCAAAAATCTTGCCGTTCTGGGTGAAATCTACAATCGGCTGAAAGTAGATTTGTACATGCGCACTTTGCACCCCGGAGCTCAGGTCATCCATTAACCAGGAATGCAGGCGTCGTGCAAAAAAAGTATTGAATGGCATGACACCAGCTATCGCGACCGCAGGGTCGATTGGGTGGGCGTCAGGGGCAATCATCACATAGCACTCGTCAAGAAGCGATTCAGGCAGGTTTTCTGTCAGCTGATTCAGTGTGTGAATTAATGATTTCTCATCACTAAAGTCGAAAATAAATACAGACTTTTCAGGATTATGGGTGTGCTTTAAAGCAAGACTGTCGAGTGCAAATGTCTGATCTAACGTATTTAAATATAATTTCATATGCTGGTTTATCTTTTCTATCATTAAATGCTTGGTATGCGAATGCACAGTTTACGCAAGCCCTGTGCCAAACGTCAGGTAGCAGGTATTTTAAAAAAATTGTAATACTGTTATTGCCACCATTAACGGAATAACAGCATGGCTTCAATCCTCTTATTCGCCAGCTTCCATCCTCGCGGCAAACAAGGCTGCAGCCACAATCAGGCTGCCACCTATCCATTCGTGCAGCTCCATGGCTTCATTCGCCAGGTAATACGAGGCAATGGCAGCCACTACCAGCTCGAACATGAACAGCACCGAGGCTCGCGTAACTGGGACATGGGTAATGCCATATTGCACGACCAGCGTCGCCGCCATCACCAGTAAGGCGATCACTACCATGATGATCCAGTGGGTCGCACTGAAAACTTCTGGGCTAGGTAAAGGCAGCGTTTGAAAAGGGATGAAAATCAAGGTCATCATCAATACGCCAAACCATACCGCCATAGATTTCGACGCTACGCTTAGATGAATGGATTTACGGGTAATCACATTAGTCATTGCAAAGCCGATACCAGCGGACATGGCCAGCCATTCCGCCTGGTTTTGCGGTAAGGGCAAGGCATCTGGCTGCCAGAGCATGATAAATGCGCCTGTGAGTGATATGGCAATCACCGCCAGGCGCTTGCCACTGACGCGTTCTTTTAACCAGAAATGCGCCAGCAGCAAGGTCCATAGGGGTGACAGGTAAAACAACAGCATCACCCGCATCACTTCGCCATCAATCACTGCCAGCACGTAACTCAGGTTAGTCCAGCCAGCGACTAATGCCAGCCAGAATATCGATTTGGGGACATTGGCGGCGCTTCGCCAGCGCTTGGCATACATCAGCAAGCCCAATATGACGGCGATGACATAGGTATAGAAGCTGGAAGCCACGCCTGATATACCAGCTTCCTGCATGATGCGGTATGGATACCAGATGATGCCCCAGCATACGGCACCGAAAAGCAGGCCGGAGATTGCCCAAAACTGTTTACTGTTGTTCAAAAAAACCATACTTTCTTGTGATGTTTTGCTAGGTGTTGTCTACTTAAACTTAATCTTGACTACTTGAATTCCGGGCATATTCAGCCCTCAGTTCAAGCCGCTTCATTTATAATTACGCCCATGAATCCAAACCTGAATCTACTCCAGCCCTACCCGTTCCAGCGCCTGCGCGAGCTTTTCAGCGGCATTACCCCCAACCAGCAACTGTCGCCCATCAACCTGTCGATAGGCGAGCCCAAGCATGCGACACCGGCATTGATCAAGGATGCTCTGGTCAACAACCTGGCCGGGCTGGCGAATTATCCCACGACTGCGGGTGTGGTAGCGCTGCGGCAGGCAATTTCTCATTGGGCGACGCGCCGCTATGGCATCCCCGCGCTGGATGTGGAAAAAGAGATTATCCCCATCAACGGTAGCCGCGAGGCCCTGTTTGCCTTTGCGCAAGCTGTTATCGACAGCAGCAAGCCTGCTCCTGTCGTCATCAGCCCCAACCCGTTCTACCAGATATACGAAGGCGCTGCCTTCCTTGCTGGCGCACAGCCCTACTTCCTTAATACACTGCCGGAGAGCGGGCATGCCATGGATTTCAGCAGCGTGCCCGAGAGCATCTGGCAACGCACACAACTGGTTTACCTGTGTTCACCCGGCAACCCTTCCGGCAAGGTGATGAGCCTGGAGCAATGGCAGGAAGTGTTTGAATTATCTGACCGTTATGGTTTTACCATTGCTGCCGACGAATGCTATTCGGAGATCTACTTCGATGAAGCCACCCCGCCGCTAGGCGCACTGCAAGCCGCCCACAAGCTGGGTCGCGACTACACCAGGCTGGTGATATTCAGCTCGTTATCCAAACGTTCAAATGTGCCGGGCATGCGCTCGGGCTTTGTGGCAGGTGACGCGAAGATCCTGGAGAAATTCCTGCTCTACCGCACTTACCACGGCTGTGCCATGAGCCCTGCCGTGCAGGCCGCCAGTATTGCCGCGTGGAATGACGAAGCGCATGTGATTGAAAATCGCCGCTTGTACGATGAAAAATTCAAGACCGTGACGCCCATGCTGCAAGATGTGCTGGATGTTGAGATGCCAGATGCCGCGTTCTATCTATGGGCACGCACCACCATGCCGGATACCGAATTTGCTGTCAGACTGTACCGCGATTTCAACGTGACAGTATTACCGGGCAGCTATCTGGCGCGTGAAGCGCATGGGGTGAATCCGGGTAAGAGTTTCATTCGACTGGCATTGGTAGCCTCGCTGGAAGAATGCATTGAAGCAGCTAAAAGAATAAATAATATTAAATAATTTAATCAATTGCCTGCGATTGAAATCTAATAATCTTATTTAATAAATTTATTATTCAGCCTGATTGCTATTGAGCTGATAAATATAAGCGCAATCCCGATCATTACCAATGCAATTGGCCAGCCTAAAGTATTGGCAAAGTGTTGTGCAGTGTAATAACTGATATAGGACAGCATCGACACGGTCCCTACAAGAATCAGTACTCCGCTTCTTACATAAGTACTCAAGAATATAATCAGGGCAGACAGCCCAAGATGTAGCACTTCGAATGGAGTGTCTCGCACAGCATCAAACACGGACCATAAAACGGTCACCGATCCGACAAAGTACCAGAACGGCGCAATGAGCAGATGACGCGACTGGCTGAGTGCGTAGGCTATACACAACAGTGATGTGCCAATCACAAAGCCTGTCAGGTTTTCATCAAAATCCCACAGGTCGAATAAGGTGGCGAATAAGAAGCTGCCAAACAGGATTGCACTGAAAGCCAGTACAGTGATTCTTTTCGCATAAAACACCGCCCACTGCTGTATCAGCATATAAGCTGACATCAGCAATACGCCATAATGCCAATCACCGCCTGATGAGTACTCCTCCAGCAACACAAATATGCCCAATGGCTGTAGGACGCTGGAGATGAGGAACAGTGGCGTTACGGCTCGCTGATACCGGCTATCCGCCAGATAGACCAGGCCCATTACAAAAGCAAACAGACCTGAACCCAGGGTTACGATAACCCGTGCGAGTGAGCCAAAGTCATCCCAATACATCGAGATAAAAACAGCGAGTCCCGCGAACACGAAAATGCCGCCTATGTAACCAAACAGCTTGGATAGTATGGTCGAGGATTTTTGACCTGGATTGACCTCAGTAGCGCTTAGAGCTTGCGCAATCTCATCCAGTGAAATCTGATTGTGCTTTGCCAGTTGCACAATGTCCTGCAATGCATCTTCTTTAGACATCGCCACCCCCTATTATTTAATGATCCAGCCCAGAAATTGCACTTGTTCATAATAATTGGCCTCATATACAGGTAGTTTATAAGCAACACTTCCTTTTTTAATACGATAGCCAACATCATTTGAACGACCACCAAATAATCCTCCCAATAACCCTGAATTACCATAATGCGGGCGATCCAGCATATACCCATCAGGAGATGTATCTGAGGGATCTATCTTTAACGACTTTGTTTCTTCCAACAGCACCTCGTTACTGCGATTGGCAATCCTAGACCAGTCAATATTAATTTCTTTAACAGCCTCAGTTTTTCCATCATAAACAATCAATTTTTTTACGGTATGGCCAATATTTTGGTCGTGATTTTGCATCGCTTTAGCTTTAAGCTGATTACTTTTTATTGAAAAATCAACGTCGTATTCGTCCGTGTTCTGAAAGTCAAATCGCGATGAGATGAATAAAAGCTCATATTGCGGCGGGTTACCCAATGCTTTAGGAATGACAGTCGCAAGCAGAAAAATAATAATGAGCAATATAGGAAATGTCAGCCCCACGACTAGTGCCAGATTTTGTTTTAGCAGTGCTTTAATTGACATAAGCTTACCCTTAATTTGTTTACACAATAAACTGCGCTATTTCTTTCATTACTATCTCATTCATTGTCGGATTTAGGCAATCCACTTCCACAATATCATCCATGCCACGCAGCCATGTTAGCTGGCGTTTCGCTAATTGGCGCGTGGCTGCAATGCCTTTTTCCCGAAGCTCCGCCAGGTCATATTCCCCATCCAGATGCTGCAAAGCCTGCCGATAGCCTACGCAACGCATGGCAGGCGTCTCCGAGCCAAGCTCAGGATAGCCTGTCCTTAAACGTCGCACTTCATCGAGAAAGCCCTGCTCCAGCATGGTATCGAAGCGCGTGGCAATGCGCTGGTGCAGCACACTGCGCTCGCTCGGTACCAGGGCGATTTTCAGTAATTTATAAGGCAGCGCATCACCCGCAGATTGCTGATGCAGCGCCGTCATGGTCTGGCCACTCAGCTCATAGACTTCCAGCGCGCGCTGTATGCGCTGCGAATCGCCCGGCTCCAGCCTGGCGGCCGTTGCCGGGTCTATGTCGGCAAGCTTGGCATGCATGCCCGGCCAGCCAACTTCCAGGGCTTGCGCATCGAGCCTGGCGCGCACGTCACTATCCGCCTCAGGTAATTGGCTTAAGCCACCCTGCAAGGCCTTGAAGTACAACATGGTGCCGCCTACCAGCAAAGGTATCTTGCCCCGCGCAGTGATGTCCGCCATCAGGCGCAAAGCATCTTTGCGAAAATGCGCGGCAGAATAGACATGGGTAGGTTCTATCACGTCAATCAGGTGATGTGGCGCAACTGCCAGCGTTGCAGCATCCGGCTTGGCAGTGCCGATATCCATGCCTTTGTACACCAGCGCAGAATCAACGCTGATGAGCTCGATGGGTAAGCGTTGCAATAGCTCGACAGCAAGGCCTGTCTTGCCGCTGGCTGTGGGGCCCATTAGAAAAATTGCCGAAGGTAAACTCATGGACTAAATGGATCAGCTAAATCTATATTGTTTATATGTACATCTAACTTAGTTGCCAAGCTAGCGTTACTAGGGGCTAATCCCGTGTCTAACCTGTAGACTCCAACACATCCTCTTGGCTGGAAATGCTTAACATCACCAAGTTCTTTCCACCCATACAAATCAAGGCCAAAAATACATATCCAGCTACTATCGTTTAGCTGATCCCATACACATTCATACCTTAGTTTTCCGTTATTTGACTCAATGCAATCCAAATTTTTAGCTGATCTATTTCGTTTTATGACCTCCACAAATTTGAAATGCTGCTCCAAGATTGGATCAGGAGTAAAAACTCCACTTTTGAAAGCGCCCGATGGAAAAGGTGTTTGGATATTGTGAAGACTGTTATCTAGGAGTGGTGACTGGTACAAAGCTGTGTGAAAACCCTTTACCCATCGCCAAACAAGGGGCTCAATATTTCTTTGATTAAAGGAAACCAAGAGGTTATTGGTGCCAACGTTCTTGTAAATATCTAGCTTTAGTTTGTCATCCCTAGCTGATGGCTGCTTCCCATGAATTAAAGATAGCAACTGTCCTATAACCTCATCATCTAGGTTCAATGAGCTATGACATGGTTCTTGATGTGTTTTAAGCTTTAAAGGAAAGTTTCTATCTTGATTAGCGAATATTGCTTCCGGGGGAACATGGTCATGATTGGTGACGTCTTCAAGATTAAAAGGTCTGCCACAAATATAACAAAAATGTAAATTTCTTACATTTCTTGCTTCTTTCTGAGTGGTTATTGAAACCAAATCATTTTCCCCGCATAAACATCTTATCCAGCTCGCCCATCGTCACCTGAAACCAGGTCGGGCGGCCGTGATTACATTGGCCGGAGCGTTCGGTGGCTTCCATATCGCGCAGCAGTGCGTTCATTTCGGGGATAGTGAGGATGCGGTTGGCGCGTACGGCGGCGTGGCAGGCCATGGTGCCCAGCATTTCATTGCGGCGTTCGGTGAGCGCGCGGCTGGCGCCGTATTCCCTTAGGTCGCGCAGTACATCACGTGCTAGGGCGACCGCATCGGCATCGCGTAGCATGACAGGGATAGCACGCACGGCGAGTGTGGTAGGCGATAGCACGGCCAGATCAAAACCTAGCTGCCTTAAGCTGCCCTGCCCCGTCGATAGCTGCTCTTCTACCGTTGCGACTTCCAGCCTGTCGGCCTGGAAGCTGACGGGCAGCAACAAGGGTTGCATAGGGACTTCTTTTTCGTCCAGCGCACCTTTAAGTTTTTCGTACATGATGCGCTCATGCGCGGCGTGCATATCGATCACGACCAGGCCGAGATGATTTTGCGCCAGCACATAGACACCGTGAATCTGCGCCACTGCAAAGCCAAGTGGGTAATCCTGCGTCGATAGACTCTCATCCTGGTTAAAGCTTATATTTATTCCAAAACCGGCATCGCCAGCAGGCGCATGGATATTGCCTCCCAGGGCATCGCTATTTTGCGTTGCAATACCGCCAAACAGTGTCTGGTAAAAATCAGGCGCCTGGTTGGCGCGTAAATCCATGCGCGACTGGAATGTCGGGTATGGCGAAGCTGCGTAGCCGCCATTGGCCGCATCAGTGGCCATAAAAGACGAAGGCGCAAACGGGTTGCTGGCAGCCTGGCTGGCGGTGACCAGGTTGGATGTGCCGGTGGGCGTGGCCAGCGCTTTGTGCAGGGCGTGGAAGATGAAACGGTGCACCGCTTGCCCATCGCGGAAACGGACTTCGGTCTTGCTTGGATGCACATTGACATCGACCAGGCTGGGATCAAGCTCCAGAAACAGCACGAATGCGGGATGGCGGTCATGATGCAGCACATCCTGGTAGGCCTGGCGGATGGCATGGGCAATCAGCTTGTCGCGCACGAAACGGCCATTGACGTAGACATACTGGGTATCGCGCGCGTTACGCGAGAAGGTCGGCTTGGCGGCCATGCCCCATAAACGCAGCGCGGCTGCAGTTTCATCGACGCTGAAGGCTTCTGCCGCGAAGTCTGGCCCAAGTACTTCACTAAACCGTTTTTGCGGCTCGGAACTGCTTAAGCGCGTGAGCGCACGGCCATTGTGCTGCAACATGAAGCTCACATCCGGCCGCGAAAGTGCGACACGGCGGAAGGCCTCCTCGCAATGGCCGAATTCGGTGCCTTCGGTTTTCAGGAACTTGCGGCGCGCCGGGGTATTGAAATAGAGATCGTTGACTTCGACGATGGTGCCAACATCCAGTGCTGCAGGCTCAATGGGCGTAATATCGCTGCCTTCAGAAATGATACGCCAGGCGTGCTTTTCACTCTGGAAACGGCTGATCAGCTGGGTGCGGGAAACCGAAGCGATACTGGCGAGCGCTTCGCCACGGAAACCAAGACTGGCAACGCTTTCGAGATCATCCAGCGTGGCGATCTTGCTAGTGGCATGGCGTGTCAGCGCCATCGCCAAGTCGTTCTGCGCAACCCCGCTGCCGTTATCGGCCACGCGTAGCTGCTTCACACCACCATTCAGCAATGCAACGGTGATGTCCGTGCTACCTGCATCCAGGCTGTTTTCCAGCAGCTCTTTAAGCGCAGAGGCCGGGCGCTCGACTACTTCGCCTGCGGCTATCTGGCTGATAAGTTGGTCAGGTAATAATCGAATGTTTGCCATTAGGCGAGACTGGCCAAAACTAAAACAGCCATTTTACCTGCTTGCGCTGTTTTACAGCCAACTACTCCCAAGCTGATAAGACTATTTTTCCGATGGTGCTACCGGATTCAAGCAGCGCATGGGCTTTACGGAGATTGGCAGCATTGATGGGGAACAGCACCTGGTTTACCGTGGTTTTCAGCGTGCCTTCATCTACCAGCCCCGCGACCAGGCTGAGAATGTGATGTTGCTGAATCATGTCCGGCGTCTGGTACATGGCGCGCGTAAACATGAATTCCCACACAAAAGTAGCGCTTTTGTTCTTGAGCAGGCCCAAGTCAACTGGCTTTGAAGTCTCTACGATGGAGCAGATTTTGCCTTGTGGCTTGATAAGCTCGGCCATCGTGCTGAAATAGGTATCGGTATTGCTGTTGCAGAGGATGTAATCCACGTGCGCCAGGTTGATATTAGCAAGCTGTGCGGCAAGGTCATAATGATGATTAATGACATGATCGGCGCCCTGTTGGCTGACCCACTCTATGGTTTCCGGGCGCGAAGCAGTGGCAATGACAGTAAGCCCCGCCAGCTTATTCGCAAGCTGTATGGCTATGGAGCCAACACCACCGGCACCGCCAATAATCAGGATGCTTTTGCCAGCATTCAGCTCATGTTTAAGCGGAATAGCAAGGCGTTCAAACAGAGCTTCCCAGGCGGTGACTGAAGTCAATGGTAAGGCGGCTGCCGCTTCCATGGAGAGCGATTGTGGCTTGAGGCCAACGATACGCTCATCTACCAGCTGGAACTCTGCATTGGTGCCGGGCCGCATCACATCACCCGCGTAATAGACCTGGTCGCCCACCTTGAACAGTTGGCAATCCGGGCCTGCTGCCACTACCGTGCCTGCGGCATCCCAGCCCAGTACTTTGGGGGATGGCTCTATCTTGTCTTTCGGTTTACGTATCTTGGTATCGACCGGGTTAACGGCAATTGCAGACACTTGTACCAATAAATCATGGCCGCTGACCTGCGGTATCGGCAGCTCAATATCGAGCAACGATTCTGGATGATCTATGGGCAAATAACGGGTGAGGCCGACGGCTTTCATGGCGAATTTTCCATCAATACAAAGCTAGCTTTAAAGGCCGTCGATAAATCTTAGGTTGTATCTTCTAGTGCCTAATGGAGTTTCTGGCGCGATGGTGACTTTATCGCCAATTTTGGAAGCCATCAGTTCCAGCGGAGCAACCAGTGGATCCTTGGTCATTAAATCGGGCGCCTTAGCGAAAATGGATTTCAACGCAGCACCCGTCAAATAGGCCTTGGCTGACTCTTCACTGCTGAAGCTGGCAAAAATACTGAATGCCACTTCACTGACTTTAAGCAGGTACCAGCTATTGGTGCCCTGCTCTGTTGTGACTTCTTCAACTTTCGCTTTTAAAAACAGCTCCAGCTCTTTGGCCTTGTCGTGCTTGGCTTCCATGCGGATAACAATGGCTTCTTTACTCATGATGATTCCTTTACTGATGTCGATGATAGTCGATTTTAATTTGGCGTTTTAACCTGACAATTGTATGTGTCAGCTCTGCATGCACCTGTTTTGTTGCTGGTAGCAGCCCTGCTTACTCTTTTGCCATTTTGGTTTTTGCGAGTGCCGGGTTGGTGGCAAAATACTTCTTGATTCCCGCCAGGATAGATTTGGCCAGTTTCACCTGGTAGTCCTCGTCATTCAACTTGCGCTCTTCTTCCGGGTTGCTGATAAATGCAGTCTCCACCAGGATCGATGGGATATCAGGTGATTTGAGCACTGCAAACCCTGCCTGTTCCACAGAACCTTTATGCAATGTATTGATAGTCCCGATATGACCCAATACTGCCTTGCCAAGTTTCAGGCTATCGCTAATGGTGGCTGTTTGCGACAGGTCCAGCAGCGTGCGTGCAAGATTGGGATCTTTATCATCCAGGCTAACGCCTCCTATCAGGTCAGACTCGTTTTCCTTTTTTGCCAGGTAGCGCGCAGAAGCACTGGTAGCGCCACGCTCAGACAATGCAAATACGGATGAGCCGCGCGCATCGGGGCGCACGAAGGCATCGGCATGGATGGAAACGAAGAGGTCAGCCTGCATATTGCGCGCCTTGACTACACGACCATGCAAGGGGATGAAAAAATCCGCATCGCGTGTGAGTATGGCCTGCATATTAGGCTCGGCATCGATCTGCTCTTTAAGCTTCTTGGATACCGCAAGCGTAATGTCTTTTTCATTGGAGCCACTAGCGCCGCGTGCGCCCGGGTCTTCACCGCCATGCCCAGGGTCAATCGCGATGGTGATGATACGGCCGCTGGTTTTGAATTTCGGTTTTTCCGGCAATTTGACTTCAGGCACTGGGCTGGGTGGGATTATTTTAGGCGCTTC
This sequence comes from Methylophilaceae bacterium, assembly GCA_035459965.1. Lineage (GTDB taxonomy): Bacteria > Pseudomonadota > Gammaproteobacteria > Burkholderiales > Methylophilaceae > DATHXC01. Next base: position 292,169 of record DATHXC010000007.1, read on the forward strand.
AACGATTTTTGGTGCCGGCGGAGTTGCTGGTACGGTCACTTCTGGCGTTGCCGGTTCAGGCGTTGCCGCTGGGGGGTATAACGTGACTTCTGGTAGGACTGGTGGCAGCACAGGCGCTGCTTTCTCAGTTGCAGCCTCTACTACAGCAGGTTTATCGGCAGATTTATCGGCTAAGCTCACATCCGGTGCTGATTGCTCACGTTGCTCCAGCATGGTGATCAGAGGGTCTTTGAGTGGGTAGATGTCCAACACCAGTCGGTGCTGGTACTCGCCTGCCGGAGGCAAGGTGAAAGACTGAGGCTTGATATCAGATTTCAGGTCTATCACCAGCCTGACCACACCCGGCTTGAAGTTGCCGATGCGCAGCTGCTTGATATAAGGATCGCTAGCCAGTATTTTGTCGGGTAGCGCTTTAAGTGTTGCGCCTAAATCCACATCTTCCAGGTCCAGCACTAATCTATCCGGATTCTTAAGCCGGGTCATCGTGCTGGTGATGGGCTTGCTGGATTCGAGCGTGATGCGGGTGTAATCAGGTGCTGGCCAGACGCGTGCAGCCGTGACGGTAATAGGCGCAGCCGCAATGGCCTGTAGAATTTGGCCGCCACTTAATATGAGCATAGCCGTGATGCAGATGACTGATAACTTCTTGAACATGCCCGTCATTATCTCAGAACAAAATCGTTTAAACATTTTTTTCCGGTTTCGGTATTGGCAAACAGGTTTATTTCACGCCCGGCATTTTTTGGGATTAGGCGAATATCAATGTCGGCCTGCGGCAATAAGTCGCCAGCTTTTTCCGGCCATTCCACTAGGGATATCGACTCAGGATTGAAATAATCGCGAAAGCCTGCTGCATCCCACTCTTCCGGGTCGATGAAGCGGTACAGGTCAAAATGATAAACATTAAGCGCATCAATGACATAAGGCTCTACTAATGTATAGGTAGGGCTTTTGACTTTGCCTGTGTGGCCTAGTGCATGCAGCAAGCCACGCACGAAAGTGGTCTTGCCAGCGCCCAAATCACCATGCAAATAGATAGTCAGGCCAGCACTTAGAGAATCTGCCAGAGATGCGCCGGCATTGAGGGTGGCTGTCTCATCGGCTAACTCAAATGTAATATCATGTGACATATGACTGATACCCTGCAGGATTTACCTCAAAACGATTTATATCAACTGGCCGCCGACATCAAGCGCTGGGGCATTGAGCTGGGCTTTAGCCAGGTAGGGATTACAGATACTGATTTATCGGCTGCCGAACCACAACACCAAGCCTGGTTAGAAAAAGGCTTTCATGGTGCCATGGATTATATGGCAAAACATGGCATCAAGCGCACGCGGCCTGCTGAATTGGTGCCTGGCACCGTACGCGTGATTTCGGTTCGTATGGACTACCTGCCGCCACAGGCGCGTGATAGTGAAGAAGTCATGCAAAACGGTGATCTGGCATTTATTTCCAGGTATGCATTAGGCCGCGACTACCACAAAGTGTTACGAAACCGCCTGCAACAACTGTGTGAGCGCATAGGCCATGAGCTTGGCGAATTTGGTTACCGCGTGTTTACCGATAGCGCGCCAGTACTCGAAGTTGAGCTTGCAGAAAAAGCAGGCCTGGGCTGGCGTGGAAAGCATACATTGCTGCTTTCCCGGGAAGCTGGGTCCTGGTTTTTTCTGGGCGAAATCTACACTGACTTGCCATTACCCATCGATAATCCTGGGAGCAACCACTGCGGCTCCTGCCGTGCCTGCATTGATATATGCCCGACACAGGCTATTGTGGCGCCTTATGAGGTCGATGCAAGACGTTGTATCTCATACCTGACAATTGAACTAAAAGACAGTATCCCGGAAGAACTGCGCCCATTGATAGGCAACCGTGTGTATGGCTGTGACGACTGCCAACTCACCTGCCCTTGGAACAAGTTTGCGAATATGACTGAGCAGGATGATTTTTATGTCAGAAATGGCTTGGATAACATCACTTTGGTTGAACTGTTTGCCTGGGATGAAGCTACATTCAAGGCCAAGTTGGCTGGCAGTGCGATTTACCGCATAGGCTATGAGCAATGGCTACGTAACCTTGCAGTTGGCTTGGGAAATGCCCCTTCCAAACCCGAGATCATCCATGCACTAAAAAGCCGTCTAGATAGCACGTCACCCATTTTAAAAGAGCATATAGAATGGGCTTTAGAAAAACATCATAACTATATATAAATAATAAATTTAATACAAAATTTACCTCCCCCGTAACCCTTATTTTCAATTCCAAAAACAGCCTCTAATATAGTCCGTTCGGACTATATACGGCTTGTCAATATCGTTTGATAATCGCGCCAGCTACAAGGTTAAAACAATAATATTTTCAACCATTTAAGGGGAAATACATCATGAAGAGAATCATTGCTCTATCTATTACATTGCTGTTGAGTTCGTATGCAGTTTCAGCTAATGCACTTACAGCAAGCGTTAGCGGTGGCCCAGCGGCCGGTGCTACTCTTGTTGACTTTGGCGTCTCGCCATTCAATGACTCAGCTGCCACATCAGGCACTCTACCTGCTGGCTATACTGGGGGCGCTTTATTTAACACATCCACAACTGGCATTTCTGGCTTGGCAGCTCGCCCTGTTAGTTCGGAAGGCAACTTCTGGTCAGTTGGAACACTTTCAGATGGCAGCATCGGAACCGGCTCTGTAGTATTTGATGCGCCTATCACCTACTTTGGTTTTCTGTGGGGATCACCAGATCCTGATCCATGGAATAGCGTAAGCTTTTATAATGGGATTACCCTGCTTGGCTCATACAACAGCGCCAGCCTGACGCCACTCATGGGATTTCCTGTGAGTAACGATTGGGGCAATACCGTTTATTTCAATGTGTTCGCAGGTCAGGGTGAAGTCATTACCTCTGTTGTATTCACAGCGAGCCAGAATGCTTTTGAAACTGACAATCATGCATTTATCACTGCCGTTCCAGAACCTGAAACCTATGGCATGATGCTCGCAGGTCTTGGTTTGATTGGCTTTATGGCACGTCGTCGCATGAATGGTTAATTTATTCGCAACACATTAATATCAAATAAAAAAGAGCCTTGATGGCTCTTTTTTATTTGAACTCTCAAGCCATCAATCTGCACTAATGCAGTGAATTCAGTATACTCACCAAAATTTCAACAACTCAAAGTAGAACCTATCTTGTTTTCGGCTGATCTGTTTCGCAAAGCATCTGTATCCTTATTCGTTCTGCTGGCTATATTCATCGCCCTCACCTTTCGCCAACACGGTATTAGCAATGACGAAGAAGTACAGCATATCTATGGTCGGCTACTATTGCAGTTCTACAGCTCAGGTTTCGCCGACCAGTCCGCGTTTCAATACAAAAACCTTTATCTATATGGCGGCTTCTTCGATCTGGTAGCCGCCGGACTGGAAAAGGTTGTGCCCATCTGGGTATGGGATATGCGTCATTTGCTATCGGCCATGTTCGGTTTTGCAGGCATCGTCGCTGCTTACAAGATTGCCCGCGTACTTGGCGGCGAGCGTGCCGGTTTTATCACCGTGGTATTGCTTGCCATCACCGGCGCATGGTCCGGTGCCATGTTCACGCATACCAAAGACGTTCCTTTTGCCACCTGCATGACCTGGGCGCTGTATTACACCATGCTCATTGCGCAGCGATTACCTAAGCCATCGTTGAGTTTGAGCATCAAGCTGGGTTTAGCCGTGGGTGGTGCATTGGGCTTACGCATTGGCGGTGTATTTGCCGTGATCTATCTGTGCATCATGATCGTGATAGCAGCCTGGCATTATTCTGGCAATGTGCGCAGTGGGCTACAGTTCTGCCTGCAAAGCGCAATCAGCCTGGTTCCTGCGGCACTGGTTGCGTTTGCGCTGATGGCGCTGTTCTGGCCATGGGGTGTCATGTCACCTTCTCATCCCCTCGAAGCCGCCCATGCCTTCTCGCATTTTGCATTCAATATGTTGACGATCATGGATGGCGAAGTCGTGAGCATCGGCAATGTATCGCGCACCTATTTGCTCGAATATTTACTGGTGCGCCTGCCTGAAATAGTATTGCTAGGCTTTGCAAGCCTGATAGTGCTGGGTATTGCCAACTTCAATCAGCTCAAGCCAGGCAATGTCAGCCCTGAACGCCTGCCTGTATTGCTGGCATGGCTCAGTGTCATTGTTGCAACGCTATTCCCGCTTGCTTTTGTCTTGTGGGATGACCCGGCTTTATATAACGGTGTTCGTCATTTTACCTTCGTGATTCCGCCGATTATTGTGCTGGCAGCTCTTGGCCTGCATTTCAGCTGGTCTGCGCTGCAGGCATATAGAAAAACGCGGCTGGGCTTTATCTTTTTGAATGTAGTCTTAATCGCTATCACATGCGTTACGCTCGTGCGCCTGCATCCTTACGAGTACATTTATTACAACCACTTTGCAGGCAATATCGTCGAGGCGGAGAAAGACTGGGAAGCGGATTACTGGTCGAGTAGCCTGCGCGAAGCTTCTGATATTCTGGAGGCTAAAATTTCAGAAAATCAGGAAGTCAAACACGTCGGGCCCTATCTGGTCGCTGTTTGTGCCGAGTCTATACAAGGTGCAGCCTATCTGGATAAACGTTTTATGGTGACCAAGGATTGGGTGGCTGCCGACTTTTATATTGCGACGACCAATATGCACTGTGATCAAGTACTGCAGGGTGAAGTGATAGGCACCATCAAACGCATGGATGCAACATTGGCGGTCATTAAAGATAGGCGTAAGCTAACAGGCTTGGAGCGCAGGCCCATGCCAGCGCCTGCGAAAAGCTAACCCGGCCAGCCGCATTTAATACAAGCCAAGCTTATTAATAACTGAATGATTACCGAAAACACCAACATGCAAGTAGATCGCAGCCAAGCCACACCGCACATCACCATTATTGTCCCTGCCTATAATGAAGTCATTGCCATACGCAGCACGCTGGAAAATATCAGCAATCGCCTCAAAACCTTAACGCCACATTGGGATATTGTGGTGGTGGATGACGGTAGCCGTGACCATACTGCATTTGTGGTGCGTGAACTGGCTGACCAGTTCAATACAACGCTGGTGCGTTTCTCGCGAAACTTCGGCAAAGAATATGCGATTACCGCAGGGCTCGAGCATGCACAGGGCGAAATCGTGATCTGTATGGATGCGGATGGGCAGCACTCATCTGAATTGTTAAGCGTGATGCTGGATAAGTGGCGTGAGGGTTACGACATGGTATATGCCGTGCGAGACGATCGACATGTCGAGTCACACTTCAAGCGCTGGGGCTCAAAGTTGTTCTACCGTGCAATCAGCCTGGGCGGACAGATCAACATCCCACAAGATGCTGGCGATTTCCGCCTCATGGACAGAAAAGTAGTCGATGCACTATGTTCTCTGCCAGAGAGAAATCGTTTCATGAAGGGGATATACGCCTGGGTGGGCTATAAATCCATCGGAATCCCTTACACTCCTTTACCAAGGCTGCATGGCGAAAGCACATTTTCGCGTTTACGACTGATGGAGCTGGCATGGACAGGCATTACCAGCTTCTCGGTAATGCCCTTGAGACTGGCTAGCGCGGTGGGTGTGATCATGGCTTTAGTATCATTTGCATATGGCATGCTGGTGGTCATAGACACCCTATTTTTCCATGAATCCATTCCAGGCTGGCCTACTGTGGTAGCAAGCACGATGTTTCTATCTGGCATTCAGCTATTGTTCATAGGCATTCTCGGTGAATACCTTGCCCGCATTTACGATGAAGTGAAGGGTCGACCACCCTATATAGTGGCAGAAGTTGTAAAGCCAACCAGCAAACCAGAATTGCCAGCCACAGCAGAATGAACGATAGATTGACCGCGCTGAAACATTCCGCCACCTGGTTCACCCTGATAGGCGCAGCTGCAGCGCTGGTACATTATATTGTGGCAGTAGCGCTGGAGACCGGGGCTATATTGACACCGTCGAATGCCAATATCGTCGGCTTCTTATGTGCATTCCCGGTCAGCTATTTCGGCCATCGTGCATTTTCGTTCTCCACTCAGAAAACCTCTCATAGCCAAGCCTTTCCAAGGTTCTTGGTGGTCGCCTGCGGAGGCTTCCTGGCCAACCAGCTACTGGTCGTCAGCGCACTACATATGACCAGCCTGCCATTCTGGCTGGTATTGGCAGTGGTGATGGTGATTGTGGCGGTCAGCACCTATATACTGAGCCGTTATTGGGCATTCAAGGCTCAATGACAACAACGATGAAACCTATCATTATCAGCGCCGATGATTTTGCACAAAGTGCAGGCATAGATAACGCCATTATTGCGCTGATTGAGCAAGGCCGATTGTCAGCAACATCCTGCATGACACTGAGTCCGCGCTGGAGTGATGCGGCAAAACTGATCACCCCTGAGATTCGCCAGAAGGCAGATATAGGCTTGCATCTCGACTTTACCCAATATGCGCAAACCATCAGGCATTCACTGCCCGTGCTCATTGCCAGGACGCTGAGCCATAGCCTTTCTACGAGCAAGATCCGTAGTGCAATCAATGCCCAGCTGGATAGTTTTGAACATGAGTTAAACACTGGGCCAGACTATGTCGATGGACATCAGCATGCACATCAGTTGCCACAGATTCGGGACGTGTTGCTGGAGGTATTGGGCACTCGTTACAAAAACCAGCTGCCATGGATAAGGATTGCTAATCCTCCCGTACAAGATGGATTCAAGGCAAGAGTGATTAAAGGATTAGGCGCTGCCCAGCTTGGAAAGCAGGCACAAATAGCCGGATTCAGGTATTCGCAGCACTTACTTGGTGTATACGCTTTTGAGGGTGTGGCCGAAGATTACAAAAAACAGCTGGATGCATGGTTGGGTATGGCAAAAATGACGGATGGCATGAGTGCCCTGATGTGTCATCCTGCACTAGTAGATGGTCCGCAAGACAATAATGATCCTATTTATAGTGCACGCCTGAATGAATACAGCGTGTTCAATAGCGAGCAATTTACGCAACTGATGCAGAAACATCAGCTATCACTGGCACGCGGCCAGGCAATCACCCAATAAAAAGCCCGGCATACCGGGCTTTTTATTTTTTAGGTTTAAATTTATATCACTCTGGCGCTTTACTCGCAGGCACTTTCTTAACGGCTTTAACGGGTGCCGTTTTCATGACGCAATGCTCAGAGCCGTAATTGCCGCCGGTATCATCAGCTTCATAATACAGGTTGTTAAAACTCCAGCGACCTTGTGGATTCTTGACGATTTCGGCGATACCAGTGCTGAAGTCAGCGTTGCGCCCTTCCGTTAATTTGTAGGTCATGGCCAGCTTGTTGCCATCTGCAACCGCCTGGCCCAGATAGGTCACAGAGTTTTCAGTTTCGGTGGAGTAGTCATAAGTGCCAAAGCGCCCATAACTACTTACTCGCTTGAGCTTGAGCGTAGCGGTCATTTCATAATCGCCTACTAACTCATTCTTACCTTTACAGGCGTAGACACCGCTATAGTTCTGACTGATAAATGTAGGCTTTGCTTCAGCACCGCTCACAAAAACCAGGGCGGCAAACGCGATTACAACTTTTTTCATGCGGGATTTACCATCATTGTTCGGGGACAGGCTCATATTGTAACGCGATGTGCGCTCATGATGTAGCCATGACAAACATCATTCTTCATTTTTTTTCTAATCATTTTGTTTTTGTCAGTAGGCTGCTTTATCATACCAATCTTAAACGAGCGACATCAAACAGAATCAATGCCTGCAAGCATTCAGCAATACTTGCACAGGCTCACAAACCATCTCAGGAATTTATGACTAGCAACAGCACCAGTGTCAGCACCAGGGCGTTATGGCGTTATGGTTTTTTTAATCTGGTCATACTTGTTTTAATCGGCCTCTGGTTCTGGCAGCAAAATAAGCCAGTCATGCTGGCAGACGCGCAATTACCAGCAGATGGCAAACTGCAATGTGTGTCTTATGCACCTTATTACGGTGTCGGGCAGTCTCCTTTCATCAAGGGCTTCAGGGTCAGCCAGGCGCAAATTGACAGTGACCTGCAGTTGCTGGCCAAGCGCTCACAATGTGTACGCATCTATTCAGTTAGCCAGGGGCTGGACTATGTACCTGAGGCTGCATCAAAGATAGGTCTTAAAGTATTGATGGGCGCCTGGATAGGCTGGGTCAAGGCCGAGAATGAGATCGAACTGGATCTCGCGATCAAGCGCGCCAACGAGTATCCGGGCACAGTCACGGGGCTGGTGGTCGGTAATGAAGTGTTATTGCGAGGTGAACAGACTGAAAAGGCCATGGCAGATTATCTGCACAGGGCGAAACAGGCCACCAAAGTACCGGTGACTTACGCAGACGTTTGGGAGTTCTGGCTAAAGCACCGTAAACTGGAATCCTCGGTCGATTTTGTTACAGTACATGTTTTACCTTACTGGGAAGATGATCCTCAGCCCGTGAGCAATGCCCTGAATCACGTCAATATCGTGATGGAGAAAATCACCCATACCTTCAGCAAACCCATACTGATTGGGGAAACAGGCTGGCCATCTGCAGGCAGGCATCGCAATGGCTCAGTGCCGAGCGCTATTAGCCAGGCTAGCTACATGCGAGGATTCCTGCAGCACGCCCATGAGGCAAACTGGAACTATAACGTCATAGAAGCAGTAGACCAGCCATGGAAGCGGGTGCTGGAGGGTGCGGTAGGCGGTTACTGGGGTTTGTACGATACCGACCTCAACCCGAAATTTCCCTTCAGCGGCATGATGGCTGAACGCAACGATGGATGTCAGCCATTTTACTGGGCATTTGCCGGGCTGTTGCTGTGGTTGGCGATTGCATTAGTGGTTGGTGAACGCCGCATAGCCGCATTGTTTGGCATGGTCACCCTAGGCGCATCTGCTGGTGCAATGGCTATGTTGCAGTTGGATTATCTGGTCATCGCCTGTCGTGACAGCATCGAATGGATAGCTTTGGGCGGCATCAATTTAGTAGGGTTATCGATACTATTATTCCTCCCAGCATTGCTGACAAAGCACGCCAGCAATGAGGGGCAACAGGATTCCAGTCAAGCAGTCATTCGTAATGGCATGCTGATATTAGTGATCGGCACGGCCATTGCCGGTTTATTGCTGGTGCCAAAATCCATCGTCATAGAGCCATGGTCAAAAGCGATGCCATCACTGGGTGGCTTTTTGTACAATCTAGATGGGCGCTACCGTGACTTTCCGCTATCGATCTATTTATTACCAGTACTGCAGCTTTCATTAGGTCTTTGGTTGCTGCAATTGCATGGCTTAATTAAAACCAATTGGCGCTATTACCGTCATATCAACCTGATTGCGCTTATTACGATGGGCGTTTTCCTGATTGTGGAACCTTTGAACCAGCAGGCTTATATATGGCTGATATTGGTAATATTACTGGCCTTTAGCAGCTGGCCCGTACAAACTCAATCTACTGTTACACCTATCAAGAGTGCCTGATCGCGATTATGACTAAATACCTGAAAATCAGCTTTATCCCTCTAGTGTTTGCATTAGTAATTGCCCTGATCCATTTTGGCATCTGGGCTGCAGCTAATCGGGCTATCATGTTGCTGGATGCACCACACATCGTACATGGCTTTGCCTACAGTGGTTTTCAGGTAGACCAGAGCCCGCTTGATAAAAACTTCCCCAGCACGGCCGAGCTTGAGCATGACCTCAAGATATTAAAACCCTATACCACCCGCATTCGCACATATGGCTCACTGGAAAACTCCGAAGTGGCCGCCCTCGCCTCCAACCTTGGTTTTGATGTAACCGCCGGCGCCTGGATAGGCCCGGACATGAAGACCAATAATCGTGAAATCGATGCGCTCAAAGCAAAAATCAAGAACTACTCTCATATTGAGCGCGTGATTATTGGTAATGAATCCCTGTTGCGTAATGACCTACCTGTACAAGAATTAATCCTTTATCTGGATGCTTTCCGTAGCGAGATCAAAACCCCGGTTTCAACCGCCGAGCCTTGGCATGTATGGCTAAAGAACCCTGAGCTGGTCAAGCATGTAGACTTTATCGCTGTGCATTTACTGCCATACCATGAAGGCGTACCTGTCGAGCAGGCAGTCGATTACAGCATAGAGCGCTATAAAGAGTTGATGAAAGCGTATCCGCGCAAGAAAATTGTGATTACGGAAATTGGCTGGCCTAGCAGAGGCCCTACTATCGGGGCTTCCGTGGCTTCTGCTGTCAATCAGGCACGTTTTGTCCGTGAATTCCTCGCAAAGTCTGCCTACCAGAATTATGACTATTACCTGATGGAAGCTTTTGACCAGCCATGGAAAGTTAAGCTGGAAGGTTGGGCCGGTCCGTACTGGGGGATGTTCGATGCAAATCGGAATCTCAAGTACTCACTCAACGGGGCTGTGCCTAAAGATACGCGCTGGCTGGCAAAAGCGACATGGGCTAGCGTAATCGCATTTTTCCCTATCATGTTCCTCGCCATCCGCTTCAGGCATTGGGGTCTGGGTGGCCGCATCTCGCTGGCAGTCATTCTGCAGGCTTGCATCACTACACTGGTCGTAGCCTGGAACCTGCCTGGCGACTATTACTACACCTTGCGTGATTTCATTGTGCTGATCGGGCTTATTATCGGCATGGGCCTGACATCTGCCGTACTCATGATCTATGGCGTGGAATTCAGTGAAGTCATGTTCAAGGGCCCATGGCGTCGTGCTTACAAGCGCGCTATTCCGCTGCCTAGTGACCAGGAGCTATTTGTCTCGATTCACCTGGCTTGCTACAACGAGCCGCCGGAAATGGTCATCGCCACCATTGAAAGCCTGAAGAATCTTGATTACACACAATATGAAGTGCTGGTGATCGACAACAACACCAAGGACGAAGCCAAGTGGAAACCGGTTGAGGAATACATGGCAACCCTGCCGGATAATTTCCGCTTTTTCCACCTGCCAAAATGGCCGGGCTTTAAAGCTGGCGCGCTTAATTTTGCATTGGAACAGACCAATCCAAAAGCTGAAGTAGTCGGTGTAGTGGATGCCGATTATGTAGTGACGCCAGACTGGCTGGCTACACTGGTGCCGCATTTTAGTGAGCCCAATGTTGCCGTGGTACAAGCTCCTCAGGCCCACCGTGAATGGGAAAACAACTTCTTCCGCCGTATGAGCAACTGGGAGTTCGAAGGCTTTTTCCGTATCGGCATGCACCATCGCCATGAACGTAATGCGCTAATCCAGCACGGCACCATGACACTGGTGCGCAACCAGGCGTTGGCCAGAAGCGGTGGCTGGTCTGAATGGTGCATCTGTGAAGATACCGAGCTGGGCCTGAGGCTGCTGGAAGATGGCTATGAATTGCGCTATGTCGACGAAACCTTTGGCCGTGGGCTCACCCCCACCAACTTTAATGCCCTCAAGTCACAGAGGTTCCGCTGGGCATTTGGTGCCATGCAGATATTGAAACGCCACATTCCAAAGCTGGTCGGCAAATCCACTCTGACATTCGGTCAGCGCTATCACTTCCTTACCGGCTGGTTTGGCTGGCTGGGGGATGCACTGCAACTCATCTTTACTATGGGCTCCATCGGTTGGACTCTAGCCATGCTGGCCTTCCCCAAGGCATTTAGCTTGCCTGTAGCCATCATGCTCACCCCTATCCTGTGCTTCCTGCTGGTTAAGGGTGCGTTGGGCCCTGTGCTGTATCGTAAGACCATGAATTGCAGCTGGACGGATATCTTTGGTGCTTCACTTGCCAGTTTAGGCCTGTCACATGCCATAGCGCGTGGCGTGATGATGGGTATCATCCAGAAACATGGTGTATTCAAAGTGACGGCTAAAGGAAAAGTTGCAGGCAGTAAGCTGGATTTGATCAACCCGATACGTGAAGAGTTATTGTTGCTGCTGGCATTGATGTTGAGTGCATTTGCAATGCTGTTGACGCGAGGTTTCAGCAATATCGATGCCCAGCTTTGGGTAACGATGCTCGCCTTGCAATCGCTACCCTATATCAGTAGCGTAGCAAGCCAGATCATCTCGCAGCTGCCAGATAGCAAGCCCCAGGCCGAATTAGCTACGGTATAACAGGAGCTGTGGGCAGTAGATCCTGGTAGCTGATTAAGGTCAAATCACCTTATTCAAGCCTGGATGTGGCATGCGTCGCTCCAGGAACAGGCTGTTACCTGTCATTTTCTTGGCCTGTTTTTTGGCAAAGGCAGTTGCAGTTGATATCTCATGATGGCTGGGGAAACTGCTGGGGTCTACCTTGACTGCCCCTATCGACATACTGACATAAGGATAGAACAGCTTGTTACCCTGGCGATCTTCGCTCTCGATACCACCACGTCCCTGATCAACCGCATCATAGAAATCAGGCATAACCTGCTTCAAGTCATCCAGTATTTTTTCACAGCGTTTTTCCCAGTCTTCGCTCTGGAAAAGCACAATAAAATCATCCCCGCCCACATGGCCCACAAAGTCGAACTCACTGGCAATCGCCTGGCTTAACAACTTGCCGACGAACTGTATAAGCTCATCACCACGCCGGAAACCATATGCGTCGTTAAATGGCTTGAAGCTATCTAGGTCACAATAACAGGCATAAAAAGTAACGCCCGCTTCCAGCAGGCGATCCATATGCTCACTGATCGGCACATTGCCTGGCAACATAGTTAATGGATTGGCGTAGCGGGCAGCATTGATCTGCATCTGCGTAATTTCCCGCAACAGATCATGGCCGCCGCCCATGCCCAGGTATTTCCCTTCATCTGTGATGATAAACCCATTGGAAAGATGGTGTGGCTCCATATTGGTAATCAAGCCGCTCAGCGCCTGCAATGTCATGCTCTTTTCTACAATCAAGGGCTGCTTATCCATGAACGTAGCGCAGACACGCCTGCCATAAAGCTCGTGGCGATAAGGCCTGGCAAAACCATCTATCATGGAGTAGCGACTGATCAGGCCCACCGGCTTGCCTTTGTCCACCACGGGCAAGGCATACAGATTGGCGTTGTTCTGAAACAGGTGGTAAACATCTTCATTTGTCGTATCGGGGCTCACAGATGGCACATATTTGATGAGCTTGCTGACATTGGTCCGGTTCTGCGCATTCATTGCCGCTGCCTGATACACCCGCACAGTATTTTTATTGAGCAATGCATGCATTTCGTCCTGAAGCTTAGTCAGCATATTGGGTGCTGGCCTGCCCAGCAAATAACCCTGTCCATAAGCAATCTTGAGGTCTTTAATGACCAACAGCTCTGCCTCGGTCTCGATACCTTCGGCGATCACATCTGTGCCTGAATTTTGCGCAATTTGCTGGATAGATCGCACAAACTCGAACTTCACCTGATCAGTATTGATGCCTCGGATGAAATGCTTATCGATCTTGACGTAATCAGGCTGCAACTCCGACCACAAGCGCAAGCTAGAAAAGCCTTCACCCAGATCATCCATGGCGATTTTGAAACCCATATTGCGGTAATGTTCAGCTGCGCGATAGATGAGCTGATAATCGAGGCAGGGTGCATTTTCGGTGAGTTCTATGATGATATTTCGCGGGTTCAGGCCCAGCTTTTCAATATAGGAAAGCGTCGCGCTTTTATCAAAATTGGGTTGTGCTAATGAGGCAGGACTAACATTAAGAAAAAGCTTGTTGAGACTATTAGACCTAGCAAAAGACTCCAGCACCACCTGGCGGCTCAAGTGTTCCACTTCTACGGAAACCTGATTCACCTCGGCCTCGGCAAACAAGGCCAACGGGGAATGTAACAGGCTGTCTGCCGGGCCACGGATCAGGCCTTCATGGCCGAATATCGAGATGCTGTTTAAATCAACGATAGGCTGGAACAATGCCGTCAGTTGTCGCTGCCTGAGTATCTGCTGCAGATCCTGGGAAGATTGACTCTCTTGCAATGTATTGTCTAAATCTGCTGGCACCAGCAGGTTGGCGCCCCAACCACTCGCGGGATTGTGGTTAAAACCGTCGTTATTAGAATGATCGATAATGGCACTGTGCTGCATTTGATGGACTGATTGCATGGTCATGGAACTCCCTTGTGCACTCAGCCTACGCCTGAATTATGACAATCTTCTTACACAGCTCTTTAATCCCAATACTTCTTTAAGCTAGATCACTTCAAGTTTGATCTCAAATCCATTGGCAAGTGCTTTAGCACTCCATTCCAGCTCCAGAGTCACTGCCTGCATGATTTTCTCAAATCCGGCTTCTGACTGGGAAACGCTAAAATGAGGATGGCTAGTCAACTTGCAGGATACACTGCTAAATACATGTAATGCACCTCCCAGCACCTCATCCTCCAGCGCAATATGCTTGAGCGAATTGATATGCACTGGCTGGCCAAATCCGCCAAGAATGTCACTACCCATACGGAAACGCCCTGCTGGCCCCTCACAACTAGGCATAGCCAGGTTGATTTCCACCTTGAATACCCCCTTGGGCATGGATGCAAAATCGTAACGTACCACCAAGTTATTCCCGACCAGGGCAATTTTCTTGTAAACCTCGCCGGTATCTAATGTTGCATGAAAATCCAGGGTGTTTTTTGCGCTGGTCGGACGCTTGTATTGAATCGCTTGAGTTTGACCATCCGTGGTGAAAAAGTCGCAGAACAGGCTCTTGCGGTAGCCATCGATTTGAAGATCGGCCGCTGTAATTTCATGCTTGGCACTCATGAGCTCATGCGGATTGGCGATTCCAGCAGCATTACCAGCAGCACCTGAACCGGCATGCACCCTGCGATGATAGTGTTCGGTCTGACGTGTCAGCGTGTCACCAAAATTATGATGATGCTTATAGCTATCGAATTCAAAGATGGAACCACTGCAATCTAGGCGGGCAACTGCCTGCAACACGCCATTTTGCAAGAAAACTTCGTCGCAACCATCCAGATCAACATCCATGACAACTTTGGTCGCTCTTAGCGTGACACTATCCAGCAAGGCTTCCAGCCGCAACATGGCGTTATAGATGGCACGCCGCAAATGCGGCAAATACAGGCCACCGAACAAGCCATGCCAATAAGCATCATTGGCCTGTGACTCATACAGTGCAACCAGCATCTCCGGTACTTTTTTGTTTTCAGGCAGCGTGTAATATCGAGACGACAGCGCCAGCATGCGCTTATGCATCCAATTGGATTCAGGATATCGCATAAAGAAATTACGCCAGATAGCGCCGCGCACAAAGGGTTTGGTGATTTCGAAACGATTTTCCTGTTTCTGCTGAGTTACAAGGTCAGCGTATATATGTGCTGCAGGAACCGGCAGGCTCCACTCGTTCATTTCGATATAGGATGTGCTCGGCAGGTAAACCACGCCTCGCGTACGCGCCATGGCGTGATACTCACTGTAACGCATGGGCTTGATGATGCGTGACTTAAGCACGCCTTCAATAAACTCCCTGAGCCAGCCTTTTTCGTAAACCCATTCATAGGTTTCAGGCCATATTCCGAATTTTTCAATATCATCGAAATAGATTGCTGCAGCCTGCCTGCTGTCATCCGCCAGGCTTTCCAGGTAACTGATAGCCTCCGCTGCCGGGGAGAACGGCAAACGATAGCGCAGCTCTTCAGAAATAGGGAACAAGTCAATCTGGCGGCCATCTTCTTCGGTAGTGTAATAGCCGTCCAGCACTGCCTTGTCCTTGCCGGTACACATAAAGTGGTAGTCGTCGACTGTGACATAGCGGATAGCCGAATCCGTAAGCGCAGGTACTACAGTGGACTCCCACACGCGCTCTGTAAGCCAGGCACCTTGTGGCGCTTCGGCAAAATTGGTTTTTAGTTGCTGAGATAACTGGGCAATCTGGCCGATGCGGTCACGTGCCGGAATTGCCGCAAGTACGGGCTCAGTAAAGCCTCCGCCAAAAATCTCTGCTTGCCCACGCTCGACCATCTCCTTGAGCAAGCCCATATCTTCAGGGAATTTCTTGAGCATGGAATCAAGCAGCCAGCCACTGATATGGATGGCAAAACGAAAATCAGGATACTCATGCAGGGTCCGCAGGAATGGTCCGTAACAACGCTCTTGAGCATCATCCAACACATGCTCGAAATTACCTACAGGCTGGTGTGCGTGTACACCCAGCAATAACGCTACCGTTTTGGCCAAACTTTTACTCCCAAAAACGTAATTGATATTTTATTGAAATCTATACGGCAAGATAACATGAAGTTATTACAGGTCTAACAACCAAGGTTATTAAGCTAATAAGCGCTAGTTACGACCATACTTGTGTATCAGCTCTGCTGTTCTCTGCTGCATTCCGGATTTTATCTGATGCCAGTCAAAACGCCATTGCCAATTGCCCAATGCTGTCCCTGGAATATTCATGCGGTGAGTCGAATCAAGCTCGAGCAAATCCTGCATGGGTACTATCGCCAGGTTGGCATTGCATGCAAGCGCGGTCTCCACCAAGGCAAAAGGCATGGAAGGTGTGCCATTATCAAGATGAGCATGCAGATGGTAGCGCTGATGGTCATCGAGCGCGTTATACCAGCCCAGTGTTGTATCATTATCATGAGTGCCGGTATAGACCACGCTGTTCGGCTCAATATTCTGCGGAAGATACGGATTATCGGCACCACCATCAAAAGCGAAGTGCAATATCTTCATTCCCGGCAGTTCGTATTTATTACGCAGCTCATCGACTTCATCGGTAATGATACCTAGGTCTTCCGCCACCAGTGCGATATCGGGCAAATGTTGCTTGATGGCTTGTAGCAAGGCATCTCCAGGAGCCAGCACCCATTGACCATTGATGGCAGTCTCATCCTCAGCGGGGATCTCCCAAGCTGCCTGCAAGCCCCTGAAATGGTCTATTCTGACCATGTCGAATAACTCATGTTGGGTAGAGATACGCTCCAGCCACCATTTAAAACCATCTTGCTCCATTGCCTGCCAGTCATAATGCGGATTTCCCCAGCGCTGACCGACAGCTGAGAAGTAATCCGGCGGCACGCCTGCAATGACCGTAGCATTTCTTTCTGCATCCAGCTTGAATAGCTCTGGTTTCGCCCAGACATCTGCACTATCGAATGCAACAAAAATGGGGATGTCTCCAAACAGATAGACATTCTTGCTATTGGCATAATGCTTTAATGCATGCCATTGCTGGAAAAATACATATTGCGTGAACTTGATGGCAGCAATTTGATGCGCAAATTCATGCTCAACATATTTCATCGTTAACGCTTCGCGATGCTTATATGCATCCGGCCACAGATTCCACCCAGTCGATTGAAACTGCTGACGCAATACCAGAAACAGCGAAAAATCGTGTAGCCAATTTACATGTTGCTGGCAAAAGCTTTCGAAATGCTCTTTCAGGTTGATATTGGACTGAGCTTCAAAATTGACAAAAGCCTGGTTGATCAGCCCCTGCTTATCATCCACCAAATGTGCAATATCTTCATCGCTTAACAGCCCCTGATCCTGCAGGCTGCTGATGGATATAAACTGGGGATTACCTGCATGCGCTGACAGACATTGATAAGGCGACCCATCAGCATGTGGCATGTTAAGCGGTAGCGTCTGCCAGACACTTGCCCCAGCCTCATGCAGGAAATCGACAAAACGTAAGGCATCCTTTCCAAAATCACCACTAGGTAACGATGTAATATGTAACAGGATGCCTGCGCGGCGTTGGCTTAATAAATTATTCATAAGATTGCATGATGTTAACCTGCCGCGATCATTATTGGGTTCTTGGCTGACATCTTAATTTGTTGATAGCTCAAATTGAATTGGCACTATAGCTAAATCCAGAAGAAAGCTATGTAGGACAAGCCCGACACACTACAACTCTAACCCCTTACTCCTGCCCCCTACGCATCGTGCCACCTACCGCAGGGTCGCCAGCGCCCACACTAATTGCATGGTTCAAGCTTTCCGGAACTGGCTGCTTGAGCAGATGATACAGATTAGCAAGGTTGCGACGATAGAGACGATCAAAGCTATCGACACTCACAGATGAATTGTAGTCACCAAACCACCAGAACCAATCGGAGCCTTCACAGATAGCCAACTGGCGTTCACAGTCCCTGATCTCGTCCGCATTCAAGTTATGTGCCTGCATTACCTTGTCATAACATTTCTTGGCATCACACAGCAAATCCCAACCATGGTTTTTTTCGGATGAGCCTACCCAGGTGCTAAAGCTGCCATAAACCCAGCTACCGGCTGCGATTTGCGGCAACGTTTCCAGCGCAATACTTTCTGCACTTTTGGATTTAGCAACAATATCGCTGAATGTGGTCATTACTATATGGGGATTTTCTACTAATGCCGCATATAGTTCGCTCAGGAAATAATACGCATTGTAGGGATAGTATTCCCAGGCATTTTCCCCATCCAGGATAACGCTGACTATAGGGTTCTGTGCAGATGCATTACCCTTGTAAATGGCTTCCAGAGACTGAATAAAGTCGCTGACTGCCTCACTGGCATGTTGCTTGGAATACTCAAAGCCGATTTTGTCCGAAAGCGCATCGTCGCGGAAGAAACATACGATGTCATGGCTGCCATCAGTGACGCGATATGGTTTATATAAATACTCCTGCCTTGGCGGCAGATCGATGTTGTCGAATGATTTATACAAACTATTAGCCAACACGCCTTGGCCTGTCGCGGCCCATTTAATGCCATGCTCGGCCATTAACGATAACGCAGCATGCGAAACAGCACCCTCTGCCGGCCACATACCGACTGATTGCACATCAAAACGCCGTGCATGTGAGATCTGCGCAGCCTCGATATGGGCTTTAGCGCGCTGGCGACCACCAGGATATTGCCCACAATGCGGCAAAGGTGCAAATGGCATGGCATCACGCGTAGACTTGAAATCCAGCAATAGCGGCAATATTGGATGGTAGTGGGGCGTGGTGGAAATTTCGATCTGACCGCTTTCCTGCAATTGCTTGTACCGTGGAATCAGCCCCGCTATCAGCTCACCGATCAGTGCAAACAGATCCAGGCGCTCCTGCAGCGTAAACTGGCTGCCCTTCTCCATCAGCTTCTGTACAAACTTATTGTTGCGGCGAATACTTTCACCGGTCCACGCCAGGTGATACCACACCAGCAAATCAGCCATGTATTGACCGGAAAGATAATTCGAGGCGGTAGAGCCTTCTACTTGCAATGCGCGATAGATATTGTGCAGGCGCTGATAATGCACAAAAGGCTCAAGCATTTTTTCGTGGTGGCTTTTAAAGCAGCTATCAACAATCAGGCAACGCTCTTCCTTGGAGACATATTCAAGATTCGCCTTAGCCAGCATCCCCAGCAAGGGATCTCGTATATCGTTACTGAGGAATTGCTGGGTGTAGTCTTCAAGTTGGTCTAGCAGGATAGGCACAAAGTTGAAGGTGACTCTTGCCGCAGGATTTTCCTCCAGATGGTAGGCCATGTCGGTATAGTCTTTGATCGCATGCAGATAGGTCCAGGGTAGTACATACTCGCCTGTCAGCGTATCCCGGTAATCGGGTTGGTGCATGTGCCAATAGAGGTTTAGGTATAGCTTGGGGCGTGCATCAATCATGTGGCACCGCCTTTAAATCATTGAAAATTGAGTTTCGCGTGCGCGCGTCAGCGTACTGAATGGATAGATTGTCCCAACATGTCTGGTGTAACCAGGGTAATGCCATTTTCGGATACATAAAACCGCTTTCTATCTTGCTCTGGATTAACCCCGATTTCCATGCCATCGGGGATACGCGTACCCATATCAACAACAACACGCTTCAAAGTAACGTAACGCCCGATATCTACTTTAGGCAATATCACTGAGCCTTGGATATTGCTATAGCTGTTCACCCGCACATCTGAAAATAGCACCGACTGACTGACTTTTGCCCCGCTGATGATACATCCGCCAGAAACCAGAGAGTCTGTCGCCATTCCGCAACGCTCTTCGTTATCAAAAACAAACTTCGCTGGCGGTAGCTGTTCCTGGTAGGTCCATATCGGCCATTCCCTATCATACAGATTAAGCTCAGGAGTCACTTTCGTTAATTCCATGTTCGCTTCCCAATAAGCATCAACCGTACCAACGTCACGCCAATAATAATTGCCATCGGTAGCACCCACGCAGCTATCAGTAAATCGATGGGCGAATACACGATATTTCCTGATCAGGTAAGGAATGATGTCATGTCCGAAATCATGCGTTGAATCGCAAGTATCTGCATCGCGGATTAACTGCTCATACAAAAATGCAGCGTTGAACACATAAATACCCATACTGGCCAACGCCTGGTCAGGATCGTCGGGCATCGGCGCTGGCTGGTCAGGCTTTTCTGAGAATTCAATCACCCTGTCTGCGTCATCTACACCCATCACGCCAAAGGATTTAGCCTCATTCAGCGGTACGTTAATGCAGGCAACCGTCATATCTGCTTTATTGCGAACATGTGCTGCCAGCATCTGGCCATAATCCATTTTGTAGATATGATCCCCCGCCAGCACTAATACATACTCTGCACCGGTATTGCGCAGAATATCCAGGTTCTGGAAAACTGCATCCGCCGTGCCTTTGTACCACTCCTCCTGTATGCGTTGCTGGGCAGGAAGCAGTTCCACGAATTCGTTGAACTCGCCTCGCAGAAAGCCCCACCCGCGCTGGATATGCTGCATCAGGCTATGAGATTTATATTGTGTGACTACGCCAATACGGCGCACACCGGAGTTCATGCAATTAGATAAAGGGAAATCGATAATCCTGAATTTTCCGCCAAATGGCACTGCCGGTTTTGCTTGCCAGTCTGTCAGGTTTTTCAATCGGCTACCTTTTCCACCTGCCAGAATCAGTGCAATAGTGTTTTTTGTGAGGGTGCTGATAAACCTTGTAGATGTTGAATCCTGCTGCATTTTTGGCACTCCTCGTTTATAGTCTATCTAACTGTTAGTCAGTTCCGACAAGACTGCGTTGCCGTTTGTTACAATTTGTTACATTCAGCACATTATAGGCACGATGGTAGTTGGAAATCTAGTAGAATTCATACTCAATATGCAAATATATTTTACAGAAGAATATCTTGTCAAAACCTAAACAAAACGTACAGATAGCGCTTATTCTTGATGCAAAGCATCACGATCCTTTTGCTTACCTGGGATTGCATCAAGAACAGGGACAGCACGTTTTCCGTGCGTTTTTACCTTATGCCTCACAAGTATGGCTTAAAACAGTGCAAGGCTGGGAGCCTTTAACAAAAAGACATGATCAAGGCATTTACGACTGGACAGGGGCTGAAGCACCATCAGTCCCCTGCCAGATAAAGATCGAACAGGAGGGACAACTCAGCGAGCGCTTTGATCCTTACACATTTACTTCCATGATCAGCAGTGATGAACTGCACTTGCTGGGCGAAGGTAGGCTTAAGCAATCTTATAAAACGTTGGGTGCGCAAATCATTACGCATCAAGGCAAAGCCGGAGTGCGTTTTGCAGTATGGGCACCCAATGCAGAGCGTGTGAGTGTAATCGGCAATTTCAATCGCTGGGATGGCCGAGTCAACCCTATGCATGTGCATGATGCCAGCGGTATTTGGGAAATCTTTCTCCCGGACCTAAGTGCTAATGAACTATATAAATTCGAAATCCGCAATCGCCACACCGGCAACATAATCACCAAGACTGACCCCTACGGATTCAGCTTTGAGCAGCGTCCTGGTACAGCAGCACAAACCACGTCGCTTGATAGCTACACATGGCAAGACCAGCAATGGCTTGCAACGCGTGGCGCGGCTGACTGGCTGCATGCGCCCTTCAACTGCTATGAATTGCATTTAGGATCATGGCGCAGAAATGAAAAGGGGCATTTTCTCAACTACCGTGAACTGGCGGCTGAACTGATTCCCTACCTGCACGATATGCAATACACGCATATCGAATTGCTGCCTATCTCGGAGCATCCATTGAATGAATCATGGGGCTACCAGACCACCGGTTACTTTGGCATCACCAACCGTTTCGGTAGTCCAGATGATTTCCGCTATTTCGTCGATTCCTGCCACCAGGCCAATATTGGAGTCATCCTGGATTGGGTACCGGGTCACTTCCCCAAAGATGATTGGGCCCTAGCACGCTTTGACGGCACCGCGTTGTTTGAGCACGAAGACCCAAGACTGGGTGAACACCAGGATTGGGGTACCTATATTTTCAACTATGGGCGTAATGAGGTACGCAACTTCCTGTTGGCTAATGCTTATTACTGGCTTGCGGAATTCCATATTGACGGCTTAAGGGTAGATGCAGTCGCATCCATGCTCTATCTCGATTACTCACGCAAGCATGATGAGTGGTTACCCAACAAATTTGGCGGACGTGAAAACCTTGAGGCTATCGACTTCTTCAAGCAACTCAACATTATGGTGCATGAGGACTTTCCGGGTGCATTAACGATCGCAGAAGAGTCCACTTCATGGCCCATGATTTCAAGGCCGGTCTATCTGGGCGGTCTTGGGTTCTCGATGAAATGGAATATGGGGTGGATGAATGACACCCTCTCCTACATAGAAAATGATCCGATTTATCGACGCTACAATCACAACAAACTTACATTCGGACAGGTGTATGCGTATACCGAGAACTTCGTATTGCCCTTCTCCCATGATGAAGTGGTACACGGCAAGCACTCGTTACTGGATAAAATGCCTGGCGATACCTGGCAGAAATTCGCGAACCTGCGACTTCTGTTTACATACCAGATGACCAATACCGGCAAGAAGCTTAATTTCATGGGAAATGAGTTCGGCCAGGGTCGGGAATGGAATGTTAATTCCAGCCTTGATTGGCACCTGCTTGAAAGCCATTGGCATAGCGGCGTACAGCATGCAAGCCGTGACCTTAACCGCCTATACAGAAATACCGCTGCACTCTATGAGCTGGATTTTGAGTCACAGGGCTTTAGCTGGGTAGACTGTAACGATGTCGATCAATCTGTCGTCAGTTATATTAGGCGTGCACGTGACGGTAGTTTTGTACTAATATTACTTAATTTCACGCCTGTAACGCGCCCAAACTACCAGGTAGGTGTGCCATTCGCGGGCGAATATAAAGAGTTATTTAACAGCGATGCAGCTTGTTATGGCGGCAGTAATGTTGGAAATGGCGCTGGCGTAAGGACAGAAGCCGTGAAATGGATGGGTTATGCCCAATGCCTGTTCATCAATTTGCCACCATTAGGTGGTTTAATTTTAAAGCTGGTTTAATTTTGAAACTTGCATAGCTTAAGGATTGATCGGGCCTTGCAATAAAACTCAGATTAAATGTAGCAAGCAAATTAACAGTAATAATTAAGACCATATAACTTACTAACTTTTAAAGAATATTAACTTAAACTAAAAGCATGACTAATCCCACACAATTCCCGGTATGGCAACAACTTAGCACTCACAAAGATGATATCTGCAACACATTAATGCGGGACATGTTTGCTGAAGATCCCAAGCGCTTTGAAAAATTCTCCCTCCAATTTGGCGATTTATTACTGGATTATTCCAAAAATAGGATCAGCGAAAAAACACTGCAGCTGTTATTTCAGCTTGCGCGTGATTGCAATGTAGAACAATGGCGTGATCGCATGTTTGCAGGGGAAAAAATAAACTTCACGGAAAACCGTGCAGTTTTGCATACAGCATTACGCAACCGCAGCAACAAACCTGTCTTTGTCGATGGCAAAGACGTGATGCCTGACGTTAATCGTGTATTAGCACAAATGCGGGTATTTACCGATCAGGTGCGCTCTGGCAAATGGCTAGGCTACACCGGAAAGCGTATTACCAATATTGTGAACATCGGCATTGGTGGCTCTGATCTTGGGCCTGTCATGGCTTGCACCGCGTTACGTCCGTACGCCAGCGGTGATCTTAATGTACATTTTGTTTCCAATATTGATGGCGCTCACCTGGCGCAAACCCTGGAAACATGCAGTCCCGAAAACACGCTGTTTATTGTTGCCTCAAAAACCTTCACAACACAGGAAACCATGACCAATGCGCGTTCTTCACGCACCTGGTTTCTTGAATCTGCCGTTGATGAAGCCCACATTGCCAAGCATTTCGTTGCGCTCTCGACCAATGCCAAGGCTGTCAGCGATTTCGGTATTGATACAGCCAATATGTTCGAGTTCTGGGATTGGGTTGGCGGACGTTATTCTTTATGGTCTGCAATCGGCCTCTCCATTGCACTGTATATCGGCATGGATAATTTCGAGGCGATGCTGGAAGGCGGGCATGAAATGGATATCCATTTCCAGACTGCTCCACTGGAAAAGAATATGCCTGTCATCATGGCACTGCTGGGTATTTGGCATAACAACTTCTTCCATGCGCAAACCCATGCCATCCTGCCCTACGATCAAGGCCTGTCGCGCTTCACAGCCTATCTGCAACAAGCCGATATGGAAAGTAATGGCAAGTTTGTTGACCGCGAAGGTGAGCGCACCAACTACAGCACTGGCCCTATCATTTGGGGAGAAGCCGGCACCAATGGCCAGCATGCCTTTTATCAATTGATCCACCAGGGCAACAAGCTGGTACCTGCTGATTTTATGATCCCACTCAATAGCCAATACTCAATCGGTGAGCATGGTGATGAACATCATAAGATTCTGATTTCGAATATCTTTGCTCAGACTAAAGCCTTGATGCAGGGCAAGAATCTTGAAGAGGTTAAAGTCGAACTTGAAGGACAGAACCTGCCGCCAGAGACACTTGCCTTGTTAATGCCACATCGGGTATTTGCAGGTAATCGCCCTACCAATACCATATTGTTCGACAAGCTGACGCCTAAAACCCTGGGCAAACTGATTGCACTCTATGAGCACAAGATATTCGTGCAGGGCATTATCTGGAACATCAACTCGTTTGATCAATGGGGTGTTGAGTTCGGTAAGCAGATTGCACAAAAAATCCTGCCTCAGCTAGACAGCAAGGATGAAGTCACAGACCACGATGGATCCACCAATAGCCTGATCAAGTATTACAAGAAGACAATGAAAAATAGCTAGCTGATTTGGCTACAAAAAAAGCCGTAAGCGTTAAGCTTACGGCTTTTTTATTCAGTTCAATCTAACGTAGATTGGCAAACATTTTTGCAGAGAATGACTGGCTGATAGAAGCCCCAAGACGCTTGGCAAAACGGTCTGCAAATCCTTCGCGACTGGTGAAATCAACGATATTCTCTTCTTTCACGACTTCACGTGCCACATAATCCGAACTGCCATAGGCGTCTGCCAAGCCCATCTGGATGCTGCTTTCACCACTCCAGAATAAACCGCTGAAGGTTTCAGGGGTCTCTTTCAGGCGATTACCACGTCCTTCCCTGACTACGGCAATGAATTGCTGATGTATCTGATTCAGCATTTTTTGTGCGAGCTCCTGATGCTTAGGATTGACTGGTGAGAATGGATCCAGCATGGCTTTATTTTCGCCCGCCGTCATCAGGCGGCGCTCAACTCCAAGTTTTTGCATCGTGCCGGTAAAGCCGAAACCATCCATCAACACGCCGATAGAGCCAACGATACTGGCTTTATCTACATAAATTTTGTCCGCGGCAACAGCAATATAATAGCCGCCGGAAGCACACACATCTTCAACCACGGCATAAACCGGGATCTTCGGATGCAGCTTGCGTTGGCGCTTGATCTCATCATTGATGATGCCCGCCTGCACCGGACTGCCACCCGGGCTGTTAATACGCAAAATAATACCCTTGGTATGCTTGTTGTCATAAGCATCCTCCAGGCTTGAGAGTACAGAATCCGCATTGACCTCATTACTACTGCCGATCACACCCTGGATATCAATAAGCGCAGTGTGGTCCAAGCCGCTTTTACTGCCGCCACCCACCCAGCCTGTTGCGTAAAAAAACAAGAAGAATAGATAAACAAAGGTGAGTGACTTGAAAAATATACCCCAACGCCGCGCACGTTTTTGTTCTGCGATGGCTGAAAAAGCCAGCTTCTCTATGGTTTGACGTTCCCAGTTGGGGTTGTTTTGATTATTTTCAGACATACCGTTTCTTTCTTCAGAGTGAATACTTAAATGTTAACTTTGTTTGATTCGCTTTATTTACTTTGTGGCGTTAACGAATCCAGCTGGATCACAATCTGCTGATCCTGTTCGGTGACTTGAATAGGTTTCAGACTACGTCCTTTACATGGGCCCATTACACAATATCCTGTTTGCGGATGGTAATGCGCACCATGGGTAGCACAAATAAGATAATTTTTAGTGAGATCAAAAAAATCACCTTCATTCCAATCAAGTTCAACAGGCACATGCGCACACTGATTAACAAAGCCGTAAACCATACCGTTATAACGTACTACAAAACCAGTGGTGCGCTCGCCCAGTTCAGGCAAACTAAACTTGATACCCTGCGCCCTTTCCTGCAAGTCTGCACTTGTACAGATTATGCGTTGATTGTCAGCCATTGTTTCAATTGATTGAATTCATCAAAATGTGCGAGTGGCTCATGCGGTAGCAGGCGCTCTAGCGGATGTGCACCAAAAGTCACCCCCAATCGCGCCACATTGGCATTTTTCGCCATCTGCAGATCAAAACTGGTATCCCCTATCATCAGTGTTCGCTCAGGGCTTGCTCCTAATTCATCCATCAACTCAAGGATCATTTGCGGATGAGGCTTGGAATGGCATTCATCTACACAACGGGTAGCATGAATATGGTGCTGGATGCCACTTCTTTCAAGAGCGCGATTTAATCCGTTCCTGCCCTTGCCAGTAGCTACGCTCAGCGCAATACCGCGGTTTACCAGCGATTCAACTGTCTCAGCCACGCCATCAAACAAGGGAATGTCATGCTCTTCAGAGGTATAGTAGTACCCGTATCGCGCTACCAGTAACTGCATTTTTTCTTCAGCAATTGACCCAAAAAGCTCCAACAAGGCTTCACGCAAGCCCAAGCCAATAATCCCGCTTGCCGCTTCCTGGCTGGGTTGTGGCAACCCGGCATCCAGGCTGGCCTTGCGGATGGAGTCGACGATCAATTGGGTAGAATTGGCGAGCGTACCATCCCAGTCAAATATGATTAAATCAAAGTTGTTACCTGTTTTGTCTAAGATACTCAAGGCGCTTTTGCTTCCAGTTTTTTTAAAAAATTCTCGAGTTCAGCAGGCAATGGCGCAACCAGCTTCAACTTCTCTCCCGACAAGGGATGACGTATACCGGTTTCTGCTGAGTGCAGGAACATGCGTTTCAGCCCGCGCTTTTGCAAAGCCTTGTTCAGCGCAAAATCACCATACTTATCATCGCCCGCAATCGGGAAACCCAGATGTGCCAGCTGCACTCTTAATTGATGAGTACGACCAGTAATCAACTGCGCTTCCAGCAAGGTGAA
Organism: Methylophilaceae bacterium; assembly: GCA_035459965.1. Taxonomy (GTDB): domain Bacteria; phylum Pseudomonadota; class Gammaproteobacteria; order Burkholderiales; family Methylophilaceae; genus DATHXC01. The sequence goes on from DATHXC010000007.1 coordinate 319,562, forward strand.
TTCTCCGAAGTTTTTGCGCAAATGAAAAATAGTTTCGGATTCCTGGGTTTCTTCAGTTGCACGCTCGACCACATTGACTCGCCGTTCGCCGTTGGCCGTGTGATGTTTGTGCAAGGTCAGCACCACTCGCTTCTTTTTCTCCTGCCAATCGCCGTTTACCAGCATCAGATAGCGCTTATCCATATGATTACCACGCATGGCGTCATGCAATGCAACCAGCGCACTGCGTTTCTTCGCAATCATGAGTACGCCGGAAGTTTCCCTATCCAGCCTGTGAACCAGTTCAAGGAATTTGGCATGCGGGCGCTCAAGGCGCAATTGCTCAATGACACCACGACTCACGCCGCTGCCCCCATGCACAGCCATACCTGCAGGCTTGTCCAGGGCCAGCATCGCTTCGTCTTCAAAAACCACAGCATGTTCAAAGCGTGCAGTAACAGCACGCGGCTGATCGCTTGGAACTTCCGCCACAGTTGCCCGTATCGGTGGAATGCGCACCAGATCACCAAGCACAAGGCGATAGGTCGCATCGATACGTTTCTTGTTGACCCGTACTTCACCACTGCGCAAAATCCTGTACAAATGACTCTTGGGAACGCCCTTGAGGGTTTTGGTAAGAAAGTTGTCGATGCGCTGACCTGCACTACCTTCATCGACGGTCAGCATTGCGGAGCTGGTCTCACTGATTCTTGACTCGCTGATTGACTGATTGGTTGTAGCAATCTCTGCTCTACTTGTTTTGCTTAAATTACTCATCTCACCTATACTATCAGCTCTTGAAGAGAATGCGCTAAGCGCTTCTTTAAGAATGAATTAAGCTTTCTAAAAAATACCGTAAAAAATACCTTGGTTAACTCGCTCGCCAAATAAAATATGTAGCGATTTTGTAATACAAATTAATGCGCTCAAGCCGCTGCAGAACAATTGCCAGCGCTTGCAATATCAAACAATTTCATACCACACATTGGTTTACCAATCTGGTTATACGAGTTTGATTACACAAGCACTGAAGGCGCGGCCCGGATTTGCTGGAAATGTAGAATCTTAGCCGATAATGACGGCTAAGCCGAGTTGGAATTAACTGACAGACTCAATGCACTGAGGTGTAAACCAAATAGTTTACGAGAAATTTCGTTAACAGATTCAATCTGATACCTACACGTTTCGTGTCAGATTCATTTTTTATGTAATGCTTTTTAAATAAAAGAAATCATAAAAAACGGCCGAATAAAATGGCCTGAGAAAGGCCAATATATTAAGGCCAATCTAGCAAGGCCAATGTGTTTATGTAACCTCCTGTAGAGTCATTCTGCTCGCGCAGTATTGATGTTTGCTGTACCAATGTTTGTTGATTATTGTGTTAATCATTCATAATTGACTTTAAGTTGGCGCAGCCTGTTACTACTGCTTTAATGATGTCCAGCCCGTCCTAACCTGTCGCTTCGGTGACAAGGCCTGCAACCCGCTTAGAGCGCGGGAGTCAACACAATGAAACGCATGTTATTTAACGCGACCCAGTCTGAAGAGCTGCGCGTCGCCATCGTCGATGGTCAGAAACTGATCGATCTTGATATCGAATCCGCAGGAAAAGAACAACGTAAGAGCAATATCTACAAAGGCATCATCACCCGCATCGAGCCTTCGCTTGAAGCCGCTTTCGTTAATTACGGTACTGACAGGCATGGTTTTCTGCCATTCAAGGAAGTCGCTCGCAGCTACTTCCTGAATGACGCTGAAGGCGGTCGTGCCCGCATCCAGGATGTACTTAAGGAAGGCCAGGAACTGATTGTCCAGGTGGATAAGGATGAACGTGGCAACAAGGGCGCTGCGCTTACCACATTCATCTCACTGGCTGGTCGCTACCTGGTACTGATGCCGAACAATCCTCGTGGTGGTGGTGTTTCCCGTCGCATTGAGGGTGAAGACCGCAATGAGTTGCGCGATGTCATGGCGCAACTGGAAGTACCAAACGGCATGAGCATTATTGCCCGCACTGCCGGTATCGGCCGTAACCTGGAAGAACTGCAGTGGGACTTGAGCTACCTGCTGCAACTGTGGACAGCGATTGAAGGCGCCTCCACCATGCAAAGCGGCCCTTTCCTGATCTATCAGGAAGGTAGCCTGGTAATCCGCGCTATCCGCGATTACTTCCAGCCTGATATTGGCGAAATTCTCATTGATACCCCTGACATCCATGAACAGGCTATCCAGTTCATGAACCACGTCATGCCTGGCAATGTGCCACGCGTGAAGTTGTATCAGGATGAAATCCCATTGTTCTCTCGTTTCCAGATTGAACACCAGATCGAAACCGCATTCTCCCGTGAAGTACGCCTACCTTCAGGTGGCGCTATCGTGATCGACCATACCGAAGCCCTGGTTTCGGTAGACGTTAACTCCGGCCGTTCTACCAAGGGCAGCGACATTGAGCACACTGCTTACAACACCAACCTGGAAGCCGCTGATGAAGTAGCACGCCAGTTGCGCCTGCGTGACTTGGGCGGCCTGGTGGTCATCGACTTTATCGATATGGAAAGCCAGCGTAACCAGCGTGAGGTTGAAAACCGCCTGCGTGATGCGCTGCATTACGACCGTGCCCGCGTACAGACCGGTAAGATCTCACGCTTTGGCCTGCTGGAACTGTCACGTCAGCGCCTGCGTCCTAGCCTGGGTGAAACCAACCATATCCCTTGCCCACGCTGTCATGGTACTGGTCATATCCGCGGTATAGAGTCCACTGCCCTGCATATCCTGCGCATCACACAGGAAGAAGCAATGAAAGAAAACAGCGCGATCATCCAGGTGCAATTGCCTGTTGAAGCGGCTACTTTCCTGTTGAACGAAAAACGTGCTGATATCCACAAGATTGAAGAGCGCATGGGCGTACAGGTTGTACTGATCCCCAATGTTCATATGGAAACACCGAACTACAGCATTGTGCGCGTACGCCATGATGATGTGACCGAAGAAACAACGCGTGCCAGTTATGAAATGGTTGAACTGCCTTCAGAGAGTGAAACTGTAGCCTCTGCAGCACAAGAGCCAAAACCAGTACGTGTCGAAGCTGCAGTCAAGGGCATTACCCCAGCCACTTCAGCCCCTATCTCTGTCGAGAAGCCAGCACCGGCTGCGCCCACAGTATCCTTGTTTAGTCGCATCAAAAATTTCCTTGGTCTTGCAGATGCAAAACCGGAAGAGGAAACCAGGCAGGAACAAAAGACGCGCAGCGATAACAACCGCAACAACCGTAATAATCGCAGCCGCAATAACCGTAATGCCCGTGGTGACCGTCCTGAGCGCAGCAATACAGAGCGTACCGGGTCTGATCGTACAAGTGCTGATCGCTCTGCTAATACTGCCCGTCCAGCGGGTCCGGCTGGTGAGCGTAATGAACGTGCTAATGACCGCAATGCTGACCGCCAGGCACGTCCACAAGAGCCAAGGCAGCCTAAGCCGCAGCAGCAACGGCCTCAGCAACAGCGTCCTGAAAATGTTGAGCGTGATAAAGCAGCAGCTCAGCCAAATCAGCCGCAGTTAGTACAAACAGAAGCCAATGGCAATGAAGTGAATGGTGAAGTGCGTAACGAGTCTCGTGGTGGCCGCCGTGGCCGCAATGGCCGTCGTGATCGCGGACCTCGTAATGAAAATGGTCAACGTGACAACGCTCCACGCCAGAACGCTAGTGGTCTGGATGAAAACAGCCAAGCAACGCAGCCTGAGCAGTTTGCACCTGAGAAGTTTGCAGACGTTCAGGTACAAGATGTTCGAGCACAAAATATTGAAGCCCAGAACAATCAAGTAGCTGAGCCAGTTGCCAAACCTGTCATCATAGACACACCAGCGTTTGAAACTGCCAGAACTGAAGTTGCAGCATTAGAGACTCCGGTTGAAACAAAGGCAGCCAAGCCAGTCAGGGAAAGCAAGCCGGAGGTTACCGCTGAGTTGAATTTTGAACAACCTAGCCTTGAAGCTCCGGCCGAGACTAAGTCAGAGCCCAAGCAAGAAGCACAGGCTGCAGAAAAAGCGGACAAAAAGCCGCGTGCACCGCGCCGCCCTGCTGCCAAAGCCAAGCCAGCTGATCTGGCAGCGAGTGGCCTGCAGCTGGTAGAAACAAAATTTGACGCTATCAATGTGCCAGAAGCTCCAGTAGTTGCAGCTGAGAAGAAACCACGTAAATCTGCTGCATGGCAACAAAAAGCCTCTGAAGCAGCAAAAGAAGAACCGTTGGTGATCGTTCAGACACAGAAGTAATGTTGTTTGAATTTGCCTGCATTAAATGCAGGTTGGCAAAAAACCCCGATTCGTCGGGGTTTTTGTTTTATGGTATCGATATTCAGTAATGAGTCCTGAAGGCGCTTATAGTATTTATGAAAACCAGCAATAAAGCACAAGACCTACTCCAGAGCATCTTTGGCTATAGCGAGTTCCGCGGCAGGCAACAGGCGGTTGTCGAGCACATGGTCGCGGGTGGCGATGCACTGGTGCTGATGCCAACAGGCGGCGGCAAGTCGCTGTGCTATCAAATACCCGCCATATTGCGTGATGGCCTGGGTGTGGTGGTATCGCCACTGATCGCGCTTATGCAGAACCAGGTAGAAGCCTTGCAGCAATTAGGTGTAAAAGCGGCTTTCATGAACTCCAGCCTTAGCGCAGAAGAAACCTATGAAGTGACGTCGCGTATCCTGAGTGGCGAAACCACCATTCTTTATGTAGCGCCAGAACGCCTGATGGCGAGCAGTTTCCTGAGTTTGCTGGATCAAGTGCAAGCCAGCGTTGGCCTGGCCGTGTTTGCCATTGATGAGGCGCACTGCGTATCACAGTGGGGCCATGATTTCCGCCCTGAATATCGCCAGCTCACTGTGCTGCATGAGCGCTTCCCCAATGTGCCGCGTATCGCCCTGACAGCGACTGCAGATGCGCCTACGCGTGCCGAGATCATTGAGCGTTTGTCGCTGGAGAATGCCGAGCAGTTCATCTCTAGTTTTGATCGCCCTAATATTCGCTACCGCATTACCCAGAAAAATAATGCCCGTCAGCAATTACTCAACTTTCTTGAAACAGAACACGCCGATGACGCTGGCATTGTGTACTGCCTGTCGCGCAAAAAAGTAGAAGAAACCGCTGGCTGGTTGCAGGAAAAAGGCTGGAAAGCGCTGCCCTACCATGCTGGGCTGGATGCCAAAGTGCGCGAGGCTAACCAGCGCAAGTTCCTGCGTGAAGAAGGCATTATCATGGTGGCTACCGTGGCATTCGGCATGGGTATAGATAAGCCCAATGTGCGCTTTGTGGCGCATCTTGATTTGCCCAAGAGCATGGAAGGCTATTATCAGGAAACCGGCCGCGCTGGGCGCGATGGCTTACCTGCCAATGCCTGGATGACCTACGGCCTGGGTGATGTGGTTTCCATGCGCCAGATGCTGGATTCGGGTGATGTGCCAGAAGAACGCAAACGTGTCGAGCGCCAGAAACTGGATGCCCTGCTCGGCTTTTGCGAATCCACCAGTTGCCGTCACCAGACCTTGCTGCGATATTTCGGAGAAGAGCATCCGGGAGACTGCGGCCAGTGCGACAATTGCCTGGAGCCTGTCGATACCTGGGATGCAACACATGCAGCTCAAATGGCCCTCTCGTGCGTCTATCGTAGCGGCCAACGCTTCGGCACAGGCCACCTGATCGATATATTGCTCGGCAAAAGTACTGCGCAAATCGAAAGGTTCCAGCATCAAAACATTACGACCTTTGGCATCGGCAAAGACCTCAACCAATCGCAATGGAGCAGCGTGTTCCGCCAGCTCACCGCCGCGGGCTTACTGGAAGCAGATATTCAAGCCTACGGTGGATTAAAGCTAACCGAAGCCGCACGCCCTATCCTGAAAGGCGAGCAAGAAGTATGGCAACGCCGCGATGTCGAACCGGCCAAACGTAACATCAGTAAAACCGAGCGCAGCGCCAGAGCCCGCGAAGCATTTGCCGGTGCCAATGAAGACCCGCTATGGCAGGCACTTAAAGCAAAACGCATGGAACTGGCGAAGGATCAAGGCGTACCGCCTTATGTGATTTTTCATGACAGCACCCTGCTGGAAATATTGAATCAGCGGCCAGGTAATTTGACTGAGCTAGGTAAAATTACGGGTGTGGGCCAGGCGAAGTTGGCTAAGTATGGCGATGATTTTTTGCAGGTGCTGGAAGATAATCCTAGCTAAATGTACTGCCCTGTCATCGGCTCTGGTATTGCCTCGCAGGGCTGTTGTTTAAAGTGCAAAGCTAACGCATATCGAGAAGCGCCTTATCTGCAAGGGGCATGTCCGCCGAAATAAGTACAACGTGACTATTAACCTATGTCTCGAGTACTCCTAAGATTCAAGACATTTCGTCCGGAATTTCGGCGCCATAAAATTTCGCCTTCATTTTTTTGAGTTGATCTCGGTAATCAGCGGCTTTTTCAAATTCCAGATTCTTGGCACTGTCGTGCATGGCCTTTTCTACACGCTTGATCTCCTTGAGGATCTGCTTCTCGCTCAGTGCTTCGTAGCTGGCCTGGTCTTGTGCGGCTTTGCGTTCGCGTTGTGCGTCATCTTTATCGTAAACGCCATCGATAATATCCTTGATACGTTTGACGATGCCTTTCGGCACGATGCCATTGGCTTCGTTAAACGCCATCTGCTTCTTGCGGCGGCGGTCGGTTTCGTCCATCGCCGCTTTCATGGAGCGGGTAATCCTGTTGGCGTAAAAAATCACCTTACCGTTGAGGTTACGCGCGGCGCGGCCTGAGGTCTGAATCAGCGAACGCTCGGAGCGCAGGAAGCCCTCTTTATCCGCATCCAGCACAGCCACCAGTGACACTTCCGGGATATCCAGGCCTTCGCGTAACAGGTTGATGCCCACCAGCACATCGAACTCACCCAGGCGTAAGTCGCGGATGATTTCCACGCGTTCTACCGTGTCGATATCCGAGTGCAGATAACGCACCTTCACGCCATGCTCAGCCAGGTAATCAGTCAGGTCCTCCGCCATGCGCTTGGTCAGCGTGGTCGCCAGCACGCGCTCCCCCACTGCCACGCGCAGCTTGATTTCTGATAACAGGTCATCTACCTGTGTATCGGCAGGCTTGACGGTGATTTCAGGGTCTATCAATCCAGTCGGCCGCGCAATCATTTCTACCACCTGCTCCTGATGCGTAGCTTCGTAATCAGCAGGCGTGGCCGAGATGAATACACACTGGCGCATGATCTTCTCGAATTCCTCGAATTTAAGCGGGCGATTATCCAGCGCCGATGGCAAACGCCAGCCGTAATCCACCAGATTTTCCTTGCGCGACTTATCGCCTTTGTACATGCCACCCACCTGCGGTACGGTGACGTGGCTTTCATCGATAATCATCAAGGCGTCTTGCGGCAGGTAATCGATGAGCGTGGGTGGCGGATCGCCAGGGTTACGGCCAGATAGATGGCGTGAGTAGTTCTCGATACCTTTACAGAAACCGATCTCATTGAGCATTTCCAGGTCAAAGCGCGTGCGCTGTTCTATGCGCTGCGCTTCGACCAGCTTTCCGGTCTTGATATAAAAATCCACCCGGTCCCGAAGCTCAGCCTTGATCTTCTCCATGGCCTTGATGGTGGTTTCGCGTGGCGTGACATAGTGGCTCGATGGGTAGACGGTATAGCGCTGGATCTTGTTGAAAACTTCGCCAGTAAGCGGGTCGAACATGGTGATGGATTCGATCTCGTCATCAAACATGGAGATACGCACCGCAGTCTCATTATTTTCCGCAGGAAATACGTCGATCACATCGCCACGCACCCTGAATGTCCCGCGCGAAAAATCGAACTCATTGCGGTCATACTGCATGCCGACCAGGCGCTCTATCATCATGCGCTGGGCGATTTTTTCACCCACCGTCACATGCAGCACCATGCCGTGGTAATCCACCGGGTCGCCGATACCGTAGATGGCGGAAACCGTAGCGACGATAATGCTGTCCTCCCGCTCCAGCAGCGCCTTGGTGGCAGAAAGTCGCATCTGCTCGATATGCTCGTTGATGCTGGAATCTTTCTCGATGAACAGGTCACGCGATGGCACATACGCTTCTGGCTGGTAGTAGTCGTAATAGGAAACGAAATACTCCACTGCATTATGCGGAAAGAACTCGCGAAACTCCGAATATAGCTGGGCGGCCAGTGTCTTGTTGGGTGCCATCACAATGGCCGGGCGGCCAATACGCGCAATGACGTTAGCCATGGTGTAAGTCTTGCCTGAGCCTGTCACACCTAGCAGCGTCTGGAACTTCATGCCCTGATTGATGCCTTCGGTCAGCTTGTCTATGGCTTGCGGTTGATCACCTGCTGGGGGGAATGGCTGATAAAGCTGAAATTTGCTGTTTGGGAATGTGACAATCACTTAAATGTAACCTTTATATAAGACTTTCATTCTAGCAGGGCTATGCCCGAACTTTAGCCACTATTTCGAGTCATTTATGCAGGCTCAGCAGTAAATTAATATGGAGGCCCAGTCGGAAGCGACAAAGGCTGAATACCATATTACATAAATAAAATATAAATCAATATTGGGGATATGACATGCATCGTGCACTCGCATTAGGTCTGGCAGTTTTCAGCGCTTTATTCAGCTTGATTTTCACATCATCCACCTATGCTTATGACAGGGATAAGCTCATGGGTTCATTTTTATCTATCGTCATGGTACGTGGCTACAACCCGGATGGCAGCCTGGCTTATGGCTCGGGTGTGGTCGTGGGCGAAAACAAAGTCATGACCAATTGCCATATATTCCGCCAGACCAAGCAGCCATGGGTTTCTCGTGGTGAAGATACTTATGCCATTATCTCGGTACAAGCCGATCGATATCACGATGTATGTCTGCTCACCGCAGATAACCTTCCCTTCAAGCCGATTCCATTGGGTAAAGCCAGCGACATGACAAAAGGGCAAGAAGTCATCGCCATCGGTCACTCCAGCGGCACGCCTGCGCCATTGACCTCGGCAGGCACATTAAAATCGTTATATGACTATAACAATGGCAAGGTAATACGCACCACAGCCCGTTTTGCGATGGGTGCCAGCGGCAGCGGCTTGTTTAATGGCGAAGGCCAGCTAATCGGTATCAACACCTTTAAATCACCGGGGCGCAGTGCATATTTTTATGCCCTGCCAGTGGAATGGCTGGCCGAGCTGCAAAAATTGCCGACAGAAACCAAATTTCCTATCGACGGTAAAGCGTTCTGGGAAGAAGAAGACTTGCAAAAGCCTTTCTTCATGCAAATGGCATTGCCAGAAATCAAGCAGGACTGGGCAAAGCTGGCCGAAGTGGCAGAACGCTGGACCAAGGCTGAGCCTGGCAGCACGGAAGCCTGGTATGAACTCGGCCATGCCCGGGAAAACATGGGCATAAAAACAGAAGCTGAACAGGCCTATCGTCAGTCAGTGGCTCTGGATGCCCATAACACCGATGCCCTGTTCCGTATCGGCGTGCTGGCCTCAGAAAAAGGCGACAAGATAGAAATGCATAGCATCAACCTGGCACTGCTTGATATCGATAAAGAACTTGCTGACGAATTCAGCAAAATCGTGGGCTGTGCTACCCAGTGTTAATACCAGTAGGAATTAAGCCGCAATAAAACGTGCTTAATTTATGTTTAAAAGCTCGCTGCGGGTTTCGGAACGGTGATTTTGTGAGTAAAATTAGGGTTTTGCATCTACTCACACAAGTTCAAGGACTACATTTTGGAATCAGCGTTATTAGAACTCTCGCAGCGAGTTCAATCTATCAAGGAATCCCCTACCCTCGCCGTCACCGCACGCGCAGGTAAACTTAAAGCCGAAGGCAGGGACATCATCGGCCTGGGCGCTGGTGAGCCGGATTTCGATACCCCGCAGCACATCAAGGATGCAGCCAAAGCCGCTATTGACCGCGGCTTCACCAAATACACACCAGTTGCCGGGATTCCCGGCCTCAAAAAAGCCATCGTCAGCAAATTCAAGCAGCAAAATGGTTTCGACTTCACCGAGCAGGAAGTCATTGTTGGCGTAGGTGGCAAGCAATGTATTTTCAACCTTGCATTGGCTGTGCTCAACCCCGGCGATGAAGTCATTGTTCCCGCGCCATACTGGGTTTCATACGCAGATATCGCCCTGGTAGCAGGTGCCAAGCCGGTGATTATTCAGTGTGGTATTGAGCAGGATTTCAAACTGCTTCCTGCCCAGCTTGAAGCGGCGATTACCCCCAAAACCAAGCTGTTCATGATCAATTCACCATCCAACCCTACCGGCTCGGTCTATACATTGGCTGAACTACAAGCGCTGGGCGAAGTGCTGAAGAAACACCCGCATGTGCTGGTAGCGACTGATGACATGTACGAACACGTAAACCTCACGGGCGACAAGTTCTACAACATCCTGAATGCCACACCAGAACTCAAGCCACGCTGTATCGTGCTCAATGGCGTATCCAAGGCCTATTCTATGACAGGCTGGCGTATCGGCTATGCCGCAGGCCCGGCTTATATCATCAAGGCCATGGAAATCCTGCAATCACAATCCACCTCCAACCCTACTTCTATCTCGCAAGTAGCTGCGCAAGCCGCGCTGGAAGGCCCACAGGATTGCATCACACCAATGGTAAAAGCCTTTATTGAGCGCCATGAGTATGTGGTGAACCGCTTCAACAGCATGCCCGGCCTGCACTGCATCAAGGCTGGTGGCGCTTTTTATGCATTCCCCGATGCACGCGTGGCGATTACCAATTTGCACAAGGCAGGCAAGATTAGCGAGCCGACTGATATGGCGCTATCTGAATACCTGCTGGAAAAAGTTGGGGTAGCAGTGGTGCCAGGCTCGGCATTTGGTGCAGAGGGTTATTTCCGCATCTCATTTGCTACGTCGATGGAAAATTTGCAGAACGCTTTGGACAGGATTGCACAGGCATTAAGCTAAGCTTTATGTAACTCAATCCAATAAAAAAGGCCTACTCGTAAGGCCTTTTTTATTGGTCCTTCAACTGGTTGCAGGGTGGCTAACAAGTGACCTATTCTATTTTTTCTCATATCCCTGCACACTCACTGTGCCATTGGTTTCCAGTATCGCCAGCTTCACATCTTTAATCTCAAAATAGCCAGATTGCCGCAAAGTGGAATCCAGCTCATGGCGCGTGAGCTTTGCATCATTCATCACATCCTCAAACAGCTTGCCCTCGTGAATGATCAACTGTGGCCGACCCTCAATAATCTCTTCCAGTTTTTTGCTTTTGAAGGTGACCAGACCAACAAGGTAATTGACGGCAACCAGGGTAAACGCCGATATCAGGCCGCCTACCAGTGAGTTGTCGCCTGCATTCATGGAGTTCTGCACTGCGTTGGATAATATCAACAAAAGCACTAGGTCGAATGGCGAAAGCTGGCCTATCTGACGCTTGCCTGTGACGCGCAGCAATAAAATCAAAAAGGCATAAACAACCACCCCTCTTGCCACCAGCTCCCACCAAGGCACCGTCATATTAAACATCGCAAATCCCTCTCTTAAAAACTATCGTTATAAATGGCTTACTGTTTATCACCACTAAAAAACCCTTTAATCTTATCCACCGCCGAGCCAGCTTTTACCCCGATGGATGTCCCCACGCCCGGCCCCAGCAATGCAGTACCGGCCGCAGCGCCAGCCAGCGCTGTTTTAGTAGGAAACACCACCGGATGATCCAAAGTGCCCGACACCTGCATGGGGATCGCCGTCAGGCTCACACTGTTTTTCAGTTCGACATTCACTACGCCATCCAGCTCCTTTTTGGCATTCATTTTAACGGCACCATCGGCTGCGATTAAGCCTGAGCTGACATCAAGCTCGCTGACCTGATATTGCTTGCCAGATACGCTAAGCAAGCCAGCAAGCTTATCAAATTGCGTTTCTCCACCCTTTTGTCCCTGCCGCAGCAACAGGCTGGCCGCTCTTGCCAGGTCAAAGCCATACAGTACGCCATCCTGTATATTGAAACGAAAGCTTGCTCGCAGGTGATCCAGTAGCTTGGCGGGTTCTTTGGCAGTAGCGTTAAAGCTGCCGTTACCAAACATTCGACCACTCAGTTGAGTCGATTTTCTCACCAAGCTTACAGGTTCGCGCACTGACAAATCAGCAACCTTGAGTTTACCTTGCAGGCTCCAGGCATTCGCCCAATTGACCATAGCAGTCCCCGTGACTTTGCCGTGATAAAGCGCAGCATCTATATTGGTAACATCCAGCTTATTGTCATAGAGCGTCATTTCCATTGCTAACGCGTCAATCAGGAATGGATAGCCAACAGGCACCACCCATTTATCAGCACGCACAGTGACCAGTCTTAGCCTGTCTAGTTTGACTCCGGCTTGCTTGTCATTTGCTAGCTTGGTATCAGGACCAAGGCTGATCTTAAGCTTACCATCTACCGTTTCTATCTCCGCAGCTTCTGGCCGATTGCCTGCTGCGAGTGATATCTTGGCATTCAGCAAAGGCATCTTTACATCGTCGTGCTTGTTTGCGTCTTGGTCCGCTTTACTCGCCTCGTCGCCCCATATCAGCTCAGCATCATTCACCACAATCTCACGCACTTCCACTGTCAGGTTAGCAGGCGCAGTGGCTTGCTTATCGATAAGTCCAGCAAGCATATCCAAAGCAGCCTTCTTCACTACAGGACCCTTAATATTGAGCTTGGAGATCACTTTGGTATCAGAAAACAAAGACGTCAGCGCAGGCACCACAGATATTTTCTCAACGAACACCTCGTTATGATCACCCAGCATCACCTTATCGAGATTCAATCGTGGCGACGGCAAAATAGCGATGTGCAAAGCATCAATATGCATTACCACCCCCAACTTTTCCGCAACCATTTGTTCTAGTTTGGGAATATAAGATTTTGTCGGAATGAAAAATGGCAAAACAAACAACAGCAATAAAATCAGCAAAGCCGCAATCGCCAATCGCCCCGTTTTTCTCATTATTTATCCTCTGTTGATATTGACCAAACCGCGCTAAGTCTTTATTATTGCGCCTTCTCCGATTCCTCGATAGCTCAGTCGGTAGAGCAACGGACTGTTAATCCGTGTGTCCCTGGTTCGAGCCCAGGTCGAGGAGCCAAAAGATTCTAAAAGGCTGGCGCTTAGGCGCTGGCCTTTTTCAATTCTGGAAACGTGTTTATTTAAAAATTTAAGGAGCATCACTTTTGACCAACGCACAACGCAGAGCGCTTGCCCGCATGGCTGAAATGAACTCAGCAACTAATATCAATATGCCTGCACCAACACTTAGCAGCGGGTTTAGTCCACATGCGCTAGGTGCGTATTACGTTGTAACAGTGGGGACTGTCGGAAAAATCATCAACCTATTAGCTAAAGAAATCGAGCCACCTACTTACACATATGCAATCACCACCATTCATTTTGAACAGGATACCGAAACGGGACAATGGTTTTGGTTTGATGGCAAAGAGAAACTATCCCCTCGCAAAAACCAGAACAGCTGGCGCCTAGGTAGCAAGATACTTTACGATACACGCGAAACCGCAGAGACTGAGCTACAGCGCATAATGGCCAAAAACGGTGATCGAGTGACTAAGGTACATGACTTGCCAGAAGATTTAAAGCAATTGAAAAAGATCCTTAGTGCTAATCATCCAGATCGCAATAACCCCGATTCCGACCATGATCTCTATCAGGCAGCGATAGAGAAAATTGACAGAATGCGAGCAGCGAGTATTTGAAGAAAACAATGATTGTTTGATTTTGACTCGTTATGTAATGTTGGGCATTTTCTTTTTTGTTATTGAAATTAGCCGTGCGCATTTTCTACGCAATACGCATGCATTACCGCACTGTTAATAATTTTAATATCTTTTTAATTCAATTAGTTATATATTTATCGTGACAGCATTTAAACAATGCAAAAATCTCTTAATCCTTAGCTAAGACCTTCAAAAATGGATCGTCAGTTCGCTCTTCTGACAATATCTTCCAGTATTTTCTAGCTTCATCTTTTAATTCAGTTTGCTCCAGCCAAACGGCATATAAAACGCGCTGAGAAAATTCAGTACCGTCGTCAGGACGTAAGGAGTTAAATTGACTCTTTAACTCCTCAGATGCAACAGTGAAGCTTCCAACATTCGAAAATAACTTTCCATTTGAGTTTTTAGTGGAAACCCGCCATTTATAGCTTGAGGATTCTTTTAATTTGATAGAGCTAGGTAAGAATGCAGTTGTGCCATTTAATGAAGTCTCAAAAACACTATTATTAGTCTCATCTATTAACTGAAACTTATAGGCTAATTCGGGAGCTACTACTTGCCAAGAAAATGACGGATTATTCTCAACGGTTTTTGTATCATTCAGGTTAAGAAGCTTTATTTCAGACTTATCTTTTTCTAAAGATCGCATTAAAACGGCTGCTTGGGTGACTTTTAAAGGTTGAATTTTTACTGGAGCCTTCGCTAACAATGTTGAGCCAATGGGTTTGGGGGCATTACCGCTCACTCCATTTGGAGCAGTACGACCAAGCTTGATCTCAGCTGGACCAGTAATGTCATACTCTTGACCAGAGTCAAGAATAACCAAAATTGCACGGCTTTTTGATGAGACTGATACCTCATCCCCTACTTTCAACTCAGACAGAATCGTCAGCACTTTGCCAGAAGAGCTAGTCAACTCCACCTTTCCCTGTAAATCAGTAATCATTGCAATTGGATCATCAGCATAAGCAGGGCTAGAAATAAACAAAAAGATCATTGCGAATATAAAAGTCTTAGCCATTAGATAATTCACTTTCATTAAATTTACCCCAGCCATAGACAAGGACAGGGGTATGCCCTTTGATAGTATGTTTGCCTAGATTGATAAACTCCGTTTTAGCCACATTGGAATCAGTACTTAAGTGACCAAAGACCTCTTCGGAGAATACAATCTGACAACCCACATCCTTAGTCAAACCCTCAAGTCTTGATGCTACATTCGCCACATCCCCAATAGCCGTATAGTCATGCCTGGAAGAAGCCCCTACATTGCCAATAATGACCTCTCCACAATGTAAGCCAATACCAATTTTTATATTCTTTTTACCTTCAGTTGTAAGCATAGCGTTTAACCTAGCAACCTCGCCTAGCATTTCCTGTGCGGCGTTAAACCCCAATAATGCCGGATTTTCGGTGACTTTTGGTGCCCCAAAGACAGCCATTATTCCATCTCCCATAAAACATAGTACCAGTCCATCTTTGCTATGAATTGCGCTGACCACTCCTTCGAAATAACGATTCAAGAGGCTGACAACCTCTTCTGGCGGAGTAGCCTCACTCAAAGTAGTGAATCCCCTAATGTCTGCAAACAGAATGCAAACATATTGCCTTTCACCACCTAGCTTAGGGGTGAATTTTCCAGCCAAAATTTCACGCATTAATGCAGGACTGACTGCACCAGAAAAAGAACGCTTAAGGATCAAACGTTCTTTAATTTTCAAAACCGACTCATAACCAAGCCTGGATGAAATGGCTAGATTTAAACCCAATATGATTGTAGCAACAGGAAGGTAATGGCCTTGGCGAAATAAGAAAGCCGAAAAAACAAAAAACAAGAAGGATGTTGAAATTAGAATGCCAATTGAGGAAATTGCACTCAACTCAAAAAACCAGATTAACGAAACTAAAAAAATGAGTATCAACACTACCCATATTGGAAATGGCTCAACAATTCGATCTGCCAGAATAGATCGTAGCGTCTGTGCATGTACAAGAACACCCGGAGCATAGTTATTATTGTTTTCCCAAGAGGCAAGATTTATAGGTTGATGCAGCCTATCTTCTGCTGGCAAAACCGAACCTAACAATATGCATTTTCCACTAAGCGCTTTTTTAAGAGCGTCGCTATTATTGTTTTGAAACCAGTCCAATAAGACATGGAATGGTATGTAGTTGAACTGGCCTCCAACTGAATAATCAATTAATCCATATTTCGGAGTTATATTTAATGCTCTAGCCATTTGACCGGCAATTGTGGGTACTACACTATGATCTTCGCCTAAGAACTCATCAAACCTACGCACTGTATTGTCTGAATCAAGCGGGAAAAGTGCGAATCCAGTGCCGCCCTTTCCTGCGATGAGTTCAAACTTCCTATATAAAGGGCGTGGATTACCTGAGCTATCTAGCGTTAATGCGAGCACTACAGGCATTACTCTTTTCGCTTTCAAAATCCCCATCATCAGAGACTCATCATAGCCGGCGAGAATTTCGTTGAACGAGCGATCAGGCAGCACTATATCCAGACCCACAGCCCTTGGCTCACCCAAGGTCACCGCTTGCAAAAAATCACCTAAATGTTTATGCCAAAGTGCAAACGGTTCTGGGAGCTGCTTGATAGATGTTTCATCTATCCCAATTACAACTACATCGGCATCGACGTTTTTAGGGAAGAAATGTCTGGTGAATCTTATCTCTGTATCAAGCAGTAGGTTATTCGACTTTTCTCCCAACTCTGAAAAATTAATCAAATAGCTTGTAGATAGAATTAATAAGTATGCGAATAGATACTTAACAGAAGTTTTATTTTTAAGTATCACTTTTTAGAAGTAGCCCTAGTTTAAGGAATAATCTGCTAGCTCATATAGCTCATCATCCTGGGCTACTCCAGAACCGGCTAATGCACATTGCTGTGTATTTAATATCCGCTTTACATAGCGCTTAATCTCAGGGGCATACCAGACAGAATCTTTAAAGGATCCAGTTGAATACTCACAATGTCCTGGACCTGAAGGACGTGAACCTGACACCTCAATTTTGATAGTTTCAAATTTCCCTGCAGGTGTGCTGATAGTTTCTTTACCCACAGTTTTAACATTGAAAGTCCAGTCGTAGCTACTTAGATAGCTTCCAGTGGGAACACTTGTAGTGATTTTTGGCCAATTTTTGTCAGCAACCAAATCCTTATAGTTAGTCAAATAAGGAGCAAACTCCATATATAAATAACCATTTTGAGAAGTAAACCCGCCAATCGTTGTCTCTTGCAATAAAGTTCGACTTAATTCATAGGTGGATTCGTTATATAACCTTAGCTTTAAGGTTTCTTCAATTCTATTATCCCTAGCTTCTACCACCTCAAAAAGCAATTGACCCTTCTTTGCTCTAGACTTAGAAGTGTAGTTGTATCTCCACTTGTTACCCACTACAAGGGGATTAATTTGGACTGTCCTATCACTTATAGTGCTAGGTGCAGTCATCGCAATTTTTTGCACTTCTATTGGAAGCGCAATCTTGGCCCCTGTTGTGTTGAAATAAAAATCACCCTCTAATGAAGTGTTTTCCCAGGGGACTTGTTGACCTTTTGAAGATTGTTTTACCGCAACACGTACCTTTTTGAATACCTCTTCAATTTTAAGATTGGGCTCCGTTATATTTGCCAAGAGATGTTGGGTATACAAACCATTATTTCCCTGACCATCACTAGCAACGGAACCAGGAGATGTTGAAAATGCGACTATCGTTCCTGTGGGCGCGTCCATTTGGGCTAAGCCACCCGAGTTGGAACGAAAGCTCCTTGCAAAAGGGTTATTTCGGCACGCATCAAGTATTACTACATTAAGCCTGCTACCTGCTGATTCAATTTTTTGAAGTACTCGAGTTACATCAAAAGCTACAAAGGGAACCTCATCCTCGCGCTGAATATCAGAATCGACAGGCAATAGATAATTACTATTTTTGTACTGAATTCCATGACCAGCATAATAAAAAAGCCCAACACCACCGCTTAACTTAAGTGTGTCACCAAACTCTCTGAGTGCATCTTGCATTTGAGTGAAAGTTGCATCTTCACGTTCGATAACTTTAAATCCCAGATCCCTTAGCGTTTTTGCTACTGCCTTTGCGTCATTAGGCGGATTTGTTAATGGAGAAACTTTATAACTGCCATTGCCAATTACTAATGCTAAGCGCGACTCAGTTGAAGTTTTACTAGCGCTCTCTTCAGAATGCGCTATTGATGTGAGGAAAGTTAGCAAATAAAGACAAAGTACTATGGGCCTCATTAGGTGCATATCAATCATTTAAAATCCAAACAAGAGTTAGTTTGTTAGAACTTTGATTGTAATAGAAATAATGAGTACGTGTTTGAATTCAGCGAGATGTTATTAAAACGTAAAAATATGCCTTATCTGTAGATAATAGTCATCCATAAATTTTATGGTGTGACAATTATGAATGACTTCTACAGGTGTCGGCGAACGAGGGCGAACCAAAGCATTTAAATATCAATTGGTTATATCAACTGTTAATACGTGTACCCCTGGTTCGAGCCCAGGTCGAGGATCCAAAGATACTACTAAGGCCTGCACTTTTGTAGTGCTCGAGAAAATACCAATGTTATGAAGGACTGAACTGACAACAGAATCAGTAAATTTCTGGTTTTTGCGTGACACTAATGAGAAGAATATCTGCCCTGCTACATGATTTTTTCTTAATTATTTTACGGAGAACTAAAATGCAAACCCCAACTTTAAAAGCTGTAAAAAATAAATCTGCAATTACCAAGGCAACACCAAAAGCGCCCATCCGGGCAAGTAAGAAGGATGATGCTATTGTGATCCTGACAAGCGATCACGCTAAGGTTAAAAAGCTTTTCAAAGAATTTGAAAAGCTATCGAAAAAGAATGATGTCGCTGGCAAGACAAAAGTCGCTAATGAAATCTGCCTGGAATTAACCGTGCATGCTCAAGCAGAGGAAGAGGTCTTTTACACTGCTGCACGCAGTGCTACGCATGAGGATGCCCTCCTTAACGAAGCGGATGTAGAACACGATAGTGCTAAAGAGCTTATTGCCCAGATACAAACCATGAGCCCGGAAGATCCTATGTATGACGCAAAAGTTACGGTACTGGGGGAATATATTGAACACCATGTGGAAGAAGAAGAAACAGAAATGTTTCCCAAGGTGCGGAAAACAAAGTTGGACTTAATCGAGCTGGGGCTTCGTCTTAAAACAAGAGAAGATGAAATCAAGTCATCGTTGACCTCACTTAACGGAGATGTAAACATACCCGCCCTCAAAAAATCCGCTCAAGATGCCGCATTAAATAAGCATTAAGATTGGTTAAATTAAGCCAGCACATGCTGGCTTAATTTTTACTTCTTCGCTGCAGTTCTAATTAAGTGTTCGCTTGCAATTAGCTCATTTAACTCTCTTTTAAGTCTTTCCCATTCCGTACGCGCTAAAGGTTCATTTTCCAAGGAAGATAATTGATACTGGTTTCTGGCAATCTCCAGATCAGCTACTAGCTTATTAAATCGTTCTTTATAGTCTGAATTAGACATTTGTCTTCTCTCATAGTTAGGCTCGTGGATAACAGCCTGTAGAGAACCAGACATAAAACTGATTTATTTAGTTAATTAGCACATTGAGGACGATAGTATTCCCTTAAGGTGCTAATGCAAAGCCTTATTGATTATTTGTGATTATAGTCAAATATTTATGCATGACTTGTAAGTCGTTTTGACTTTAATTATTTCGCTTAAACCCAAAATAGTATGGAAAATATTGTTGCCGGATTTTTTTCTTATACCGCATGAAACACCCGCAAGTGCTTTATCCATCAAGCTATCAGGCACACAGCCAATTATTAATATGATTTATCTATAGGAGATCGCTTACGTAACTAACGGCCTAACTCCTATATTTCATAAAGTTGCGCTAAGCCACTCTACGTTCTCCTGGCCTGAACAGGTCATACAACGAGCGAGGCTATGATGGCAACGAAACAGAAGAGTCAGATTGGTATTGGGTCGGTATTAGCTACCGTAGCAGGCCCGGCTACACATGAACATCCAGGTTTGGACCCGAAGAGTCCGACACCTGCGGAATTACTCAAGAAGGTAGTGGGTACAGGTGACTTATCTGCACAAATGGCAAGTAACGCCAACAAGCCGCATGAATATGGTGAAGCAGCGCGATGCCCGTTTACCGGTGTATCTGTCAAGCCTGAGTCACCAATAGTGGGTTCAAGCACAGTCACCGAAAGTAATGGCTCTGATAAAACCGGTAGCGGGAAACCTCCCAATGGGGAGAACTATGCTGGCGGCAATCTGGACAGAGTACGTAGCGATTCCACCTCGCAAGCGCTGACCACCAATCAAGGGGTATCAATTGCCGATAATCAAAGCTCACTGAAAATCGGGTTACGCGGCCCTACCGCGCTTGAGGATTTTATTCTCAGGGAAAAAATCACCCATTTCGATCATGAGCGCATTCCGGAGCGCATTGTTCACGCAAGGGGTTCAGCCGCCCATGGCTATTTCGAGAATTACCAGCCATTGGCCAAGTTTACTAAAGCTGCGCCGTTTACTGAAGCTGGAAAACAGACGCCTGTATTCGTGCGCTTCTCAACCGTCGCCGGGGAGCGTGGTTCAGCCGACACTGCACGGGATGTGCGCGGGTTCGCAGTGAAACTCTATACCGATGCAGGTAACTGGGATCTGGTTGGCAATAACATGCCGGTGTTTTTTATCCAGGATGCCATGAAGTTTCCGGACCTCATCCATGCAGTTAAGCCAGAACCACACAACGGCATACCCCAAGCCTCATCTGCACATGATACTTTCTGGGATTTCGCATCCCTGATGCCGGAATCCACACATATGCTGATGTGGCAGATGTCGGATCGTGCCATCCCGCGCAGTTATCGCATGATGCAAGGCTTCGGGGTGCATACCTTTCGCCTGATCAATGAGAAAAACGAATCGCTGTTTTGTAAATTCCATTGGACTCCTCTGGCTGGCACGCATGCCCTAGCCTGGGATGAGGCAGTAAAGATCAGTGGAGCTGATTCAGACTTTCATCGACGTGATCTCTGGGAAGCCATTGAAGCAGGTGCCTATCCTGAATGGGAATTAGGTTTACAGATATTCACTGAGGAACAGGCTGATAGCTTTGAGTTTGATATCCTGGACGCTACCAAACTGATTCCTGTCGAGCTTGTGCCTATCGTTCCAGCAGGCAAGCTTGTGCTTAATCGCAACCCTGATAACTTCTTTGCAGAGACTGAGCAGGTTGCGTTCTGTACAGCACATATTATTCCAGGCATAGACTTCACTAATGACCCGCTTTTGCAGGGCCGGATTCACTCATATCTTGATACCCAGATATCCCGTCTTGGTGGCGTTAACTTTCATGAGCTGCCCATCAATGCACCATTAAAAGAGGTGCATAACAATCAGCGAGATGGCATGCACAGGCAATCAATTCCACGTGGCCGCGTTTCCTATGAACCAAATTCACTCGGTGGCGGCTGCCCATTCCAGGCAGGCATGCAAGGATTTTCTACATTTCCTGAAGCTATTGCAGAGGATAAGGTGCGTGGAAAACCAGAGAAATTTGCAGATCACTATTCACAAGCCACCCTCTTTTATAAAAGCCAGTCACCGGTTGAACAGCAACACATCATTAATGCCTTCAGGTTTGAGCTGACGCGTGTACAGACTCAGGCAGTGCGAGAGCGAGTAGTTTCGCTATTGGTGAATGTAGATAAGGAGCTGGCTAAAAAAGTAGCAGACGGTCTGGGCTTCCCTTTACCAAAAGCAGCGCCATTGGCTTCTGAAACCAAGTTCCCTGTTCTTGATGCCTCACCCGCACTCTCAGAAACATTTTACCCTGGGGATGGATCTATCAAGACCAAGCGTATAGCCATACTGGCCTCGGATGGTGTTGATGGTGCAAGTGTCATTGCGCTATATGATGCTATATTGAAAGAAGGTGGAGTTCCCAGGATTATCAGTAGTCAATTAGGCAAGATATCAAGCATCACTTCTGATGAATTGAACGTAGAAGCTTCACTCGAAACTATGCCTTCAGTATTGTTTGATGCCATGGTAATCGTTGGTGGGAGTCAATCCATTAAGGCACTTGAAAAAGACGGCCATACTGTGGAGTTTTTGCGTGATCAATATCGCCACTGCAAGGTGATTATGGTGATCGATGAAGCTAAAGCACTATTAGGTAGTTCAGGTATTAGCCCGCTATTATCCGATGGCAAGCCTGATCCAGCATTACTGGTTGTACATGATATACAAAAAAATGTAGCTGCATTTATTAAAGCGGTGGGACTTCCAAGAGATCACTCTCGAGAAACTCCCCCTGCCTAAAGTGTAATCAGGGTGGCGATGGACTTACACTCATCGCCATTTTTTTAACAATTAAGTACCGCAGAAAGTTTTATATTGCTGATCAAATAAAGGCTCAGGGGCTTCAGTGTATTTAGAAGAGTGATTTACCTCGGCATATGGATTCGCTACTACTGACAAGAACCCATTCAATAAGCTCATATCACCGCTAACGACTGCTGCATTAAGCGCTTGTTCCACTAAGTGATTGCGGGGAATCACTTTTGGGTTGGATGTCTGCATAAACTTTATGCTTTCATCAAAGGTTTCATTTTGCCTCGCTAGCCTGGCCTTCCAGCGCGCTAACCATTCCCTGTATCCTGCATCTTGATGTAATTCTGTACCATCAAGGTTATCTTCTCCCAACGATCTGAATGTATTGGTGTAGTCAGCATGATTCTTTTGCATGTACATCAATAGGTCTTCCGCAAGCTTGATGTCCTCGGCTTCTTCATTGAATATTCCCAGTTTTTTTCTCATCCCGGCAATCCAGAAAGCAAAGAATTTACCTGGGTATTCATTTAGAGATTCGGTGACTAGCGCAATCGACTTTTCTTGCGATTCATCAATAAGCGGCAGCAGTGATTCTGCAAGCCTGACTAAATTCCAATGCGCGATATTGGGCTGGTTACCAAAGGCATAGCGGCCATTGGTATCGATAGAGCTGAAAACGGACTCTGGATGGTATGTATTCATAAAAGCACATGGGCCGTAATCTATGGTTTCACCGCATATACTCATGTTGTCAGTATTCATCACGCCGTGAATAAAACCGACATGCATCCACTTGGCAATGAGGGATGCCTGCAACTCAATAACCCGCTTAAGCAGCTCAAGGTATTTATTGTCCGTATCGGCAATATCCGGGAAGTGCCGATTGATGGAATAGTCAGCTAATGCCTGGAGTTGTTGCTGGTTTTGGGTGGCAGCAAATTGGAATGTCCCGACGCGAATGTGGCTAGCGGCTACGCGAGTTAACACAGCACCCGGATAAGCATCGTCACGGTATACATGCTCTCCGGTAGTGACCACTGCAAGGCTTCTTGTCGTGGGGATACCAAGGGCATACATTGCCTCACTGATGATGTATTCGCGCAGCATAGGGCCAAGCGATGCGCGACCATCACCTGAACGAGAATAAGGTGTTCTACCCGCGCCCTTTAGCTGGATATCAAAACGTTGCTTGCCCCGGGTAATGTGCTCGCCCAGCAATATGGCACGTCCATCTCCGAGCATATTGAAGCCACCGAACTGGTGCCCGGCATAAGCCTGTGCGATAGGGTCGGAACCAGCACAAATTGTATTTCCGGCCAGGAATTGGCTGCCCTGTTGTTTCAGGGCTTCAATATTTAAACCCAGCATTTTCCCTAACGAATCGTTAAAAATGACAATATCTGGATTTGTCACCTGGGTAGGTGCTTGTCTTTTATAAAAAACAGCGGGCAATTGCAGATAGCTATTATCAAAGTTAAAGCCATAACAATCGGGATCTGGTGCTGTTAGCGTTTGCATCTGGTTAATCCTTAAAGATCATGGAATAAATGCCGTTATAAAGGCTAGAAGTCAATCACAGGAACTGTATGAACATCAACTCAATTGCAACATTAGCAACAGGTATGGCACAGGCCAATACCAGTGATGCCGCCAGCATGCTGGTATTTAAGAAATCTCTGGACGCTCAAACCAGTGCTGCGATGGGATTGATTAATGCCATTCCTAAGCCACCAAGCCTCCCTCCACACCTGGGCAATATCATCAATACTGTTGCGTAAAAGTCTCTCTTGTAACGCGAAATACAAGAGTCGCTTAAGGTTACAACTCGCTTACCAGTAACTTTCAACCGTGATATTGCCGGGCTCTTTACGCCTGTGCTTCTTTAATCCGCTCTGGGCCAGTACGTTCATGGTGTCTTCTATCATTTGCGGGTTGCCACATAGCACTAGCTGACTGTTACTTGTGTCGATTTTTGCTCCGGCATGCGCTTCCAGCCTTCCATCTTCAATCGCCTGCGGAATACGCCCGGATAACGCAAACTCAGAAGCTTCGCGGCTGATGAATGGCACGTAACTGAATTGACTGCCGTGCTGTGCAAGTAATTGCGTAATCTTTTCCTGGTAACTCAGCTCGGCCAGTGTACGCACGGCATACACTAGTATCACACGCTGGTAGCGCTGCCAGACCTTATCGCTGTACAGCATGGAAAGAAATGGGCCGATACCCGTGCCGGTAGCTACCAGCCATAAATCACGCGCCTCAGGTACTTCATCCAGCACCATGAATCCATGCGCACGGGGGGCCACCATAATGCTGTCGCCTGTTTGTAGTTTGACCAGCTCAGATGTTAAAGGCCCGCCTGCGACCTGAATATAGTAAATCTCGAGGATAGATGATTCCTGGGCATTGACCAGAGAATATGGGCGCCCAACGATTTCACCATTGATCTCCAGCGCGATTTTGACAAACTGACCTGGCTGAAATGGCTCCAGCTCAGACTCTATGAATAGCGAAAACAGGTTTTCTGTCCACTGGGTTTGTTTAACTACTTTGCCTGTATTCCAAGTTGCCATGCTAAGCCCCGCCTTTTGTATTAGTGACTTGGGTTTCCAAGGCCTGGTTATCTGCCATCAGCCGATCGCGAACGAAGCTGATATGCCCTCTTAAGCCATAAAACAGATCACCAAATGAAGCCGGGATTTTGATCTTGTTGACGGTGTTTTCTATATGATCAAGCTGATGTAACAGAGCCTCCCGCTTGCTTGCGTCTACATCCGGGCTAAAGGCATCACGCTCCAGCTCCAGCAATGCCTTGTACCACGGGTAGATGCGCGACTGCATGTGCCAGCGATAAATGGCAGGTGCAATCCTCAGGCCGGGAATCAGCAGCAAAGCAATAGGCACGATCACGGCAAGAATACGACTGATGAGACTTGCCAGCCAGAAAGGGAATGTGCGGTAAAGAAAGCTTTTGCCAGAGGCGTAATAGCGGCTGGCATCTTCGCTCAGCCTGAACTCATGCTCAAGTGGCGCCGGAAACTGGCCACTTTTCCTAAACATGCCTGCTGAACCATGCACTTCCCTTGCTGCACCGAGTAGCAGATCAGAAAGCGCAGGATGCAAGCTATCCCTGGCAATCAGTTCCACCGTTGGCCCCACCAGTAAAGTATCTTCAGCAGGAATATTCTTGCCCAGATCAAACGCGCCCTGTGGCAACTCCAGCTTGTTCAGGTACTTGATACGCCGCGTATAGCCATCGGCCTGGATAAAGTTATACAGATGGATGCCCGGCGTTTCTGCGAGCTCTCGCATCACCTTAGTGGAGGCTGAGTCCCCCATAATAAAAATGGCATCAATACGGCTATCAAGCAGAGCGCGGCCCGGCGCACTGGTCAATTGGGTGATGAGTTTGGTTTTGTCATTTTCGTCGATACCATTTTCCTTGAGTATCGCCAGTGCCAATGAGTGGGTACCACTACCCTCTTCGCCAATATAGATGCGCTTGCCAGCGAACTGCGACAGCAGTTGCTTTTCTTCACCGCGATAAAAGATCATCAAGGGCTGGTAAGAGACACTACCCAGGGAAACAAGTTTCTCAATACTTTTTATATTGTCTTCATTGACCTGGCCGCCCTGCACAAAGCCCACATCAACCTTGATTTTGGAGTCTGCCAGCATACGCAGATTTTCTGTAGAGCCATCCGACGGCAGGATTTTGACCTTGACGCCTTCTTTCTCCAGGATCTTTTTATATTTCTCTGCCTGCTTTCTGAAGCCGCTGTCTTTTGGCCCGCTGGCGATAGTGATGGTATTAGGTGCCGCTGAGTTAAAAAACAGAAAGGCCGTAGTGCACACGAATAAGCTGATGATTAAGATCACAGCAATCGACCATATCAGGCTGCGACCATAGATCTCTGTAATTTTTGCCAGCAGTTTGGGGAAATAGATTTTGAGATTAATCACAGTAGTTTATAGGTATTGGAAAGTAGATGTTTTGATTAACTAATGACCAATTTTACATGCTTTAGTTTGCCATGTTTTCAATTGGTCAATAATAATGAAATGTCGACATGGCTATGCGGCAACGGGGCTAAGCACAAGGAAACATATCAATAATAATCAATGATATAAAACACCAACACTCTGGCACCGTAATTGCTGAAGTTACAGCAATATTGACCAATACCAATCGAGTTACAGTGTTGAATAGAAAATTGTATGTGCATAGCAAGTCAGGTCGATTGTTTTGTGATCCATCTCGCCCCACTATTCTCAATAAGGGATTTAGCCTCATAGAGTTGTCTATTGTGCTTTGTATAGTCGGCTTTCTGATGCTCGGCATACTCAAGGGAACAGAGCTATATCATTCAGCCAAGGTCAAGCGCATGGCGAATGAGTTGAGTAGCCTGACTATCGCTTTATATGTATTCCAGGACAAATACAAAGCATTGCCAGGTGACGACGCCAATGCCAGCGGTCATTTCAATGCGCCCTTACTCAATAACGGTAATGGTAACTTGAGAATAGACGGCAACTGGTTTGATTCCGGATCAACCAGTGAGGCCTCCCAAGCCTGGCTACATCTGCGATTAGCCGGACTTGAAAACGGCTCTACTTCGCCGGATGATCCAAGCTACATGCCCAGAAACTTTAGCGGCGGCTTTATTGGTTTACAAAGCGGTACTAGCGATAGCTCACGGTCACCAATTGTTAGCGCTGCGGGCAAGCCTATAGATGGTCAATATATCGTCTGCTCACGCGGCATATCGGGCAAGGTAGCACTAGGTGTGGATACCATGCTGGATGATGGTGACCCGGCATCCGGCAAGATAATGGCAACCCCGGACAGGGAGTCTTATGCACTCGGGGCAGTCGCAGCGACTAGCAATATCAGCAGTACGACAGACCTGAATCTTGGGGGCGCTTATATTGTGTGCGCAGGGTTATAAATACTAAGTTATACCCTGCTATCAATATCGGCTAGAATCAAAGCGAAGGCAATTGTCCGCTTGAAATTCGCAATAAATCATTAAACCCTGTTATATCTTGATGTAACTTGCAAAAGTTCATCAGGAAGGCGTGACACAAAGCGATAGATTAGGCAAAATGTCATTACTCTACGATGTGAGTTGCATTGCAGTAGGGAACAAGCAGTTTAATGAATGGTCAAGCCGTCCTTTCAAAATCTAGTTAATTACCTGAAAACAATCACGTACTCATGCCCTAAGCCGCTTGTGTCAACAGATGGAGATTTAATATGTCAGTCCACGTTATTCCATTCGAACAACTTCGCAACACTGATGTAGGTTCAGTCGGTGGTAAAAACGCCTCATTAGGCGAGATGATCTCTCAGTTATCTGCAAAAGGTGTGCGCGTACCGACAGGTTTTGCAACGACGGCAGATGCCTACCGTGAATTTCTGGCGCAAGACGGGCTGGATGACAAAATTAATGCCGAACTCGACAAACTGAATGTAGATGACACGCAAGCCCTGGCTATCTGTGGCAAGCAAGTACGCGAATGGATCATGAATGCGCCATTTCCGGCCGCACTGGATAAGGCAATTGCAGAAAACTATGACATCCTCACCGCAAAATCCGGTGACGGTGCGACCTTTGCAGTACGTTCTTCTGCCACTGCGGAAGATTTACCGGATGCTTCTTTTGCCGGCCAGCAAGAATCATTTCTGAATATTCAGGGGCTGGACAATATCCTGCATGCGATTAAAGAGGTGTTTGCTTCTTTATATAATGACCGTGCAATCTCATACCGTGTGCACAAAGGCTTTGTGCATGCAGATGTAGCCTTGTCTGCAGGTGTACAGCAAATGGTGCGTAGCGATATCGGCTGTGCTGGCGTGATGTTTACCATTGATACCGAATCTGGTTTCAAGGACGTGGTATTTATCACCTCATCTTATGGCCTGGGTGAAACCGTGGTGCAAGGTGCAGTAAACCCTGATGAGTTTTATGTGCATAAACCACTGCTAGCCTTGGGCAAACCAGCCATTGTGCGTCGCACCATGGGCTCCAAACTGATCAAGATGATATTCTCTGACGCGACACGTGCGGGTAAAAGTACGCACACGGTTGAAGTCGATGCGGCTGAAAGCAATCGTTACTCACTTTCAAATGAAGATATTCTGGAATTGGCACGCTATGCCATGACGATTGAAGCGCATTACGGTTGCCCGATGGATATTGAATGGGGCAAGAATGGCGTGGATAACAAGCTGTATATCCTGCAGGCGCGACCTGAGACCGTAAAGTCACAGGAATCCGCAAGCAATGTCACTGAAACATTCAAGCTGCAAAAGCATTCGGCAAAACCTATGGTGGCTGGCCGCGCAGTGACACAAAAGGTGGGCGTTGGCCCGGTGCGTATCGTGCTGGACCCGGCAGACATGCACCTGGTACAACCTGGTGATGTGCTAGTAGCCGACATGACCGACCCGAACTGGGAGCCTGTAATGAAACGCGCCAGCGCACTGGTCACCAACCGTGGTGGTCGTACCTGCCATGCAGCAATTATTGCGCGTGAGCTTGGTATCCCGGCAATTGTAGGTTCTGTGAATGCAACTGATCTGCTACGCGAAGGTGAAATAGTCACCGTGTCATGTGCTGAAGGCGAAACTGGGTTTGTTTATCATGGCGCGCTGGATTATGAAGTCAGCAAACAGGCTGCCACCACCCTGTCCAAAGCACCTTGCAAGATCATGATGAACGTCGGCAACCCTGACATGGCATTCGGTTTTGCCCAGATACCTAATGATGGCGTAGGTTTGGCCCGTCTGGAATTCGTGATTAACAATATGGTGGGCATACACCCTAAAGCCATTTTGAATGTAGATGCGATGCCTTCTGCGATCCAGGCCACGATCAGGAATCGTGCACGTGGCTATGCCAGCCCCAAACAGTTCTACATTGATAAAGTAGCAGAAGGCGTTGCCACCATTGCTGCGGCGTTTTATCCAAAGCCAGTGATTGTGCGTACATCTGACTTCAAATCCAACGAATACAAAAAACTGGTCGCTGGCGATATCTACGAGCCGGATGAAGAAAACCCAATGATCGGCTTCCGTGGCGCCGCGCGTTACATGGCAGAAGACTTCAAAGAATGCTTTGCCATGGAATGTAGTGCCATGAAAAAAGTACGTGATGAAATGGGGTTAACTAATGTCGAACTGATGATTCCATTTGTGCGCACTTTGGAAGAAGCCAAGTCTGTAACCGAAATCATGGCTGAGAATGGTTTGAAGCGCGGCGAGAATGGCCTGCGCCTGATCATGATGTGCGAGATTCCATCCAATGCCTTATTGGCAGAACAGTTTCTGGAATATTTCGATGGCTTCTCTATCGGCTCTAACGATCTTACCCAGCTTACATTGGGTATCGACCGTGATTCAGGCATTCTGGCGGATGGTTTTGATGAGCGTAACGATGCCGTCAAAGTGCTGCTGAAAATGGCGATCAACACCTGTAACCGTTTGGGTAAATATGTCGGCATTTGCGGCCAGGGGCCTTCAGACCACCCAGACTTTGCTGAATGGCTGGTGGCGGAAGGTATCCAATCCGTGTCACTCAACCCAGACACGGTTGTTGCTACCTGGAAGCGATTGACTAAATAACAATGCTGAACCGCACCGTTCTATTTGTTTCAGATGGCACCGGCATTACGGCAGGCGCATTGGGGAAACTGCTTGAGCATTTTCCGCAAACGCACTTTCATCAGGTCCGCCTGCCATTTACCGACACGCATGAGAAAATCAAGCAGGCGCAGGCTAGCATCCTGCATGCCACGGAAGTGGATGGTCAACGACCTGTTGTCATTATGTCGCTCGGCAACATTGAGTTACGTAATGCATTGAAAGAATCCAACGCCTATTTTATTGACCTGTTCAATACCTTCATTGACCCATTAGGCCTGGAACTTGATCAAAAGCCGCTCACAGGCGCGGGTATTGCGCATAGCGTGATGGGTAGCAGCTACCATGAACGGATGGAGGCGATCAATTTCACGCTGGGCCATGATGACGGCATGACCAACTCCGGGCTGGATGAAGCACAGGTGATTCTGGTGGGCGTATCGCGTTGCGGCAAAACACCAACCAGTATTTACCTGGCTATGCAGTTTGGCATCAAGGCCGCTAACTACCCGCTGATCCCTGAAGATTTTGAGCGAGGTACTTTGCCGGAAGTGCTGAACAAGCATATGGACAAGATATACGGACTGACCATCAAACCTGAACGCTTGCACTCGGTCAGAAGCGAGCGTAGGCCTGGTAGTTTTTATGCTTCTCTGGACAATTGCCGCAAAGAAATCGAAACTGCAGAAAACCTGATGCGTACTGCCGGCATTACCTGGGCAGACTCCACCAGCCGTTCGATTGAAGAGTTATCTGCAATAATCTTGCAAAAAATTCGTATCGATAAAGAGTAATCAGCGCTTTATATTTAGTAAAAAAGCCTCATTCGTGAGGCTTTTTTATTTTAGAAATTACCAGGCAATAACATAGGCTCATCCATCAGCGCGATCTGTTCGCGCAGTTCCAATATACGATCCTGCCAGTAATTTTGCGTGTTAAACCAAGGGAAGGCCAAAGGGAATGCAGGGTCATCCCACCTACGTGCAATCCAGCCAGCATAATGAATCAGGCGCAGGGTGCGTAGTGCTTCAATCAAATGTATCTCACGCGGATTAAACTCACAGAAATCCTCATAGCCATAAAGCAGATCATTGAGTTGTGCTTTCATCTCATCGCGCTCACCCGAGAGCATCATCCACAGATCCTGCACTGCAGGCCCCATCCGGCTGTCATCAAAGTCTACGAAATGTGGCCCATCATCCGTCCACAATAAGTTCCCCATATGACAATCGCCATGCAGGCGCAGCTGGGCAACATCCCCTGCCCGGTCGAAGCAGCGCTGTACACCCTCTAATGCCTGCTTAACCACGCCACGATAAACCTCTTCAAGCTCCTGTGGAATAAAGCGGTTTGCTAGCAGATAAGTACTGGGCTCCCTGCCGAAGCTTTCAATATCAAGTGTTGGGCGCTCCTTGAAAGTGGCTAGCCCACCGACAGCGTGGATACGCCCGATAAAGCGCCCTATCCATTCCAGCACCCCTTCTCGATCAAGTTCTGGCGCCCTGCCACCATGTTTGGCAAATAAAGAAAACCGATAACCCTGATAATGGTGCAAGGTTGGCTCGTTGTTTATTGATGGATTGCTCAGAGATGTATTGTTCAAGATAAGCGCAGGCACAACAGGAATTTCAGCATCGGCCAGCGTCTGTACAAATGCATGCTCTTCCAATATGGCTTCATCGCTCCAACGTGCCGGACGATAGAATTTTGCAACGAGAGGTGCAGCATCCTCCACTCCAGCCTGGTAAACACGATTTTCATAGCTGTTAAGTGCCAACAGGCGGCCATCGCTATGGATGCCGATGCTATCTATTGCATCAAGTATCAGATCCGGGCTAAGTGCTGAAAACGGTTCGGGGGATTGCGTGGTTTGATCGTTCATGCCGCCATTTTACATGGCACATGCCGCTAGCTACATGAATGATTTATTTGCAGTAACTTTTATTTATAGCGCAATGATTTATTTGAGGAAAGGCTTAAGCTTATCCATCACCTGTGCTGACTCAGGATCTACATCACTGCTGAATGCATAGACCTTGCCATCAGGTAAAAGCAGATACTTGTAGAAATTCCACATTGGGGGCTCTTTGGTGATGGAAGCAAGCTGCTTGTAGAGTGGATTAGCGGCAGGACCGACCACCGAACTCTTGCTCATCATGGGGAACTGTACTGCGTAGGTTTTTTTGCAGAAGTCACCGATCTCCTTGTTACCACCTGGCTCCTGGCGAAAATCATTGGATGGAAAACCAATCACCAGCAAGCCTTTGTCTTTATTGTGTTTGTATAGGGATTCCAGCTTTTCAAATTGTGGCGTGAAGCCGCATTTACTGGCAGTGTTGACGATAAGGATAGGCTTGTTCTGATAGTCACACAGGTTCAGCTTTTCGCCTTGCAAAGTGGTTAATTGAAAGTTATGTAACTCGTCGCACGCAGCATTCGCAGTGGTAGTACTCAGCATGATCAGCAACCCCAGTATGACTGTTTTCATATTCCATTTTCCTCGATGCATTAAATACAACTTATTGTTATCTGTGACTTGCCCGGTACATATTCGTTCGCATGGCGCGTATTCGTTCATAACTGATATTACAAAAAAAGACCGCATACACGGTCTTTTAAGTTTACTAGTGCAAAACTAAATCAATCTACCCAATACATATCCTATGATGATGCCGATGATCAGGGCTACCGTTAATCCACGGTAAGTCAGAACGTCCTGCGAATAACCACGGCGAATGGCGACAAATGAGACCACATAGCCCAATGCATTCAACAGCCAGACTACAGGCAAACCTAACACTTTGACCAGTGGTGAGCCTACCAGCGGAACGATGCTGATGAGCCCCAGCAGCCATGAAAACGCACTGGTCAGCAAACCAAACAGTATGATCCCGGCGGCGAGCAACCTGCTGTCCAGCCTGCTCTCGACGCCCAGATAGAATATTGCAAAGATGATGATCCATATCGGCAACATCTTTTTCCAACTGGATCTGCTTGGCTTAACAAACAAAACAACGGGTACCGAAGGGTCCCGTTGCTGTTTGGGTGACTTGTCTACCAATTAAAAAGCTGCCAGCGCACTAAACCGCCAGCTCGGCGATAGGGATCACTTTCTTGTTGGCGTAAGTCGCCATCTGGTCGAAGTTAAGATATTTATAGATGCTATCCGCATTCTTGGTGAGCTTATCGCCTACCGTTGCCAGGTATTCTTCCGGCGTTGGCATGCGACCTAATAAAGCACATACCGCAGCAAGCTCGGCAGAACCAAGATAAACACGTGCATCCTTACCCATGCGGTTATCAAAATTGCGGGTACTAGTAGAAAATACGGTTGCCCTATCAGCCACACGTGCCTGATTCCCCATGCACAGTGAGCATCCTGGGATCTCGGTACGCGCACCGGCGATGCCGAATACCGAGTAAACACCTTCATCACGTAATTGATCTTCATCCATGCGCGTAGGCGGTGCTACCCACAAGCGTGTAGGGATGGCACCTGCGCCTTCCAGGACTTTAGCTGCAGCACGATAGTGACCAATATTAGTCATGCAGCTGCCAATAAATACTTCATCAATCTTGTCACCCACGACTGCAGATAACGGTTTGATGTCATCGGGGTCATTCGGGCAAGCGACCAGAGGCTCCTTGATTTCGTTCAAATCGATTTCCAGCACGTAAGCATACTCAGCGTCCGCATCCGGCTCCAGCAGATTGGGCGCAGCCAGCCAGGCCTGCATCGACTCGATACGCCTTTTCAAGGTGCGGGCATCTTCATAGCCGCTATCAATCATGTTTTGCATGAGCACAATATTGGAACGTAGGAATTCAATTACCGGTTCTTTGTTCAGGCGCACAGAGCAGCCGTTGGCAGAGCGCTCAGCAGAGGCATCTGCGAATTCAAAAGCCTGCTCAACCTTAAGATCAGGCAGGCCTTCGATTTCCAGTACCCTGCCGTTGAACACATTCTTTTTACCTTGCTTGCCGGTAGTCAGGTCACCTTTAAGGATCGCGGCATAGGGAATGGCATTGACCAGATCGCGCAAGGTAATACCAGGCTGCATTTCACCCTTGAAGCGCACCAATACAGATTCAGGCATATCCAGCGGCATCGCGCCCATGGCGGCACCAAAAGCTACCAAACCGGAACCGGCAGGAAAAGAGATGCCGATAGGAAAACGGGTATGGGAGTCGCCTCCAGTACCAACGGTATCAGGCAAGATCAGGCGATTGAGCCATGAGTGGATGACGCCATCACCGGGACGTAAAGATACGCCGCCACGGCTGGACATAAACTCGGGCAAGCTATGTTGCAGCTTGATATCAACAGGTTTCGGATAAGCTGCAGTGTGGCAAAAACTCTGCATCACCAAATCTGCGGAGAAGCCTAAACATGCGAGCTCTTTCAGCTCGTCACGTGTCATCGCACCCGTGGTGTCCTGCGAGCCGACTGTCGTAATTTTGGGTTCGCAATAAGTGCCAGGGCGTACGCCCACCCCTTCGGGCAAACCACAGGCGCGGCCCACCATCTTCTGTGCTTGGGTGTAGCCTTTCCCCGTATCTTTTGGTGCAATCGGCATGATGAATAAATCTGAAGCCGGCAAGCCTAGCGTCTGTCTTGCGTTGGTAGTAAGGCCACGACCAATGATCAGGGGGATACGCCCGCCCGCCCGCACCTCATCCGGCATGGTCAATGGTGCCAGCTCGAATGTTGAAATCACTTCGCCATCGGCATTCAGGACTTTACCTGCATAAGGATGAATCACAATTTCATCCCCGGTGTTCATTTTGCTGACATCACACTGGATAGGCAATGCGCCTGAATCTTCTGCCGTGTTGAAGAAAATAGGTGCAATTTTTCCGCCAAGCACGATCCCACCTGTGCGCTTATTAGGAATATTAGGGATGTCATCACCCATCAGCCATTGCACTGAATTGATCGCAGATTTACGTGAGGAACCCGTCCCTACCACATCACCAACATAAGCCAGCGGCAAGCCTTTTTGCTTGAGTGTCTCGATCTTGGCCAGGCCATCCGGCATTTTATTCACCAGCATGGCTTTGGCATGCAAAGGAATATCCGGGCGTGACCATGCTTCCTGTGCAGGCGACAGATCATCGGTATTGGTTTCGCCCTCGACCTTAAATACAATAACGCGAATCTCATCGGCCAATACTGGCTTGCTGGTAAACCATTCAGCATTTGCCCATGACTCGACCAGCTTTTTGGCATGCAGGTTGCCCGCCTTCATTTTCTCGACAACATCGTAATAGGCATCGAACATCAGGATAGTAGTAGATAAAGTCGTTACCACCTCTGGTGCAATCGGCGTATCCAGCAAGCTCACCAACGCTTGTACGTTATAACCACCCAGCATCGTGCCTAACAAAACCACCGCCTTGGATGGAGTGATCAGGCTACAAACTGCATCACCTTTAGCCACATCCGCCAGAAATGCAGCCTTTACATATGCTGCCTGGTCAACCCCCGCGGGCACACGATTCTCCAGCAAATCAACCAATGCTTGTGTTTCGCCGGGTGGTGGTGATTTTAATAAATCTACTAGAGAAGCTGTTTGCTCCGCAGATAACGGTAGCGGCGGCAAACCAAGCGCAGCGCGCTCGGCAACGTGGTCACGATAGGCTTTTAGCATAAAGGCTCGATCAATATAGTTAAGTTGGAAATTAATTAGGATTATACAGCGTGCAAATCAAGCGCTGTAGATGGCAGCTATAAATGACATCAGTGCAAATGCATGCAATGAATGTGCCTGCAAGACTACTGGCAAAGCTAATCCGAAAACGAGTTAGTCAGAAAACCAGTTTAGTAAAGTGACTTGGCGAATGGCGTACTGCAACTTTTCCCGTTCGCAGAGGATTCCATATCATCCAGCACCTCTTTTTTGTAGTCCTTACCGTGCTTGGACTCAATAAAGGCGCGCACTTCATACACTGTCACTATACCGTCACTATTCTTATCCATAGTGCGTAGGCTGTCTTCAACGCTCACATAATAAGGGCTTGCGTTTGCATACTGATGATTGGCAGGTGGCGACAGATCTTCTGCTACAGATAGCAAGGAATTGGAGATGAGTACAAGGCCTGCCAACGCTTTAACTAACATGATAATGACCTATTTAAAGGTGAACCAGCTTATAGACGACTAACTTAGATATTTCTTTCACCTGATTATTTCATATGCCCCAGAAATGTGCGCGATTTGTTTTTTTAGCGATAAAAATATCAAATTCAAACGCCTAAGCACTGAAACATTTAATTTTCTATTGAAACTCTACTTTCAATAGAAAATTTATTTTGCCAAAATTAGCAAAATTTTAGTACAGTCTCATGGCTGCAAACCAATACAGACTTCATTTTGGATGAGATAGCCACAAACCCTGACGATTTAGTTGAATTGATAGTCCAATAACACTAATAAGGACCATGATACATGACTAAAGTTGCTGTACCACCGCCAGACAAGCAAGCGCAAATCACCAGCACTGGTGGGCTTGGGCAATCAGCTATTGGCCAGGAATCTATCGACGACATCATCAACAATTACAAAAAGCTACAGGCCAAGCTTAAAAACGAAAAAGAGCGCTTACGCGTTACCCTTGATTCAATTGGCGACGCAGTGATTGCCACCAACACGCAAGGCCATATCGAATACATGAACCCGGTCGCCGAGAAAATGACCGGGTGGTTACAACAAGATGCCCTGGGTTTACCGCTACTCCAGGTATTCAATATCATCAACGAGAACACACGGCTGGCAGCAGCCGACCCTGTCAAACTATGCCTACGTGAAAGTTTAAGTAAAAAACGCTCAAGCGAGCATCAAGCCGTGAACCTGACAAAAGCCATTACCCTGATCTGCCGCGACGGCAGTGAATATGGTATCGAAGACTCCACCGCGCCTATCCGCGATAAACAGGGCGGGATCATAGGCGTGGTACTGGTATTTCATGATGTGACGGCGCAAAGGCTGATGGCGAATGAGATCAGCTATCGTGCGACGCATGATTTACTTACCGGCCTGCTCAATCGCACCGAATTTGAGCACCTGCTGGAAAGAGCTCTCCCTGGCCTGCGCGAACAGGCAAAAGAACATGCCCTGCTCTATATTAACCTGGACCAGTTCAAGGTGGTCAACGACACATGCGGACACGCTGCCGGGGATAAGCTGCTGAAAGAGATTGTAGTCGTTATCGATAGTTGCATACGCACCAGCGACACACTGGCACGGCTCGGTGGAGATGAGTTTGGTGTGTTCCTGGATTCCTGCGGCGGGACAGATCCGGCCATGCGTATTGCCCAACAAATCTGCCAACGCATTGATGAATACCGCTTCCTGCATGACGGCCAGCGCTTTCGCATAGGTGCCAGCACCGGCCTGGTCATGATTGATGATCACTGGACTGATATATCTAGCATCATGCAGGCAGCAGACAGTGCTTGCTTTGCCGCCAAGGAGGCCGGTCGTAACCGCGTCCACCTTTACTTTGATGCAGACTATGCCATTGAGTCCCGTCGCGGTGAAATGAAATGGACGACACGCATAGAACAAGCCATAGAAGATAATCAGTTCGTACTGTTTTGCCAACGCATCACGGCCATGAACAAGAATGGCGGCGGGCACGGTGAGGTGTTGCTGCGCATGAATGACGGCAACGGTGGCCTGATATCGCCAAGCGCCTTTCTACCGGCCGCAGAGCGTTTCCACATGGCATCGCGCATAGACCGCTGGGTAGTGCGTGAGCTGTTTGAATGGATGAGCCTGCATGCGACTGAGCTTGAACACATGGATACCATCTCGGTTAATTTGTCCGGGCAATCCATCAGCGACCGAAATTTCCATCGATACGTGCTGGAGCAGATTAGCCTGCTGTCGCTGGATTGCAGCAAACTATGTTTTGAGATTACCGAAACCGCGGCCATTACCAACCTGAGTGAGGCGCATACCTTTATTGAGACCATGCGCAGCCATCATGTACGATTCTCACTCGATGACTTTGGCAGTGGTGTGTCTTCTTTTGGTTATCTGAAACACCTGCCAGTGGATTATTTGAAAATCGATGGACAGTTTATTCGCGGCCTGATAGATAACCAGATTGACCAGGCGACCGTGCGTTGCATCAACGAAGTGGCCAAAGTCACCGGCAAGAAAACCATCGCTGAATGGGTGGAGGATGAACCGGTAGAACATATGCTACGCGAAATGGGCATCGACTATACGCAAGGCTATTTGCGGCACAGGCCGGCACCACTCAAGCATATGCTGGAC
Source organism: Methylophilaceae bacterium (assembly GCA_035459965.1). Classification (GTDB taxonomy): domain Bacteria; phylum Pseudomonadota; class Gammaproteobacteria; order Burkholderiales; family Methylophilaceae; genus DATHXC01. The sequence goes on from DATHXC010000007.1 coordinate 357,649, forward strand.
ATCAACTGCTCTTATTTGACTTAAACCAGTCTGCTTTAAAAATCCTTGTAGCTCTATCTTATTAAAGCCCGCATGCGGGCTTTTTGCATGGCTCGATTTGAGCCTAATTTGATCAGCGCAATTTTTATTGTTGCTAAATTTTAGGCTGGCTGAGTTGTAGGGTAAAATTATGCCTCGCGCTGATATGCGTGGATTTTAACGAACATGACTTAAAGGTTGTCTATGGAACTGACCCCCCTCAACGCACTTTCTCCACTTGATGGCCGCTATCAATCCAAGGTTGACCCACTCAGAGCCTGCTTCAGTGAATACGCGCTGATACGTTATCGCGCATTGGTCGAAGTCGAATGGTTGAAAGCGCTTGCCGCAGAACCTGCATTACAGGAGATTGCACCATTTTCCGCATCTACCCTGCAGGAGCTGGATGCCGCTATCAGCAGCTTTGGTGAAGTTGAGGCTGGCCAGGTTAAAGCCATAGAGGCCCGTACCAACCACGATGTGAAAGCACTTGAATACTGGCTTAAGGAGCGCTTTGACGGTAATTCCGAGATTCGCAAGGTCAGTGAGTTCATTCACTTTGCCTGCACTTCTGAAGATATCAACAACTTGTCACATGCACTGATGCTTAAAGCAGCACGCGACGATGTGATGCTGCCGATGCTGGATCAATTGATTGCTAGGCTAGTCATGCTAGCCAAAGGGCTCGCTGATACGCCCATGCTGTCGCACACCCATGGCCAGCCTGCCTCACCGACCACGCTCGGCAAAGAGCTGGCTAATGTGGTGTATCGCTTACGTCGTCAACGCAAGCAAATCGCCGAGAACGAGATGCTGGGTAAAATCAACGGCGCCGTAGGCAACTTCAATGCCCACCTCTCCGCTTATCCTGATTTCGACTGGGAAGCTTTTGCACAGAAATTTGTCACCAACCTGGGGCTTACTTACAACCCCTACACCATCCAGATCGAGCCGCATGACTATATGGCAGAGCTATATGATGCACTGTCACGTATCAATACCATCCTGATTGACCTGAACAGGGATATATGGGGCTATATCTCCATGGGCTACTTCAAGCAAAAGGTTAAGGAAGGCGAAGTCGGCTCTTCTACCATGCCGCATAAAGTCAACCCGATTGACTTTGAAAACTCAGAAGGCAATCTGGGCATGGCCAACGCCCTGTTGCGCCATCTAGCAGAAAAGCTACCGATCTCGCGCTGGCAACGCGACCTCACCGATTCAACCGTGCTACGCAATATGGGGGTGGCATTTGGCTACACCCTGCTGGGCTACGACTCCTGTTTAAAGGGGCTTAACAAGCTCGAAGCCAACTTCGCCAGACTGGCCGATCATCTGGACCATAACTGGGAAGTACTGGCCGAACCTATCCAGACCGTAATGCGCCGCTACGGTGTAGAAAACCCTTACGAGCAACTCAAGGAGCTCACCCGCGGCAAAGGCGGCATCAACAAGGATTCTCTGCATAGCTTCATCAAGGCATTAAAAATCCCTGAGCCTGCAAAACAGCTGCTGCTGGAGATGACGCCCGCCAGTTATGTGGGTAAAGCGGCTGAATTAGCTAAACGGATTTAGCCAGTAAATCAAAATGATCTCAGATAAAAATAATCCTCGATTAGCTGTATTGATTGATGCTGACAATACTTTCAGAGTCATTGAGATTATTGACGAACTGTTTGAGGAGATATCAAAATTTGGAGATGCAAGTGTCAGGCGGATTTATGGTGACTGGACCGATACCCGGTTAAAAAACTGGAAAGAAGTGCTGCCCAAGCACGCGATTCAGCCAATACAGCAATACGCAAATACCAAAGGCAAAAATGCAACAGACAGTGCGCTTATTATCGACGCGATGGACCTGCTCTATACAGCGCCACTAGACGGCTTTTGCATCGTTTCCAGTGATAGTGACTTTACCAGACTGGCAATTCGCTTTCGCGAATCCGGCAAAATGGTTTATGGGTTCGGAGAAGAAAAAACACCTGCATCGCTAATGGCAGCATGCAACAAGTTTATCTATATCGAGATACTGTCCCAGCACAAACTTCCAGATAGCATTTCAGCAGAACCAAAACTATCTGCGCCGGGGCTGCAAAAGGTTGAGCCAAAGATAGGGCAATCCTCAATAAAAACATCTGCTATCGAAACTCCCAGCTCCCCAGGCACAAAGAAAAGCTCCAAAGAGTTGGCTCAGGATACTAAATTAGTGACGCTAATCCGCTCCGGGATTGAAGCGCTATCAGACGATGATGGTTATGCGCATATGAGCGAGATCAAGAAACATATCGTCAAAAATTTTTCCGCGTTCGACTCCCGCAATTACGGTTATCCAAAATTTAGCGATTTAATAAAAACTACCGGGTTATTTGATCTGGATACCCAGAAACAGCGCATCAAGGATAAACGTAAAAAATGAGCGAAATTCTGGTCCTTTATTATTCTCAAGGCGGCGCAGTGCGTGACATGGCACAGCTGATTGCACGTGGTATTGAGAGTGTTAAGGGTGTAAAAGCGCGCATTCGTACCGTGCCAAAGGTTTCGGCAAACTGTGAGGCAACTGAGTCTGATATTCCCGCAACTGGTGCTCCTTATGCTGAATTAAAGGATTTGCAGGAATGCATAGGTGTAGCTTTAGGCAGCCCTACCCGCTTTGGCAATATGGCCGCGCCTATGAAGTACTTTCTAGATGGTACTGTTAGCCTGTGGCTGCAAGGTGCATTGATAGGCAAACCAGGGGCTGTGTTCACCTCTACCGGTTCCATGCATGGTGGCAATGAAACGACCCTGCTCACCATGATGCTGCCACTGATGCATCATGGCATGCTAATGGTTGGCCTGCCTTATTCCGAGCCTTCATTGTCGAGCACTGCATCGGGTGGCACACCCTATGGAGCAAGCCATGTAGGTGGATCTGCCGATGACCGGCCAATCAGCGAAGATGAGCGCAAGCTTTGCATCGCGCTGGGCAAACGCCTGGCCGAAACAGCAGTGAAACAGGCCTCATGAGTCTGGCCCTGGAAGCACGGCAGTTTCTTCGCAGCACCCGCAGCGGTATGCTTTCCACGATCTCCAGTAAATTCGCGGACTATCCTTTCGGTTCCGTCGCACCTTTTATACTGGATCATGACGGCAACCCTGTCATTCTTATCAGTACCATTGCCGAGCACACCAAAAATATCATAGCCCACCCCAAGGTGTCATTGCTGGTGTTTGCTGGAGATGAGGACTTACAGGCTGGTTCACGCCTGACCCTGCTTGGAGAAGCCAAACTGTTAGAAAAGAATGATGAGAATTTACGGGCGCGCTATTTACGTTATTTTCCCAATGCAGCCAGCTATTTTGATATGCACGATTTCTCGTTTTATCGCATCGAGATTGTACAGGCACGTTATATCGCAGGCTTTGGCAAAATGGCGTGGATGACAGGTTTAGAGATATCAGGTGATGAACTATCAGGCAAAGAGTTGTCAGCCGAGCAAATAACTGGCGATGCGCTGAGCAGCCCGAACAATAAACTTGCTACACAGGAGACAGGCATAGTGGAACACATGAATGCCGATCACGTCGACAGCCTGATTGCTTACTGCAAACACTTCCATCGGGTTAATGCCTCACAGGCTGCAATGCTGGGCATAGATAGCGATGGTTTTGATGTCCAGGTAATCGATAGCGATGAGCACTCGCAAGTATTACGTTTTAATTTCGAGCAACCGGTTAACGATGCACTATCGGCACGCACTGCCCTGGTCGCCATGTCCAAGGCAGCGCGTACATGATTAAAGACATTGCGGCGACAATCAGATTGTTACGCATAGGAGCAGGTAGCAGCCTAATTGCACTGATCATGGTCTGCCTGGCATGGGAAGGCTGGCTGGCGCCAATTAAACCGCAAGGCTCCATGCTGGTATTGAAAGCAGTCCCGCTATTACTGCCGCTATTCGGCATACTTAAAGGGCGCCGTTACACCTATCAGTGGGCAAGTATGTTTATTCTGTTATATTTCACAGAAGGCACAGTACGTGCATGGGCAGATCGGGGAGTTTCTGCCAGTCTGGCATTGATAGAAGTTATATTGACGCTGGTATTTTTTACATGCGCTATCTTTTATGCAAAGTTAACAAGATCACAAGCAAACTAGATGACAACCTAAGCAGGACTAAAGCTAGACACTTCTCACTAACAAATCACTTATAATTGAGACATGCGAATCCTACTATCCAATGATGACGGCTATTTTGCGCCCGGCCTCAATATCCTTGCAGAGCATATTTCCAAAATTGCCGACATTGTCGTGGTGGCACCCGAGCGCAATCGTAGCGGTGCCAGCAATTCACTAACACTGGATCGTCCGCTGACAGTACGCCAAGCCAGTAACGGTTTTTACTATGTTAATGGCACGCCGACCGACTGCGTGCACCTTGCAGTCACCGGCCTACTCGACCAGCTGCCTGACATGGTGATCTCCGGCATCAACGATGGTGCCAATATGGGCGACGATACCATTTACTCGGGCACGGTCGCTGCTGCCATGGAGGGATACTTGCTGGGAGTGCCATCATTTGCCATATCGATGTCCCAACATAACGCGACACACTTTGAGACAGCGGCCAAGGTCGTGATTGAGCTGATCCAGCATTACGAGAAAAACAGCTTACCTGCCCCTCTGCTGCTCAATGTCAATGTGCCAGATGTGCCTTATGAGCAAATTAAAGGCAAGGTAGTGACAAGGCTCGGTAAACGCCACAAGGCCGAACCTGTGATCAAATCGCAGACTCCGCGGGGTGAAACTGTCTATTGGGTCGGTGCAGCAGGCAATGCCCAGGATGCTGGTGAAGGTACGGATTTCTATGCGGTTGCCAACAATCAGGTATCGCTCACACCGTTGCAAATTGACCTCACCAAATTTACGCAACTCGATTCAATCAAGCAATGGCTAGTGCTGTAACCATGGGTAAAGTGATTAGCGGTATCGGCATGACCTCCCAGCGCACGCGTGAACGTATGCTCACGCGACTACGCGAACAAGGCATCAAGGACGAAGTTACTTTATCTGCCATCGGCAGTATTGCCCGCCATATCTTTGTGGATGAAGCCCTGTCATCGCGGGCTTATGAAGATGTGTCACTCCCCATAGGCTTTGGTCAAACCATCTCGCAGCCTTACATCGTGGCACGTATGACTGAGATCCTGAGGGGTGGTCATACGCTGGGCAAGGTGCTGGAGATTGGCACAGGCTGCGGTTACCAGACTGCTGTGCTATCAAAAATCGCCAAGGAAGTATATTCAGTAGAGCGCATTAGCCCATTATTGATGAAAGCACGCGGCCACTTGCGTGAATTACGTATGAGCAATATCAAGCTCAAACATGCAGACGGCACCATGGGTTTGCCAGAGCTGGCACCCTTTGATGGCATTATTGTCACAGCAGCAGCCAGTCACATCCCCGAAGATTTATTGCAGCAGTTAGCCTTAGGTGGCCGCTTGGTGATTCCGGTAGGTACCGAGGAACAAATTCTTTATGTGATCGAACGTACCGAATCTGAGTACATTAAAACCAAGCTTGAAGCGGTGAAGTTTGTACCTCTATTGGGCGGAACTAGCTAAAACACTGCTAAGAATTGGCTAACCATTCGCTAACCAGTGAAACTAATTGATAGGCAGAGTTAATTGATTCGTCATTACAAACCAGTTGTTTCATATCTCATCATATTCAGTGTTTCATTATTGACTGCTTGTGCCAGCACCCATCAGGCCCCGGTCATTGAACGGGCAGCCAGCACAAAACAATCTACCAGCGGCAAACCGCTAGCTAAAAATACAGCCAAGGATTGGCGCCCTGATTCACATACCGTGAAAAAAGGCGATACGCTATATAGCATAGGCCTGCAATATGGCTATGACTACAAGGAAATCGCTCAGGCTAATAATATTGCTGCGCCTTACACTATCCATGTCGGGCAACAACTCAAGATCAAGGAATTGAGCACCGTCAAGCCAGCAGAGACAAATGCCGTGACGCCCGCAAACGATAATAGCGTTGTCGTTACCCCATTAAAAACCGATTCAAATAGCACTTCTGGGTCGGGTACATCCGCGACTGTGACTTCGTCTGTCGTCAGCGAGCCTCCAGTGCTTAACCAGCCCAAAGCTATCCGCGAACCTTATAGTGAACAGGCAATGATCATCAAAGCACCACCTGCAGCTAAACCTGTTATCACATCACAAGTAAAACCTGTTGAAACAGCTAAACCAGAAAATACAAAGCCTGACAATGCGAAGCCGGAGACTAGCAAACCAGAAGGACAGAAAACAGATACTGGTGATGATGAAGCCATTGATTGGGCCTGGCCTACGGTGGGTAAAGTGATTACCACGTTTAATGACAGTAGCAATGCCAAAGGCATCGATATATCAGGGAATAGCGGCCAGGCAGTTAATGCAACTGCGGCCGGCAAAGTAATCTATAGCGGTTCAGACCTCCGCGGCTACGGCAAACTAGTGATTATCAAGCACAATAAAACTTATCTTTCCGTATACGCGCACAATAGCCAGATCTTGGTAAAAGAAGGTCAAGTTGTCACCAAGGGACAAAAAATCGCAGAGATGGGTGACACCGATGCCGACAGGGTCAAGTTGCACTTTGAGATTCGTCAGCAAGGAAAATCAGTTGATCCAGGCAAGTATCTTTCAAGCAATTGATAATGCCTATATGCTAGACAGTAACGCTAGTCTGTTAGTAGGTAACTGACGAGGATAATGTAATGGAAAAGTACGAGAAGAACAGAAATCTAAAGCCTGATACGCTAGTTAAAACCATCACTTCGATCGCCAGTGTTGCGCTTCTGCTAGTCGGCGTTATTGGTATTGCGGTGCAGTTTTTTCGTGACGATGGCTGGCTACGACAGCTATTGAGCAAGATGCTCGACTCCAATATGGGGCTGGCATCCATTCCCCTAGTTATCCTGGTTTTATACTTCATTAATCGCTGGGCGTCTTCGGCGGCCGATGGCAAAGCCTCAACCAGAGGAAACCTGCCTCTTTACATCATGATGTTGATAGGTGCTTTTTTCCTGTTCCGCATCATTACAACGGGGGACTTTTAATCCCCCCCCGTTAAGGCTTCGATGCTTTAAGTCCCAACTGAGGCCGCTGCAAACTGCAAGTTTTGCACGCTGCCCCATACCATCAGTGTACATACCATCAAAAATCCCCAGGCAGTTGCTCCTGCCATCAATACAGCCCCAAAGAACAATAATGCGTGGCCTTTTTCCTTAATCTCAAATACCACGGGAATCCCGTAATAAATAAAGCCTGCAGAAGCCATCATGGCTAAAGAAGTGATACCGATATTGACCAGCAAATCCGGTATGACTAGAAAAACAGGTGCCATCCACAGAGGTGTCGGTGCCACAGCAGCCAGGATAAATGCCTGCCGGTAAGTCGGGTGTATTTCTGCCACTTCAGCCAATTGGCGCACTATGCTTGCCATGACAGGCACAACCACCAGTTGCACCAGAAAAAATGCAATGGAGACAATAATGATTCTATTGTCGGGAATTAAATGGATTAAATCAAAGAGCGCATCGCCGTGATGTTTGCCTGAAAAATAGATCATCAACGGGGGAATTAAGGCAAACGGGATGACATGCAACATGTAAAGCTGATGGATAGAAGGCTGACTTTGCATCAACCCTTTCCAGCCTTGCGTAGGTGTAAAAAACAACTGTACCAGCGTGGTAGGTTTCATACTCTTCTCCATATTACTATAGTTATAGATACAACTTTTTTAGAAAGTATATGCCTAATTGTAACTAAATGTAAATTTTTTGGAGATAAAACTTAGCCTGTATTAAAGCATTGTTTTATATACAAATCCCAACACTGAAAACACCAGAATCAGCAGGATGACGCTTACTTTATAACGCTGCAAAGCAAGCAGCGCGACCCCAGCAGCCAATGCAGAAAAAGCATCAAAGCCATTATGTAATCCATGTGGCCAAAACACGTGATAGGCAAAAAATACTGCCAGATTCAGGATCACACCTACAACGGCAGCAGTAATCGCTGTCAGCGGCGCTGTAAATTTAAGATTACCTTGCGTGGATTCGACCAAAGGCCCACCCGCAAAAATAAATACAAATGAGGGTAGAAAAGTGAAAAGAGTAGTCACGCAAGCCGCTGCTATTCCAGCAAGTAGCAAACTATCACTGCCGAATATATGATGCGTCCAGCCACCGACAAAGCCGACAAAGGCTACCACCATAATCAAGGGGCCTGGCGTTGTTTCACCCAGCGCCAGACCATCCATCATTTGTGTCGCGCTTAGCCAGCCATGCGCCTGCACCGCGCCCTGAAATACGTAGGGTAATACTGCGTAAGCACCGCCAAAAGTAAGCAAAGCAGCTTTGGAGAAAAACAGCGCCATCTGCGTTAACACTGCATGCCAGCCGTAAAGCATGGTAAGAGCGCCCAGTGAAACTGCCCACAATAATAGTCCTGCAGTAAAAAGCAGTATCAATCTTTTCAGACTAAATCTGGCGTGGGCAGGTGTAGGCGTATTGTCGCCAATCACCGCGTCATGAACGACCTGTTCGGAAGCTTGGTGTGTAGGCTTGGCACTAAATTTTTCTGGCACAAAACGGTTGCCCAGATAGCCTAGTAAACCAGCCGATAAAATAACGTAGGGAAAAGGTACATTGAATACAGCAATTGCCAGAAATGCCATTGCCGCAATGGACCATAAAAGGCTATTTTTAAGGACTCGCGAGCCAATTCGGTAGGCTGCAAACAGCACAATCGCCACAACTGCAGGCTTGATACCGTAAAGTATGCCTGCTATTTGTGGCAGCTCACCATAGGCAAGATATATCCAGCTCAGGCCAATAAGAATAAGTAGCGATGGTAATACAAACAGGCAACCGGCAATTATTCCACCCCATGTTCGATGCATCAGCCAGCCGATATAGGTGGCCAATTGCTGCGCTTCAGGGCCTGGCAATAGCATGCAATAGTTGAGTGCGTGCAAAAAACGCTTTTCGGATATCCAACGTTTTTTCACCACTAGGTCTTCATGCATGATTGCAATCTGGCCTGCGGGCCCGCCAAAACTGATAAAACCCAGCCTGAGCCAATACCAGAATGCTTGAGAGAAAGTGGGAGGATTAGGCTTATTCATCTGGGTGATATTCTTAGGTGTTTTACAGTGTCACTATAAAGCAAAAAGTCTCACGAAATTGCGTCAAAATTGCGTGTGGCACACTCCATCGAATATCATAGCAACCTTGGTTAAAAGTAAACACTGGTTAAAAGCATTCGGCTTTGAAGCTATTTAGAGAGAAATTCGTGTCAAATTTTATTGTTGCTGCCTTATATAAATTCGCCAAATTGCCTGACTATCAGGCGCTTCAGCCCGGGCTGCTTGATTTTTGTGTAAAGCATGGCCTGAAAGGCACGCTGCTATTGGCTGAGGAGGGCATCAATGGCACTGTGGCGGGTAGTCGTGCAGACATAGATGCCCTGATGGCCTATCTTAAGCTGGACTCGCGCTTAGTCACGATTGAGCATAAAGAGTCGTTTGCCGACGAAATGCCTTTTTACCGCATGAAGGTACGGCTGAAAAAAGAAATCGTCACCATGGGCGTGCCGGGCATAAACCCGAATGAAAAGGTTGGCACATATGTAGCACCGGAGAACTGGAATGCGCTTATCTCAGACCCGGATGTGGTGCTAATCGATACGCGTAATGCCTATGAATATGACATCGGCACGTTTAAAGGCGCCATAGATCCCCATACCACGACATTCCGTGAGTTCCCGGAATATGTAGCCAAAAACCTGGATCCGGCGAAACATAAAAAAGTCGCGATGTTCTGTACCGGCGGCATACGTTGCGAAAAAGCCAGCGCATTCATGATGGAGCAAGGATTTGAAGAGGTTTACCACCTACAGGGTGGTATTCTTAAATACTTGGAAAACGTCCCAAAAGAGGAAAGTATGTGGGAGGGAGAATGCTTCGTGTTTGACCAACGCGTTGCAGTCCGCCACGGCTTAGAGCTTGGCGATTATGACCAGTGCCACGCCTGCCGTCACCCGCTATCACCAGAGGAAATGCAATCTAGCCAATACGTTGCCGGTATTTCGTGTCGACATTGTTACAACAAGCTCTCTGAAGAAAAACGAGCTAGCGTTACTGAGCGGCAAAAACAGATCACCTTAGCCAAACAGCGCGGCGATGCACATATCGGCAAATACCTGAAACGGGATCATAAAAAGCACTGTTAAGTTACTTAACTTAACAGTGCTTTTTAATGGCGGAGAGGGAGGGATTCGAACCCTCGATAGAGATAACCCTATGCCACCTTTCCAGGGTGGTGACTTAAACCGCTCATCCACCTCTCCGAATACTAGGCTGCACAACCATTTTCAGGCTGGCGGCGGATTATATCGTAATCCGGGCTGATACCAAATAGCATCCATCCAAATTACTCAATATCAGCTAGCGTCGGCCTTGCAATAAATAAGCTTTTACCGAGCCCTTGCCTTTAACCGAAATCATTCCCCGGTCTTCAAATACATATTGGTTCTTAAGCAACTCATGAGTAGATTCAGTGACTTGTATAGAGCCAGATACCCCATATTGCTCCATGCGGCTGGCAAGATTAACCGCATCCCCCCATAAATCGTAGCTGAATTTAGTCGTGCCGATGACACCAGCGATCACGGGGCCGCTGTTGATACCAATACGCATCGAGATTTTCTGGCCAGTCTGCTCTGAAACTTTTGCCAGCACCAGGCCGATCTCAAGCGCCATTTCTGCTACAGCGACTGCGTGATCGGAGCGAATACTCGGGACGCCACCAGCTACCATGTAAGAATCACCAATGGTCTTGATTTTTTCCAGGCCATGTTTTTCGGTCAGCACATCAAACTCCGAAAATACCCGATTCAACAGATCGACCAGATTGGTAGCGGCCATGCCTTCTGTAATGCCGGTAAAGTCTACCAAGTCAGCAAACATGATGGTTGCCGATTCGTAGCTATCCGCAATTTTATAGTCATCCTGCTTCAGCCTGTCTACAATGGGTTGGGGGAAGATATTCAGCAGCAACTTCTCCGAACGTGCCTGCTCGGCTTCCAGTGCATCCAGTACGCGGGCTTTTTGTGCCTGAAAGTAGCGCATCACGCCATACAGAATACTGGCTACACCTATCAGGTTCATGAGAAAGAACAGGTCTTTAATATGATTGGGGATTTGCAAAGCACTGCTGGCAAATACCGAATTCAGTTGCCATGATACTGCTGCAAGTGCCAGGAACAGGCCGAACCAAGGCGTTGATTGCCGGGCGCCCAGTATCATCAACGCCCCTACTGGTGACAGGATAGCCCATATCGCCAAACCACTCGACGCACCAAAACCGCCCACCACCCATTGCATGAAAAAAGGCATCACCAGCAGCATCAATAGCTGAGTGAAGGTGAAATAGTCAAACCGCTTCAGTCGGTAAAAAATCAACAGGCTGGTGTAGGAAATGATCAGGTAAAAATAAGGGACTGCGGCCATGAGTGCATAGCCATCACCCAAACTGGAAAGAACATATATCCAGAAAAAACAGATCAGTGTTTCGGCTAAAACCAGGAAATAAAGAATGCTTTTACCAATCAGGTCGGTACGCAGATCACCTCTTCCAGGAATGATTGTCCGGGAAATCACGCTCAGTGGATTTGAGATTTTGGATAAGACGCTCATTACTTTAATTGCATGCTTTTCTTGTGTATTTTTATATTGAGTTATTTTTATTTAGTAGGACATTTGTCACTATATCGCATGGGGTATATCCCTGCTAGCAAGCAATTTGTTAACAATTGTTTTTTACAAAAAACGTCACTTCTTTAATAGCAGACAAATAATACATTGAATAACTGAATGCACGTAATTTGATGTAAAATCATGTCTGGCGGGCCTCCCCGCATTGCAAAATAGCCAACCTGGTCAGGTCCGGAAGGAAGCAGCCACAACTGTTGAAGCAAGTGCCGGGGGTTTGGCTCGCCTCTCTGATTTTCTCAATTACACGTTAGTTTCAATCGACGGATAGTCAATCTGACTGACGTTCTGCTTTGGACTAAACGTGCGTTTTGGGCTAAAGTAAAATCCTTAATTTTATTGAGTCGCATATTCCATGAGCTATCAGGTGCTTGCCCGCAAATGGCGCCCCAAGTCGTTTGAAACGCTTGTTGGCCAGGAGCATGTAGTACGCGCACTTACCAACGCGCTCGAACAGCAGCGCCTGCATCATGCTTACCTGTTTACCGGCACTCGCGGTGTCGGAAAGACGACCATTGCACGTATTCTGGCAAAATCCCTTAATTGTGAAACTGGCATCACTGCGCATCCATGTGGCGTTTGTGCAGCATGTGTAGGTATCGATAGCGACCGTTTCATTGATTACATTGAAATGAATGCAGCATCCACGCGCGGCATCGACGATGTCAGGTCTTTGCTTGAACAGGCCACCTATGCGCCAAACCAGGGCCGCTTCAAAGTGTTCATGCTTGATGAGGTTCATCAACTCACCAAAGAGGCCTTTAATGCCTTACTGAAAACACTTGAGGAGCCGCCGGCCCACGTCAAATTCATTCTTGGCACTACAGACCCTCAAAAAGTCCCTGTGACTGTGCTGTCGCGGTGTTTGCAGTTTAATTTACGTCAAATGTCGACCTCTTCTATTACCACGCATTTGCAATCTGTATTGACGCAAGAGAATGTCGTTTTTGAAGCCCCTGCCCTGCAACTCATCGCGCGCGCGGCCGCTGGTAGCATGCGTGACGCACTATCGCTACTGGATCAGGCTATAGCTTATGGCGGCAATGCCGTGCATGAAAAAGAAGTGCGCGCTATGTTGGGTGCGGTGGATCAAAGTTACCTGTTTGACTTGCTCAATGCTTTGCTGAACCAGGATGGCCCTGGCCTGATAGCGCGGGCACAAGCAATGGAACAACGCAGTTTGTCATTCGATACCGCATTAAATGACCTTGCTAACCTGTTACAGCAGATTGCAGTTACACAGAATGTGCCCGAAAGCGTTGCCAGTGATTTACCAGAACGGGCCATGCTAATGGAATTGGCGCAAAAATTAAGCGCCGAAGAAGTACAGCTTTATTACCAGATCGCGCTGCTGGGTCGTCGTGACCTAGGCTTGGCCCCTGATGAATTTGCCGGCTTTACCATGAGTCTGTTACGTATGCTGGCATTTCGGCCAGGTGATAGCGCTCAGCAAAAAACTAACGCACCAACAAAGCAAACAGTTGCTCCAATCGTAACGCCTGCCATCACACCAAGCCTAACGGCTATACCTGTCGCCACCCAACAGGCAGCTCAGGAATACCCTTTAACAGCACCAGAAACTCCAACAGCCATCACCTCACAAGTATCTGAACCTGCTCCTTCACCGCCTGTAAGCCGGGAGCCGGATAGTTTCGACGGCAATTGGCGAGGTCTGGTCGACCAGCTCAAGTTGGGCTTGGCGCGCGCCCTGGCGCAAAACTGTGAGCTTGCAAGTTTTGATGCAACCCATATTTATTTAACTGTGCCAGAAGCACAAAAACACCTGCTTGATCCGAACTATCAGGAAAAATTACGCTCTGCCATACAGCAACACTTTGGCAGGAAGATACAGCTGAGTTTTGAAGTGGGTGGCAGTGGCAATACACCTGCCGTGCAAATCACTCAGGAGAAGGCAGCTATACAGTCACAGGCTGTCACTGCCATTCAGGAGGATGACTTTGTGCAGGCATTAGTCAAAGACTTTGGCGCACAGATTATTCCTTCCAGCATTAAACCTATCCAATAAACCATCTATATAAATTTAGGAGATCAAGATCATGATGAAAGGCGGCATGGGCAATCTGATGAAACAGGCCCAGCAGATGCAGGAAAATATGAAGCGTGCGCAGGAAGAACTTGCCAATGTTGATGTCGAAGGCGTTGCAAGCAATGGCCTGGTTAAAGTCACCATGTCCTGTCGCAATGAAGTAAAACGCGTGACCCTGGATGACAGCGTGATGGACGATAAAGAAACACTGGAAGACCTGATTGTAATCGCCATGAAAGATGCTACACAAAAAGCCGAGGCCACTTCAGCAGCCCGTATGAGCAGCTTTATGCCTGCTGGCATGAAACTGCCATTCTGATCCAATTACAATAGTTTAAATGCGCAACCCTCCCGCACTGGAACACCTGGTAGAAGCATTGCGCTGTCTTCCAGGCGTTGGCCCCAAGTCAGCATTGCGTATGGCTTACCATCTGCTGCAACGTGATCGTAAAGGTGCGGCGGGCTTGGCACAAGCGTTGGATGGTGCTTTACAGGTCGTAGGGCACTGCCAGTTATGTAATAACTTCAGCGAACAGGTCACTTGCCCCCTGTGTGCATCAGGCAACCGCGATGGCTCACTATTATGTGTGGTGGAGATGCCCACAGACCTCATGATGCTGGAGCAAACCCAGGCATTTCAAGGCATGTATTTCGTATTGATGGGCAGACTGTCTCCGCTGGACGGTGTTGGCCCCAAAGAAATTCATCTGGATAGATTGCTAAAACGTGCGCAAGACGGCGTAGTGACTGAAGTTATCTTGGCCACTAATTACACGGTAGAGGGCGAAGCGACAGCGCATTACGTCAGCGAGCTATTGCGGACGCGCGGCTTGAAAGTCAGCCGTATCGCCCGCGGATTGCCGATGGGTGGTGAAATTGAACATGTAGATAGTGGAACGCTCGCACAAGCCATGATGGAACGACGGAGTGTCAGCTAAGTTTAAACCACTCACTTGTCGATTGGGCTGGCATGACTGGGCAATTGAAACCCGTGGCATGCAGATTAAGGGTATCGTCTATCCGATACGTTTCAGGACATGCCGTCAATGCCATGAAGTGCAAAGAGAAGTGTTCGATGAGGACAACCAGTCAGCAGGATGGACTACTGACAACTCCTGAAAAGCATAAAACAAAAAGCCCGCAAAACGATAAATTTTGCGGGCTTTTTTATGCGGCTAACGCCACAAATATATTAACTATGCTTGTAATGCTTGCGCAGTGGCTTAACCACTTCCCAGTTAGTTTTCAGACCTTTAGGGAACACAACGTAATCACCAGCAACGATTACAACCTTTTCGCCGCCTTGTGGTGTTACATGAATTTCGCCTTCAAGCACATAAGCGCTTTCTGTCATGCCGAAATCCAGTGGGAACTTTGAAACTTCTTTTTCCCAGATAGACCAGCTGGATACGCCCAATTGCTTTAACTTCTCTTCTGATGGGTTGTGCTCTACAGTGATTTGACTCATGTTTAATCCTTCATTGATGGTTTTAATGCGAAAACTTTATGTAAATGGTTGATATTAGTCCATTTAGAGAATTTGGCGGAAGCGGTGAGATTCGAACTCACGAAGGGCTCGCACCCTCGCTAGTTTTCAAGACTAGTGCCTTCAACCACTCGGCCACACTTCCATTGCTTTGCTAAACTGCCCGCTATTTGTTCTGGGCATCAATTGCAAGGGCATTATTCTAACACAGGAAATTAGTCGTCCGCTATTTCCATGTCAGGAAAAAGTACATCGGTGAAGCCGAATTGCGTAAGGTCTTGTATTCTCATGGGATACAAAATACCGTCCAGATGGTCACACTCGTGCTGCACTACCCTTGCATGGAAGCCACTCACCATGCGGTCTATCGGATTGCCATACTGGTCAAAACCTGTGTAATGCAAACGTGAATGACGTGGCACTACACCACGCATACCGGGAACCGACAGGCAACCCTCCCAACCATCTTCCATGCTATCGCCCAGTGGAGTCAGCACGGGATTGATAAGTACCGTATAGGGCACCTGCTCCGCATCCGGGTAACGCGGGTTCGCACCTACCCCGAAGATCACCACACGCTGGCTCACACCTATTTGTGGTGCAGCAATGCCTGCCCCATTCATATATGCCATGGTGTCTTCCATATCCTGTATCAAGGCATGTAGCTCGGCAGTGTCAAACTGCTCAATAGGGGCCGCCTTTTGCAACAATACAGGGTCGCCCATGCGTAAAACCGGCCTAATCGCCATGGAGTGTCACCACCTTTTCAATCAAATTCCGCACACGCTGCATGGTCGCATTCAGCACTGTGCCAATTTCCTCGTAACTGATGCCATGCAGACTACTACCGCGCCCTGCCGCATGATTAGCGATTGGGCATAATGCGGCGTAACTCATCTCCAGCTCTCGCGCCAATGCAGCTTCCGGCATTCCGGTCATTCCCACCATATCAGCACCATCTCGCTCCAGCCGATTGATTTCGGCAGCAGTCTCCAACCGTGGGCCCTGCACAGTGGCGTATACACCACCGTCATGTAATGTCTCACCTACTCCAGAGGAAGCCTTGAGGCAAAGCGCTCGTAATCTAGGGCAATATGGTTCGGTAAAATCGATATGCTTGACCGGTTGGATGGAATCCTTATTTTCACCATCAAAATAGGTATTTTTGCGCCCATAGGTGTAGTCGACAATCTGGTCAGGTAAAGCTATTTTTCCAGGACCCAATTCGGCATGAATGCCACCTACTGTAGCTACGGCAACAATATCGCGAACCCCTGCAGAGTGCAACGCCCACAAATTGGCTCGATAGTTGATATTGTGTGGCGGTATGGTGTGGCCATTGCCATGGCGGGGCAGGAAAACGAGTATTTTGCCGCCGATTTCACCAAATGTCAGCGGCCCGGAAGGCTCGCCATAAGGCGTTCGTATAAGCTGACGCCGTGTTATCTGCAAGTTGGCTAACTGCGTTAAGCCCGTACCACCTATTATTCCCAACATAAGCCACCAACATCACTTTTCTTCAAAT
The DNA here is from genome assembly GCA_035459965.1 of Methylophilaceae bacterium. Taxonomy (GTDB): domain Bacteria; phylum Pseudomonadota; class Gammaproteobacteria; order Burkholderiales; family Methylophilaceae; genus DATHXC01. The sequence goes on from DATHXC010000007.1 coordinate 374,546, forward strand.
CAATAATGGTCAAATTGTAACGCAAAAAACAGTGTAGCCATCAGCAAGCTATATGCTGAGCCATATGTAATTTATGGCATACTTAGGCCCGATGAATACACTACCCAATCTGTCTGTAACACAGGCAAGTCTTGCCCATGCGCAAACGCATTACGAGAATTTCCCAGTCGCCTCCATCATGCTACCCAAGCGCTTGCGTGAGCCTATCGGGTTGATCTATTCGTTTGCCCGCCAGGCTGATGATTTTGCTGATGAGGGCGACCTGACGCCAGACCAGCGCTTGGCGCTACTGGATGGATTCCGCCAGGAACTTGACCTGATCCGTGCCAATAGCACGCCAAAAACTGATTTCTTTATTACCCTGCAAACCATGATTACCGAGAGGCAACTGCCGCTTGAACCTTTCTATGACCTGCTTGATGCATTCAGCCAGGATGTGGTGAAAGCGCGTTATGAAAACTTTGGCGAAGTCATCGACTATTGTCGGCGCTCAGCTAACCCGGTGGGTCGGCTACTATTGCACCTTTACGGGCAGGCCACGCCCCATAACATCGGCTTGTCTGACGCAATATGCTCATCACTGCAGATCATCAATTTTCTGCAGGATGTAGCGATTGATTATAAAAAGAATCGCATCTACTTTCCGCTGGATGAGATGCGCAAATACAAGATAGATGAACAGCAGATTGCCAATGCGGAGACCACTGGTACCTGGGGATTATTCATGGAATTCAATATTTATCGTGCTCGCCGTTTACTACAATCCGGTGCCCCCTTAGGGCTTGTGTTAAAGGGTCGTATCGGTATTGAGATGCGCACCATCATTGCCGGTGGCGAGCGCATTCTGCAAAAGCTGCATAAATCACGTGGTGATATGTTTAACCAGCGCCCGGTATTGAAAAAGACAGATTGGGCTTATATGCTCTATCGGGCGCTAATTGCTAAGTAATTAGCTTTAGTTTCACTTTAACAAGCTTTTCTAACCCAGCCTAATAGCAAAGTTATCCATGACGCCACAACAATATTGCCAGGAAAAAGCCGCTGCCAGCGGCTCTAGCTTTTATTACAGCTTTAAATTCCTGCCTAAGACCAAGCGCGAAGCCATCACCGCTCTTTATGCATTCTGCCGTGAAGTCGATGATATTGCCGATGAATGCACTGATCTCAACATCGCCCGTACAAAGCTGACCTGGTGGCGTACCGAAATACATGGGCTCTATCAAGGCAAGCCACAGCATCCAGTAAGTAAAGCATTAGCTGACCCCATCCAGATTTATCAACTCAAGGAAGAGTATTTCCTGGAAATTATTGATGGCATGGAGATGGATTGCGACCAGAACCGCTATGCCGACTTTAAAGAGCTACAACTCTATTGCTACCGTGTTGCCAGCGTGGTGGGCCTGCTCTCCGCCAGCATATTCGGTTACTGCAGCCCCAAAACCTTGGATTATGCGCTTGACCTTGGCATGGCATTCCAGCTGACTAATATCATCCGTGATGTTGGCGAAGATGCACGGCGCGACCGTATCTACCTGCCACTGGATGAACTCGCCAGTTTTGGTGTCACCGAAACCGACATCCTGCATGGACACGAAAATGAAGCGGTCAAAAAACTGCTGGATTTTCAAATTGCCCGTGCCGAAAGCTTTTACCAGAAAGCGCTCAACACATTACCTGCCGAAGATAAAAAGCCGCAAGTCACCGGACTGATGATGGCTGCTATTTACCGCACGCTGTTAAATGAAATAAAGGCAGATGGCGCCGAGAAAGTGCTCAATGCAAAAACCTCGTTAGGCGGTATGCGCAAGCTATGGCTGGCGTTCAGTACATGGGTAAAAGTATAAAAAATAGTACTAACTTTGTAGTTTATTTGATTTAGATAGCTCGTTTGATTGGTCAATCAGGGGGAACCTCAATGAAGTATTTCAACAGTGTGATGCTTTTGGTACTGATGCTTAATAGCACAGCATTTGCAGAGGATCTTCCATACTTTGCACGGATGCCCAGCGTCAAACAGGTGTTAGCCGACAACCAAGGTGCAGATGCGCGCGATACTGCGGCCAGACAAATTGTGGCGCTGGAGCAATTGGAAGATGCACTGATTAGCCCTGCTGAAGGCAGGCCGAAAGGCGCCTATCCATCGCCCTCAGAGGCCAGGCTAATCAACACCTATCACGACACTTTATCAAACTTGCATATCAAGACCCTGGACTTACAGACACCAGACGGTAAGTTTAAGCCTGCGACAGACGAAATGCGTGCTGCGCGTGAAGCATTCGATGAAATTCTCAACAATTATCGAAATGACCCAGCATTCATAAAACAGGTGAACGAACGCTACCTGCCGGGCGTTGACTTACGAGGCAAGACAGAGCCTAAAACCAATATCATGGCGAGCATTAAGCGTCTTATATCCTCAGAAAATAATAGTGCAGGATTCCAGCCTCCACAGTTTGTGGTGGACTTTTTAAGCCAGTTTCCACGCGATCTTGTACGTGCGTTTGCCAGGGAATACGGAGAGCTATCGCTGATTGGCTTTCTAGTCTTTGTTTTTATTGGCTTGCCCCTACTCACCTTGCTAGCCATTTCTCGTGAATTCAAACCCTTTGGCATCAGTGAAGATGAGCCACTAAAAATAAAGGCTGGCTGGAGTTTTTATAATATACACAGGTATACAGGCGAGCTGCTTGGGACGCAGACCATCAGCAAAAGCAGCACGAGCACTACCACGACTTATCATGGTGAGTATTCTCAACCGAGCACCCAGACTTCAACCAGTTACTGGACTGAAGATACATTCTTCCTTTTGAATATTGAGGGTAAAGAGCGCAGCTTCTTTACCTACAACAACCAGCTTGCGATGCGGCCAAGCAATATCATCAGTGTGGCTTGGGCCATCAAAAAAGGCCGCAAAGAAGGCCCCTACTTTCTTTATAAAAACCATACTACCGAAGGCTTGGTGTGGAAGGATGATGCCCTCTTTAAAGTGTTACGGCCATCCCGCTCGCTTATGTTTTTGTGCGCGCTGATTGCGGGCATAGTCAAGCTCTGGTATTTCTTTCCGGCACTGGCGATTGCCTGGATTGCCAGGCTGCTCATCACGTCTGCACGGGTAAAACGGTTTAAACAGAAAGATAGCCGCTTTTTGATGGCTGCACTCGACACAGCTGCAACGGATTGCCAGCTCAAACAGGCAGGAATCACCCAAGCATGAGCGTCAGGCGGATGATGTCTGCTGATGCGTGAACAAACACATGTGGCTGTTATCGGTGGCGGCTGCGCAGGTCTCGCTGCAGTTGCTGCGCTGGCTGAAAAAGGCATAGCGGTTACGCTATTTGATGCTAGCCCGCAACTTGGCGGACGCGCGCGCGGTGTTAACTGGAAAGGACAGCGGCTGGACAATGGCCAGCATATCCTGCTGGGCGCATACAGTGAGACACTGCGGCTGCTCAGCCTGGCTAGTGTGAATATCCACGCGGCCATATTGAGGCTGCCTTTACAGCTCTCCGTACGGGATCAATTCGGGAAAAATCAGTTCAACCTGACTGCTTTCGGCAAGCTACCAGCACCTTTACACATCCTTGCCGGGTTGCTCAATGCAAAAGGTTTATCGTGGCAGGAACGTTATGCGGCGATCCGCCTGATGGCATGGCTGCGCATCAACAACTTTAAGCTAAACAAGGACATTCCACTGTCTCAACTGTTTGCGGATAAAAAGCAGCCAGCCAGGCTGGTAACATTACTGTGGGAGCCTTTATGCCTGGCCGCCCTCAATACACCGCTAAAAACAGCCAGTGCGCAAGTCTTCCTCAATGTATTGCGTGACAGCTTTGCCAGGACCAAATCGGATAGCGATATGCTATTGCCACGTTGCGATCTCTCGACGCTCATTGCAGAGCCACTTTCCAGGTATATTGAAGTGAAAGGCGGGGTTATCCGCCATGCCTCAGTGACTGACATCGTGGCATCGAACGACGGTTTTGATGTGCTGGCAGACAATAACAGCAATGCGCATTTCAGCCATGTGGTATTAGCCGTTTCGCCATTTCGCCTTAGCGCCATAACGAGCCAGCTCCCAACCCTGAAAGCAGCCACCGATATGGCAGAACAGCTAAGCTATCAGCCTATCTATACCGTATACCTGCAATATCCCGAGCACATCAAACTTGACCTGCCCATGACCGGCCTTACTGGCGGCCTGAGCCAATGGGTGTTTGATCGAGGGCAGCTATGTAATCAGCACGGCTTGCTGGCAGTGGTCATCAGCGCGGAAGGCCCACACCAGAAACTTACACAAGAGGCACTGGCGATAGAAGTTGCGAAGGAGCTTTCAGCAGCTTTCCCGCAACTACCACAAGCCCTATGGCACAAGGTCATTGCCGAGAAGCGCGCCACCTTTGCCTGCGAGCCGAATCTTGCACGCCCTGCTCAGCATACTGCCATCAAAAATCTATATCTGGCGGGCGACTATACCGCTGGAGATTACCCCGCCACCATTGAGGGCGCAGTGCGTAGCGGCGTACAATGCGCCAACGCAATCATCCACCAATCTGAATCAGAACTTCTTTAAAACAACATCGTTAAATTGAAAGCAAAACCATGTCAGCTAACATAACCGACTTCCTCATCCACTGGGGCATCATGAGCCTTTCCCTTTGGGTGGCCAGCTATATATTCAAGGGCCTCAAGTTTGATAACGGGGCTTCATTAGTTATTTCAGCACTTGTGCTGGGGTTTGTAAATGCGGTGCTGAAACCTGTCCTGGTTTTCCTCACTATCCCCATCACCATATTAACCCTGGGATTTTTCTATTTAGTGCTGAATGCATTAATGGTGATGCTGGTTGCTAAACTGGTGAAAGGGTTCAAGCTTTCCGGTTTTTGGACGGCCTTCTTTGTGAGTATCTTTATTGCAATTTTTAGTGCTGTAATCGAGAGTTTTCTACCCAGCCAGAGCGTCATTATTCTGCAGAATGCCAACACCATTTCCATATAATCCAGCCGTAAAGAATCACCTATGAAAAGCTACAAAGCACCACCGCAACACTTGAAAGATCGCGTCATCCTGGTCACAGGCGCTGGCCAGGGCATAGGCCGCAGTGTCGCGCTAGCCTATGCTGCACAAGGCGCTACGGTCATTTTACTGGGGCGTAAGGTTGAGAAGCTAGAAGCGGTTTACGATGAAATCCTGGCGCTAGGCCACCCGGAACCGCTGATGTTCCTGATAGACCTGGAAAAGACCACTGAAAACGACCTGAATGCGATGGCTGAAGGCATTTATAAGCAGCTAGGCCGGCTGGACGGTATCGTGCATAACGCCACAGCATTTGATAATCTAAGCCCGCTGGAAATACAGACAGGCGAGCAGTTCGAACGCATGTTCCGCGTGAACGTCACCATGCCTTTTGCGCTCACCAGGGCTTGCCTGCCATTACTGCAACGCGCCAGTGACGCATCTATCATATTCACCTCCACCTTGGCAGCACAAACCCCTGCGGCTTACTGGGGGGCACATGGCATCAGCAAGGCGGCGGCTGACCATCTGGTGAAAAGCTGGGCGCTGGAACTGGAAAAAACGCCTCACATCCGCATCAACAGCATAGTGCCAGGGCCAGTACAAAGCCCACAGCGTAAGAAAACACACCCGGGGGAAGTCCATGCTTCCCTGCCAGAGATCGACACGATCATCCCTACTTATTTATACCTGATGGGTGCGGATAGCCAGAAGATCAGTGGCCTGGTGCTTGATGCCAGGGCTTAATTGAAAGCCAGGAATTAACTAAACGAAGCTTAGCCAGTAAATCTTTGCGCCAATGCATCTGGCGTGTCATAGAGATGCCAATGCGTCGGGATCTCACCTACCGTATCATCAAGATAGCCCCAGCTCACCATAGCGAATTCAAGACTATTTTCGTCAGCGGCTACACCATCTTCATAACGGTCACCAACGTAAATGGCTGATGAAGGCAAAATATTTTCGTCCGCCATTATCCGTGCGATCATCTGTTTTTTGTTAGCGACGGCTGGGGTGTAGTAGTCCAGCGCAAACACTTTTGTGAAATACTTCTGCCAGCCCAAATGCTGCATGATTTTCTGCGTCGGATATAAACGCTTGTTGGTGGCGATATAAAGATTAGCGTTAGTTGTTGCAATGGCTGATAGCATATCTACCACGCCAGCGAATACTGTCGCCTGCTTGCAACCTTCAGCATCGTAATGTGATTTGAACTGAGACGCCAAGGCTTCCAGTACTTGCGTCTCTTGCGTTCCCGATAAGATAGCCAGCGTCTGCATCAATGGCGGGCCTATCAGCTCGGGCGTTAAAGCGCGTTTGGGCTCGAGACCCAACAGTCTGAAAGCATGTGCAAAGCTATTCAGTATGCTGCCAGAGGAATCGATTAAAGTACCGTCCAAGTCAAAAATGATGTTTGATTTCGCCATCAGCTCACAACTCGCGCACTTTGCTCAGCGCCTGCTCCAGACGTTCTACCGCAAATACCTGCATGCCTTTGATTGCCTGCTTGGGGGCATTGGCCTTGGGGACAATCGCATGGGTGAAACCCAGCTTGGCCGCTTCTTTCAAACGCTCCTGGCCTCGTTGCACAGGGCGCACTTCACCGGCCAATCCAACTTCACCAAACACTATAAGTTTATTATTTAGTGCCTTGTTTTTTAATGAAGATACGATAGCCAACAATACGGCTAAATCCACTGCCGGTTCACTAATTTTCACGCCACCTACTGCGTTGACGAATACGTCCTGATCAAAACAGGCAACACCTGCATGACGGTGCAACACGGCTAGCAACATTGCCAAACGGTTCTGTTCCAGCCCAACACAGAGACGCTTAGGGTTAGGTGCGTGTGCTTCATCGACCAGTGCCTGCACTTCTACCAACAATGGGCGAGTACCCTCCTGAGTCACGGTAATACACGACCCCGGCACCTCTTCTGCATGGTGAGATAAAAACAGCGCTGATGGATTGCTGACTTCACGCAAGCCTTTTTCCGTCATGGCAAATACACCCAGCTCATTCACCGCGCCAAAACGGTTCTTGAATGCACGTATCAGGCGGAAGCTGGAATTGGGGTCGCCTTCAAAATAAAGCACGGTATCGACGATATGCTCAAGCACGCGTGGGCCTGCCAAAGAGCCTTCTTTAGTTACATGGCCTACCAGTATCACGCTGATACCTAGTTGCTTGGCAGCACGCGTCAGCTGAGCCGAACATTCGCGCACCTGAGCCACTGAGCCGGGTGCCGACTGCAAGGCTTCGGAATATACCGTCTGGATCGAATCGATGACTGCGACATCTGGTTTGTGCGTTTGTAATGTGGAAATGATTTTTTCCAGATTGATTTCTGCCAGCAAAGCCAATGGAGATGCGTCCAGCCCCAGGCGTCTGGCTCTCATGGCGATCTGCTGTGCCGACTCCTCACCGCTGATATAAAGCGTTTTGCTGCGATTACCAAGATGACACAAAGTCTGAAGCAATAGTGTGGATTTGCCTATACCGGGATCCCCACCGATCAGCACCACCCCGCCCGGCACAAGGCCACCGCCCAGTACACGGTCAAACTCGGCAATACCTGTGGCCTGACGCGGTACTTCGGCAGCTTCTACATCCTTAAGGTTCTGAATGACACTGGCCTGCGCCAATGGTGCGAAGCGATTAACGCTGGTGGCTTCTGCAATCGTTTCAACCAGTGTGTTCCAGGCGAAACAGCTGGGACACTGGCCTTGCCATTTTGGCGATTGTCCGCCGCATTCGGTGCAGGTATAAACTGTTTTTGCTTTAGCCATGACGATGCAATCTTAAGCTGATATTGCAGGGAGAGAATTTTTAAAGCGCAAGGCTTTAGTAGTCATCAACAGAGTGGCCGCCACCCGCGAAATTCTCAAAGCGGGTATGTTCGCCCAGAAAAGTAAGCCTTACCCGGCCTATCGGGCCATTACGTTGCTTGGCGATGATGATCTCAGCAGTGCCTTTATCTTGCGTATCCGGGTTATATACTTCATCGCGATAAATAAACAGGATCAAGTCAGCATCCTGTTCGATAGCGCCGGATTCGCGCAAGTCAGACATCACCGGACGCTTGTCCGGACGTTGCTCCACACTTCGATTCAACTGGGACAAGGCCACTACCGGCACATCCAGCTCTTTGGCCAAAGCTTTGAGTGAGCGTGAAATTTCGGAGATTTCTGTAGCGCGGTTTTCGCCCTGGCGACCTGACGGCGCAGACATCAACTGCAAATAGTCGACTACGATCAGGCCAAGCTTGCCGCATTGACGGTGCAAACGGCGCGCCCTGGCGCGCACATCAAATGAGCTAAGGCCCGCACCTTCATCAATGAAGATAGGCGCATCATTAAGTTTGCCCAGTGCAGTGGTCAAGCGCACCCAGTCTTCGTCTTCCAGGTTACCGTTACGCATACGATGCTGATCAAGGCGCCCTACCGAACCAATCATCCGGGTAGCTAGTTGCGTCGCACCCATTTCCATGGAGAACACGGCAACCGGCAATTTTGTATCCAGTGCGATATTTTCGGCGATATTGAGTGAGAACGCAGTTTTACCCATGGATGGCCGACCTGCCACAATAATCAGGTCGCCTGGCTGGAACCCTGACGTACGCTCATCCAGGTCACTAAAGCCAGTCGGCACGCCAGTGACATCGCCCTGGTTCTCTCGCTGGTAGAGATAATCAATACGATCTGCCACCTGCGGTAGTAATACCTTGATATCGATAAATCCTTCTGTGCTGCGCTTGCCGCCCTCGGCAATCTGGAAAATCTTGGCTTCGGCCTCATCCAGCAACTGCTGCGCATCACGCCCTTGCGGGTTGTAGGCGCTTTCTGCAATGCCGGAACCCACTTCCACCAGTTTGCGCATCACCGAGCGTTCACGCACGATCTCTGCATAGCGACGAATATTGGCGGCTGTGGGAGTGTTCTGGGCCAGTGCCCCAAGATAGGATATGCCGCCCACGCTGGAAAGCTCTGCCGTGTTTTCCAGAGACTCTGCAACCGTCACGATATCGGCAGGTTTGTTATGCTCGATCAGCTTGCTGATATGCTGAAAAATAAGCCGGTGATCATGCCGATAAAAATCCGAGGAACTCAGGATATCTGCAATCTTATCCAGTGCTTCGTTTTCAAGCAGCAAGCCGCCAAGCACCGATTGCTCAGCTTCTACGGAATGGGGGGGAAGTTTTAATGATTCTAGTGAGTCGTCAGCCATGGCGCATTATAACTTATGGTTTACTCTACTTTGCCACGATTAATTGCAACAAAACAGGAGTGTGACTGACTAAGACTCGAGTTATGCAATTAGATGGCTAGCAATCATCATTTGCTTATATTGAGAATCTCGCTAACATCTCCCCATTCAGGCTTATCCGGACAGACAATTGATGTCAAATAACCTCGCACAGCGCTTCGAATCAATCAGGCAGCAAACACTAGCGCTTGCCAAGCCGCTCTCTGAAGCTGACATGACCATACAGGCCGCGGACTTTGCCAGCCCGGGCAAGTGGCATCTAGCGCATACGACGTGGTTTTTTGAGGAGTTCTTTTTAAAGCAACCGGGGCTGAACCCAAAGCCCCAACTCTGGCCACAATCTGACACTTATCGCTTTTTGTTCAACTCTTACTACGAAACCATCGGCCATCGGCAAGCGCAAGGCAAACGGGGTTTAATCACCAGGCCAGATCTAGCTGAAGTATTAGCATACCGCCATGCAGTCGATCAGTCGGTCATCGCGGCTTTGAGACTAGGAATCAATGATGAGCAGGCTGAAATCATCGAACTTGGCCTTTATCATGAACAACAACACCAGGAATTATTCCTGACAGATATTCTCTACAACCTGGCGCAGAACCCCATCCTGCCTGCCTACCAAGTCAAAACGGCAGGCACCAGCGAGCATCCGGCATTAGATTCACCAGGTAAAAAATCCAGCATGGTCGCATTTGAAGGTGGGCTTGTGCTCACAGGCCATGATGGCAATGGTTTTGGTTTTGATAATGAGTTCCCGCAACACAAGGTCTATCTTGAACCATTTCTGCTGGCGAGCACTCTAGTTACCAACGAGGACTGGATAGCATTTATCGAAGACGGCGGATACAGAAATCCACTACTATGGCTATCCGATGGCTGGAAAACCGTTCAAACAGAAGGTTGGCAAATGCCGCTTTATTGGCAACGAGAAGATGACTATCGATGTATGTCGCTGGCAGGCCTGCAACCTGTCAGCATGAAAGCGCCTGTTTGTCATATCAGCTTTTTTGAGGCTGACGCCTTTGCCAGATGGTCTGGAAAACGGCTACCGACCGAGGTCGAATGGGAGCTGGCAGCTTTGCCACAGCCCATCACAGGCAATTTTGCAGAGAGCGGACAATACTCGCCGCAAGCAATCGTGAGTGACGCTAGTCAACAAGATAGCAACCCGGTTAAACAGCTATTCGGCGACGTCTGGGAATGGACAGCAAGCCCTTATGTTGCATATCCGGGTTTCAAGACACGCCCCGGTGCTGTGGGTGAATATAATGGCAAGTTCATGAATGGTCAGTACGTGCTGCGTGGCGGCTCGTGCGTCACCCCTGCCAGCCATATCCGCGCCAGCTATCGCAACTTCTTTTACCCGCACCAGCGCTGGCAGTTCTCCGGCCTGAGGCTTGCGGACAATGCCAGTTAGACCAGTACCCAATACACTTTTGAAGAATAAGTAAAACTATGAGCACTTGCCTGAAAAAACCTGAACTATTCGAACCCCTCAATCCCTTTGCAGAAGAAGTGATTGAAGGTTTATCGCTGGCGCAGAAATCACTCTCATGTAAGTGGTTTTACGATGAAACAGGCTCCAGGCTATTCGAGCAGATCACCAAGACCGCTGAGTACTACCCTACCCGTGTGGAAACCAGGTTATTGGTCGATGTGGTAAAAGAAGTTGCTCAACTGATACCAAATCTAGCCACGGTGATCGAGCCCGGTAGCGGCTCCAGCATTAAAACGCGCATCTTGTTGGAATCCCAGCCATTGTTAAAAAAATATATCCCGATTGATATTTCAGAGGATTTTCTACTGGAAACCGCAATCACGCTTAAACATGACTTCCCCGAGCTGGTCATCCAACCCTTGGTGGCTGATTTTACTGCGAGCATGGCGCCGCTGGAGCTGGATAAAAAATCAGAGCACCTGGTGTTTTTCCCAGGCTCGACCATAGGCAATTTCGACCCAAATGAAGCAAAACAGTTGTTACGCAACATTCATCACCTGGCGGGAGAAAATGCCTGGCTTTTGATAGGTGTCGACATGACGCAGGATGGGGACAAGCTGCTGGCAGCCTATAACGACGCCAATGGCATTACCGCGCAATTCAACAAGAACATGCTGGTACGTGCCAACCGGGAGCTAGAGGCAGACTTCAATGTGGCTAAATTTGCCCACAGGGCGATATTTAACCAAAGCGAGCATCGTGTGGAAATGCACCTGGTGAGCCAGCAGGCGCAGGATGTTCAAATACAAGGCTATGCCTTCCACTTCAATGCAGGTGAAACCATCCATACCGAGAACTGCTATAAATATTCAAGGCGCAGCTTTGAGGCGATTGCCCATGAATGCGGCTGGGCAATATTTCAATGCTGGGAAGATAAGACGGAGTCGAGTTTTGGCGTATTCCTGCTCAAGGCAGCTTCCACATACCGTTAAGTAGTTACTTCTACGCCTTTCCAGAATGCGACATAACCTTTGATATTAGCGGCTGGCTGCTTGGGATCACGGTAATACCAGGCTGCATTCTGGTTCACCTTACCATCGACAACCACATCAAAATAACTGGCCGTGCCCTTCCATGGGCAAATACTGCTATGGCTGGTCTCCTGGAAAAACTCCGGCTTTAGTGCGCTAGGCGGAAAATACACATTGCCCTCTACCGTTTCAAAATTAGTCGTCTCGGCGATGGTCTTACCATTCCATTTTGCTGTGGGCATGCTGTTATCCTCAAGAGGTCATTAAATAATGATGGAAAGTGCCTGCCGCAGATCGTCTATCAGGTCAGACTCATCCTCCAGCCCGATATACAAGCGCACCAGGCACCCTTCATAAGAATAACCCTTGCGCATTTGGTTCAATGCATAAGGCACCGCCAGGCTGACACTGCCACCCCAGCTGTAGCCGATATGAAATAGCTGCAGGGCTTCGACAAACACATCAACCTGCTCCTGGCTGATAGCGGACTTGAAGACAATAGAGAACAGGCTGGCTGCCCCGCTGAAATCCCGTTGCCAGATTGCATGCCCGGGACTGCCTGGCAGTGCCGGGTGCAATACTTGGGCAATGCCAGGCTGTTGACTTAACCAGTGCGCAATATTGCGTGCCACATGGTCCTGGGCCTGATAACGCAATTTGTAATGTGGCAGGCTGCGCAATACGATATTGCAGTCTTCGGGGCTAACGCCCATGCCCAGCCGCACATGCACATCCAGCAACCTGTCGTTGAGTTTCTCGTCGCGCGTGACGATGCTGCCCATCATGACATCGCTGCCGCCAGACTGGTACTTCGTGAGCGCCTGTATGGAGATATCCGCACCCAGCTCAAATACATTCATGGCAACCCCGGCAGCCCAGGTCGCATCGACGGCAACCAAGGCTTGATGGGCATGAGCAATTGCGGCCAGTGCGGGCAAATCCGCGACTTCCATCGTGACTGAGCCCGGAGTCTCTACCCATAACAGCTTGGTGTTGGCTGTCATCACTATAGTGGCAAGGTCTAGGGGATCGTAAAACGCAACTTCAACCCCAAAGCTGGCAGCCATATATCTTGCGGCTTCGCTGGCTGGCTCATAAGCATTTGCAGGTAACAGCACACGGTCGCCACATTTAAGCAAGGCCAGCAAAGTAAGGCTGATCGCGGCAAGCCCGGATGGCAGCAATATGCAATGCTCGCCGCCCTCTATCAGCGCCAGCTTGCGCTCTAGGCGCCTTGTGGTTGGAGTACCCAGCAAACCATAGGTATATTGGCTTTTGTCTCGCCAGTTACGGTTGCGCAGGCTTTTAACATCTGCAAACACGACTGTGGATGCTCGTTCTACACTGCTAGTCAGGCTTTGAAAGTTTTCCTGGGTGGGATCTGGCTGTACCAGTTCGGTCCAAAGGGTGCGATCAGAAGTAGGTTTTGGAATTGAAGATTTGCTCATAATGACAGAAACAGTATTGATGTTGATACCACGCATTGTACCTATAAGCACAAATAAAAAGGGCTGCCTAAGCAGCCCTTTCTTGAATCACTACGAACGAGTTATTAAGCTTCGCCCAATACTGATACGGTGATATCTACTACTACATCATGGTGCAAAGCGATGCTAACAGCATGGTCGCCAATAGTCTTCAGCGGGCCGTTAGGCAGGCGAACTTCAGCCTTCACCACTTCAAAACCTTGTGCAGTCAATGACTCAGCGATGTCGCCATTAGTCACAGAGCCAAACAGACGGCCATCAACACCAGCCTTTTGTGTCACTTGCAACAGGAACCCAGCCAGCTTCTCGCCGCGAGCCTGCGCTGCAACCAGAATATCAGCCTGTTGTTTTTCCAGTACAGCACGACGTGCAGCGAATTCAGCCTTGTTGGCTTCAGTAGCGCGCTTTGCCTTGCCTTGTGGAATCAGGAAATTACGGCCATAGCCGTCTTTTACCTTAACAACATCGCCTAGGTTACCCAGGTTAACTACTTTTTCTAACAGAATAATTTGCATGGTTTTCCCCTTAGTGCTTGTCAGTGTATGGCAAGAGAGCGAGGAAACGAGCGCGTTTCACTGCAGATGTAAGCTGACGTTGATAACGTGCTTTAGTGCCTGTGATGCGGGCTGGAATAATCTTGCCGTTTTCGTTGATGAAATCCTTTAACAGATCCACATCCTTGTAATCTACTTCTTTAATGCCCTCTGCCGAAAAACGGCAGTAGCGGCGGCGTTTGAACATATCACGTGCCATGTTAGTAATCCTTAAAAATTTTAGATAATGTCTAATGTTGTAATGTGCAATACCAGTTGTGTACTTTTGAGGCTGCGTCTGGCAATGAAACCGGCGACTTTCAATAATGCACCGACTTTAATGCCTTGTGATTTCTCGGCCAACTCACCCATGAGCATGGCATTGACTTCACATTCAACCCTGCGCTGCATGCCTGCTTCTAATTGTTCAGACAGATGACGCAATACAAAACTTAACAACGGTATTCCTGCTGGTGTGTAGCGAAGTATTTCGATTTGAACGACTTCGCCAGTCAATTCCAGCTTATTGCTACTCACTTAACTTAAGCCGATGCCGCCTCAGCAACAGGTGCGGCTGGAGCAGCTGGTGCAACTTCATCCCTGCCCAATACTGACCTGGATTTTTCTTCCTTCATCATTGGGGAAGGCGTAACAGCCGCTTCTTTGGTAGACATGGTTAAATGGCGCAACACAGCATCATTAAACTTGAATCCGTTTTCGAGCTCGTCCAGGACGAACTGATTACATTCAATATTCATTAGCACGTAATGCGCTTTGTGGATTTTCTGGATAGGGTAAGCCAGTTGACGACGGCCCCAGTCTTCAAGACGGTGCATAGTGCCACCGTTAGAATTAACCAGTGTGCGATAGCGCTCGATCATTGCTGGCACTTGCTCGCTCTGGTCCGGATGGACGATAAAAATCACTTCATAATGTCGCATGTAAACTCCTTTTGGATTAAGAGGCTCCTGCACTGCGAAACAGTGAGCCAAGGTGGAAAGCCCGCGATTATAGGCAAAAAGGCTTATTAAATCAATTCATTTTGTCATTTTCTCTTGGTTGCCATTTTCTATGGTGCGTCAGCATTAATCATCAACTCTTTAGCATCTGCACAGTCAGCACGCCCAGCGCCGTCATCAGCAATGATCCCACCACATGGCTTAATATATGCATTGATGCCCAGCCATACTCCCCTTGCGAGAACAGATCGACTGCCTCCGCCGAGAATGTTGAGAAAGTAGTCAGCCCTCCCAGGAATCCAGTGGTAATCAACAAACGTAGCTCCGGAGTGAAGACGCCCCCCATACCAGCAAAACCCATTGTCAACCCCATCATATAACCGCCTGACAAATTGGCAATCAGTGTTCCCATAGGTAGCAATGGAAACACTGCATTAAAGCCCCAACTCAAACCCCAGCGCGCCCATGCACCAATAGCAGCGCCTATCCCAACCGCAATGAACCCATTAAACCCCATGAATTATCCTTTTACTGATTATGTGCCGCTTAATCTTGATTCGCTTAATACTCGCCAGTATGATGAATTGCCATTGCAGATTCAATCAAACAGCTACATATATTCCAGCACCATTACAACACTGAAAGCTGAAGCACTTGCGTATCCTATTTGTTACCTCTGAAGCCTTCCCTCTAATCAAGACTGGTGGTTTGGCCGATGTCAGCGGCTCATTACCTGCTGCATTGAATGAAATCGGGGCGGATGTCCGCTTATTGATTCCAGGCTACCCTGCTGTACTGAAAAAACTGGTCAATCAGCAAACAGTGGCAACTATCAGCGGCCTGCCTTTTATTGGTTCAGCCACACTGATTGCGGGTGTCATCGAAGAATCTGGTGTAACCGTGCTAGCAATCAAATCTCCCGGCCTTTATGAGCGTGCAGGCGGTCCTTATGTCGATGAAAAAGGCCTGAACTGGGAAGATAACCCTGTTCGTTTTGGCATACTTTCACTGGTGGCGGCCATATTAAGTGATGGTGCCAGCCCGCTTGAGAACTGGATCCCGGACATTGTGCATTGCAATGACTGGCAAACCGGCCTGACGCCAGCCTACATGCACTATAAAAAACAGGCTCAGCCAGCTATTCAGCAGGCCAAGTCGGTATTGAGCATCCACAATCTGGCGTTTCAGGGCTGCTATCACGCAGACTGGACCACGCAGCTGGGCTTGCCTGCTGCCAGCTTCAGTGTGAATGGGGTTGAGTATTACGGGCAATTATCTTTTCTTAAAGGCGGCATCTACTTTGCCGATAGCATCGCCACAGTCAGCCCCACCTATGCACAGGAAATACAGACTGCTGAATACGGCTTTGGCATGCAAGGCTTGCTGGCACATCGTGGACATGAGATACATGGCATCCTTAATGGGATAGACCTGAATGAATGGAACCCGGCCAAAGACCCGCATCTTGATAAACGTTATAGTGAGACGCGCCTCAATGATAAGAAAGTAGTTAAGACCAAACTACAGCATAAACTGGGGCTTTATGTGGATGAAGCAGCGCCACTGTTTGGCGTCGTAAGCAGGCTTACTTACCAGAAAGGCCTGGATATGTTCCTGACCATTGCCAAGCCGTTTCTGCGTCAAGGCAGCCAGATTGCCCTGCTGGGCGGCGGCGAACCGGACCTGGAAGCGGGCTTCAGGCAATTAGCCCACAACTATCCACTACAGGTGAGCGTCAATATAGGCTACAGCGAACCTTTATCGCACCAGATTATGGCAGGTAGCGACATTTTTGTGATGCCTTCGCGCTTTGAGCCTTGTGGTTTGAACCAGATGTATGGCTTGCGTTACGGTACACCGCCTATTGTCAGCCATACCGGTGGACTGGCAGACTCAGTAAACGACACCACACCGGAAAGCCTGAAACTTGCTACAGCGACTGGTTTTGTGATGCAGCAAAACAACCCTGAATCACTATTTGCCAGCATACAAAATGCATTGAAGTATTACCGTGACGACAAGGCCTGGCGCAAGATTCAGCGCAATGGCATGCGCCGTGATCTGGGTTGGGATAAAAGTGCCAGCGAGTATTTAAATCTTTACCAGCAATTGCTAACCTGAGTTTAGAAAATAGATTCGATCTGCATAAAACAAAAAAGCCTGAATTAATTTATTCAGGCTTTTTTAATGCGCTTGTCACAATGCAAAGATTAAATAACAACCGAAGCGCTGAAAGAGAAATCTGGCACATTACATGCTTATTGTAATGTGAGCTTCTCCAAAGCTAACCTCTCCTCCCTCGGGTGCGTTCATCGCACCCTTTTTTTTACTGGATGTTCTAACTCCAGTTTTTAATCCAGCTTGATGAAGTGCTCACGATAATATTTGAGCTCATCGATCGATTCATAGATATCAGCCAAGGCTTCATGCTTGCTCGCTTTCTTGAAACCCGAGTAAACACTTGGCTTCCAGCGGCGTGCCAGTTCCTTGAAGGTACTCACATCAAGATTACGGTAATGAAAATAGGCTTCTAGGTCTGGCATGTAGCGCGCCATAAAACGCCTGTCCTGGCAGATTGAATTGCCGCACATAGGGGATTTTCCCGCGGAAACATATTGCTGCAGGAACGCAATCATCTGCGCCGTCGCTGCTGCTTCATCCACAGTTGAGGCTTTCACCTTGTCAATCAGGCCAGAACGACCATGTGTACCCTTGTTCCATGCATCCATTCCGTCCAGAACCGCATCAGTTTGGTGCACTACGATTACTGGTGATTCCCCCAATACATTGAGGTTGGCATCCGTTACCACCACTGCCAACTCCAGGATTCGATCGGTATCGGGAAATAAACCACTCATTTCCATGTCCAGCCAGATCAGGTTGTCAGGATTTTGTACTGAAACTTGTGCCATAATGATTTCCATTAAAATATTGCCAATATGCTTGCAAGTCGCTTAACTGGTGAACCTTTCACCAACGCGCGCTTCTTAAAGGCACATAGTTTAACTTAAATTAAGTTAATCAATTAAGTTAAAAAAGTTGGCAAAAATGGAAAATTGGAAATAATGGCTACTACCCTTACCACCGTATTTATCAGTGTATTAATACTCACCACCCTCACCCGTTTATGGCTCGGCAGGCGGCATATCAGCTACATCAAGGCGCATCGCAATCAAGTTCCTCAAGCTTTTGACCAGAACATCAGCCTGGATGCCCACCAGAAAGCCGCAGACTATTCTTCTGCCAAGACGCGTCTGGTCATTACAGAAGGCGCTGCACAAGCCTTGCTATTATTGCTATTGACTATCGGTGGCGGCCTGCAATGGATAGACATTACATGGCGCGGCATACTCCCTGAGCATGAGATCATCCGTGGCGCACTGGTAATCCTTAGTGCGCTGGTAGTGAGTAGCGTTATTGAAATCCCATTCGATTATTACAAATCCTTTGTTGTAGACCAGCGTTTTGGCTTCAACAAGATGACCCCTGCCATGTTCTTTACCGACATGATCAAACACAGCATTGTCGGCTTTGCGCTTGGCGCACCCATCCTGTTCGCTGCGCTTTGGCTGATGCAAGGGGCAGGCGACTATTGGTGGCTATATCTCTGGATAGTATGGAGCGCATTTAACCTGCTCATGCTGGCGATATACCCGACGTTCATAGCGCCTATGTTCAACAAATTCTCACCGCTTGCCGATGAGTCACTTAAAGCACGTATTGAGGCTTTGTTAACCAAGTGCGGCTTCAAGTCACAAGGCCTGTTTGTGATGGATGGATCGACACGTAGTAGTCATGGCAATGCTTATTTCACGGGCTTTGGCTCAAGCAAACGTGTCGTGTTCTTTGATACGCTACTGGAGCGCCTGGATGAAGATGAGATAGAGGCTGTGCTGGCCCACGAGCTCGGCCATTTCAAGCACCATCATGTGATCAAGCGCATTATCATGCTGTTTGCCATCAGCTTCCTTGGGCTGGCGCTGTTGGGCTGGCTGAAACAGCAAGGCTGGTTCTATGAAGGCCTTGGTGTGGCACAAGCGAGTGACTATATGGCGCTGATGCTGTTCTTGCTGGTAAGCCCGGTATTCCTGTTTTTGCTGCGCCCGCTCATGGCGAGCTATTCACGCAAAAACGAGTTCGAAGCCGATGATTACGCCGCAAAACATGCAGACGCTCGTCATCTGGTTGAAGCGCTGGTCAAGCTCTATCGCGACAATGCATCTACCCTGACACCGGACCCATTGCACTCGGCTTTTTATGACTCACACCCGCCAGCCAGCATTCGTATCGCCAAGCTTGCCGTATTTACACGTGCATCTTCAACTTGATGCTAATCAGAACCCGGAGATCGGCATGAAAAAAACGATAGTTCCAGTTATTTTATGCCTTTCTTCCTTGCTTCTTTCTATTAGCATCGCTCACGCCGACCCCTATCCACAAGGCGACGCAGCCATAGGCAAAGCCATGGTAGAAAAGAACTGCATCGCTTGCCATGCTGCGCAGTTTGGTGGAGATGGCTCATCGATTTATACCCGTGAATATCGCAAGGTCAAATCATCCGCAGGTTTGGTCGCGCAGATCCGCAACTGCAATACCATGCTTGGTCTTAAATGGTTTGAGGATGAAGAACTACATGTAGCCAGCTACCTCAATAAAACCTACTACAAGTTTGAGAAATAGCGGTTTGGAGCAAGGACTGGTCACAGCCGCCTATGGCAAGCGCTATGGGGTTGAACTTCAGGATGGCAGGCAAATCAGCTGTGTAACCCGCGGCAAAAAAACCGACCTTGCCTGTGGCGATAAGGTAGAAATAAAACTCACGGATACCAGCGAAGGTGTCGTTGAATCCACGCTACCGCGCAGCAGCCTGCTCTACCGTAGCAATGCCCATCGCAGCAAAATGCTGGCAGCCAATGTGACGCAAGTAATCATCGTACTTGCCACTACCCCCAGTTTTTATGAGGCGCTGCTAAATCGATGTTTGATCGCTGCAGAAGCAGCGGGAATCAAGGCGCTGATTGTACTCAATAAATGTGACATCGGTGACAACAGCGATGCAATGAAGAAACTGGCGCTCTACTCCGGTTTGGGCTACCAGGTGCAGCCACTTTCTGCCAAGCAGAACATCTCCCCGCTTAGCCAATGGCTGCAAGGCCATACCAGTGTGCTGGTTGGGCAATCAGGAATGGGGAAATCGACGATCGTCAATGCGCTGCTTCCAGATTCACAAGTCCGTACTCAGGAAGTGTCTGAAGTACTGGACAGCGGCAAACACACTACAACAGCAGCGCATCTTTACCATTTGAATGAAGATAGCCAGCTCATTGACTCCCCGGGCTTGCAGGAATTTGGACTTAACCATTTAAATATCGAGCAGCTGGAGCATGCTTTTATCGAGTTCCGGCCTTATCTAGGCAAATGCCGTTTTAATAATTGCCGCCACTTGAAAGAACCTGATTGCGCCATCAGCCAGGCTATCATTGACGGAAAAGTATCAAGTGAACGCTTGGCTTATTATCAAGCGCTGACTGGCGAGCTCGGCAAAGAAATCTAGGTAAAGTAATCTAGAAATCTGATCAATAAATAATCAGGGGGCAGCATGACCACAGCATTTATTTCTCACCCGGATACGATGCTGCATATCATGGACGGCACGCATCCTGAATCTCCCGCGCGCATCAGTGCAATCAAACAAAAACTGATTGCCGATAGTATTTACCAACACCTGCAAATTCATGAATCACCGGTAGCCACCGACCAGCAATTATTGCGCGTACATTCAGCGAGTTATATCCGCCATATTCGCAGCATCGCGCCCTCAGCTGGCCTGGTCAGGCTGGATGCTGATACCGCCATGGGGCCCATGAGCCTATCCGCCTGCCTCCATGCTACCGGCGCTGCTATTCTCGCGACTGACCTGGTGATGAACGGCAAGGTTAAGAATGCCTTCTGTTGCACGCGTCCGCCAGGTCACCATGCAGGTCGTGACCATGCAGCAGGCTTCTGTATTTTCAATCACGTTGCAGCAGGTGTTGCCCACGCACTCAAATTTCACAAACTTGATCGGGTCGCCATCATCGATTTTGATGTGCACCACGGCGACGGCACGGAAGATATTTTCAGGGACAACCCCAAGGTCATGCTCTGCTCAACCTTTCAGCACCCGTTTTACCCGCACAAGGGTGCCACTAGCCGTACAGATCGCATGATTAACGTGCCATTGCCAGCCGGTACTAAAGGCGCAGTATTTCGTAAAACGGTCGAAACTGAATTTCTCCCTGCCCTTGAGAGATTTAAACCACAAATGATATTTGTGTCCGCAGGATTTGATGCGCATATTGATGACCCACTTGCACAACTTGGCCTGCTAAACGAAGATTATTACTGGGTTACACAGTTTATAAAGCAAGTTGCCCATGACTACGCAAAAAACCGTATAGTTTCTGTACTTGAAGGTGGCTATCATTTACCTGCTCTGGCAGAAAGTGCATCCAGCCATGTGCGGTCTTTAGCAGAACTTTAATCATTGTGATAACTCAGATTAAAGCTGGTTTTGTGCGCTTTCAAACCCCTTAAATTTTCAGTATCTGCTTAATATAATGGTGTTGCCATTAATTAGTACAAAGGATGGAAATGGCTGTACCGGATTATCGTAGGGAAACCATTCACGTCGGCGACCTTAAGCTAGGCATGTTTGTATCCGACCTGGACAGGCCCTGGTTGGATTCCCCTTTTATGATGCAAGGCTTTTTGCTTGAAGAGGATGAGCAGATTCAGCAACTGCAAAGCTTATGTAAAACCGTGATCATCGATAGAACACTATCCAGTTCAGAACACCAGGTTGAAATACCAAAAGAAAGCGTGGCTTTTACACGAGATGGCACCATCACCACTCGTAAGGCGGCAGTTAGTCAAAGACCAATCAAGAGCAGCACCGAGAAAGTAAGTTTCTTTGATATTTTACGAGAGCTGAGTAGCAGTAAAGATGAGCCAGGAAAACCACCTTCCGCGCAAACAGAACCTAGTGGACGCGAAAAATCAACCAGCCCTTCATCCACACAACAAATTCCCACAAAACAAACTCATAGCAAAGAAACTGCTGGTGCGATTAACGATGCTTATCAAAATACCGATCATCAGCACTCATCTATCGGCAGCCAGCTCAAACATGACATGTCGAGTGTGCTGGGCAAAGTAAAAGGCTGGCTCCCCGGCACTAAAAAACTTAGATTGTTCGGTGGATCAACGACAGATACTGATTCATCTAACGATAGCAATAATACTGCGAATAGCTATTCCATTACTATTTTCGAAGATAGCGTTCCAGTCGAAGAGGAAATGGCAATTATTTATCCCGTGTTTGAAAAAACACAGATTGCTACCCGCGAGATTTTTGAGGCAATAGCCAGTGAAAACAAGATTGATCTAATGCAGGTCAATCAAACACTCGACAGCATGGTGGAAAGCATCGAGCGCAATCCAGATGCATTGATGTGGCTAGCCAAACTTAAACAACGCGATGATTATGCATACAATCACGCACTCAATGTTTCCATCAACCTGATGGCGCTGGCGCACTTTATGGCACTGCCAAAAGCTCAGATTAAAGATTTGGGACTGGCAGGACTATTACAAGATATAGGCAAGGTAAAAATACCGACCAAGCTATTGCACAAAGAGGCCCAGCTTAGCCCTGCAGAGTTTATTGAAATAAAAACCCATGTCAAACATGGCCTGGATATATTGCGGCAAACTGACAATATGTCACAGAACGTACTGAATATTGTAGCCAACCATCACGAACGCATTGACGGTAGTGGCTACCCCTCAAAACTTGAGTTGAAACAGATAAGCCTAGCGGCACAAATGGCAGGAATCATGGACACTTACTGCGCGCTCACCAGCAACAAGCCTTATGCCAAAGGCATTTTTAACCAGCACGCGCTGGAACAGATTTACGCCAGCCGGGATAAGGAGTTCAGTGGTGTACTGGTGAACCAGCTGATCCAGTTTTTTGGTATTTACCCGGTAAGTTCTCTGGTGGAACTGAACAGTGGTGAAGTCGCTGTAGTAATACAGCAAAATCGTGTGCGTCGATTGCAGCCACGTGTAGTCATACTACTTGCCCCTGATAAAACCAAGAATCAATATCCGGTAACACTGGATTTGATTAATTCCCCACCCTCGCCCAATGGCGAACCCTATAAAATAACTCGCGGCTTACCACCTGACAGCTATGGCCTTAATCCGGCCGACTTTTATTTGTAAAAATTCCGATATAGCAATAAGCTAGGGCAACAATAATCGGGATAGAGAAATTGATGCAGCCAGACTCAGGACCCATGTCAGATTATCCATCACTTCCAGAGTATGACTTTCAACTGGTATGGTCAGATAGCACATTAGCGGATCATCTGCATCAGTATCAATTAACTGTTGGTGATATTGAGGCTGGCACGTTTGCGATTGATCTTTCCGCAGCCAGCCAGCTACATGTTTCTGAGATTGTCCCGGAAGCAATTGCCAGCTGCCAAAAATTACTGCAAGACCTGCTGGCATGGCCTGAGCAACTGAATTGGCCTGATTTTGTAGCGCAGATTAATCGTTTTCTAAACAACTGGATTGATGCCTACCAGGCTGGGCTAAGCTTTGAAATAGGCCTTGCCTTGTCGGGTGTTATTCGATTCACAGTGGCTGCAGATATCAATAAATCAGACGCTTTCCATTTGTATTGCATGAGCCTGCTGGCAGAAGCCACTAACAGCTACCAGCAGCATCTGCTGGATCACGCGGAGAATCATGACCGCAATAGCGGTTTACCCAATCTCCACCTGCTGCGTAACCAGATGGATACGGCCATCGCCGAGAATAATCAACCCCTGGGATTGATAATTGTCAGCTTTAAAATCACTTCCAGCATTTCACATGACTACCACAGCGAGAACCCTGATCTGATTCGGGCAATCAGCAAGCTGATCAGGCAGAATTTACCTGAGAATTATTTGCTGTATCAGATCGGCATTGCTGAGTTCTGTATCGTATTAATGAATTTAAATGATGCGATAAAGCTGGAACTACTAGCCGCTAAGCTTCAACGCGCTTTTGAGCTGACTATCCATGTTAACGACACGCCATATGCCCTCAGGCCTACTATTGCAGGCGTATACAAAAAGTCTCCAACGCTATTTGATGAGCTCTATTTACAGGCAAGGCTTACGCTAGATGATGCATTGCAGGCAAGTAAACATGTTGCGATGTATTCACCTGACCTGGACGAACGTGCAAATATCTATGCGCAACTGGAACACACCATTCTGGAAGCCTTCGAGAATGACCGTTTTGAGCTGTATTTACAACCCATCATAGATTTACCTGAAAAATTATGCTCCAACGCCGAACTGCTACTGCGTTGCAAGAATACCAATGGTGACTTTATTCCGCCGCCGACTATTATCGATGTACTTTATAAGCAAGGATTTGGCGGCAGATTCCTGCGCTGGCTACTGGGCACGACCTGCCGTATGGGGAGCGAAATACGCAAGGAAATCGGGTATCCGGTACATCTATCGATCAACCTGGCCGCCGAGGACCTGATTGATACAGAACTGCCGCATCTATTGTCACAAAGCCTTGAGTTATGGGGACTAGAAGCGCAATACATCACCATAGAGGTGACTGAAAATGGGTTGTTACTGGATGAAGAGCTTGCCAACAAGACGTTGCAGCAATTGGTCAATCTAGGCTGTACACTGGCACTCGATGATTTTGGTACCGGCTACTCATCCATGACACGTTTGCGCAGCATGCCGTTTGACCTGGTGAAGGTGGATCAGTCTTTTGTGCGCGATATCCACAAATCCAATCAGGATTTTGAAATCGTACGAGCCATCATTCTGCTTGCTCACAGCCTGAACAAAACTGTAGTAGCAGAAGGGGTAGAAGATGCGGATTCCTTACAAGTCTTAAAAGAACTGTACTGTAAGAAAATACAGGGTTACTACTTTTCGCGGCCATTAGACTTTAAAAAATTCATTGAATGGATAAACGCATTTCAATCCAACATGCATTAAGGCTAATGCCAGTGCTGGTATAATCCCGTTCATGCAAATCACTACACGCCTAGAATTTGATGCGGGACACCGCATCCCCTGCCACAAAAGCCAATGCCGCAATTTGCATGGACATCGTTATGCAATGGAAATCACGCTTTCCGGCGATATTATCCAGAACGAAAATACCTCAGAAAATGGCATGGTGATGGACTTTTCTGATGTCAAAGCTATCGCACGTAAGTCGGTGGTGGATGTCTGGGATCATGCTTTTTTGGTATATCGTGGTGATGCTGAGGTACTTGTTTTCCTGAATAGCTTGCCTGACCATAAAACCGTGGTGATGGACAGCGTGCCAACAGCTGAAAATATGGCGGCCGAGGCTTTTCGCATACTCAATAACCAATACCAGGATTTCTACGGCAATCATCTAAAGCTGGAACGCGTTAGATTGTATGAAACGCCTAACAGCTGGGCTGACGCAGTCTCGTAACAATATTAAGTTAATCTAGCTACTCAACTAGTTTTAACTTATCAAAAATTACAGCTAATCAGATTTATCCTGAGCTGCTGTTTTCCACACACAGGCGCCGCCCTTGCTCAGGCCCTCTAGATATGCCTGATGGGCAGTCAGCTCTTCGCCCTCCGCCAGAATCACTTGCAATGGCTGTGTTCTAGCCAAAAAATCATTGTCTGCGTTATTTTTTGGCGCTTCCTGCATATCCATCATCAGGCTTTCCTGTCCGCGCGTCATCGCCATATATACATCAGCCAGCAACTCGGCATCCAGCAAGGCGCCGTGCAGGGTGCGCCTGGAGTTATCTATGCCATAGTGACGGCAGAGTGCATCCAGATTGTTACGCTGGCCTGGACGCATCTCTTTGGCCATTTTAAGCGTATCTACAATGCTGGCAGCTGATACCTCAATTTTGGGGCGATCTATCTTGCCTAGCTCCGCATTCAGAAAGCCAACATCAAACGGGGCGTTATGGATGACCAGCTCACCACCTGCGACAAAATCCAGGAACTCGTTCACGATATCGGGAAACCGGGGTTTGTCCTGCAGGAATTCCAGCGTAATGCCGTGCACTTCCTGGGCTGCTGCATCAATCTCGCGGTCTGGATTCAGGTAAACATGAAAGTGGTTCTGCGTTACACGGCGATTAACCACCTCTACTGCCGCAATTTCAATGACCCTGTGCCCTTGAGCAGGGTACAAACCGGTAGTTTCAGTATCTAAAAATATCTGTCTCATCATAGCCTTGATAGTTACTTCAATTGGAGATCAATCAAACTGCAACCTGGTTCAAGATTTGGTCTACGCCCAGATTGGCCAGAGCATCCGCACGCTCGTTGCCGACATCACCCGCATGCCCTTTGACCCATATCCATTCAATCTTGTGCTGCTGGGACAGTGCATCTAACTGTTTCCATAGATCATCATTTTTCACTGGTTTCTTATCACTGGTGCGCCAGCCGCGGGCTTTCCAGCCATGTATCCATTCAGTGATGCCTTTTTGCACATACACGGAATCCGTATATACCTTGATGCTGCATTCGCGCTTGAGCGCTTCAAGCGCCTTGATGACTGCCGTCAGCTCCATGCGGTTATTGGTAGTGAGCTGTTCACCACCATAAATTTCCTTTTCCTTGCCATCAAACGACAACCAGGCACCCCACCCGCCAGGCCCCGGA
This sequence comes from Methylophilaceae bacterium, assembly GCA_035459965.1. GTDB lineage: Bacteria > Pseudomonadota > Gammaproteobacteria > Burkholderiales > Methylophilaceae > DATHXC01. The sequence continues at coordinate 401,018 of DATHXC010000007.1, forward strand.
TTACCTTTGCATGCGCCATCGGCATAGATCACTACATGTTGTTCACTACTCATATCGATTTCTTGATTCCATATTTTTGATTACTTCAGGTTTTATTACACAATTTCGGGCCTTTAATCTTGGCCCTCACCAGTTTTCTGGCAATCCCCCTTTTGACTGGGCGTGGCCACCAGGCTGGGCTTGAATTTAGCTTTATTCCAGTTGGGACGAATTAAACGCATGCCCACGACTTTCTTTTTAGCGACGATAAAATATACGCCACCCATCATGGGCCACCAACGTCCGCCCACTTTATCCATAAACTGAAAGCGTTGCAGCCATGCAGCCTTGCTCAATGGTGGGGAGTAACAGGTCATCTGGCTTGTCACCATTTCAAAACCCAATAGTGCAAGCCAGTCCTTGACCCTGAGCAGGCTCAGGAAACTACTATTCCACGGGTAATTACCATTCTTGCCTAGCATGTGTTTCAAACCCCAGCTGCTGACAGGATTGAATCCGGTAATCATGATATGGCCTTCTGCTACTAAAACACGCTCGGCCTCACGCAAAGTCTGTTGTGGGTTTGTGCTGAAATCGAGCCCATGCGGTAGCAATAGCAGATCTATGCTGTTACTTAATAAAGGAAGCTGCACAGAGTCGCACAATAATTGCCCTGGTATTTGCCCTGGATTCAGATTTGCCCTAATCGAAAACGGAATGCGCGAGTTGCGTAGCAAATCCATTTGCAGCATCCCCACCTGAATGGCATTAAAGCCAAAGACATCCCCAACAGCCTCGTCGAATATGGATTGTTCCTGCGCCTGCAAATAATCACCAAGCGGACTCGACAACCACTCCTGCTGATTAGCTATTGACATTTAGCCCCTTAAAACAAATCATCTACTTATGCTCAATCAAGTATCAAATCCAAAAAATAGCCTGGAAATCATCCCGATTCCGGCTTTCCAGGACAATTACATCTGGCTGTTACGCCGTGGTTCTCATGCAGTAGTTGTCGATCCTGGTGATGCAGCACCGGTCATCAGTACATTAAAGCAACTATCGCTGACGCTGGATGCAATCCTCATTACCCATCATCACTCAGACCACATTGATGGCGTTAATGAGTTACTACAGCACGCCCCTGCTTTGGTCTACGCCCCAAAAAAAGAACATTACGACTTTAAACACCAGGCCGTCGAAGAAAATGATGTCATTAACCTCGACACTCTGGACTTGCAACTAAAGGTCATGGAAGTCCCGGGACATACACTTGGCCACGTGGCTTATTATGGCGCAAATTACTTGTTTTGTGGCGACACCATGTTTGGGGCTGGCTGTGGCAGGCTGTTTGAAGGTACGCCAGAACAGATGTATGGCTCGCTGCAGCGCCTGGCAAAATTACCGCCTGAAACCGCTGTTTACTGTACCCATGAATATACTGAACATAACCTGCAATTTGCCTGGAAGCTGGAGGCTAATAACCAGGCGCTAGCGCAGCGCATTCAACAAGCTGCTGCAACCCGGCAGGCTGATAAACCAACTTTGCCAAGCAGCATCGCATTAGAGCTCGCAACGAATCCTTTCTTAAGATGTCAGATGCGCGACATTCAAATCTCCTCAGGCACTGAAAATAGCGATCCAATTGAGGTTTTTACTGCTATAAGAGAAATGAGAAATCATTTTTAATCATTAAGATAAGAGATTTATATCAAGTGAAATGTTTACTTGACTATACTGCCAGTATTTCGCTACCATGCTATGGGTGTTTGACGCATGGATTGTGTATAACAATAGCCTGGTGCTCCCGAACTTATATTGAAAGCGACTGCATGACCGTAAAGCCCTTCATCTCCTTTGTCACATTGATATTTACGCTGCCCTTCACGTTAGTCGTGCCGGCAATTGCAGATACCAACGCAGCAGGCGATGAAATCATTATCCTTGGTGATACTCCGATAGACAGAAGCTACAGCAACAGTCCCAACTTCAGCCCCAAATTACAAAGTGACCCGGTACTTAACTATCTGCCTGATTCCACGGCATTAGAGCAACCGAATACCGATAGACCAATCACCGCTGACGATGATCTCAGGCAACGGATCATCAATGGCTACGCCATGCCAGAAGTAGACTCGGCCTATACTGCCAATCATGAGTCCTGGTATGCCTCACGACCCGATTACGTGAAGCGCATGGTGCAGCGCAGCCAGAAATACCTGTTTCATATCGTAGAAGAAGTAGAAAAACGCGGTATGCCGACCGAAATTGCACTTTTGCCCATGGTTGAGAGTGCTTTTAATCCTCAAGCTTACTCACGTAGCCGCGCCTCTGGCATGTGGCAATTCATTCCCTCGACAGGTAAGGATTTCGGCCTTAAGCAGAACTGGTGGGTAGACAACCGCCGCGATGTCACTGCAGCAACCAATGCTGCCCTCAATTACCTGGAAAAGCTGCATGTCATGTTTGGCACCTGGGACCTAGCACTGGCTGCCTATAATGCAGGTGAAGGTACGGTGAGGCGCGCCATACAACGTAACGAGAAAAGCGGGCTACCTACTGATTACGAGAGCCTGAATTTACCAGCAGAAACCCGGAATTATGTGCCTAAGCTACAGGCAGTCAAAAATATCATGACCAATCCCGAACGTTATGGATTGAGCATACAGACAATCCCTAACCGTCCCTACTTCACTAAAGTCGTCGCCCCGGAACAGATTGATATCAAACTGGCTGCACAACTCGCAGAAATTTCATTTGAAGAGTTCTCATCCCTTAACCCTGAATATAACCGCCCAGTGCTCACCTCAAGCGGCAAGGTACACGAAATACTGTTACCGGTAAGTGCCGCAAACACTTTCGCCATGAACCTTGCCAACTACGATAAACCTCTGGTGAGCTGGCAAACCTACCACGCCAAACGTGGTGAGCGCATGGACAACATCGCGCGTAAATTTGGTATCGGTTTAGCCCAGTTACGCGATGTGAACGACCTGCCCTCACGTAACAAAATGGGTATGGCCAGACCATTGCTGGTGCCTAACAGCAGTGGCTCCACTGACATCATTGCCATTAATACCAATGATCCAGTTCTCGAAAATGATAAGAGCTTCGATGATGCTAAGGGTGGCTCAAGTGGCCTGATGCATACCGTGAAAAACAAGGAAACCTTAGCCACCATTGCAAAGCAATACGGTGTAAGCCAGAAAAATCTGATCGCAGCCAACCATTTAAAATCATTCAAGCTTAAGCCTGGACAGAAGCTAACAATCACCAGTGCCGATACCAGACTGGCAATGCAGGATACCAAGCCAAAGCTAAAACTAGCCAGCAGCAAAGTCAGTATCAAAAAACCACGCTATACCGTCAAACGTGGCGATACACTGGATAGCATTGCACGAAAATTTGATGTTGCACGTGATGATTTACAACGCTGGAACAAGATCACTGGCTCACATATTATCCCTGGCAATAAGCTGACCGTGCAAAGGCCAGACGAAGCATAATGCCCTTTTAGGGCCATCTGATTCATCACCCATGTTAAAAGTAACCTCTGAACAATATGCTAAACATGCCATGCGGCTTGTTGGCATGGGCATAGTGTTATCATTGATAATGACTGGATGTAGCCAGCCGCCATCCGGCAACTCCGCAGATTACGACAAGTCTTATCCAAGTGAATCAGGTGGCACCCTGGTTGATGCCATGACCGGCGAACCCAGCGGCTTGATTGCAATGATAGCCGGTGAGTCCGCTGCCTCTGCGATTGCATCCAACATATTCAATAGCCTGCTCAAGTATGACAAGAACCTAGAGTTAAAAGGCGAGTTGGCCGAATCCTGGAAGATTTCTGCTGACCAGAAAACGATTACTTTCAAATTGAAGCCCAATCTTAAATGGGCAGATGGCAAGCCACTGACCAGTGCAGATGTCCTTTATACATGGAAGCTTGTCACCGACGACAATACCCGCACGCCTTATGGCTCCGATTACAAACTTGTTATCAAGGCAGAAGCTCCGGACCCTCAGACTTTCCAGGCGACCTATTCACAACCTTTCGCTCCCGCCATGGAATCATGGGCTGGCTTGCACATATTGCCCAAGCATATTCTGCAAGGCCAGGATATCAACACCACCAGTTTTGCGCGCAAGCCTGTCGGCAGTCATTACTACAAGCTTGAAAACTGGAGTAATGGCGAACGTATTACATTAGTAAAAAACCCTTATGCGACCCAGGGACAGCCGAAGATTGACCGATTGCTGTCACGCTTCATCCCGGACTCTGCGGCTCAATTCCTGGAGTTGCTCGCAGATAATATCGATGTGATGAACCTCGACCCTATCCAATATGCGCGGGTGATACCTGCGCGCGCCGATATTTCAAAAAAAATCGCGCTCTATAAAGAACTGGGTAGCCAATATACCTATCTGGGATTCAACCTTAAGCACAAGCCTTTTGATGATATTAAAGTTCGTCTAGCCATCAATTACGCCATCAATAAGCAGGAACTGATTGATGGCGTGCTACTTGGTCTTGGCTTGCCCATATCATCGCCTTACAAGCCCGGTACTCGCTGGAGCAACCCTGCACTAAGCCCTTATCAATATGATCCATCAAAGGCATTAGCGCTACTTAAAGAAGCCGGTTATGAGGATCATGATGGCGACGGCATTCTGGATAAGAACGGCAAAGCCCTGGCCTTTGAAATTCTTACCAACCAGAATCCGCAACGCGTCATGAGTGCAGTACTGATCCAGCGACGCCTCAAAGAGATCGGTATTGATGTCAAAATTCGACAGCTGGAATGGGCCACATTCATTAGTCGTTTCATCAAGACTGGAGACTTTGATGTAGTCGTACTTGGCTGGAGTTTATCGCTGGATCCAGATCAATTCAGCATCTGGCATTCGTCACAGAATAAACCGGGGCAGTTCAACTTTATTAACTATAACAATCCCAAAGTAGACAGATTATTAGAGCAAGGCAGGCTGGAACTTAATCCGGACAAGCGCATGGTGATTTACCACGAGTTTGCCAAGACCTTGCTTGAAGATAGCCCTATCGTGTACTTGTATGCGAACTATGGCTTGCCGGCCATTAATAAGCGCGTAAAAGGCATAGACAACCCTGCACCACCAGCAGGGATAGGCCATAACTCTTACGAATGGTATATCCCCAAGCCATTGCGTCGCAATGAGATTAGCGAATAGGCAATATGGTCAAATATCTACTTAAACGTATATTCTGGATGGTGCCGCTATTAGTTGGTATCAGCCTGATTTCGTTCCTGATCATGCATCTGGCCCCTGGTGATATAACTGCATCCGAAGCCAGCTTCAACCCCAAAGCGAGTGAAGAATCGCGCCAGAAACTGCGTGAAATCTACAATCTGGATAAACCTGTCATTGTGCAATATGGCCTGTGGCTTAAACGGATGGCAACACTGGATTTCGGCACCTCATTTGCCACCCATCAACGACCTGTATTTTGGGAAAAGAAAGACAAGGATGGCAATGTCACACAAGGCATGATTCAGCAGGCATTACCCATCACACTACTCATCAATGTGTTAAGCCTGGGGTTGATTATCGTCATCGCATTACCCCTAGGTGTTATTTCTGCTGTGACACAAAACCAGCTACCTGATCGCGCGATTACCCTGTTTGTGTTTATCGGTTTCGCAATTCCCGGATTCTGGCTAGCCTTGATGCTCATGTACTGGACCGGTGTAGTCCACGCCTGGCTGCCCATTTCAGGCTTGCATAGCCTTGGGTATGAAAAAATGCACTGGCTGGCACAAATGGTAGATAGTCTCAAGCACCTTACCCTGCCCGTATTTATTTCTGCATTAAGCGGGCTGGCTGGCATCTCACTATTTGTGCGCAATGGCATGCTGGATGTATTGCATCAGGATTACATCACCACCGCCCGTGCTAAAGGCCTCTCTGAAAACTCGGTAGTCTATGGCCATGCCCTGCGCAATGCCCTGCTTCCGCTGATTACGATACTCGGCCTGTCCATTCCCGGACTAATCGGTGGCTCGGTGATCGCAGAATCTATTTTCGCAATACCCGGCATGGGCAAGCTGTTTTACGATGCTGTACTCATGCGGGATTTCCCGGTCATCATGGGCATCCTCACCATAGGCTCCGCACTCACGCTCATAGGTAATCTACTGGCTGATGTCGCTTACGCATGGGCTGATCCACGAGTCAGGCGCGGAGTGATGCAATGACAGTACAAGAAAAACTTCCAATGATAGCCAACCCCAGAGCCAGACGCAGCCTCCTTGTCACAGCCCTTTCTAATCCATTGGCTTTGACCGGTTTTATTATTATCGCCACGATTTTATTGTTGGCGGTGTTCGCGCCATTCATTGCGCCTTACGACCCGGATGCCATCGATGTCAAAGCCATCCTGCTTGCCCCATCGCCACAACACCTGATGGGCACTGATGGCTTGGGACGGGATGTATTCTCGCGCATGCTGTTTGGCGCCCGTATCTCATTGCTGGTGGGCATCGTTGCTGTGGGGATTGCAACGGTGATTGGCATAGTCCTGGGTGCAATCTCCGGGTATTACCGCGGCTGGGTAGATGTCACCATCATGCGGCTGGTGGATGTAATGCTGTCCATCCCAACATTCTTCCTGATTCTTGCGGTGATTGCGTTCCTCACCCCGTCAATCTGGAACATCATGATCGTCATCGGCCTTACCTCATGGATGGGCGTCACGCGTCTGGTTCGCGCCGAGTTTCTCAGCCTGCAAGGCCGTGAATTTGTCCTAGCTGCACAGACATTGGGGGCAAAGGATTTTCGGCTCATCTTTACCCATCTACTACCTAACAGCCTGACACCGATTATAGTCAGCTCAGTATTAGGGATTGCCAGTGCCGTACTGGTTGAATCAGGCCTAAGCTTCCTGGGCCTCGGTGTACAGGCGCCTCAGGCCTCCTGGGGCAACATCCTGACCGATGGCAAAGTGTATATCCAGTTTGCCTGGTGGCTATCCCTGTTTCCCGGCTTTGCTATCCTGCTGACTGTGTTGGGGTATAATTTGCTTGGCGAAGGTTTGAGAGATGCGCTGGATCCCAGAACATCTGGGCATTAGTCAATTGGGCACTTAGCAGGCGATACTGGCCAAAATTACAGTAACTCAAAAATTAATTTCAAAGTCATTTAAGGAAAGCATTACATGGGATTCCTAGCTGGAAAACGCGCACTGATTGTTGGTCTACTGAGTAACCGCTCGATTGCCTATGGTATAGCCGAAGCAATGAAACGTGAAGGTGCAGAGCTTGCATTCACTTATCAAATTGATAAATTTCAGGACCGCGTCACTAAACTCGCTGCAGACTTTGACTCCAGCATCGTATTACCTTGCGATGTTTCCGATGATGCGCAAATAGATGCACTATTCCCTGCGCTGGCCAAACATTGGGACGGGATTGATATCATTGTCCATTCTGTCGCTTTCGTACCGAAAGATGCACTGGATGGCGATTACCTGGAAAAAGTGACCCGTGAGTATTTCCGTATTGCGCACGATGTCAGCTCGTATAGTTTCGCTGCACTGGCAAAAGCCGCTATGCCTATGCTCACAAGCAACGCCAGCCTGCTCACAGTGAGCTATCTGGGCGCAGAGCGCACACTGCCTAACTACAACGTCATGGGTGTTGCCAAGGCCAGCCTTGAGGCTAACGTGCGTTATATGGCACAAAGCCTTGGGCCTAAAGGCATACGCGTGAATGCAGTTTCTGCAGGCCCTATCAAGACGCTGGCCGCTTCAGGCATCGCTAATTTTGACAAGATGCAGGGTTTCAACGAAAAGCACGCACCATTGCGCCGCAATGTAACAATAGAAGAAGTCGGCAATGCTTCCGCCTTCCTCTGCAGTGACCTTGCCTCTGGCATTACGGGTGAAATCACTTACGTAGATGGTGGCATGAATATCACGGCTGCCGGAACGGTTGATTAGTAATTAAGCAATCAAACCAGATCAAATAAAAAGGGCGGAATATCCGCCCTTTTTATTTTCTAATACTACTTTACTACTAAACTTATTGATTAGTAGAACTTGTACCCAGCAATTGTTTGTTTACAGTGATTTTTGCTTTGTCTTTTAATGAGCTTATATAAGCAGCAGCATATTCTGTCGATAATGCCTGCTGCAATTCCAGTTCTGCAGCTTTCTTCGCAGAATCATCAGTTGCCAGAGTATCGTCTACGCGCGTGACCTTAACAAGCAAGTAGCCTTTCCTGCTATCGGCAATACCCGCATATGCAGGAAGCTTACTCGTATCAATCTTGAATACTTGTGACATAGCGAGATCAGTCAGGCCCTGCGCGTCCTTGCGTGTAACGACAACAGAAGGGATCCACTCCAGCGCAGTGGCGGCTTTACCATCACGCAGTGTGACCAGTGTTGCCTCACCCTTTTGAGATGCGAGCTTGGCTGCAGCCTCAAGTTTCAAATAATCCTCAATTCCAGCCTTAACCTCATCAAAGGTGCGTGGCGCTGCCGGCTTATAATCGACTATACGTGCTGAAACCAGTGAGCTGTTTGAGACTTCTACAGCTTCAGTATTACGCTTGTCCTTGAGAACTTCATCCGTAAATACCAGGTTCATCAATTTATCATTCTTGAAGAACTTGGCACCATCAGCACGGCTTAACCAATCCGTCTTTTGTACCTGCAGACCAAATGCATCAGCGGCTGGCTTCAAGCTGCTGGATTGCTCATATACCATATTGCTGAAATTCTCAGCTTGTTCCGAGAATTTCGCTAATGACTTTTGATACATTAGCTCGGCACGAATTTGAGGCTTAACTGCATCATAGCCTTGTGCCTGACCACTGATCTCAGTCAGCTTGATAATGTGGTATCCAAACTCTGATTCGACCAGGTCACTTATAGCGCCTGGCGTCATATTGAATACAGCCTCATCAAACGATTTGACCATGGTGCCACGACCGAACAAACCTAAGTCGCCACCCTTTTCAGCAGAACCAGGATCCTGAGAGTATTTCTTTGCCAGTTCAGCAAACTTGGCAGGATTTTTCTTAACCTCGGCCAGCACATCTTCTGCTTTCTTTTTTGCATCAAGCTTAGCTTGCGGTGTAGCGCTCACGCCAAACCCAATCAATATATGACTGGCTCGACGCTGTTCGTTACCTTGAAATTTAGAAGCATTCTCGGCATAGTATTTTTTGACATCATCTTCAGATACCTGCATACCCATGATCAATGAGTTGGCAGACATCAAGACAAATTCAAGCTTGACCTGTTCTGGTACGCGAAATTTGTCCTTGTTTGTTTCGTAATAAGCCTTGACCTGACTTGGATCTATTTTGACCTGTGAAATGAAATCCGCTGTTTTAATTTCCGCTACGCTAACCTCACGCTGCTGATGTTCGGCCTTAAGCGATTTTTCAGTAATCGATTGTGGAAAATAAGCTAACGTTGCCAAGCCTTCACGTGCTTGCTGTGCGAGTAAATCAGATCGGATGGAGCTTTCGAACTTTGAGGGTGACAGCTGGTTCTGCTTTAATAAACTATCGTATTGCTGCTGGGAAAACTGGCCATTTTCCTGAAACTCAGGCAAGCCTAGAATGTATTTGCTTAGCTGCTCATCACTGATCCTGAATTTGGCATTCCTGACCTCAGAGTTAACCAGGCGGGTTGCAATCAGCCTGTTAAGCTGCGACTCTTTGATTTCCGGACTTTCCAGGATACTCAGATCTTTTTCACCTTGCGCCTGCAGTCTATTACGCAAACTTTGCATGGCATTACTATATTCCTGTACCGAAATTGCCTCACCATTTACTTTGGCAATAGGTGCACTGGAACCTGCATCCCGTAAATAGGCATCTATACCAAATAATGCAAATGGAACAGTGATAAGAGCAAGTATGGCCTTAGCCAGCCAGCCTTTGGAACGTTCACGAATTAACTCCAACATAACGATTACACTTTCCGGTTTCGATAACTATGAATTGTAAATGCCAACATGCAAGCCAGTACATAAGCAGGCGAATGTTGAGCAAAACTAATCCGTGAATATACCACACTCGGATAGGCTGGGACAGGCTTGGAATGACTTGAGAGGGATAAGCAGAAAACAAAAAAGCGAGTCGTAAAGACTCGCTTTTTATACCTGCATTTTCTTGGCGGAGTGGACGGGACTCGAACCCGCGACCCCCGGCGTGACAGGCCGGTATTCTAACCAACTGAACTACCACTCCTAAAACTTTTTACCAGTTAGTTACCTAGCAAAGCTATCACATCATGCTGTTGACTGGTGGGTGCTGACGGGGTCGAACCGCCGACATTCGCCTTGTAAGGGCGACGCTCTACCAACTGAGCTAAGCACCCCTTGCCTCAACAGCAAAGAACGCTAGTTTACAGCATCCTTGAGCGCTTTACCAGCTCTGAACTTAGGAGAATTAGCGGCTTTAATCTTGATAGTAGCGCCTGTGCGTGGGTTGCGGCCATTGCGTGCTGCGCGCTTGCCTACGTAAAACGTACCAAAACCAATCAGTGTGACCAAGTCGCCCTTTTTCAAGGCTTTGGTAACGGCAGCAGTAGTTGCATCTAAAGAACGGCCAGCAGCAGCTTTAGAAATTCCAGCGGCTTTAGCGATTTGATCTATCAGTTCAGATTTGTTCACGTGTAATCCCCTTTCGTCATTATTAATATAAGACAGGCTTTAACCCTGTGCCTAGCTTTATATCAAGTGGCAAAAGGCCGTGTCAAGCCTTTCCCGCTAAATATTCACTTAATGCTTGGTAATTGACGAAACTTCCACATCTTTCGTATCCTTTACCTCAGAAGCAACCGCAGGCACTGCAGCCAAAGCATCACTTGCCGATGGCATACGCTCTAGCGCAATCTCCAACACCTCATCTATCCATTTAACAGGATGGATTTCCAGGCAATTTTTAATGTTTTCAGGAATCTCAGTTAGGTCCTTTACATTTTGCTCAGGAATCATCACGGTCTTGATGCCACCACGGTGAGCTGCCAACAGTTTTTCCTTCAATCCACCGATTGGTAACACTTCCCCGCGCAAGGTAATTTCACCAGTCATCGCCACATCTGCACGGACCGGAATATTGCTGAGTACTGAGACTAATGCAGTGCAAATAGCGATACCCGCACTCGGACCATCTTTAGGAGTTGCGCCTTCAGGCAAGTGAATGTGTATGTCACTCTTTTCATGGAAATCTTCGGCAATGCCAAGACGCTTGGCGCGGCTACGAACCACACTCATCGCTGCCTGGATAGATTCCTGCATCACTTCACCCAACTTACCGGTAGTAATGACCTTGCCCTTGCCTGGCAGCAATACCGACTCTATGGTGAGTAGCTCGCCGCCCACTTCCGTCCATGCCAAACCGGTAACCTGACCAACCTGATTTGCTTTAGCGGCAACGCCATAGTCAAAGCGCTGAACACCTAAGTATTTATCAAGATTTTTTGGTGTTACCGATACTTTGCGCGCCACTTTACTTGTAGATTTGGCTTTTGCCGTGAGCAGCTCCTTTACTACCTTGCGACAAACTTTGGAAATTTCACGATCCAGACTGCGCACACCTGCCTCACGTGTGTAATAACGTACCACATCACGTATGGTGGCTTCGGCGATACTGATTTCTGTATCTTTTAGTCCGTGAGTTTCCAATTGCTTGGGTAGCAAATAGCGCATGGCAATATTCACTTTTTCATCTTCCGTATAACCTGCAAGACGAATGACTTCCATACGATCAAGCAATGGTGCTGGAATATTGAGCGAATTAGCGGTAGCTACAAACATCACGTCAGACAAGTCGTACTCAACTTCGACGTAATGATCGACAAAAGTGTGATTTTGTTCAGGGTCCAGAACTTCCAGCAACGCTGAAGATGGATCGCCACGGAAATCCTGGCCCATCTTATCCACTTCATCAAGCAAGAATAATGGGTTTTTCACAGCGACCTTGGTCATGCTCTGCAAAACTTTGCCTGGCATAGAACCTATATAAGTACGGCGATGACCGCGAATTTCGGATTCGTCACGCACGCCACCCAGCGCTACACGTACGAACTTGCGGTTAACTGCCTTGGCTATGCTTTGCCCAAGCGAAGTCTTACCCACACCAGGAGGACCAACCAGACACAAGATAGGCGCTTTAAGCTTACCAACACGTTGTTGCACTGCCAGATACTCAACAATACGCTCTTTAACTTTCTCTAAGCCGTAATGATCTGCATCCAGAATGCCTTCAGCAGCAATCAGATCTTTACTGATTTTGGTTTTCTTTTTCCATGGCAGATTAACCAACGTCTCGATGTAATTACGCACCACAGTCGACTCTGCCGACATGGGCGACATCATCTTCAGCTTCTTCATTTCAGCATTAGCTTTTTTCAAAGCCTCTTTAGTCATACCAGCCAGCTTTATGCGTTTTTCCAGCTCTTCAATATCAGCATTTTCATCCTGCTCTCCAAGCTCTTTCTGAATGGCCTTAACTTGCTCATTGAGGTAATACTCGCGCTGGCTTTTTTCCATCTGACGTTTTACACGCCCACGGATACGCTTTTCCACCTGCAGAATATCGATTTCCGCTTCCAGCAAACTTAACAGGTGCTCCAAGCGATCGGAAACACTGAACATCTCGAGTATGCTCTGTTTCTCTTCAAGCTTGAGCGTCAAATGCGCAGTAATAGTGTCAGCTAAGCGGCCAGCGTCATCAATGGTGGCAAGCGAGGTCAGGATTTCCGGGGGGATTTTTTTATTCAGTTTCACGTACTGGTCAAACTGAGTAAACACGGTACGCATCAGCGCCTGGGTTTCGCTGTCGTCTTCCGGTGTATTCTCGATACGCTCTGCTTTTGCCGCAAAGCATTCATCCGTCTCGACAAACTCGACTACTTTTGCACGATGCACACCCTCAACCAACACTTTTACAGTGCCGTCAGGCAACTTAAGCATTTGCAATACGGTAGCTATAGTGCCGACTTCATACAAGTCGGCAGCATCGGGCTCATCCTTATTAGGAGACTTTTGTGCAACCAGCAATATCTGCTTGTTATGCTCAGAGGCGAGCTCAAGCGCGCGAACAGACTTGGCACGACCAACAAACAAAGGGATAACCAAATGGGGATACACCACTACATCGCGAAGGGGCAGTAGCGGCAACAAACCAGAGTCTGGGGAGAAAGCCGGTAGAGTTTGTTCTGTCATGGAGAAAACCTTCAGTGTTAGCTGCACACAGCAACATACTGTGTGCGTATATTATCTAATTGGGGGCAAACACTGGCGCTTCAAGTGCCAGCGTTAAAAATTTCAAACGCATGGCTCAACGCATGTGACTGACTTTGCAATCAGTCACATTAACAGTCTAACTTGCTGATTCGGCGAGACGTGGAGCCTCATCAGAGTAAATCAGGATGGGTGGGTTATTACCGTTAATCACGCCATCATCCACCACCACTTTGGTCAGATTGGGCATGGATGGCAAATCAAACATGATCTCAAGCAAAGCGTGTTCGATAATAGAGCGTAATCCACGTGCACCTGTCTTGCGCTCCAGCGCTTTCTTGGAAATAACACGTAAGGCAGAATCACGAAACTCCAGCTCCACTCCTTCCATCTTGAAGAGTTTGGCGAACTGCTTGGTTAAAGCATTCTTAGGCTCAACCAGAATTGTCATCAAAGCTGCTTCGTCCAGTGATTCCAGTGTCGCAATAGCAGGCAAGCGACCTACAAATTCAGGGATCAGGCCAAACTTGATCAAATCTTCAGGCTCTACGTCACGCAAAACTTCGCCAATTGCGCGTGCATCTTCCTTGCTCTTTACTTCAGCACCGAAACCAATACCACCTTTCTCAGAGCGGCGACGGATGACTTTATCCAAGCCGTCAAATGCACCACCGCAGATGAACAGGATGTTGGTAGTGTCGAGTTGCACGAACTCTTGATTTGGATGCTTGCGTCCACCTTGAGGCGGCACGGATGCAACCGTACCTTCAATCAGCTTGAGTAAGGCCTGTTGCACGCCTTCGCCAGAAACATCGCGAGTAATTGATGGGTTATCTGATTTGCGTGAGATTTTGTCGATTTCATCGATATATACAATGCCACGCTGTGCTTTTTCAACATCATAGTCACATTTCTGCAGCAGCTTCTGCATGATATTCTCGACGTCTTCACCTACATAACCGGCTTCGGTCAACGTAGTAGCATCGGCCATCACAAAAGGCACATCTAGCAGCCTGGCAAGTGTTTGCGCCAGCAAAGTCTTGCCTGAGCCTGTTGGGCCAATCACCAGAATATTACTCTTGGCGATTTCAACATCGTCTTTATCGCTAGGTGATGCCTGATCTAAGCGCTTGTAGTGATTGTAAACCGCAACGGATAAACTTTTTTTAGCTTGGGTTTGACCAATGACATATTGATCAAGAATAGCGCAAATTTCTTTGGGAGTAGGAAGACCGCCATCGCGGGTCTTAAGTGCGCCGTCACCCTGCACTTCTTCGCGAATAATGTCATTGCAAAGATCGACACACTCATCGCAAATAAATACAGAGGGCCCTGCTATCAGCTTTCTGACTTCATGCTGACTTTTACCGCAAAACGAGCAATAAAGTAATTTTTCGCCTTCGGCTTTGGTCGTCATTAAACTTTCCTAATATAAAACTAACACTGTCATATTATGCGGCATCTGTGCGGTTGGCAATAACCTTGTCTATCATGCCATAAGCAACAGACTGCTCTGAACTCATGAAATTATCACGCTCGGTATCCCGATCAATTTCTTCGGCAGTCTTGCCAGTGTGGTGTGCAAGAATATCGTTCAGACGCCCGCGCAGATACATGATCTCCTTGGCATGGATTTCAATGTCGCTTGACTGGCCTTGGAAGCCACCTGAAGGCTGGTGAATCATCACACGTGAGTTGGGCAGGCAGAAACGCTTACCCTTGGCACCAGATGCCAGTAAGAATGCGCCCATGCTTGCAGCTTGCCCGATACACAGGGTGCTGACATCCGGCTTAATAAACTGCATGGTGTCATAAATAGACATTCCAGCAGTAACTGAACCACCCGGGGAATTAATATATAGCGAGATGTCCTTATCAGGATTTTCAGCTTCTAAGAATAGCAACTGCGCCACAATGAGATTAGCTGACATGTCATTGACCGGACCAACCAGGAAAATCACTCGCTCTTTGAGCAGGCGTGAATAAATATCGTAAGAGCGCTCACCGCGGCCGCTTTGCTCCACAACCATAGGGATCAAACCCAGGCCTTGTGGCTCCCACTGATTATTACCTTGTGATCCAGACTGACTGTACATACTCATTAAGCATTTCCCATCAAATCGTCAAATTTCACTTTTTTGTCTGTGACCTTGGCAAGATTCAATACCCAGGTCACAACATTTTCTTCTGTCGCCAATGCTGCTGGCTCATCCAGACGCTTTACGTCTTCATAGTACCAGCGCACTACATCGGCAGGACGCTCAAAACTTTGTGCAAACTGATCTACCATCGCACGCACTTGCTCTGCATTGGCTTGCAATGCATTCTTGTTGACGATATCACCAAGAATCAATCGCAAACTTGCACTACGCTTAGCCTGCTCTTCAAACATGCTCGGCTCCAGCGTGACATTAGTCACATCCACACCACGCTGCTGCAGATTCTGCTGAGTCATTTGCATCAAACGATTAATCTCGACACCGACTAACGTTTTAGGCAATTCAACATTTGCAGTTTCTACCAACGCCTGAAAAACTTGTTCTTTAACCTTGGCGCGCACTCGCTTCGCCACTTCCTGATTCAGGCTTTCCTTGATTTCGGCCTGCATCTTTTCCACATCGCCGTCTTCCACACCCAGGCTACGCGCGAAATCGGCATCAACTTCAGGTAATACTGCCTGAGATACCGTATTTACGGTCACTTGATAAGAGACAGTTTTACCTGCCAATTGTTCAGGTTTGTGATCAGCCGGGTAAGTAATTTCGAAAGTTTTTTCAACACCGGTTTTGCTACCAATGACATTGTCATCAAATTCCGCAACACGGCCACCTTCAGATAGCACCAGATCAACACCGTTTTCATCGGTAGCTTCAACTTCCTGGCCATCAATAAAAGCTTTCAGGCTAAGGTTGACCTTGTCACCCTTTTTAGCAGCGCGTTTTACTGGCTCGTAAGTGGCACGTTGTTTCACCAACACATCAATGGTTCTTTTAACATCAGCTTCTACGACATCTAGTACTGGACGCTCGATTTTGGCTTTGCTCAGGTCACCAACCACGATCTCGGGGAAAATTTCAAAGGTCGCTACATATTCAAACTGGCCTTCAGCTTCGACGAAAGGCTTATGCTCAATGTTAGGGAAGCCGGCAACGCGCAGCTTGTTCTCTTCAACTGCATCAGAGAATGAACGCTCAACAGCGCCAGACAAGACTTCATCGCGTACTTGCGCGCCGTATTGTTGCTGTACCAGCTTTAATGGCACCTTGCCTGGACGGAAGCCTGCAATCTTGGCAGTGCGTGATAAGCGGCTGATACGTTGGTTGATTTCTTCTTCGATTGGCTGCATCGGCACAGTAACTGTCATACGACGTTCTAGGTTGCTGATGGTTTCAACAGTAGCTGACATGCTGTATTCCTTAAACTCAAGAAGTTGGTGCGAAAGGAGAGACTCGAACTCTCACGCCTTGCGGCGCTGGAACCTAAATCCAGTGCGTCTACCAATTCCGCCACTTTCGCAGGTAGTAATAAAATCTGTTCAATGCAGGCATTCATGTAATGGATATTTGTTACTCAACAAACCAAACTTACATTTAAGCCAGATTAAGAATTCTTATTTGATAATTGAATCTGATAAAGCACGCTATTGTATCGTACTCTCTCACTCGCGAAAACTACTTGAGCACAAATCTCTTGTAGTTGATGCCTGTAGTTTATGTAAGCAAGTTGATTGCCATATGTCTGGTTGACACATGGCAGCGACTAGTAGGAAGATGTACTTAATACATTTTGGCTGAATTGTAGTTAGTCGCCAAACCTAGATAGAGTTACAAACCAAAGAAAGCTATAGAAAGTCATTATGCAAAGCTCCATCAATCAAGAAGAAATTAATATGTTGCGCTCTGAAGTCGAATTATTGATGAAAGAGCGTTTCGCCTTACTCAAGGTAACAGGTTCCGCAGCCGGACTAATCGCGGAGTTGGATAGTCATGACCTGCCAAAAGGTGCAGTTGAAGCGGCTGAGCTTCTATCCGCCAGCATCAACTCATTAACCGAAGAAACGCTGCAAGATGCTTTAGGCGCAGTACACGCTGTTATCGTCCAGTAAGCCCGTCACTAAATTAAGTCCTGTATAAAGAATCCAGCATCCAGCTGGATTCTAAAATCCCCCCTCTCCTCATCCGCTTGAAAATTGCCTGTACTACAGCTCTGCATGTAATATCTGGCTGGGGTGGAGATGAATGGCAAAATCAAATACAACAATTAAAATAAACTTCAGGTGCTTTACTGTGCCTGGCTTTGGCGTCTTTGGCTTTGCTGACATTGGTTTATTTATGGCTTTGGTAACAGTACTGTCACTTGCTGGCTGCGGCTTCCAAATCTACCAGCCCAAACCTATCGAACCAGCACAAATAGCGGCGAGATATGTAGCACATAGTCCTGATAGCGAGGATTTTCGGCAATACCTCATCACACTGGATTACCCAGAAAACAAGATTCCTGTCCAGCAATGGGGTCTGCGCGAACTCACCTATAGCGCCCTGTACTTTCACCCGCAACTTGATGTAGCACGTGCGCAATGGCGTGCTGCCAGGTCTGGCGAGATCACGGCCGCGCAACGGCCTATTCCAGGCATTTCAACCAATGTAGAAAATCATAGCCAGAATGATGGCGGAGTTTCTCCATGGACTTATGGCCTGAGTATCGATGTGCCACTGGAAACCGGCGGCAAGCGCCAGGCAAGGATAGACAGGGCAACAAGCTTATCTGAAGCGGCACGTATCGATATTGCGCAGACTGCATGGCAAGTTCGTAGCCGCCTGGCTTACAGCTTGATTGATTACACGTACAGCACACAGCAAGTGCTTATCTTGCAGGCAGAGCTTGATTTACGCACAGCGATAGTTGGTATGCTGGAGAAACGCCTGGAAGCCGGGATGTCATCCAGCATAGAAACCAGTAATGCACGCCTGCAATTACAAAAGACGCAACAGGCACTGGAAGCTGAAAAAGGCCGTCTGCCTGAGTTACGCGCAGCCTTGGCAAACAATGCCGGCCTGTCTCAACAAAGCTTTGATAAGCTGATGCTGGCTTCATCAAACTGGCAAGACGCTTCAGCTACCCCTGCGCTTCCCTCCACGCTATTAAACGATGAGTTTCAGCAAGCAACACTACTTAACCGCCTGGATATTCGTGCAGCGCTGGCTCGCTATGCCGCTGCAGAAGCCAAGCTGCGACTGGAAATTGCCAAGCAGTATCCCGACGTCGTACTTTCACCAGGCTATAGCTATGATCAAGGCGATAAAATATGGTCGCTTGGCATATCAGCCCTTATGACGCTCATCACCAAGAATCGTGGCCTGATAGCCGAAGCTAATGCCTTACGCGATGTAGAAGCGGCCCAGTTTGAAGCCTTGCAGGCCTCAGTCATTGGCAGCTTATCTCAAGCCAGAGCCCGTTATTTTTCCGCCATGAATGAACTAGTCAAGGCACGCCAATTTCAACAAGCGCAGCAGGCTCGTATCCAGCAGACACAAAAGCAGTTTGATGCAGGTTTTGCCGACCGGCTGGAGCTTACTACCACGCGGCTGGAAAACCTGCTGGCTGAGCAGAACATATTGAATGTGGCTTACAAAGCGAAGCGTGCCACGGCTAATCTTGAAGATATAATGCAGCAGCCTGTCGAAGACGCACTATCAATGCCGGCCCAGCTTGATAAAGCAGTCAGTCCTTAAAAAAATATTGGGGATTAATCCTTGCGAGTTAACACTTTGCCGAGAAACCAGCCATGAATCGTAAAGTCGCCATCATTATTGGCCTGCAAGCCTTCCTGCTCATTGTCCTGTTCTGGGTACTGATATTTTATGGCCGTGATGAATACGAGGCGTATACCCGTGATCAGCCAGATGAAATCGAAACGCCTAACCTTGTCAGCGTAGAACAGGGCGCCACTGTCATCACCCTCAGCCCGGAAGCGCAGGCGCAGAGCGACATCAAAACTGTTGCGCTAAGCTCAAGCAAACATCAGGATACGCTCAGCGCGTTTGGCAGCATCATGAGCATCGATGCATTGATTGATCTGCGCACGCGCTACCTGACAGCGAAGGCAGACGCCAATGTAGCACGCGCCTCGCTCACCAATAGCCAGCAAGATTACCAACGGGTACTAAAGCTTAACCAGGATGACCATAATGTGTCCGATCGTGTAGTGATTGCCGCCCAGGCTTTGTACCGATCAGACCAAGCCAAGGTGCAGGCGGCCGAAATACAAGCCAGCAATCTGCGTGACAATATGCGCCAAACCTGGGGAGAAGCCCTTTCCATTCAGGCAACCCAGCAACCGGCCAGTGCTTCATTGCAAAAACTGCTGGAGTACAAAGAGGTGCTGCTACAGGTGACACTTCCCTTTGATGCAACTACCCCCAATGTCGGAGACAGCGTCAGCATCTTACCGACGGGGAGCCAGGGCAAAGCCATCACGGCGAGCTTTGTTTCAGCCTCGCCCCAAACGGATAGCACCATGCAAGGCAAAACCTACTATTACCGTGCCCCTGCAGATAGTTTACGTGCAGGTATGCGCGTCACAGTGCGCATGAATACAGTTAAAAGCAGTGATTCAGCAAAAGCTGCTGGCGTATTGGTGCCATCAAGCGCGGTTGTCTGGTACAGCGGCAAAGCCTGGGTATATAAAAAACAAGCCGCTGATAAATTTATCAGGCTACCTATCAGCACAGAGACCGAAGCTACTGGCGGCTGGTTTAATGTTGGCTATTTCAAACCCGGTGATGAGGTGGTCATCAGTGGGGCGCAACTTCTGCTTTCAGAAGAATTCAAGTATCAGATTAAGAATGAGAATGAGGATTAGCCAGCGATGATGTCGGCGATTGTCCGTTTCTCCATTCGCTTTAGCGGCGTCATCATAGGCTTGGCAAGCCTTGTGGTGCTGTATGGCGTTTATAGCCTGACGCGCAGCAACCTGGATGTTTTTCCCGAGTTCTCCCCTACCCAGCTAGTGATACAGACCGAATCCCCCGGTTTATCGGCCGAACTGGTTGAGTCACTGGTGACGCAACGCATAGAAAATAGCATCGCCGGTACTGTGGGGATTGATACCATGCGCTCACAGTCCATACCCGGCCTGTCGGTAGTCACGGTGATATTCAAGGAAGGCACGGATGTTTACCGCAACCGTCAGGTGGTGGCAGAGCGTTTGACTACCCTTGCCAATCAGTTACCTGCAGGCATCACGCCCAACATCACACCGCTTACCTCCTCTGCAAGTACGGTGATGGGCATCGGCCTGACTTCGGAAAGCCGCTCCTTAATGGAGTTGCGTACCATCGTCGACTGGACCATACGACCGCACCTGCTGGCGGTGCCAGGCGTCGCCGATGTCAACGTATTTGGCGGGGAAGTACGGCAATTCCAGATCCAGGTCAGCCCTGACAAGCTGATACGTTATAACGTATCACTACAACAGGTGATGGAAGCCGCCAGCAAAGCCACTGGCGTGCGTGGCGCAGGCTTCATCGAGAACAATAACCAGCGCATCATCATCAATACCGAAGGCCAGTCGCTCACGCCACAGCATCTGGCACAAACTACGCTGCTGCATCGCAACGGCCAAACTGTCAGGCTTGGCGATATCGGTGCTGTTGTAGAAGGCGCGGCGCCTTCTATCAGCGCCTCTGCCATTAATGGCAAATCCGGCGTCTATCTTTCAATTCAAGGCCAGCTGGGAGCCAATACAGACGGGGTTACCAGGGCGATTGAAAAAGCATTGCAAGAGCTTAAACCAACGCTGACAACAGAAAAAGTCACGTTGCACGAGGGCTTGTTCCGCCCTGCCAACTTCATCGAAACCGCTATTGATGGCGTGCAAAAAGATATCCTGATCGGTTCCATCCTGGTCATCACCGTGCTGTTCCTGTTCCTGTTTAACGCCCGTACTGCCTTTATTTCAGCCACTGCCATTCCGCTTTCGCTATTGACTGCCATCGTGGTACTCAGCTACTTCAATATTGGCCTTAACATCATGGTATTAGGTGGGCTGGCGATTGCGCTGGGCGAGGTGGTCGATGATGCGATTATCGATACCGAAAACATCTTCCGCCGCTTGCGTGAAAACCGTTTGCTAGCTGTGCCTAGGGCCGTCTACAAAGTCGTATTCGATGCTTCCATGGAAGTACGTAGTTCGGTGGTTTACGCGACCATGATCGTGGTGCTGGTATTCATGCCACTACTTACCCTAAGTGGCGTAGCAGGCAAACTGTTTGCGCCATTGGGCTTTGCCTATATCGCCGCCATTCTGGCCTCGCTGGTAGTGGCGCTGACACTGACACCAGCCTTGTGTTACCTGCTACTGGGTAATGCCAAACTGGATAGCGAAGACTCGCCGATGATACGCATCATCAAAAAGCATTACGTTAAATGGCTGCATAGTATCGAACAACACTACAAAGCCGTGATCGTGGTTGCCATCGTGCTTATTGCACTGGGATTGGGCACCTTGCCTTTGTTTAAAAGCCAGTTCATCCCCGCCCTGCATGAAGGCCACTACATCATGCATATGACCCTGGTACCGGGCAGCTCGGAGCAGGAGTCACTGCGTATAGGCAAAAAAGTGGCAGAGGCAGTCAGCCAGGTCAAAGGCGTACGCTCCATCGCGCAGTGGGTTGGCCGCGCGCCGAATGGCGCCGATACTTTCGGCACGCATTATAGTGAATTCGAAATCGAAGTCGGTACCGTCTCCGGCGAAGAGCAGTCACGTATCCTTCAGGAAATCCGCGAAAGACTCTCCGGTGTGGATGATGAAGATATTGATGATGATGCAGATGGCCCCAAGCCAGCTGGTTTTGTCGGCGTCAATTTTGCCATCAACACCTTCCTCACCGAGCGGATCGAGGAAACCATCTCTGGCTATGCCGCATCGCAGGTCATCAATATCTACGGGCGTGATCTGGATGCGCTAGACCGTGATGCACAAGCGATTGCAGGCATACTGGCCAGTATCCACGGCGCATCAGATGTGCTGGTGCAGTCACCGCCGGGCACACCACAACTGGTGATACGCCTGCGCGCAGACAAGCTGCTGCAATGGGGCTTGCAACCGACTGACGTGCTGGATAACATCCGTGCCGCCTACGAAAGCCTGCCTGTGGCACAAGTGTATCAAGGCAGCCGTGTAGTGGGCGTCAGCGTCGTGCTGGATAACGCCTCGCGTAACAACTTGCAGCAGGTAGGCAAACTGCCGCTGATTAATAACGAAGGCAAACTGGTACGCTTAAGCGACGTTGCCGATATCACCCAGGAAAATGGCCGCTCCAAGATTTTGCACTCCGGCGCAAAGCGTATACAGACCGTCACGGCCAATGTGGTGGGCCGCGATATTTCCAGCTTTACCAACGAGCTTAAAGAACGCATTAAGAAAGAAGTGCATCTTGCACCCGGCAACTACCTGGCCTTTAGCGGCGAGGCGGAAGCCCAGGCAAAGTCACGTGAAGATTTGATTGTGCATTCTTTATTGGCTATCGTCGGCATATTCCTCATGCTGTATGTTGCTTTCGGGCGCCTGCGCAACCTGCTGCTGACCTTTGCCAACCTGCCCTTTGCACTCATTGGTGGCGTGCTGGCAGTCATGCTCACAGGCGGCTGGATCTCGCTAGGTTCGCTGGTTGGATTCGTTACCTTGTTTGGTATTACCCTGCGTAACTCGATCATGCTGGTTTCGCACTACCAGCATTTGATTGACGAAGAGAACATGGCATGGGGCTTGGAAACTGCTATCCGCGGGGCTTCAGAACGCCTGCCTTCTATCCTAATGACTGCGCTGGTCACTGCACTGGGGCTCTTACCGCTTGCCGCTGGTAGCGGCCAGCCAGGCCGCGAGATTGAAGGCCCGATGGCAACGATTATTGTAGGTGGCTTAGTGACTTCGACCATACTCAACTTGCTGATATTGCCTACTATCATGCTGCACTTTGGAAGGTTTGAGAAAAAAGCTTTCAACTAAGATAACATCCCATACAACTCAACTATTTCTTACAACTAGACCCGCAAGCAATCAAATATCCCCATGGAATTTCTCCCAAAAGCTAATCAATACAGGCACCGATTGATGTTGGTGATTATTGGCCTATTTTTTACGCTGGATATTTTCCTGCTGATCAACACCTTCATCATCTCAGACCAAGTCAAGCAGGATGCCATTACTATCAACCTCTCTGGCCGACAGCGCATGCTAAGCCAGCGCATGATGAAATGCCTATTGATGCTGGACCGATTCAAGGATGAGCAGCAAAGGATCAACAATCTCAATGAGCTGCGCCTGACTTTCAACCAGTTCGACAGCACACTTAGTGCATTCAGGCTAGGCGGTACCGTCGAAAATGCAGATGGCAAAATGACGCGCCTTACTGCATTGAGTGGGCGGGATACCATGCAACTGGCTGAAGATGGTGAAAGCCAATGGCAGCCTTATAGAATTGCAGTTACCTCATTACTTGCTGCTGAAGCTGATGTTAATCCAGCCCACTTCGACACCTTGCTCAAACAGGCAGTTAGCATAGGCATTGAGCGCAACCAGTCGATACTGAAGCTTATGAATAAGCTGACGGTGGCCTTGGAAGAAAATGCTGTCCGCAAGACTAACCAGCTACATTTAATTCAAAGCCTGATGATGGGCTTAGCGATTACCAGCTTCTGCATCATGCTGCTACTCATGCGACGTGAACTCAGCCATATCAATAAAAGCAAGAATGCCCTCAACCAGGTCATCCACAAGATCAATGCAGGACTGCTTATTTATGATGAGCGCGGTATTGTGGTTGCAGCCAATAAAACTGCAGGTACTATTTTTGGATTCAAAGTATTCAATGAGCTTATTGGCAAAGCCCATCACCATTTAGTGTTCAAGCGTGGCAATCAGCTGCTGGGACGTCACCAAGACGGCTCAGTATTCCCCGTATCCTCGCACTGCAGCGAACTTTCTGCAGATGATAAGGACATGACATTAGAAACCGTCGCTGATATATCACTGCAACAATCGGTTGAAGAGTCGCTCAGCAAACTTGCCTATTACGATGCGCTGACTGGGCTACCCAACCGCCTGCTGTTCGATGACCGCTTACTACAAGGCATACTTTCTGCCAATCGCCAGGGCAGCAAGCTGGCTCTATTGTTTGTCGATCTCAATGAATTCAAGCCAGTGAATGACACCTACGGTCATCACGTTGGGGATATGTTACTCAAGGAAATCGCCAATCGCTTGCATCAACAATTGCGTGAAGAAGACACCATTTCTCGGCTAGGTGGGGACGAGTTTGTCGTGCTACTCACCTCGATCACCTCCAAAGAAGACTGTGAAATGATTATTCACAAGCTATTACAGGCATTACGCGCACCATTCGAGGTAGACACCGTATTGCTCTACCCCGATGCCAGCATAGGCGCCTGCATCTACCCGGATGACGGCGAGCAGGATTTAATGGTTAAAGCCGATCAAGCCATGTATATAGCCAAGCGCGATAAAGATAAACATTACGCTTTCTATTCTCAGGCTGATTAATATTGCCTGTCAAAGCATCACCTAATCAACCGTGTACGACGGAATTGCGAAGCAGTTTTCCGATGAAATACAGCAATATACGGCGCACCGTAAGCAGGTGCGCCCTACGCGGGCGGCCTCTCTACCTTTTGAGTACTTAAGATTCTTAGCTTGTACTGTGATAGATGTTTAATAGCTTGATATCTAATAATATCTGGAAACCCTTGAATCTTTCTTTTTTCCAATACGCCCTCAACTTTGGACTGCAGTTGCTTATCTGAACGGCATCCCATAATCACGGCGGTTATTGCACACGGATTTATATGCAAATGCATATTAGGTTCACCTACACGAATTATTCGATGTTCCTTTTCATATTTCCAACCGTCATGCTTTCTTAACATAATTGTTGTCAATTGTTGGTCATCACCCTTGAACCAATCATAGACTGGATAATCCAGACTGTAGTCGACAGGAAATGCACCCGTTAAGACTTGAGGATCTTTAGCCACCTCAACTTGGATAACTAAGCCTTTATGATGTTGAGCATAGTGACTCCACATTAATAGATTTCGGGCATCCTCACTAAAACATAACACACCCACACCATCTAGGTTTTTCCTCAGAATTTCTGAAAATCTTTCAGATTTAAATGTAGGAGCAGTCATCAGCTGGGTTACTGTGGCCTCAAATTCCCTTCGCTTTAGTAATGGAGCTTGATCTTTTACTAATGCTTCAATCCGTTTGCGTTTATTTTTGACAGATGTTTCCATCACCGCTTTAGCGCTCATATCGAACGGATCATTGAAGCTCTGGCAAGAACTCAGCCAGAAATCACCTTCAATCAACTGTTCCTCTAGCCTTTCAATTGAAATGTCTGGATGAATATAACGATAAAGAAATCTGGGGTATTTGTTAGGTGGGGTTCGAAGATATTTTTTTACTGTTGCATAGTCCATTCTCTTGATAGCAAATTCTGCTACCAGACCTTTGCTCGTTGGATGGCGACCTAATGAATATTTTTTATCTGTCATTTTTTATCTAGGCGCGCTCAAATTGCAGACACAATCTGGATTAGTTCTTTTACCAACCAATGCAAGGGCTCCCTATCTTCGACACGGGGCAAAAGCCCCTAGTCAGATGTGATCGTACTTAATATATTTAAACCGAGCATCCTCATTCGGCGTACCTTCCAGCGCACCGCCCTCTTTACCCGGTTGCCACTGAATCACATCTTCTATTTTCTTCGCCAGCGTCCAGTCTTTATCGGTAATGCCCTTGGCGCTATGGGTGCAGAGCTTGACGATGACAAAGGCGTAAGAGACTGTTAAATCTGGATGATGCCAAGCTGCCTCGGCCAGATGACCGACGGTATTCACCACCATCAGCGTGCCTTTCCAGCCGCTGGTTTTGTATTTGCGGCGGATCCAGCCATCTTCATAAAACCAATGTGGCAGTTCTGCTGCTATCTTGGCGTTGATTTCATCCAGGCTGTATACACGGCCTTGTGTTTTTGGCTCATCTGTTAAGTCTGTCATTTCCTACTCCTTTATCAATTCCATGCACATCTGACTTCTGCCCCCACCGGCGGGGATTTTTCATGTGAAATACCATCATTGAACGCAACATGGTCGGCTTTGCCCAACACCCAGGTTTTAAAAGTCTGCCCAGCTATAAAATCGCCAAAATGCTCGTCCAGCATGCCGTCTTTGATCAGGCGGTCTACCGATATCTGCATGACTGATGGGCGCTGCTGTTTAACCAGGATCAGGTGCTCGGCGTTGAGTTTGGCCGCCAGCCATGCAGCCAGGCTATCGGAAGTGACTTGCCAGTTGGCGGGTATCGCGTCATCGTTACAGACCATATTTGATGGCAGCCAGACAATCGCCCTGTGCTGCCAGCCACGTTCGGCAATTTCCAGCTCACTGGCAGCGGTGACCAGGCCAGGATTCAGGCCCGTCATCATGACCCCGAATTGATCCATGGCCATTACTGCCATTTTGTGGGCGACCAAGTCGCTGATGTCAGTCAACTTTTGGGATTCACGTACCGCATCCGCAAAAATGCCACCGCCCGGTACGATGACCACCTTGCCATCGCCATGGCGCGTGAACACTTCCAGCCACTGCTTGAGTTCTGGTGTGCCTAGCAGGCTGCCCCCCAATTTGACTACCCACATAGCTTTTCAGCCACATGGTTTTTAACCCATAGGGTCGCTCTATTCAGTTGCAGCATTATTGTTATTCTCCATACTCTTAAGGTAGGTCTGCTTTAGTCTCGCTAGCGCCAAAATGCTGCATCAGTTGCAACATGGATGACGCCTTATCCCAGGTTTCACGATACTCTTTTTGCATTTCCGAGTCAGCCACTATACCGCCGCCCGCCCAGAAACGTATCTCATGCTTCGAGTAAACCGCTGTGCGGATGGCGATATTGGTATCCATATTGCCATCAAAACCGATATAGCCAATAGCACCGCAATAAAGGCCGCGCCGGTGCGGCTCCAGCTCCTCGATAATCTCCATAGACCTGAGCTTGGGCGCACCGGTGATAGAGCCACCAGGGAAGCAGCCTTTCAATAAATCGATAGAAGTCATGCCTGCTGCCAGTTTGCCGGTGACTGTGCTCACTAGGTGATGCACATTGGCAAAACTTTCCAGTGCGAACAGGCGATCCGCCTTCACGCTGCCCGTTGCACAGCTCTTGCTGATATCGTTGCGCAGCAAATCCACGATCATCAGGTTCTCTGCCCGGTCTTTTAGGCTGGCCTTGAGGTCAGTCGCGTTCTGCGCATCCTCTGTTACATCAGCCGAACGTGGACGCGTGCCCTTGATGGGACGGGTTTCAACATGATCTCCCTTAACCTGCAAAAAGCGCTCTGGGGAGCCCGAGAGCACTTGCAACTCGGGGAAGCTCATATACGCCATAAAAGGCGCCGGGCTGATCTCACGCAGGTGTTGATAGGCGGCCCAAGCATCGCCTCTGGCGTGTGCCGAGAAGCGTTGTGCCAGATTGACCTGGTAGCAGTCGCCATCGACGATATAGCGTTTGATCTGGTCGAAGGCACGCTCGTAAGTCGGCAAGTCCATATTAGAGCTGAGTCTTGAAGTAATGGCGAAAGCAGCATCCCCAACTTCGTCGGCAGGCTCAGGTTCAACTTGTTCAAACAAAGCACACAGTGCAGCCCAGCCTTGCTCTGTTTTTGCATCCACAGCATGAGAGACCAGGCAGGCACGTTTTTCACGGTGATCAACAATTAGCGCCCAATCGTAGATACCGATCATCATCTGTGGCATATCCTCAGCATCTACCGCCAAGGTTGGCAGCGATTCCAGCCTGCGCGCCAGGTCATATCCAAAATAACCGATGGCACCGCCTTCAAACGGCAAAGTCGCCTTTATTAAAGAGTAAGTTGCAAGCGTCTGCTTCAATAGGGCAAAAGGATCTTCCAGGCTGACCCGAAAGCCTTGCCTGTCGTGAATGGCCGTTTGCTCACCACGGGTGGACAAGGTGATGAAAGGCCGCGCAGCCATGATGTCATAGCGCCCATACTGGCTGCCAGGCTGGCCGCTATCGAGGTAGATTGCCCATGGCTCATGCGCAATTTTTGCAAATAATGTTGCGCTATCGGCTGGGTAGGTGATTTCTTGTTTTAGCATTAAATTGTTATAGGATTAAATAGTGATATTGATTGTAGGAGTTACTGTAGATAGATTACCGGGCAATGAAAGCCTTGCTACCGCATAAGCTGGCAGGCACACCGCCGCCATTTGCGTGATGGCATCTGATTCACTTTGAATCAACGACGCAATGTCCAGATAAGGCCGATTTAATTGGCTGGCGATCGCTTTTGCCAGAAAGCTGCCTGCGCCTGCGCCAATGACCGGCGCATTGCCACGGATTAGATTTCGAGAAAGACAGCGCATGGCTGCGTTGTTAAGCTGATTGAGCTGGGTTTGCCTGAATGCCCCGGAAAGCCCTATCCATGCGGAGATTGGGGCATCACCGAGGTCACACCCCACCATACGTGCCAAACGCCGCGCGCTTTCCTCCAGGCTTTTACCTGCACCATCTGCCGTATCTGCCATATCGGCAGCCTCGTACAGCTCACCTGTAAGTCGGTAAATGTCCGCCGTGGTAGCAAAGTGTTCGGCAGCAATGTTGACCCACTCCCCGGCAAAGGGCATACGGGAGCTGATCGCCATCAAGGGCGTACGCACAACACCGGTGTATACCAGCTCATCAAGCTGCATGCGGGCTGC
Organism: Methylophilaceae bacterium; assembly: GCA_035459965.1. Taxonomy (GTDB): domain Bacteria; phylum Pseudomonadota; class Gammaproteobacteria; order Burkholderiales; family Methylophilaceae; genus DATHXC01. Next base: position 430,045 of record DATHXC010000007.1, read on the forward strand.
ATCGGACAGCCCACGGGGCTGTGGCTGGGCATCTGCCAGCAAGACGAAATCTGCCGTAGTGCTGCCGATATCAATAAACAGGCCTTGCTCTACCTGCTGCGCTACAAAAGCAGCACTCGCCAGCCAGTTGGCAGAAGCAATATCAGCGGTGTTGTATGCAACATCGGCAATCGCGACAAAGCCTGTATTACCGGCGTAAAAGGTTACCTTGCCTGGCAATATCTGGCACATGACATCTGCAATCTCGAGTACGCCGCTATTGCGGTCTGCGAAGATATCCGCCAGCTCGCCTGTCATGGTGACCGCATGGTGTTGAGGGAGCACATCAAATTCGCTCAGGACTTGACTCAGAATTTGGCCAACAGCCTGCTGCAGCTTATCAACCCCACGCCAGAGCGGGCATGCAAGTTGAATGGCACTCAGCACGACGCCATCTGGATCTAGCAATACGGCCTTTAGGTGCGCGCCGCCAACGTCCCAGCCAATAATAGTCTGCGGTTGATTAAGCATGGAGTGAGACTTCCACCTTATGACGCGCTATGTCTGGCATAACGAAAGCCTCATTCATAACTAAAGCCTTATTATAGTTCAACAACTCTAATACCAGCTGCGCCGGGTTGTACTTGATGGCTGAATGCAGGCCGACATAGGAGGTAGTCAACCTAGGGTTGATTTCCAGTACCAGAATACTGTCATCAGTGCCGACTATCAAATCTATGCCGACATAGCCCGCCAAACCCGGGAGCGCCTGTGCAACTTGCTGGACGATGCCCTCAAAGGCGCCCCAATGCTCGGCCATACCGTTGATGACACTGCCGGAATAACAGAACCTGCCCTGCACTATTGATATTTTCTGCAGGTTACAGCTCAGCAACCATGCCTGCCCATGCCTGCATAACATGGAGATACTGGCTGGCTGGCCTGGCTGGTAGGCCTGTATCACATGGGTGGATTTGCGCGACTGCATCCATTCGCTTAATGCTGTTGCATCTCTAAAATAAGCACTTTCCTCGCAGCCGGCACCATCGTCCATCTTGGCCACCCATCCATCTACGGCTTCTGGTCTGCACTGCAGCCATTCTGCAAAATGATAGGTAGGCAATGTAGCAATCCCGGCATCACTCAAGGTCTTGCAGGTCAGGAGCTTGCTGCTGGCAATCTCGACAGCAGTTACAGAACAGCCAAGTAATGGTTTGTTGTATTGTGCGACCAGTTTAGTCAGCCGCGTTAACAAACCGCCAGTTTCAGGGGTGATCAGCCATACTGCATCTGCCTGCTGTATGCATTCTGCCCATACCTGCCAGACGTCATCCTGCATTTGTATGGGTATGGCCTGACAGCCGTATAAAGGCGCTTTAAGGCGCAGATCATAGGTAGTGGTGAGCTCCACATCCAACAGTGCCGAGAGGTCGCTTAGCAAGGCGTCGCGCATCAGCATGCCCTCTTTTGCCAGCGTTGGCGCCATAGGCTCGCGGTATAATCCACCACCAGTGATAAATTCACAGACAAAAATTCTCAAAGCATGCTTACCTGACTTTAACGATTAAACCACTAGCGCACTTGAAAAGATAAAAACCATCAAAACATGAAAATCATCCCTGTCATTGACTTGCTGAACGGCCAAGTAGTGCATGCCAAGCGCGGAGACCGGCAAAATTACCTGCCTATCCAATCCAGCCTTTGCGGTTCCAGCAAGCCTGAGGATGTTCTGCATGCCCTTCTAGAATTATACCCATTCGATACTGTTTACATCGCAGACATCAATGCCATCCAGAACAATGGCGATCATTTTGAGTTGGTTACAGCGCTTAAGAAACGACACCATGGAATCGATATCTGGCTGGATGCTGGTTTTGATTCTGTAAGCAAAATCGAGCTGGCTAAAGCATTTATCAGCGTACTGGGAACAGAAAGCATCTCTGATATTTCACATTATCAGGCGTTGAAAGAAGCTTGCGGGCAGCAGCCGATACTTTCGTTGGATTTTAAGGCTGGTGTTTTTCAGGGGCCTGAGCAACTGATAGAAAACGCAGCTTTTTGGCCGGAGAATGTCATTGTGATGACGCTCAATAAAGTAGGCAGCGATGCCGGGCCGGATATGGCACAACTAGATGCCATACAAAAAATAGCGATGAATAACAATATTTATGCGGCTGGTGGCGTAAGAGGTTTTGCAGATTTGCAGCAGCTTAAAGGGATGCATATACATAGCGTGCTGGTGGCCAGTGCATTACATGCGGGGCTAATTACTCATGCGCAAATAAGTGAAATTGTTAGTAGTGCGCAAAATTGAGAAATAAAAAAAGCCCAAACAATGTTGGGCTTTTTTTTATTAACGGCTAAAACAGATGCTTAGTTGTTAGCAGCAAATGGGTGAGCAGTTTCTTTGTACAAGCGCACTACGTCAGCAACTTTTGGCTCACGAGCAACAGCGCTCTTGATAGCCTGTTTAGTAGCCTTATAGTTCCACTCTTGAATACGCTCGTCGATATCAGCACGACTGTCGATGAACACGCCTACGCAAATGAATACATTGTCAGCTTCATCTTGTGGGATAGTGCCGTCAGCAACACAGTCCATCACCGCCATAGCAACACCACGTTGCGCCGGGCCAAACATTTGTACAGCTTGCTTACCATTCTTGATAGTTACTTTGTTGAACATAACAGTAGCTGGCTTAACCATCATGTTAGGAGCAACAATTGCCAACAAGCCATTAACACCAAACTTTTGGTCGGTCAAGGTACGGCAGAATGCATCTTCAGCTGCGCTACCACGTGGTCCCATAATCAGGTCAATGTGGGCAACGTTAAGCAAATCCAAACCACTGTGATCAGGACGCTCTTCAATCACCAGTGCCTCACCTACTAAAACTCGATCAATAACAGCCATTTTTCTTCTCCAAATATCAAAGTTTCCGTAGAAACAAAATAGCATCGCTTGGTTAGCGATGCCGTACATTGACTTAAGTCTGTTTAACATTAAGCCTAAAATTTTGCCTGCATTATTACATAAATCACACTGCCATTACAGAGAACAAATCATTACAGCCAAGCCGGGGCATACTCAACAACACTACATATAGTTAAAGCAACGAGGATATTAACTATATAAAACAGTTTTTTATCCATGAAAAAGCAAGGTAAAAACTACCCATCTTTATTATTTGCACTTCAGTTTTTTACAACTCATTAGCAAAAAATAAAGCCATAAATCGCTGTGCTTAAGCTATCGGCGAGTTATGGCTTTTCTTTAATGCCTTACCAGATTTACTACAGATCATCATCACGAGTATATTTTAGGCTGTTCGTGTGCAATAAATATCATCTAGTCGAGCTTACTCAAGGTTAGCGTGAATAGCGCGCATGCCCTCTTCTGTGAGGCCCTTAGCATAAATCAACTCGGAAATTGCACCTTCCAGGAAAATCAGGGTGGAAAGCTCAAACTGTGAACCCATCGGCATCTCTTTGGTGAGCGGGAAGCTATCATCCTGACCAATCTGAATGACCAGGTCAGCAACGTCAGCCATGGCAGAGGATTTTTTCATCGAGATAACGGCCAGTTTTGCGCCTACGGATTTTACCTTTTTGACGAAAGGCAACAATGTCTCCGTACCGCCAGAACCTGACACCAGAATCAGCAGATCGCCAGCTTTAATTGCAGGGGTCACTACTTCACCAATCATGCTTACATTGTAGCCAGCATGTACTAGACGCATTGCGAAAAAGCGGGAAACCAGTAATGAACGACCAGCACCACCAATAAACGTGCGACCAGCACCCTCTACCAATTTGAGCAGCTCACCGGCTTTGTTCTTGTCTGTTACGTTCAGAATGCCTTCTAGCCTATCCAAAATAAATTGTTGATGATCCATCTTTAAACCCTTTTTAATATCTTGTTGAATGCACAAAAAGAAAATCCACCATGCCGGATCATGACTGAACCGAGATGGTGGATTATTTAGTGCTTAACTTACCTGATAACTAAACTTAAGACTAAGATTTAGTGAGCCAGGCCAGTGATTTCAGCAGCAGAAGCAGCAGGATCAGCAGCACCGTAGATAGCAGCGCCAGCTACAATGATAGAAGCGCCAGCATCTTTAACTTGCTTAACAGTTGCAGCCTTAACACCGCCAGCAACAGAAATCTTAACACCCAGGTTCAGGCCAGATACCAGAGCCAGATCGGTGAAAGGAGTTTGACCAGCAGCTTGTTGATCCAGACCAGTGTGCACGCCAATGATGTGCGCGCCCAGCTTAGCAGCTTCTTTAGTACGAGTAGCTTTGTCAGTCACGTTGATCAAGTCAACTTGAGCTTCTTTACCGTACTTGTTAGCAACGTCGATTACGCCTTTGATAGTGCCCAGATCAGCAGTACCCAAAACTGTAACGATGTCAGCACCAGCTTTGTAGAATGGCTCAGCTTCGTAGAAACCAGCATCCATAGTCTTCAAGTCAACCAGGATCTTGTTGTTTGGGAACTTAGCACGCAAAACTTCCAACAGCTTGATGCCATTGTGCTTGATGCATGGAGTACCGATTTCAAGGATGTCCACGTGTGGAGCAACTTGGGTAGCCAGAGCTACAGTTGCGTCAAAATCTAATGAATCTAGTGCCATTTGGGTTAATGCCATGATATTTTCTCCGAAAGGTTACGTTACTTCTTACAAAAACTACTTACAAAAAAGTGAGCCAACATCTTATAGCGCTATTGCAACAGATGTCAACGCTCGTCTATTTATCACTTAAAGCTTTTCAGCTAGCGCCTTTTCCAGCTTGTTTTGATCTACAACAAAACCGCGAATGCCTTCAGCAAGTTTCTCTGTAGCCATTGCATCTTCATTCAAAGCAAAACGGAACTCTTCTTCAGTCAATCTTGCTGGTGGTGCAGATTTAGCACCGCCATCGCTCAGTACGCGGGTCAATGTGCCTTCTGTTGCGGCCAGATCTTGCAGAAGATTAGGTGAAACAGTCAAACGGTCACAACCAGCCAAGGCAATCAATTCACCAGTGTTACGGAATGAAGCGCCCATCACCACTGTTTTGTAGCCATGATCTTTATAGAATGCATAGATAGCACGCACTGAAACCACGCCTGGATCTGTTTCCTGTGTATATTCTGTACCTGGATTCTTTGCCTTGTACCAGTCGAGGATACGGCCAACGAATGGTGAAATCAGGAATACGCCTGCTTCAGCACATGCACGCGCCTGGCCAAAACCGAATAATAAAGTGAGGTTACACTGGATGCCTTCTTTTTCCAGGATCTCACCAGCCTTGATACCTTCCCAGGTAGAAGCCAGCTTGATCAGCACGCGGTCTTTACCTACGCCAGCATCTTGATAGAGCTTGATCAGTTTACGACCCTTGGCAACCATCTTATCAATATTAAATGACAAGCGTGCGTCAACTTCTGTAGAGATACGGCCTGGAACAACCTTGGAAATTTCAATACCGATCAATACAGCCAACTTATCAGCTGCATCTTCAATTTGTTGTGCCTTGTCGCTGCTTTGTGATTTTGCGTAGGCAATAGCCTCGTCAATCAACGGTGCATACTGTGGCAGTGTGCTTGCCTTTAATAACAGTGATGGGTTAGTGGTCGCATCAACTGGCTTTACACTCTTGATTGCTTCAACATCACCAGTATCTGCAACGATAGTGGTTATCGCCTTTAACTGATCTAACAAATTAGCCATAATTTCCTCCAAAAATACTAAAAATCGTGATTTTTACAACTTCACAACAAAGATTTAATCCAAATTGTAAGCCTGACTCCAAGCCAAACATTGTAACTGAAATTATTAACCTTAAATATGTAGCAATTGCTAATTTTGAAAATTATGTAAAAAGTAAGCAGCAACGTCATATACCGAAATAGATAAGCACTTAAACAAAATTTAACCAAATAATGACAATTATTGTCGACTAAATCCATACACAAAAAATTTAATGAAATAATTGTATATTATGAGAAGACTATTGTTATGATTTTGCCAAAGATTTGGGTGGATGCAACTCTTCCAGAATATGTTTAAATTTAATTTTAGAAATCAATATCATTTTAAGAACAAGGGGCTAAGTAAATGGCAAATTTTGAGTTCGAGTCAAATAACACAGCATTAACAGCAAATACAGGCTTATTTGGCAGTTTAGTTGGCGGCCAGTTAAATGCGACAAATGATGTGGATTTCTTTAAATTTACATTAAAGAGTTCTGAGTTGCTTAATTTCAACTTCACCCCTCCAGAAGATGCAGCAAGTGATGCTTTCACTTTTTCGGTATTAGATAGTGGACTTAATGTTCTCTACACAACAACCTCAGGTGCTGAAGCGTTGAACTACGAAAGAAGTTCTATTGCTGGTACATATTATGTGGCTATTTCAGCTAATGGCAACAATCTTGCCAGTTTTAGCGGATTACAGTATGGAATAACCGTGACCACTCTTCCCTCTACTCTTGTGTTGGGAGAAGGCGAGTTTAATGGCGATATAGCAAATGCAAAAGACTTTGAAATCGGTCTTGGCGCTCCCCTTGTACAAGCAGTTAATCTACCCAATCAACCGATAGATGACCTAGTAATCGGTGCATTAGCAAATGCAAATGATAAAGACTACTTCCACTTTCAAGTTGGTCAAACAGGTACTTACACATTTAAATTCAATGCCACTCCAGTTGGAGAGCCCGACCCTGTAGATCCAGATCCATTGATTGACCCTCCAGGAACTATAAGAGAGTTTTTCAAAATATCAATTTTGGATAGCAGTGGTACAACGGTACTTGTTTCACACTATGTAAGCGCTACACCTGATGGTGGATTTATATTTGACTTCGGTGCAGATGTTACCGGCGACTACTATGTGCTGATCGAGAACGGTGGCAGTACAACAAGTCAAAATACACAACAGTACAAATTCGAGATAGACCCTACAGAGCTTGGAGAAACAGCTACTGTTACTCTACATGGCGAAGGCCTAAAGGATTATCTGCTTGGTAGCTCAGGAAGCGACTACATCGAAGGACGTCTAGGTAACGATATATTAATTGGGCTTGATGGCAATGATAAACTTGACGGCGGAGCAGGTATCGACACACTTAAAGGTGGCTCTGGATATGATACTTATTTTGTAGATAATTCTGCCGACTTGGTAATTGAAAACAGTGGGGATGGCGTTGATAAAATCGTTTCGAGCGTTAACATTACTGCATTGGCAAAGAATGTAGAAAACCTGAAATTGGCAGATGCGGTGTTACTTAATAATACGAAATATGTTGGCGCTATTATCGGTACAGGGAACACAGAAAACAATATTATTGTAGGCAACCAGCTAGCCAACTCTTTAATAGGTTTGGCGGGCGACGATACGCTTGATGGGGGGCTCAATGACCCCGCGCTGACAACAAAGGGGGATGCGCTTGCTGGTGGCATTGGCGATGATACATACTACGTAAATAATAAAGCCGATACGATAAGTGAGTTAGTAAATCAAGGTATTGACACAGTGTATGCCAGAGTTGACTTTACGCTGTCCTCTACATCATTAGTAGAAAATTTGATCCTGATAGATGAAGCTACATATGGAACTGGGAATGGCCTAGATAATATTATTCAAGGCAACAACAATGGCGCTGACGGGCTAGGCACTAACCAGCTAAAAGGCTTAGGTGGTAACGATACTATCTATGGCGGTGGTGGCAATGATGCAATCATCGGTGGCGCAGGAAACGATGAGCTTCACGGAGATTCAGGCGCCGACACTTTTGTATTCGATACGGCCTTATCGACAGCGACAGTATCTAATGTTGACCTTATTGCCGATTTTGAAGCGGGTATCGATCATATATTTCTCGCCAGCTCTATTTTTACAAAGCTTGTAGGGCCTGCTGGCAATGATTATGTAGGGGAGCTTAGTGCAACTAACTTTGTAATAGGAGCTGCTGCCACAACTACAACCCAGTACATCATATATGATCAATCTACTGGCAATCTTTTTTACGATGTTGACGGCAACACTGCCATAAACGGCAAAGCTGCCATTCTGTTTGCAAACGTAGGGGCCAATACCGTTATAAGCCATGAAGACTTTACCGTACTAAATGGGCTGTTTTAGACATGCATCGATTCGTAAAGACTTAAGGACGTGGGCGTTTATGCCATGTCCTTAACTTTCACTAAATAATTGAAGCCACAAAAATAGTTGCCACAGTTAAATCTGCACTAGTGCCTGGATTAAGTTTTCGTTGCTTAAGCTCAGAGTCCCATTTCATTAACTCTCGCTGATATAACTTGGGGTTTTCAAGCCGAGATAATGCTTGATGATGCTTGCGTCCTGCTTTACGCACTTCTTTAACACTCACATCTCCGTACTTGCGTGATATATGGCTGTCATTATACCTAGCTAAAAAACCCAAATATAATGCACTTACTGCCCAAGCTGGCTGCTGCCATTTAGCCATAGCCTGATCATAACAACTCAAGCCAAAATTCATTATCTCTTTGTAATCATTAGCATATTGTCTGGCTATCATGTCTCTTTCTTGTGCTTGTTGCATTCCTACCAACAAAGTCACAGATGGAGCCAAACTCACATCATGCTGCTCACTGCGGCCCAAACCTGCGGGAGACGCAAGCTTTATGGCTTGATAGGCCAGTATGGCATCCTCAACAGTTAATTCACTTAATACTAGATGGACATTCTCCTGAAGATCAGATTCGTTATCCAGCAAGGCTGCCTGAATCAGCGGAGCAGCTAATAGAATAATGCCAAGATTGGTGTTACATCCTACCGCTTGCCAGGTCGCCTGCACTGAGGAAAGAATACGCTGGCCAACCGTGAGGCCAGGTTGCGCAATAACATCTGCAACCACTTCAGCACTTTTGATGAAATCCTGAACTACCATGCCGTGGCCATCGGCAAATATATGCACATTGCCAGGCTTAAGTGCAGTGAGTTCGGCCATGCAGGCTTGCTTGAAAGCATCGGCGATAAAGCTTGATCGCTCTTCTTTACTCACTTCCGTGATGTTCAAACCTAAATTGCCTTTTCCAGGAAATCATCTACCAGCGCCTGCGCAATATCCAGCTCGACTACGCCTTGCAGACCTTTCCAGGCTGGAATGCTGTTCACTTCCAGCACATACAGCTTGCCCTCGCGATCGCGAATAACATCGACACCGCAATAATCGATATTGACAGCTTTCGATGCGGCTTCGGCCAATTCTGCCACCTCTCCCATGTGCGGATGCGCTTCGCACCGACCACCGAGCGCAATATTATTCACCCAGCTGCTGCCATGACGCACCATGGCACCTATGGCTTTGCCATTAATCACAAACACGCGGTGATCATGCCATGCACCTTCGCCGCTATCGATATAGCGCTGCAAATAATACAAACCATCTATATGCTCTTCCATGGGCACAGGCAATGCGCCCTGCTTTAACAAGCGCACACCTTTGCCTTGCGAGCCGAACAACGGTTTGATAACGAGTGGATGCTGTGCGGACATTTCCTGCTGGATCAAATCATGGGCGTAGTGTCTTGATTCGCATACCCAGGTATCAGGGGTATTGATTCCATGGTGATGCAGCAGAAAGCTGGTCATGGCCTTATCGACAGTACGCTCAATCGCACGGCCATCGTTATAGACTTTAACGCCGAGCAATTCCAGCGCATGCAGCACATCCAGCCGCACAATGACTTGCTGTAAGGTGCCACCAGGGACACCGCGTACAAAGGCACATTGAGGCAGCGCATCTTCAAAATCTGGAATCACTACGCCAGCCTGGCCTTGCTCAAGGTTAAAATAGCAATCTTTAAGCGACACGAATACTATTTCGAACCCTCGGCTAGCAAGCGCTTGACTCAAGCGCTTGCCATGCCATCCGGGATCGTCAGTGAAGACGGGGATACGTTGCATTAATTCAGATCGTGTAGTGAATCAGATGGTGAGTTAGGCCGCATATCCAAAAGACTGGTCAATCAGGGCTGCATCCAGCTTGCCGCCAGTAAAGGTTTTTCCTGACTCTACCGCTGTCACGGTCACGGCGGCAGGGCTGAACAACATAGGGTCTATCTTGTAGAAATCCATATCCACGCTCTTGAACACTTCCGCGAATGGACGTCCGTAGTCACGCGATGAACTGCTCGGCAGCTCTTTAGCCAGTTTGGATGCAGCCTCATCTGTACCCTTTACAAATAAATGCGCATGACCGCCGAACAGAATCGCGTCATTGGTGCGTCCCATGCCAATGAGGAAATCGGGCGCAGGCGGTGGAACAGGCGCACTGGCCATGCCATCGACCACATGATCCAGCGGAAAATGCAGGGTATGGATTTTATGCATGGCTACTTCGAGCACGCGCGCCACAATCTGTACTGTACCTGCCAGGCTGCGGGTAGGTGTCAGAATGAAGGTCAGGTTCTCCGCCGCTATACCAGTATCGCGCGATACTTTTTCAATGACTTCTATTGGTGGTGCCTTGTCGCTTTCCAGCACCAGACAGGCGGCATTGGCCTGGTCTTTATAACCCAGCTCTTTATACAAATCCTCACGGGCTGCAATGGCGCGGCCTGGGCCTGAACCTAGTGAAAAGAATTTCTCATGCGCCAGGCTCCAGCCTGCATATTGGCTACCAAGGCAAGACAGGATGGGGTTGTTCGAATGCACAGACAACATCCATGGCCAGTGCTGGAAGGTAGCAGAAGTCTGTAAGTTAACGTGCCCCAAGCCACCCATACAGATTTCTGCAATGAGGCGCCCTGCCTCTAGTCCGCCAGCATGCTTGATGCCAGCATCAACAATAGTCGCGCCATTGGCGGTTTTTTCGACACCCAGTCGTAAATTCTTGGCATTTGCCAGCAGGTTAGTTACCAATGGATTGGTCAAGCCATTGACGCTAGGCCAGTTGCTGGTATCCAGTGCGTTTGTAGTTTCGTTCAAATTCTCGCTCATGTTCTCTCCGCCTAATATTGATTTTTTATTAAATTTTCTATTGTTACTTGCCTGGATAAAACCAACGCCCGCGCCGCCTCTGCATTATCTGCCTCTGCCAGCACGGTGCATACCGGGTTATCTGCGGCAATCATGCTGTTTGCCATCGGGATATCGGCCACCCATTGTGGCCAGGCGAAATCTTCATTCAATTGCAAATCATGCTTGGCATAAACAACCTGTCTGGCTTTTGCCACTGTTGCTGCTATTGGGGGATCTCCAGCAGAATCAACAAGGCCACCTTCACAGACACGCACATGCAGATCAAACAGGTTACATTCCTTGGACTGATACAGGTCAAAAGTCGAGCTCAGGCGGGGATTAATCTCCAGCACCCATATCTGCTCGCCCTCAATCACCGCATCAATACTATTCAAGCCACGCAAACCCACCGCACTGGTAAGTTTCTGGGCAGCCTGTATAAACTGTTGCTTAATTCCCGCAGATAAATCTGCATGGCCAACAATACCACCATACCGATAAGGCATAGCTGCACTCGGTGCTACCCACTGCTGGTTAAAGCCAATCACATTGATACTCTGGCCATCTGCCAGAAAAAGCATGGATGCGGGAGTCCCCGCAATCGCCTGCTGAAAATAATGACCCGGCGCTGGAACACTGCCAGATGGCGCTGGCATGACATGGGTGCCACCAGAGCCGCCTGCATGCTTCTGTAACCATCCATCTGCATTTTCCAATGCACTAAAACTCACTTGCGGATGAGAAATATGCAGCGCATCCAGCAACATAAAAAACTGGCGAGCACGTTTCAGGTTGCGCACCACGATAGGCTTATTACCTAGTAGCGGCATACGCTGGGTAATACGCTCCAGCAATTCCGGTTGCGCTTCAAAACCACTGCCATACACCAACCCGGTCATGGCGCTCAGGTCAAGATTATCCAGCACTCGCTCCAGCTCTGCTGCGACAAAACCACCGTTGGCATAAGCAATCTTAAAAGTATGGTGCGCAACGCTTTGCGTATCGGCATCGGCAAACACATCCAAAGCAGTGACCTCGTAGCCAGCCTGTACAGCTGCCCTGACAAAAGGTCGAACTGAAACTGCCGCTACAAGAATTTTTTTAATGTCTTAAAACTCTCAAAATTTGCATGCTTAAAATTAACTAAAACTTGCAAGTTTAATCTGGGGAAACTTTTTAAAGGCTTTTACGCGCCATTTCAAATGCTGACAGAAAATCCAGGTACAGTTTTTCGTCGGTCGCCAGCATTTGTTTGAGCAGGTTATGTTGCGTCTTGTACTTCACATTACCGATTGCCAAAGCACCGATACCAAAAGCCCCTGTACCTGCAATCGCTACGCCATCGGCATACACATCCACACCTTCAGCACCGGTCGGCGGCACTGCATTCACGTCTGCGACCACTTTAAGTGTTGGTGAGCCTGCCATCTGTGCCAGCGAAATCACCTGTATGCCAGCAGCGGCAGCACATAGCGCGATATCTGTATTGTGCAGAATTTCCTTTTTCAAAGTGTCACTGCTGCCATCGGTATAACCAATGTTCACACCGTAGCGCTTGTTGTATTCTGCAGCGCGCACTTCAACATCGACCAGTGCACGATGCGCCACCATTTCAACCTCGGCACCATACTTAGCTGCAATCACTGCAGTACAGCCACCCACCGGGCCTGTAGCCCCGAAGACGCTGACTTTACGCCCGCTCAAATCACCACCGAAGTTTTTGGTGAGATGCTGTTCAACCTTGGCCATCATGCCAGCTGCTGTTGTAAATGCACCGGATGGATCAGCAAATACGGAAACCTCAAAAGGCGGCACCATGGCTTTTCTGGCAGTGTCCAGCATATCCATGGCGATATCGATATCACGTCCACCAATGAAAATATGCTCACGCTTCACCCCGGTCGGGCCACGCGAGAAGATCGCGTCCTGCACCAGAGTAGTGACTTCACTCAGCTCCACATTGGTGTAAGGCATTATCTTTTCAAAGCCTGCGTCGTAAGCCATGTTCACGTCAAATGGACTTGCGTTCTTGGCTGCGGTAAGTAAATGCAAAATGGAGACTTTTTGCAGCTTTTCTGTTTTATCTGTCACTTCAGCTTCCCTTAACTATTATCTTTAAACTGCTTAAAAATTTCTTAAAATGGCAAATCCTGCAAAATAGCACCTTGGTTGTGCCCTTTGCACAGCATGAATTCCAGTTGCTGTTGATTCGCAAACTCAGTGCGTAGCTGTTGCAACATTGTTTCAGCTTCATCTTTATCGGCAAAAATAGCAAAACTTGTAGGTCCCCAGGAGCTTTGGCCAGAGCAAACAACACCTTTGGCCTCAAGCCATGCCAGCACTTTTGCAATGCGGGAGCTGGCATAGCGCCCACTTTGTACAGGTGCAAAGTAATCACCAGTGCGCATTTGCAATTCCCTGATCGCAGCGCCGAAACTTACCAGATCAGACTCAGCCAAAGCCGGTAACGCCTGCATCAATACATAGCGGCACATACTGGCCGCGATATCAGCGGGAAATTCCGGCAGTGAGCGGAAAGCTTCTATTTCTTGCTCGCCATGCACGCCGATATTGTCATGATCAAAAATCAGTACGATACGCCATGCTTCAGGAAAATCCATGCGCGCAATGGTCGGCGGCACTTTAGTGGCGGCACCACGGCCACCATCCACCACTACCCCACCTGATAAAAATGTCCCCAGGCCTATCCCAGAGCGCGCTCCACGCGCTGACAACAGGGCAATATCCTTGATACCGAGCCCAAGCTGATACAGCCTATTCATTACCGAGCCTATCCCTAGCGACATCTGTGTGCCAGAGCCAAGCCCCGCATGCTCAGGGATCACTTCTTTTAGCTGCATATGCATACCCTGCTTCAGATTCAAGGCATGCGCAATTTTTTGTGCAATCACGACTGCGCGACCTGCACCTGCGCCTTCAGCCGTGAAGGTTGCCGCAGGGTAAGCGTGTATTACCGTGGCCGGATGCTGCAATGAAACACCAATACTGCCAAAGCGCCGCCCCAAACCACCATTAAGATCAAAAAAACCCATGTGCAGACGGGCTGTAGTCACTACTGACACTCCGCTGACTGGCTTTAACTCACTATCTGCAGCATCTTTATGTGCCGCATCGACTGTGAAGGCTTCAGCCTTCATTCAACAAAACTTTCTGTCATGCGTTCCATCACCTATGGCATCCATACTGCTTGCTTCAAAGGCTGTTATTGTAGCCCAGCGCCTGTGTTTTTCCTATGTGCAGAAGGCTGGATTAAGGCCGTATTTACCTATTTGATTGAAAAGTTATTTCACATCCATTTCAATTAAACTTTAAAATAGCCATTATTAAAGTTGCTGGTCATTGTAATTCTTAGACTAAATACTGCCTGCCAGATAAAACTTCTGGCCTGACGACAATCATCAAGACACACGACCAAGCAGTTTATTAATCGTGTGCTCAATTTAAGAGGCTCTGGGATGGAGAATTTTATTCAGCAAAGCAGCATTGATGCAGTCACCTGCCCTGCCTGTGGTTTACTCTGCGACGATATCAGCATCAGCGCTGACAGTGCAGGCAAGCTCAAAGTCACTTCCAACAGCTGTGCAAAAAGCATCAGTTTTTTTGAGCGCCCCGTTAAAGCAGTATCGCCGCGTGTTGGCGGTAAAGATACTGACCTTGAGAGCGCCATCGCAAAAGCCAGCGAGATATTAAGCAAATCAAAACATCCGTTGATTGGCGGACTCGGTACTGATGTGCAAGGCATGCGCGCCGTGATGAACTTGGCTGAGAAATCGGGAGCGACTATTGACCATATGAATTCCAAAAGCTCGATGCGCAATCTGCTGGTGCTGCAAAACTCAGGCTGGCAAGTCACCACGCTTACAGAAGTGCGCAACCGCGTTGATTTGCTGCTGGTGGTCGGCACAGACATCGTGAGTTATTTTCCGCGCTTTTTTGATCGCGTGATCTGGAACCAAGCCTCCATGTTTGGACAGGACACCAGTACACGCGAGGTCGTCTATCTGGGCGGCCAGAATCTGAATACAAAACCAGGCACATCTCCCAAAGGCATCGAGCCAACGGTATTGCCCTGCGATAAAGCACAATTGCCAGAAGTGATTGCAGTATTACGTGCACTGATTGCAGGCAAGACGCTGGTAGCATCGTCCGTAGGAGGAATTGCAGTTACCGATTTGGCAAAACTGGCAGAGCGGCTGAAAGCGGCAAAATACAGTGTGGTAGCGTGGACTGGTAGCGCACTCGATTACCCTCAAGCTGAACTCACCATACAAAACGTCACAGGCCTGGTCGAAAAGCTTAACCAGACCACACGCTCTTCCGGGCTGCCTCTGGGCGGCAACGAAGGCGATGTCGGTGCCTATAACACCAGCACCTGGATTAGCGGCTACCCGTTCCGCAGCTCTTATCGTCAGGGATTCCCCGATTATGAGCCCTACCTTTACAGCACAGACCGCATGCTCGCAGAACAGGAAGCCGATACATTTTTCTGGATCAACAGCTATGCCCCTGATCGCTTAGCGCCAGCACATCAGGCCGCAAGCGTGGTGATTGGGCACGCAGACATGAAGTTGGACCACGAGCCGGAAGTATTCATCCCGGTCGCGACACCTGGCATAGACTGCAAAGGCACGCAGTTCCGTAGCGATAGTTCAGTATCCCTGCCACTAAAGCAATTACGTAGCAACACCCTGCCTACCCTGACCCAGGTATTGTCGGCTATCGAAGCTACGCTTTAAAGAATAATGCCTAAAAATGAAGGCTCAAGAATTAGAGGATAGCAAAACATGCTGATTAAACTAAAAGGTGGCAAAGTCTATGACCCGGCACATCAGATAGATGGCAAGGTCATGGATATTTACATCCGTGATGGCCGTATCGTGGCGCAACCGAACAATGCCGAGCCTGTTAACCAGGTGTATGACCTGAGTGGCAAGGTAGTGATGGCGGGCGCGATTGACATGCATACCCACATTGGCGGCGGCAAGGTCAACATCGCTCGCATGATGCTGCCCGAAGATCATCGTGCACATCCAGCAGCGCATACCGAGATGTGCCGCGCTGGCTGTGGTCATGCAGCACCATCTACGCTAACTACTGGTTATCGTTACGCTGAGATGGGCTATACCGCCGCATTCGAGCCAGCACTCTCACCAGTCAACGCCCGTCAATCCCACCTTGAGATGGGTGACACGCCTATCATCGACAAGGGCGGTTACGCCATGATCGGCAGTGATGACTTCTACCTGCGCTCACTTGCTGCCAAACAAGACCAGAACGCCATCAACGACTATGTGGCGTGGATACTACATGCCAGCCAGGCCATCGGTATCAAGGTCGTTAACCCGGGCGGTATCAGCGCTTTCAAGTTCAACCAGCGTGCGCTGGATCTTGACGAACTGAATGTGCATTACCAAGTGTCGCCACGCGACATTCTGAAATCCTTATCCCGCGCGGTACATGAACTGGGCATCCCCAAGCCATTGCATGTGCATGGCAATAACCTGGGTGTACCGGGCAACGTGGAAACCACGCTCAAAACCATGGGTGCAGTGGAAGGCTACCCTGTCCATCTCACCCATATCCAGTTCCATAGCTATGGCACTGAAGGTGACCGCAAATTCTCATCCGGTGCAGCCGCAATTGCCGAGGCAATTAACAAGCACAAAAACGTTTCTGCCGATGTCGGCCAGATCCTGTTTGGTCAAACCGTCACCGCATCCGGCGACAATATGCGCCAGCATGCCAATGCGGCGTTTGGTAGCCCGCATAAATCGGTGATCATGGATATTGAATGTGATTCCGGCTGTGGCGTGGTGCCGTTCAAATATAAGGATCAGAACTTCGTCAACGCACTGCAATGGGCAATCGGCCTGGAAATATTCCTGCTCACCGATGACCCATGGCGCATCTTCCTTACCACAGATCATCCCAATGGCGCACCATTTACCAGCTACCCTCACCTGATCAAGCTACTGATGGACAAGAGTTTCCGTAACGAAACTTTTGCCAGGCTCAACCTGGATGCGCAAGCCATGAGCACGCTGGCTGGCATCGACCGTGAGTACAGCCTGTATGACATTGCCATCATGACCCGTGCCGGCGCAGCAAAACTGGTAGGCATGCACGATAGAGGCCATCTTGGTGTAGGTGCAGGTGCAGATATTACTGTGTATACCGATGTTGCCGATCGCGAAAAAATGTTCTCCAAGCCTGACTATGTGTTCAAGGATGGCGAACTGGTGGTTAAGAATGGTCAGGTAGTGAAAGTAACCTGGGGCAAGACGCATACCGTTAAGCCCGAGTTTGACCGTGCTATTGAAAAAGACATCAAGAAATATTTCGACACCTATCACACCATGAATATGGAACATTTCAAGGTCGCCGACGACGAGATATCAGAAGGCGGACGTGGAGGCGTGATCGTGCAGGAATGCAAAGGCAGAAGGGAAAAAACAGCATGATGCTGACGCATACATTTATTAAGGTGACTCTATGATTATCAATGGCGTCACTATCGATGATACCTTCGCCGAAGCATTCAATATGCGCGGCACGCGTGTGATCATCACCGCACAAAACCACAAATGGGCCTATAACGCGGCCAATGCCATGACCGGCTTCGCTACTTCAGTGATTGGCTGTGGCGTTGAGGCCGGCATTGAAAAGGAACTAACGCCCGATGAAACGCCAGATGGCCGTCCCGGCGTGTCCATCCTGATGTTCGCCATGGGCAGTGCCGTGCTGATGAAACAGCTGGAAACCCGCATGGGGCAATGCATCCTCACCTGCCCTACTGCTGCAGCATTTTCTGGCATAGACGGAAATGACCGCATCAACCTGGGCAAAAACCTGCGCTTCTTCGGTGATGGTTTCCAGATATCCAAGCAGTTTGGTGGCAAGCGTTACTGGCGCGTGCCGGTAATGGATGGCGAATTCATTACCGAAGAAACCACAGGCATGGTGCGCGCCGTGGGTGGCGGTAACTTCCTGGTGCTGGCTGAATCCCAGCCACAGGCATTGGCTGCCTGCGAAGCTGCCATTGAAGCCATGAAGAAGATACCGAACGTGATCATGCCTTTTCCCGGCGGTGTAGTGCGCTCCGGCTCCAAGGTTGGCTCCAAGTACAAGGCGCTATTTGCCTCGACCAACGATGCATTCTGCCCAACACTTAAAGGCATTACCAACACGCAGTTGTCCCCGGAGATCGAATCCGTCATGGAAATCGTGATCGACGGGCTGACTGATGCCGATATCCGCAAAGCAACCCACGTGGGTATCTCCGCCGCTTGTGAATTAGGCGCTAAAGGCGGCATCAAACGTATTTCAGCAGGTAACTATGGCGGCAAGCTGGGCCAGTTCCAGTTCCATTTACACGACATCATGAACGACAAGAGTCTGAGCGAGGCCACAGCATGAGCGCGCTAACATTCACCCTGAAAATACAGCCACAGCAGCGTATCGATTTATCGCCGCTGATCCCGGACAACCTTGCCGGTAAAAGCACTGCTGAAATAGCTGCCATCGAACTGCAAAGCGGGCGCTACAAGCTCAGCGTTGCTTCCGTATTTGATATCAGCGGTGATGATGCCAATGACATCGTCATCAAGAATAGTTCCAGCAAGCTGGATTACATAGGCCACGGCATCAAAACCGGCCAGATCACTGTGCATGGCGACGTGGGTTCGTATCTGGCACTCCAGATGCGCAAAGGCGAGATCGTGGTGCACGGGAATGTAACCGACTTTGCCGCAAGCGGCATGGCCGGTGGCCTGTTGCACATCCATGGCAATGTCGGTGACTTTCTTGCGGCAGCCATTGCTGGTGATCGCAAAGGGATGAAAGGCGGCACTGTCATCGTCACCGGCAACGCTGGCGAACGTGTTGGTGACCAGATGCGCCGCGGCATTATCCTGATTGAAGGTAACGCTGGCAGCTACTGTGCATCACGGATGCTCGCTGGCACCATTGCTGTGCTTGGCAGTGTGGGCGAGTACGTGGGCTACAGCATGCGCCGCGGCACCTTGCTGCTCACAAAGACACCAGCACTGCACGGAACCATACAGGACTGCGGATCACACACCCTGCCCTACCTGAGCCTGATGTTCAAATCCTTTGCCAGCCTGCCCAGCAAGTTCGCCAGCATCAACAAAAACCGCGTCCAGCGCTATGCTGGCGACCTTGCCAATGATGGCAAAGGCGAGATACTGGTTTTACTTTAAGAACGGTTTACTTTAAAAGCTGGCACTCATCTTGCTAATTCTTTAGGGCGACTCTGATTAACCGCGAATTACTTTCTTATCAGAGCTGCCTTATCGAAGGAGTAAATGATGAATACCATCCCTATGCTCAAGAAATTGATCCTGCTTTCATCTGTCAGTCTTGCTATTTCCAGTCATACACAAGCAGCCACATTTGCTGACTCAGCGACTACTTTGGCAACTACGGATTACTACCAACCAGCCCTGACCACAGAGAGTTCTAACACTTACATCAATCAAGTTTCGGAAGGCTCTATGACCGCAACTGAAGGTTTTGAGAGCAATCCAGAACCTGGAATTTTCAATATTGATGCATCAACCCAAAGCCGATCATTCAGCATGCTGCTGGCCGGCCTGAGTATGATGACGTTTATCGTGATGAGACGTCGCATCAAGTTATAGAGTCAGCCTGCTGTGGCTGTTCATCAACAAAAAAGGGGCTGAAAAGCCCCTTTTTAATAGCTGCCACTTTAATCGATATCGTTATCAGCTCTTGCCAAAACGGCTACTGATGTTCTGTACATGGGCCTGTGGGAGACTGCAGATCACTGTGACCTTTTCATCAAACACCTTGCTTACCAGCTCACCCCCCAGCTTAGCCAGCTCACGCGTGAAATAATCCACTTCCTTGTAATCCAGCACCAGCCTGATTTGCTGCATTTCAACAAAAGGCGCTATTTTTGCTGCATCCAGCGCCATTTTTCCTGTGCCGCCATAGGCGCGCGCCAAGCCGCCAGTCCCTAGATTAATGCCTCCGTAATAGCGAATCACGCCGACACAGATATTGATCAGTTCACGGCCTTCTATGAACTGCAATATTGGTTTTCCCGCCGTGCCGGATGGCTCGCCCGCATCATGAAATCGTTGAACAATGCCATCCTGGGTCTTGACACGGAATGCATACGCAAGATGATGGGCACTTTGATTGGCCGCCGCCAGCTTGCGCAAGCACATGCCTACCTCGCGCTCTGTACTGCAATATTCGGCTACCGCAATAAACCGGGATTTATTAATGGTCTGCTCGGCTTGGCCGGGCTGTATGATACGTTGCAACTTAAATAACCTAACTCTATGTAATCAATAAGGTTTACACTACTAATAACGCGTATGTGAATTTTTATATAGCATAGCTGTCTTGCATATAGACATGAAACTTAAACTAACAATCTATCCAGTCCTATTAGGCTTGCTGCTTACTGCAAGCCCGGTATCTGCTCAAGTATACAAATGTACCAGTAGCAGCAATAAAGTCATCTACTCTGACAAGACATGTACCTCCGGCGGCACACAAATTCTGACTGATATCCAGACCAGATCTAAATCTCAGGAAAACTCAGCGGACAATGCCCTGCCCACTGACAAGAGTGCAAATAACACCACAGATTCAGCCATCAATCGCCAACTCGATGAGGCCGTAAAACTGGCAATCGGCAATGATGACCTGATTCGCGCACAGGCACTCGCCACCACGAAAGAACAAAAGCAATGGGTAACCGCAGCCAGGAAAGAAGCAACTAAAAAGCTAGCCAGCGCAGACTCCAGGGCTGACAAAGCCGATTCTTATGACTGCCGCCAAGCACAACGCAACCTGCAAAAAGTAAGCGATACCACGTTGCCAGATCAAAACCTTATTCTCAGCAAAACCAGCCTGATGTATAGCAAGTGCGGAATTAGTGTTGCGGACTTGCGCTATGCGAATCGTGTGCCGTCATCACTATATAATCCCGGGTTCTTTAATCGCGGGTTTTTCAACCCAGGCGGAGGGTACGGGCACAATCACCACCAACATTGGCCCGGGAATGCTCAGCCTGGCTATACCAGCGAGCCCTATGATAGAACCATGGCTTCGCCTTTTGGCAGCCGCTTCATCAGGCCAGAAAACTAATTAGACGCTTAGAACGCCTGAGCTATTTACGCTTACCGCCCAATATCGATCCCAACACGCCCCGCAACACCTGACGCCCGATCTCTGAGCCTATCGTCCTGGCTGCGCTTTTAGCTACGGTTTCAAATATGGTATCCGGCTCACGCCCTGCTGGCCTGCGACTAGTTGTTGGTTGCGAACCAGTGGTTGATTGGGAGCTACCGCCACCAAACAATCCGCCCCAGTCAAACCCCTTGCTTTCTTCAGGAAGTTGCTCGGGGGAAGCCTGTGCACGACCCTTAAGAATTTCGTAGGCAGACTCCCTGTCGACCAAGCTCTCGTAATGCCCGTAGAGCACCGAACCTTTAATGACCTGAACACGCTCAGCATCATTTGCCGGGCCGATGCGGCTGCCAGGTGGGCAGACAAATGCACGTTCAACCGCCAGCGGACTACCTTTCTCATCGAGGAAAGACACCAGCGCCTCACCTACGCCGAGTTCGGTAATCACCTTGGCCACGTCGACTTTCGGGTTCGCCCGAAAAGTTTCAGCGGCTGATTTCACTGCTTTCTGGTCCCGCGGGGTAAAGGCCCGCAAGGCATGCTGGACACGGTTACCAAGCTGCCCTAATACTACATCCGGGATATCTAGCGGATTCTGGCTCACGAAATAAATGCCGACGCCTTTTGAGCGGATCAGGCGCACCACCTGTTCGATTTTATCCATCAGCGCATCAGGCGTATCGTTAAACAGCAAGTGCGCTTCGTCAAAGAAAAACACCAGCTTGGGTTTATCCAGGTCACCGACTTCGGGCAGCTTTTCGAATAGCTCGGAGAGCAACCACAGCAAAAATGTGGCGTACACGCGCGGCGAGTTATACAGCGTATCGGCAGCTAGGATATTGATAACGCCATGCCCCTTGGCATCGGTTTGCATCATATCGTCCAGATTCAATGCCGGTTCGCCAAATAACTTGTCTGCGCCTTCCGACTCCAGTTGCAGCAGAGAGCGCTGGATAGCGCCTACGCTAGCGGTGGAGATATTGCCGTACTCAGCGCCATATTCTGTGGCATTTTCCGAAGCATGCTGCATCATTGAACGCAGGTCCTTCAGGTCCAGCAGCAGCCAGCCTTTGTCATCAGCTATCCTGAAGATGGCATTCAATACGCCACCTTGCACATCATTCAGGTTGAGCATGCGCGCCAGCAGCAAAGGGCCCATCTCAGCCACAGTGGTCCTGACCGGGTGACCTTTCAAGCCAAATACATCCCAGAACGTGACCGGGCAGGCTCCATACACAAAGCCTTCCAGCTTGAGCTCTTTCACCCTGGCTTCTATCTTGGCATTACCGCCGCCGATATAACTCATGCCGGATAAATCACCCTTCACATCGGCCATAAATACCGGCACACCGGCGCACGAAAACTGTTCAGCCAGCGTTTGCAATGTCACGGTTTTACCAGTGCCGGTTGCACCTGCAATCAGGCCATGCCGATTGGCCATGCGCGGCAGAATGGATAGATCAATCTTGCCAGCCTTGGCAATTAATAGAGGTTCCGTCATGATCAGAATTACCTTTCCGTATCTGGTTGGTTATTGTTTGGATGGTGCTACTGGTTTTATAAAACTCATCATATCAGCTCTGTTAAATATCACCCTTGCGCGCCTTATCAATAATTTCAATTAAAGTATTTTCAAGCAACTGTGCTGCATTTTGTGCACGCTCACTCGGGTGCTTGATACTTTTCAGATCGAACGTGGGGCGGTCAATTCCCAAATAAAGCTTGCCCTCTCGCTGGTAGATGCCGATACGGCAAGGTGCGAACACAACGAACTCTGGGTGATCCAGCATGATCTCGGCACCCATGCCCAGATTACAGAAAGCGCGCACCTCCAATGGCCCATGCGGGTCTTGCCCGCGCGCCTTCATGTGGTCGCCAATGGGGAAATTAGCCGGGTTCACGAAATTCTTGCCTTCTGAGATGACTTTCAGGCTCAGCACCACATCATCGTAGCTAACACCGGGTTCAACAGCCACCTCATATATGGCCCTATCGAAATCGATGGCTGGCATGGGACTGGCCGCCAATGCTGGCTGCATCAGCATCAAGTTAAATAAGAACACCGCTATAACGCTTTTCATCATCATCCCTCCAAAAGCTGTCAGCTTAGTGAATAGATACCGCTAAATACCACTGAGATTCGTGCATGAATTTTTAAAGTTTTTGTTGATTCTGCCGAAAACAGTATTGC
The DNA here is from genome assembly GCA_035459965.1 of Methylophilaceae bacterium. Lineage (GTDB taxonomy): Bacteria > Pseudomonadota > Gammaproteobacteria > Burkholderiales > Methylophilaceae > DATHXC01. The sequence continues at coordinate 453,416 of DATHXC010000007.1, forward strand.
ATAAAAATTTTATCAACTGCTTGAAAATAAAATACTTTGGTTGCGACAACCACTGCAACTGTACTGCAAAAATATAGCTGTAACTGTATCTGCATTAAGCGCTTATGAATCCGTACTATACAAGCTAGCTCAAGTCCTACTTTACCTTTGAATAATCTTTAAAGAGCACCACATCACTTATGTCTGATAGCAAATCCGTTGTTCGCCATTACCCACATCCCGCCGCTGGCTGGGGTGCGCTTAAGAATGTCGCCTCGCAACTGGTCCACCAGAAAATCCCGGTTAAAGGGATTATCACACTACTTTCACAGAATCAGCCAGATGGTTTTGATTGCCCGGGTTGCGCCTGGCCGGACAAAGAACACACTTCCACATTCGAATTCTGCGAAAACGGCGTAAAGGCAGTGGCTGCAGAGGCAACAGCCAAGCGGGTCACAGCCGAGTTCTTTGCAAAGCATACCGTGGCGGAGCTCATGGCATGGAGCGATTTCAGCCTTGAAGATCAAGGTCGTCTGACTGAGCCTATGGTCTATGACGACGCTACTGATAAATATGTACAGATATCGTGGGATGCTGCCTATCAGCTGATCGGTGCTGCACTGAACAAACTCGACAATCCCAATGAGGCGGCATTTTATACCTCCGGTCGCGCCAGCAATGAAGCCGCGTTTCTTTACCAGCTATTTGTGCGTGAATTCGGCACCAACAATCTGCCGGACTGCTCCAACATGTGCCACGAATCAACCAGCGTCGGCTTGCCAGAAATGGTCGGCATCGGCAAAGGCAGCGTGACCCTGGAAGACTTCGAACATACCGATACCCTGCTGCTATTCGGCCACAACCCCGCCACTAATCATCCACGGATGCTGGGCGAGTTGCGGGAAGCTTCAAAACGCGGCGCAAAAATCGTTTCCATCAACCCACTCAAAGAGCGCGGCCTGGAAAGATTTGCTGACCCGCAAAGTGTGATTGAAATGGCCACTTTCAGCGGCACTCGTATCAGTGAACTGTTTATACAGCCCAAGCTTGGCGGTGACCTGGCCTTTATCAAAGGCATGATGAAACTGTTGATCGAATGGGATGATCAGGCGATTGCCAATAATACCCCGCGCGTCATTGATGCCGACTTTGTCGCAACCCATACACAGGGTTATGAGGCACTTGCCGCTGATATCCGCAGTGAAGGCTGGGAAGCTATCATCGAAGAGTCCGGCGTCGCACTGGAACAGATTGAGGCTGTAGCCCGCATCTATGCTGCTGGTGAGCGTGTAATCGCCACTTGGGGCATGGGCATTACCCAACACAAGCATGCGGTAGCAACAGTACAGATGATCACCAACTTGATGCTATTGCGCGGCAATATCGGCAAGCCCGGCGCTGGCCTTTGCCCGATGCGCGGCCACAGCAATGTGCAAGGCAACCGCACTGTTGGTATCTATGAAAAACCTTCTAAAGCCTTGCTGGATGGCATTGCTGAGGTATATCACTTTGAACCGCCCAGGGAAGATGGCCATGACGTGGTTGGTGCAATCAAGGCCATGCTGAAGGGTGAAGTTAAAGTATTTATCGCGCTAGGCGGCAATTTCTCTATCGCCACACCAGATACCGACCTGACCTGGCAAGGCTTGCGTAGTTGCGAGCTCACAGCGCATATCACGACCAAGCTTAACCGTAGCCATCTGGTGCACGGCAAACAGGCTTTGATATTGCCTTGCCTGGGCCGTACCGAAGTCGACCAGCAAGCCACCGGTCCGCAAGGCGTGACGGTTGAAGACTCCATGAGCATGGTGCATGCGTCATACGGCATGAACAAGCCTGCGGCCCCTAATCTGAAATCCGAGCCAGCGATTGTCGCCGGTATCGCGCACGCGACACTTACAAACAGCAAAACCCCCTGGCTCTGGTATGTAGAAGACTACGACCGCATACGCGACGACCTCGAAAAGGTATTGCCGGAGTTTGCCAATTACAACGCACGTATCAAGACACCAGGCGGCTTCAGGCTGCCTGTACCCTCCAGCGAGCGTGTATGGATAACCGACAGCGGCAAGGCAGAATTCAAGCCACATGCCGTACCCCGTGATTTACCTATCCATCGTGCCCGCCTCAAACACGGCAACAATGTGTTTCAGCTCATGACTACCCGCTCGCATGACCAGTACAACACCACCATCTACGGCATGGATGATCGCTATCGCGGCATTTTCGGGGAGCGCCGCGTGGTGTTCATCAACCCGGCGGACCTGGCGAGCAAAGGCCTTAAAGCTGGCGAATACGTGAATCTTGTGAGTACCTGGGATGATGGCGTGACACGCCGTGCAGATCGATTCCTGCTGGTGGAATACGACATTCCGCAAGGTTGCCTGGGTGGCTATTACCCGGAGACCAATAACCTGGTGCCGCTGGATAGTGTGGCAGACCGCTCTTATACACCCACCTCAAAATCTGTCCCCGTGCTGATAGAGAGACACCATGCTGCAAACTAAGCCAGAGCAGTCTCAACAGTCGCCTACTAGCATCATTCCCATGCTGCTGGAGCAGATGCTGTTGGAAACGCTTAAAGGTCGCAACGTTATACCACTGGCTGCACTCTGCAAGCGGCTAGGCGTGCGCATGAGCACATTGCAACGTCACCTGACACTGCTGGAAAGTTACCAGCTAGTCACCATGCATTGCGACGATGCTGGCCGCTGGACTACAACACTCACGACAGAAGGTCTGCAATACTGCCAGTCTGCCGAGGCTGCTTAATTTGATTTAAGCCGTCATACAAGACAGTCCGGTATGACGAGGTTTTTATTGAGTGCGCTATAATTTGGGTTCCAGCTAGCTAAAGTCCCTACATAACCCATGAAGTTATACACCGCCGTGACAGCGCGCATCCGCGCCATGATTGACGAAGGCGTATTACGTCCTGGGGAGAGGATATTTTCGGTACGCCAGGCCAGCAAGAAATACGATGTCAGCATCAGCACCATCATCAAGGCCTACCAGATACTGGAGCAGGAAGGCATCATTGATAGCCATCCGCAATCCGGTTACTTTGTCACCCATCGCCAGCACAAAACCCGACTAGCCACCCCTGCCACAGAAAACCTGAATCTGTCGCAGGTCGAGATCGTACTCACTACTTTGCGCTCCATCCGTGAGTTCGGGACTATTCCGCTCGGCTCGCCCTTCCCCGATGCGCAGCTATTCCCGATCAAGAAAATCCAGCAGTACGAAAAAGCCATCACTGGCGACAACTCAGAATGGGGCGTGCTGAATGACCTGCCGCCCGGTAATGAAAACCTGCGCCAGCAGATCGCACGGCGCTATCTGGATTACGGTATCGACATCTCCCCTAACGAGATCGTCATCACCCATGGCGCTACCGAGGCCATCAACCTGTGCCTGCAAGCTGTGGCAAAACCAGGCGATACTATCGCCATCGAGTCGCCGGGCTATTACGCACTGGCCCATGCCATTGAGCGCATGGGCATGAAAGTGGCTGAGGTACGCACCCATCCAACTGAAGGCATAGAGCTGGATGCGCTGGCGGCTCTCACTGAAAACGTACACGTCAAGGCCGTGCTACTGACAACTACCTTCCAGAATCCACTAGGCGCTCTGATGCCGGAGGCCAAGAAAAAGGCGCTGGTAGAGTTTCTGGCACAGCACAAAATTCCACTCATTGAAGACGATGTGTATCAGGAACTGTATTTCGACGAAGCGCCACCCAAACCCGCCAAGTATTTCGATACCCAAGGCCTGGTGCTGCACTGTGCCTCGTTCTCCAAGTCACTGGCACCGGGTTACCGCGTAGGCTGGACCACAGCCGGTCAATACCGTGCGTCGGTAGAAAAACTGATGTTCCTCAACAGCCTCTCCATCCCCTCCGCGCCACAAATCGCAATAGCCAAATTCATGAAGCGCGAAAGCTTCAACCAGCACCTGAAAAACCTGCGCCACACGCTGCGCTCCAACTACATACTAATGCGCAACTGCATAGAAGCTAGCTTTCCCACTGGCACTACGATATCTGCACCACGAGGCGGTTATGTAGTCTGGGTCAAGCTACCGGAAAGCATTGATGCATTGAAGCTCTACCATGCATGCATCCAGAAAGGTATTTCAATAGCACCAGGCCCGATATTCACGCGAAAAATGGAAATGACGAATTACATTCGGCTGAACTTCAGCCATCAGTGGGCACCTGCGATTGAGCAGGCAGTGAAGCATGTGGGATTAATTGCGCAATCACTTATAGTAGATTAATTTTTGGCTTTCGAAATGTTTATATCAATAGTTGTATTACTCAAAATACGAGCAAACATAACAATAACCTGAAAATATAAAAAACATGAGGCCATAACTACTATGTTTAATTTTCGTATAGCCCTAATACTTACATTAATTACTATTACTTTTTCTGGATGTGATTCTCATGCCTATTGGTCAGAGGCCATGCAATATCATGCTATTGCACAAGAAAATCTTATCTCTAAGGGCATTTGTTCTAGCGATCAAGACTGCCAGCAAAGAGCTTTGTTATATGCCGAAAGTGGTGAAGTATCTCTAGGTTTGGTGAGTTGGGGTGGTGCATATATCAATCTTTACGAAACACAAGATCCGGAACTTGTAGATGCCATTGCATTGAAGTTAAAGAGTTACATTCCCAACTTGGAAGGCCGGATGTTACGCTGACTGTCTATAGTTCTAAGCACCTTGACCCCAAGGTGTTATTTCGTGAAGTTGTAATTAACTGACTTAATGTGAAAGGCTTCAGCGGTTATTTCAAAGGTTAGTCAAAATTTACGCTTTAGAAAACCACTGAATAGCACTTTAATCATGCGACTTAAGAGCCGCGCTCACCGCCTTCTGGTCAAACTCCGGCGAAAGCAGTTTGATAAACCCATACACATAACCTCGCAAATAGGCATCTCTCCTGATCCCTAAGTACGTCGTACTTTGCGGGAACAAATGGCTGGCATCGATCATGGCCAGATTGCTGTCGCGATCAGGGTCATAGGCCATATTCGCCAGCAGGCCGATGCCCAATCCTAATGTCACATAAGTCTTGATCACGTCCGCATCGATAGCAGTCAATACCACATTAGGTTGCAGGCCGGCCTCGGCAAACACTTTGCTCACCAATGAACCGCCGGTGTAGGCAAAATCGTAGGTGATTAGCGGATACTGCGTTATTTTCTTGAGCGTCAACGGCGGGTCGCGCAATAAGGGATGGTCATGTGGCATGACTACACAACGGTTCCACTGGTAGCTAGGGATGCAGAGCAGTTTTTCATAGTTACTGATGGCCTCGGTGGCAATACCAATATCTGCCTCGCCGCTGGATACCTGCTCTGCTACCTGTGTCGGGTTACCCTGGTGGATGGTGAGCTTGACCTTGGGATACATCTCCATAAAGGCTTTCACCGCTGGAGGCAAGCGATAGCGGGCTTGTGTGTGGGTAGTGGCAATAGTGAGAGAGCCTGATTCTTCGTGGGTAAACTCATCGCCCACGCGCTTGATGTTCTCCATCTCGCGCATCACACGCTCGGCCAGTTCCAGAATGATTTTACCCGGCTCCGTTACGCTGATCAGCCGCTTGCCGTTACGCTGGAATATCTGCAAATTGAGCTCTTCTTCCAGCAATTGGATCTGCTTACTGACACCGGGTTGCGATGTATGCAACACCTCGGCTGCAGTTGAGATATTCAGGCCTTGCCTAGCGACTTCATGGACGTAACGTAGCTGGTGTAGTTTCATAGTTTTTAAAGAGGTTCTGAGTAATTCTGAATTCTAAGCCAGACAAGGCGCGATTAAAAAATTTTGACGCTGCATATATTAAATATGTAAGGATAAATTTTTTATGAGTAACGCAGTATGGCGACGAAGTCAGGGTTAATCAGAGCCTCTTTTTTATATAACGAAAAAGTAGGTGACATACAATAACATATTCTAAAACACTTGGTTAATCGCTGTTAATATAGCGGCCTTTATTGACATCGGATACTCCACGTGGAATTCGGATATGTAGTTGCAGGATTTATCGTAGGTGCGCTGGTAGGCTTGACTGGCGTGGGTGGTGGCTCTTTGATGACGCCCATTTTACTGCTGTTTTTTCATATCAAACCAGCGGTCGCCGTGGGTACTGATTTGTTATATGCATCCATCACCAAATCAGCAGGTATTTTGGCTCATGGCAAGCTGGGCAATATTGACTGGAAAATGGTCAAGCTACTAGCAATGGGCAGTGTGCCCGCCTCCATCGCCACGATATTCTTTTTAAGAACGTTGAATGTGGAATCAGCCAGTGCAGTCAGCGCCATCAAGTTCTGGCTGGGAGTCGCGCTTATTGTGACCTCCGTGGCTGTGTTGTTACGTAACAAACTGATGCAGCTGGTGAATAGTGGTCGCTGGTTACCAGCACAATATGTGGTACCTGCGACAGTATTACTCGGCCTGATATTGGGCGCTCTGGTAACGCTGACTTCGGTAGGCGCAGGCGCACTAGGCGTAACCGCGCTGATTATGCTGTATCCACGCGAGAAAATTACCACCATCATCGGTAGCGACATCGCACATGCAGTACCACTGACACTGGTTGCCGGGCTCGGACATGCCACCTTGGGCACCATCAATTACAGCCTGCTCGGCACGTTATTGATCGGGTCTATCCCCGGGATTTATCTGGGTAGCCATATGAGCTCGAAAGTAGCTGAGCACTGGGTGCGTATTGCACTGGCTGCCATATTGATTTTTGTAGGTTTGAAGCTGGTTTTTCAGTGAGTAAAGTGCACTAAAGGCTGTGAGTACGAAGGGTTTTCCATTAAAATAGCACCTCTTTAAAAGTATCAGAATTAGCCATGTATAAATACGATGCCATTGATCGACAAATTATTGATGAACGCGTAAAACAATACCGCGATCAAACCCGCCGCTACCTTGCTGGCGAACTCACCGACGAAGAGTTTCGTCCATTGCGCCTGCAAAATGGCCTGTATATTCAACGCCATGCGCCCATGCTGCGTATTGCCGTGCCTTACGGCATGCTGTCATCCACACAGCTGCACAAACTGGCTGACATTTCCAAGCGCTACGACAGAGGCTACGGTCATTTCAGCACACGCCAGAACTTGCAATTGAACTGGCCAATGCTGGAAGACGTGCCAGACATCCTAGCTGAGTTGGCCACGGTTGAAATGCACGCTATCCAGACATCCGGCAATTGCATCCGTAACATTACGACCGACCAGTTCGCCGGAATTGCGCCGGATGAAGTGGTTGACCCACGTGCAGTCGCAGAGATCATGCGCCAGTGGAGCACCTTTCACCCGGAATTCGCCCTGCTACCACGCAAGTTCAAGATCGCAGTCTCTGGCACCAAGGAAGACCGCGCGGTGGTGCAAGCCCATGACATCGGCTTGGAGTTCTATCGCGATGCGGAGAACAAGGTGGCGATTAAAGTGTGGGTAGGCGGTGGCCTTGGCCGTACGCCTATCCTGGGCTCTGTGATCAATGAACATCTTGAGTGGCAACACGTGCTCACCTATTGCGAAGCCATCATTCGCGTCTACAACCTGCACGGCAGGCGCGACAACATCTACAAGGCACGCATCAAGATACTGGTGAAAGCACTGGGTATCGATGAATTCCGCAAACAGGTCGATGCCGAATGGGCACACCTGAAAGATACGCCCAATACGATTCCGCTGACTGAGCTGGATCGCGTTTCTGCATTCTTTGACGAAATGCCTTACGAAAATCTGCCTGCGCACAACGCGTCTTTTGATAGCGCCGTTGCGAGCAACCCCGCTTTTGCAGCCTGGGTAAAGCGCAGCGTACATGCGCATAAGAAACCAGGCTACCGCGCTGTAACATTGTCTCTCAAACCCCACGGCATTGCGCCAGGCGACGCCACCTCAGAACAGATGCACCTGGTTGCCGACCTCGCAGAACAATATAGTTTTGGCGAGCTGCGTGTATCACACGAGCAGAACCTGATCCTGGCAGATGTAAAACTGAGCGACCTGTTCACGATATGGGAAAAAGCCCGTGCTAATGGCTTGGCCACAGCCAATATCGGTCTGCTGACCGACATCATCTGCTGCCCGGGCGGCGATTTTTGCTCACTGGCAAATGCCAAGAGCATCCCGATTGCACAGGCTATCCAGATGCAGTTTGATAACCTGGATTACCTGCATGACATCGGTGAGTTGGAGCTGAATATTTCCGGTTGCATGAACGCATGCGGACACCACCATATCGGCCACATCGGTATCCTCGGTGTGGATAAGGATGGATCCGAGTGGTACCAGGTCAGTATCGGTGGTAAGCAAGGCAATGATGCCAGCCTCGGCACCGTGATCGGTCCTTCATTTGCGGCTGAAGAAATGCCGGGCGTGGTACAACGCCTGATTGATGTGTATATCCAGAGCCGTACTGATGAAGAGCGTTTTATCGACACCGTACGCCGCATCGGTGTAGCGCCATTCAAGGCCCATGTATATGACAAAGCCAGTAAGGAGGCAGCCCATGTCTAACCTTATTCGTGACAACGCCATCGCTGAAGATGATTGGAAGCTGGTAAAAGCACCTGCAGGCGGTGAGGAAACCGTGCGTAAGCAGGCTGGTAAAGTCGTGCTGTTCAAGCTCACTGGTGAAGCCACCTATACAGCTGAACAGATTGCCCATACCGTTATCCCAACCATCGGCAAAGTACTCGTGCCTTTCGCGGTATGGATCGCCCGCAAGGATGAGCTGGCAAATCGCTTGAGCGCTGGCGAAGTCGGCGTGTGGCTGGAAACGCATGAAGTGCTGGAAACCCTGATACAGGCACAGCCTGACCTGAACGTATTCCCGCTGATTGCCGTGCATGTCGAACGCTTCGCTGATGGCCGCATTTTCTCCATCGGCAATTTGCTGCGTACCCGCTATGGTTACAAGAATGAACTACGTGCGCTGGGCGATGTATTGCGCGACCAACTGTTCTTCCTCAAGCGCTCTGGTTTTACTAGCTACCTGATTCGTGCGGACCGTTCTGCGGCTGACGCACTCTCTGCGCTGAATGACTTTACCCTGCCGTATCAAGGCGCGGTGGATAACAAGCTGCCAGTGTGGCGCCGCGTTAACCGTGGGGCGACTGAGTCTACTCAATGAGCGGTGAATTTTCATTATTACGCCCTGCAGCGAGTAACCCTGCCACCAGCCCTGCGCTGACAGATGCGTTACGCGACTCGGTCGCATTCAAGCGCGAACAGGTACTGGGCTACCTGAAAGCTGCGGCTACAGAATTCCCGGCGATTACCTTCGCTAATAGCTTTGGTGCAGAAGACATGGTGCTCACCGACATCATCATGCGTGAGCAGCTGCCTATCGAAATTTTCTCACTGGATACCGGCAGATTGCCTGTCGAGACTTATGACCTGATGGCAGAAGTGGAAAGCCAGTACACCACCAAGCTCAAAGTGTATTTCCCGCGCGCTGATACGGTAGAAGATTATGTGCACACCTATGGCATCAATGCCTTTTACGAATCCATAGACTTGCGCAAAGCCTGCTGCCATATGCGCAAGGTTGAACCGCTCGGCCGTGCACTGGCTGGCAAACAGGCCTGGATCACCGGAATGCGCGCGCAACAGGCCGCGACCCGTGCCGACCTGCCTGTGCGTGAATACGACGCAGGCAACAAGCTGGAAAAATTCAACCCGCTTACTGACTGGACCGAGAAAGAAGTATGGGCCTATATCCGCTTGCATGGCGTGCCCTACAACAAATTGCACGATACGTTCTACCCCAGTATCGGTTGCGCGCCTTGCACTCGTTCAGTTGCCCTCGGTGAAGACATCCGCGCTGGCCGTTGGTGGTGGGAAGATGCCAGCGGCAAGGAATGCGGCCTGCATGTTAAATAATCAAAGCACTCATACCCAATATTTTTTAATTGATTGATATGTCCACACAAACCACACAAGCTATTAAACAGCCTTTGAGTCATCTTGACTGGCTGGAATCAGAAGCGATTTATATCCTGCGCGAAGTCGCCGGCCAATGCAGCAATCCGGTATTGCTGTTTTCAGGCGGCAAGGATTCATTGTGCATTTTGCGTCTGGCTGAAAAGGCGTTCCGTCCGGGCCGCTTCCCCTTCCCGCTGATGCATATTGATACTGGCCACAATTATCAGGAAGTGGTCAATTTCCGCGACCAGCGTGCTGCCGAGCTTGGCGAGCGCCTGATTGTGCGTTCTGTAGAAGAATCGATGAAGCGTGGCACGGTGGTGCTGAAATCACCTGACGAGTCCCGTAACAAGCACCAGTCAGTCACCCTGCTGGAAGCCATAGAAGAATTCGGCTTTGATTGCTGCATCGGTGGTGCCCGTCGCGATGAAGAAAAAGCACGTGCGAAGGAACGCATCATGAGTTTCCGTGACGAGTTCGGCCAATGGGATCCAAAGAATCAGCGCCCCGAACTTTGGAACCTTTACAACGCCCGCTCACATAAAGGTGAGAACATCCGCGCCTTCCCGATCTCGAACTGGACAGAGATGGATGTTTGGCAATATATCGAGCGCGAAAAGCTGGCCTTGCCCAGCATCTATTTTGCCCATCAGCGTGATGTAGTGATGCGTGGCGGCTCTATTTTCCCGGTTAATGTTCCACTAGCTACAGGTGAGGTCATCAATCAGCCAAAACCTGGCGAAACCGTATCTAATATTCAGGTTCGCTTTAGAACCGTAGGCGACATCACGTGTACTGCACCCGTGTTAAGCGATGCCGACAATATCTCCAAGATTGTTCTGGAGACTGCCACCACAACGATTACCGAGCGCGGCGCGACCCGCCTGGATGACCAGACCTCTGATGCATCCATGGAGCAAAGAAAAAAAGAAGGTTACTTTTAAGATGTTGACGACAACTAAACCATTTAACGATAGCCTGCTGCGCTTCATGACATGCGGTAGTGTGGATGACGGCAAGAGCACGCTCATCGGCCGCCTGCTGTTTGATACCAAGACGATTCTTGCCGACACCCTCACGCAGATGGAGCGTACCTCCAAAAAACGTGGCAATGAGGTGGTTGACCTTTCATTGTTGACTGACGGTCTGCAAGCCGAACGCGAGCAAGGCATTACTATTGACGTGGCTTACCGCTACTTCAGCACCGGCACCCGTAAATACATCATCGCCGATGCGCCGGGGCATGAGCAGTACACCCGCAATATGGTGACAGCGGCCTCTACTGCCAACCTGGCCATTATCTTGATTGATGCGCGTAAAGGCGTGCTGACGCAAACGCGCCGCCATTCATTCCTGGCACACCTGGTAGGCATTCCGCATATCGTGGTGGCAGTGAACAAGATGGACCTGGTGAATTACGACCAGGCCATTTACGATAAGATTGTTGCCGATTACCTGGCTTTTGCGACTGAAATCGGCTTGCAGCGTAATGGTCATGATATTACTTTCCTGCCGCTATCAGCACTGAATGGCGATATGTTGGTAGATCGTGGCGATGCCATGCCGTGGTATACCGGCCCAACATTGATAGACTTGCTGGAAGCAGCTCCCGCTGCGCATTGTGAGCGTGATGAGCCATTCCGCTTCCCCGTCCAGTTTGTATGCCGTCCACATGCATCCGATAATCCCGACCTGCATGATTTCCGCGGCTTCATGGGCCGCATCGAATCAGGCGAAATTGCTGTTGGCGATGCAGTAACTGTATTGCCATCTGGCTTAAGCTCAACCGTAAAAGCGATACAGATCGGTGACGAGCAATTGTCCGAAGCAAGCACCGAACAATCAGTGACCTTGCTACTGGCCGATGAAATCGACACTTCTCGCGGCGACATGATCGTTAAAACCGGACAGTCTCCAGAACCGGTGAAGCAGATCAATGCCATGGTCTGCTGGTTGTCTGAAACACCGCTCTCGACTGCCCGTACATATATCGTTCGCCACACTACACGTGAATCCAAGGCCAAGGTAGGCGAGATTGCCTATAAGATCGATGTGAATACTTTGGAGCAACTACCGACCCTGGGCCTCGCCATGAATGACATTGCCCGTATCAGCTTCAAGCTGGCACAGCCGCTGATGGTCGACGCCTACACTACCAACCGTGCCACCGGGGCATTCATCCTGATTGATGAATCCACCAATAATACGGTTGGCGCAGGCATGATTTTATAATCCGGCAAAAATCAATTAAAATAGCGACTTGACTAAAGACAGTGTTCGCAAAGCAATAAAGGAATTGAAATGACTTATGTAGTGACTGAAAACTGTATTCAATGCAAATATACCGACTGCGTAGACGTATGCCCGGTTGATTGCTTTGTAGAAGGGCCGAATTTCCTGGCCATTAATCCTGACGAGTGCATCGACTGTACCTTGTGCGTAGCTGAGTGCCCTGCCGAAGCAATTTTTGCCGAAGATGATGTGCCAGCAGACCAGCAGGAATTCATTGCACTCAATGCACGCCTGGCCGAACTGTGGCCTGCAATTACCTCAAGAAAAGACCCATTGCCAGATGCAGATGATAATAAGGGTAAAACCGGGAAACGTGCTTTGCTGGTTGAATAAGCAATTAACTAATGCAAAAACCATATAAAAAAGGAGACTCAGGTCTCCTTTTTTATATTTCTGTTATTGATCTCGCCATAACTTGCTGTTGCGAATAATCAGCCACCCCAGCAGCACATAAGCGCCCATCGCCAGCGCCAGCCCTGATGGTGCCTGCCATACCAGTGGCACAATCAGCCCGGCTGAGACCGTAGATAACAGCATCTGGATAAAAGCCTGGCCTGAAGCAGCGGTACCGCGAATCTTTGGATGGCGATCCAAAGCAGCTAATGACAATACAGGCATTGCCAACGCCATCCCAATATTGAACAGGGCAATCGGTGCAATGTTATAGATAGGCTGAGTTGACAAGGCAAAACAGATAGCAATATTGAGCAGCGCCATCAATGTCATCCATACATAGGCCACACGCACTACCTTTTGCTTGGAGTAACGCCCCGCAGCAAGCTTGGCCAGATAAGAGCCTAGCACCATGCCGCATACGGTAGGGATGAACATCCAGCCGAACTGGTGCTCGTTTAAACCCAGGTGTTTGACCAGGAATACCGGGCTGGCTAGCACATACACGAAGAATCCCGCGAAATTTGCCGATACGGCAAACACCACGTAGTTAAATTCTTTGTCACTGAATATCAGGCGGTAGTCCTTGAAAACCTGCTTGGCTGAGAGTGGCTGACGTTTCTCTACAGGCATGGTTTCCGGCAGGTAATTGATGGCAGCCCACAGCGCAAGTGCAGCGTAGAAGGCGAGGAAGATAAATATTGCCTGCCAGTGGATACCAAGCAGCAGGCCGCCGATAATAGGCGCCACTGCAGGGGCGATACCGAAAAGCATCTGCACGGTTGCCATCACGCGCTGTGCCTGTGGCCCTTCGAACAGGTCACGCACCATTGCACGTGCGACTACATTGCCAGCGCCTCCGGAAAGACCTTGCAGGATACGGAAGCACCATAAAGTTTCAACATTCGGCGCAAACGCGCAGCCTACAGAAGCCAGCACAAAAACACCCAGACCCCACTTGATGGTGGTGATGCGCCCTATCGAATCCGAAATCGCGCCATGCCATAAGGTCATTAATGCGTAAGGCAACAAATAGAAAGTCAGGCTTTGCTGCATCTCTAGGGTTGTGCCATGCAGAGCAATCTCCAATGTGGGGAATGCAGGCAAATAGGTGTCTATGGCGAATGGTGCCAACGCCGCCAGACTGGCGAGCACCAATGACAAGACAAAAGGCGAGGATTTATGCATGGACGAGATTCTTAATCGACAAATAAAAAAACGCTCCGCGCTGTCTTGCAGCAACACGGAGCGCACAATTTAACCATATTAAAGCTTGCAACACACGGTTGAGGATTATCAACCGCAACTTAGTTAGTTCATTAAGGCAGTGCGTGAAACTCTTTTACCAGTTCCGGCAACTCGTTATTGACGAATTTCTTGGAATTTTTGTCGTTACGAAAAACAATCGGCTGCGCCTGCAATTGCGGATTTTTCGAGTCTTCGATTGCTTGAACCACTATATGGTGATTAGGTGACAAGCTGCATACCGGGTCAGCGCTTTCGGCATCGCCAGTCAGCAGGAAGGCCTGGCACCGACAGCCACCCAGATCTTTATCCTGTTCCGGGCAGGTACGGCATGGCTCTTTCATCCAGTCCTTACCGCGGTATTTATTGAATGCTGGCGAATCTTTCCAGGCCCACTCTAGGCCATTCTCTTTCACATTGGGGAACTCCATGCCCGGCAATACGCGCGCGGAGTGACAAGGTAGTACATCGCCGTTGGCTGTCACGATCATGAACACTTCACCCCAGCCATTCATGCATTTTTTAGGGCGATCAGAGAAGTAATCCGGCACCACAAAGAAAATCTGCATCTTCTTACCGACTTTTGCGCGGAACTCGTTAGTCACCGCTTCGGCGTGGTCTATCTGTTCCTTGGTCGGCATCAGCTGGCTACGGTTAATCAGCGACCAACCGTAATACTGGGTATTCGCCAGCTCGACGTAATCCGCACCCAGTGCTTCAGCCATTTCCAGGATCTCTTTGATATGGCCAATGTTGTAACGGTGTATCACCACATTCAGCACCATGGGGTAGCCGTGATCCTTGATCATGGCGGCGACTTTCTTTTTCAGCTCGAAAGTCCTGGTATTGGTGATGAAATTGTTAATTTCTTCGGTGATGTCATGCATGGACAGCTGAATATGATCGAGACCGCCTTCCTTGAAGGCGCTGATACGCTTCTCGGTCAGACCAACGCCGGAGGTAATGAGGTTACTGTAATAACCAAGCTTGCGTGCCTCGACCACGATCTCTTCAATATCGTCACGTAATAGCGGCTCACCGCCAGATATACCGAGCTGCAATGCACCCAGCTTGCGCGCATCCCGTAAGGCATCAATCCACTGCTCAGTGGTCAGTTCATTCTTGGTATGCTTGTCGTAATCGGTCGGGTTGTAGCAAAACGCACAATGCAGCGGACAGCGATATGTAACCTCGGCCAGCAACCACAACGGCTGGGTATGGGTCTTGGATGCGGCCACACCATTATTCTGGCTGGCTTGCACCACTTTCTGTACCACCGACTCACCTAAAGATGCCTGTGTCATTTTGCTACTCCTCAAATTCCTGCTAATCAGCTTGTTAGCTGATTTTATGTACTACTAATTAGTTGGTTTTGCTAGTTAGTTTTCTCAAGCCAAGCCTTTTCAATAGCCAGTTCAAACATGGCAAGAATGTCGCTTTGCAGGTCGGGCACGCCCGGAAATGTTGCCTCTAATTCTTGGACAACATCACTCACCGTTTTGTTACCGTCCACCCGCTTAATGACCTCACCTGCCCCGCCATTTAACTTGATCATGCCTTCAGGGAAAAGCAGCACATAGCATTGCTGCGCTTCTTCCCACTGGAAGCGGTAATGGCGGGCTAACTTATAAATATCAGCGTGGTTGACGGAGATAGTCACGGTCTTCAACCTTTATATCAGTACATGCAAGCATAATAGAATCGGCAATCACCCAAAGCACATCCAGTTTGAATTGCAGGATATCCAGCGCTTTTTCCTGCATTGCGCGCGATTGGCTGAAGTAATCCAGCGTTACGGCCAGGCCCTGTTCCACGTCACGGCGCGCTTCTGTGAGGCGTTTTTTGAAGTAAACCAGCCCTTCTTCCTTGATCCATGGGTACATGGTGGGCCAGGAGCTGATACGTTGCTGGTGGATATGTGGCGCAAACAGTTCGGTCAGTGAAGAACATACCGACTCTTGCCATGAGCGCTGACGTGCAAAGTTGATATAAGCATCCACCGCGAAGCGCACACCAGGGCTTACCAGCCTTAATGAGGTGACATCTTCACGGCTCAAACCCACTGCGTGTCCCAGCTGTATCCATGCCTCAATGCCACCAATATTGTTGTCATCGCCGTCATGGTCGGTAATGCGCACTATCCAACCCTTGCGGATTTCCTTATCCGGGCAGTTAGAAAGTATTGCAGCGTCTTTTTGCGGGATACCGATCTGGTAATAAAAGCGGTTAGCTACCCAGCACTGCAGCTGCTCTTTGCTTAACTTGCCTTCATACATCATCACATGGAAGGGATGATAGATGTGGTAGCCCTTACCCTTTTCGCGGAGCTTGTCTTCAAACTCTTCACGCATCCAGGGCAATTCATTATTAGTCACTGCATTCATTTGGCTCTCCTCAAAGAATAATATCCATACCGTCGTAGGCCACTTCTATGCCATGACGGGTGAGCTCGGCGCGCTCGGCTGAATCTTCCCTTAAAATCGGGTTGGTATTATTGATGTGAATCAACACACGCCGCGCCTTTGGATATTTGTCCAGCACTTCTATCATGCCACCCTCACCTGATTGCGGGTTGTGGCCAATGTCACGTGCTTTTTTCTTCATCAGGCCCATATCGATCATTTCGGTATTGGTCCAGAATGTCCCATCGACCATGATGCAATCCGCCTGCTCAAACAAAGGCGGCAAGTGCGGCTCTATCTCGCCCAACCCTGGAGAGTAAAAAGCTTTTTTGCCAGTCTTGGTATCTTCAATAAACATACCAATCGTATCCCCAGGGTGCGGGTCATTGCGGTGGGGCGAATATGGTGGCGCTGCGCTTTTGAGTGCGACTGGGGTAAAGCGCAAATTGGCCGCACCCGGTATCTCGAAAGAAGTCTTGCCATCAGTCGGGATGGCATGATGGTTGATACCACAATAATGCCCGAGGATATTAAGTAAAGGATTACCGGTGGTTAAATCCTGATATACCATATCGGTACAGTAAATCTCACGCTTGACGGTACCTTCACGCAACATCAACAGCCCTGTGGTGTGGTCAATCTGCGCATCGATCAACACGATACCTACGATGCCGCTATCACGAATGGCCCGGCCCGGTTGCAATGGCGCAAAATCCTGTATCTGCTGCAAGACATCTGGGGACGCGTTGAACAACACCCAGTTGATGCCATCACCACTCACACAGATAGACGACTGTGTACGTTTTGTGGCCTTGATAGTGCCTTTTCTCAATCCATCACAGTTAAAACAATTGCAATTCCACTGAGGAAAACCACCACCTGCTGCTGCGCCTAATACGTGAATATGCATGAAACTCTCTTAATCATTAAACTTGCTTAATCATCAAACTTGGGTTGGTAATAATGCGAGTTTATTCTTTAACTATTTAACCTACAAAATATATAAATGGCAAAAACAAAAACGGGCCATCTGACGATAGCCCGTAGAGTTGCTTAGCGATTGCAAACGTACATTGTTACTTCAAAGCCGAAACGCATTTCTGTTACTTCTGGTTTTGTCCACATAATAGATCTCCTTAGGTTTAAGTTAACAAATACGCCGTTGCTTACAACTTGTTATGCACCTGACGTGCTACGCATTGTCCGCGTCTGGCCTTGCTTGCAACAGGGCTAAAACATGGAAACTTTACTAAGTATTATCATGAGCACAAGCAACAGCGCATTAAGCTGCGCGGTGCTTATTTCACATGACGTCTTTCAACACCTCCAAGAAGCGTGCGTTTTCGCTAAACAACCCTACGCTGACACGTAAATAATCAGGCAATTCGTAATTGGCAATTGGTCGCACAATCACGCCTTTTTTCAGCAACTGCTGATAAATGCTGGCAGCCTGGTCGATGCGGAAACTCACGAAGTTGCCGTATGAAGGAATGTATTCCAGGCCCAACTTACTCAGGCCTTGTGTCAGCTGCGCCATGCCAGCCTGGTTAAGAGCATAAGTACGAGCCACAAAGTCATCGTCAGCCAGCGAGGCTGTAGCTGCGGCCTGCGCCACACTATTCACATTAAATGGCTGACGCACCCGGTTCATCATATCGGCGATTTCAGTTGCAGCCATGCCAAACCCTATGCGCAAGCCAGCCAGGCCATATGCCTTGGAGAAGGTGCGCGAAATAATCAGGTTGGGGAACTCAGCCAGCCAGCCGATTGCTTCTGATTTATCTACCTGGGACAGATATTCATCATAAGCTTCATCGAGTACCACCAGCACCTGCCTGGGTACTTTTTGCAAGAAAGCATACAGCTCATTTTTGGGGATTAGCGTGCCGGTAGGATTATTGGGATTGGCAATAAAAATCATTTTAGTACGTGGCCTAACCGCTGCCAGCATGGCATCCAGGTCGTGGCCAAAATCCCTGGCCGGCACTACAACACCTTGTGCACCTACCGCCTGTGTCACCAATGCATAGACGGCAAACGCATGCTTGGAATAAATAGCTTCACTGCCGGGCGTAAGGAACGCACGTGCTGCCAGCTCCAGGATGTCGTTGGAGCCATTACCAAATACCAGTTGATTGGCTTGCACTGCGAATTTGGCACTGACTGCATCGCGCAGTGCAAAGCTGTTGCCATCAGGGTAGCGCGCAATATCAAGTAGTGCTTCCTGCATTGCTTCCTGGGCTAACGGGCTCAGCCCTAGCGGATTCTCATTGGATGCAAGCTTAACAATGCTGCTGATATCCAGCCCCATTTCGCGGGCCAAGTCGCTGATAGGCTTACCTGGCTGATAGGGTGCGATTGAACGAATGTAAGATGGTGCAAGATCGCACAATTGACTCATACTAAACCTCTTATAAAATTCTGGTTATTAAGCGCTAGTTAGCTATAAAAACAAAAGCGGCTAATGCCGCTTCATTATCATAATTTTACCACCAAGTTATTACCACCATGGATAGGCCTCATTGAATAGGCTGGCTAACTGCGCGGCTGCAAGGCCTTTTTGCGGCGCTTCTTATTTTCATACATTGCATGGTCAGCCCGGCGAATTACGTCAATCGCACTGGCGTTGGGGTACGGAAACAGGCAGATACCGATACTGGTAGAAACTGTGACTGAAGTTGGCAGGTTGGGAATATTCAACGGGTTTTCGATTTGCTCCTGCAGCTTTAGTGCTAGCGCTTCGGCAGCCTCCAGGCTATTGATATCCTGTGCGAGTACAAAAAACTCATCCCCTCCTAAGCGACATAAGGTATCCACTTCACGCGTCGCATTACTGAGCCTCAATGCAGCCTCCTGCAGCACCAGATCACCTATTTGGTGACCATAGGTATCGTTGATGGGCTTGAATCTGTCGAGATCCAGAAACAGGCCTGCACATACCTGGTTATTACGGATTGAATATTGAATGGCCTGCTCAATACGATCATGCAACAGCTCACGATTCGGCAAGCCGGTTAGCCGATCATGTAATGCACGTTCGTGTTGCAAGTGGCGTTCGGTATCCAGCTCTTTTTCACGCAGGAATAATATCCGATTCTGTTTTTCACCGGTATAGCTGGTAAACCCGCCCAGTATATTGGCGGTCGCGATGAAAAAATCATAACTGAGCAGCGTCCACGTTGGCAGTTGATAGAACATAACGTTAAAAATAGCCAGCAGGAATATGCCAACTGCGGTGGAATAAACAAAGCGCATGCCGGAAAAATAATGGCACCAGAACGTAATCTGGATCAATCCTACATAGAACAGGCTGATGGCCGCCGGGGGCAGATAGATCATCTTGCCTAACAGGCCAATGCCCGCAAAAAAACCTGCAATAAACAATAAGGGCTGGTTCAGTCGGGAGAACGTGGGGGTATAGGTCAGCGCGAAAACCGAGAATGCAATCATCAGCGCCATCACATGCAGGTAAAGGGCTTTGATGAAATCTTGGCTGGGAATGAACAGGTAATCCATGAGCCCGTATGAGCCGTAAAGTACGCCGCCAACCAGCAATGCTAGCCTGGCTTGGCGCCGCAAGCGTACCAGGTCATGCTCGCGAAAATAGCCTTCCAGCTGCGCGTCATTGAACGTGAGTGTTGACCGGTCTAGTTCTGCTGCTTCAAGCATTTGTTGACTGATAGGCATCGTTTTAGGACCAAGTTAATGCTGCCACAGCGATGCGGCAACGACTCACCTCAATAAATTACATCATATAACTGCTACGGGATAAGAACCGAGAACCTTGAGGAAAGAAGCACGTTGTTGTAACTCGGCCAGGGCACTGGCCACGTTGGCATCCTGATGATGTCCCTCTATATCGACAAAGAACACATATTCCCACATACCAATTTTAGATGGACGCGACTCCAGCTTGGTCATGCTGACTTTATGCTGGGCCAATGGCTCCAACAATGCAACAACCGCACCCGGTACATTTTGTGCAGCAATGACCAGGGAAGTTTTATCCTTGCCCGAGGCTGCCACATCATGTGCGGACAACACCAGAAAACGCGTAGTGTTTTTAGGATCATCTTCAATATTGGTCGCCAGAATATTGAGATTGAACAGCTCTGCAGCGCGGCTACTGGCAATCGCTGCTGAATCGTGTCCAGTTGAATTTTGCGTAGTTGAATCATGTATAGCTGAATCGGATTCCGAAACCAGTTTAGCCGCCTCAGCATTGCTTGCAACCGCTTCACGGTTGACCTTGGGCAGATTGATATTCAGCCACTCATGGCATTGTGACAATGACTGCGAATGTGCATACACACTTTTAATCTTGCTGATGTCATCTACATTGGAAACCAGGTTGTGGTGAACCGGCAGCTTGATTTCGCCGCAGATATTCAGGTTAGTCGCCATCAGCAAATCCAACGTGCGCCCTACCGCACCCTCTGTAGAATTCTCGACCGGCACCACGCCATAATCTACCGCGCCGGATTCGACCATGCGAAATACTTCATCTATCGAGCCACACTGCACGGGAGCAGACAATCCGCCAAACTGCTTGTTGGCAGCTTCTTCGCTAAAGGTACCCAGTGGTCCCAGAAAGGCGACCGATAGCTCTTTCTCAAGCGCACGGCAATTAGACATCACAGCCCTGAATATTGCGGTTACTGCCTCACCAGACAAGGGACCGCCGTTATGCTCCATGAGTCTGCGCAACACTTGAGCTTCGCGCTCAGGCCGGTATATGGGGCCACCATTCTTGAGGTTACCGATTTCACGTGCATGCTTGGCACGCTCATTCACCAGCTTGAGCAGTTGCTCATCGATGGCATCAATCTGGTCACGGTGTTGTTTGAGGATATCGCTCATTAAATCGCTCTAAATATTTCCGGCTTATGCCCTGTATTAGGTATTAGCACGCTCAAAATCCTGCATAAAAGCCACCAGCGCCTGCACACCCTCTATAGGCATTGCATTGTAGATAGAAGCACGCATACCACCTACCAGCTTATGCCCCTTCAGCTGCAATAAGCCCTGCTGTTGTGCCTGCTTGAGGAATGCATCATCCAGTGACTTGTCTTTTAAAGTGAACGGCACATTCATGCGTGAGCGGTTTTCAATATCAATCGGCGAGTTGTAAAACGCCGAACTATCCAGATAATCGTACAATAATCTGGACTTGGCAATATTGGCCTGCTCCATGGCAGCCAGACCACCCTTGGCTTTCACCAGCTTGAATACCAGCCCAGCGATATACATGGCATAGGTAGGTGGCGTGTTATACATGGAATCGTTGTCCGCATGCACCTTGTAGTCGAACATGGTCGGTGTGCCGGGAATCGTCTGGCCGATCAGGTCATCACGCACGATAACGATGGTTAATCCGGCAGGGCCGATATTCTTCTGGGCACCCGCATAAATCACCCCGTATTTACTCACATCGACTGGCCGTGACAGGATGTGGGAAGACATATCACACACCAGAGGCACATCGCCGGTATCGGGAGTCTCAAATATCTCTACCCCACCGATGGTTTCATTCGAGGTGAAATGCACATAAGCCGCGTCTTTATTAAGCTGCCAGCGATCCTGCCTGGGTGCATAGGTGAAATTACGATCAGCAGAAGATGCCGCCACATTCACGTTGCAATAACGCTTGCCCTCATCAATGGCTTTTTGTGACCAGATGCCAGTGTTGATATAATCTGCCGCGGTTTTAGCACGTAACAGATTCATCGGCACCATCGAAAACTGGCTATGCGCGCCACCCTGCAGAAACAGCACCTTATAGTTTTTAGGCACTGCCATCAGCTCACGAAAATCAGCCTCCATCTCGGCGGCAATGCTCATGAATTCCTTGCCGCGGTGGCTCATCTCCATAATCGACATGCCGGAGCCGCGCCAATCCATCATTTCGTCGCGAGCTTGTTCCAGCACCTCTTTAGGCAAGACCGCTGGCCCGGCTGAGAAATTGTAAATCTGGGTCATGCCTTTATTCCTTGGGAAGCTCTTCACTATCATCGTCAGTTTCAACGACTTTTTCCAGGCCTGATAGTTTCTCACCCTCACCCAGGTTAATCAGTGTCACGCCTTGTGTGGCACGACCCAGCTCGCGGATCTCCTTGACACGGGTGCGAATCAGCACGCCACCAGTAGTGATCAGCATGATTTCATCTTCATCATTCACCAGGCGCGCAGCAACGACCAGGCCGTTACGATCGCTGGTAGCAATCGCCTTCACACCCTGGGTAGCGCGACCAGAATGGCGGAAATCAGAAAGCACGGTGCGCTTGCCATAACCATTTTCGGTCGCGACCAGCACTGTTTGCTTATCATCGGCTGCGATCAGCAGTGAGATCACCTGCTGCTTGGCTTGCAGTTTCATACCACGCACACCGCGGGTATTACGGCCCATCGGACGTACATCTTCTTCATCGAACCAGACGGCCTTGCCACCGTTGGAGACCAGCACAATGTCGCTCTCACCATCAGTAATTTCGGCACCGATCAGCACGTCACCATCATCCAGATTAATGGCAATAATGCCGGACTTACGTGGGTTGGAGAACTCAACCAGCGCGGTTTTCTTGACTGTACCCTTGGCAGTCGCCATGAAGATGAAGTGATTTTCATCGAATGCTTTCACTGGCAGGATGGCGTTAATTTTTTCGCCTTCTTCCAACGGGAACAGGTTGACGATAGGCTTGCCACGGCTGATGCGGCTACCCTGTGGCACTTCATAGACCTTGAGCCAATAGACACGGCCGCGGCTTGAGAAGCACAGGATGTAGTCGTGGGTATTGGCCACGAACATCTTGTCGATAAAGTCATCTTCCTTGGTCGCGGTAGCCTGTTTGCCACGGCCGCCGCGTTTCTGTGCACGGTACTCTTCCAGCGGCTGTGATTTCACATAACCGGTGTGTGAGAGTGTCACCACCACGTCTTGTGGCGTAATCAGGTCTTCCAGTGATAGATCCTGCGCATTGTGTACAATCTCGCTACGGCGTTTATCGCCAAACTGCTGACGTATTGCGGCTAGCTCATCCACAATCATCTGCGTCACTCGGCTGGGTGTTGCCAGAATATCCAGCAAGTCGGTGATGACATCCATCACTTCTTTGTATTCATTAACGATCTTGTCTTGCTCAAGGCCAGTCAGGCGTTGCAAGCGCATCTGCAGGATTTCCTGCGCCTGCACATCTGACAGCTTGTAACCGTTTGGCGTCAGTCCAAAATCTACCGACAAGCCATCTGGACGCGAAGCCTCCATGGCGGCACGCTTGAGCATTTCCTCCACCACTGGCGAAGTCCATACCTTGGCCATCAGGTCTTTCTTGGCTTCTGGGGGCGTTGGTGCCGCTTTGATCAGCGCAATCATCTCATCCACATTAGCCAGCGCCACTGCCAGGCCTTCCAGCACATGACCACGCTCACGCGCCTTGCGCAACTCGAATACGGTACGGCGGGTAATAACTTCGCGGCGATGACGCAGGAAAGCTTCCAGCATCTGCTTAAGATTAAGCAGGCGTGGCTGCCCATCCAGCAAGGCCACCATATTCATGCCAAAGGTATCTTGCAACTGGGTTTGCTTATAGAGGTTATTCAGGATCACTTCTGGCACTTCACCGCGCTTGAGCTCAATCACCACGCGCATACCGGATTTGTCTGACTCATCGCGCAGGTCGGAAATGCCTTCAATTTTCTTTTCGTTGACCAGCTCGGCGATCTTCTCGACGAAAGTCTTTTTATTCACTTGGTATGGCAGTTCGTCCACGATCAGTGACTGACGGCCACCCTTGTCCATATCTTCTACGTGCGTTCGTCCGCGCATTACCACGCGGCCACGGCCAGTGCGGTAGCCTTCTTTCACACCGATGGTGCCGTAAATAATACCGGCTGTCGGGAAATCAGGCGCCGGCACAATCTCGATCAATTCATCTATCGTTGTATCAGGATTTTGCAGCAGCACCAGGCAGGCATCGACCACTTCGTTCAGATTATGCGGCGGGATATTGGTGGCCATGCCCACGGCGATCCCTGAGCTGCCATTAATCAGCAGATTAGGAATACGCGCAGGCATGATCAGCGGTTCGTGCTCGGAACCATCGTAGTTAGGCCCGAAATCAACGGTTTCTTTATCCAGGTCGGCCAGCAGTTCGTGGGCGATACGCGCCATACGGATTTCGGTATATCGCATCGCCGCCGCGTTATCGCCATCGACCGAACCAAAGTTACCCTGACCATCTACCAGCATATAGCGTAGAGAGAAATCCTGCGCCATACGCACGATGGTGTCATATACCGCAGTGTCGCCGTGTGGGTGATATTTACCGATCACATCGCCGACGATACGGGCTGATTTCTTGTAAGCGCGATTCCAGTCATTGCTAAGTTCGTGCATGGCAAACAGTACGCGTCTGTGCACGGGCTTGAGGCCATCACGTACATCAGGTAATGCGCGACCCACAATCACGCTCATGGCGTAATCGAGATAAGAACGGCGCATCTCATCTTCAAGGCTGATAGGGAGGGTTTCTTTTGCGAATTGATCCATTATTTTATTGATCCGTATCTGGGTAAAGCCTGGCGACTAAAATGACTTAAAAAGGCGATATCTAAAGCCTAGATTTTAACATGATAAGCGCCTCAAATCATGCATCACGAACACACTGTTATTGCCTGGCCCATATACTAAAATTCGAGTTGCTTAATTCCAGCTCATAGCCACAATGCATCAAGTCGATTGTAAAATTTAATTAGAAATTTACTTTAGGTTGATTTACCCTATGAGAGTTATCAATACGATATTCATAACCAAGGAGATTTAACATGGCTGTATTAGTCGGCAAAGCCGCCCCGGATTTCACCGCAGCAGCGGTATTAGGTGACAATAGCATCAAGGAAGATTTCAACCTGGCCTCTTACATCAAGGGCAAGGCAGCCGCGATCTTCTTTTACCCACTGGACTTTACTTTCGTTTGCCCTTCTGAACTGATCGCATTCGACCACCGTCTTGAAGAGTTCAAAAAACGTGGCGTTGAGGTCATAGGCGTATCTATCGACTCACACTTCACGCACTTGGCATGGAAAAATACCCCAGTGAACAATGGCGGCATTGGCAAGGTTGGTTACCCGCTGGTTGCTGACATTAAGCATGAAATTGTCAAAGCCTATGATGTAGAAGCTGAAGGTGGCGTGGCCTATCGCGGCACCTTCCTCATCAACAAGGCTGGCGTAATTGTTCACCAGATCGTGAATGACTTGCCACTGGGCCGTGATATTGATGAGTTGTTACGCGTCGTTGATGCGCTTCAGTTCTTTGAAGAACATGGCGAAGTATGCCCAGCTGGCTGGAACAAAGGCAAGCCTGGCATGGATGCTTCAACCGAAGGCGTGGCCAAATACCTGGCCAGCAACGCAGACAAACTCTAAATCCGAATAGCTAGCTGTATCAATTAAAAACGGGGCTTAGGCCCCGTTTTTATTACTGCCTGATGATTACTTTTTTGCACCAATAGCAACGACGCCAATCCCAACAATAATAGAAACTATGCTCAACACTTCAGGAATAGGGATCTCCTTGGTGGTTTCAGCCGTGGCCTCAATCGGCCCAATCTTGGCAACCGTTTCCTTGCTCTCATAACTAAAACCCTTGTATACCAGACCTATTGCCCCTAATGCGATTAGCAGCACACCTACGATCACTGAAAATTTCATGATTCTTCCCCTTATATAAAAACGCGGTATAAAACAATCTACAACAAAATTAGTTACGCCCGTTTAATGATACGTAACAATACAATCAGAACGATGGCGCCAATAGTAGCAATCAACAAGCTACCTAAAAGACCGCCCCCCACTGTAGCCCCTGCATTACCAAACAGGAAGCCGCCGATTAATGCACCAATGACACCCACTATCAAATCGCCAATGACGCCGAATCCGCCACCTTTAACGATCTGGCCAGCGAGCCAACCGGCACAAATACCAATCAAGATAAACCAGATAATATCCATCACGCACTCCTTAATTTTTTAAAATTTGTTTGTTGCTAGGTATGGATGCTAACAGTCTATTTATAAAAAAAATGTCCGTAAAAATCCTACAAATTCAAGAAAATTGCAAATAATTTTCAAGCAATAAAAACGGGGCATACGCCCCGTTTTTATTGCTTATCAAATCTGCAAAAATTAACCAGTCAATAGCGCAAGATCTGCCTTCAGGTCATCAATATGCTCCAACCCTACCGCGATTCTCACTAGGCCATCGCCAATACCTGCGGCGGCACGAGCCTCTGGCGCCACACGGCTATGCGTAGTTGTGGCGGGATGAGTAATGGTACTTTTGGCGTCCCCAAGATTGGCAGTGATCGAAATCATCCTGGTTGCATCAATCAGCTTCCATGCAGCAGCCTGACCACCCTTTACTTCAAACGATACAATCGCCCCCCCACTTTTTTGCTGCTTCATTGCCAGCGCATGCTGTGGATGCGAAGTCAGGCCTGGATAATATACGCGCAACACACCGGGCTGCTGTTCCAGCCATTGCGCCAGCGCCAGCGCATTTCGCGCATGGGCCTCCATACGCACATGCAGGGTTTCCAGGCCTTTCAGGAATACCCAGGCATTGAATGCGCTCATGGTCGGCCCTGCAGTACGCAAAAATCCATATACCGGCTCCAGTACATCCTTTTTACCCAGTACCGCGCCACCGAGGCAACGCCCCTGGCCATCGATATATTTGGTGGCGGAATGAATAATGATATCGGCACCCAGATCCAGCGGCTTTTGCAAGGCTGGCGTACAAAAGCAATTATCTACTGCCAGCAATATGTCCGACTGATGGGCGATCTCTGCCAACAGCGAAATATCGCAGACCTCGGTCAGCGGGTTGGAAGGTGTTTCGACAAAAAACAACTTGGTATTGGATTTAACCGCAGCCTTCCATTCATCAGGTTCGGTCAGCGAGACAAACGTGGTCTCCAATCCCCAACGCTTGAGGATATTGCTGAATAACTGGACTGAAGTCCCAAAAATACTGCGCGAAGCCACTACATGATCGCCCGCCGAGCATAAACCCATGACGCATGCCAGAATCGCCGACATACCGCTCGAAGTGGCCACGCAAAATTCAGCACCCTCCAGCGCCGCCAGTTTGTTCTGGAACATGGTGACCGTGGGGTTGGTAAAGCGTGAATAGATATTGCCAGGCTCCTGCCCGCCAAATCGTGCCGCGGCCTGTGCTGCATTTTCAAACACAAAGCTGGAAGTGAGGAACATCGCCTCGGAGTTCTCGCCAAACTGGGTATGTTCGCTACCGGCACGCACGCCCAAGGTTTCTGGTTGCCATGTGGAATTAGTCATATGTGATTCTCTCGTCCAAAAATATTTAGCAGGCATAAAAAAACCCGCTTCGCTGTTAAGCCAAAACGGGTTGCCTTGATAGTGCTAGCATGCTCGCTTTAGCTGAATTTATTAAGCGCCCGCAAGCTGAGTTTGCACCAGATAAATGTTTCTATATCTAGGCAGCTCAAATCGGCGCTGACTGAATACTAGCCCCCGCCACTTGATTGGTCAAGTGACGGGAATCTCAAGTTCAGGCAGCCTCTTCTTCATGCTCCTTCGAGCTCACCAGGTTCAGGTCCATCTGGGTAATCGAGTTAGGTGGTCTTTTCTGTTTCTCAACATCACCACGCGCTGATTCGATGGCATTGAGGTAAATCTCATCTACATCACCAGTAACATAGTTACCATCAAAACAGGAGCAATCAAACACCTTGATATTCGGGTTGCTCAGCTGTACGGCTTTGATCAGCGCATCCAGATCCTGATAGATCAAGGCATCTGCACCGATTTCCTTGCAGATTTCCTCATCGGTACGCCCCGTCGCCAGCAACTCACTGCGCGTAGGCATATCGATACCATATACATTCGGATAACGCACTGGAGGTGCTGCAGATGCAAAGTAAACTTTGTTGGCTCCCGCATCACGCGCCATTTGGACGATCTGCTGTGAAGTAGTGCCACGCACAATAGAGTCATCAACCAGCAGTACATTCTTGCCCTTGAACTCCATACCGATCGGGTTAAGCTTCTGGCGCACGGATTTCTTGCGTAAGGCCTGGCCCGGCATGATAAAAGTACGGCCGATATAACGGTTCTTGATGAAGCCTTCACGATAGGTCAGGTTAAGCGCATTGGCCAGCTGCAAGGCGCTTGGACGGCTGGTATCCGGGATTGGGATCACTACGTCTATCTGCAAATGAGACCATTCGCGATGTATCTTCTCTGCCAGGCTTTCACCCATGTGCAAACGGGTTTGATAGACGGAAACACCGTCAATCAAGGAGTCCGGACGTGCTAGGTAAACATATTCGAATATACATGGCATCAACTTGGCATTATCTGCACACTGGCGTGAGAACAGGTTGCCTTCCATATCGATAAAAATTGCCTCGCCCGGCTCTACATCACGTACCAGTTTGAATCCGAGCACATCCAGCGCAACGCTTTCTGAAGCCACAATATATTCAACGCCTTTATCGCTCTCATTCTTGCCGATGACCAGTGGGCGAATACCAAAGGGATCGCGGAATGCGATCAGGCCAAAATTAGCAACCATGGCCACTACTGCATAAGCACCCTTACAGCGCCTGTGCACACCAGCTACGGCATCGAATATCACATCAGCATTCAATACAGCGCTATGGGCAGTGTGTTCGATTTCATGTGCAAGCACATTCAGCAGCACTTCCGAGTCCGAAGTAGTATTGATATGCCGCAGATCCTGGCGAAACATTTCGTGCTTGAGCTGGGCAGAGTTGGTGAGGTTGCCGTTATGGCCAAGCACAATGCCAAACGGTGAATTCACATAGAATGGCTGGGCTTCGGCAGCGGAGGAAGAACCAGCCGTCGGGTAGCGCACATGTGCGATGCCGGCATTGCCCTGCAGGCTGCGCATATGGCGGGTCTGGAATACATCCTGCACCAGGCCGTTGTTTTTATGCATGTAAAAGGTATTGCCATCGCAAGTGACGATACCTGCGGCGTCCTGGCCGCGATGCTGCAATACCAACAACCCGTCGTAGAGTAATTGATTGACTGGATTCTTACCGACTATACCGATAATTCCACACATGGAGGCACACCTTAATAAAAACTAAAATCTGTTGGCCCTATTGAGCCTGATATATTCTGTAGGACTAATATATTGGGACTAGTCTCATTAAATCAAGCCACAGTCAGTAGTAGCGATTCAATTTAATCGTATTTGACATGCTTTGCAATGTCATTTGGAAACCAGGGCATGGCACTCAACACCATCGCTTCCAAGGGCGCGCTGAACATCGCGCTGCGCCAGCGTGTATCCTGCGGCAAGCTGGTCAGCCCGCCCAAAAACACAAGCACACCTACAATAAGCACTCCGCGTGCCAAGCCAAAAATCACCCCTAGCATACGATCCAGCCAGTTCAACCCTATATTCTTGAACAACTGAGACAGCGCAATTGCCAGCAGGCTGCACACCAATAATGTCGCCAAAAACAAAATAATAAATGCTGCCAGAAAACGTAGCGCCTCGGAGGGTATGCCCTCAGGCAATAACGGCGCCAGTTCCAGTGTATATATCTTGGCTACAAAAAAAGCAGCCACCCAACTCGTCAATGCCAATATTTCGCGTATGAAGCCGCGCATGATACTTAACAACACAGACAATCCAATAATGGCGAGTACCGCATAATCGAAACTGGTCATATCAGCTATATCTTAACTTTATCCGCTTATCTATATCGGTGAGTTACTTGCTCACAACCATGCCGTTGAGGCCGATATTTTTAATCTTGTTGAGTGCAGCTTCTGCATCAGGTCTTGAAGTAAAAGGACCGGCACGCAAGCGCGTCTTCTCGCCTTTTGGTGTATCAATCTTCTCGGTATAAGACTTGAGGCTGATAGTGGAAAGCTTTTGTTGTAACTGCTTGATATTCGCAGCATCAGAAAATACGCCTATCTGCACATAAACAGGTCCGGTAGAGCTTGCAGCTTCTGTCGGCTTTTTATCCTCAGCAGCTTTTGCTACCACGGGCTTTTTAACAGGCTCTATTTTTGCCTGCTGAGGCTTAGTGGCTTCAGGCTTGGCAACTTCAGGTTTTGGTACTG
The DNA here is from genome assembly GCA_035459965.1 of Methylophilaceae bacterium. GTDB lineage: Bacteria > Pseudomonadota > Gammaproteobacteria > Burkholderiales > Methylophilaceae > DATHXC01. The sequence continues at coordinate 483,830 of DATHXC010000007.1, forward strand.
TCGGCTTGCTTGTTTCGACTAGCGTGGATTCAACTGCTTTAGTTGTTTGCTGCTCGGCAACTTTGTTCACTGGGATTTCTGGCTTTTGAACAGGCTCAGGGCTCGCTGGTATACTTTCTACAACAGGCTCTTCAACATCTGCCGGCTGAACCGCTGCTGGTGTAACAGGCACTATTTTTGAAGTGAACTCACTACCATCCTGGCTGGGAATAGAGATTGAAATTTCCTGCTGCGGAGTTTTAGTAGCATGATCATCCAACACCATAGGCAACACAGCCACCATAATCAGCACTAACGCAACAGCCCCTACCAGACGCCTTCTAGCCCGCTTCTTAAACTGGATCTCCTGATCGTTCAATTGCGCTTGCGAGCTTTCTGGGGGCATTCTTGTCTTTCCTATTGATTGTCAGCGACTGCGGATGGCAATTCTGGCAAGGCGCGCATCACATCTGCCACAGTAAAAAATGAACCTAATACGACAATTCTATCATTTTCGCCTGCATACATACAGGCTTGATGGTAAGCAGATGTAACATCTTTACAGCTTGTAACGGCAGCATGCGGAAATTGGGCATGCACCATATCTGCCAATTGCGATGCCTTGGCACCACGCACATTTTCGATACTGGCTACATACCAGCGATCAATCTCGTTACCCACCGCATCAATAACCCCTGCCATATCCTTGTCAGCCAACATGGCAAATACTGCCAGGGTTTCCCCGGCACAATATGCTTGCGCAAGGTTAATCGCCAGTGATTGCGCAGCATGCGGGTTATGTGCGACATCCATAATGACCGGCGGCTTGCCCGGATAATGTTGGAATCTGCCGGATAGCGTTACCGTTGCCAGCGCCGAAACTAAGTTCTCGAATTTTACCGGCAATACTGCTTGTAACTTTTCAATTGCAGTCACGGCACAGGCTGCATTGTTCAGCTGGAAATCGCCAACCAGGGCAGGTAAAGGCAGACCAGCAATCTCCTTTTGCGAAGCTCGATAGACCCAGTGCTGATCAATTAATTCAACACTAAAATCAGCGTTTATTGTTTCCAGCTTGGCACCAACTTGTTTGGCGTAGTCGATTAATGATTGTGGTGGGTTGGCATCTCCGCAAATCGCCGGCATGCCGTAACGAAAAATACCGGCTTTCTCGCGGCCTATGCTTTCACGGCTATTACCCAAGAACTCGATATGATCAAGATCAATGCTGGTAACAATAGCGCAACTGGGCTCAAAGGCATTCACCGCATCCAGCCTGCCTCCCAGGCCAACTTCAAGAATAGCAACATCTACACTGGATTGCACAAACAGCCACATCGCAGCGAGGGTGCCATATTCAAAATAGGTGAGCTGGATATCCTGCCTTGCATGTTCTATCGCGGCAAATGCTTTGGTCAGGTCATCATCCTGCATATCCTGGCAAGCAACCCGCACACGCTCGTTATAGCGCAGTAAATGTGGTGAGCTATAACAGGCCACGCGGTAGCCTGCTTCGTGGTAAATACGTTCCAGCATGGCACAGGTGGAGCCTTTACCGTTGGTGCCAGCTACGGTGATGATAGGGAAATTGGGATTAAGATTTAAACGGTTTTTAACCTGGTTAACGCGCTCCAGACCCATGGCAATGGATTTGGGATGCTGGGCTTCGATATATTCGAGCCATCCTGCCAGGCTATCTGGTAGATTCGGTAGCGTCCCGGTCGATGAGGTCAACGATACGGACACGAGTCTATCAATAGGCGCTAAATTAGACAGCCGCTGGCAAGCGCATCAGGCTTGTCAGTAAGTCAGCAATTTTGTCACGCATCTCGCGGCGATCCACAATCATATCGACAGCGCCATGCTCCACCAGGAATTCAGCACGCTGGAAACCATCAGGTAAAGTTTCGCGGACCGTTTGCTCAATCACGCGCGGGCCGGCGAAACCAATCAACGCTTGAGGCTCGGCAATAATCACATCGCCGAGCATGGCAAAGCTGGCTGATACACCACCCATGGTCGGGTCGGTCAGTACTGAAATATAAGGCAGGCCATTTCTACTTAAAGCGGTCAGCGCAGCGCTGGTCTTGGCCATCTGCATCAGTGAAAACATGCCTTCCTGCATACGCGCCCCACCACTTGCAGAAATGCATATAAAAGCTGCTTTATGCTCGATAGCAGCTTGTACACCGCGCACGAAACGTTCACCTACCACCGAGCCCATGGAGCCACCCATAAACTTGAACTCAAAAGAAGCAACCACGGCTGGGACTGTCTTGATACTGCCTTGCATCACAATCAGCGCATCAGTTTCACCAACATCCGCCTGAGAGGATTTGATGCGATCCGCATAACGCTTGCTATCTTTGAACTTGAGCGGGTCTACCGGCTGAACTTCAGCACCGATTTCAATTCTACCCTCTATATCAAGCAGAACATCCAGTCGCGCTCTGGCTGAGATACGATTGTGGTAACCGCATTTCGGGCAAACTTCAGCGTTGCTTTCAAGATCGGTGCGATAAAGTACCGATTCGCAGGAAGCGCATTTGCTCCAGAGCCCTTCCGGTACGTTCTTCTTGCTAGGCCCGATGACACGGTTGATTTTAGGGGGTAATAGTTTTTGTAACCAGCTCATGGTTGATTCCTTATGCAAATGTACAGATGCAGATCTATATACAATATTCTAGCTAGCGTCGATTGCGGTGCGTAATTCTGTCATGAGTGCAGCAACATTTTCCAGTACATTGGCTTCTGTAGATTGTTCAATGGTCTGCACCATGCGACTACCAACCACAACCGCATCTGCAATGCCTGCAACCAATGTCGCGGTAGCGGCATCGCGCACACCAAAGCCCACGCCGATAGGCAGGTCTGTTTTAGCGCGGATCTGCTTGACACGGTCAGCGACTTCAACAATGTCCAGATTCTTTGCCCCAGTCACACCTTTTAGTGAAACATAATATACAAAGCCGCTAGCATGGCTGACGATTAAATCCACGCGAGCAGGTTCTGAGGTTGGTGACAGCAGGAATATAGGATCTATATTACGCGCCTTCAGCAACTCAACAAATGGGCCGCATTCTTCAGGTGGATAATCCACAGTCAATACGCCATCCACTCCGGCAGCTTTGGCCAGATCCGCAAATTGCTCAGTCCCTATCGCTTCGATCGGGTTGGCATATCCCATCAGGACTACAGGAGTATTGGTGTCTTGCAGGCGGAACTCTTTCACCATCTCCAATACCGACCTCAAGCCCACATGATGCACCAGGGCACGCTCACTGGCGCGTTGAATGACGGGGCCGTCAGCCATCGGGTCAGAAAAAGGCACGCCTAATTCAATCGCATCCGCACCATTTTTAACTAAGGTATGCATCAATGACACAGTGAGTTTGGGATGAGGATCGCCAGCGGTAATATAAGGAACAAGGGCTTTTTTGCCGGATTTTTTCAAATTGGCAAAGGTGGTTTGAATACGAGACATAGGTTAAAGAGTGATTCCGGAAAGTTTAGCGACGGTGTTGATATCTTTATCACCACGACCTGATAGATTAACCAGCAACACTTGGTCGGGCGACATGGTCGCTGCAAGTTTTTCAGCATACGCCAATGCATGGCTGGATTCCAATGCCGGGATAATGCCTTCGGTACGGCACAGGCTATGGAAAGCGGTCATGGCTTCATCATCGGTCACTGCCACGTACTCGGCACGCTTACAGTCTTTCAACCATGCATGCTCAGGCCCGACACCGGGATAATCCAGGCCAGCAGAAATAGAGTGGGTTTCAATGATCTGCCCATCAGCATCCTGCATCAGGTAAGTACGGTTGCCATGCAGCACACCTACCTTGCTGTTTGCCGTCAGTGGCGCCGCATGCTTGCCGGTTTCCATACCCAGCCCTGCCGCCTCGACACCAATCAGGCGTACATTTGGTACATCAATATACGGGTAGAAAATACCCATCGCGTTAGAGCCACCACCTACGCAGGCAATGACCGCATCAGGCTGACGACCCAGCATCTCCTGCATCTGTTGCTTAGCTTCAATACCGATCACTGATTGAAAGTCGCGCACCATCATGGGATAAGGATGCGGGCCAGCGACGGTACCAATGATATAAAAAGTATTTTCAACATTGGTCACCCAGTCGCGCATTGCTTCATTGAGCGCATCTTTCAGGGTTTTTGAGCCGCTTTCGACAGGCACGACGGTAGCACCCAGCAGTTTCATGCGATACACATTCGGCGCCTGGCGCTTGACGTCTTCAGATCCCATGTAAACCACGCATTCCAGACCCAGCCGCGCTGCAATCGTAGCGGTAGCCACGCCATGCTGCCCAGCGCCCGTCTCGGCAATCACACGTGGTTTACCCATGCGCTTGGCCAGCAAAGCCTGACCTACAGTATTGTTTACTTTATGAGCGCCGGTATGGTTAAGGTCTTCGCGCTTGAGGTAAATACGCGCGCCGCCTACTTTTTCTGACCAACGTTTGGCGTAATAAATCGGGCTGGGGCGACCTACGAAATGCTTGAGATCGTATGCAAACTCGGCCAGGAATTCAGGATCATTGCGATATTTTTCATACATATCGCGCAGTTCGTCCAGCGCCTCTACCAATGTCTCGGCGACAAACGTACCACCATAAATACCAAAATGGCCACGTGCATCCGGCATATCGTACACAGGCGTATCTGAGGCTGTCTGCAGCCCGGCGCCATCATTAAGACTCATTACTAACTCCTCGCATGAATGCAGCGATCTTGTCCGCATCCTTGATTCCTTTTGTAATCTCTACGCCACCACTAACATCCACTGCATAAGGCTGTACCTGACGTATTGCCGCACTTACATTTTCGGCATTCAGGCCACCTGCCAATACGATGGGGAGAGACATGTTTTTAGGGATAAGTGTCCAGTCAAACACTTGCCCGGTACCGCCTGCGGCACCTTCAGTATAAGTGTCCAGCAACATGGCCTTGGCATCGTGGTAATCCAGCGCGTATTGTAGCAAATTTGTATCGGCTTGGACGCGAATTGCCTTCATATAAGGCACTGCATATTGTCGGCATTGTGCAGGGGTTTCATCACCATGGAACTGCAATAAATCGAGACGTACCTTAGACAGGGTTAATCTAATCTGCTCTGGTTCTGAATCAACAAACAAGCCTACAGCACTAACAAAAGCTGGCAGGCTGGCAACAATCTCGGCCGCCTGTTCAAGGCTCACATTGCGCGGGCTTTTGGCGTAAAACACTAAGCCAATCGCATCTGCACCTTGTGCAACTGCAGACAAAGCATCTTCTACACGCGTAATGCCGCAGATTTTAACTCGAGTTCTTACTTTTAACATCTTAGTTTTAACATCTTGCTTTAACATTAGCCTGATAGTATTGGCATGAAGTTAACTGCCCGACAAAAGAGGCTAGTAGCCTAACCGAAAGCGGCTTGGCTGTACACTACACAGCGCAGTATCATGCAAAAACAGTCAAGCCACGTTGCGTGGCTGGCAAATCCCATTTATCGCTATAGCCTACCCCACACAAATAAAGACCATCCGGCGAGAAGGTAGGCGGCGCTTTGGTGCGATCACGACTTTGCAGCAGTTCCAGCATATAGTCGGTAGGATGGTTGCCCTTACCTATATATACAAGCGCCCCCACCATATTACGGACCTGATGATGCAAGAATGCATTGGCACAAAAATCAAATAGCAGATAATCACCCACACGTTTGACTTCTGCTTTATGCATCTGTTTCACCGGTGTTTTGGCCTGGCACTCAGCAGCACGAAACGCGCTGAAATCATGCTCACCGAGCAAGTACGATGCAGCTTCAGACATCAAGTCAGCATCAAGCTGGGCATGGAACCAACCTGCCTTTCCGGCCATAACGGCTGGCGCGACCGCATGATTTAACAACAGGTACTGGTAGCTACGCTGGTACGCAGAAAAACGCGCATGGAACTCTTCATCAACGACTTTTGCCCACAGCACGCGTACGGCAGCAGGTAAACTGGCATTCACCCCACGCACCCATGCACTTAACGGACGCTCGGTGGTGGTATCAAAATGGACGACTTGGCTAAGCGCATGTACTCCAGTATCGGTTCTGCCTGCAGCAATTACCCTGAGTTCGTGGGCAGCCATTTTCTTCAATGCAGCTTCAAGTCGATCTTGCACACCACAGCCGCCAGGCTGACTCTGCCAACCACAAAAATGTGAGCCATCATACTCCAGGCCTAATGCCAGCCTCATACTAACTGCGTCCTGTAATCGCGATAAGACCAGTAATTGCCATAAAATAAGCGCAAGTAAAAATCCTTTAACTATTAAAACAAAAAGCCGGGCTCGCAAGCCCGGCTTTAACTTTGTTGAATCCCATCAAGATACTATCAGCTTAAGCCTTTGAGAATATCATTGGCACGTAATCGCTGCTGAGGTCCGCCTTCTTTCATCACTTCTTCCAGCAACTCCTTGGCGCCTTCGTTATCACCCATATCTATATAAGCCGTTACCAGGTCAAGCTTGGTATCCACTTCAGAAGACTCTTTGGGAGTATCTGAATCTATTTCAGAAGCATCAAGCTCAGCTATATCTTCTGCCTTTGTAGCACCAGTAACATCTTCATCAAGGTCAAAACTAATTCCTGATAAATCAACTTCAGGCGCCATGACCTTTGTATCAGCCAATGAGTCTTCAGGCGTTTGCAAAGTGCCAAGATCAACATCAAAGTTCAAATCAAGCCCACTGCTATCTTCCGGTGCAGCACCAAACACAATATCTTCCGCAGTAGTGTTGGTATTAATAATCATGGTCTTATCAAAATCAGGCAAATCTGACTCTTTGGCAGCAGGAGTTCCAGCAACTTCATTAGCAACAGATGCATCAGGCAAATCAAAGCTGATTTCTGGCACGGCTGCTTCAAACGCTGGCTCAAACTCTTCAACTTCCATCTGGGCAATAGAGTCTACTCCTGCGACAGGTACATCTGAAATATCTACCTCTGGCGCGCTTGCACCAAATTCCGGAATCTCAAAGTCTATCGAGCTAGCTGTTTCCTGCTTACCCAAATCAAACTGCATAGTCGATTCAGTATCTGGTGTCCCGGAATCGGCATCGTCAGCACTGATCGAACTTAGTTCAGTTGCTGTATCAATTGCAACTTCTTCAGTTGCAGCTTCTTCGCCAACATCCATATCAAGCTGGAAATCAAGTTCAGTATCATTTTCGGAGACATCAGCGGCTTCAAATGAAACCGTTTGGTCAAGCTCTTCTTCACCAAGACCCAGATCAAAATCCAGTGAGGTTTCAACTTGTTCTTCAGCTGGCACTGACTCTGAATCCAAACTGTCAGCAGCAACTTCCAATGGGACATCTTCATCCACTGAAAAATCAAGGCTAGGCTTGCTGACGGGATCAACTGAATCGAAATCAGCAGCGGCCAGGCGACTATTGGTTGCAGCGAAGTCATCATTTTCTACAGTGCCGGATATTTGATACAAGGGGTTATCTGGCTCTAGTTTGCGGCCGATTTCAGCCACTTTAGCCCATACCGGATCACTGGTACCCAACGAGGTATACATTTCGCCTGCCATTGCCTCAAAAGCAGAGGCATCACTACGCGCAGCATAGACTTCCAGCAGCTTCATGTGCAATTCGTAGCGCTTAGGCTCCTTGGAAATTGCATCCCTGAGTATTTCCTCGGCTTGCCTGTCGCGACCATAAGCCATATAGACTTCAGCTTCAGCAATAGGATCGACATCATTGGTGTCTATCATGCCGCCACTACTTTGCGAGAAGTCGGTAAGGAAGGAAGTATCTCCCGTGTCCACGCTACCACCCAGAGTATTGCCGAATACTGTATTTGCCTTGAGTCCACCTGACGTCAATATGGACTTCTCAAATCCATCCAGGCCACGTTTGCGCTTGTTACGCATAAATAACCAACCGCCAACTAATAATGCAACCAGCCCGGCACCGCCGAGTACCAACGGATCTTCAGTCAGGCTATCCAATATGCTTGGTTCTTGAATCGGCGCAGGAGGAGTGACGGGTACTACAACTTTCTTTTCCTCTGTTTTTGCGGACTCAGGTTTCGGCGGCTCAGGCTTAGTAACTACTTCATTAGCTGGTGGAACAGGCTCAGGAGTTGTTGCAGCTGGCGCAGCTACTTCCGGCTTTACATCATCAGGTTTGGGGGCTTCTGTTTTCGCTGGCTCAGTTTTTGGTTGTTCAACAGGTTCAGACGGAGTTGCCTCGGCATTTTTTTGCAACTGAGACATGGCCTGGCTCTTCATAGCCAGCAATTTCTGCATATCCTGAATTTGCTTTTCTAGCGTAGCAGCACGATCGTTTGCCTCTTTTATACTGTTCTCGCGTGCAGTGGCATCTTCTTTCAGCGCTGCTATCTTGTCCTGCATGGACTTTGCATCAGCTGCAGTGATACTGCCAGCACCAGTATCATTTTTTGAAAGCTTAACCACGTCACGTGGACCTGTTACAGCAGGTGCGGCCTTATCTTCTGCCTTGGTTGTGATCTTTCCGCCTGCTGATTGATTATTTGAGCTGTCGTCATTCGACGGTGCAGATTCAGCCACGACACCCGCAAGCTTATTGCGGTAGGCTTTCCAGTCATTGGTATGAACGCGAATTTCTTCAGAGGCTTCGCTTTTACTGACTGACTGCAATTCATCTTTAGCAGGTATGCGAATGAGTTGACCGGCTTTGAGTCGGTTGATATTTTGGGCTACGAATGCATTCTTATTGGCACGATAAATACCAATAAGCATTTGATCCAGGCTTACACCATCTACCTGATTTTGTGTCGCTATACTGCTTAGTGTGTCACCGCGTGCTGTGGTTACTGAAGATGAGTCGCTACTTGTAGCAGCCGGGGGATTATCCTGTTTTATACCTTCTGGCTGTGCTACCAGCTTTTTTGATTTCTTACGTGCGGGCTTATCAGCTCCGCTTCCTCCCGCCGTATCCATAGACTGTGAGGTAGTAGATGTGGCGGTTGATGCAGTTGAGTTAACTACAGGACTGGATACCGTGTTGTTTGCGCCCTGATTGGCATAACCAGGTGGATCGAGCAATAAGGTGAACTCACGCAGCAATCTACCAGTTGGCCAATCAACTTGTACCAGCATATCCAGAAATGGATCGGTAATTGGCTGACTAGTGCTGAGCTTGATGACAGGTGAGCCATTCGCCTTTTTCTTTACCTCTACCTTGATAGCACTATGTAGCGGTGGACGCTCAATACCCTGCAGGTTATAGGCCTCGCTCGAAGCTATAGCGGCAGTAAGTTCTGAAAGCTCGTCAGGCGTGGTAGACAGGACTTCAATTTCTGCACTGAGCGGCTCACCCAAGCCCGACATCACGTTGAGCCTACCTAAACCAGCAGCACTAGCCGCCAATGGCAGAAATGCTAAAAACACCCCGAGCGAAATTCGCTTTAATTTGGATTGATGCACTATCCCACCCTTATCGAACTTTTTAGTAGCTTTATTAAATTAACATCAAATAGTTAGAGTTGCAAGCTCATACCACACATTATATTTGCAACCCAACTATATCAATGCTCACCCCTAAACAGTTTAACGCTCAACCAATATCCTCAACATACGCCTTAATGGTTCGGCAGCACCCCACAGCAACTGGTCGCCCACAGTAAATGCCGACAGGTATTCCGAGCCCATACTCAGTTTGCGCAATCGTCCGACCGGAGTAATCAATGTACCGGTCACCGCAGCCGGGGTCAGTTGCTTAATAGTAATATCGCGCTCATTGGGCACGACTTTGGCCCATTCATTAGCATTGGCCAGCATGTCCTCAATATCAGTTAACGGCACATCCTTCCTAAGCTTGATAGTGAGCGCCTGGGAGTGACAACGCATTGCGCCGATACGGACGCATAAGCCATCGATAGGCACAGGATTGCTTTCCCGACCCAATATCTTGTTGGTTTCAGCCTGGCCTTTCCATTCCTCTTTGCTTTGGCCGTTGCCCAGGTCTTTATCAATCCAGGGGATCAGGCTGCCGGCCAGCGGTACGCCGAAATGTGCAGTGGGGAAACGCTCATCACGCAATATCCCTGCCACTTCACGGTCAATATCCAGGATCGCGGAAGCTGGATTAGCCAGCAAATCATTGGCAACACGATGCGCCTCACCCATTTGCTTAAGTAACTCGCGCATATTTTGTGCACCTGCGCCGGATGCCGCTTGATAGGTCATGGAAGTTGCCCACTCGACCAGGTTGGCACGAAACAAACCATCCAGCGCCATGAGCATCAGCGATACGGTGCAATTGCCACCAATCCAGTTCTTTCCGCCCTGTGCCAGCGCACTCTCAATCACACCCAGATTTACTGGGTCGAGAACGATAGTGGCATCCTTCTCCATCCGTAAAGTGGAAGCCGCGTCTATCCAGTGGCCTTGCCAGCCATCACCACGCAGTTGTGGAAATATCTCGCTGGTGTAATCACCGCCCTGACAGGAGACGATCACATCCATGGCTTTAAGCGCAGCAATATTTTTGGCATCAGCAAGTGCGGGGGTATCTTTACCAACAACCGGACCGTTACCGCCAATCTGTGAGGTAGTAAAAAACTGCGGCTCAATCAGGGCAAAATCGCCCTCTTCCAGCATACGCTGCATGAGCACAGAGCCCACCATTCCGCGCCAACCGACAAACCCAACTTTTAACATTTCAAATCGTCCTAACAATTCTTTAGATTTAGAGCCTAAAGCGCCGCGACTACCGCAGCACCCATTTCACTGCACTTCACTTTTTTCGTGCTTTCAGTATAAATATCAGCCGTACGATAACCTTGTGCCAATGCCTTTTTCACAGCATCCTCAATACGCAATGCATTCACTTCATCATTGAAGGTATAGCGTAGCATCATCGCCGCAGAGAGGATGGTTGCTAAAGGATTGGCAACATCCTTGCCAGCGATATCCGGTGCAGAACCATGGCTAGGCTCGTACATGCCTTTATTGTTGGCATCCAGGGAAGCTGACGGCAGCATGCCGATAGAGCCTGTCAGCATGGAGGCTTCATCAGACAGAATATCGCCGAATATATTGCCAGTCACCATGACGTCAAACTGCTTGGGCGCACGTACCAGCTGCATAGCCGCGTTATCTACGTACATATGGCTGAGTTCAACTTCCGGGTACTCGCTCGAAAGCTCAATCATCACCTGGCGCCATAGCTCTGTGGTTTCTAGCACGTTAGCTTTATCCACTGAACAGACTTTTTTATTACGTTTCATGGCAATACCAAAGGCTACATGGCCGATACGGCGGATTTCGGATTCAGCATAGCGCATGGTGTTGACACCTTCGCGTTCGCCATTCGGCAAGGTAGTGATGCCACGCGGTTGACCAAAATAAATATCGCCGGTCAGCTCACGCACGATCATGATATCGAGACCTGCTACTACTTCCGGCTTCAAGGTAGAAGCAGATGCCAGCTCAGGATAAAGCAGCGCTGGGCGCAAGTTGGCAAATAGATTGAGCTCCTTGCGGATGCGAAGTAAACCGCGTTCCGGGCGTTGATCACGCGGTAGACTGTCATATTTCCAGTCACCTACTGCGCCAAGCAACACTGCATCTGACTCTTTGGCCAGCTTCAAGGTGGCATCCGGCAATGGATCGCCAGCAGCTTCAAATCCAGCACCGCCTATCGGCGCCTCCTGCATTTGCAAACCTATATTTAATGCGTTCAGTACATTAACTGCCTGCGCCACGATTTCCGGGCCGATGCCATCACCTGGCAATACTGCGATTTTCATTTGTTCCGACTTTCCAAAAAACTAATGCTAAAAATGCTAATTAAACAACCAAGGCTGTGCTGCCTTATGCTTGATCTCGAAGGTTTTAATCTTGTCCTGCTGCAACATAGTCAGGCCAATATCATCCAGCCCATGCAGCAAGTTATGCTTGCGCGACATATCGACTTCAAACGCGTGCGTCGCACCATCTGGCGTTGTCACCGTTTGTGCGGCCAGATCAATCTTAAGCTGGTAACCAACATTGGCGTCCACTGCCATAAACAATGCATCAACAACGTCGGCAGGCAGCACGATGGGCAACATACCGTTTTTAAAACAGTTGTTATAGAAAATATCGGCGAAACTCGGCGCAATCACCGAACGGAAACCATAGTCTTCCAGGGCCCAGGGCGCATGCTCACGGCTGGAGCCACAGCCAAAATTCTCACGGGCAAGCAAAACCGAGCCGCCCTGATAACGCAGCTGGTTCAGCACAAAGTCCGGATTCAGTGGACGCTTGGAGTTATCCATGCCAGGCTCGCCGTGATCCAGATAACGCCACTCATCAAACGCATTGGGGCCGAAGCCCGAGCGCTTGATGGATTTCAAAAACTGCTTTGGGATAATGGCATCAGTATCCACATTGGCGCGATCCAATGGCACAACCAAACCATCTAATAATGTAAAAGGCTTCATTTAGTTATTAGGCGACTTCTGGATTTTTTCGCCAACCTTTTCTACGTCCTTGCCCAAACCATGCCATGTATTGCAGCCAGCCAAAACGAATGCCGCAGCCAGTAACATCAACGCCAATAATTTATTCATTTCCTGTTCCTATCAATTCGAGACTATTAATCATTAATTTAATTGCTTAAGCTAACTGCCTGACATCTACAAAGTGCCCGGCAACAGCTGCAGCTGCAGCCATTTCCGGGCTGACCAGATGGGTACGCCCACCCTGTCCCTGCCGCCCTTCAAAATTACGGTTGGAGGTTGAAGCGCAACGCTCGCCCGGCTCAAGTCTGTCAGCATTCATGGCAAGGCACATGGAGCAGCCTGGCTCACGCCACTCAAAACCGGCATCGATAAATATCTTGTCCAACCCTTCCGCTTCGGCTTGCGCTTTCACCAGACCAGAGCCCGGCACCACCATCGCCAGCATAATATTGCTGGCGACCTTCTTACCCTTTGCAACTGTAGCGGCCGCACGCAAATCCTCAATGCGTGAGTTGGTACAGGAGCCAATAAAGACCTTATCGATGCTGATATCGCTAATCAGTGTATTGGCCTGCAAACCCATGTACTGCAAAGCACGTTCCCAATCCTGGCGTTTTACTTCGCTGGGTGCATTTTTCGGGTCCGGCACACGGCCATTGATATCCACCACCATTTCAGGCGAAGTACCCCACGTCACCTGCGGCAATATGTCCGCAGCTGCAAGCTTGACCACAGTATCGAAGCGCGCACCTTCATCACTGGTCAGGGTACGCCAATAGCTTACAGCGGCATCCCATTGCGCTGCTGTCGGCGCAAACGGCCTGCCCTTGATGTAATTGATAGTGGTGTCATCCACCGCCACCATGCCCGCGCGTGCGCCGGCCTCAATGGCCATATTGCATAAAGTCATGCGGCCTTCCATGCTCAAGGCGCGGATTGCCGAACCGGCAAACTCAATGGCATAACCGGTACCACCTGCAGTGCCGATCTTGCCGATCACAGCCAGCGCGATATCCTTGGCAGTCACCCCATGTGGCAAATCACCCTCTACCAACACCTGCATGGATTTGGATTTCTTTTGCACCAGACACTGGGTCGCCATTACGTGTTCGACTTCCGAAGTGCCTATGCCATGTGCCAACGCCGCAAACGCGCCGTGCGTACTGGTATGCGAATCGCCACAGACCACAGTCATGCCAGGCAAGGTCGCACCCTGTTCCGGTCCGATCACATGCACAATGCCCTGGCGATGATCATTCATCTTGAATTCGGTGACGCCGAAATCAACACAGTTTTCATCCAGCGTCTGTACTTGCAGGCGCGAAATCGGGTCGGCAATACCAGCCACGCCGGAGCTACGATCTGTTGTCGGCACGTTATGATCCGGCACAGCCAATATGGAGTTCACGCGCCAAACCTTGCGGCCAGCTAGCTTCAGACCTTCAAATGCTTGCGGGCTGGTCACTTCATGTACCAGGTGACGGTCGATATAGATCAGCGCGGTACCGTTTTCCTCGGTAACCACGTGGGAATCAAACAACTTGTCGTACAACGTTTTTGCCATATTGCTAACCTGAACCTTCTTTTAGCCCCAAGCCTCACAGATGAGGCCTGACAGCTGAATTTTCAATGCTGGCTTATCGCCAGCCGAAACTACTAATCCCTGAAATTACCAAACTGCAATGGGAAATCGGTGACGGATTTCTTAACGAAAGCAATCGCATCCTGCAACACGTCACGCTTGGCACCCACCACGCGCACCGTATCGCCTTGAATACTGGCTTGTACTTTCAGCCCGCCATCCTTGAGCAGTTTGACGATTTTTTTGGCGAGCTCAGTATCAATGCCGTCCTTGATTTTCAATACCTGCTTAACCTTGTTGCCCGATATCTTCTGCACATCCTGGTGGTCCAATCGTTTGGCGCTATCAGCCTCTTTCTTCTCCATTGCTGGCAGCAGAATATCCTTAATCTGATCCAGCTGAAAATCGGAGTCTCCAAACAGGGTGATCAGGCTATCTTTTTCGTTCAGCTCAACATTCGCAGTGGTGCCCTTGAAGTCGTAGCGATTGGTGATTTGACGCGAAACCACATCAATCGCATTCTTCAACGCGACCATATCGACTTCAGAACTAATATCAAATGACGGCATAGTTAAATCTCACTCAAAATGACAGACGTAGTCCAAGGTCTCGACAGTCTCGATCTCAAAACTCGAATTTCCTGGCACGGTGAATTTCTCACCAGCACTATAGGTTCTCCAGTTTTCTTCACCATTCAGGCGCACTTTGCATACACCCAGATTGATTTCCATCAGCTCTGGCGCTGCGGTATTAAACGTTAACAGGCTAGGGAAAATAACACCGATGGTGCTACGGGTTCCATTCGGGAACAGCACGGTGTGGCTGACACATTTTCCATCGAAATACACATTTGCTTTTTTCTTGACGCTAACATTATCAAACTGGGCCATGACAACTCCTCCAAACCTCTTTAATTAATAGACTGGCTTTGAAATTCGCCTTATCCGGCATTATCCCAGAAAACTTATGCGAGAACCATTTTTTACCCATTACGCCGATTGCTATTCCACCAAGTAAAGTTTCAGGCAATAATCCTGAAGGAAACACCACAAAACTAAAAAGCATCAGGGGATTATTCATGTCAGCTCGCCTTCTCACTATCTGGAATTTTATAGCCAGTATAATTCTCAAGGGGTTAGGTGTTTTGAGGGTCATTTCAGGCTGGATATTCAAGCAGCTTTTTGGATCATTGTCGTGGCAGGCTCCACGTTGGTCAGTATGGTTGGCGGGCAAGCTTAAAAAGTCTGCAGGCTGGGTATTCGCCACGCGTAAACGTGCGCTGAGCACTATCCTCTCAGTACTGATCGTGGTTGCTGGCAGCTACTTCGGCTGGCACTGGTATCAGCAGCTACCCAAGCCAGTGTTGACGGCCTATGAAGTCAAACCACCCAGTGTCACCATTTACGATGAAAACAACAAGCCTGTCGTATACCCTTTCCAGATCGCTTTTGCGGAGTCAGTGGCACCTGTCAACCTGATCGGCAAGCCTGTCAGCGAGGGCATCAAGCTCTCCCCCAAGATTGCAGGCGAATGGACATGGGATGACGAAAAAACGCTGGTGTTTCGCCCCAAGACAGACTGGCCGGTAGATGCCAAGTTTGATGTCAGCATGGATAAGAAGAAGCTGCTGGCAGAGCAGGTGAAACTGGATGATTACGATGTCGAGTTCCGCACGGCACCTTTCAGCGCCGAGTTCCAGCAGGCCGAGTTCTACCAGGACCCGATAGATCCTAACCTCAAGAAACTGGTTTCCACCGTGCACTTCAGCCACCCCGTGGATGCCGATGACCTGAAAGGCCGCATCAGCATCAAGCTGGGTGGCGGGCTGGATTTCCTGGGCCTGGGCGAAGCGCCAAAATTCACTGTGAGCTACGACAAACTCAAGCTCAACGCTTATATTCACTCTGCCCCGCTCTCCATCCCCAAGGAAGACACCGAGCTCACCGTCAAGCTGGATAAGGGCGTGCGCACGACACGCGGCGGCAACAAGACTGAAAGCGAGATCAGCAAGGCCATTACCGTGCCCGGACTTTACAGCCTGCGCATCAATGACATCAGCATGACATTGGTAGACAACGAACGCTTTGAGCCCGAGCAGATTCTGCTGCTGGGCAGTAGCGCCAATATCAGCGATACAGCATTGGCGGGCAAAGTACATGCCTGGTTATTACCGGAATTCAACCCAAAGACAGAAGAAGCCAAACGTACCGAGCCTTATCGCTGGTATGAAACCGAAGTCACCAAGGACATCTTGGCAAGCGCTACACCCGTGGATTTGAAATCGGTGGCAGGTGAAGACGAATACTCCGCGCTACATAGCTATAAATTCAAGGCCCCGGTAGGCCGTCGCCTTTATATCAAGGTAGATGCTGGCCTGCAGGCCTTTGGCGGCTATGTATCGCGCAACCCGGCACTGACTGTGATAGAAGTCCAGCCTTATCCCAAGGCCGTCAAGCTACTGTCACAAGGCGCCCTGCTGTCACTAAGCGGTGAGCGCAAGCTGGGCTACATGACGCGTGGGCTCAATGGCGTGAAGATAGAGATAGGTCGGATGCTGCCCAATCAGCTGCACCATCTGGTGGACCAGAATTACAGCGGCTTCGCTCAGCCTAATGTATACGATGATGTACTCGATACCCTGGTCGAGCGCTTTGAGGAAAAGCGTCCACTGGCTGAAAGCGAATTCGGCAAGCCTAGCTACGACAGCCTCGATTTCGGCAAATACCTGCGCGAAAAATCCAGCCATAGCGGCGGCGTGTTCATGATCAAGCTGCAAGGCTATGATCCCAAAAACCCGGATAACGAGGTCGATGCCACGCCGGACACCCGCTTTATCCTGGTAACCGATATCGGCATCATCGCCAAGCAGGGTGTGGATGGTAGCCAGGATGTATTCGTGCAATCCATCGCCACCGGTCAGCCGGTCGCCAACGCCAAAGTCGACGTGATCGGCCGTAACGGCGAGCCCGCCATGTCGCAGACTACCGATGCTACCGGGCACGTGCACTTTGACCACCTGCGCGACCTCAGGCGCGAGAAGCAGGCCATTATGTACCTCGTCACCAAAGATAGTGACATGTCTTTCCTGCCCATCAACCGCTATGACCGCCAGCTCAACCTGTCGCGCTTTGACATAGGCGGTATCGACAACGCTATCTCCGGCCAGCAACTATCTGCCTATGCCTTTACCGACCGTGGTATCTATCGCCCCGGCGAAACTGCGCATATCGCCATGATTGCGCGCACTGCCAACTGGAGCGGCGCACTCGATGGCGTGCCACTGGAAGCCGAAGTGACCGACCCACGCGGATTGCCCGTTTACAAGCAACGCATCAAGCTCAGCGCCAGCGGCTTTGAGAGCTTTGATTTTGCGAGCCGCGAGACTTCCGCCACTGGGGATTACCAAGTCGGCATCTACCTCGTCACCAACGACCAGCGCCAGCAACAGATCGGCAGCGCCAGCTTCAAGGTACGCGATTTCGAGCCTGATCGCATCAAGGTCACCGCCACGCTGGCTGACCACGTGGTGGAAGGCTGGATAAAGCCCGAAGAAGCCAAGGCACGCATCAAGGCCATGCACCTGTTCGGCAGCCCGGCCAACGACAGGCGTGTGGAAGCCGAGATGACACTCACGCCATCGTTGCCCGCCTTCGCCAAATACAAGGATTACAACTTCCAAGACAGGTTCAAGCTGAAAGAGCCGTTCAACGAGAAACTCCCCGCAGCCACCACCGACACCAACGGCGAAGCCGAGATCAACCTCAACCTTCAACGCTTCGCCCGTGCGACCTATCGCCTGTACTTGTCGGCCAAGGTATTCGAAGCCGCAGGCGGACGCAGTGTCGCCGCCGAAGCCGCCACACTGGTCTCAGCCGCGCCTTACCTGGTCGGCGTAAAAACCGATGGCGCACTCAATTACATCCCGCTCAAAACGCCACGAAGCAGCCACTGGCTGGCGATTGATAACAGCCTGAAGCCCGTAGCAGCCGACAAGCTCACCCAGTTGTGGATAGAGCGCAAGTTCGTCTCCGTGCTGGTGAAGCAGGCCAACGGCACCTATCACTATGAATCGCGCAAGAAGGAAACCGTGCGGGAAAGCACACCCTACAACTTGCCCGCAGGCGGAGCCGAACTGGCGCTGAACACCAGCGAGCCGGGTGACTTTGCCCTGGTGCTGAAGAATGCAGAAGGCGCCGAGCTTAACCGTATCGAATACAGTGTGGCCGGTCAGGCCAACCTGTCACGTTCGCTGGAGCGCAATGCCGAACTGCAGCTATCGCTCAACAAAGCCGACTACACTGCTGGCGATACCATGGAGATCAGCATCCGTGCGCCTTACGTGGGTGCTGGCCTGATCACCATCGAGCGCGACAAGGTTTACCAGCACGTCTGGTTCAAGACCACGACTACCAGCTCGGTGCAAAAGATCACACTGCCCAAGGATTTCGAGGGCAACGGCTACGTATCCGTGCAGTTCGTACGCGACCCGACCTCGGATGAGATCTTCATGAGCCCGCTGTCGTATGGCGTGGTGCCGTTCGTGGTCAATATGGACGCGCGTCGCGAGCCCATCAAGGTCGTTACGCCGGACATTATCAAACCGGGCCAGATGCTGGATATGAAAGTTTCCACGCAGTCACCCGCCCGTGTGGTGGTATTCGCGGTGGACGAAGGCATTCTGCAGGTCGCGCGCTATAAGCAGCCCGACCCGATCGGTTTCTTCTTCCAGAAACGTGCGCTGCAAGTTGGCACCACGCAGATACTCGACTTGATACTGCCGGAGTTCCAGCGCCTGCTCAATGCCGCTGCCCCAGGCGGTGACGGCGATGCAGTCTTGGGCCGCCACCTCAACCCGTTCAAGAAGAAACGCCAGCCGCCAGTAGCTTACTGGTCTGGCATTATTGACGTCGGGCCTGCTGGCAAGACCTTGCAATATCAGGTGCCGGATAGCTTTAACGGCAAGCTGCATATCTACGCCGTGGCGGTTACACCCGGTCGCATCGGGGTGTTCGATGGCGGCGTGGAGTCTCGGGGTGACCTGATACTTTCACCTAACGTCCCGGTGAGTGTATCGCCGGGCGATGAGTTCCTGGTAAGCGTCAGCGTGTTCAACAACCTACGAGGTGCTGGTGGTAAAGCGCCTGTCAGCCTGAGTATGTCACCAAGCAAGGCATTGACCGTGGTCTCCGCGCCCAAGGTCACGCTGGATATCGCACAGCAACAGGAAGCCGTGGCTGAGTTCCGGATCCGTGCCAACGACGTGCTGGGTTCGGCTGACCTCAAGTTTGTAGCTACAACTGGCGACAAACAGGGCAAGGCGAGTGATACCGTCGGCATCCGCCCTGCCGTGCCTTTCAGGACGCTACTCACAGTGGGTCAGTTCGGCGGCGACAGTAAAACGCAGGAGATCAACCGCAGCCTGTACGCAGAAAAGCGCAAGGTAGAGGCTGGCATTTCCACCACGCCGCTAGTCTGGGCACAGGGCCTGAGCAGCTACCTGGGCAATTACCAGTACTCATGCACGGAGCAACTGGTGAGCAAGGGCATCCCTGCCCTGATGCTCAATAGCCAGCAGGATATTGCTGTCACGCGTGGCGACTTTCAGAAAGTAGTGCAAACCCTGCGCGAGCGCCAGAACGAGGACGGCAGCTTTGGCCTGTGGTCGGCCAATATGCAGGTGTCGCCTTTTGCTTCCATCTATGCCATCCACTACCTGCTGGAAGCCAAAGACCGCGGCATGGCCGTGCCTGCCGACATGCTGAATAGCGCCAACCAGTGGCTGCAGCAATATGCCGTGGGCGGGAGCAATGGCCTGTCCGGCGTGCGTAACCGTGCCTATGCCATCTACCTGCTCACGCGCCAGGGTATCGTCACCAGCGGCATGCTGGCGACCCTGCAAAAAGAGCTGGATGAGCGCTACAGCAAGCAATGGTCGCAAGACCTCACTGCAGGCTACCTCGCCGCCAGCTACAAACTGATGCAGCAGGATGCGCTGGCAACCAAGCTGCTCAAGCAGGTCGATTGGGCCTCGCTCAAAAAATGGAATCGCGATGCCGATTCCTATTCCGCGGATGATTTCTATTTTGATCCAACAGTGCAGGATGCGCAGATGATCTACCTGATCTCGCGCCATTTCTCAGATAAGGTCAAAGGCATCCCGGAAAAGGTACTGGTTAAGCTGGGCGAGACTGTCTCGGAAACCCGCTATAACTCTCTCTCCGCAGCCTACCTCATCATGGGTTTTGATGCCTACGGCAAGGCAGGTGGTAACGATGCTGCCAAGCTCACCATCGCAGAACTGACTAAAGGTGGCGCCAGCAACGCACTGCCGCTTACTGGCGGCATCGTCAAGACTGGCAATGTCTCCATCAATGCGGCCAAGCTGCAGTTTGGTAAGCAGAGCAACCTGCCCGCCTTCTACCTGCTCTCTGAAAACGGCTACGACAAAACGCCGCCGACAGAAAAGCGCGCCGATGGCCTGGAAATCTCACGTGAATTCACCACGGTAGATGGCAAGCCACTGGTGAGCGCCAAGGTAGGCGAAGAGTTCCTGGTCAAGCTGAATTTCCGCAGCACGGATAGGGAAAACGCCTCGCAAATCGCCATCGTCGATATCCTGCCCGGCGGTATCGAGCCCGTGCTGAATGCTCGTGCCGAAAGCGCGCCGACAGAAGCACCGCAATATAACGAAGGGGAAGAAGGCTACAACGAAGGCGCCGGGGAAGCGGCCAATGTCTCCAGTTGGCAAGCCCCGCTGGGCGAAGCCAACTACACCACATGGCAACCCGAATACGCCGATATCCGCGAAGACCGCGTCGTGCTCTATGGCACACTAGGCCGCAACATCGGCAGCTTTGTGTACCGCGTGCGTGCGACTAATGCCGGGAAATTCCAGATACCTGCGCCATTTGCCGAGGGCATGTATGACCGCAAGCTGCAAGGGCGTGGGGCTGGTGGAAAACTGGAGATCGTAAAACCATGAAGCTATCAATTATAAAATTTGAAATGCTAGTTTTTATTTTTTTAAATTTATTGCTTTTAGCCGCCCCAAATTTTGGTTATGCGGAGACTGAGGAATCTATTAAGGAATATGAAAAATACCATGACTCCCAATTGAAAAAAGCCGAGTCTAAAATTCCAGCTCTTGTAAAACAATATGCAACCTCGATTGGGTGTGGCTTTAATTTTAATCCAAGGAATGTAGTGCCATATGAAATTGATGGTATGGAATCCTTTGTAGCTGTTTTTATTTTAGATGTTGGTTGTAGAGGCGGCTCAAATACGAGTGAATCAGTATTTGTGGTTATAGAACGTGGAGCAAATTTTTCCTTATTTATCAACACAAAATACTCCGCACCTCACCAAACTTCAGATGACATACCACAATTCGTCACTCGCCTGTTTATTAACAAAGGTAAACTTTGGTATAAAGGCCTTGAATTCGATTTCTCCAAAGACTCAGGATGTTGCCCATCGATTCCAATTAAGGCTCAGTTAGCTTTTATTAATGGGAAATGGAAGAATATTCCAGGTACTAAGTCAATATCTAATGCTGCTGTCAACCTTGAAAAAGCAGAGTAACTGTACGAAATTTAACTTACTAGTTGCGATTTAAAGCCATACTTTCTATGACTAGGCGAATATTTGGTTTTGTTGCATTAGTAACTGCTGCCTTACTGTTAATTCGCTTCTGGCCTCACCCCCCACTTGCTTCCTATGCTCCATCGTCCACCGCCGTACTGGCGGCTGATGGTTCTTTACTCAGACTTACGCTCGCCGCTGACGAGCAATATCGGCTGTGGGTGCCGCTCAAGCAGATGTCGCCTGCGCTGATTGGTGCTGTCAAGCTGCAGGAGGACCAATGGTTTTACTGGCATATCGGCGTCAATCCTTTGGCCTTACTGCGCGGGGCCTGGCAGACATATTCTGGCGCTAATCGTCAGGGTGGCTCTACCTTGACCATGCAACTGGCACGACTGGTATATGGCTTGAATACGCGCTCGCCTATTGGCAAGATCAAGCAAGCGGCGCTGGCATTTTGGCTGGAGGTCCGCTACAGCAAGCATGACATCCTGGAAGCCTATTTAAACCTGGCACCGTATGGCCGTAATATCCAGGGGGTGGGCGCCGCAAGTCTGATCTATTTTGGCAAAACGGCGGACAAGCTGACCATGCCGGAGGCGCTGACGCTGGCAGTCATTCCACAGCGCCCCAAGCACCGTGCCAGCCAGACCAGCTCGCTGGACCAGGCCAGGTTGCGCTTATTTGCACGCTGGAAAGCCAGCCATCCTGCCAGCAAAGCGGATGAGAATTTAGCGCATGTTGTAGTACCCTTGCGCAGCCTGAATCAGCTGCCGTTC
The DNA here is from genome assembly GCA_035459965.1 of Methylophilaceae bacterium. Taxonomy (GTDB): domain Bacteria; phylum Pseudomonadota; class Gammaproteobacteria; order Burkholderiales; family Methylophilaceae; genus DATHXC01. Next base: position 506,250 of record DATHXC010000007.1, read on the forward strand.
GCTGCGCCACATTTTGTCGATCAGGTACTGGCAGATACCCAAGATTTCTCACCAATCCAGAGCCGCACTATCCAGACCACCTTGCAACCGCGCCTGCAAGCCTTGCTACAACGCCAGGTGAAGCAATACGTCTCGCAAAACGGCGCGCGCGGTATACGCAATGCCGTGGCCATGCTGGTGGATACGCGCAGCCAGCAGGTGGTTGCGCTGCAGGGCTCGGCGGATTTTGCGAATGCCGCCATTAACGGTCAGGTGAATGGCACACAGGGCAAGCGTTCGCCCGGCTCTACGCTCAAGCCGTTTATTTACGGCATGGCGCTGGATCAGGGGTTAATCCATCCGCTGTCCATCCTCAAGGATGCACCCACTGCCTTTGGCCCGTTTCAGCCGGAAAATTTCGACGGGCGTTTTGTGGGCCCGGTGACGGCGCGTGATGCACTGATCCGTAGCCGTAATATCCCGGCGGTGTACCTCGCCAGCAAGCTCAAGCAACCCAGCCTGTATGACTTTATGAAAAATGCGGGTATCACTAAACTGCAATCGGAAGACCACTATGGCCTGGCGCTGGTATTAGGTGGTGGCGAAGTGACCATGGAAGAGCTTGCCACGCTCTACACCATGCTGGCGAACCAGGGGCAGCTCAAACCCTTGCGTTACCTGGCGAATGACGAAGCAACGAAGAGCGTGCGTGGCATGCAGCTGCTCAGCCCGGAAGCGAGCTACCTGGTGCTCGACATGCTGGCCGCCAACCCACGCCCGGATGGTATCCCCGCTGCCAATGGCCGCAGCTGGACCACCATGTGGAAAACCGGCACCTCATGGGGGTTCCGTGATGCCTGGACGGTGGGGGTCACCGGGCCATATGTGCTGGCAGTATGGATAGGCAATTTCGATGGGTCTTCCAACCCTGCATTCGTCGGCATAGAAGCCGCCGCGCCCTTGTTCTTTCGTATCGCCGATGCGCTGCCCATCACCATGCCGACAGAGCGCGAACCTGTGCGCTTGCCACCTCGTAGCTTGCCACCTCGTAGCCTGAAGCATGTCAGTGTATGCGCCGCCAGCGGCGACTTGCCCAATGCCTGGTGCCCGCAACTGGAATCCACCTGGTTTATCCCCGGCAAATCGCCCATCAAGGTCAGCACGCTGCATCGGCCAGTCATGATTAATAACCTGACAGGCCAGGCCGCCTGCCCGCCTTACGATGCATCAAGTACGCATCAGGAGATATTCGAATTTTGGCCTTCGGACATGATGCGACTGTTTCGCGAGGCTGGCATGCCGCGCCGGGCACCGCCTGTTGCGCATTGCGGGGGCGATACGCAAACTTCGGAAGGTGACGTGCCACACATTACCTCACCCCTTACCTCGGTCAGCTATACCTTACGGCTTTCCAGGCCCGACGAAACCATCGCTTTGCAAGCGACTGCTAGCGGCGATGCAAGGCTGTTGTACTGGTTTTCGGATAAAGATTACCTGGGCAATGTCGCCAGCAATAGCGGTGGCAAAGCCTGGCGCCCTGCTACTTCAGGGTGGCATAGCCTGACGGTGGTGGATGACAAGGGTCGCAGTGCCAGCAGGGATATACGTATCGAAATATTGCCTTAGGCGCCAGGTTACTTGGAGGAGCTAAGGCTTAAGCCAGAGGCTTTAATTTGGCTGGCAGATTGAGTAGTCGTTCTATCGGCATCGGTTCAGCCAGGTAATGCCCCTGGCCGTAGTGCACACCCATGGCTTTGAGTATCCCCATCACCGCATCGCTTTCCACAAACTCGGCAATGGTTTTGATCTGCATGGCTTGCGCAATGCTATGGACCGACTGCACCATGGCGCGATCTATGGGGTTGGTAGCAATGTCGCGTACATAGGCACCATCCATCTTGAGGAAATCCACAGGCAGGTTCTTGAGATAGGCGAAAGATGACATACCACTACCAAAGTCATCCAGCAGGAAGCGGCATCCTATCTTTTTAAGGGCTTCCATGAGCTCTATGGTGTTGGCAAGATTAACGATAGCTGAGGTTTCAGTGACCTCGAAACAGATGGCCTGCGGCGGCACGGCATAAATAGCGAACTGCTCGCGGATATAGCCTAGCAGCGTCTTGTCGCCAAGTGAAACGCCGGACAGATTGATGGTGAATACGCAGTTTTTATTGGCTGGATTATTATCCAGTAGCTGGCGATAGTTAGCGAAAGCGTTGCGTATCACCCAGCGATCAATACCATTCATCAGCAGGTAGCGTTCGGCCGCCGGAATAAACGCCATTGGCAAGTAAATGCGGCCCTCAATATCCACTTTGCGCAGCAGGATTTCAAAATAACGGTATCTATCTCTGCTACCGGCAATTGGTAATATGGGCTGCACGTACAGCAGAAAACGGTCTTCTTCCATGGCGCGAGTCAGGCGTGCAATCCATTCCATTTCACTATGACGCTTGGTTACATCGTCATCCAGCGCGCGGAACAGGTGAATACGGTTGCGACCATTATCCTTGGCTGTATAGCACGCCGTATCGGCCGCACTCATGATGTTGCCGACATTATCCATCTCCCCGGTAATCGCCACCATGCCGATACTGACACCGATATTGAAAATCTTCTCCTGATAGATATAGCGGAAATCCTGCACCATCTCACGTAGCTCTTCGGTAATGATATTGGCATCTTCAACCGAGCAGTTTTCCAGCAACAAACCAAACTCATCACCACCCAGGCGCGCCAGGGTATCGCGGTCACGGATGCGGGAATTGAGCAGGATGCTGAGCTGGCGCAACAAGCCATCACCGGCACTATGGCCGCAGGTATCGTTGACGATCTTGAACTGGTCCAGATCCATATAGCAGAACACATGCTGGGTGCCATGCTGCTGGGCACTCCTGAGGACACGCGTCAGCCTGCGCTCGAATTCACGGCGGTTTACCAGGCCGGTCAGCTCATCGTGGTTGGCTTGGTGGGTAAGCAAATGCGTGGCTTCATCTATACGCTGCTGCATCTCGTCATGTGCCTGCTTGAGCTGTGTGGCCATGGCATTAAAGCCTTGCTGCAAGGTCTGTAACAGCCCGGTAGCGGTTTCGGGAATGCGCACATTCAGTTGGCCAGCGCCCAACGATCGCACTGCCATGGCTAGCGACTGTATGGGCATGGTAATGCCGCGCCCTATGCGCCAGGCCAGTAGGCCGCTGGCGATCAGGCCGACCAGCGCGATCAACAGGTTATGTAATATCAGTGAGTTTTTAAGGCTGGCCAGGTGCTGGGTTGTGAGCGCAACATACACGTGACCTTCCACACGCCGATTTTGTGTGGCATCCGCGGGCTGCACTGCAGCATAGTCGTTGACCTCTACCAGGCTACGCAATATGGGTGCGCTGAAGACGATGGTGTCGCGCATATGCCATTCCCTGAGCTTGCTGGAATTGGCATTTTCTTTAAAATCGATGGTGATAGGATGGCCACTGACGGCAAGCGTGCGTCCGGTGCTATCGGTAATCAGCACCGACACAATATCGCTCTCATAGGTGATCACCTGCTGCACCAGCGGCTGTAAATTAGTGTAGTTGCCCGATACCACGCCGTACTCGGCAGAAGGTGCCAGCTGACTGGCGATGATGCGCCCGCGGTCATGCAAAGCGCCATCCAGCGCCCTGCTGCTGTTGGCTATCGAATAGCTGGTTAGCAATACCGCAATAATCATGGCCGGTATGATCGCCAGGAAAAGCACTCGTGATTTTATACCCAAGGGTTTCATCGCATTGACCTTTCCATCCGCAACAGTGTTTCAGATAACGTATTTTCATCGCCCAGCTCTATACCGAGCGAATGTGCTACCTGACGATTAACATCAACCGAGAAATATTTGGGATATTGCACAGCGTTGAAGCCATTGCGCGGCCTGCTGTCAAACAACATCAGCTCTTCCACTATCTGCCGTGCGATCTGCCGTGGCGTGCTGTACACGGCAGCAAGTGCACCCGCACGTACGTAGGCTTGCGAGAAGCCAATGACCGGCACCTGATAACGATAAGTAGTCAGCAGGATGGGCTGCACCGACTCGCGTGAGTAAACCAAGGGATCAGGCACTGCCAGCAAGACCGAGCTGGTTTCAAGAATTTGTTTTAATCGGGGTAACAACTGCGATGCAACCTCGACATTCGCTTGCTGCAAGGCGAGCCCCTGCTGATTAGCTGCACGCTTTAGCTCGGCAAGGGAGTCACGCGAGGTAGGGCCCAGCAATGCACTAATACTGGTAGTGCCGGGCAGTATGATTTTGATAAGGGCGAGCTGACGGAAGAATGGTTGGTCGAGTACGATGGCACTGAAATTACGCGGGTTGCGCTTGCTATCCTGCAGGATTTTTTCGTACGACGGTCGAGGCACCAGCACGCCTAGCACCGGCACCCGGCTATCCAGTTGACTGGCTCGACTCAATGCCTGCACGCCCACCGCCAGCACGAGGCTATCATCACCCGTTGGTGTATTTATTGAAAGCTTATCTGCGGATAACTTATCCAGCGACAACACATTAAGCGGCAGCTTGGCATTGCTGGTCTGGGCCAGTTCGACCCTGAGCTGTTCGATAAACTCATTAGCCGCGACTGAAGGTTCGCCAACTAACAGGGTCACCCCGGTTACCGCCAGTGCATTCAGTGACTGGCCCAACAATATCCACAATAACGCTAGACACACTAGCCGCGATGCATTGCCCGGACTGAAGCCTGACTTGTTACGCAGGTACATGCCTAGAAATCCAGCCTGACATTGAGATAGGCACGCCGTCGCATGGTGTTGTAGTCGGCGAATTCCTGATAACGCTCATCGGTAAGGTTCTGTACTGTAGCCGATACCTCGCCCTGATAGCGCCCTAGCTCCAAGCGCCTCGCCAAGCGTGCATCACAATGCCTTGCCAGGTCTACCTGGTTGCCATCACCCAGCATGGTTGTAGCGCTGGTCTGGTAATAAGCCAGACTGCCATTCCACAGCGGGTTAAATTTATGGCTAAGCAAGGCACTGACCGTATTGGATGGTGCCGACTGCAGGAAATTACGCTCCAGATCTCCCTCATGCCCGAATATCCTGACATGCGAATAATTGCCTATGAGGCGTGTGGCTGGGGTGATGCGCCACTGCACTTGGGTCTCGAAACCTCGTGTATCTGAAGTGCCCACGTTGTAGTAATTGAATGGCCTTGCGGAAACCCGTACAAAGTTCGGCGGAGTTACAAAGGAGTCAGTTTTATTCTGCTGGATAAGATCGCTAATCGTGTCGTAAAAAATACGCGCATCTACATTGAAATCGCCAAACGTCCCCAGATAGCCAATCTCTCTCGATACGATGCGCTCGGGATCGAGATTGCCATCATCAAAGAAATATTGGCGCAAATAGGAAATATTAGGATTAATGGTCGCTATGGTTACCCTGGATTTAAATTTTTCTTCAAGATAAGTCGGAGTGCGTACCGCGGTCGATATACCCAGCCGGATTGTCTGGCCGGGAGTGATGCGTAAATTGGCACTGATGCGGGGCGAGATATTGGTACCGGTAAAGTCATTGTGCTCCACCATGGCACCAGTATTGATAATGAGCTTGCTGAGTGGGTGCCATTCCATCTGCCCGAATATGCGCTGCAGGTTGAAATAATCTGTACTACCCGAACCTAGATAGAACGGTGCCGTGGTCCTATCCTGGCGCACATTGCCGCCCCATACCAACCTCACTGACTTTAATGGTGAAAAGGTATGCTGTGCCTCCAGGTCATAGCGTTCACTATCTACATCATTATTAACTTTAAGGCGTGGTGTCGCCAGGAATGGCAGTAATGAAGTAAGGTCGGCAGATACCACGGTATCCTCTGATCGATCCTGCGAATGATAGGCCTGCAGCGAAAACTCTCCCTCGTTAGCCAGGCTGCGGCGCCATTGCACCATCTCAAAATGGTTATATAGCTGCTTGGTGCGTGGCAGGAATACCAATGCGTCCAGGTCGACATTCCCTTCTTCCCTATCTCCACCGGTATAACCAAACTGAAACTCCAGGTTATCGCGATTTGTCGCCTGGTAATCGGCACGAACTGAGAGTATGCGCGTACGCTTGAAATCGTTACGGTTCTGTATGCCGTCATCCTCACGATATCCAGTAGTCACACGATAGCTCAGGTCGTTGACTCTGCCCCCGTAACGATAGAAAGCCTCGTTCCTGCCATTGCCATGGGTAAGCGAGATGGATGAGCCGCTGGCCTCCGATGAGTGCTGGGTAATAATATTGATCACGCCAAGAAAAGAGTTAGCCCCATAGCTCGCAGCATTGGGGCCGCGTGTGACCTCTATGCGCTCAATATCATTGATCGCAAGTGGGATCTCACTCCATTGCACCCCACCATATAAAGGCTGGTAGACAGCACGACCATCTATCAGCACTTGCATGCGCCTTGAAAAAGCATCGGTCATGCCATGATAACTTACCACTGGATTGGTGCTTTGAATGTAGCCGCCGTTGCTGCCGACATACATACCGGGCACTAGCCTGAATATATCTGGCAGATCAACGACACCAGAATCGCGTATTGTCTCGCGGTCGATCACTGTGACTGCGGCAGGTGCATCAGCGATAGGCTGTGACAAACGCGATACCGTTAATACCTTAGGGACATCATCGAGGTAAATATCCTCTGACATCAGGTCGTTGTTGGGCTGGGCTTGACTAGGTTGGACTGGCGCAGCATGTGCAAATTGTGTGCACAGGATAAAACAGGCAGACAACACTCTCCCGCGCATAGCTGGTGAACTCCGAGAATTAATACTATATAGCCTGGGTTAAATTGGCTAAACGACTGTCAATTAAAAGCAGTAACTATGCCAAAGAAAACCCGATATTTGCAGTAGATTGTTATAACTTGATTACAAATAAAAACAGCCCGGCATACCGGGCTGTTTGCTAATACGAGATTAACCTAGCGTTTTTTATTATGTAAATTTGCGGCGATACGCATGCGCAATGCATTCAGCTTAATAAAGCCACCCGCATCCTTCTGGTCGTAAGCGCCCTTGTCATCCTCAAAGGTAGCAATGGTTGGATCGAACAATGAGTCAGATTTAGAATCACGTCCTGCCACAATGACATTGCCTTTATACAGCTTGAGGCGCACCCAGCCATTCACGGTTTTTTGTGTATGATCAATCAGGGTTTGCAGAGCCAGACGTTCCGGGCTCCACCAGTAACCGTTGTAAATCATGCTGGCATAACGCGGCATCAGATCATCTTTCAAGTGCGCCACTTCACGATCCAGCGTAATTGATTCAATCGCACGGTGTGCCTTGAGCATGATGGTGCCGCCTGGGGTTTCGTAGCAGCCGCGTGACTTCATGCCTACATACCGGTTCTCTACCAAGTCCAAACGACCAATACCGTGCTTGCCACCAAGGGCATTCAGGTTTGCCAGTATCTTGTGTGGCTTCATCTTCTTACCATTCAGTGCAACCGGGTCACCGTGCTTGTATTCAATATCCAGGTATTCAGCTTCATCCGGCGCTTTCTCAGGAGAGACTGTCCAGCGCCACATATCCTCTTCAGCCTCAGCCGCCGGGTTTTCCAGATGACGGCCTTCAAAGGAAATATGCAACAAATTGGCATCCATACTGTATGGGCTGCCGCCTTGCTTATGCTTCATCTCGACCGGAATGCCATGCTTTTCAGCATAGGCCAATAGTTTTTCACGGCTCAATAAATCCCACTCGCGCCAGGGGGCAATAATCTGGATATTGGGGTTGAGTGCATAAGCCCCCAGCTCAAAACGCACTTGATCGTTACCTTTACCGGTAGCGCCATGAGAAATGGCATCCGCCTTGGTTTCACGAGCGATTTCGATCAGGCGCTTGGCAATCAGTGGGCGTGCAATTGAAGTCCCCAGCAGATATTCGCCTTCGTACACCGTGTTAGCACGGAACATAGGAAATACGAAATCACGCACGAACTCTTCGCGCAGATCATCAATGTAGATTTCCTTCACGCCGAATTTCTTGGCTTTTTCGCGCGCTGGTTCCAGCTCTTCGCCCTGGCCAAGGTCAGCAGTGAATGTCACCACTTCACACTGATATTCGTCCTGCAACCACTTGAGGATAACGGAAGTATCTAATCCACCAGAGTAGGCAAGGACGGCTTTTTTAATTTTACTCATTACTGATTACTCTCTAATTTTTTACTAATTATGAATTTAAAAAGCCATGCAACATGGCTTTTAATCTGTAAATAACTCAAATGCCACCAGAAAACTCACAAACACCATGATAAATAGCCCCACCAGGAATAGCCGATCAGCATAACGCTCGGCTTTCCATAACGCATCCTTATGGCGTATCGACCAATAGGACAACATGGTACTCGCCATAAATGCCAAGCTGTCTATCGCCAGCATCTTGTCCGCCCATGATGAAATGGCATTTTTAGGCGCAAGCTGAATGACTGATATAACCGTCATACACACCCCTACCATGGTCGCAGCTACCGGCAGGATATGGTTTGATAGACTACTAACTGGCTTTTCCAATTACGGTACTTTTCCCAGCATCAAATATTCCATCAATGCCTTTTGCACATGCAGGCGGTTCTCCGCTTCATCCCACACCACACTATGCGGGCCATCTATCACTTCAGCAGCGACTTCTTCACCGCGATGTGCAGGCAGACAATGCATAAATAACGCGTCTTTTTTGGCCGCTTTCATCATGTCACCATCGACTTGCCAATCTGCAAAATCGCGCATGCGCTCTTCGTTTTCCGCCTCGAAACCCATCGATGTCCATACATCGGTAGTCACCAGGTCGGCATCGCGCGCTGCTTCCATCGGATCCGCGAGTTCTTCGTAATGCTCATGCCCATACAGGCCCGCACGTTCGGATTCCACCTCATAGCCCGGGGGTGTAGAAACATGCACATTGAAATCCAACACCTCCGCCGCTTGCAGCCAGGTATTGCAGACATTGTTGGAGTCACCTATCCATGCCACTGTCTTACCCTGTATCGGGCCTCGATGCTCGATGAAGGTAAATATGTCGGCCAGAATCTGGCAAGGATGATATTCATTAGTGAGGCCGTTGATCACGGGCACACGTGAGTTAGCGGCAAAACGCTCGATGATGTCCTGCTCGAAAGTACGGATCATCACGATATCACTCATACGCGAAATCACCTGTGCGGCGTCTTCTACCGGCTCGCCCCGACCAAGTTGCGAGTCACGTGTATTCAGGTAGATAGCTGAACCGCCCAGTTGCTGCATGCCAGCTTCAAATGACAGACGCGTGCGCGTGCTAGCTTTTTCAAAAATCATGACCAGTGTGCGGTCAGAGAGTGGCCAGTATTGCTGATACGACTTGAACTGCCGCTTGATCCAGGCGGTACGCGCAAAGATGTGGTCAAGCTCGTCGCGACTCAGGTCTTTGAACTGGAGAAAATGTTTGATTGCCATGATTTATATCTTAGGTATTTATTAGCTCAAAAATTTCTTGATGAGCGTGCTTAGTATATCCACCAGCTGCTGTGCTTCATCCTGGTCAATCACCAGCGGTGGCAATAAACGCACCACTTTCTCGGCAGTCACGTTAATCAGAATTCCTGCCTCAAGCCCCTGTTTCACAATCTCTGAACATGGGCGATCCAGCTCAATACCGATCATCAATCCTGCATTGCGAATCGTCTGCACGCCTGGAGTATCCTTAAAGGAGGCTCTGAGCGCATCGCAAATCCAATTGCCTATTTCCTGAGCATGCGCGCACAGGCCATCTTCTTCAATGGTCTGCAATGTTGCATAGCCGGCAGCGGTAGCCAGTGGATTTCCGCCAAAGGTCGAGCCATGCTTACCGTAGGTGAAAGTTTCTGCAGCAACGCCTCGCGCCACGCATGCACCGATTGGCACACCAGAGCCCAAGCCTTTAGCCAGTGTCATCACATCGGGCACGATGCCATTATGCTGGAACGAGAACCAGGTACCTGTACGGCCGATGCCGCTTTGTACTTCATCCAGCATTAGCAACCAGCCGTGTGCATCACAAATCTGGCGCAATGCCTGCATATAGGCAGTCGCATCCGCCGGGATATTAATACCGCCTTCACCCTGCACCGGCTCTACCAGAATCGCCACTACATTGGCATTATGTTCAGCCACCTGACGCACAGCTTCAATATCATCAAACGGTACCCGTACAAAACCACTGACCAGCGGCTCAAAACCGGCTTGAGTCTTGCGGTTGCCGGTAGCAGAAAGCGTTGCCAGCGTACGGCCATGAAAAGCGTTTTTCATGACGATGATTTCAGGATTTTCTATGCCCTTGTTGTGCCCATACAAGCGCGCCAGCTTGATGGCCGCTTCGTTGGCTTCACATCCCGAGTTACAGAAAAATACTTTATCCAGGCCTGAAACCTCACACAGCTTGTCAGCCAGGCGTTCTTGCTCGGCGATGTGGTAGATATTCGATACATGGATCAAGCGTGCGGCCTGCTCACTAATAGCGGCGACCAGCTTTGGGTGGCCGTGGCCGAGACCATTGACTGCGACACCGGCAAGCGCATCCAGATAGCGCTTGCCTTGTTCATCAAACAACCAGACGCCCTCGCCTTTAACAAAGGTCACCGGCTGTCTGGCATAGGTATTCATTAAATGCGACATGTTTTTCACTTACTTAATCATTGAATAATTTAAGAGCATCAATTGAAACCTTTTAACAAAGGGGCCAATTCCTGCTCCACTAAAAAGAAATGGCGGCTATTGCCGCCATTTGCAGCTTAATTTATTTGTATTACAAGCCGATGGCGGCCTTATGTGTTAACCCGTTTGCCATAAAAAACAGCATGGGGATAGACAGCATGGTATTGGTTCGTGAGGCTAGAAACGCCACACGGCGCGCCTTGGCTTTCACTTCATCACTCGCAGGGACGATACCCAGTATCTTTTTCTGGTTAGGCCAGATCAACACCCACACATTAAACAACATAATCGTGCCTAGCCATGCGCCGATACCAATACCGGCATAAGCAGGCTGCAGGGCAAACGCTACGGGCAGGTTTGGCCCAAGTAAAGCTGCGCCGGCTAACCAGGTCACAACGGCTGCCCACCTGAACCAAAGCAAGGCACGCGGTGCCACGTGTTTAGAAATGCCTGCAGCAGTACCATCCGCAGTAGCATCTTTCATGGCAGGCACTTGCACCAGGTTAAAGTAGTACAAAAGGCCTATCCAGGTAACACCTGCAAGGAAATGAATCCACCGCGCTATTCCGGGAATGAATTCCATAAGTTAAACCCCTGCCACAATAAAATTCTTGAGAAACACATACAAAACAAGTGTCAGTACCAGCCCGGAAATAATGGTGCCTAGAATCGAATCCAATGGATTTTTCACTGACAAAGTCCCCCTAAAATCATTTTTCCAGCATCCATATGCTTTAAAAAAAACGTTTTGTATCAAGAGTGTGGAGGTTAGCGCAAATCAGCATATTAAGCAAGAATCGGCGACGCGATTGAAGCCCGAGATTACCTGTCAAATCTGGCTTCTGCCAGGTAATTCAGCAAAATTCACTTGAAAAAAATCCATGTTAAGGCAGAATTCTATCCCCGCATAAAATTGCGGCTATATGTGTTGTCCCAAATTTTGACCCTTATAACAACTTTGAGAGCGACAACTTGAGGTTATGGCTTCAATAGCATCCATCCAAACACATCAGGCAGCATACCAGCAGGCAATGCCGCAATTACCAATTGCCTGGTATACCGACCCTGCAATCTATGCCATCGAGCAGAAGCTCTTGTTTCAGCATATGCCCCAATATATTGGGCATGAACTCATGGTACCCAATCAGGGCGATTTCTATACACTGGGCTGGATGCAAGAAGCCAAGGCGCTGGTCCATAACCAGAATGGGATAGAGCTGGTCAGCAATGTTTGCCGCCATCGTCAATCTATCATGCTCAATGGCCAGGGTAATACTCAACATATTGTTTGCCCGCTACACCGCTGGACCTACAACCTGCAGGGAGAGTTATTAGGCGCTCCCCATTTTCAGGAAAACCCCTGCCTGCACCTCAATGCAAATAAGCTGCAGAACTGGAATGGATTACTTTTTGAAAGCACTGCGCCTGACAGCAAGAAACGCAATGTCGGCAAAGAGTTGCAACAAATCGGCTGTTTGCAGGATTTCGACTTCACGGGCTATATGCTAGATCGTGTGATGGTTGAAGAATATAGCTTCAACTGGAAAACGTTTATCGAGGTCTATCTTGAGGATTACCACGTGGGTCCATTCCATCCCGGCCTGGACAAGTTTGTTGATTGCGACAACCTGAACTGGGAGTTTGGCGAGAACTACAGTGTGCAAACCGTTGGCGTCAAGCAATCCCTGCAGAAGTCAGGCTCGCCTGTTTACCAGATATGGCAGGATCAGGTGATGCAATACGGCCAGAACCAGTCGCCAAAATATGGCGCGATCTGGATGGTGTATTACCCATTCCTGATGATCGAGTGGTATCCCAATGTGCTAGTGGTTTCACACTTGATACCACGCGGCGTGGATAGCTGCACCAATGTCGTCGAATTTTACTACCCTGAAGATATTGCCTTATTCGAGCAGGAATTCATCAAGGCACAGCAGGCGGCTTACCAGGAAACCGCCGTTGAAGACAAGGAAATCTGCCAGCGCATGCATGATGGCCGTCGTGCATTGTTTGCGCAAAATATCGATGAGCGTGGCCCCTATCAACACCCCATGGAATCTGGCTTGGAGCATTTCCACCTGTGGCTGCGCAAGCAGCTTGAACAGCAGCTTTGAAGTTATCCGATTTGAAGTTACGAGAAGTGCCAAGGCTCAAGCTGGGCAGCTTGTGGATGCTGGTTGCCGCGGTCTTTTTCACCATCATGGGCGTGCTGGTAAAACTGGGCTCGGCTAAATTCAGTGCCGCAGAACTGGTGTTCTATCGCTCGCTTTTCGGCCTTGTTTTCATCTACAGCTTTACGCGCATCAATGGTTACTCACTTGCCACGCCCTTACTCAGCAAGCATATGGGGCGGGCAATTGTGGGCTTTATCGCCTTGCTATTACTCTTTTACGCAATTAGCGAGTTGCCACTGGCGACGGCGGTTACCCTCAACTACACCTCACCATTATTCATGGCCACGTTGAGTCCATTTTTTTTGCATGAGCGACCAAGAAAAATACTGATTGTTGCAATTGTGCTTGGCTTTGCCGGAGTGGCATTGCTGCTCAAACCCAGTTTACACATAGATGAGCTGATTGCAGGCGGCGCAGGTTTACTCTCAGGGCTGCTTGCAGGAATTGCTTATATCCACGTCACCCAGCTTGGGCGAGCAGGAGAACCGGATTGGCGCACCGTGTTTTATTTCACGCTGGTTTGCACCTTAGGTGGTGGCATATGGATGCTAGTTTATCAATTTCATGTACTGGCCTGGCGCGATCTGCCACTGCTGCTAGGACTGGGCTTATCCGCCACCATCGCGCAACTGGCCATGACCCGGGCTTATCGCACAGGCAAGCCATTAGTGGTCGGCAGCCTGGCCTACACTACCGTGGCGCTTTCCAGCCTCTTCGGCATTGTCTTCTGGGGTGAAACCCTGTCTCCAGATCGCTGGCTGGCGATCGGCCTGATCATGCTAAGCGGCATCATCAGTGTACGAGCCAGGTCGAGATAGTCACCTGTGAGCGAACAATCGATAGAAGTGACGCAACAATCAATCTTTATTCAAGATAGACAAGCACTTAAAGAAAGATTAATCTAACCTTCCCACGTTACAAATGTGCTATTTGCCTGAGCTTTTTTAAAGATGTTAAATCTGGCGGTAAATATAAGAAATACTGCTCTGGCGCTAACTTTTGTTACGTTAAGCGGTTGCGTGGGCGGCCCGATTGCACAACAGATAGCATCTTCCATCATCTCCCAGACAGCAGACAACTACACTTCCAACAAATACGATGAGTATTTGCTGAACAAAGCTAAAGAAAGACCCAACATCGTACTGAAGGATACTGAGCCCGACAGATACTGGGCTGCGTTCGTTACTTCTGGCTTTGCTGAAACGCCAGTTACAACAGTCGTGGATGATGCTTCCAAAAAACCTGATAGTTCAATGCTAGAGAAATCCGAGCATACTGAATCATCGCGGCTGGTATGTGTTGAAGTGTGGAATTTATTGATAGGCCAGGAAAAAATATCCGTGCTGGAGAAGGCGCAATTGCTGGGTTCTACCCAATTGCCCAAGCCTGAAGAATGGGCTAACTGGCAGGTCGCCACAGGCGCACTGGAAACTGATAGAAAAAGAACCATCACCTTCCTGATTCCGCCAGACTTTGGCAAATTTTTCAGTGGCGAACGGGCTTTTGTAGAAATATCCGATGTCGGCGGTTTGCATATTGCCAGACATCTGGCTAACTAAACTCAGCAACCCATCCCACCAAGCTACTAGCCACCAAGTCCTTAAAAAGTCGGCTCACAGTCATTTACCTGCAGCTGTGTTATGAACCATTCGATATAACATGGGTAATACCAGCAAGGTCAATATCGTCGATGACAATATACCGCCAATGACAACTGTTGCTAATGGTCGCTGCACTTCCGCACCCGTGTCAGTGGCTATCGCCATGGGAATAAAACCTAAAGACGCTACTAATGCTGTTATCAATACTGGCCTTAGACGCGTTATTGCGCCCTCATGAACAGCAATGTCCAGAGGCATCCCCTGCTCACGTAATGAACGAATGAAACTAATCATCACCAGGCCGTTGAGTACCGCCACACCGGATAAGGCAATGAAACCAACACCTGCCGAGATAGAAAGCGGTATATCCCGTAGCCAGAGGGCAAACAGCCCGCCTGTCATGGCAAACGGCACGCCAGTAAAGACAATCAAGCCATCCTTCACATTGTTGAACATGGCATAAAGCAGTATGAACACCAGCAGGAATGCAATAGGGACTACCAGCTCCAGACGCTTGCTGGCAGACTCCAACTGCTGAAATACCCCACCCCAGGAAATCCAATAGCCGGAAGGCATCCTGACCTCTTGAAGCACTCGTTTCTGCGCTTCTGCTATATATGACCCGATGTCTCTATCCCGAACGTTTGCAGTAATCACAACCTGGCGTTTCCCATTCTCACGGCTGAACTGGTTGGGTCCTGGCGCTAGATCGAGTGTGGCTACTTCACTCAATAGCAAATAGCTTTTTGCTGAATCAACCTTCATGGGAAGGCGTATCGGTAGCTGGCTAATGACCTTGAGGTCTGACCGCAGGTTATCCGGCAAGCGCACCACAATATCAAAGCGGCGGTCCCCTTCAAACATTGTTCCAGCTTCCCGGCCATTCAGTGCAATTGCTATTGCATCTTGCACATCACTGACATTGACACCCAGGCGTGATATTTTTTCACGGTCGATATGCACGGTGAGAACTGGCAAGCCTGAGGTTTGCTCGACTTTGACATCCTCACCGCCAGAAATACTCGAAAGCACACTGGCAATCGAGTTGGCAGTCTCCTCCATCACTTTCATATCGTCGCCAAACACCTTCACAGCAACATCACTGCGCACTCCTGAAATCAACTCATTAAAGCGCATCTGTATAGGTTGAGTGAACTCGTAGTTATTACCTGGCACTTGGCTTACCGCACGCTGCATCTGAGCTACGAGTTCAGATTTGGTCAGTTTAGGATCAGGCCAATCTGATTTAGGTTTCAAGATAATGAATGTATCAGCGACACTTGGTGGCATGGGGTCGGTAGCAATTTCGGCGGTACCGATCTTGGCAAAGACACGCTCAACCTGAGGAAATTCCGTGATGGTATGTTCGAGCTCCTGCTGCATCTGCACTGCCTGCGTCAGGCTGGTGCCGGGAATACGCAAGGCATGCAGGGCAATATCCCCTTCATTGAGGCTGGGCGCAAATTCACTACCCATGCGCGTTACCAGCAAGCCACTCAAAACCACTGAAGTAATAGTTAGGGTAAGCACCAAAGCTTTATTGACCATGACCCAGTCAAGCAGTGGCACATAAAGCTTGTTCGCCCAGGTAATCAGTTTGCTTTCTTTTTCTCGGACACGATTGGTCACGAACAAAGCCACGGCTGCGGGAATGAAAGTTACGGAAAAAATCATTGCGCCTACCAGTGCAGCCACCACCGTAAAGGCCATAGGATGGAACATTTTGCCCTCTACCCCACTGAGCGCAAAGATGGGCAGGTATACCACCATAATGATGAGCTGACCGAATATCAGCGGCCTTCGTGCTTCCCTCGCAGCCTCGAATACTTCATTGAAACGCTCCTCACGCGTCAATATACGATCATGTTGCTGCTGAGCATGCGCCAGCCGTCGGATGCAATTCTCAACGATGACGACTGCACCGTCGATGATGATGCCGAAATCAAGCGCACCGAGGCTCATGAGGTTGGCGCTGACCTTATTGGTGACCATGCCGGTGAAGGTGAACAGCATGGCCAGCGGGATCACCAGCATGGTGATAATCGCTGCCCGCAGGTTGCCCAGGAAGACGAACAGCACCGCAATGACCAGCAGCGCCCCTTCCAGCAGGTTGCTCTTCACCGTGCTGATGGCCTTATCGATGAGCACGGTGCGGTCGTAGACTGTTTTTACGATGATGCCTTGAGGCAAGGTGCGGTTGATCTCAGTAATGCGTTGCTCGACTGCGCGCGATACGGTGCGGCTGTTCTCGCCCATCAGCATGAACACTGTGCCCAGCACGACTTCCTGGCCATTCTCGGTGGCAGCGCCGCTGCGCAGCTCCTTGCCGATATAGACATCCGCCACATCGCGCACGCGGATGGGAATGTTGCCCCTGGTATCCACCACCACATTGGCGATGTCGTGGGTATTAGTGACTTGGCCGGGCACGCGGATCAGGTATTGCTCGCCGGATTTTTCGATATAGCCTGCGCCCACGTTGGCGTTATTACGCTCAAGCGCCCCCACCAGGTCGGCCAGGGCCAAGCCATGCGCCATGAGCTTGTCAGGGTAAGGCGCGATCTGATATTCCTTCGCGTAGCCGCCTACCGTGTTGATCTCATTGACGCCAGGCACTGTGCGCAACTGCGGCTTGACAATCCAGTCCTGAATTTCACGCAGGTCAGTAGGGGTGTATGGGGTGCCATCCGCTTTGAGCGCGCCCTCTTTTGCTTCCACCGTCCACATGTAGATTTCGCCCAGGCCGGTCGACGTCGGCCCCATGGTCGGTACTATTCCTGTGGGTAGTTTTTCCCTGGCCTGGCCGATGCGCTCGTTGACCAGCTGGCGCGCAAAGTAGATGTCCGTACCTTCCTTGAACACCACGGTGATCTGCGACAGGCCGTAACGGGATATGGAGCGCGTTTGCTCCAGCCTGGGCAGGCCGGCCATCAACGTTTCCAGCGGATAGGTGATGCGCTGCTCAGATTCCAGCGGCGAATATCCGGGGACCGAGGTATTGATCTGCACTTGGACATTGGTGATATCAGGCACCGCATCGATGGGTAGCTTCTGGTAGCTGTAAATACCCAGCACTGCCATGGCAAAGATTGCCATCAGCACCAGCCAGGCTTTTTCTATAGAAAAGCGTATGAGTTTTTCAAACATGGTGGTTCCTTAATGGATGCAGCTGATTAATGATCATGACTGGCCCCAGCTTTTCCAAGCTCGGCTTTGATCAGGAAACTGTTACCGGCTGCATATTTCTCGCCAAGCAACAGGCCATCCAGCACCTCGACGTATTTGTCATCACCACGTCCAAGCTTTAAAGGACGCGCCTCAAACTCATCACCATATTTTGCAAACACCACCTTCCAGTCGCGCAGGCTTTGTATGCCCTCGACCGACACTGCCAGAGGTACCTCAACTTCCTCAGCAACCAACTCGATATTGACAGGCACACCTGGACGCCATAAACCTTTGGCGTTAGGCAGCACAACGCGTGCTGTAGCGGTGCGGGATTGCTCACCGACCACTGCGCCAACGTAACTGATGATTCCGACCTCCAGCGCATCCAGTGCACTGGATTTGACTGTGACCTGCTGGCCCAGCCTGACGGCATTGAGATCTTTGGCATAGATGGTCATTTCAGCCCATACCGACCCAAGATCAGCGACAGTAAAGATGCTGGCATCTTCTTTGACGACTTGCCCGGTCGCAATCTGCTTATCTGCAATCACGCCATCAATCGGGGAGCGTATTTCGTAATGGGTAAGGTTGCCCGAAGTTTTACCACCCCCTAGCGCATTGAGCTTCTGCTGGGCACTTTGTAAGGAAATCTCATCTTCCTGCATGGCATTGCGCGCTTGCAGGTAGTCTTGTTCGGCTGAGATTTTTTCTTCCCATAGCTTTTTCTCACGCTCATAGGTGATACGTGACAACGACAGGCGCTTCTGCGATGCAAGCAGTTCGCTACGCTGATCAGCCAATGATTGGCTGGAGATTACGGCTAATATCTGGCCTTTGCGCACCTTGTCACCAGCGTTGGCAGAAACCGACTCAACAATGCCAGCCAGTCTAGGCACGATATACACCGTCTTGTCTGCGTTCAGCTTGATTTCACCGATGAGGTTCAAGGCCATCTTAATCCTGGCTGGCGCAGCGGTCAGAATCTCAACAGCATTGTTGGTAATCTGTTTTTCATTCATATGGACGCGCGCTTCTTGTTGTTCGTACTCGAAAACATATTGATTGCCAAGATGCTGGGCCTGGATATTGACCTTGAATGAGTGTGGCTCCTGAACGACGGTATCGCCCTTCAAGTAATCAGCCTCAGGCAAGAGGCTAATAGTCTCAGCAGGTCTACCAAGGCGTTCAAGAACTACTTTTAGCTGAGACTGATTGGGTGCTAACAGCTTGTCGTCTTGATAGGTATAGATGCGAAATTGAGGCTCAACATTTTCCTCGAAGATAGTGACCTCAACAGCGTAGCCGTCCTTACTGAAAAGCTTGCCACCATGCGGCCCCTTCGGTTGTTCGCCCGCCAGTTTTTCATGATCATGGGTATCCACGATCTCATCACCACCCTTGCTGGCGGCCACTGTTTTCTCACTCTCAGGCTTAGGTTTATCAAAAGTGAGTATGTGGGTAGCCAGAACTAGACCAATCACAACGGCAGCAATAATCAGGTAGAGTTGTTTTGAACTGAGAGCGTTTTTGAGTTTATTAATAAATGACATGTTATTACTCCTGATGCTGGGCAAGGGCTGGTGCTGCGTTGCCGGAATTGGGGGAGTCACCCACCAGACGCTCAATATCAGCGCCAGCCTGGTGTGCCTTCAATAAGGCATTGAGATATTGCGATCTGGCTTGAAACAGGGTGCGCTGTGCATCCAGTACATCAAGAAACCCGAACTTACCGAACTCGAAGCCTTTGACTGCTGCGTCATAGGCGCTTTGCGCACCCGGCAATATCTCTGTTTGTAAGGATTCCGATTCCTGCTTTGCAGCCAGAAATCGTTCATATGCTTCTGCAAGTGCGTTGGTTTGTTGCACTTCTAGGGCGACAAACTCGTCACGGGCTTTATCTGTGCGGCTTAGGGCTTCTTGCAAGTTACCCTGATTGCGATCAAATACAGGTATTGGAATGGATAGTCCAAACACGGCCTGATTTAAACCTAACTCTTCATTACGCCTGGCACCCACACTTACTGTTAGATCAGGAGTGCGTTTGCTGCTTTCCACTTTTGCCAACGCGTCACGACGGTCGATCTCCAGCCTGGCACGCTTGAGTGCAGGGGCATTCTGCAAGCGATTAGTTAAATCATCAATGGCATCTACCACAGGCAATACATCTATCTGCCCTAAGACACGCTCAAATCTTGGTGTTGAATTACCCCACAGTGCTGCGAGCTTCTTGCGCGTGGTATTGAGCTGGCTAGCTGCCTGGTTCAGCTCAACTCTGACTCCAGCTTCTGCAACCTTGGCCTTGGTTTCTTCGACAGGGGAAACTTTGCCAGCACGCACTCGTTTGGAGGCAGCATCACTGGCACGCTGCGCCAGCTCTAACGTAGATTTGGCAAGCTCAAGACGTTCCTGAGCAGCCATAACATCGTAGAAGGCTGAAATAACCGACGCTCGAATTTCAGCCTTGATTTGATCTATATCGGCGGTGGCAGCGTTATAGCGGATTTCAGCCGCTTCGATACGAATCGCACGCTTATTGCCAAGCTCGATAGGTTGGTTAAGCTGTAACGTGGTTTGGCGTGTAGCGTTTCGAGTATCTTCCATAGTGGTTAATACCGATGGATTTGGCCTGACGGCAGCCTGTACCTGCGCGCCTTCAATCGCTTCTCGCTCACGCTTAGCCACTGAAATTTCCGGGTTGGCTTGTAAAACGAGGCCGATGGCATTAGCCAAAGTGAGGCCGTCAGCAGCTTCGACAGTGCCTTGGCTATAGGCTGGCATTTGGTACTCAGCGCATAGCGGAAGGCTAAAAAACCATAGACTGAAACATAGATAAATCTTGCTCATTGCATTCTCCTGGATATAACTCAAAGTATCCAGCGAGACTGCGCGGTTTCACCTGGTTAATACTTAGGTGGAACCTGATGACGTAGATGGTCTCGCTGAATTAAACAGCGAGTGGCCAGTTGGGACGCTCAATACCACTTAAGACTAAAGGGTATTGATGGATGATGTGGATTGATGTGACAGTGGTATTAGTTGAGACAACCTTGACATCTGGTTGAGCGCTAATAAGCTTTGCGCAGCATAAGTGGCATACGCCACAGCCATTATGGATACCATTCCCTCGCTGATCATGGCTATGCTGACCTAAGTCGGCTATAGAAACTTGTTGCGTTTGAGTTACCTCATGTTGAGGAGCTACATCTAAATCGAACTCGCAATAAGAGCAGATTGCAGCCTGTGCAAATTGCAGCGGCAGCAATACTAGCAAAAACGAGATAAGGAGTTTTTTGATGGTCATGTTGAATTCAGTAAGTGTAAATCAGTTTACATTTCCCATTACTGAGTGTCTATGTATTACATGGGTATCGTACATCAAGGGTCAATCAACCCTGAGCGCATGGCAATCAGCGCAATCTCTGCTGAATTATTGGCATTCAGCTTCTGCTTGATATTGTAAAGATGCGTACCCACAGTACGTGGTGACAGACAGAGCGTATCGGCAATCTCGTTGGTAGTCTTACCCTTTGCCAGCGACATAAACACTTCAAACTCCCTATCCGACAGTACATCTACCGGATTCGCCTCTCCAGACAGTTGCTGTATGGCCATTTGCTGCGCCACGCTCGCCTCAAGGTACATCTTGCCACCGGCGACCGTACGGATGGCCTTGATCAGCTCTTCCGCAGCACTACGCTTGGTCAGGTAGCCCATCGCACCGGCATTCAATACGCGCTTGGGATGCACGGAGTCCTCGTGCGCAGAAAGCACCAGAATGCGTGCCGTGCTGTCTTTAGCAATGATGCGGTCTATCGCTTCAATGCCGCCTATACCTGGCATGGTAATGTCCATCACCACCACGTCCGGGTGGTGCTCCATATACATTTTCACAGCCTGCTCGCCATTTTCGGCTTCAGCAATTACTTTAGTGTCCGAGGCAGATTCAAGCAGCATCTTGAAACCCATACGGACAACTGCATGGTCATCAACTAGCAATACTCTGACAGGATCACTCATGCTGCAGGCTCCCTGAGAATTGATGCCAAGGGGATATTAACGTTAATGGTGGTGCCGTCATCAAGCAGGGAGTCCACACTAAAACTACCATTCAGCGCCTGCACACGCTCGCGCATGCCAAGCAATCCAAAATGCTGGGTCTGATCCACATTACAAGTCGCCATACCTACCCCGTTATCTTTAATTGTTAATTGCAAGTTATCGTTATTATCCTGTACCAGGCTGATGTTGATTTCGGTGGCCTGGGCATGCCGCAAGGCATTAGTCACCGACTCCTGCACAATGCGATACAAGTTGATATTAATCGTCTCACCTAAGGCATCCGGCTTTCCTGATAAGTTCAAGCTAAAACGCACCTCAGGGTTTTGTTTCTGCCAGTTTGCCACTGCATCACGCAGCGTTTCAGATAAACCCAGGTTGTCCAGCGAGCCAGGCCGCAATTGTCGGATGATATTATGCATGCCGTCATAGATGTGGTTGGCAGCAGCGACGATGGTATTCGCATTTGACGCGATGTCCGGAATTTTTTCTATTGTATTGTCGGCAATTGCTGTGGCGGCCTTATTGGCAATACCAACAGCAAACGTCTTGATGGCTGTTACATACTGTCCCAACTCGTCATGAAGCTCCCTTGCCAGGGATCGCCGTTCATCCTCAATATGACGCTGGATCAGCTGCGTGAGCTGGCGATTCTCTTCTAGGCGCTGCTCGGCAACCTCAGCCTGCTTGCGCTCTGTTATATCACGCATACTGCATATTTCACCGATAACTTCACCTGTTGAGGGGTCTACCATGGGCGCAGCGGATAAAGAAATATCCTTGAGCTTGCCATCGCGTGTTACCCGTCGGGTATCGTAATGGTCGATATTCTGCATATGCCTGATCGCTTCAAGGCTACTTCTCAGCTCATCTTCCTGGTCAGGTGGCATCAGCAACTTGGCAGATTTGCCGATAATGTCTTCAGCAGCGTAGCCAAACATGCGTTGTGCGGCAGAGTTCCAGAATGAGATATTGCCATCGAGATCGTGAATCATCACCGCATCGGCCGTCTGTTTGACGATAAGCGCCAACCTGCGGTTATCCTCGGTGCTGGCCTGCAAGGACTCACCCATCAGGTTGAAATTTTGCGAAATGCGCGAAAATTCAGGGAGATTAAAACCTGGCATGCGCGCAGTAAGATCCCCCTGCTCCATCTTGTTGATAGTTTGCAGCATGGATTGCAAAGGTTTGATCCAGCGCCCCAGCATCCAGTAAACCGCAATATTGAACAACACGAAAAAACTTAAGCCTATCCACATCAGGTTGCTGACCCGCCCCCAAGCCTCGCGAATAGCACCCATAGGCTGAGATTCCACAACAAGCGTGCCATAACGTATTCGGCGGCTCAGCACTTCTTTCTTTGGAATAACCAGCTTTACAAACCATTGTGGCGGAACAACGCTTGAGCGGTACTGAGAAGGCGGGGACTTATACATGATCTGACCATTGATCGCATATAAAGTAATTTCACTGCTGCGGACATGGCCCAACTTGACCAGAAAGCGTTGCATTACATCGTGGGTATATCCTAATTCGGGGTTTTGGTATGAGCTGACGATGACAGTATCCAGTAGTTGGATAGTGACTCTGTTAGCGGACTCCACCCCCTCCTGGATTGAATCCCTCATGCCTTTGGTCAGCACAAAGCCAACCATGCCAATGAAGCCTAGCAGCAATATGGTGACCAGCAAATTGAGGCGAAAACGTAAACTCATATTATTGTTCTAAAAATATTTCAAGGAACGATTGTCCACCAGTAACTCGGTTCACAGCAAGCGTGAAAATCATGATTTATCTCCCAGGCTCATGCCTATTAGCTCACCATCAAATTGTCATTAAAAATCATCAAATTAATGGCTTAATGATTAGTCCGAACGGACTATTGCAAATAACATTGCAAGTAGCAAAATGGCGTCCTAATAATAAAAATCAAACAATTATATTAAGAGGAAAATGATGATGAAGAAATTCGCTCTAGCATTAGCATTAGCAATCGCGCCAACCCTGGCCAACGCAGCCCCCCAACTTATCGTAAATGGATCGTTTGAGGATATCGGCAATACCGTAGGCCTGTCCTTTGGTAATCAGGGTAGCCTCTCCAATGGTGAATGGGATACTTTTTCAAGTATTCCTGGCTGGACTTTAGCATCAGGGCCCGGCATTGAAGTCCGTCATAATGTCTCAGGTGGTACTGAATTTGGTAATTATTACGTTGAACTGGATGCTGATCCAGCACCTGGCGATACCAATATTTTCCAGGAGATTAGCACAGCAGCCAACACGATTTATGACCTTTCTTTTGCATACTCCCCACGTGTTGGTTTACCAGATACTACTAACGGTATTAACGTATTCTGGAATGGTGTCCAACTTGGCGGAGTCATTAGTGCCACCAATAACACCAATGAAAACATCTGGACGATATTCAGCTTCCAAGTGACCGGCACTGGTGGACTGGATAAACTTTCTTTTGCTTCAGTGGCAGACCCAGACACACTAGGCGGCAATATCGACAATGTCAGCCTGACTGCTGCAGTGCCTGAACCTAGCACTTATGGCATGATGCTCGCTGGTTTGGCCATGATTGGCTATACAGCCCGTCGTCGCAGATCTTAATTCGAGTTTCTAGCAATACTGTAAACGGTACCCACGGGTACCGTTTTTTTATGCTGACTATTTTTTTATGTTTATCTATCCGGAAACAAACACATCAGCCCACAAGTCCTTGACTGCATCTACCTTCGATTTAACATCTATTAAGGGCACCCTGACTTTGCTCTCTCCCTGTAGCCTGATGGCATGTTGCAGGCTACGGAAATCTCGGTAAGCATTTGCTACTTCCAAAGCCTTGGCTTGATCGATCAGTTCAATATCAGCCAAAAGCCCTAATAGTGCGATATTGCCAATATTCTGAGTTAGTTGCGGATACTGTGCCGCATTGGCCAGCACCATATATTGCACCATAAATTCAACATCGATAATGCCCCCTGCATCCTGCTTGAGATCGAACAAGTCAGTGCTGGTTTTCTGGCTATCGTGCATTTTCTGGCGCATGGACAATACATCTTCGCGCAACTTCACTAAATCGCGAGTTTGAGTCAGTACGTCATGCCGGATCTGTGAAAATGCTGCGCCTATTCCCTGATCACCCGCACTGAATGCTGCCCGCGTCAGTGCCTGATGCTCCCATACCCATGCTTTATTGTGTTGATATTCACGAAACGCATCGACCGTGCTCACCAATAAGCCACTGGCGCCGTCGGGCCTTAACTGCAGGTCGGTCTCATACAACATGCCGGCAGAAGTCAGGCTATTTAGCCAGTTATTGATGCGCTGCCCGAAACGGGCATAGATCTCGCCTGCATCAGGTGCATCATCATCGTAAAGAAAGATGATGTCGAGATCCGAGGCATAGCCTAACTCTTTACCGCCAAGCTTGCCGTATCCGATCACTGCAAATCTTGGGGTTTCCCGATGCTTGCCGCGTAGCGTGGGCCAGATAGTTTCCAGCGTCACTTGCAGAATGAGCTTGGCCAGCTCACTCAGGTAATCGGAGAGCGTCTGCAATGGTAGCTCGCCAGCTACATCCTTGGCGGCGAAGCGGAATACTGCAGCATGTTTAAAGTGCCGCATCACATCCATCTGCCTTTCAACGTCGCCTTCAACTTCACTGAGACGACGCTTTAATTCAAGCTGCATGGCCGCAAAATCCGGCTTTGCGTACAGGTTATTGGTATCCAGCAGCTCATCCAGCAGGATAGGATGCTGTGATAAATACTGGATCAACCACGGACTGGCACTGGCAAGCTTGATTACCAGATCCAGCGCAGCCGGATATTGAGCCAGCAGGGCCAGGTAACTGGCACGACGGCAGATGCTATCGAGCAGGTCTGTGACCCGCATCAATACTGTGTCCGGAGCCTGTTGTTTCGCACTCAGGGCCACCACCATGGATAACAGCGTATCGAAGCGCTGGCGACTCAGTTCCGGCAACTGTCGATACCGCGCGCCAGCATGCAAGGCGTGCAAACGGCGCAGCGTTTCCATCGCGTCGCTATAACCAAGTGCCGTTAATTGCTCAATGGCTTTCTCAGTGCTGACGGATTCTTGCCATATTTCCTTGATCAGTGCATTGCCGTTCGGCTCAACATCGCTGCTGGAATGACTGCCTTTTGACATCGGGTCACTGAATACTTCGGCGAAGTGCAGCTCAACTTTCGATCGATGTTTATCCAGATCCAGCCTGAGCAAATCCCAGTTTGCATAATTCATACTCAGCGCAACACGCGCCTGTGCTTCACCATTCGTCGGTAATTCCTGTGTCTGAGCGTCTTCCATGTATTGCAGCCTGTGCTCAAGATTGCGCAAAAACACGTAGGCAATACTTAACTCCTGTACGGTTTGCGTGGGCAGCAACTGGCGTAACTGGAGCAAGGCCAGCACACTCAAGGTAGGCCGTATTTGCAGGCTGGCATCCTGTCCGCCACGTATCAGCTGGAATACCTGTGCAATAAACTCGATCTCGCGTATACCGCCACGGCCAAGCTTGATGTTGTCGTGCATATCGCGCCTGTTTACATCACGCTGAATTTGCACCTTGAGATCGCGCATGGAAGCGAACGCACCAAAATCCAGGTATTTACGGAATACAAAAGGCCTGAGCAGATCAGCCAGATTCTGGCCCGGCCCGGCAATGACGCGACCCTTGATCCAGGCATAGCGCTCCCATTCCCGGCCCTGGTTCTGGTAGTACTCTTCCATCATGGCAAAACTGCATGCCAGCGGACCATCTGACCCATATGGCCGCAGCCGCATATCTACACGGAAGACAAAACCATCCTGGGTGATCTCGCCGATCGCCGCGATGAGTTTTTTGCCCACCCGCGTAAAGAACTCATGGTTGCTGAGCACCTTGCTGCCGTTAGTATTGCCGTCGTCCTCAAACGCAAAGATCAGGTCAATATCCGACGATACATTCAGCTCGTTACCACCCAGTTTGCCCATGCCAACGACAATCAATTGCTGTGGCTCTCCACCATCGCCGACAGGCTGCCCATAGGTAGCTTCCAGCCAAGGGGTAATGTGCTGCAAGGCAAACTGCACCGTCACTTCAGCCAGATGGCTGGTCACCTGCACTACCTCGTTCAAGTCAGCCAAACCATTCAGGTCACGCACAATGAGTCGCAACATCACACGCTGCCTCAACTTGCGCAGTACCCGTTTGAGCGTTTCTTCATCAGCAACACTTTGCCCAGCCAGCCACTCACGCATGGCTGGTTCAGTCCAGGGCTCATGCAGCTGGTTTAGCACCTCCCCCAACAATGCTGCATCACCGACTAGCAAGCGATGAATAAATGGGCTGCACTTGATGGCATGCAGCAGATAAGCCTCTTCTGCAGAAAGGTCCGCGTTTTCTACTAAAATCTCGTCTAGTGTTTTATTGTCTGGTTTTTTCATTTAGTAGGGCATCTGCAGTTATTGGTCTTGATGTTATTATTCTAAGGCTTGTGAATACAAAACAAACTACAAATAGTGTGTTGAGCATGCAAACAGCATATCCCGCCAGCACATATAAAATTGAAAATCGCCATATGGAGAAGTGTGATGTCGTCTATTGAATCTGTCATGACCGAGAACCGGGTTTTTGCACCGCTCGATACTTTTAAAGATGCAGCCGCAGTCAGCGGGCTCGACGCATACAAAAGCTTATGTGACAAGGCATCCCAAGACTACACAGGATTCTGGGCTGCACTAGCAAACAGCGAAATCGCCTGGCAAAAACCATTCACGCAGGTGCTGGACGAAAGCAAGGCCCCTTTCTACTGCTGGTTCCATGACGGCGAACTGAATGCCTCATACAACTGCCTGGACAGGCACTTAGCAAGCAACCCGGACAAAACTGCCCTGATATTCGAAGCCGATGACGGCACTGTCACCAGCCTGAGTTATAAAGCCTTGCATCAGCGTGTATGCCGTTTTGCCAACGCACTCAAAAAACAGGGCATCACCGTTGGCGACCGCGTGATCATCTACCTGCCGATGAGCATAGAAGCCATCGTCGCTATGCAGGCCTGTGCACGTATTGGCGCTATCCATTCCGTAGTATTTGGCGGATTCTCTGCAAAGAGCCTGCATGAGCGTATTACCGATGTTGGTGCCAAACTGGTCATCACTGCTGATGCCGGCATGCGCGGTGGCAAGGCCGTAGCACTCAAATCTGCCGTGGATGAGGCATTGGCCATGGGCGGCTGCGAAGCAGTTGCCAAGGTGGTTGTTTATCGCCGGACTGGCAGCGATGTCACCTTGAAAGCAGGACGTGATTTGTGGTGGCACGAGCTGGAAAGTGCCGAATCTGACGTGTGTGAACCCACATGGGTCAATGCCGAGCATCCATTATTCATCCTCTATACATCGGGCTCTACCGGCACCCCCAAAGGCGTTCAACACTCTACCGGCGGCTATCTGCTTGGTGCCATCATGAGCATGAAATGGGTGTTTGATCATAAAGATAGCGATGTTTTCTGGTGTACGGCTGATGTGGGCTGGATTACTGGCCACAGCTATGTGGCTTATGGCCCGCTGGCAGTTGGCGGCACCCAGCTTATTTTTGAAGGCATCCCCACCTACCCCGATGCTGGGCGCTTCTGGCAGATGATAGAAAAACACAAAGTTAGCGTGTTCTATACTGCGCCTACCGCGATTCGCTCGCTGATTAAACTGGGTGGCGACCTCCCTAACAAATACGATCTATCCAGCCTGCGCCTGCTTGGCACCGTGGGTGAGCCCATCAATCCGGAAGCCTGGATGTGGTACCACAAAGTAGTGGGTGGAGAGCGTTGCCCGATTGCCGATACCTGGTGGCAGACTGAAACCGGCGCGCACATGATTGCGCCATTACCAGGCGCAATCGCTACGAAACCCGGCTCATGCACCATGCCACTGCCCGGCATCATGATGGATATCGTGCATGAAGATGGCACCCATATCGAAGGCACTGGCGGCGGGCTGCTAGTCGCAAAGAAGCCCTGGCCTTCGATGATACGCAACATCTGGGGCAACCCGGAGCGCTACCAGAAATCCTACTTCCCGGAAGAGCTGAATGGCTTGTACCTGGCTGGCGATTCTGCACATCGTGATGCGGATGGCTACTATTGGATCATGGGCCGTATTGATGACGTGCTGAATGTATCCGGCCACAGGCTGGGCACCATGGAGATTGAATCGGCACTGGTAGCCAACCCATTGGTGGCCGAGGCCGCAATCGTAGGCAAACCGCATGAAATTAAGGGAGAATCCATCGTCGCCTATGTAGTGCTAAAAGGTGCCCGCCCCGAAGGCGATGCTGCCAAAAAGATCGTCGCAGAACTGCGTGAGTGGGTAGCGAAAGAGATTGGCCCGATTGCCAAGCCCGACGAGATCCGCTTTGGCGACAACCTGCCAAAAACCCGCTCAGGCAAAATCATGCGTCGCCTGCTGCGCTCCTTGGCCAAGGGAGAGGAAATCACTTCCGATATCTCTACCTTGGATAACCCGGCAATTCTGGAACAGTTGAAACATGCAATTTCCTAGCAAACTTGCCAATACCTATACAAAAGGAGTTTTGAAATGACATTTGAACTGACCTGTTTAGCCTGGACACTGGTATTGGCAATCGTCTACATTCTTGCGGCGGGACAAGCGCGCACCAATCAATATGGGCCCAAGTGGAACATGAGCGCACGTGACGGCGAACAACCGCCCCTCAACCCGGTAGCTGCCCGTCTGGTGCGTGCCCAGGCCAACCTGTTCGAAACCCTGCCGCTATTTGCTGCTGCAGTATTGATTGCCTCAGTCGCCGACAAAACTGGAATATTGACCCATTGGGGCTGCCTGATCTACCTGGTTGCGCGCATTGTCTATCTGCCACTGTATGCATTTGGTATTCCGGTATGGCGAACTATCGTATGGCTGATCTCTATAGTGGGCTTGATCATGGTACTTCTTGCTTTGTTTATTAGTGTTTAAGAATTAAGTATTGCAAATAAAAAACCCGCTTATGCGGGTTTTTTATTTTATTCATGCAGACTAATAGTTTTTAGAAGCTATATGGACTCAAAATCCATACGCAAGCCCTCAGTAAGCTTCTGCTCCAATTGCTCTGCACTAATCGGCCTACTGAAGTAATAGCCCTGTATCTCGTCGCAGCCAAGCGCTACCAGGTGGTTTAGTTGGTCCACTGTTTCCACACCCTCGGCAATCACCGTCAGCCCTAGTTGATGTCCCAGCTCTACCACCACTGTCACAATCGCTGCATCCTGCTCACTCTCGCCCATTTGCCGCACAAAAGACTGGTCAATTTTAAGCTTGTCCACGCTGAAGCGCTTGAGGTAGGAAAGGCTGGAATAGCCGGTACCAAAGTCATCAATAGACAGATTCACACCCAGTTTTTTTAATGCAATCAAAGTAGCAATCGCCTGCTCGACATCCTGCACAGCAGCACCTTCGGTAATCTCCAGCTCCAACAATTCTGGCGGCATTGCAGTTTGCTGCAACACGGTCTGCACAGTCCCGACAAAATCATCCTGCAGGAATTGCCGCGGAGAGATATTCACTGCCACGACCAGTGGCTGCAGACCTTTTTGTTGCCAGGCCTTGGCCTGCAGACAAGCCTGCTGTAGCACCCAATAACCGATAGGGATAATCAGGCCGGAAACTTCGGCATGCGGGATAAACATCGCGGGCGACACCATCTGCCCGTTACGCTGCCAGCGTAATAATGCCTCTACGCCAATCACCTCACCTGTCGCCAGCGATACCTGTGGTTGATAATGCAACAGCAGCTCATCTTTTTCGATGGCGCGGCGCAAATCATTTTCCAGCGACAGGCGATCCAGCGCCAGCGTATTCATAGCCTCGTCATACAGGCAGATGCGATGACGGCTCTGAACTCGGCTGGCCTGCATGGCGGCCCCGGCATTGCGGACGATGGTGCGGCCATCGCTACTATCACGCGGATAAAATGAAACGCCGCAGTTCATTGCCACAAACATCTCGCGTTGCTCGACTACAAATGGTGCTTCCATGGCGGCATGTACTATCATGCATTTTTCCGTAAGCAGTTCATTGCTATTGGTCGCAGCAATCACCAGCCCAAACTCAACGCCCTCAAAACGAAACAGCGTGTAATCGGTGTAGCCTGAATTGAGCATTGCCAGGTGTATACGGTCAGCCACCACTTGTAGCAACTGGTCGCCTGCATTCAGGCCCAAGCCACCCAGCACACGCTTGAACTGGTCGACCCCCAATAACATCAGGCCAAAAGGCTTGCCCGGGTTTTTGCTGATCATTTCCTCGAACTTCAACCGGTTAGGCAGGCCTGTCACCGTGTCATGCCTGGCCTGCTCAACCAGGCGGCGCTCAGCTTTGCGCCTGGAGTTAATGGCAACACCCACCAGCAAGGCACCGAAAAATATGGTCAGGCTATAGGCCGCCACAATGCCGACAATATCGTTCAAGCCACTATCAGCACGATTACCGGCCGTGAATACATCGCTTTGTACGATATCCACAAACTGATCCAGCAGAGCCTCTATGTGCTGGCTCTCACGGCTCAGCCCCATGAGCCTGGTACGCGCTTCGTCCCAATCTATACGCGGGGCATCAAGAACTTTGTCTAACTGACCTGCTATCTGTTTGATATTGCTGTAGCTTGATTCAAACTCGACCAGCTTGGCATCAAATTCACCTGAGCTGGATTGGGCATCATCCGAGGTAGTTCGCTTCTCGAATTTTGGCCGGATGATGCTCCAGGAGCGCTCTATAGAGGCCGCATTTTCTTCGGTACGCTGCAGATAAATCTCACGATTAACCGTGGCATAGTACTCATAGAGCATTGGCTCTATACGCGTGATATTGTTCTTGAGATTGGAGATTTCCTTCAGTAACGGCAATTGCTCACGACTGAGCAAGGTGGTGGTAGCACGCACATGCTGCCCAAGATTATAGATATGCCACGAAAGCGAGAGACCCAGGCCAAATACCAGCAGGTAAACCCCGACAACGACTAAGCGGGGCGAGCGTATAAGGGTTTTGACTGGTTTCATTGAATGCGCATTATGGTGTACCAATCTGAAGTTCACAAACGGTATGGGCTAAATACTTATAGCAATAAAGCAATATCGGCTAATAGAGTGAAATCTTGAAGGGAAAATAGTCGCATCATCGAAGAGGCAGTGGCATTCAAACCTGATGAAGCTAGGGGCATGCCTGCGTCGAAAAAATGATATAACCATAATTATTTTATAGTAGCTAACACCTGAATGGAAAGATGCATGCAGTTTAATAAGAATGCTGACTCACAAACTTCTCCTCAGCAATCAACACAACTAACACATCCTTTATATCGTGCTGATATTGATGGCTTACGTGCACTAGCCATTATTCTAGTCATTAGTTATCACGCATTTCCTGAATCGATCAGAGGGGGTTTTATTGGCGTAGATATGTTCTTTGTTATTTCCGGCTTTCTAATTTCTACAATTATTTTTGATAACTTAACGCAAGATAGCTTTAGTTTTGTGGAGTTCTACAGTCGCCGCATCAAACGTATCTTTCCAGCCCTGATTGTCGTATTAGTAGCATGCTATGCACTCGGCTGGTTTGAGCTATACCCAAAAGACTATAAGCAACTAGGAAAGTACATTGCTGGAGGGGCAGGATTTATCTCTAATTTTATCTTATGGGAAGAAAGTGGGTATTTTGATGCAGCCTCAGAGACTAAACCCATGCTGCATTTATGGAGTCTGGCTATTGAAGAGCAATTTTACATAGTTTGGCCCTTATTATTATGGGCAGCTTGGAAAGCCAAATTAAATTGGCTCACTATTACAATTTCAATTGGTTTAATTTCATTTCTCTTAAATGTAAATAACATTCAGGTCGATCCAGTTGCAGGCTTTTATTCTCCCTTAACACGATTTTGGGAGTTGTTAATTGGCTCTGTATTAGCTTACGCGTTGCTATATAAGCAGCATGCATTTGCCAAAGCACCTAACAACACCCTAGCCCTTTCAGGCTCACTTCTCATAGTTTTAAGTCTGGCACTCATAACAAACCAAGCAGCATTCCCTGGCGCTTGGGCATTGTTGCCAACAGTTGGTACCGCACTGATTATTCTGGCTGGCTCGCAAGCATGGCTGAATAGAAAAATACTTTCAGATCCAGGCTTAGTTAGCATTGGCCTAATTAGCTATTCAATTTACTTGTGGCATTGGCCCTTACTCTCATTTGCCCACATGTTGAGTAAAGAAACTCCTGAAATAAGAATTAGCTTAGCCTCTATTCCTATATCTATTGTGCTTGGATGGTTGACATATCAACTTGTCGAGAAACCTATACGGGCTAGCCAAAACAGTAAAATGAAAACTATTACTCTATCTATTTTAATGCTCACGATCGGCTGTATTGGTTACATTACTTACCAACAGAATGGCTTAGGATTCAGGTTTAATAGTCAGGAAAAACAATTAAATGAGTTAATTAACATCACCAGTGTTTATGAATATTTCAATTACGATAGGTTACTTAGAGTGGGAACATGCCACTCAGTCTCTGTAAAGGAGACATACATTAATCACTGCATAGAACAGCGCGAAAAAAACATATTTATATGGGGTGATTCATACGCAGCATCTCTATACAGCGGTCTAAATTATGTCCGTAACGAGAGCAAACAAAATTACGGCATTAGTCAAATGACCGATGGTAATGGCCCCCCGTTTTTCATGAATGATATGAAAACGGATAGCCAGAAGACACTAGAAGAAGTCAATAATAATAGATTAGAAGCAGTGCGAAAAAATCAGCCTTATATCATTTTAATTACTTGGATGATTAATGGAGGTAGTGCTGTCAGTCCTAAAGAAAAAGCTTTTTCTGAGCTTTCCAAGACAATCAGCAAAATAAAATCAGTTACTCCAAACTCAAAAATAGTGATACTAGGTCCGTTTCCGCAGTGGAAGGATTCACTTATTTATGAGTTAACAGACTTTCATAAAGAAAAAGGCATTCTGCCCGCTCAGTACATGAGTTTTGGTTTGTCTCAAAATCCCAAGATATGGGATGACTACTTTAAAGCTAACATTCCAAAATTAAATGTTGCTTACATTTCCACTTATGACGCTTTATGCAATCAAGAGGGATGTCTAACTAGGACTAGTGATAATCTCACAGATATAACTGCTATAGATTGGGGGCATCTGACGGAAAATGGATCTATTTATCTGGTAGAAAAATTAAAAGACTCCATCTTTGTTAATTAACTTTTGCCTTTGAATTTCTGGCCGCCAGCGCTTGAGCAACAATGCATTGGACACCACGCTAAAACTACTCAGCGCCATGGCAGCACCGGCCACCACCGGGCTTAACAAACCCATCGCCGCCAGCGGAATCCCCACCACGTTATAGATAAAAGCCCAGAACAGGTTTTGCCGGATCTTGGCATAGGTGCGCCTTGAGATATCGATAGCATCAGCCACTAGTGATGGATCGCCGCGCATCAGCGTGACTCCGGCTGCATGCATGGCGACATCTGTACCGCTGGACATGGCAATGCCAATATCAGCCGCCGCCAGTGCTGGTGCATCGTTAATACCATCGCCCACCATGGCGACCAGGCCATCGCCCTGCTTCAGCTGCTTGACGATGTTGGCTTTGTCGCCCGGCAACACCTGCGCATGCACCTTGGCGATACCCAACTGGCTGGCAACGCGTGTAGCACTGCCTTCGTTATCGCCTGAAATCAGTACCGTCAATACACCTTGCTGCTGCAAGCGTTTAATGGCGTCAGCCGCCGTTGCCTTGATCGTATCGCCAAAAGCGAGCAGGCCCAGCAACTCGGATTTGTCTTTCTCCGTTTGGCAGAGGAATGACACGCTGCGCCCCTCTGCTTCCAGAGCTGCGGCGCGATCTTTAAGTTTAGCTAGGTCAACGCCCAGCTCTTCCATCAAACGGGCATTACCGAGTTGCAGGCTAAGGCCACCAACCACACCCTTAACACCACGGCCAGGCAAGGCTTGCAGGTCTTGTGCAGTTTGCAAGATGATGCCTTTTTCATTGGCTGCCGTTACCACAGCCTTGGCTAACGGATGCTCGCTACCCACCTGCAAACTGGCAGCCAGCATCAACAAATCATTGGCATTTTCAGTTGCAGCTTCCATTGCCACCAGCTTGGGATGCCCTTCCGTCAAAGTACCCGTCTTGTCAAAGGCCACGGTTTTAATGGCATGCGCCAGTTCCAGCGCTTCTGCATCCTTGATCAATATGCCATGCTGCGCGGCAACCCCTGTACCCACCATGATGGAAGTCGGCGTTGCCAAGCCCAGTGCGCATGGACAGGCAATCACAAGCACTGCTACTGCATTGAGTATCGCGGTTTGCCAATCACCGCCAAGGAAGCCCCAACCGAGCAAGGTGACCAAGGCAATCACCATCACTACTGGCACAAAAATTTCACTGACTTTATCTACCAGCCGCTGGATAGGCGCTTTCTTGGCCTGTGCCGATTCAACCAGGCGAACGATGCGCGCAAGTACCGATTCAGCGCCTACTGCGCTGGTCGCCACGTGCAGCAAGCCTTCGCCATTGACGGCTCCACCAGTCACCACATCGCCAGTCTTTTTAGCTACAGGCAGGCTTTCGCCGGTAATCAGCGACTCATCCACCTGGCTTTCGCCTTGCGTCACATGACCATCTACCGGGATACGTTCACCCGGCCGCACCACTACAATATCGCCCACTTTAACTGCAGCAATTTCCAGTTCAACTTCCTTGCCGTCGCGCAGCACACTGGCGCGCTCGGGGCGCAGTGCATTCAACGCACGAATCGCCTCCGTGGTTTGTTTCTTGGCGCGCGTTTCCAGCCACTTGCCGAGTAGCACCAAGGTAATGACGATAGTGGATGACTCAAAATACAGGTGATGCGTGCCACCATGCATCGGGTTAAGCAACAGGTACACGCTCAGGCCATACGCAGCCGAGGTGCCAAGCGCCACCAGCAGATCCATATTGCCAGCGCCGGCCTTAAGCGCGCTCCAACCCGCCTTGTAAAAACGCCAGCCTAGCCAGAACTGCACAGGTGTCGCCAATGCCCATTGCAGCATGCCCGGCAACTGGCCCTGCCAGCCCAACCACTCAGCGGCCATCGCCAATACCAGTGGCAAAGACAACGCTGCAGATAAGGCAACGCGCCACCAGCTATAGGCTTTTAGCTCTTCAGCACGCAAGCCGTCTTCCGGCAAGTCGTGAGCCTGGTAACCAGCCGCATCAACTGCTGCGATCAGCTTGGGCAAAGTCACCTCTTTGGCACCTTGCACCTTGGCAGTCTCCATCGCCAGATTAACCTCTGCCGAAATCACGCCGGGCACTTTTTTCAGCGCCTTTTCCACGCGGTTAGAACAAGAGGCGCAGGTCATGCCCTCTATCGCCAATGTCCACTCGCTGTTTGCTTTGCTCATCAATCGCTTACCACCTTGAAATTAATCGCTAATGCTCAATATATAGATGGGTATCATAATCCCATTATCAACCGGGCTCTGTAACAACTGACCCGTGAACCAACCCAAAGATGCTTAAAGGAAAATATATGCTGACATTCAAAGTAGAAGACATGACCTGTGGCCATTGCGTGGGAGTGATTACCAAGGCGATTAAGGCAGAGGATGAGAGCGCAACGGTTGAGATAGACTTGCCGACAAAAACGGTGAATATAGATAGCAGCAAACCGGCTGAGAATTTTGTTAGTGTGATC
Source organism: Methylophilaceae bacterium (assembly GCA_035459965.1). Taxonomy (GTDB): domain Bacteria; phylum Pseudomonadota; class Gammaproteobacteria; order Burkholderiales; family Methylophilaceae; genus DATHXC01. The sequence goes on from DATHXC010000007.1 coordinate 542,721, forward strand.
ACTGAAGCCGGTTACACGGTGAGTTAATTTACTACTTCCAGTTAGGCTAGGCTTTTGTTATAGACAGCATTAGGGGGCAGTTTGGATTCAGAAAATGACAAGGTAGGATTCATTTATAGCTTTGACATGAGCAAAGAAATTGCACACTTCAAACGCATGCCTGAGCACATACAAATAAGCGCAGAATGCAATGCTGTTAAGGTCATTTATGAATCTTTTGTAGTGCCTGGGGATGAAGACTATTTGATGGCTCGCTTACTAGCCCAGAATGGTCTTTTGCGCGGATTTTATTGGGCTGCAGCGCAGACAATAGATACAACGCTATTGGCATCGAATACAACACTGGCCATCTCTGCGCGATGGATAGCCTAGCATTTCAGGTGCGAAGAAAAATAGGCGCAATACCAATAAGTAAGAGCTTCAGTAAATTAAGCCCAGATTTGATGGCTACATTTGAAAAGCATAATCCTTGGTTCCAGACTGGTATAAGTCCCCCTCATTGCCAAATCCCCAGCGTTGAATTCCCAATACATGATTCAGTTAGCGTAACAACATATCAATTTCTGAGTAAGCACAAGAGCAACCCTGCTTACCGTATAGCCTTACAATGGTTAGGGGAAAAAATGAAGCTTCCAACCTAGCAACTGCCCTGGAATCCGCTCTGGCATTTCCTCGCAGCAAGCGTAGGTCGGATGAGCGTTAGCGTTATCTGACGTATGGAATATCCCATCCGGAGGAATGCATTTCACTTTTCCGCCCTACAAATTACCTAATAAACAAATGCTCTGAGAGCCGCTCTGGTATTACATCACTGTGCAGGTCAATTACCGATTTATCGCACAATCAGCTTCTAAAAACTCAACCTCACATCGCAAATACCTTGCTGGTTTGTGTCGCTTTTACCTGACGTGCTTTTCTCTTTTTAGCCCAGATAACAAGCCCAGTGATACTGAGCATTGCCACGACCAGCCCCATGATGGAAACCATGATGCGGCCGGGCAAGCCGATGATGCGGCCCGAATGTAAGGGGAACTGCGCCTGCATAAAAATATCGCCTGCACTACCGGTGCCGGGTACGCTATCGCCTGCTGGTTTGCCATCTTGCCCATCGAAATAGAGCCAGGGGTTACCCAGGCCGCCATCACCATGGTCGTTCTCGGGTTTAAAGAACCCTACGCCATAGACACCAAATTCTGGGGAGTAGAACACCGCGCCTGCCGGGTCTTGCCAGCCACGTTTTTGGGCTTCGGCTTTGGCGGTGTTGATGACTTCCTCCCTACTGATCTTGGGGATAATCGGCTCATCTTCAGGCTTAGGTGTACGCAGTGCGAACGGGCTTGGCGTGAGCGTGGAGAATACCGAAACTATCGGGCGTACTACCTGAAAGCCAAGGTTCATGGAGACCGAGGTGATAGCCAGCGTGAGCAAGAGCAGCCACACCCATACCCCGCCAGAACGATGCAGGTCGAAATTAAGCGGATAGCCGCCGCGCTTCCAGCGGAAGGCGAAGGATTTACACCAGGCGTTAAGGTTAGGGAATGAAATCCATAGAGCAATCAGGCTATCGAACACCCAGACAATGCCGACGATGCCCATGAATAACACTCCCAGCTCAATACCCCAGCCATTAGGGATATGCATGCTGTAATGCAACTTGTACAGGAAAGGCAGCAGGTTTTCACTGCTTAGCGATAGTGCGCCCCACTCGCGCTTGCCCTGTATTTCACCACTGGCAGGGTCAATCGCCACCTGGTTAAAGTCGATTTTATAGGCTTTGCCGGTTGCAGGGTCTATGCGCGTATCAACGCTGGCACCGAAGCTATGGCCTTCTTCAATATGGAGTGGCATGAAAGAGACCAGCAAGCGTGGGTCTTTTTTCTCCAGCTCGTTGGCCAGCTCCAGTGGCGTTTTAGCCTGACCATTGCTGGCGGCCTTGAACAGGTGCGGGTTCAGCCATTCATCCAGCTCGTGATCCCAAGAGATCACCGCACCGGTGAGGCCGGATATGACCAGAAACACGGCCATAAACAGACCAAACCAGCGATGCAGTAATACCCAGAAACTACGAAAATTTACATTGAGCAAATTCAAATCACCTAGAAATCAAAAGTTGCAGAAAGCCTGAAGGTACGGGGTGCGCCCATGGTCACCTGACCAAAAGTTGGCGATACCGCAGCCCAGTAGTCTTTGTCGAACAGGTTTTCAACATTGGCGCGGAACTTGACATCATAATTACTCAACTTTGTGGCGTAGCGTGCGCCCAAGTCAAACCTATCCCAGCTAGGAATACTCAAGGTATTGGTCTGGTTTACATACTGTGAGCCGGTGCGTATCCAGCGGCCGGTAAGGGTCAAGCCTGGCAGCTCGGCAACGTCATACTCTGTACCCAGATTGTATTGGTTTTTAGGTACACCGAATGAGGTTTTCCCATCGTTGGTACCATTTTCTGTTTTGGTCAGCTCAGCATCCGTAAAAGCGGCCCCACCCAGCACTCTCCAGCCAGCGACAGGTTCACCATAGGCATTGAACTCAACACCTGTGTTAAGTTGCTCGCCATTGTTGGCAAAAATGCCGCCTTCTGTTGTCGTGCTTGGCCGCTCGATTTCAAAAACAGCTAAGCCTGCGCCATAGGAACCAAAATCGACTTTTGCCCCAATTTCGTTTTGCTTGGATCTGGATGGAGATAGAACTGTTCCAAAATTGGTTGTACCAAGCGGTGCAACAGCTCCTTGTGACAAACCTTCAATATGGTTTGCATAAAGCGACAGGGGTTTCCATGGTTTGATTACTACCCCATAAACCGGTGTTGTTACAGATTTATCAGAGTCATCCGACTCAGCGCCGGTAAAGTAACTATAGTTAATGACCTGAATGCTTTGGCGACGCAAGCCTAGCGTTATTGATATCTTGTCATCAAGAAAAGATAAGGTGTCGGATACCGCGTAACTTCTGTTACGGACACGATTGATGATTTCAGGATCATTCAGAGAGCCAGTGAAGGATGCCCCGGCTGGCTTTGCAACATCAACAGGGTCATAAATACTGGTAGGCGTGGCTATGCCAAGAAAGATAAAGTTGGAGCGTGCATTGCTTTGGGTAGTGGCCGTGCCTACATTCACCTTGTGTTTCACAGGACCAGTTTCAAATCTGAAGTTCACCCCAGCCTCACTGGAGGCTGTGCTGACATCGTAAGGATTGGCAAACCTTGATGTGCTTGCACTGCCATTGTTGGCGCTAATTGTCAGTGCAGATAAATCATTCATCTCATTGTTATGGCCAAAGCCGATAGCCGCATAGCCCATTGCATTAGTAGAGAAGTCGTACTCACCACGGAATACAGCACTGGTAGATTCAATACTTGTAGATGTCCAGGGCTGGCTATAATTGACTTTTGAGTCAGGTGCATGAGGCATATTGGTTACTCCAGCCCCTACATTCACAGCGAGCCTCGGTTGTGTCACTGTTTGCTTCTGATAGCTTAAATCTGCTGACAGCCTCAATTTTTCACCAGTAAAGTCCAGTCCTAGCGTGCCATATGTAAGTCGGCTATCTTCACCATGAATAGCAGTGCTGCCGCCCCGCTGTACAGCATTCAAACGTATACCAAATTGATTGTCTGGGCCGAATCGACGGCCTAAATCAGCATGTCCGCCAACTTGTCCATTTGAGCCGTAATCAATTGTCGCTCTTGTAAGTGGTGCATCTGCAGCGCGCTTGGGTACGATATTGACTGTTCCGCCGATACCGGAGCCACTCGGAGACACACCATTCAAAAATGCATTAGCGCCTTTAATCACTTCCAGGCGCTCGACCCCTTCAATCGCTGGAAGCTGGCGAGGCGTGATGCCATATAGACCATTGAAAGCCAGATCTTCGGCGAGAACAGGATAGCCTCGAATTACAAATGTCTGTGCTGCAGTACCAAATGACTGCCCCATACGCACTGAAGGATCATTAATCAGCACATCGGCAATAGTGCGCGCCTGTTGATCTTCAATCACTTTAGCGGTGTAGCTCGTCATATTAAAAGGCACATCCATGAAGTCCTGATTGCCGAGCACGCCTATACGGCCACCGCGTGCAATTTGCCCACCAGCGTATGTTCCGGGAAGCGCACCAAGTGGAACTTTCGCTTTTACACTTATTTCAGGCAGGCGATCAGTATCTGCCGCCTTTTCCTCTGCCTGAGCAACAGCCCCATATAAAGAAAGCGTAACCAGAGCCACTATAGGCTTGACTGTAAAACTACGATTTTTGCGCATGTGATTCTCTTGAATAATCTAATTGAAGTGATAGCTACCAGCTGTATGTAGCGCTAGCGATAGCCACTCGCCGCGAGCCCAACCAACAGTCACCACGTGAAATACATGTTGAAACGTATTCTTTATCGGCCAGGTTGCTGGCGTTGAGCGAATAACGCCAGGAACCTTGATCAAAGCCAAGCATGGCATCGAACAGGGTGGCATCTGGCGCCTTGAGTTCATTGGTGGAATCATAGGAATCGCCTATGTAGCGCACACCCAAACCAGCGCGGAAGCCATCCGTATCACCAATGGCGAAGCGCTTGATGGCCCATGCTGATGCCAGGTTGCGTGGAATGGCTTCTACCTGATTGCCCTTTTCACCGAGCGTATTACTCTTGTCATACTTGGCATCGGTATGGCTGTAGGCGGCAATCACATCCAGCCTGTTGGCAAATGAATGTGCTGCTTCCAGCTCCACGCCTATAGTCCGAATACGGCCCTGCTGCACAGAGGAGCCTGCATGCAGAAGGTCAGGTGTCAGGCGATTCTCGTCCCGCAAATCATAGATAGATGCTGTGAAACGGCTTCTGGAACCTGCCGGCATATACTTGAGGCCCATTTCCCATTGCTTGCCTTCCTGAGGTTTGAATAATGCGCCGCTAAAAGTGGTCCCCTGTACCGGCAGGAAAGATTCGGCATAGCTCACATAGGGCGCCCAACCGTTATCTAAAAGATAGCTCAGACCATAGCGCCCGGTGGTTTTCTTGTCGATTTCAGCTGGTGCGCCTTCCAAATCATTCTTCGCCTCATCTCGGCGCAATCCCAGTGTCGCTATCCAACGCTTATCGATCTTGATCTGGTCTTGAATATACACACCGGTCTGATACTGCCGTGCCACTTGCTGCCCATAACTGGTTACGCCAGTGAAATCCAGTGGTGCATAGACCGGGTTATAGATATCTATCGGATTGCCAGTGTAGCCAGGACTTCCAGGACCGCCGAAGAAGCCGTTCTTGTCCTGACGGAATCGTGAGTAATCCACGCCCATCAGCAAAGTGTGTTGCGTATTGCCCAGATCGAATTTGGCCTGTGCGTTGTTATCAAGACGCATGATCTGCGAATCGGTGCTGAGGCCATCAAGGTAACGATTCAGCACTCGCTGGTTGACAGGATCACTCGCCGCGAATGGGTTGCCGGCTCCGAAGAATGAATTCACATACAAGCTACGATATTCATTGCGACTTGAGGTGTAACGAAAATTCTGGCGTACGGTCCATGTGTCATTGAATGCGTGTTCTACTTTCCAGCCCACTGCGTTGGACTCGGTACGATAGCGGTCAAAATGCGGGTCACTCAGAAAAGTACTGTACGACACCTTGCCATTCGGGTTGCCGCCCAGCACGCTGGAGAACGGGAAGAATTGTGGTGTGGATTTACCGTCGTCCAGCTGGTATTGCGCCAGCACGGTGACACTGGTCTTGTCGTTGGGTCTCCAGGTGAGTGATGGTGCAAATAGGGTACGCTGGCTTTTTGCATAATCAACTGCGCTATCGCTATCGCGACCGAGCATGACAACACGATAGAACAATGTATCTGAATCTGCGACAGGGCCTGTCAAATCAGCATTAATTTGCTTGCGATTGTAATTCCCGAGTGAAACCCCGATCTCACGCTTGGCTTCAGCCTGCGGCAACTTGGATACCAGATTCACTATGCCACCCACACCGCCATTGCCGTATAGCATGGATGATGGGCCGCGCAGGATTTCTATGCGCTCCAGCATGTAAGGGTCAGGGCGGGTTGTTTCCGTGTAATAGGTATTGCGCTCACGCAAGCCGTTCAGGTAGGTCGTCGCATCCAGGCCGCGGATTGCGAATGAGTCTCCGCGTGAGTCGTCACCATACTGATCAGCCACCACACCTGCGCTATACCTGAGTGCGGCCTGTAAGCTTTCCGCTTTCTGATCTTCCATCTGATCCGCAGTAATGACTGAGATAGATTGCGGCACTTCGATAATTGGCGTATCGGTTTTGGTAGCACTGATTGCACGCTTGGCAATATACCCGCGCACCGAACTGAGCGCAGTTTCAGCTTCCTTGGCTGCTTTAACTTTCACTTCTGGCAGAGTATCTGCAGCTTTAGCAGCCTTAGATTCAGCCTCTGCTGCATTAGCCAGAGAAATGACACTTGGACTGAAAATGACAGGCAAGCCAATGATTGCAAGCTTTACTGCTTGTTGAATTCTGGCTCTTACAAATCCCTGATTTTGGCTTTGAACCATAATTTTTTCTCCCTAGACATATCGGTAACGGCCAAACTTACTTGCAAATACAAATGATAATGATTCTTATTATATTTAAATTCCGTTAACTACGAAAGCAAAACCTTTAAAATTGAATCTCTCAATATGCGCAGCAAAAAGGTAAAATAGCGTTTTTACTGCTTTCAAGACCCGTTTCATGTCCATCCATCAAGAAGAAATCCATCGTCGGCGTACTTTTGCCATCATCTCCCACCCGGATGCGGGTAAAACCACTCTGACTGAAAAGCTGTTGTGGTTCGGCGGTGCGATCCAGATGGCGGGCTCGGTGCGGGCGCGTAAGTCCAGCAAGCATGCGACTTCGGACTGGATGGAGCTGGAGAAGCAACGCGGCATTTCGGTGACTTCATCCGTGATGCAGTTTCCCTATCGCGAGCACATCATCAACCTGCTCGATACGCCCGGCCATGATGACTTCTCGGAAGATACCTATCGCACGCTGACTGCCGTGGACTCTGCGGTGATGGTGATCGACTCGGTGAACGGTGTAGAAGCCCAGACCATCAAGCTGCTGAATGTGTGCCGCATGCGCGATACGCCTATCATCACCTTCATCAACAAGCTGGACCGCGAAAGCCGTGCGCCGATTGAGTTGCTGGACGAGATCGAATCGACTTTGGGCATGCAGTGTGCGCCGATCACCTGGCCGATAGGCATGGGCAAAAGTTTCCGTGGTGTGTATCACCTGTATAACGACGAGATTTCTTTCTTCGACCCCAAAGCTGAGAAAGGTACTTCGGAGACGATCAAGGGGCTGGATAATCCGCGCCTGGACGAACTAATTGGCTCTCAGGCAGAGGAATTGCGCATTGATATCGAGCTGGTGCGCGGTGCGTCACACACCTTCGATTCATCGTCTTACCTTTCCGGCAAACAGACCCCTGTATTCTTTGGCTCTGCTGTGAATAATTTTGGCGTGCAGTCCCTACTGGATGCAGTCGTTGAATTATCCCCTGCCCCGCTGCCACGCAATACTGCCTCACGCAGCGTGGAGCCGGAAGAAGCCAAGTTCTCAGGTTTTGTGTTCAAGATACAGGCCAATATGGACCCGAAACACCGTGACCGCATCGCGTTCTTGCGTGTATGTTCCGGCCGTTTTGAGCGTGGCATGAAGATCAAGCAGGTATCGTCGGCCAAGCTGCTGGCAGTCAACAATGCCATCACCTTCATGGCGCAAGACCGTAACACCACCGATGAAGCCTACGCGGGTGACATCATCGGCATCCCCAACCACGGCACCGTGAAACTGGGCGATACCTTTACCGAGGGCGAAGATCTCAAATTCACTGGCATCCCTTCCTTCGCACCTGAATTTTTCCGCCGCGCACGCCTGAAAAATCCGCTCAAGATGAAGCAGCTGCAAAAAGGCTTGCAACAACTGGCGGAAGAAGGTGCTTCGCAGCTGTTCCGTCCATTGCTCAGCAATGACCTGATCCTGGGCGCTGTAGGTACGCTGCAGTTTGATGTGGTGGCACACAGACTGGAGTTTGAATACGGCGTGGATATTGCCTTTGAGAACTACGACTGCTCTACTGCGCGCTGGCTGCGTGGCTCGGATGCCGACCTCAAGGCGATCTCAGATAAATACGGCTTTAACGTTGCGCTGGATGGTGCTAATGAATATGTTTACCTGGCGCCTAATCGGGTCAACCTGGCGATGGCACAGGAACGCTATCCTGACATTCAGTTCCTGGAAACTCGCGAGATATTCTAAATATTTGTAAGGAAATACTCCCTAAGAAGTATTGAAAAATTAGTCGATTCATACGATAAACCATCAAACGACATTGCAAACAGCAAAGTGAAAAACAGTGGAGATTTGATGCAGAGCAACACAGTAAAGATCACCCAGCAGCAAGAAGACAAGCTATCAGCCGAGTTACAGCTTGTGCGGCAAAAACTGGCGGATATGGAGCTGGCCAACGCGGCCATCACCGAAGGCATCTGGATGCTGCATATCGTGAACGGCGACCTCGACCATAAAGACAGCACCATCAAATGGTCTACCCAGTTCCGCGCCCTGCTCGGGCATGAGAAAGTGCAGGATTTCCCCGATGGGTGGGAGAGCTGGACCAATGCCATCCATGCCGATGACCAGGAGCGTGTGCTAGCCGCCTTCAACGCCCACCTCAACGACGCCAGTGGCAAGACTCCCTACGCTGCAGAGTACCGGATGAAAACCGCCAAGCGCGGTTATGTGTGGTTTCGCGAGCGAGCAACTACCGCTCGTAATGAAGTTGGCCTGCCGCTACGCTCGGCGGGTGCGATCCGTGATATCAGCGATGAGCGACAGGCTGTGGAAATGCATGAGGTGAATAGCAAGCGCAATGAAGAAAACATGCGCCAGATTGTGCAGGTGGCCGACACCATCAGCCAGATCACGATGCAGACCAATATCCTCGCCATCAACGCCGCGATTGAGGCAGCGCGTGCTGGCGAAGCAGGACGCGGATTTGCAGTGGTCGCGACCGAAGTCCGGAGGCTGGCAGAACGCACTACCAGCGCATTGAATGAGATAAGGAAAATGGCACAAAGTGAGAAGTAAGGCTAGATTCATACGGACGCAATAATTTCACATTAGGCTTAATCGCAACCTGACCCTGGTTTGTGATTAAGCTTATTTTGATCCATCAAAAAACTCCCACGATTTATCAAAAAACTGCTGCAGGCATCGCCGAAATTGCAGCTGCCGAGAGAAAGCTCAACTTTCGCCAACGTCAGGCGCTCATTCTGGTAGACGGCAAACGAAATATAGATGAAATTGCTGTGTTTCTTAACCAGCATAATATGCCTGAGATGCTGATAGCGCTGGAACAACTGGGGTACATCTACAATCCAGCCAGCCCTGCCCGGCAAATAATCGCTTATCCAAGCCAGGCTGCCGAATCAGCAAATGGAGTTTCTGTCATGTCAGAAGCGCAGGTGCAATCGATCAAGGATATTTTGATTCACAGTATCGACCAGCATCTTGGCATTATGGGGCGCAGCCTGAAGCAAAAAATTGAGGCTGCGGCGACGGATGAGCAAATCATTGCCTGTAGTTCACAATGGCATATGGCGATGCGGGAATCCAAACTCGGCAGGGAGGTGGCAGGTGCACTGATGGAACAGGTGCAGCAAACCTTAAAAGCCGGTATTGATTAGGGAAGCAATTTCAAGACGGTTTCGTCAATGTTGCTTGATAAAGTTTGTTATGCTGCCCAACATCTCGTCATTGCGTAACGGTTTTGCCAGCTTGGCCACCATGTCGATATGTCCGTAATTCTCGAACTCGACCACTTCTACCGGCCCGCCATCTTCGCGGATTTTCGCAGCGAGGTTGTAGGTATTTCTCGGCCAGACCGTGCCATCGATCTTGCCTACCATCAGCAGCATGGGTGGGTTATGGCCTGTGACAAAATTGATAGGCTGTGATTTTGCGCGCTGGTCCTCAGGGCCAAAAATAGTCTTGAGCCGATCACTCTTAAGCGGCAGGAAATCATAAGGCCCGGCCAAACCGATCATGCCGCGAAAGTCTGCCGGTTTGAGCTTTACCGTGGACAGGTACTCATCATCCAGCGTCAACATGGCAGCGATATGCGCCCCTGCAGAATGCCCTGCCAGAAAGATACGCTGCGGGTCACCGCCTACCCCTGCGATGTAATCTTTCACCCATCTGGCAGCTTGCGCCGGGTCTGCCATCAAGCCCGGAAACAGCACGTCAGGGTACACCCGGTAATCGGGAATCACTGTGATGAAACCACGCGAAGTCAGCGCTTCTGCCACAAACTTGTAATCGCTCTTGTCACCGGACTCCCAACCGCCGCCATAGAAAAACACGACAACTGGTGGCTTGGTATCGGGTGGCAGGTTTTTCGGTACATAAATATCCAGCTTTTGCCGCGGCAAACTGCCAAACGCAATATTCGGTGTTAGCTGATAGCCACTTTCAGGGATAATCAGGTTCAGCGTTTTGACTGGAGAACATCCCGTAGTCAATAGGATAGCGGCTGTTGAGAAAAGTGTGGTCAGCGTTTTATTGATATGCATTTTTGTATAGCCGAGCGTTAGATTAAGAATGATGAATACCTGCAAACTTGCCATCTGCATGCATTATGCCGAGAAATAATAATCCGGGAAATTAATTAAAGCCTATGACTCAAAAAACCATGTGCTATTGCGATAGCACAAAATCCTATTCAATCTGCTGCCAGCCATTGCACCAGGGACTAGCTGCAGCAACCGCTGAAGCACTCATGCGCTCGCGCTACAGCGCTTATGTGCTGGGCCTGGAAGATTACCTGCTACTCACCTGGCACCCGGATACAAGACCAGCCAAGCTGGGCCTTGCTGCTGACACGCACACCAAATGGCTGGGCCTGCAGGTGAAGCAGTTTGTGGCTATCTCGGAAGATACGGCAACAGTTGAGTTTGTAGCCCGTTATAAAATCGGCGGCAAGGCAGAACGGTTGCATGAGTTGAGCCAGTTTGTACGCATGGATGGCCGCTGGTATTATCTGAACGGCACGCATCAAAACTAGCAGTCCAACCCAGCACCAACCCCCAGGAAAAGCCCATGGCCAGCTATATCGAAGACGCTTTAATCCAGGACGAAAGAATCATCCATACCGGCCATATCAGCCTATGGTCGCTGGCCCACTTCATCATCCCCGGCATCCTGCTGCTACCGGCTTTCGGGTTGGGCCTGATATTACTGGCAATCGCCTATGTACGTTATAAAACCACCGAGCTGGCCTTCACCAACAAACGCGTCATCGCCAAATTCGGTTTCATCAGCCGCCACACCATCGAAATCAACATCAACAAGGTGGAAAGTATCCAGGTCAACCAGGAAATCCTTGGCCGCATTTTCAACTACGGCACATTGATACTCTCCGGTGCGGGAACCCCGCAGGCCCCGATCCCCGGCATTTCAGACCCTATCCAGTTTCGACGCGCCTTTATGGAATCGCAGCAGGCTAACTAATAAAGCAGGCAACCATACACATGGAAATCTTTAAAACATTTGCCCTTTTTGCAATTACTGCCTTAGCAGAAATTGTCGGCTGTTACCTGCCCTATCTCTGGCTAAAGCAAGGCGGCTCTGTCTGGCTACTTATCCCTGCCGCAATCAGCCTTGCTGCATTCGCATGGCTGCTGTCCCTGCACCCTAGCGCTGCAGGCCGAGTTTATGCGGCTTATGGCGGTGTATATATCGGGGTAGCCATCATTTGGCTCTGGGTGGTGGATTCAGTCAAACCTACAGTCACCGATTGGGTTGGCGTTGCAGTTTGCCTGCTGGGAATGGCGATTATCATGCTTGGTCCCAGACAAACTTAAATCACATTGCCCTGCGAGCCAATACCCGTAATGGCATCACCGCTGCTGTATGTAACTAAAGGGCAACATCAGTGCGATATCCATAAGCCCTCCAGGGCAGTCTATTTAGAGTACTAAAAACTACCAAGGAGCTTGCTATGAAGCCGACGAGTACCGTTCTACTGGAATTCAATCCTCAACGCGACAATCTCGGCAAGGGCAAAGAATTGAGAGATGGATTATCGGTTGCCCTCCAGATCGGTGACACACTCTGGGTTGCCAACGATGAATCGATTAGCCTGGAAAGACTATCCCTGCAAAAAGAAAGCAAAAGTGGCAACTACAAATATGGCCGCGAACATAAGCAGTTTTGCCTGAGCGATTACCTTGAATTGCCTGTACCCCCAGCAAAGCTTACCAAGAAGCAGAAAAAGACGAAGCCTGAAGAGTCAGGTTTTGAAGAGATAGACATTGAAGGGCTGGATTACGAAGGCGGTTATCTTTGGCTGGTAGGGTCACACAGCCTGAAACGCAGCAAACCCGACTTGAAAGATGGCCAAAAAATAGCTCAAAAGCAGTTGGCTGAAGTGAGCGCAGACGGCAACCGTTACCTGCTCGCCCGTATCCCGGTGGTGGATGTTGACGGGACTTATACCCTGACAAAAGTTGATAAGCACAAGGGTCAAAAACGTAGCGCCGCGCTACTCGATGGCAATGCCAAGGGTAACGATTTGACTGAGGCACTACGACAAGACAAGCATCTGGGGCCTTTTCTCGACATCCCTGGTAAAGATAATGGCTTTGATGTAGAAGGCTTGGCCCTAGTAGGCAAGCGTATTCTGTTAGGGCTGCGTGGACCAGTGTTGCGCGGATGGGCAGTAATACTGGAGCTTGAACTCAAGCAGGATAAGAAGCAGCCATCAAGACTCAAGTTAAAAGCAATCGGGCCGAAACAACGTCTTTATCGCAAGCATTTTCTTGACTTGGGCGGTCTGGGGATTCGTGATATTTGCGTGCAGGATTCTGACCTGCTGATTTTAGCTGGGCCAACGATGAGTCTGGATGGCCCTGTCACCATCTTCCGCTGGCCGGGCGGCGCTGAGGCTAAAAGCACTGGGATTAAAAACGAAAGTGTAGTAACAGCCGAAACATTACAGCATGTAATGGATGTGCCCTATGGCAAAGGCGTGGATCATGCTGAAGGCATTACGCTATTTTCTCAAATGAATGGCAAAGCCAGCTCGCTACTCGTTGTTTATGACTCTGCCTCCGAGAGCAGGCAGTTGAGCGAGAGTTCTGCAGTCGCAGATGTTTTCTCATTGCGCTGAGTAACTGATTTAAACATCCGCTCTCATCGAAAAATAAGGCAATGCAATCTCCACCACTAACCCACCGTTAGGCCGATTCCTTGCCACAATCGTCCCGCCATGGGCTTCCACTACCTGTTTGGCTATCGCAAGCCCTACCCCATGGCCATCGCCATTATTGGCAGTGCTGCCACGTACAAAGGGATGAAAGATACTTTCCAGCTCGCCCGGTGGCACGCCCGGGCCCTGGTCGCTGATGGTAAGGCTCATCAGTTTCGCTGCCGGGTCATGATTAACTTCAAGCCTGATATCACCGCCGGGTGGGCTATATTTAAGGGCGTTGCGCACAATATTTTCTACTGCGCGGTGTAACAGATCAGGTTGTCCCTGCAACACAAAATGTGCGTTTGGCACCAGCCACACTTCTGGATGTTCAGCCTGCGGCTGCTGGGCAGAAGCATGAGTGGCATCAGCCTCGTACTGGGCATCTTCCACCACACTTGCGAGCAGCTCGTTCACATCAATTTTTTCTTTTTGGATATTGATGACGCCCGACTCCAACCGTGACAACTCCAGCAATTCACCCACAAGCCTGTCCATACGGATGGATTCACGCTCTATACGATCCAGTGAGGTCGGTATCTTTTCAGGACTCTGCCGGGCCAGGCCTACTGCCATCTGCAGACGCGCCAGTGGTGAGCGTAGCTCATGCGAAACATGATGTAGCAGACGCGTCTGGCCCTGTAACAAACTACCGATGCGCCCTGCCATGGAGTCGAAATCGCGGCCAAGATCAGCCAGCTCATCACGACGGCTGCCCATGGCCTTGCCCACACGGGTATCGAGGTGGCCATTAGCGGCTTCTTCAAACGCTTTGCGCAAATTTTTAATCGGTTTGGAAAAATACCAGGCCAGCAATGCTGCAAAGAACAGGCTTACAAACCCCCCAGCCATCATAGGCTTGAACGGGAACAGCTGAAGTGGCCTGGGGCGTGGCGGACGATCCTCCCGCATGCCTTCTGGAGGTGGTGGTGCATCTTTATTCATGCCCTCAGCATTATCCGGCTGATTAGCGCCAGCTTGAGTCTCACTGGACTGATGACTTTCTTTCGATGGATCACCGTCACGATTGCCAGCAACCCTTGTTGCATTTTTCGGTTCATACCTGGGCACAAATAACAGGTATTCATGACCATCACTTGCCTTGATACGCTTGATGTAACGCTCATTACCAACCGACTCGACCAGCTCGGTAGCCTCGGTTAAAGTAGCTTCAGGCAGCGCTCGCTGCAAAAGCTCGCGTCCCGTCTCATCCACAGCGTAGACCTGTGGGGCACGGCGATATTGCCAGCCCTTTAATAGTTTGTTCAGGGCATCGACACCGCCATACTCCAAGGTGGCGGATGCGGCCTCGACCACTGAACGTGCTGGCGGGCTGGCCTCCACACCTGCCAGCTCATGGTTGCGGCTGTTGATCCAGATGGTAAGACCAACCCCGACCAATGCCGTGAGTTGCGCCAGGAAAAAGAAAAAGAAGAACTTCCAGAATAACCTGCCCATTTTGCCTAATGATCCTTAACCAGTTGGTAGCCCATGCGATATACGGTCTGGATGCAATGATGCCCATCGGCAAAGCCACCAAGCTTCTGGCGGATGCTGCTGAGGTGTACGTCTATGCTGCGGTCAAACCTGGCCATGGGCCTGCCCAGCCCTTGCAATGACAGATCATTTTTGCTCACCACATGCCCGGCATTACGCACCAGCACTTCCAGCAGGTTGAATTCGGTGCTCGTCAATTCAATGGTATTGCCTGCCCATTCGGTACGGCGCTGCTCAGGCCAGATGGAAAGCTCGCCCACTGTTAACTGCAGCGCCTGGTTCGCATTAGCGTTAACCTGGGTGCGGCGCAAAATGGCACGGATACGTGCCACCAACTCGCGCGGCGTGCAGGGTTTAGGCACATAGTCATCCGCACCGAGCTCTAGCCCGGCAATACGGTCAGCGTCGTCACCCTTGGCGGTGAGCATGAGTACAGGCGTATTGCTGTGGGCGCGTATTTTGCGCAGGGTTTCGATACCGTTGAGCTTGGGCATCATGATATCCAGCACCACGATGTCAAATTGACCGGCTAGCGCATATTGCGCACCAGCCTCGCCATCGTAGGCGACTGTGGTATCGAAACCTTCTTGCTCGACATACTCCTTGAGCATGCCGACCAGTTCCACATCATCATCAATCAATAATACTTTGCTCATTTTTCCTGCTCTTTTTTAAAGACACGCCCTTAAAAGCTGGCTAAAAGTCGATCTCGGATTTTGGTCATCATCATAGCGATTTAAAAGTCAGGCTTACAACTGTAAAGCGGGCAATTTACCTATTTTTACAAAGAGATAAATCAAAGCCATAGTTTCTCTTCTATCAATTTTAATTTCCTTTACCAGTCTTTACTTTTACTTAACACCAATTTACAGATAGTCCACGCAAAATGCAGTTGTCGCAATCGACAACGATTAACAGCGCTTGCGAAGATGAAAGTCCAAACATAGATAAGGAAGCGACATGAACAGACTACAAACCATGCTGACAACAAGCCAGGGAATAAAGTTGACCTGCGATGCAGAGGCTCGTTCATACCCACAAGATACCTAACTACGTTTACGCATAAACACATTGATTTAATAATATTTTTTTACAACCCCTATTTTTCACAACAGACAAAGGAAACATCATGAAAACCATTTTCAATTTAAAAAGAATACTGGCTATCGGCTTTATCACACTGGCAATACCTTTGGCATTACAGGCTGAACCTCTAGCTCAAGGACCTGATAGCCAGGGATCTGGCAAACACATGAATGGCCGTCATGGCCCCGCTTGTGATGGCCATCGTGGTGGGCCTAAGGATGGTGCGCGTGATGGAAAATTCACGCATGGCATTCCACCCTATTTAAGAGGGGTAGACCTGACAGAAGCACAACGCGACAAACTGTTTAACCTGATGTATGCACAGATACCCACTATGCGCGAACAAGGCAAGCTGCGCCACAAGACCATGCAAGAGCTGCGCGCGGTTTCTAATGCTGAATCATTTGACGATGCCAAGGCGCAACAATTAGCCGCTCAACTGGCTAGCATTGAAAAAGACATGGTACTGGCACGTGCACGTAATGATGCCAAGGTATTTGCAATACTGACCCCTGAACAACGCAAGCAGGTAGAGGATGCAAGGAAGGCACGTGAAGAACGTGGTCATGGCGAACCGGTGAATTTCAAGGGCCGTGATATGCATGACCACCGCCATGCGCCGCGCCAGATCAACTCATAAAGCGTATTGCGTATAAATCAGGTAATGCCTACCAGGGTAGATTAGCACTTAAGTGCTAATCTACCCTCTCTCATTCTTATCCTGCGAACTACCCTGCCTGAAACTATCACCAAACCCTTGGACTGCATCTCATAATAGTTATCCACCAGCTGCATAATGGCTAGCGCCTTCAATCAGGCGTAGACTTTACTAAACTCAGATGTGAAAACCTTACACTGAATTTCTGCCATTGTGAACCGTTAACGATTACATATGATGCGCATATTAGCTCTTGTGTTATTAACCGGGTTGGCCATAGAGGCCCAGGCAGCTGGCTTTGCCTTAAACGAGCAAAGCACTAGTGGCTTGGGCAATTCTTTTGCGGGTGGCGCAGCGTCGGCAGAAGATGCCAGCAGCCAGTTTTTCAACCCTGCCAGCATGACTTACCTGCCGGATAGCCAGATCGTGGTAGCCGTGCATGCCATCCGCCCCTCTGCAAACTTTAGCAATAACGGCTCACGCTCTGCCGCCAGCACATTGACACCGGGTGGCGATGGAGGCGACCCAGGCGCTTGGGCATTTGTACCCAATATCTATTACACCAAGGCACTCAACGAAACAATCAGGCTAGGCCTAAGCATCAATGCGCCTTTTGGTTTAAAGACGGATTACGAAAAAGATTGGGTGGGTCGCTATCAGGGGATTAAATCTGACCTCAGTACCCTCAACATTAACCCCTCAGTAGCATTCAAGCTGAATGACAGATTGTCATGGGGACTTGGCGTATCAGCCATGCAGGCCCGCGCCGAATTGACCAGCGCTATCAACCTGGGCGCGCTGATACCCGGCGCGAGTGATGGGGCCGTTCAGATTAAAGGGGATGACTGGGGATTTGGCTGGAATACAGGAATGATATTTCAACTCACTGAGGATACGCGTTTAGGGCTGGCGTATCGCTCAAAAGTGCACCAGACGCTGGAAGGCAATGTCAATTTCGGCAACGTACCGCCGCTGCTAGCCTTTGCCGATAGCAAAGCCAGCGCAAAAATCACCATGCCGGATACATTTTCTGCCTCTGTGTTTCATCGCCTGAATAAGCAATGGGATGTAATGGCAGATGCAACATGGACCAACTGGAGCTCATTTCAGGATCTCACAGCGATCCGCACCAATGGCGTACTCTCAGGCAGCATTATTGCCAGCACCCCGCATAACTGGCAAGACACCATGCGCTATGCTTTTGGCGCGACTTATCATTATGACGAAAAGCTTAAGTTCCGCACTGGCGTATCTTACGACGAAACCCCGGTAGGCAATCGCATGCGCACTGCACGCATTCCCGATAATGACCGCATCTCAATGTCGTTTGGTGTCAGCTACAGATACTCAGCCAACAGCACTTTTGACCTTGGTTATTCCCACCTTTTCTTGCGCGAGACCAGCATCAACAAACGCAACGATACCGACATACCGGCATTAGCCGACACTTTAACTGGTCATTACAACACCAGGTTCGATTCGCTCAGCTTGCAATATGTGTATACGTTTTAACAAAAATTTAATAGTGGCGGCTACTTAACGCTCGAGGAGTTGAGAAATAAACTCGGTTAACAAACAACTGCTGCATGTGTCATGGCCGTTTATCGTGATTGTCATCTTTTTGCTGATCTCTCTCACGATATGCATGGAGCTGCTATCGTCTGTGCGCGCCTATGTGGGCGGCGAGAGCCAGTGGTCCAAAGGACAGAAAGTTGCAAGCTACTATTTGAATGTGTATGCCCGCACGCATGACGAAGCAGACTATCAAAAATTTTTAGACGCGATTGCTGTGCCGTTAGGAGATCACAAGGCACGTCTTGCGCTAAACCAGCCAACCCCAAATATTGAGGCAGCTAAGCAGGGCTTTATCGAAGGGCAGAATCACCCTGAAGATATCCCGGGGTTAATCAGACTTTATCTGTATTTCAATCACACCAGCCTGATGAAAGAGTCAATTCAGGTGTGGACTGAAGCAGATATCCTGCTCGCCAAACTAAACTCGCTGGCACAAGAGCTGCATATGTGGGTCACAGCTGATGATGATAATAAAGAAGGCATGGTCAGCCTGCTTGAGCAGATCAACACCGTCAGCTTGCAACTCACACCGCTGGAAGATACATTTTCTAGAGCTCTGGGGGAGGTATCGCGTAAAGCAAAACTCCTGATCAATATCGTGATGCTGGTGGTGACATTGCTATTGCTTGGGTTGGGCTTACTGCTGTCACGTCGCATGGTGCAACGCAGCGTCGCTTCTGCGACC
Organism: Methylophilaceae bacterium; assembly: GCA_035459965.1. Classification (GTDB taxonomy): domain Bacteria; phylum Pseudomonadota; class Gammaproteobacteria; order Burkholderiales; family Methylophilaceae; genus DATHXC01. The sequence goes on from DATHXC010000007.1 coordinate 561,493, forward strand.
GCTCTGCAGCAGAATGAGATGCGCTTGAGCGCTGTAGTCGACACCGCTATGGATGCTGTAGTGCAAATTGATGACCGCGGCATTATCAAACGCTGGAGTGGCCAGGCTGAGTTTATCTTTGGCTGGACTTCTGATGAAGCCATGGGTCGCTCATTACAACTCATGATTACTACCCCGAACCTGTTGCAAGCACATTTAAAAGAACTGCACCAACCGCAAACCACAAGCCATGAATATATCCCCAATAAACGGCTTGAAGTGCAGGCCTTGCATCGTGACGGCACCGAATTTTCGGCAGAACTCACCATTTCACCGGTGAAGTGGGAGGATAAACTCGAATACTGTGCTTTTATCCGCGACATCACCAAGCGCAAACAAACGGCCGAGCAACTGATGTACCGGGCGCACTACGATGAGATTACGGGCTTGCCTAACCGCGTGCTGTTTCAGGATCGGCTGGATCAGGAGACCAAGAAATCGCAGCGGACACGTCTACCTTTGGCCCTGATGTTTCTTGATATTGACCATTTTAAAGAGGTTAACGATACGCTTGGGCATGACAAAGGGGATATCCTGCTTAAGGAGGCTGCCCAGCGCCTGCTCAGTTGCGTGCGCGAGACTGACACAGTTGCGCGCTTTGGTGGTGATGAGTTCATTGTGATCCTGAGCCAACTGGAAGACCTCAGCAGTGTAGAACGCATTGCGAATAACCTACTGGCTAAACTGGTAGAGCCGTTCCAGCTGGATAATGAAGTGGCTTATGTTTCCATCAGCATAGGCATCACACTCTACCCCGATGACGCTGCCACGCACGATGAGCTGATTAAAAACGCTGATCAGGCCATGTACCTGGCTAAAAAATCCGGCCGCAACCGTTTTAACTACTTCACCCCCAGCATGCAGGAGGCTGCCCAGATATACCGCAAGCTGGCGAATGACATGCGCCCTGCGCTCACAGAGCAGCAATACCGTGTGTATTACCAGCCCATTTTGCATCTAGCCACTGGCAGCATCCATAAGGCAGAAGCGCTGATACGCTGGCAGCACCCGACGCGCGGGCTGATCAGCCCTGCGGAGTTCATCCCGATTGCCGAGGAAACCGGCATGATCAACGATATTGGCGACTGGGTATTTTTTACAGCAGCGCAGCAAGCAGCAGATTGGCGCAGTAGATTCAATCCGGACTTCCAGATCAGCGTGAATAAATCCCCGGCCCAGTTTCAGGATCACGGCAAAAATCGTGTGGCCTGGGGTGATCAACTAGCGCAACTTGGCTTGTCTGGCGAAAGCATCGTGGTAGAAATTACCGAAGGCATGTTGATGGAAACCAGTGAGGCCACCAAAAGGAAACTGCTGGAATTTCGTGATGCCGGCATTCAGGTGGCGCTGGACGATTTTGGTACCGGTTATTCTTCGCTATCTTATCTGAACAAGTTTGATATTGACTACATCAAGATCGACCAGTCTTTTGTCAGGAACCTGGCCATAGGCTCGCATGACATGGTGCTATGCGAGGCCATCATTGCCATGGCGCACAAACTTGGCATGCAGGTGATTGCAGAGGGTGTGGAAACTACAGTGCAACGCGACCTGCTGATAGCCGCAGGCTGCGATTATGCCCAGGGCTACCTATTCTCCAGGCCAGTGCCCGCAGAGGCTTTTGAGGTTTTGCTGAAATCGAGGGGAGTCATCGCCAAAGAAGTCATGAAGCGCTAGGCAAACGCCTCGCACAGCATACTCAGCAAAGCACCAAACACCGGCAGCAGATCTTCCTTGTCAAACGGACTATTCTCGTCCGTACCTGCCACCAGGAAAGCGACCACTGCCTTATCAAGGTCCTCGCGGTAATTATTCCAGTGCTCGGCTTCCGCATCGCCTATCAGGCGGAATTTACGCATGCCGGATTCAATCACATCCACCAGTTCCTCCTGTGTCAGCTCGGAGAATAGAGACTTGGCGATGATCACAGAATCCTGCTCAATATCCGGGGAGATTTGTTCTGCACCCAATGGCAAAGTAAGGTAAGCATAGGCCAGCATGCCAAATGCCTGGTACACACTCAGCATTTCAAAATTATCGTAACGCTCATCTGCCGGTGAGCGCTGTGCCTGCTGGATCGCCTGGAAACTAATATAGCAGGCCAGATAGGTAGCCGCCTCCAGCGGATCATAATCATCCAGGTTGGCACTGGGTGCCGCTTCCTGGTTGCTACTGCGGGTCTCTGCCAGGCAAAGTGCATGCAGCAGGCTTAATCTTTTTGAGTATTCCATCTAACTTAATTCCAAAAATTATGTGTTTTGATAAATCCCAGGTGCCTCTAAAAATTCAAGTTGCTAAGCTAGTCCAGGCACAAGCAAAAAACTATGACGCCGCATATATAAATATTTAAGGAGTAATTTTTTGCGAGCAACGCAGGATGGCAACGCAAATTGATTTTTTAGAGGTGCCTGTTAGTTAATTGCTGGTATGGCTTCTAACATCTCATGCACTTCCAGCCAGCGCTCTTCTGCCTGTCCTAATTGTTGGCCCAGCTCCGCCTGGCGTTTGACCAGCGTTTGCAACTCGGCTTTACCAGCCGCTTCGTACAGGCTCGCATCTGCCATGCGCTCATCCAGACTGCTTTTTTCCTGTTGCCAGGTGGCCATATTCGCTTCCAGTTGCTCAGACTCTTTCACCAGTGGCCTGCGCTCCAATATGCGCGCCTGACGTTCGGCCTTGCTTTGCGCACGGTCATTTTTAGGGGCTTCTTTGTCGGCGACTTTTGCTTCTACTGCCTTATCCTTGATGCGCTGCTCCGCCAGCCAGTCCTTGTAATCATCCAGGTCGCCATCAAAGGTCAGCGCCGCCCCATCTGCCACCAGTACGAATTTGTCGCAACTGGCGCGCAACATCGCCCTATCGTGCGACACAATCACCACGCCACCCTGGTAATCCTGCAACGCGAGTGTCAGGGCATGGCGCATTTCCAGGTCGAGGTGGTTGGTGGGCTCATCCAGCAGCAGCAAATTGGGCCGTGTCCAGATCAGCAGCGCCAGGGCTAGTCGTGATTTCTCGCCACCAGAGAATGGGCCGCATGGGCTACTCGCCATATCACCCCTGAAATCGAAGCCACCGAGATAATTGCGATGCTCCTGCTCTCGCGTTTGCGGATCAAGTCGCATCATGTGCTGCAATGGCGACTCATCCAGCCGCAACTGTTCAAGCTGATGCTGGGCAAAGTAACCTATCTTCAGCTCCTTGCCTTCAACCCGCTTGCCATGCATGGGTGCCAGCTCCCCTGCCAGCAGCTTGATCAGTGTGGATTTACCTGCGCCATTGCGGCCCAGCAGGCCCAGCCTTTCACCGGGGCGCAGTGTGAGCACGATATTCTTGAGTATGGCTTTATCGTTATATCCGGCACTCACTTCATCCAATACCAGCAAAGGATCAGGCGCGCCCTGCATCTCGCGGAAACCAAAACCAAAGGGTGAGTCGATATGGGCTGCAGAGATCATCTCCATGCGCTCCAACGCCTTGATACGACTCTGTGCCTGGCGTGCCTTGGTAGCCTGCACACGGAAGCGATCGATATAGTTTTGCAGATGCGCCACATTGCGCTGCTGGCGTTCATACATGGCCTGCTGTTGGAGCAAACGCTCGGCACGCTGGCGCTCAAAATCGGAGTAGCCACCCTTATACAGGGTCAAGTGTTGCTGTTCGATATGCGCAATATGGTTGACGATGGAATCGAGGAAATCGCGGTCATGCGAGATCAACACCAACGTGCCGCGGTACTCTTTCAGCCAGCCTTCAAGCCAGATCACGGCATCCAGGTCCAGATGGTTAGTCGGCTCATCCAGTAACAGCAAATCGGAACGACACATCAAGGCGCGTGCCAAGTTCAGGCGTACGCGCCAGCCACCCGAGAAATCCGATACCGGCCTGCCAAGGTCCGCATTGCTGAACCCCAGCCCATGCAACAACTCGGCAGCACGGGCCTTGGCGGAATAACCCTCAACTTCGCTCAGGCGCGCATGCAGTTCGCCGACTTTTTCGCCTTCATGCCTGGCTTCGGCATCAGCTAATGCCTGCTCAATGGCACGTAACTCGACATCGCCATCTAGCACAAACTCAATGGCGGCGTCCTGCAAGGCAGGGGTTTCCTGTGCGACATGCGCAATCACCCATTGTGGCGGCATGTCCAGGTCACCGGATTCAGCATGCAATTCGCCACGCAGCATGGCGAATACACTGGATTTACCCGCGCCATTGGCCCCTGTCAGGCCCACTTTATGTCCAGGATGCAGCTGGAATGAAGCGCCTTCTACCAGCACCTTGATGCCACGCGCCAAAGTAAGATTTTTAAATTGGATCAAACCTGCCTCTGAATCTGCTGCCGACCATGAATGCTGTCAGCCAAAAGTAAATGAAGGCGTTATTCTAATGCATTAGGCTGGCGATTGAATCAGTTGAATACGGCAACCATACCGATAGCAACTGATGCTTGAACTCTATCATTTTATATATTGATGATTTTTAATTTCAGGTGAAACCAACATGAACTATTGTTAACTAAGCTTTACACCGCTAGCGTTGACCAATTAGTGTGTAAAATGAAACACTTTAATGGAATACATGCTGCGGTTTCTTTTTTGAAAGACTAGCTTGTCAGAATAGCCTGCCAGATTAACTGCATCCGAACTGCTGAAATGCAGTCTCCCAACAAAACATATGGTCAAAAAATCACTACTCTGGATATATCGCGTCACACTTTTCGCGCTGTGGTTCAGTATCTTCGTCCTTGCATCTTCAGTCCTGGCGCTACGCTATGTAATATTGCCGCACATTGATGACTACAAAGATAAAATTGCCCAGCAGGTAAGCCTTGCAGCCGGGCAAAAAGTCACCATCGGTGAAATCAAGGCCAGCTGGCATGGCTTGAATCCACATTTATCATTATTCAATGTAGACCTGTACGATGCCGAGCAGCGCCCCGCTTTGTCGCTGGAGCATATCGAAGCCAGTATGTCCTGGCTGACTATTCCACTGCTCGAACCGCGGCTGTCTGCGATTGAAGTCTATAACCCTGAACTCACTATCCGGCGTGAAACTGATGGCACTTTATATGTCGCCGGTATTCATATGGGTGGGCCGTCGCGGCCAGCTTTCCCTAACTGGTTGCTCAAGCAATCACGCATCGACGTGATTGATGCGAGCGTGCTGTGGCAGGATGATTTCCGCAAAGCACCACCCCTGACACTGAACAAGCTCAACCTGCAAATCATCAACCCGGCATGGGAAACCCTGATTGGTCACCATCGCTTTGGCCTACGCGCGACACCTTCGGCAGGCTCATCTTTCCCGATTGATATTCGTGGCAATGTTTATGGCAAGGATGTCTCCAAGTTGCAAAACTGGCGAGGCACGCTGTTTGCGAGGGTCGAAGGCACTGACATCGCGGCATGGCGCAACTGGATCAGCTACCCGTTTGACTTGCGTGAAGGCTTTGGCGCAGCGCAGTTCTGGATGGATTTTGCAGAAGGCAAACCAACTAATATCATCAGCGACGTGATTCTGAGCGATGTCAAAACCCGCCTCGCTAAAAACAGTCCGGAAGCCACACTTAACAACTTGTCTGGTCGACTCGAATGGACAGAACATAGCGATGGCCAGGAAATACGTGCCAGTAAAATCAAGATGTCCTCCCCGGATGGGCTCAATATGCAGAATGGGAAAATCAACCTGCGTGAGCGCCTGGTCGCTGACAAAAATGGGGTTAAGCAGCAGACGATAGAAGGCAATATCCACCTGGACGAAATCAGGCTGGAATCAGTCAATACCTTTGCCAATTACCTGCCTATCCCGAAGAAAACCTTGCAGCAACTGACGGACATTTCCCCGGTCGGCAAACTGAAAAATCTTGAGCTGGAATGGAAGGGTGATGAATCTGTGCCGCAGGAGTATTCCATCCGCAGCCAGTTTATTGGCCTTGGTATCAAAGCCTATGAGCATTTCCCGGGCTTTAGCAACCTGAGCGGCAGTATTGATGCAGATGAAGATAGCGGTACACTGACAATCAACTCACAACGGGCTTTTCTTGATTTTGAGAAAGTGATGCGCTGGCCTATCCCTGCTGACAAATTGACCGGGCAGGTTAAATGGATTAATAGCAAGCATAAGACCGAGATCCGTGCCAGCAATATTGCGATTGCCAATCCGCACCTTTCCGGCACCATCAATGCCAATTACATAATGAATGGCATCAAGGGTGGTTTTCTTGAGCTCAATGCAAAGTTTGCCAACGCTGATGGCAAATTTGCGCACTACTACTACCCAAAAATCCTGGGCGAACATACGCTGCACTGGCTAGACACCGCTATATTGGCGGGTCATGGCGAAGACATTAACGTCACCATTAAGGGCAATCTTGCAGAGTTCCCATACCCCAATAACAAGCTGGGCTTGTTCCGCGTAACCGCCAAGATCACCGATGGCATGCTCGACTATGCGCCGGGCTGGCCAAAGATAGATGGCGTTAAACTGAACATGCTGTTTGAAGGCACCCGCATGGAGCTCAATGCCAATGCCGGCTACCTGCTAGGCAATCAAATCACAAAGGCCAAAGTTTCAATCCCGGTGCTGCATGCCGAACAACCGGTGCTGGATATCGCGGGTGAGGTACAAGGCCCTATCAGCGAAGGCTTGAAATACATCAATACCAGCCCGCTGGTCAATGTCATGCGCGGATTTACCAGCGACCTGAAAACGACAGGCAATGGCAAACTCAACCTTGAGCTGCATATCCCATTGCATAACACCGAAGCGACCATCGTAAAAGGTGCTTACGTGGTGAATAACGCCAGTATGGCGGCAGATGGCGTACCTGAGCTCACCAAGCTCACAGGCAAACTGGAATTCACTGAATCCTCCCTGAAAGCCCAGAACATCACCACATCGGTATATGGCGGACCAGCACAATTCAGCCTCTATACAGGCAAGGATCATGTCATGCGCATCAATGCCCGTGGCCGTATTACTGATGTCGGGTTAAAACAGGCGTTTGGTGCTGGCTTGATGGACCGCATAACAGGTAGCACTGACTGGGCTGGCAACATCAATATCTTTGATAAGCAACTGGATATGTCCTTCACCTCCAACCTGGTTGGCTTGGCCTCCAGCCTCCCTGCCCCTCTCAGCAAAGGCTCCCTGGACATCATGCCGCTGCGCTTTGATAAAAAGCAGACCAGCCCGTCACAGGACAATATCATCGTGAGCATCGGCAACGTACTCGGCGCCAAATTGTTACGCACCAATCAGCAGGGCACACTCAAACTGGAGCGGGGAGAAATCGGCATCAATGTAGTGCCTGAGCTGCCAGCGCAGCCCGGCATTAATGTGCGTGGCAATCTGGACTACCTGGACCTGGATGAATGGCAGAACATTTTTGATAAGGCGAGCAATATTGCTGGCGGCAATACCAATGGTAATAACAAGAACAACCTGAACATCGGCAAGATTGATATGACAGTGAATACGCTGGATGTATTCGACCGCCGTATTAATGCCCTCAAATTGAATGCCAAGCCATCCGGTGATGGCTGGACATTCAATTTGCAAAGCCGTGAAATTACAGGGGATGCGCAATGGAGCAGCCAGAGTGCAAGCCAGGGTAATGGCAAATTAAGTGCCAAGCTTAAATCGCTCATCATTCCATCTGCGGCTCCCAATACAGCGGAATTACGTACTCAAGGTAACTTCAAGCAGCAGGCGCAATCCTACCCGGCGCTGGATATCACCGCAGAAAACTTCGAGTTTGGAAAAAAGAAGCTGGGCCGTCTGGAACTGCAGGCTAGCGAGCAGAATGATGACTGGTCGATAGAAAAACTACGCATCATCAATCCTGACAGCACATTAACCGCTGAAGGCGACTGGCATAACTGGAAGCGCAACCCGAATACGCGTATGACGATTAGCTGGGATATTAATGACCTGGGGAAGACGCTAGATAGGTTTGGCTTCCCCAATACCATCAAGGGTGGTGATGCCGACCTTACCGGCCAGCTCAAATGGCCAGGTAGCCCTCATGAATTCGACATTCCAGGCCTCAGCGGCAACTTGCAGCTGGATGCCAGGCATGGGCAAATACTTAAGATACAGCCCGGTGTAGGCCGCCTGTTCAGCGTATTGAGTTTGCAGAATCTGCCACGTCGCCTGACTTTCGATTTCAGGGATGTATTCAGTAGCGGCTTTACTTTCGACAAGGTTAGCTCCAGCGTCAAAATTGATCGTGGTGTAATGCGCAGCGATGATTTCAAGATGGAAGGCCCGACTGCGCGTGTTGAAATGAAAGGCGAGACTGACCTGCAAAAAGAAACACAACATCTTTATATCAAAGTTACGCCTTATATCAGCGATACATTATCCATTGCCGCGCTGGCGGGAGGACCTGTGGTTGGTGCTGCTGCCTTTGTTGCACAAAAATTATTGAGGGACCCGATCAACAAACTGGCAGCGGACGAATATGAAATTACCGGCACCTGGGATAACCCGCAGGAAATTAAGGATGGCACAAGCAAACCGCCGGTGCCAAGTGTCTCGCCTTTAGGCAAGTAATGTAGGTAGGGATTGATGCTTAGTGAGTAAGCGCATGAATAGGCTAATCAGGTATTATTAAACTCATCATAAGAACAACTATTGGAAATTCTTTATGCCAATTAAATCACGCGCAAAAGCTGTCAAGCCCAATAAACATAACGCCACTACGCCCGGTATTGTAAAAATCGCGGGCATCCAGATGGCTTCGGGGCCTTATGTATCGGCCAACCTGAGCGAGGCCGAACGTCTGATAGAAATCGCGGTCAATCAAGGGGCAAAGCTGGTGGCATTGCCTGAATACTTTGCAATTATGGGCCTGAAAGAAAAAGACAAGGTCGCTGTGGCGGAAAAAGAAGGCAGCGGCCCCATCCAGCGCTTTCTATCCAAGATCGCGAAAAAACATGAGATATGGATTATCGGTGGCTCGATTCCGCTTGAAGCCGGGGTGCCTGATAAAGTCCGTAACGCTTGCCTGGTATACGACGACAAAGGCAAGCAGGTAGCGCGTTATGACAAGATTCATCTTTTTGGGCTTGACCTTGGCAACGAGCACTATCGCGAAGAAACAACGATTGAACCAGGTAATCAGGTGGTTGTTGTGAAAACTCCTTTTGGCAAAATCGGGTTGTCTATCTGTTACGACTTGCGCTTCCCGGAACTATTCCGCGCAATGGGTGAGGTAGACCTGATAGTAGTGCCATCAGCCTTCACCGAGACCACAGGCAAAGCACACTGGGAAATCCTGATACGTGCACGTGCGATTGAGAATTTGAGCTATGTGCTGGCACCCGCTCAGGGAGGCTATCATTTGTCGGGCCGTGAAACACATGGCAACAGCATGATCGTCGATCCATGGGGTGTAGTGCTGGATAGATTACCCCGCGGCTCCGGGGTGGTTATTTCCACCATGAATACCGGCTATCAGGCCAGTTTGCGCAATAGCCTGCCCGCACTAAAGCACAGGACTATATTCAAGTATTAAACCATGGCTTAATTTGTGGCTGACTAGAGCGAATGATTAGGCATGAATACAGAAATTACCTAGCAGACCGCGACCCCGCTTCTGCTATATTGATATAGCAAGCTTATCTTTAGATAAGCATAGGCTTTTAGAAAGTTAGATGATGAAACCAGACAATATACCTTCCAGCTCAAGCCCCGCAGCAGGCTCGCATTTTGACACGGCGATTGAAACGCTATTGTCGCCTTCCAACCTCGATGTAGCAGGCTTGCAAGGCGTGCTCAGCAGCATCATGACGCACAAAGTGGATTACGCTGACCTGTATTTTCAGTACAGCCGCTCCGAGAGCTGGGGCCTGGAAGAAGGCCAGGTAAAGTCTGGTAATTTCAGCATAGACCAGGGTGTGGGTGTGCGTGCTGTCAGCGGTGAAAAAACCGCATTTGCCTACTCTGACGATATCAACTTGCCAGCGCTGCAACAGGCAGCTGATGTGACTCGTGCCATCGCGGCTTTAGGTCAGGAGCAATCAAAGCAGGCAATTCAACGTATTTCAGCCCCACAACTGTATATACCGCAAGACCCTATCGCTTCGTTGAGTGCGGATGCCAAAGTCAAACTGCTGGAGCGTCTAGAGTTGTTTGCGCGCAAGGCTGACCCACGCATTACACAGGTGATGGCATCCATCGCCGGTGAATATGAAGTGGTCATGGTCGCCCGCCACGATGGCGTGATGGCCGCTGATGTGCGCCCACTGGTACGTCTTTCCATCCAGGTCATTGCAGAGCATGATGGACGCCGCGAACAAGGCTCAGCAGGTGGTGGTGGCCGTTTCGATTACAGCTATTTTACCGATGAAGTTTTGCAGGACTATGCACAGAAGGCCGTGCATCAAGCGCTCACCAACCTGGATGCGCGCCCTGCCCCGGCTGGCAGCATGACGGTAGTCCTTGGTTCAGGCTGGCCTGGCATCCTGTTGCATGAAGCCATTGGCCACGGGCTGGAAGGCGACTTCAACCGTAAGGGCAGCTCTGCATTTGCGGGCAAGATAGGCCAACGTGTGGCGTCTGAAGGCGTTACCGTGGTTGATGACGGCACCATTGCTGACCGTCGCGGTTCGCTGAATGTGGATGATGAAGGCAACCCGACACAACGTACTGTATTGATCGAAGACGGCATTTTGCGTGGCTATATCCAGGATAGCCTAAATGCCAGGCTGATGGGCATGCCACTGACCGGTAATGCGCGCCGTGAATCCTATGCGCATATCCCCATGCCGCGCATGACCAATACCTATATGCTTAATGGCAACATGCCGCCGGAAGAGATTATCAAGTCCGTCAAAAAAGGATTGTACGCAGCCAATTTCGGTGGTGGCCAGGTGGATATCACCAGTGGCAAATTTGTGTTCTCGGCTGCTGAGGCATGGATGATAGAAGATGGCAAGCTGACCTATCCGGTTAAAGGCGCAACGCTCATAGGCAATGGCCCGGATGTGCTGACGCGCGTCTCAATGATCGGCAATGACATGGCACTGGATTCTGGTGTCGGCACCTGCGGAAAAGAGGGGCAGAGTGTGCCTGTAGGTGTTGGCCAGCCAACTTTACGCATTGATGGCTTGACGGTAGGCGGTACGGTTTAATATGATGTGACTGAGTAGGTAGTAATTGTGATGATGATTACCTGCCAGCTTAGCAACATGGAAGTCCCTCTTAACTGAAAGGATCTGAAATGGCTACACCAAAAGCAGCACCAACAAAACCTGCGGCATCCAAGAAAGTCGCACCTGCTACCACTCCAACAGCCGCTGCAACACCCATTGCCAAGGCACCAGCCAAGAAAGTTGCAAGCAAGCCTGCAGCTGCAAAGAAACCTGCTACCGCAGTTAAGAAACCAGTAGCGAAAGCCGCAACACCAAAACCTGTAGCAAAAAAGCCGGCTGCAGCCAAGAAAGCCGCACCTAAAAAAGCGCCAGCCAAAAAAACACCAGTCAAGTCAGGCAAGTTCAATGCAGAAGACCGCCACAGAATGACTGAAGTGGCAGCCTACTATATAGCCGAAAGCAAAGCATTCGTTGGTCAGGCCGGTGAATTCTGGGCAGCCGCAGAAGCGCAGATCGCCAAGCTATTCAGCAAAAAATAGCGTTATCGTTGACATGACAGGCTTCACTGGCTGTCATTTGTAGACTATAGGCGAATGTAAAGTGCGTAATATCAAAGTGCACCCAATGTACTGCACCGCTTATAGCGCACAACGGCTATAATATTTCGTTTATTCAAAAGCACCGCCCATGCAGCACCCTTGGCCAATTCCGCCACGCGGCCAATCTGAACGCGTTACACCACAAGCTTCCGGTACCGACAGCCTTGCACTAGCAGAGCTGGCATCCCGCCTTAAGATTGCGGCAAAAAAATCACCGCTAGTCATCATTACTGCCAACGCTTTTGAAGCGCAGCGCCTGCTTGAAGAGATGCCATGGTTTGCACCTGACCTGAACGTGCATTTGTTGCCGGATTGGGAAACGCTGCCTTACGACCATTTCTCGCCACATCCTGACTTGATCTCCGAACGTCTGGCTACGCTTTACCAAGTCAGTCAGAACAATTGCGACGTGATTATTGTGCCCGCGGGTACTGCACTGCTACGTCTGCCTTCCCAGTCTTACCTGGCCGCAAATACTTTCATGTTGAAGAAAAGCCAGAAACTGGATCTGGATGCACTACGCAAGCAGTGCGCCGAAGCTGGTTATCATCATGTGAGTCAGGTGATGAGCCCAGGCGAATTCAGTGTGCGTGGTGGCCTGGTAGATTTGTTTCCCATGGGTAGCGCGCTACCCTATCGGCTCGACCTGTTTGATGACGAAATAGAAACTATCCGCACTTTTGATGTGGATACCCAGCGCAGCCTGTATCCGGTACCAGAAATACGATTACTGCCCGCGCGCGAATTCCCGCTTGATGAGAGTGGTATTGCCCGTTTCCGCCAGAATTTCCGCGAGACTTTTGAAGGTGATCCGTCGCGCAGCCGCATCTACAAGGATGTAAGCAAGGGTATCGCCAGCGGTGGTATCGAATGGTACCTACCGCTATTTTTTGAGCAGACCGCTACCTTGCTGGATTACCTCCCGGAGAATGCCCTACTTTGTCTGCATGGCAATCTGGATTTAGCCGCCCAAAGTTTCTGGCACGAAGCGCAATCTCGCTATCGCTTATTGGCTCATGATCCCGAGCGCCCTATTCTCAAACCCGAAGTACTGCTCATCAAAGCAGACGATTTTTTCAGCCAGACGCATCAATATGCCCGCCTGACCATCAGTACGGAGAATGTGGCTACTGGCCTGCCTGAACTCGATATAGAACGACGCTCCGAACACCCGTTGCACAAGCTGCAGAGTTTCATCAACCAATATTCCGGTCGCATATTAATCGCCGCAGAAAGTCTCGGGCGCCGCGAAACCATCCTGCAGTTACTTAACGAGCAAGGCATACGCCCGGTGACCTGTGAAACCTGGGCGGATTTTCAGGCAAGCAGTGAAGCGCTAATGCTTGGGGTATCACCACTACATGCAGGCAATGTTAACAATGGCATTGCAGTCATTACCGAGGCGGAGCTTTATGCAGCCACAGTCCGGCAGCAACGCCGACGTGACAAGGATAGGGCACGCAGTACAGAAGGCATGCTCAAGGATTTATCAGAGCTGCGCGAGAATGACCCGGTGGTGCATGAACAGCATGGGGTGGGCCGTTATCGTGGATTGGTGAATCTCGATTTTGGTGAAGGCGAGACTGAATTCCTGCTGCTGGAATACGCGGGCGACGATAAGCTTTATGTGCCGGTATCACAATTGTTCCTGATCTCTCGTTACTCTGGCGGGCCACCGGAATCAGCACCACTACACAGGCTAGGCTCTGGTAATTGGGAAAAAGCCAAGAAAAAAGCCCTCAAGCAGATACGCGATACTGCTGCGGAACTACTTAATCTTTATGCACAGCGGGCAGCACGTAAGGGTCATGCCTTTACGCTCACGCTCAAGGATTACGAAACATTTGCCGAAGGTTTTCCTTTCGAAGAGACACCCGACCAGCTATCCGCCATTGAGGCCGTCATCAGCGACATGCAGTCCGGCAGGCCTATGGACAGGCTGGTGTGTGGCGATGTCGGGTTCGGCAAAACCGAAGTGGCACTGCGTGCTGCATTTGTTGCAGTAATGGGGGGACGCCAAGTGGCGGTACTGGTGCCGACCACGCTGTTAGCCGAACAGCACTTCCAGAACTTTGTGGATCGCTTCGCAGAATGGCCAATCAAGATCGCAGAAATCTCTCGCTTCCGCACAGCCAAGGAACAAGCTGAGGCACTGAAAGGACTGGCAGATGGCAGCATCGACATCATCATCGGCACACACAGACTGATTTCCAAGGACGTGAAATTCAAGAACCTGGGCCTAGTCATACTGGATGAGGAGCATCGTTTTGGCGTGCGCCAGAAAGAACAGCTCAAGGCCATGCGCGCCGAGGTCGATGTGCTGACACTCACCGCCACACCTATCCCAAGAACATTATCCATGGCCATGGAAGGCTTGCGCGAGTTCTCAGTCATCACTACACCTCCGCAGAAGCGCCTGGCCATCAAGACCTTTGCTACCGACTACTCCGAAGGCATTATTCGCGAAGCCGCCATGCGCGAATTCAAGCGCGGCGGACAGGTGTATTTCCTGCATAACGAAGTCGATACCATCCACTCGATGCGTGAAAAACTGGAGCGCATCCTGCCCGAGGCTCGCATCAGCATTGCCCATGGCCAATTGCGTGAGCGTGAGCTGGAACATGTGATGCGCGACTTCTACCATCAGCGCTCGAACTTGCTGCTATGTACCACCATCATCGAGACCGGTATCGACGTACCCACCGCCAACACCATCATCATGAATCGTGCTGATATGTTTGGCTTGGCACAACTACATCAGTTACGTGGCCGTGTCGGGCGTTCGCATCACCAGGCCTATGCTTACCTGCTGACTGACCCCAACCGCACTATCACGCCACAAGCACAAAAACGCCTGGATGCGATTCAGTTATTGGAAGACCTGGGCGCTGGTTTCCATTTAGCGATGCACGACCTAGAGATCCGCGGAGCTGGAGAATTATTAGGTGATTCGCAAAGCGGCGAGATGCAGGAAATCGGCTTTCACCTGTATTCGGAAATGCTGTCGCATGCCGTCAAGCAGCTTAAGGCCGGCAAGGAGCCTGATGTATCAGCGCCGCTAGGCATCACAACAGAAATCAACCTGCACAGCCCTGCGCTACTCACCAATGATTACTGCCCGGACGTGCATGAACGCCTTGTGTTATACAAGCGCCTCGCCAACTGCACTAACGATGACGAGCTGGATAACATGCAGGAAGAGCTGATAGACCGTTTTGGCCTGCTGCCAGAACAAGGCGAAGTGTTGATTGCAAGCCATCGCCTGCGCGTATCAGCTAAACCATTAGGCATCGTCAAGATAGACGCCAGTGACAGCGCGATTCAATTACAATTTAGCCAACATACAGAGCTCGACCCTACCAAGTTGATTGCACTACTTCAACGTGATCGCCGCTGCCGGATGAATGGCCCGGATAAACTACGTGTAACCGTGCAAATGCCCGACATACTGGACCGTGCTGATTTTATAAAAATATTACTGAAAGAATTTTTGTAGCATTGCAATACTTATGCGAAAGTTACCACGAAGTCTGTATTTGATAACACGCTAACACCTTGCAGTTGGGCCAATTGAACCGCTCCAATGCCACCATTACCATCAGCATCATAAAACAGACTACCTGTAGACTGGTTGTAGATAATACGATCGTCCATATCTTGTGCGGTCGATAGATTGCCCAATCGAAATGCATCGCTGGATAAAACACCCAAAGGGCCTATCTGTGTGAAGAAATTAGTATCGAGCTGGAACTTATCCTCGCCGCTCACAAAATCCTGGATGCTATCGATACTGCCAGTCGCAAAGAATGAAGAGTCAAAAACAAATACATCACTTCCCTCGCCACCCCACAACGCATCGTTACCTACGCCGCCATTCAGGGTATCGTTGCCTGTAGATCCAGATAAAGTATCTTGACCATCTCCCCCGAATAAGAAATTATCGGCAGCATTTCCAATCAATATGTCATTGTTTGATCCACCAACTGCATTCTCAATCACAGTGCCGTAAGCAATCGCGAGATTATCTTCGCCGTTGTACCCATATTTGCCGATACTGTTGGCTATGTCATTAGAGCTATATCCAAACAAATTTAAATTCTGCAAAAATCCAAAAGTCGACCTAGTACCCAGGTTATCACCCATGCCTATTGATGAAAAATGTCCTTCTCGCAAATCGATGATGCTGGGCCTTGTTGGAAAAAATGTCCCATACATTGCATTTGAGGCATCAATCGTATCAATACCGTCACCATCCCATATGGTTTGTAAAATAGGTTGATTTTGATTGATCGTGTAAGTTGAATTTCCCGAATTAAAATCTGTATTTGCCCCATAGATACTTTGTATTGCGGCAACATCATAAAGCATCAAAGTTGAAGGCTCGACGGTATAGTCGTAATACAAAGATGTCCCATTTTCAATATAGATATCACTATGTTGGGTGGAGTAATAAGACATTACCGTTAAGCTAGTCATATCTTCAGCTGGTGAGAGAAATGGTGGCTCCTCAGTTCCATCGTAATTGCCTGGATGCTTCAGACCCAAGGCATGGCCAATCTCATGCAAAATAGTAGAAAACATGGTACTGCCGGGTGTTAAGTCACCCAAGTCAAAGGATGTTTTATAGTCTGAATTATTATTAATCCAGACATCTCCACTGGTCAGAAAACTAGGAATGAAGGATCCAAATCCAAAGGTATCTGGATAATATGCATAACCTAACGTATCTATAGCCGTTTGATCATCTGTGCCAAAGCGTAGTTGCACGCTGTCATTATTGGCGTCAGTAACCAGTTCAAAATTCAGGTTTGTAATATTTTCGTATAGCTGTAGCACACTATTTACTGCGTTTTGCTCGTAAGCATTCATTGCTCTGAAACCAGGGTGTGCTCCTGAAGCTTCATAAGTTGGGCTGCTATTTATAAAGCTATATTTGATAGTAGTCATACTCCATGACTCGCCTGAATCAAGTGCAGCAATCCCTTTGTTTGCAGATGGCTCGTTTTGAACAAGCGTAGAAATATTGACTGCTGGTCCAGACCCGAATTTGATCAGTTCAATTTCTTCCAGTGTATCTGTGCCATCAAGCCCTGAAATGGTGTAAACGCCATTATCAAAAGTAATATCATAAAAATCCACAGCACCTGAGAAAACTGCCGTATCAGAACCACTCCCGCCAATCAGGCTGTCATCACCTGCCCCACCATTCAGGATGTCATTACCATTACCACCATCAAGCGTGTCGTTGCCTGCTGCACCGCTCAGATTATTATTGCCAATATTGCCCTGAATACTGTTGGCTAAACTATTACCGGTTCCATTAATCGCTGTTGAGCCGGTTAGCATGAGGTTTTCGATATTAGAAGACAACGTATATGTAACGCTGGATTGAACGTTATCAAGCCCTTCATCTTCCAGCTCAATAATCACATCCAGCTGGTTGTCCACGATATAAATATCATTATCCGCACCCCCTGCCAGCGTGTCAGCACCGGCGCCACCATTGAGCATGTCGTTACCCGCACCGCCTTCAATGCTGTTTCTGGAGGCGTTACCTGTCAGCGAATTATCAAAGGCATTGCCAATGATATTAAACAGGCCAGTGCCTGTGTTAGCAAAAGAAACATTTTCAATATGCTCCAAGTTGGTGATGGTTAAATTCACCACTTTGGCAGTAGTGGTTGAAGTGTTGGCATAAGCGATCTGCAAAAGATCAGTCACACCTTCATTGTCTAGCTCAGTGATATTTACAAGCTCAGCCTCCTGATCAATCACATAGGTATCATCGCCAGCACCGCCTATCAGGGTATCGACCCCTTTGCCACCGGTGAGTACATTTGCAGCGTCATTGCCTGTGATTCGGTTATTGAGGTCATTACCGGTGAGATTGAGCAATATAGGGTCAGTGTCACTGGCATCCAGATGCTCAAGGTTGGCGCCCAGCAGGATGGTGCTGAGCTTATTGGCGCCAGCACCTCCATGTAGTATTAAGGTATCGGTTCCCTGGATTACAAGTTCAGTTACGGTATCTTCCAATGAGGCAATGATGTTGAGCCCAGTGCCCGTGGTCTTGAGGTTGACGTCGTATTGGTCATCG
>DATHXC010000008.1:0-190620 GCA_035459965.1 Methylophilaceae bacterium
AGCAAGGTAATCGCAGAAAAGCTGGTCACTGCTGCGGAGCCCTCAAAAATTACTGCCGGAGCATATCGAATGAGGGGGGAATTACCACAAATTTCGATAGTTACCCCAGAAAACGGTAGTGTGCTTTTAGAGTTACAGCCACGGTTTATTTGGGAGGCAATGGAATCGTCGAAATATGTAATACAGGTATTTGATCAAACGAAGCAACTGGTTATGAAAGATGAAGTGCTGGAACAGAGTTGGCAAATACCCCCTGGTAAATTTTTAAACTATGGGAAATCTTATAAATGGGCTGTTAGTTTTACCTCTGCAAAAAACGGTAAGGAAAATGTGGCCTCGGGGGAGTTTACGGTTTTGACCAAAAATGAAGCTGAAAATCTTATTGCATTAAAACCCTCAGCAAGTGCCTCAATTGAAGAATGGGTGTTATATGCAGTCATGCTTGAAAATAAAAAAGCCAGAGAAGCTGCACATGAAGTTTGGAAAAAAATTGCTCAGGATAGACCTGACTTGGAAAAGGTGGCTGAGCTCGCAAGGTAAGTTTTCATAATGTTGTTCATTCACAGTTCTCGTTTGCAACATACTTTTAGTTATGTGTGCATAGTAGTTTTGGGACTAATATTTACCCATACGGATACAGCAGCTGTTTTTAACCACCTAGTTCTTGATCACGCATTCGAATTTAACCGTAAATACCATCCCCAGCCAATTATCAAAGATCCAGTTATCGTAGGAATTGACGAGGAGTTTCTGGAGACTATAGATGAGCCTCTAAGCTTGAGTCACTCATATATCAGCCAGTTTTTAAGTGCAGTCAGTCAGGCCAGGCCAGCTGTTATTGGAATTGATCTGGGTCTTCCAGAAAAGCGATTTGACACGGTAGTTTCGACGAAAGCGCCAGATTTGAGTTTTCATCAACTGCTTGCCCTCAATCTTTATAAGGCGACACATCAAACAACTATAGTTGCCGCGAAGGTCTGGAATCACAACGCTTCAAAATTCCAGGATATAGAGTTGGATTATGCGGCAATCCTTGGGCAACAAATCATAAAGATAGCACATGCGTCAGCATTATTCTGCCCCGATAAAGATGGGGTGATCCGAGCATATCCCGGCAAAGAATGCCAGCCTGGCAGCACCAATGATACTTTCACCAGATCTATCGCCTCTGCTACAGGGTTAAATGGAAGTTGGGGAGGCTTAATAAATTATCAGGTTGGGGCAAGCTTTTCATATATACCTATCCAAAATGTGATTAATCTTTCGGAAAAAGGTGAAATAGGTAAGTTAAAACAGTTATTCGCTGGAAAGATTGTGCTAATCGGGACCGTACTAAAAGATGAAGATTTACTGAACTTACCGGTAAGCATCGCAACATGGATGTCGGATTCTAAAAAAATACCAGGAGTAACGGCGCATGCCCAAGTACTTAGAAGCATGTTGAGTAATAGTTTCATTAATCCAGTTAATAAAAGCGCATTAATGCTCCTTACTATAATGTTTGGTCTATTCTGGTTCGGTAGGTCAATCGTAATTAAAACAGTGCTTTTGACATTTACCATAATAGCTTTAATTGGAAGCTGCGTTTATTTGCTTAGATATAACATCTGGCTTCCACCGGGAAACTTGATACTTACTGCAGCAATTGCATTTTCTGTAAGGGCAATTTGGATCGCATGGGTAACTTATATAGACAAGAAACGTCTCACACTTACCTTTGGTGGTTATGTAAGCCCTGAAGTGATGAAGGAAATAGTTTCAGGGAATTTGGTGGCAAGCCAAACGGGGAAAAGATTTCAGGGTTGTGTTTTGTTTTCTGACATACGTGGGTTTACTACACTAAGTGAACATCTTAAAGCTGAAGACGTAGTCGATATTTTAAATAGATATTTTGCACGAATGACAAAGATCGTGCATAAATATGGCGGTACCGTAGATAAATTCATAGGGGATGGATTAATGGCATTTTTTGGCGCTCCGAACAAACTGGATTTCCCGGAAGAAAATGCTTTGGAAGCAGCAAAAGAGATGTTGTTGGCTGTGAATAACCTGAATATAGAGTTGCTTCGAGATGGACTACCTTCAATCTCTATTGGGATTGGTCTTCATTCTGGTGAGGCTGTTGTGGGTCATATTGGGTCAAGTGATCGACATGAATATACAGCTATAGGTGATACCGTGAATACTTCGGCTCGTTTAGAGGGGCTTTGTAAAGACACGGGCTGTTCTATTATTTGTTCTGAAGTATTTGTAAAAGCGGTTGACTTCCCCGATTGCCTAGTTTCAATTGGCGAGTATCCATTAAAAGGGAGATCTTCAATTTTTATTTATGGATACCCAACAAATACATGAGTCGTTAATTGCTTTAAAAATATAAAAGCAATTCGATCTTGATTGCAAACCAAGGAGGGTGATTAAGTTTGCTATGGGTTTACCATATAATTAATTGTGTGCTCCCATTACGACCCTGTTACTGATTCCAGAAAGCTCCAGCAATATTTTGGGGTGAGCGATCCTGTATCTGGGCTTAAAGCCAGTTTGTGGCCAGGATACATGGGTCCGTTTATTCGGAAGCACAAGTTTGCAGATGTCGGAGATGAGGCCGTTCCATTTAAAGAGTTGATGGTGGGTAGCTTTGGCCTCATCCCTCACTGGGCAAAAGATGAAAAGATTGTCCGACAAACCTACAACGCCAGGTCCGAAACAGCCCATGAAAAACCTAGTTTCAGGGATGCATGGCGACTAAGTAGGCATTGCATCATTCCGGCAGATGCCATTTTTGAGCCTGATTGGCGTTCTGGGAAAGCAGTAGGTACACGTATAGTTCGAACCGATGGCAAACCAATGGGCATTGCAGGCCTATGGACAGGCTGGAAGAATCCAAAAGATGGGCAGACCTTGCGCAGCTTTACTATGTTGACCGTGAACGCAGATGACCACGAATTCATGCGCAATTACCACAAACCAGAAGATGAGAAACGAATGATCGTCATTTTGCATGACGATCAGTATGATGCGTGGCTATCAGCTAAGCCTGACGATAGTCGGCATTTCCTACGTCAATTTCCCTCAGAGCTGATGGCAGTGAAGGGTCTTTAGTTCTAATCCGCATAAGCCACAGGTAGCTCTTTCATATTCGATAGGTAATCTGGGCTCTTATAGTTTCGGCGCATCGCCCAGGATTTATCAATTCCCTCGGACCCTAACTTTAAGGTGCCACGCCCCCAACGCTTGTTGATCTCATCCATAGTCTTCATCAAGACTAATTCAGTCTCGTCTTTGTCCGTGTAACCAAGCAAGTCTTTCTGTTGTCCAGCTTCTGGAACTAAGTCGAGCAGCATGACGCCAGCTTTTTGGTAATAAATGCCTGGCCGGTAAGCTTTCTCCAGCAACCACAATGCAGCTTCAGTGATTTTTCTGGTTGAATTTGTAGGCGCTGGAAGATAGACCAGCTTGCTTCCATGGAAATACTCAGCTTGGTCAAAAGGGCTGTTCTGCATATCCACATGAACGCCTTGTGCAAACAACCCTTTGCTTCGCATGCGTTCTGCAGCCATAGTGGAATGGTAGGTGATGACTTCGACTAGGTCATCCAACGATTCAACACGCGCCCCAAAAGAACGGCTGGAACGAACCTGTTTGGCTTCAGGCAGCATATCTTCCAGCCCCAGCCATGTCTCGTTATTAAGCTCACGAACTGTGCGCTCAAGTATCACGCCAAACTTGTCGCGAATCCGCTTGGGATCAGCTCGCTTCAGCCGCAATACGTTATAGACACCCACCGCATTGAGCTTTTCTTTGAGCTGCTCTCCAACGCCCCATATCTTTTTCACATCTAGGTTCTCAAGAATGGTATCCACTTCAACTTCTGACATTGCAGTGAGGTCACAAACACCATTGAACACAGGCTGCTTCTTGGCAATATGGTTAGCCAGCTTCGCCATAGTTTTAGTATGGCCCCAACCTACGCAGATGGGTAACTTGACCCACTTGGCTACTGTTTCCTTGATCTCACGACCTAGGTCTGTTAAGTCACGGATAATCCCAGTTGCATCCAGGAATGCCTCATCAACGCTATATACCTCTACGGGCAGAAAAGTGCTCAGGGTTTCCATAAAATCGAGGCTCATCTGTGCATATAGTGTGTAATTGCTACTGAACACATTGACGCCAATCTTTCTGGCCATTTCTTCAACCTCAAACCAAGCTTGAGCCATTCTTAGTCCAAGGATGGCCTTTGCCTGGGCGTTATAGGCGATACCACAGCCGTCGTTATTGCTTAAAACTACTCCCGGCTGACCCCACAGATCGGGCCGGAACACATATTCGCAACTGACATAAAAGCTATTGGCATCGGCTAGGCCGAATATTTGTTTAGATAAAAGGGACGATTGCATGAGTCACTACACCCCACACCTGGACTTCATCCGCATCTCCAATCGGCAGTAACATGCCGGGATGGTTTTTGGGGCGTGAATATAGGTGTTTTACGCCGTCGGCCCCAATTACCAATTGCTTCACTACAAATTTCCCTCTCCATACAGCCAATACGATGCTTTCTGAAATGGCATCAAGAGCAGCATTCACGATTAATATTGAGCCATGGAATATTCCAACACCGACCATTGAGTAGCCATCCACCGGAAATAACTTGGTTGCTGGTTTGTTGGTTATCAACTCACGGACTAACGATGCAGGATCTTTCTCATAGCCCTGACAAGGCGAGGCGAATCTTGACTGAGCTGCGTAAGCTGGTTCATTGGATATGAGCATATGCAGGTTATTCATTAGGTCTTCGAACAACGGTATTTCTACTGGTAGTGGAATATTGGCATTCATCATGGGCTCACATATCTAGGCGCTGCTTGCCTTGCAGAGAAAACTGGCAGATAATCACTAAAAGAACGTTCGTTCTTTTTTAAATACTACGCATAAAAAAAATGAGTGTCCACTGCTATGTCAAAGCCTAATTTTTCGGGCCTTTAACAATTTAGCTATGTATAAGAAGGAATTTTGATGATGAGTGAGATAAGTAAATCCCATGAGAAGGACCGCAGTTACTTTGGTCAGCTCCAGGACTATTTTGCCAGCAACCGTGGTTTACCGAGCTATAGCTATATGCAGAAGATGTTCGGGTTGGCCAGTAAGGATTCTATTAGCAAGTTTGTGTCACGAATGAAGCTGCAAGGTTACCTGGATCATGCTCCTGATAAGAAGCTCGTACCTGGTCGCAGATTCTTCGAAAGATCATTATCTAATTCCACGGTGCAAGCGGGTGCGTTGACTGCCACCTACGACGAAGGTGAAGAACAGATAATTATTGATGACCTGCTTATCCGCAAACCTTCAGTCACCACACTGATTCCAGTGCGTGGAGAGTCTATGAAAGATGTAGGCATAATGGAAGGGGACACTGTAATTGTTGAGAAGCGAGCCTTTGCCAATGTTGGTGATATCGTCGTGGCTATTGTTGATAATGTCTTTACGATTAAGACGCTTGGTAAAGAAGGCGAGCGGTTTGTATTGATCCCAGCTAATAAGGATTTTGTGACGATACGGCCTAAAGAAGGCTTTGAGATATTTGGTGTAGTGGTAGGACAGTTCCGTAGTTACTAAATAGCCACTGAGTTTCCATGAATGACTTAATTAGCAGCCCATCCCCTCGGCGCATTGCCCATCTCGACATGGACATGTTCTTCGCAGGCGTGGAGTTGCTTCAATACCCACAACTCCGTGGAATGCCCGTCGTGGTCGGTGGGCGCTGTAAGGCCCCTGAATTAATGCCGGACGGGCAAATGAGTTATGCCAGGCTTCGAGACTATGTAGGACGTGGGGTCGTCACTACAAGCACTTATGAGGCAAGGGCGTTGGGCGTTTACTCTGCTATGGGCTTGATGAAGTCGGCAAAGCTGGCCCCGGATGCCATTCTATTGCCTTCACATTTTGATGCTTACAAACATTACTCGCGACTGTTCAAAGAGGCGGTCAGTAGCATCGCTCCCTGCATTGAAGATAGAGGTATCGATGAGATCTATATTGATTTGACTGATATGGAGCAAGACTCTCTTTCATTGGCCACTGCGATCAAAGCCGCTGTATACCAAGCAACAAATCTCACATGTTCCATCTGTATCGCTCCCAATAAACTGCTCGCCAAAATAGGCTCAGAGCTTGATAAACCAGATGGTCTAACCCTTCTTGATGAGTCCTCCATACCAACTCGTATCTGGCCACTAGCCGTCAGTAAGGTCAACGGCATTGGACCCAAGGCTACTCAGAAGCTGGCTGAGTTAGGTATTAAGACAGTAGGCGATCTAGCAAAAACCGATAAGCAATTCTTGCTTAAGCATTTCTCCCCTAGCTCGACTGAATGGCTGATGGATGTTGCCAATGGTAGGGATTCACGCCCTTTAGTCACTCATTCAGAGCCCAAGTCCATGAGTCGGGAAACGACCTTTCAGGCTGACCTGCATCCACGCCAGGATAAAGATGAGCTCAGTGCCATTTTTACCTCGCTTTGTGAGCGTGTAGCTGGGGATCTCAACCGCAAAGGCTATGAAGGCCGCACAATAGGCGTTAAGTTGAGATTCAGCGATTTCAGCACGGTTACCAGGGATTTCTCTATAGAAAACCCCACACAGAATGCCCAAACAATTAGAAAGGCAGCTGGGGTGTGCTTAAAGCGCATACCACTGGATAAGAAGCTGAGATTACTTGGTGTCCGCGTTGGTGCTCTGACTCCACTTGGGCAAACTCCTGATCAACATCAACAGCACGAATTTCAATTCTGATGAACTGGCTTCCCGATCTCCTTTTCCTCGATATTGAAACCACTGGTGCATCGCATATAAACGACCGCATCACTGAAGTTGCACTTATCAAGATTCAGGATGGCGAAGTGACCTCCTGGCAGTCGCTCATCAATCCTGAAGTGCCAGTCCCGCGCAACATTACAAACCTCACGGGCATAACAGACGCCATGGTGGCTGATGCACCTACATTCAAGGAAATTGCTGCTGAGCTATATAGCCATCTTGAAGGTGCAGTCATGGTTGCGCATAACTCCAGATTTGACTATGGCTTCCTGAAGGCCGAGTATAAGCGCATGGGCGGTACGCTCCGGCTGCGCACCATTTGCACAGTAAAACTATCCCGAAAGCTTTATCCGCTTGCAAAAGGCCATAGCCTGGACGCTATTATGCAGCGTCATGGATTAAGTACGACTGCCCGCCATCGTGGCATGGGAGATGTGCAGCTGATGCTTGATTTCCTGGAAGCTGCGAAACAGGATTTGGGATCAGTGGCGGTGTTGGAAGCTATTGCGGAGCAGATGCGTGGCCCCGCATTACCAGCTAGCCTAGATGCCTCTTTCCTTGAACGCATCAAGGATGTGCCAGGTGTGTATATTTTTTTTGATGAAGGTGGCTCTCCCTTATATGTTGGGAAGAGCATCAAGCTTCGCACCCGCGTATTGAATCATTTTGCTTCCGACCATACGACACACACTGAAATGGAAATGGCACTCAAGATCAGGAAGGTGGAGTGGCGAGAGACCGCCGGAGAACTCGGCGCGCTTCTTCTTGAGTCGGAGCTGGTCAAACAGTTACGGCCAGCCTATAACCGGCAATTGCGCTCCAAGAAAAAACTGTATGCCATAAGGCTGGCTGACCGGTTGAATCAGATCCCATGGGTGAAAGTCATCACGACCCAGGATTTCGATCCCACTGATTTTGAGTATTTGTACGGCATATGGAAGTCAAAGAAGGCAGCAAATGAGGTGATCCGAAACCTGGCCGATGAATTCCAGTTATGTTCCAAACTACTTGGCCTTGAAGCAGGCAAAGGGGTTTGTTTCAGTTTCCAAGTACAAAAATGTACTGGCGTATGTGTCGGACAGGAAAAACATGAACTCCATCATCTACGCCTCCGAAATGCTTTGGTTGCCCACAAGCTTAAAGGCTGGCCATATAAGGGCAGAGTGGGTATCCGGGAAGTAAATCCGGAAACCGGGAAAACTGAGGTTCACCTGTTTGAACATTGGTGCCACTTGGACACGGTTGCTAGTGATGGTGATATGGAGGAGGCGTTAAATGCCAAATATGAGCTGGAGTTCGATTTGGATGCTTATCGACTGATCGTCAAAGCTTTAGGAAGAGCTGAAGATATTATCGAATTCGGTTACAGAGAGAGTCGAGACTTGATGGAATTTGCAGCTTAATATTCGTCGTTAACATTTTCGGAAACAATAGTGCCGTCTTAGTCCTACATGATAATCCGACAAACACTGACTTTGTTTAAACTAGGTTTAGAAAATAATGTAATTGTGGTTGACCGCCACATTCCTATGCGTTGTCAGACAGGCACCCCTTTCGCGGGGGGTGCCTTTTTGATGTCTTGAATCTACAAAATTCCATAACATAATGCTTTCCCATATACTTTGATTAAACAAATATTCATAAGTATTAAACATGCGCTATCAGGGAAGAATCACCGGCTGGAAAGATGACCAAGGCTTTGGTTTTGTCACTCCCAATGGTGGTGGCACAAAAGCCTTTGTCCATATCAAGGCATTCCAAAGCGCCAAGAGCAGGCCTCAGGATGGTGATCTCATAACCTATGAACTATCAACTGATACTAAAGGCCGCTCTACCGCTACCAAAATTCTATTTGCTTTAGCTCCCCAGCCAGCTCAGCAACGAAAGGTAGCCTGGTCAGGCTCAGTGTTTGCACTCATATTCTATGGTGCGCTGTGCACTTTGGTATTACAGAAGAAACTGCCCATCCAACTCCTCTGGCTTTACTCTGGCGCCAGTGTAATAGCATTCCTGATGTACGGCCTCGACAAGTCCTCAGCGAGAAGCCATGGTCGCCGGATACCCGAACAGACTTTACAAGTGGTTTCCCTGCTAGGTGGTTGGCCAGGGGCTTTGGTGGCCCAGAAACTATTTAGGCATAAAACTCAGAAGGTGGCGTTCCAGAGGGTGTTTTGGGTGACCGTGGTGGTTAACCTGGGGGTGCTGGGGTGGTTTAACTAAAAAAAATCACTATTAAAAACTATTATTACCAGTTCATTGACTTCAGACTATCTGTTGACTACTATTGTCGTACTATCTGGGGAGATAAAAAATGAATAAAACTCGTAAGTTTTTACTGCCTTTATCTGTATTAGCTGGTGCTTTTAATTCTGAGCAAGTAATTGCTAATACTGAAATCGAACCCTCTCGACTTCTCACTACCACAGACTCTGTATTTCACGTAACGAGCGAAAAAGTTACTGTGGGAGATAAGGATGCATTTTCGTTTATATTAAAACGAAACAATGAAGGAGTATTGCTTGCAGAACACTCCTCACATGCATCACATGCTTCGCACGCATCACACAGATCCCATACCTCAGGTTATTAATGTCTGTTACTACGCTCACTTTTGATGAGCGAATATATCCTGTAGATGCTCTACAGAAAGCGGCTTATCGCTTTATGAATCTATTTGTCGTAGATTTTTCTATAGACAAAAACCTAATAATTTGTTCCCTAAAGCCAACACAAAACTCGAGTCAAGAAGGAATGGATTATCACATTGATGAGTTTAAGAAAGAAGTGTTGGATCAAGTATTAAGATTAAAAATTAAAGCTGAAACTGAAGATGTTAGAAATCTCATCTTAGGAATAGCTTTTTCAAAATCCGGCTTTCAGTAAATTGAGTAAGTTTCAACCTTTAGCTTCCTTCCTTTCATCCCATCATGAATATAAACTTTTGCCATTCAAATTTGAGCAGTTGAATGATCAAGACTATGTGTTAACAAATCTCACTGGAGATTATTTATCTGTTCCCCGTGCCCAACTTAACAGAATAGTTGAGCATCAAGTAACGCCAGATGAACCTATATATTCAGATCTTAGGTCAAAACATTTTATTTATGAGCCCAACGATATAGCTCCAGTGGAGTTATTAGGGTTGAAGTTGAGAACTAAATATTCAAGATTGGCTGAGTTCACCAATCTACATATATTCGTCGTTACTTTGAGATGTGATCATAGCTGTCCTTACTGTCAAGTTTCCAGGCAATCTGAGGATAAAGCAGCTTTTGATATGACTCCGGCGATGGCAGACAAAGCTTTGGATTTTGTATTTAAAACTCCATCCAAAGCAATCAAAATTGAATTCCAGGGTGGCGAGCCTTTGCTCAATTTTGAAATGGTTCGATACGTTGTGCTAGAAGCTGAAAAGCGCAATGCTGTTACACAAAGAGAGTTGGCTTTTGTCATTGCCACTACACTTTCATTGGTTACAGACGATATCCTATCCTTTTGCAGGGATCACAATATAGTTCTTTCATCCTCACTGGATGGTCCTGAAGAACTTCATAATGCAAATCGGCCCAGACCTAATAGAAACAGCCATCAAAAATTTGTAGAAGGTTTAAACAAAGCAAGATTAGCCCTTGGTTTCGATAATGTTTCCGCCCTTATGACGACCACAGAGGCGAGTTTGCCTATGGTAAATGACATTATCGATGAGTATCTTAGGTTGGGTTTCAGAGGTATTTTTCTGAGGCCGCTTTCACCGTATGGATTTGCAATAAAGACAAAAAAATATAGATCTTACAATACACAGAGATGGCTAGAGTTTTATAAGGAAGGTCTGAACTACATCATTGAATTGAATCGATCTGGGGTTAAGTTCTCTGAACACTACACTTCACTAATTCTTACGAAGATGATGACATCAACAGACCCTGGTTATGTGGATCTCATGAACCCAGCTGGATTGGGTATTGCAGCAATCGTATTCAATTACGATGGAGGGGTCTATGCCTCTGATGAAAGCCGTATGCTTGCTGAGATGGGAGATCAAACTTTCTTGCTGGGAAATGTTTTAGTGAATACTTATGAAGAAGTCATGTTGTCAGACAAGCTACTAGATGCGCTTGAAGAGTCATTCACACTCAGTGTTCCAATGTGCTCTGACTGTGCCTTTGAGCCATATTGTGGCGCAGAGCCTGTATATCATCATGCTATTCACAAAGATTTCGTTGCAAAAAAGCCCGAGTCAGAATTCTGCAATAGGAATATGAGCATTTTTAAACATATATTAGGTCTCATGCATTCGGATAAATTCACTAAACAACTGTTTCTCGAGTGGTCGACCAGATGCTAAAGCTAGGAGGTCGGGTAATTGAGATAAAAGGTGCCCAGCCGGCAACTACAATGTTGTTTAGCGTAAGTACAAATAAATTACTTCCAAAGGTATTGAAGGAAAGCAAGGCCTACCTAGTAGATGAGATGGATGTCCCCGAAGACTTTGCTCACTATCTGATTTTGGATTCAAAGAAAGACTTAATTGAATCTATACCACCCGGTTCGGAATTTACTATTTTGCCCGAAGATTATGCCTATCTTGGAAATAATGACGTTATCCGTCTATCCAGCGATAGAAGCTCTATTAGGGTTTTGTTCAGGGAAACCGCCAGCAACAACAGCATTTTGATTACGGAGCAATGTAACCATTATTGTTTAATGTGTTCACAACCGCCTAAGGCACATGATGACTCATGGATAATCGAAGAAACGTTCAAGTTAATTCCATTGATACCAAAAACAACAAAAGAAATCGGATTCACGGGCGGAGAGCCGACTCTATTTGGTGATCGATTTCTTGAGTTATTGAGATATACCAAAAGTGAGCTTCCAATTACTGCAATCCATATTCTCTCAAATGGCAGATCGTTCAAAAGTGAAGAGTTTTCTAAAAAATATTCAGAGATCAATCATTTTGACATGATGGTTGGAATACCTATCTATTCCGATGACCCTGCTCAACATGATTATATTGTCCAAGCCAAAGGAGCATTTGATGAAACTATTCAAGGAATTCTTAATTTAAAACGTCTAGGCCAAAAAGTTGAAATAAGAATCGTGCTGCATAAGCAATCAATAACCCGCTTGATTAATCTCTGTGAATTCATTGGAAGAAATCTAATATTTGTAGATCATGTCGCCTTGATGGGGTTGGAAATGATCGGTTTTACGCGAGCCAATTTAGAAGAGTTATGGATTGATCCTATTGTATATAGAGATACTCTTAGTGAGGCAGTGGGTATCTTGGCTGCATATGGTCTCTCTGTCTCCGTTTATAATCACCAGTTGTGCCTTGTAAATTCCGATATAAAGCCCTATTACAGAAAATCAATTAGTGATTGGAAAAATGAATTTGCCCCAGAATGTGCGGGTTGTAAAAAAATAAGTGAATGCGGTGGCTTCTTTTCCTCTGGCATTCAGAACGGCTACAGCAAAAATTTATTACCCTTCCAATAAAAGCCCGTGATTCTTAAACACAAACAACCTATTGATGATCAACCATCAAGATTTGTAATCTCGGCTTTTTCAAACTGGCACCTTTCTAATAACTTACCTCTTTTGGATATGCCTTGTGGTTTCGGTAGACATTCAAGATTACTTAGTAAATTCGCATGTGAGGTTATTAGTGCGGATAAAGACAAAGACGTATTTTCCAATAGTTGGCATTCCACTGCCCCACGGATTACTCCTGTAGTCTTAAATGCAGAAAAAGACTTACCATTTAAAGAGAGTGCTTTTAGTGCAATTGTTGTTGTTCACTATTACACCCCTGGATTGATTGCTAAGTTAAGTGGCTATTTATGCCCTAACGGGCTACTTGTAATCGAGAGTTTTGGCGGGCATGGGAATAATTGGGAAGGGTTACCTAAAGCAGGTCAGGTTGCGGAAGATTTAGGAAGCGGGTTTGAGGTGATTTTACTGAAAGAAAGAATCGTTGGCCCCAAAAACAATGTCTCTTTTAAATTGGTAGCCAGGAAAAAGATAGCATTTACGGCAAAGATTGATGTTGAGACTAAGGGAATAAGTTTGTAAATTCTGTTCAGGCTTGGCACTTTTTGAAGGCTAGTTACCCATTGAAATAAATAGGATTCACTCAAGTTTGATTCGGTTTGAAATAGGGTGAAATGTGGTGTGTGCAGAATGAAATCATTTTATGCTAGCAAATCGGTACTTAAGTGACTGATTTTTATAGAGCGTCAAATGAATTTTATGCTAGCTAATATGAATTTTATGCTAGCAAAAAATCATTTAATGGCAATCCCTACAGATGCCTTACAAAGCATGCAAGCCTGCGGAAACAACAATTGATTAAATTTTGACCATATGTTCTGCAATTGTTGTCTTTCTGGTTGACAGGTATAATTCGGCTATTCTTTAAGATACATAAAGCTGGCCTTGTGACAGGCCATCAAGTAATCAACCACGGAAGCTAAATATTATCGCTACCAAGATCATTACACCCCAGCAACAAATGCGTGCCGCGCAGAGCTTTACGTTTTTTTGCTGTATTGCCGTGTTGTTGATGCCGCTGGTAATCCCGATGTTGCTGTGGATCGCTGCTTCTATTTTCGTATATGCCGCAGCAGCTTGCCATCCCAACCCTAAAATTTGCGATTTCATCAAATATTCAGGCTACCGTTTTTATGGCGTGGTTGGCACGATAGTGGTGGTACTTAATTTTAGCTCGCAATTGTCGAAAGCGGTGGGCGGCTGGTTGTATTTGAGTGTAATTATCTGGGTACTGAGCATGCTGGTGGTGATACCGCTGGGTGTGCGTGATATGCGGCGGGCCAAAAAAGAGCCGTGGCAAACAATGACTGTGGAGGTTGAAAATGAGTGAAGCTGGAGTGGTGGACAGGATAGCGGGCGTGGTGGATGCAAATTCAATCAAGAGGAATATCTCCGTCCCTGAAACCCCAGAAACCGAAAAGCGCTGGAGTGTGCAGCAGATCGTCGATCTGTTCGAGCTGCCATTCAGTGATTTGATACACCGTGCGCAAATCGTCCATCGCGAAAACTTTGACCCGAATGCAGTGCAAGTCAGTACCTTGTTATCGATCAAGACTGGAGGCTGTTCCGAAGACTGCGGCTATTGCCCGCAGGCCGCGCGTTACCATACTGATGTTGAAGCGCAGGATCTGATGCAGCTGGAAGAAGTGCTGACAGCCGCTCGCGCTGCCAAAGACGCCGGTGCCAGCCGTTTCTGTATGGGCGCTGCATGGCGCAGCCCCAAGCAGCGTGACCTGGAACCAGTTTTGAAAATGGTGGCAGAAGTGAAGGCGATGGGCCTGGAAACTTGCGCCACCCTGGGCATGCTCAAAGAAGGCCAGGCCGAGCAATTGAAAGATGCAGGCCTTGATTATTACAACCATAACCTGGACACTGCCCCCGAATTTTATGGTGATGTGATTACCACACGTACCTATCAAGACAGATTAGATACGCTGGATCGTGTGCGTGAAGCGGATATTAATGTCTGCTGTGGCGGCATCATCGGTATGGGCGAATCGCGTAACCAGCGTGCTGGCCTGATCGCACAACTCGCAAATATGGAACGCCCACCGGAAAGTGTACCTATCAACCTGCTTACGCAAGTCGAGGGTACGCCATTGCATGGTACGGATGAGCTTGATCCGATCGAGTTCGTGCGTACGATCGCTGCTGCCCGGATTACCATGCCCAAGAGCTATGTGCGTTTGTCCGCAGGCCGTCAAAGCATGCATGAAGGTATACAGGCTTTATGTTTCATCGCTGGCGCCAACTCGATTTTCTACGGTGAAAAGTTGCTGACCACCGGCAACCCTGAAGCCGAAACCGACAAAAAACTCTTTGCCAAACTTGGTCTCCACCCAGCTTAAGCATGCAATGTCGGCTGATGAGAAGTCAAATACGCTGTGGAGTGAGCTACAGGCCGAACTCGACCAGCGCGCAAGTGCCGGGCTGACACGCCGTCGGCGCTTGCTGCAAAGTGCGCAATCCGCGCATATCAGCGTAGACGGTCAAGATGTACTCTCATTTTGCAGTAATGATTACTTGGGCCTAGCGAATCATCCTGCCCTGATTTCTGCCATGCAAAATGGTGCTGCAAAGTCTGGGGCAGGTGCTGGTGCTTCGCACCTCATCACTGGCCATCATCAATATCACCATGATGCAGAGCAGGCACTGGCCGATTTTGTCGGTCTTCCAGCTGCGTTGTTGTACTCCACTGGATACATGGCGAATATGGGTGTGGTGACCGCATTGATGGGGCGTGATGATGCGATTTTTGCCGATAAGCTCAACCATGCCTCACTGAATGATGCCGCCGTGTTATCACGCGCAACCTTGCATCGCTATGCGCATAATGATCTGGTCGCGCTCGAAGGCTTGCTGCAAAAGAGTGATGCCAAACGTAAATTGATCGTGGTAGATGCTGTGTTCAGCATGGATGGTGACCTAGCTCCAGTGCCAGAATTATTGAGCCTGTGCGAGCAATATGATGCCTATCTGTACCTGGATGATGCCCATGGATTTGGTGTGTTGGGTGAGCATGGGCAAGGTGTGCTTAACCACTTTTCAGCGCAAATTCATAACCATCATGCTGTCGCAAACCGTGTTATTTACATGGCGACTTTAGGCAAAGCCGCAGGCGTTTCTGGCGCATTTGTCGCTGGTACTTCGGTGCTGATTGATTACCTAGTACAGAATTCCCGCACCTATATTTACACCACGGCTACTCCGCCAGCTATCTCGGCTGCGCTCATCGAGTCGGTAAAAATAATCCAGAAAGATGACTTCCGTCGCGCACATTTGCAGCACTTGATCTGCATGCTCAAGACCAGACTGCAGCTACGTCATTGGCGGTTTGATGAATCGGCCACAGCCATCCAGCCTTTAATTGTAGGTAGCAATGAAGACGCATTGGCGTTAAGTGAGCGCCTGCTCACACAAGGCATATTGGTGCCTGCGATACGCCCGCCCACAGTGCCCAAAGGCACGGCAAGACTGCGTATTTCATTATCTGCTGCCCATAGTGAAGCTGATGTATTGCAATTGATTGATGCGCTACACGCAGCTGAAAAAGAGATGCACGCATGAGCCTGCATCTGGAAATTCACGGCACGGGCAAGTCACTGTTGTTGATTCATGGCTGGGGGATGCATGGTGGAGTATGGCAGCCTATCCTGGATCAGTTAGTGCCGGATTTTTCTGTTCATGTGGTTGATTTGCCCGGCATGGGTTTCAGCCAATCTGATAGTGCAGGTGACTTAAAAGTCATGGCCGACCAAGTTTTGGCAACCTTGCCAGCAGGGCTTAAAGAGTTGAATGTCTGTGGTTGGTCGTTAGGTGGACAGGTCGCCATGCAAATGGCCGTGCAGCAACCTGACCTGATTAAAAGGCTGGTGCTGATCGGTACTACCCCAAAATTCGTGAATGCGGATGACTGGCAGCTTGGCATGGATGCCAATATTTTTAAGCAGTTCGCACAGAATATCAATGACGATTACCAGGCGACGCTCATGAAGTTCCTGTCCCTGCAATGCATGCGTGCACCGGATGCGCGGCATATCATCAAGCAGCTGCGCGAAAGTTTTGCCCAGCGGCCAGTGCCATCATTAGATGCTTTGCAAAATGCGCTCGATATCCTGCTTGCCAGCGATCTGAGGCAACAAGTCAAGCAAGTAAGCCAGCCTACAGTTGTTATACATGGTGACCGTGACAGCCTTGCGCCTGTTAATGTCGCCAGATGGCTGGCAGCGCAGTTGCCATCCGCGCAATTACTCGAAATTTCCGGTGCCTCCCACGCGCCATTTCTCTCTCATACAGCCGATTTTGTGCAGGCATTGCATGCATTCCTGCAGCCACAAATGGCAGAAATTCACTCCTGATAATGGATCAATACTGGATAGACAAGGCGCGGGTTAAAGCCTCATTTGACCGCGCTGCTACAAGTTACGATGCAGCGGCGGTGCTGCAACGCGAGGTGCGCGAACGTATGCTGAGTCGCCTTGAATTTGTAAAACTTGCCCCGCAAGCCATACTGGATGCGGGTTGTGGCACAGGCCATGCCAGCCAGGCGCTCGCCAGGCGCTTCACAAAAAGTCGCATAGTGTCGCTGGATATTGCGATGGGCATGTTGAAGGAAACACGCACGAACCAGCCGGCGTTGAAACGCTTCTTGGGTCTTGGCAGGCAATCCTTGGTTGCTGGCGATATTGAGCAGCTGCCGCTGGCTGATAGCAGTGTAGAGTTGGTGTGGTCCAATCTCGCGGTACAGTGGTGCAATGACTTGGATGCGGCTTTCAGTGAAACACATCGCGTACTTAAGCCCGGCGGCCTGTTCTCGTTTAGTACCTTCGGGCCAGATACATTGAAAGAGCTGCGAGCCGCCACCAGCGCGGACCCCGAGCATGTACACGTCAGCCGCTTTATTGATATGCATGACATTGGCGATGCGCTGGTGCGCGCCGGCTACTCCGCGCCAGTGCTCGATGTTGAGCGTTTTGTGCTGACCTACGATGATGTGCTGGCCGTGATGCACGACCTTAAAGCGATTGGCGCCCATAATGCAGCAGATGGCCGTAGTCGTGGCTTACAGGGTAAGGGCTTCCTGCAGAAGCTGACCGATAATTACGAAAAATATAGAAAAGAAGATAAATTGCCTGCTACGTTTGAGGTGGTTTACGCGCATGCTTGGAAGCCTGAATCCAAGCCGCAAATGCTGGATGGCGCCATTCCCGTCACTTTTCACGCACGCAAATGAAACAGGCTTATTTCATCACAGGTACTGATACTGGTGTCGGCAAAACGCTGATTTCCAGCGCACTAGTCTATCGGTTTGCCAGCCAGGGTTTGAAAGCGCTGGGAATGAAGCCGGTATCGGCAGGTTGTGAGCTGGATCCGCTTACAGGCCAACTGTTATCGGAAGATGTTGCTTCGCTCATCGCCGCGAGCAATGTCGATGCGCCACTGAACCTAATCAATCCCTATGCCTTTGCGCCCGCCATCGCCCCGCATATCGCTGCAGCGCAATCTGGCGTAATGATTTCTCTGGATGAGATTACTGAAGCATTTCAGCAATTAACAAATCTGGCTGATGTCGTGATTGTCGAAGGCGTGGGTGGTTTCTGTGTCCCTTTAAATACAGAGCTTGATACCGCAGATCTGGCGCAGCAACTGAACCTGCCGGTCATCATGGTGGTAGGCATGCGGCTGGGTTGTATCAACCATGCACTGCTGACCATGCAGGCCATCAAGGGCCGCGGTTTAAGCCTGGTGGGCTGGGTCGCCAATCAGGTCGATCCTCACATGACAGCCTACGCAGAGAATCTGGATGCGCTACACCAGCGTATACCAGCACCATGCCTTGGGGTGTTGCCGTGGTTGGAACGGGCAGATGTGAAACAAGCGGTGACTTTCCTTAAATTGCCAGATTGAGTTTCCCAATCGCAAAGATTAATCCCTAGCGATAGAGCTGATGCTGGTCAATATACTCAATCACACTATCCGGCATCAAATAGCGTGCACTGGCACTGGATTTGAACTGTTCACGGATGTAGGTCGCCGAAATATCCAGCGCAGTAATATGTTGCAACCAGATTTCCCCTGAGGTTTGCTGCGCCAACTCATTTATATTCTGGGCCTGGTGCTTAGCGAACACATTCTGCAATGGTTCTTGCATATTGCGCTTATCCGGCGCGCTGTGTGGCCGATGCGCGACCACAATATGGCACAGCTTGAGAATCTCCTGCCAGCGATGCCAGCTGGGTAAGCCAAAAAATGCATCGCTACCAAGTAGTAAGTGTAAAGACGATTCAGAGCCTGTTTCTTCACGCAGTAAGGTGAGGGTGTCGATAGTGTAAGAAGCGCCGTCACGCTCCAGTTCACAAGTGTCCAGTTTAAAGAGTGGGTTGTCTGCAATCGCCAGTTTCACCATCGCAGCTCTATGTTGAGCTGATGATGCTGGCTGCTTACGATGGGGAGGCGTTGCCGCGGGAATAAAACGCACCTCATCCAGCTGCAAGGCATCACTCAATTCCTGCGCCATGCGCAAATGGCCAAAATGGATAGGGTCGAACGTGCCACCCATCACGCCAATCATGCGCATACCCTTTAACTAAGACCTGACTTGGCCATCACCGAGTACGATGTATTTCAGCGAAGTCAGACCATCCAGGCCTACCGGCCCGCGAGCATGCAGCTTGTCGGTGGAGATGCCGATCTCGGCGCCTAATCCATATTCAAAGCCGTCCGCAAAGCGGGTGGAGGCATTGACAATCACTGAGCTGGAATCCACCTCGCGCAGGAAGCGACGTGCCTTGGTGTAGTTTTCGGTGACGATGGCTTCGGTATGTTGCGACGAGTGCTGGTTGATATGCGCGATTGCTTCATCTACTCCAGCCACTACCTTGACCGAAATAATCGCGGCCAGGTACTCGGTGTAATAGTCTTCTTCAGTGGCAGGCTTGGCCTCTTTAACAAAGGCCAGTGTTTCTGCGCAGCCACGAATTTCAATGCCATTGGCAATGAGCATCTCCGCAAGTACTGGCAACGCAATACTCGCAATACTGCGTGCAACCAGTAATGATTCCGCTGTATTGCAAGTGCCCAGGCGCTGCGCTTTGGAGTTCTGCAGGATGCGTACCGCTTTGTCCATATCCGCTTCGTCATCCACATATACATGGCAATTGCCGTCAAGGTGTTTAATTACGGGGATACGCGCTTCATTGGAGACACGCTCGATCAGCCCTTTGCCACCACGTGGCACGATGACATCGACATAGTCTTTCATGGTGATGAGTTCACCCACGGCCGCACGGTCCGTCGTTTCCACGACCTGCACGGCAGCAGCTGGCAGGCCAGCAGCTGCAAGACCCTCCTGCACAATGGCGGCCAGCGCCTGGTTGCAATGGATAGCCTCTGAGCCGCCGCGCAAAATAGCTGCGTTGCCGGATTTAATGCAGAGCCCGGCTGCATCCACCGTTACATTGGGGCGCGCTTCGTAAATGATGCCGATCACGCCGAGTGGTACGCGCATTTTGCCAACCTGGATACCGGTTGGGCGGTATTTCAGCTCACTGATTTCGCCGATAGGGTCGGTGAGCTTGGCAATCTGCTCCAGGCCATCGACCATGGTGGCAATAGATTTTTCGCTTAACGCCAGCCTGTCGAGCATGGCTGCATCCAGTCCGCTGGCCTTGGCCGCATCCAGATCCTGCTGGTTGGCTGCCAGCAGCTTGGCCTTGTCACGCCGGATGGCATTGGCAATCGTGATGAGCGCCAGGTTCTTGGCATTGGTGTCTGCCCTAGCCATCGCGCGCGAAGCTGCACGGGCATTCTGGCCGACTTGCTGCATGTAAGCTTTGATATCCATATTGGTGCTTTATGTTAGATGTGCTTTAGTTTTTTTAATCATTAATGCTTGCGTTTTTTGGTCCTGAAAGCCACTTCAAATGAGCGTTTTGCCCAGATAGCTGCAGCTTCAGCATCTTCATATATTTCTTCCGGCGCAAGATAATAAGACATTTTTACCAGCTTGTCGCCGCGGCTATAATTAAAAGGCTCTAACCCTTTAGCCTCAAAGTAATGCGCAGTGGTGGAATCGGCTTTCAGGTAAAGCATGTCATCCGCAACCAGACCAAACATGACGCCATCATGATACAGGCCATAGCCACCGAACATCTTGCGTGGATGGATAGTTCCAAAGCGTGCAAACACTTCTTTCAAGTACTCGACGAATTCAGACATCAAGACTCCTTAAATGGGCGCCTTAAGTTGATCTTTTTACAGCACTCCGGCCGCCGACTTTTGCCAATCCAAAGCACAGCCGCGATATTTCCAGCCATGCATCGCCATGCATCACACCCTTGGCGGTTTTGTCGATATCTGCCAGTTTCTGTAACGCGGCCTGTAACTGACGAAGGCTCAAACGGCTTACTGCACGCTTGGCAAGGGCTTGCCGATCACCAAACAGTTTGGCCTGCTGCATGGCACTGGCCAGGTTTTCGCCACGCGCTTCAGCCTGCTTGATCTTGACTAATGGCTTGATCGCCCACAACAGCGGATTCATTACCGCTACAGCTTGCGCGCCTTCATCCTGCAGACCTTGCAGGATACGCACAGTGCGTTCAGTGTCGCCGGATAATACTGCCTCACCCAGTTGGAACGCGTCATAGCGTGATACGTTCAATACCGCTTCACGCACATGGTTCGCAGCGATGACACCTTCAGGGTATAGGAGACCCAGCTTTTGTATTTCCTGGTGAGCGGCCAGCAGGTTGCCTTCTACCTGGTGCGCGATAAATTCGAGTGTTTCAGTATCGGTAGACTGTTTTTGCAGTGCCAGACGTTTGGCGATCCATTGCGGTAGTTGTGCTGCGTCAACCTCTTGCAAACTGAGGAAAACGCTGGCTTGTTCTAACGCCATATACCAACCGCTTTTCTGGTCTCGCCAGTCTATGGCTGGCAGAATGATCACCACCACAGTATCCTGCATGGCCTGCACCGCAAGTGTCTGCAGTGCCTTGCTACCTTCTATGCCGGGCTTGCCGGAAGGGATGCTGATCTCCAGCAGACGCTGGCTGGCGAATAGAGACATGGATTGACCGAAAGCGGCGATCTGTTGCCAGTTGAAGTTGCGTTCGACGATCAGGCTGGTGCGTTCATCAAAGCCCGATTTACGTGCAGCTGCGCGGATGGCATCCATGCTTTCGCGCTGTGCCAGCGGCTCATCACCAGTCAGTACATACAGTGGTTTTAGGCCTTGTTCAAGATGCTGTGGCAGCTGTTGTAGTGACAGGCGCATGCCGTTTATTTATCAGCCGCTTTTTTGGGTTTTTGCACAATCAGGCGCCGCATGATTTCGCGTACTGCATCGTCCTTCATGTCCTGATACAAACGTTTTTCTTCGAACGATTTAGCAAGAATCTCACTATCGTCATAGGAGAAATCACGACGGCCGCTCACGGTCTGTACTTCACCCCATAGCTCGCTGCTTGGGTCACGCAGACGGAAATTGACTTTATAAAGCAGTTCGAACTCTCGTACCACACCGACTCTGCCACTTAGCGAGAGAATGCGTTTTTCAGTGCCTTCATTCATCATTTCCAGCATCAACTCTGCTTTTTCCGGGTCATTGACGATGGTCACGCCATTGACGGCCAATGACTTTTTTAATGGCTTGGTGATGCTTAATGTCGGGCCTTGGATGTATAGATTATGGAAGGCAAGGTCAGCGAGTCCACGCAGCTCGAAACCGCAGGCCGCGAGCGAGATCGCAAGCATTAGAACAGAAAGTCTGGCGAAGCTAAAAAATCGCATGAATGTTATCCCACCACAATGTTGACGAGTTTATTCGGCACAACAATGATTTTACGCACACTGACACCATCTTCGAGATATTTCTGCACACTATGATGCGCTAGTGCCAGTTGCTCAATTGCGGCTTTTTCCGTGGTGCGTGCTACCGTCATGCTGCCACGCAGCTTGCCGTTCACCTGGATGACCAGCTCAATTTCGTCCTGCACCATCGCTGCTTTATCTGCCTGTGGCCAGCCAGCATTGAGAATTGCGCTTTGCGGACGTAACTCAGCCCATATGGCTTCGCTAATATGCGGCACTATCGGCGATAACAGTAATGCTACTGCCTCCAGCACTTCCTGGCGGATAGCACGTGTCGTTGTATCAACACCTTCAATCTTGGCCAGTGCATTCATCAGCTCCATGACTGATGAGATAGCGGTATTGAATGAATGGCGGCGGCTATAATCATCGCCGACTTTTTCTATGGTCTGGTGCAATTGGCGACGCAGAGTCTTAAGGTCTGCAGTAACTTCACCCGAAGTGTAGGCAGCTACTATTCCTTGTTCCACATGGTCAAATACCGCTTTCCATACGCGCCGCAAGAAGCGGTGAGCACCCTCTACACCGCTATCAGACCACTCCAGGCTTTGCTCAGGCGGCGCGGCAAACATCATGAACAGGCGCGCAGTATCCGCACCATAGTTGTCGATGAGTTCCTGCGGGTCTACCGTGTTGCCCTTGGACTTGGACATCTTGCTGCCATCCTTGAGCACCATGCCCTGTGTGAGCAGGTTGGTGAAAGGCTCGTCGTTCTTGAGCAGGCCAGCATCTCGCATTAGCTTGTTGAAGAAGCGTGCATACAGCAAATGCAGGATCGCATGCTCAATGCCGCCTACATACTGGTCAACAGGCAACCAGTAATTGGCGCGCTCGTCCACCATGGCAATGTCGCAATCAAAGCTGGCGTAGCGTGCGAAGTACCAGGATGATTCAAAGAAGGTATCTAGTGTGTCGGTTTCACGTGTAGCTTTGCCAGCGCAGGTGGGGCAGGTGGTTTCGTAAAACGAAGGGTCTTTCTTGATAGGCGAGCCTACGCCATCCATTACCACATCTTCTGGCAATACTACAGGCAACTGCTCTGCAGGCACCGGTACTTCACCACAGTTGGCACAATGAATAATCGGGATAGGGCAGCCCCAGTAACGCTGACGTGAAATGCCCCAGTCGCGTAAGCGGTATTGGGTGCGTTTTTTACCTAGATTTTTAGCAGCTAAAAGCTCAGCTACTCTAGTTGTTGCCTCTTCACTTGTTAGACCATTAATTGCACCACTCAGCACACATTTCCCGAGTTGGCTATGTGCAGGTTGCCAAGTTGCCCATTGGATAGTCTTATCCCTTTTAGGCTTGCCATTTTCATCGAGCTCAAGCCCTGGAGCTGTCAGTACAGGCCCCGACTTTTCACCAGATCCATCGTTATGATAATAAAGACTGTCAGAAAGCAACGTATCGTCTGCTGGCCAATCAATCGGCACAATTACAGGTTTAATAGGCAACGTATATTTTTGGGAAAATTCAAAATCACGCTCGTCATGTGCAGGCACCGCCATCACGGCACCTTCGCCATAGCTAATCAGCACATAGTTGGCGATCCACACCGGCAGTTGCTCCCCTGTCAGTGGATGGGTAACGAACAAGCCGGTATCCATGCCTTTTTTCTCGGCAGTCGCAACATCGGCCTCGGCCACGCTGCCGCGTTTACATTCGGCGATAAAGTCAGCTAAAGCAGGATTGTTTTGTGCAGCCAAAGTAGCCAGCGCGTGCTCTGCAGCGACTGCAACGTAAGTTGCGCCCATCAATGTATCCGGGCGGGTGGTATAGACTTTTAAATTACCTTCCTGGCCAACGATAGGAAACTCGACTTCACAGCCATAGCTCTTGCCTATCCAGTTGCGCTGCATGGTCTTGACCTGCTCAGGCCAGCCATCGAGCTTGTCCAGATCGCTTAGAAGTTCATCCGCATAAGCAGTGATCTTCATGAAGTATTGCGGGATGTCGCGCTTTTCTACCAGCGCACCGGAGCGCCAGCCGCGACCATCGATCACCTGCTCGTTAGCAAGCACGGTTTGGTCGACCGGGTCCCAGTTGACGGTAGAAGTCTTCTTGTAGATCAGACCTTTTTTGAACAGCTCGGTGAACAGCCATTGTTCCCAGCGGTAGTATTCCGGCTTGCAGGTGGCGATCTCACGTTGCCAGTCCACGGCAAGCCCCAGCTGCTTGAGCTGGGTTTTCATGTGTTCGATATTGCTGTAGGTCCAGGCGGCTGGTGCAGTCTCATTCTTGATGGCAGCATTTTCCGCAGGCAGGCCGAAGGCATCCCAACCCATGGGCTGCATCACGTTAAAGCCCTTCAT
This sequence comes from Methylophilaceae bacterium, assembly GCA_035459965.1. Lineage (GTDB taxonomy): Bacteria > Pseudomonadota > Gammaproteobacteria > Burkholderiales > Methylophilaceae > DATHXC01. The sequence continues at coordinate 24,554 of DATHXC010000008.1, forward strand.
GCGATGGAAGCGGCTCAGTACATCGCCTATGGTGTAGTTACGCACATGGCCCATGTGCAGCCGCCCGCTGGGGTAGGGGAACATCGACAGGCAGTAATACTTGGGTTTGTCAGAGTTTTCGCTGGCAGCAAAAGTATTATTAGATTCCCATTGTTGCTGGGCGGCTTGTTCGATTTCGCGGAATGGATACTGCTGTTGCATAGTGAGTTTATTAATCTTTAAATGTTGAATTGCATGTGTTTTTAGGATGCAAAATTATACCTTGAAGCCGCACATTCCTTAAACTAAAAGGCCTGCAAATGCAGGCCTTTTGATTAAAACTTGAGTGGTGCGATTATTTCAACGCTGCAAAAATATTGTCACGGATGACATTCATATCACCCAAGCCATTCACAAACACGTGTTTAGGTGCTCCAGCCAGGCCGCTATTGGCCCAGTCGGAATAGTATTTCACCAGTGGCTTGGTTTGGCTATGGTAAACAGCCAGGCGGTTTTTCACGACTTCTTCCTTGTCATCGTCACGTTGCACCAGGTCTTCACCCGTTACGTCATCCTTACCTGCCAGTTTTGGCGGGTTGAATTTGACGTGGTAGGTCCGGCCTGATGCAGGATGGGAGCGACGGCCGCTCATGCGCTCTACGATTGCTTCATCGGGCACATCGATTTCTACCACGTAATCAATGCCTACCCCAGCCTGCTTCATGGCTTCTGCCTGCGGAATGGTACGAGGAAAGCCATCGAACAGGAAACCAGCTTTGCAGTCATCATCCTTGATGCGCTCTTTCACCAAGCCAATAATCACTTCATCCGGTACCAGGCCACCACTATCCATAAAGCGCTTGGCTTCCAGCCCAAGCTGGGTGCCAGCCTTGACCGCGGCACGCAGCATGTCACCGGTGGAGATTTGTGGGATATTGAATTTCTCTTTGATGAAGGTGGCTTGCGTGCCTTTGCCAGCGCCGGGTGCGCCCAATAAAATCAGTCTCACTATGGTGTCCTCTAAACGAATTGATGTTGTTGTATTTGATGAAGTTTTATTATTTTGGCTGATTATATCAGGCCAGCTCACGCTAAGTAATTGCTGATGTTCACAAAATCTTCAACGCTTAAATTTTCTGCGCGTAATTGCGAGTCGATACCCAATGCTGCAAAACCTTCATCATCCAGCATGCCTTTAAGCGTATTGCGCAAGGTTTTGCGGCGCTGGCCGAATGCGCTTAATACCACCTTGGCAAATAATGCTTCATCTTTGGCTGGGTAGGGCAGGGTTGCATGCGGCACTGCGCGAACAAAGGCAGACTCTACCTTGGGTGCGGGTTCAAAGGCTTCTGGCGGGACCGTGAACAGGTATTCCATTTGCAGGCGATATTGCAGCATCACTGAAAGGCGACCATATTCTGAGGTTGATGGCGCCGCCACCATGCGCTCCACGACTTCTTTCTGCAGCATGAAGTGCATGTCGACGATATTGGCTACGTTATCCAGAAGATGGAACAGGATAGGTGTGGAGATGTTGTAGGGCAGGTTGCCGGTAACGCGCAGCGTTTTGCCTAGCGCGGAGAAATCGAATTTCAGCGCATCGCTATTGTGGATGGTGATGGCGTTTTGCGCATATTGCTTCTCCATCCAGCTGATGATGTCCCGGTCAAGCTCGACTACATGCAGGTGCTTGAGTTTTTGCAGCAAAGGCTGCGTGAGGGCACCCAGCCCCGGGCCGATTTCTACCATGAGGTCATCTGGCGAGGGCTGTATCGCCGCGACCAGGCTATTGATGACGCCACCATCTGACAGAAAATTCTGGCCAAAGCGTTTTTTGGGTATGTGTTTCATTGAAATTGCTTTAATCGGTTAATGGGCTAGTTCGATAGCCAGGTGAATGGCGGCGAGCAGACTGCCGATTTCGATATTGCCTTTGCCTGCTAAATTCAGCGCGGTGCCGTGGTCTACCGAAGTGCGGATGATGGGCAGGCCGAGTGTGACGTTAACACCCCCACCGAAGCTGGCATGCTTGAGCACCGGCAAACCCTGGTCGTGATACATCGCCAGTACGCAGTCACCTTGCTCTAGGTTGTGCGGGGTAAACAGGGTATCAGCGGGTAATGGGCCAATCAGCGTCATGCCTTCGGCGCGCAGCTTTTCAAGCACAGGCGTAATGGTGGTGATTTCTTCAGTCCCGAGATATCCGCCTTCACCCGCATGAGGGTTGAGCCCTGCAACTAATATACGCGGGCTGAGAATGCCAAATCGGGTAATAAGGTCCTGGTGCAGGATGCGTATGGTCTTTTCCAGCCCATCTTGCGTAATGGCACTTGCAACCTGGGTTAAAGGCAAGTGGCGTGTCGCCAATGCTACGCGCATGCCGCCGCCGACCAGCATCATCACGACTTCATCAGTATTGGTATATTCCGCGATAAATTCGGTATGGCCGGTAAAGGCTATGCCAGCGTCATTGATGATGCCTTTGTGCACAGGTGCGGTTGCCATGGCATCAAACTGGCCGTTCAGGCAGCCATCAACGGCGCTACGCAATGTCTGTAGCACATAGGGGCTGTTCGCCACGTCCAGTTTGCCCGCGACTATCGGTTGCGCTACCGGATGATGCATTACTGTCAATGTAGCGTTACCAGCATGTTCTTGATGAGGCTGGTTTGTATCGTAGGCATTGATCTTAATGTCGAGGCCAAGCTGGCTGGCACGCTCAAGTAGTGCATTTTTATCAGCGATGACTGTAATTTCGGCCGGCAAATGACGGCTTGCCAGCATGACACAAAGATCAAGACCAATACCGGCAGGTTCGCCGGCAGTGATGGCAATGGAAGGCAGTAGCGTGCTCACGACAAATCTCTATGTGGCTTGAACTTGAGCTTAAAACTTATCTTCGAGGCGGAATTCAACATAGGCACGGTCACGCAGTTCCCGCAGCCAGTCCTGATAAGCTTCATCCGCTTTACGAGCTCGAATTTCCTGACGTGCTTTGAGTCTGGCCGCTTCTGTTGTCATATCCTGCTTGCGCCGCTCGATGACCTGAATCACGTGCAAGCCAAAAGGGGTACGCACGATCTCGCTAATGGCTTTTGGCTGTAGCTCATTCATGACTTTTTCAAACTGAGGTACGGTATCACCAGGATTGACCCAGCCTAGATCGCCGCCATTCGCTGCAGAGCCATCTTCTGAATATTGGCGCGCCTGTTCGGCAAAGTCAGCGCCGTTTTCCAAGCGCTCTTTTACGGTTTCCAGCTTATGTTTGGCATCTTTCTCGGATACAACTTCACTGAGCTTGATGAGGATGTGCCTCACATGTGTCTGGTCAACCACCAGTGGCGATGAGCCACCACGGCGGTTAGTCAGCTTGAGAATATGAAAGCCGTTAGGGCTGCGCAGGATGTCAGAGATCTGGCCGGGCTGCAGGGGTTTAAGGGCTTCGGCGAACAATGTCGGCACTTGAGTAGAGGTTTTCCATCCCAGTGCGCCACCTTCGAGTGCATTGGGCGCATCAGAAAAAGCAGCCGATACTTGTGCAAAATCGCTTCCGGATTTTAATTGCTGCAAGGCCTGTTCTGCTTTGTCACGTAACTTCTTTAATGTATCGGGGGCGCTATCTTCCGGGGCACGAATAAGGATATGCGATATTTCATACTCATCCTGTGCTTCATTGCGTGATGACTGTGTGGTCAGGAAATTATCAATTTCCGCTTCTGTGACGTTGACCTTGTTATCCACTTCACGTTCACGCAGGCGCGCTAACAGAATTTCGTTACGGATGTCTTCGCGAAACTTTCTGTAACTCACGTTCTCCGCGGCCAAAGCCTCACGGAATTGGGCGACGTCCATCTTGTTCTGTTCAGCAATGCGGCCTATGGTTTTGTCCAGTTGACCATCATCTACGCGCAAACCGGTTTGGGTTGCCAGTTGCAGTTGCAGCCTGTCATTGATCAGCCGCTCCAATATTTGTTTCTCCAGCACATTTTGCGGCGGCAGTTTTGCACCCTGCTTTTCAAGCTGGGCAGTGACGGTACGGATACGGTCAGCCAGCTCATTTTCAGTAATGACGACCTGATCGACGACCGCAACAATACGGTCCATCTTGACGACTTCATTGCCCTCTTTTGCTAAGGCGCTTGCAGAGCTGGTAAACATTACAAGGGCAATGCCAAGCAAAGTGGTACGAAGAAATGAAACGATAAACGAAAAACGATTACTCATAATTTTGTTGCCTGTAAGAATCTGGAAGTAAGCTAGTGCTAGTGTAGCCAGGGATGGATCGATTAAGCAGTCTCATTGGGTTGGCGCCGATTGAAGCAAGGCCACCAAGTTCAAGCTGGAAAAATAATGCATAGTTCGCATTGGCTGTGGCAGTGCTGACACGCTGAATGATCCCACGTGCCTGCCAGCAGCCTGCGTCATACTCAACACCTGCTAGACCCTCAATAGGCTGAGATTCACTCAGGGAGTAGTTCCAGCGCCCCAGGCCATACCAGCCTTTACCGAAAGGCCATTGCCCTGAAACATTATATTGTTCCAGTCTGTCCAGCGTGTAGCGATAGCTGAGATTAAGTACTTTGCCCGGTTGCGGATTATAGCGCGCTCCTATATTGGCTTTGACGGTTTCAGACGTGTCCGTATTGTATTGCCAAGCGGTATCCAGGTTCCATTTGTTTGCCAAGCGAGCAGTAGCTGCCGCTACGAAGTCTGAATTATTGCCGGTACGTAAATTCTGCCCCTGAAACCCTACTTTCTGATCAACGAAATAAAAACGCTGACCGACAGTGACTGCCAGGCGCTGTTCGCCGGTTTTTGCGTTGATCATGCGGCTTGTTAAGGCCAGGCTAAGCTGGTTTGCATTATTGATACGATCATTGCCAGTAAATTGGTTTTCCATAAAGAGGGTGCCCAGGTTCAAGTCAGCTTCTGAGCTGTCGAATACGGCTAATTGCGATTGATCACGGTATGGAATGTAAACGTAAAACATTCTAGGCTCTAAGGTCTGCGTGTAATTGTTTTTGACTACTTTCACATTGCGGTCAAAAAACAGACCACTATCCACGCTGAATATAGGCAGTGTGCGGCTATCAGAAGCATATTCACCATTCACCCCATCCAGTGTAAATCCGGGATTATTCAGGCTGTAGCTGGTATGGTGAACGCCAAACTTGGGTGTGATATAGCCATAGGGTTGTGCCAGGGGTAAGCTGATGCTAGGGTAAGTGGTTAGGCGAGAGCCAGTCACTCCAGTGGTCAGTAACCCACCAGATGCTGTAGTAGCGAATCTTGGGTTTTTCGGGTCGCGGTCAAAACTTACCCACTCGTTATAAATATTGGCATTGAACATGCCGAAGTCCTTATTGCCGGTTAAGGTCAATTGCGGCAATCTTTCATAGGGGAATGAAAGCGTAGGATTGTTATTACTATTCAAGGTCTGGTATTTTTGTACCAGTGCATTGAAGCTCCATGTTTCATCGTTGTAAGCCACATTACCTTGTTGTGGTAAGTTTACCCGGCTGGTGCTGATAATTCTGGTCGACATCTCAGAAAAATATTTGTCGTCAGATACTTTTTCTAGGCTATACCCACCAGACCAGCCATGCCCAAAACGTTGTTGATGCTTGAAGTTGACATAATAGCGAGGGTCACCGCTCTCAATATCGCTGGGAAGATACTCAACATTATTGATGCCGGAATATGTTTCACCCAGATAGCGAAACTCACCTTGCATCTGCAGGCCGCGCTTGGTGAGCAGGCGAGTAGCAAAAGTAGCATCCATATCCGGTGAGATATTGACGTAGTATGGAGTAAGTACTTCAAAGCCACTACGGCTGGTGGTGCCCCATGTTGGGGATAAAAATCCGGATTTACGCTGGTTCAGGAACGAGAAGCTGATCCAGGGGGTGTAGAGAATGGGCACGCCCTTGAAATCCACGCGCGCATTTTTCGCGGTGGCAGTTTTTGAGTAATCATCTAATTGCAATTCACTGGCCTTGATATACCAGTCATCCGAATCTGCAGCACAGGTTGTATAGCGGGCATCTTCCAGACGTTTTTTACCTTCGCCTTCAAAAAAGACGGTTTTTGCATCGCCACGCGACATCCCGGTTTTTTTATTGACGATAGGCTCGTAAGCCGAATTATCTTCGATATTCTGATCACTTAAAGGTGTTGACTGCTGTGAGCTCCCAGCCAGTGCCTCATTGGGATCGGTATAGCCGCGGTTGAGTACATCGGTCGCTTTTGCCATGCCTATCTGTGGCAGGTTGGCAAATTGCTCTTTCATTACAAAAGAGGCTTGCATCATCTCCCCTATGCTTTCACCCATTTTCATGCGCATCGAGGGCCCCGTGACCGTGGCATTGCCAGACTCTATGCGGGTATTACCTACCACATGCAGTTCCTCGTTTTGTACGTCGTACTCCAGGTTGTCACCATAGATATTCTTGTTATCCCTGAGCAGCGCTGCATTACCAATCGACTGATAGTTTCTGCCCATATAGACCTGCATACGGTCACCTTCAATCACGGTGGCACCTGGCTCCAGGGTGGTCTGACCAACCGCTTTAGATAGATCATTGGCTGGCGTTGTGGTGACCTCGCCCGCTGTATCCATGCTAAGTGCATCCAGATTCTCAATACTGTTGCTCATTCTCAGCTTGATACGCAACTCCGGAGCAGGCGTCGCTTTAGCAGTTTTTTGCTGACTGGTGCTTGTGACATTGCTCTCTGATTCGAGTTCAGGATCCAGTTTTAGCTGGATTGGTGAGCTGGGTTGCGTATTCTGGGCAACTTGAATAGGCGTTGCTTCTGGAGTCGTTGATTGTTCAGCTGGGTCTGCGGATGCTTCTTCTGCGTAAAGCTGGCTAAAACTTAACGTGAGCAGGGCAGAAATAAGGGTGATTAAACGAATTTTCAAAGTATATTTTTTGCGAACTTAAATGAGTGAACGCGCGTTTCTTTATATGGGTGATAAAATCGCATAAATTCGTATTTTAGGCAATCTGTAAATTGCGACGCGCGATGCTTTGTTATTGAATTTTAAGCATAATTTATTTATGGCATATTCTGTGTCAAATGGATCAATCGCGAATCATTGATTTAAAGGCGATAGTTTTTAGGATGACAGCTCAGTGTTAAGACAACAGCAATTGCATGACTGGTTAATGCAGGTACTACCGGAAAAATCATTTTCCTTAACAACGGCATCCGCAGATGCCAGTTTTCGCCGCTACTTTCGCGTTCATACCGGCGCTAAAACCCTTATTGCCATGGATGCGCCACCACCAGAAGAAGATTGCACCCCATTTGTGCATGTGGCAAAAGTGTTTGGCGATGCCGGGCTTAATGTTCCGCAAGTACTGGCGGAGAATATAGAGCAAGGCTTTTTGCTGCTGACCGACCTTGGCGATGCCACTTTCCTGTCTGCATTAAATGCAACGACTGCAAATGATTTGTACCGCGATGCACGTCAGGCCTTGATCAAGATGCAACTGGCCAGCAGGCCAGGAGTGCTGCCACCTTACGACGAAGCGCTACTCACCCGCGAAATGCAGCTTTTCCCTGATTGGTATGTGGCAAAGCATAGCAAGATTGAATTAAGTGCATCCCAACAAGCGGTCATGCAAAAAACCTTTGCACTACTCAACCAAAATATCCTGGCGCAAGCACAGGTCTATGTGCATCGTGACTATCATTCACGTAACCTGATGGTCTGCCAGGGCGAATATGGAGCTAACCCAGGCGTGCTGGATTTTCAGGATGCCGTGTATGGCCCGATTACCTATGATTTGGTGTCTCTGCTTAAAGATGCTTACATCCATTGGGAAGAAGACCAGGTGCTCGACTGGGTAGTGCGCTTTTGGCAAGTGGCCAGAGACGCCGGTTTGCCGGTGCCTGGCGATATTGCAGATTTTTACCGCGATTTTGAATGGATGGGCGCACAGCGCCATATCAAAATACTGGGTATATTCGCGCGCCTTTACCATCGTGATGGTAAAGATGGCTACCTTAAGGATATGCCGCTGGTAATGGACTACTTGCGCCGGGTTTGTGCGCGCTATATTGAGCTGCGCCCATTTCTAAGATTGCTTGATGAGCTGGAAGGTAATGCTCCGCAGGCTGGATACACTTTCTAAATGCGAGCAATGATATTGGCCGCAGGTCGTGGCGAACGCATGCGGCCATTGACCGACCATACACCCAAGCCATTGCTCAAAATTGGTGGCAAGCCACTCATAGTTTGGCATCTGGAGCGGCTGGCCGTAGCAGGCTATAAGGAAGTTATCATCAACCACGCACATCTGGGTAGCCAGATTGAGGCAGCTTTGGGTAACGGTAGCCAGTGGGGATTATCAATCCAGTACAGTCCAGAAAAAGTGGCATTGGAAACAGCCGGTGGCATTGCATATGCGCTGCCTTTACTTGGCCAATCGCCATTCCTTGTCATTAATGGCGATGTTTATACCGAAATGGACTTTTCATTACTCAAGCATGCCTTGCAGACCCTCAATCTGGCACATCTGATAATGGTGAGCAATCCGCCCCAACATATACAAGGCGATTTCGCTTATCTGGATGGCAAGTTGGCCCTTGAAGGAGAAGTTAAACTCACATTTTCCGGGATAGGGGTTTACCATCCTGATTTATTCAAGAATGTGCACCGAGGGGATGCAGCCAAGCTGGCACCCCTGCTCAAGTCTGCGATAACCCAGGGGGTGTTAACCGCGGAGCACTACAAGGGTGTGTGGCACGACATCGGAACGCCAGAGCGCTTAAATCAGCTTGATGAGCAGTTTACGACAGATTAATAGATGGACAGATAGATGGAACCTAATCATCCATTTACCGACAAAACAGGGCATGCATTATTATGTGTTTAATGAGTTGCCATCATCAATATCGATAGAGAAGTCTTACCTTTAAATGAACATCACTGAATTTAGCGCAAGACGACAAAAGCTCATCATGCAGATGGGCGAGGGCGTGGCTATTATCCCAACTGCTCCTGAAGCGTTGAGAAATCGTGATAGTCATTATCCTTACCGTTTTGACAGTTATTTTTATTACCTGACTGGCTTCAAGGAGCCTGAGTCAGTATTACTACTAATTGCTGGCGACAAGCCCAAAAGCATCCTGTTCTGTCGCGATAAAGACATGGAGCGTGAAATCTGGGATGGTTTCCGTTACGGGCCTGATGCTGCGGTAACTGAGTTTGGTGTCGATGAGGCTTACTCCATCAAACAGTTGGACGAAATTGCCTTGAAATTGCTGGCTAACCAGCCCAAGCTGTTTTTCAGCTTGGGTGCAGATGCAAGCTGGGATCTGCGCGTGACTGGCTGGATCAACCAGCTACGCACACAAGGTCGTAGCGGTTTAAGCGCTCCTGCTGAACTAGCCGATGTGCGTACCCTGATTGATGAAATGCGTCTTTATAAGTCGGCCTACGAGGTAGATACCATGCGGCGTTCAGGGCAGATCGCTGCAGCTGCACATCAACGGGCGATGCAGGTTACCCGCCCCAATAAAATGGAATACGAGATTGAGGCGGAATTCCTGCATGAGTTTTACCGGCATGGCGCGCAGGCGCCTGCATATACTTCTATTGTTGCTGGTGGTGCCAATGCCTGCACCTTACATTACAACGCCAATAACGCCAGGCTTAATGACGGCGATCTATTATTAATCGATGCCGGCTGCGAGCTGGATGGTTACGCCTCGGATATCACACGCACTTTCCCGGTGAATGGCAAGTTCAGTGCTGCGCAAAAAGACCTCTATGAGTTAGTGCTGGCTTCACAAGCAGCGGCCATTTCTGCGGTAAAACCAGGTAATCACTGGAATGCGCCACATGAAGCTGCGCTGGATGTATTGGTGCAGGGTTTTATCGATTTTGGGCTTTGCCAAGGCAGCCCTGAATCTGTTCTGGAGTCTGGCGACTATCGTCGTTTTTATATGCACCGCACGGGTCACTGGTTAGGTCTCGATGTACATGATGCCGGCGAATACAAGGCCAATGGCGAATGGCGCAAGCTTGAAGCCGGCATGACCTTAACCGTAGAACCTGGCTGCTATGTACGCCCGGCAGATAATGTGCCTGAGCATTTCTGGAATATTGGCATCCGTATAGAGGATGATGCACTGGTAACTGCAGATGGCTGCGAGATTATGACAATCGCCGCGCCCAAGACCGTGGCTGAAATTGAATCCGTCATGGGGCAAAGTTGAGTCAGCAAGCAGACATTGTGATTGTCGGTGGTGGGCCTGTTGGCACTACCTTGGCACTGGCCCTGCAAAGCAGTGGCAGTGCTGTCACCATGCTGGAAGCCCGTGAACAGGGCGCCTCACATCAGGATCAGCGCGCTTTGGCGTTGTCATATGGTACCCGCATGATACTGGAGCGGCTTGGCATATGGTCGGAGCTTGAACCTAAGGCAACTGCCATCAATACTATCCATATTTCACAGCGTGGCAGTTTCGGTCGCAGTCGATTAAGTGCGCAAGATCATGACCTGCCCTCCTTAGGTTACGTGTTGGCTTATGGCGACTTGAGTGCGGCGATGGATGTAGAGCTGGCGAAGCATCGTAATGACTCTGATAAATTAACGATATTATATGGTGCCGAGGCTACCAGCATTAGCCCTGAAACAGGGCACGCAAGCGTTGTATTCAAGCAGGACGGGGCTGAGAAAGTCTTGAGTGGTCAACTCGTCGTCCTTGCCGATGGTGGCCGCAGTCTTGCTGATATTCCTGCACTGAAGCGTGAAACCAAGCAGTATGGACACGATGCGCTGGTGACAAAAGTGACCGCTGAGTTGCCTCATGACAACATTGCTTACGAGCGCTTTACCCCTATGGGGCCCGTGGCATTGCTGCCGAATGGTGCTCACGAATTTTCACTGGTCTGGACAGGCAAGGTGGCTGAAATCAATGCATTGCTAGCCATGAATGACGAGACGTTTTTGGCCAGCTTGCATCAACATTTCGGTGACCGGGTAGGGCGCTTTCTCGCAGTAGATAAGCGCCTGACATTTCCGCTAAAACTGTCTTACCTCGATCCAGTCACTGCGCCACATTTGGTGGTTATCGGTAACGCAGCGCAAACCATGCACCCTGTTGCCGGTCAGGGTTTTAATGTAGGCATACGCGATGCTTGGGATTTGGCCCGGCAGATTGCAACAACTCCGATTGATGAGCTTGGCGGTGCATCAATGCTTAAAGTCTATCAACAGCAACGTAAAACTGATACCAAACGTGGCCTGATGTTTACCGATTTTCTGGTGAATCTATTCTCAAACGACATTGTTGGGCTCTCCGCCTTGCGCGGTATGGGTCTTGGCATGCTGGATGTGATCAAGCCCGCAAAAAATCACCTTATTAGTAAAATGAGTTTTGGCAGCCGTGGATAGCTATGAGCAAAGTTGATTTTGACATCATTGTGGTAGGCGGCGGCTTGGTTGGTGGGGCTGCGGCGCTAGCCTTATCCCGACAAGGCCATCAAGTGGCGCTGGTGGATAGATCAGCGCCTGATTTTTCAACGGTTAGTACTAGCCCGGATATATGGGACAGTCGTATATATGCCATTAGCCCAGGCAATGCGCATTGGCTAAAAACCCTGGGTGTCTGGGAGACACTTGATCATGCAAGGGTATGTCCTATAGATAGTATGGAGATTTGGGGAGACTCAAGCCCTGAGCCGCTAAAATTTGAATCATATGAGGCCAATATAAAAAGTCTCGGCTACATCTTGGAGAATAGCCATTTGCAGCAGTTACTGTGGTCGCACATGCAGAATGCTGGTGTGCATATTGAAACTAATCATGATTGCGAGCAGCTACTATTTACTGATGATCATGCAACATTAAAGCTTGCAGATGGACGATCACTCAATGCGAAACTGATAGTTGCCGCAGATGGCGGAAACTCATGGGTACGTGCGCAAGCTGGGATTGCAACAAAGCTTTATGATTACCAACAAATGGGGGTAGTTGCCAATTTTGTTGCTGAGCTACCGCATAAAAACATAGCACGGCAGTGGTTCAGCGCTGATGGCGTGCTAGCCTGGCTGCCGCTTCCCGGTAATCATGTTTCCATGGTGTGGTCTACCAGGAATGCACAGCAACTGCTCGATTTACCAGCACAAACTCTCGCAGAAAAAGTTGCGGAGGCAGGAGGTTTTGCGCTGGGAGCTTTGCGCACTGTTACACCTTCAGCTGCACACAAATTGGTGAAAAAGACGGCACACAAGCTGGTGCAGGCAAGGCTGGTGCTGATTGGTGATGCAGCACATTCGGTACATCCTTTGGCTGGGCAAGGTGTGAATTTGGGTTTTCGGGATGTAATTGAGCTAGAGCAAACATTAAAGCAGAGCTCGCCATATCAGGATATTGGCGATGAATTTTTACTGCGCCGTTATGAACGTGCACGTAAAACTGACATCATGCTGCTGTCTGGCGTGACCCATGGCCTGCATCAATTGTTTGAGAATGAACGACCGTTAATCGGCAAGTTACGCAATGCAGGCTTGGCTTTTACCAATAATCAGCCTGGCTTAAAGCGCCAGCTGATCAAGCATGCAATTAGTTAATAAAGGGTAGCTAAAGGTTTATATGATTAAAAATGTAGCAGGAATTTTATTGGCAGGTTTGTTTGCTTCTCCAGCGCTGGCAGATGAAGCAAGCTTGCGTAAGGCGATTGATGCAACCTATCCAAAAATGCAGGTAGGGAGCATCGTTAAAACGCCATATTCCGGCCTTTATGAAGTCTATATGAATGGCCAGATTATCTACACTGACGACAAACTAAGCTTCCTGATTGCTGAAGGTCATTTGGTTGAGCCGAAAACAAAGCGCGATATTACCAGCGAGCGTCTGGCGGAATTAACCAAGATAGACTTTTCTAGCTTACCTCTGGATCAGGCAATCAAGGTAGTGAAGGGCAATGGCAGTAGAAAGATCGCTGTATTTTCTGATCCAGACTGTCCATTTTGCAAGAAACTAGAGCAAAAAGAGTTGGCAGCTATTACTGATGTAACAGTGTATACATTCTTGTTCCCTCTAGAACAATTGCACCCCGATTCTGTTAACAAATCCAAAGCAATCTGGTGCGCGCCAGATCGCGCTAAAGCTTGGCAGGACTGGGCGCTAAATAATCAATTGGTGAAGAATGATGCAAGTTGTGATCAACCGTTAGCTAAAATTGCTGATCTTGCAAGGAAGTTTGGTGTCACAAGCACCCCAACCATATTCTTCGCGGATGGCAAGCGCATGTTGGGCGCTTACCCTGCGGCGGAAATAGAAAAGGGGATGGCTTCTTCTGTAGTTCCCAAGAAGTAGCCGTTAAACTGCTTCGCCCATTTTGAAGATGGGTAAGTACATAGCAACCACCAAGCCGCCTATAAGTGTACCTAGTACTACCATAATTATCGGTTCCATCAAGCTGGAAAGTGCTTCTACGGCATCATCAACTTCTGCTTCAAAAAAGTCGGCCACCTTTGAAAGCATAGAGTCCAGCGCACCGGATTCCTCACCAATGGCAACCATCTGTAACACCATATTAGGAAAAACATTGGAGTTCTGCATTGCTACTGTCAAACTGGTACCGGTACTGATTTCACTCTGAATTTTTTTAGTTGCATCATAATATACACGGTTCCCGGATGCGCCTGCAACTGAGTCCAACGCTTCTACCAAAGGCACGCCTGCTGCGAACATAGTTGATAATGTTCTGGCAAATCTGGCGATGGTAGCAATTCTGATCAAATGCCCAAAAATTGGGAGTTTTAATAGCAGCCTATCCATGGTGGACTGCATTTTTTCTGAGCGCTTCCATGTGTAGAAGAAGAACCAAAGCCCTCCCCCAATCGAAGCAAAAATTGCCCACCAGTAAGCAACAAAGAAGTCAGAAATGGCCATGACCATCAGCGTTGGTGCGGGCAGATCTGCGCCAAAACTGGTAAACAGCTCTTTAAACGCGGGAATCACAAAAATCATGATGACTGCAGTAATCACAAACGCAACAACGATAATTGATATTGGATAAAATAAAGCAGATTTTATTTTACCTTTGATAGCCATTATTTTTTCTTTATAGGTGGCTAGTCTGTCTAACAATGCATCTAGAATACCTGCCTGCTCACCAGCACCAATTAGATTGCAAAAAAGCGCATCAAAATGTAATGGATATTTGCGAAACGACTGACTTAGGCTACTGCCCGTTTCGACATCAGATTTAATATCATTGAGTAATTTTGCTACAGCCGGGTTGCTGTGACCTTTACCTACGATATCGAACGATTGCAATAAAGGTACGCCAGCTTTCATCATGGTTGCCAGTTGACGGGTGAATAATGTAACGTCTTTTTCGGTGACTTTGCCTGAGTTCTTGAAACTGCTTTGCTTCTTAACTTTGATGACATTAATGCCTTGGCGGCGCAGTGTTGCATTGACAAAAGCTTCACCATTTGCCCGCATTTCACCTTTTAAGCGCTTGCCTTTTTTATCCGTACCTTCCCAAGCGTAGGTGACTTCTTTGGTTTCTTTTGCAGCCATAACTTAAAGTTCCCCGAAATTATTCGCTAATGGCGTTATTCATTAGTGACCGCCTCTACTTCCGCAATAGAAGTGAGGCCTTGTTTGATCTTTAACAGACCTGATTGTCTTAAATCTTTTACGCCTTCACGTTTTGCCTGGTCAGCAATATCATGAGCAGTGCCATTTTTCATGATGATACGGCTCATAGCATCTGAAATTGGCATAACCTGATAAATGCCTACTCGCCCTTTATAGCCTGCGGTACATAACTCACAACCATCATCATTGGGACCGTAAAGCTGCCAGCTTCCATCCAAGTCTGCTTCGGCGTAACCAAGGCCTATCAATGCCTCACGAGGTACATCGATTGGTTTTCTGCAGCTTTTACATAGGCGTCTTGCCAAGCGTTGCGCAGTAATCAGAGAAACTGCGGATGCGATATTGAATGGTGCTACGCCCATATTCATCAACCGGGTTAGCGTTGATGGTGCATCGTTTGTGTGCAGGGTGGATAGCACCATGTGGCCTGTTGACGCTGCCTTGATGGCCATATCTGCTGTTTCGAGATCTCGAATTTCACCAATCATGATGATGTCCGGGTCTTGCCGCAAAAACGATTTCAGGGCGGCCGCAAAAGTCAGGCCTTGCTTATCATTGACGTTAACTTGATTAATACCGGGTAACGGAATTTCTGCAGGGTCTTCTGCGGTTGAAATATTAACTCCTGGATTATTCAATATATTTAAGCATGTATAGAGTGACACGGTCTTGCCTGAGCCGGTGGGGCCAGTGACTAGTACAAGACCGTATGGTCGACTAACCGCACTCAATAATGCATCTTTCTGTGCAGGCTCATAACCCAAAGCTTCGATACCTAATGTGGCACTGCTTGGGTCGAGAATCCGCATTACGATCTTTTCGCCGTTAATCATAGGCAGGGTGCTGACACGGAAATCGATACTACGTGTTTTTGAAAGTACCAACTTCATACGACCATCCTGGGGGATGCGTTTTTCGGCAATATCTAAGCTGGAGATCACTTTGATGCGAGAAGCCAGTTTTTCTTTAATGGCTAAAGGTGGCTGGGCAATTTCTTTTAATATGCCATCAACACGGTAACGTATACGGTAGAACTTTTCATAGGGCTCAAAGTGAATGTCTGAGGCGCCCATATTGATGGCATCCAGTAATATTTTTTGCAGATACTTAACGACTGGAGCATCATCAATCTCGAGTGTCTGCGCTTCTTGTGCTTGGGTTTGATCTTCACTTTCAATATCCAGATCGAACTCATCGTCACTGGAAAGTGATTGCATGCTGGTGTCGGATGCTTCAGCAATCTTGTCTATCCACTTGCCTAGTTTGTCGTCTTCTACCACCACTGGCGAAAGTGCCATACCAACCTGGAACTGCACATCATCCAGTGCATGAATATTGGTAGGATCGGATATGGCAACAAAAAGCGTATTGCTGCGGCTTTGCAAAGCCATGACACGGCTACTTTGCATGAGTTTTACATCGATAGTTTTGGCCGGAATATAGTCTGAATTTAATGAATTCAGATCAAAAATAGGTAATCCAAATGCTCTGGCTGAGGTCTCGGCTACTTTTAATGCCGGTAGTTTTTTGCTTTGGATTAGCTGAGTAATAAAGGAAATTTTTTGAGTGACGGCAGCTGTTTGAACAGCAATCGCCTCATCTTCTGATAAGAGCTTGTCTTGCACCAACAGTCGGGCAAGTCCGCCGAGTTTGCTTGGTAGTGTTGTGGCAGCCATTTAACTTTTCAATGAATTCAGAAGTGTTTCATCCAGGCACAATTATTTCACCTGAATCATTATTATACGAGCACATACTAATAATGCACGTTAGTATTTTTTTTGTAAAGGCGACCTGCTCACCTTGGTGAAAATTAACTTAACTCATTGAGCGCATTTAAGTTCTATAAAATATAAAAATAATGCTTGACTTATTTTTATATCGCAAGTAAAAACGCCAACAGGCGTTTGAAATTCGAGCTCATTGTAGCCGGCACTACCGACTTAAGTTCTTGAAATGCAAACTTTTGGGGGCGCCTCCCTTAATGTTTTAGCAAGGAAGTATGAAATGGCAACTGGTACCGTAAAATGGTTTAATGATTCTAAGGGTTTTGGCTTTATTACTCCGGATGATGGTGGCGATGACTTGTTTGCACACTTTTCCGCGATTGTAGAGGCTGGCTATAAAAGCCTGAAAGAAGGGCAGCGCGTAAGCTTTGATGTGACTGAAGGACCAAAAGGCAAGCAAGCTTCCAACATTCAAAAGGCCTAAGTTTATTATTAGGTTTTGGTAATGTCTGCTTGATGAAATGCAAACGGCTCGCAGTTTAATGAACTGCGAGCCGTTTGCATTGTTGGCTTTATCTATCGAAACATCACAGTAATTCGTCATACAGTAGATCACATATTATTCACAATTTCAGTCCCAAATTGTGAGCTGCCTACCTGCGTCGCGCCATCCATCTGTGATGAGAAGTCGATCGTCACGCGTTTCGATTCAATCGCTTTTCCTACGCCTTGCAGTACCAAGTCAGCCGCTTCAACCCAGCCTAGATGGCGTAGCATCATCTCGGCTGAAAGTATTAGTGAGCTCGGGTTTGCCATATCCTTACCAGCAATTTTTGGCGCTGTACCGTGCGTGGCTTCGAACATGGCGGTGGTGTCTGACAGGTTTGCACCAGGTGCAATGCCTATGCCACCAACCTGTGCTGCCAGCGCGTCTGACATGTAATCGCCATTCAGGTTGAGCGCGGTCACAACATCGTACTCTTGCGGGTGCAATAGAATCTCTTGCAAAAATGCGTCTGCGATACAGTCTTTGATGATGATGCCGTTAGGCAGCTTACACCAAGGGCCGCCATCAATCTCAACAGCGCCGAATTCTTCTTTAGCTAGTTCGTAACCCCATGTCTTAAAGCCACCTTCGGTGAACTTCATGATATTGCCCTTGTGGGTGATTGTTACTGACTTGCGGTTATTATCAATCGCGTATTGAATGGCCTTGCGGATCAGGCGCTTGCTGCCATCAATTGAAACTGGCTTGATGCCGATTGCAGAAGACTCAGGGAAGCGGATTTTCTTGCGCACACCCATGTCACTTAAAAAGTCGATGACTTTTTTGACTTCATCCGTACCAGCAGCCCATTCGATCCCAGCGTAAATGTCTTCTGTGTTTTCACGGAAAATCACCATATCGGTTTTTTCCGGCGCCTTTACTGGGCTAGGCACGCCAGTGAAGTATTGGATAGGCCGCAGGCATACATATAAATCGAGTTCCTGGCGCAGCGTTACATTTAGTGAGCGTATGCCGCCACCCACTGGCGTTGTCAGGGGACCTTTAATGGAAATCACATAGTCCTTAATTGCCTGCATGGTTTCTTCTGGCAACCATGTATCTTTATCGTAAAGTTTGGTCGCTTTTTCGCCTGCATATACTTCCATCCAGGCAATCGAGCGCTTACCGCCATAAGCTTTATTTACTGCTGCATCAACAACTTTTATCATGGGCGGGGTAATATCTATACCGATGCCATCGCCTTCGATAAACGGGATAATCGGGTGATCGGGAACATTGAGCGAATTATCAGCATTCACAGTGATTTTTTCGCCAGTAGATGGCACAACAATTTTTGTAGACATAGTGTTCATTCCAGTTAAATAAATTGCTAATACTCTTCAACAAGCCTTATGGTGTGGTTTGCCAATTCAGCAAGCATGATACATGCCCGACGCTTAAAGACTATATTGCAGTACCAAATGTTTACGCAGCAGGGCGACTTGATACAGATAGTGAAGGCCTGCTCATTTTAACTGATGATGGGCGCTTGCAGCACCAGATTGCACATCCCAGGCATAAAGAAGTTAAAACTTACTGGGCCCAGGTTGAAGGAAGCCCTATAGACGCGCATTTGGATGACTTGAGGCGCGGGGTTGATCTGGGTGATTTTGTAGCGCAGCCCGCCAAAGTGCGCACTATTGATGAGCCTGCAATGCTATGGCCGCGCAATCCACCGATACGGGAACGTAAAGCGATTCCTACTGCCTGGCTGGAAATAAAAATCAGTGAAGGTAAAAATCGCCAGGTGCGGAGGATGACCGCTAAAATTGGTTATCCAACATTACGCCTCGTGCGTTACGCGATAGGTGATCATACTTTAGATGGATTGACGCTCGGGACTTGGAGAGAAATCAGTCATAAAACTTGAGCTAGCGTTAAGCATAAATTCAGATTAATTTAATGGAGTACAAGTAATGAAGCCAGTTGTGATTTTTCGGCATGCGCTCACAGAAGGTGCCGGATATTTATCAGCTTTTTTGGATGAAAATCATATCCCGTGGCAACTGGTCAAGATCGACCAGGGCGATACCATGCCTGCCTCTGCCAAGGAATTTAGCGGGCTGGTATTCATGGGCGGCCCTATGAGCGTGAATGACGACTTGCCTTGGCTGAAGAGCGCATTTGGTCTGGTGCTTGAGGCTATGGAGTCGGATATTCCTGTATTGGGGCATTGCCTCGGCGGGCAGTTGATTAGCAAAGCGCTGGGTGCGAAAGTGGGTAAAAACCCGGTCAAGGAAATCGGCTGGGGCGAGGTGACGGTGACGGACCATGCTGAAGCACGAAAGTGGTTTGGCGATGTACAAAACTTCCAGAGTTTTCACTGGCATGGTGAAACATTTGCCTTGCCACAAGGGGCGACACACCTACTTTCTAGCGAGTATTGCCAGAATCAGGCCTATGCCATTGGCAAGCATCTGGCATTTCAATGCCACATTGAAATGACTGCCAGCATGGTCAAGAAATGGTGCGTAGCGGGTGCGGCCGAGCTGGAGGAATCTGCATCTAGTGCAGGCGTGCAACAGCCAGATGAAATGCAGGGTGACTTGGCACCACGTATATCAACCCTTAACAGCGTTGCGAAGCAAGTTTATACACAATGGATCGCGGGTCTGAAACCTTAGCCTGATCTGCAACGATGGTTGCTTAATGTTAAACTTTCGTCTTATCTGAAAAATTAAAAAGAGATTTAAATGTCCGGAAATACCATAGGCACCCTGTTTACCCTAACCTCATTTGGTGAGTCACATGGCCCTGCGATTGGCGGCATAGTGGATGGCTGCCCGCCCGGCCTTGAGCTTAGTGCAGCGGACCTGCAGGTGGATCTGGATAGGCGCAAACCCGGTACTTCACGCCATGTCACTCAGCGCAAAGAATCTGACACTGTCGAGATATTGTCCGGTGTGTTCGAGGGCAAGACTACTGGAGCACCTATCGGTTTGTTGATACGTAATGAAGACCAGCGTAGTCATGACTACAGCAAAATTGCCGAAACCTTTCGTCCGGGCCATGCAGACTATACCTACTGGCAAAAATACGGCATACGCGACTACCGCGGCGGCGGTCGCTCCAGTGCGCGCGAAACGGCTGTCAGAGTTGCTGCTGGTGCGATTGCCAAGAAATGGCTAAGTGAACGTTATGGCGTGACTATCCGAGGCTATATGAGCCAGCTTGGCGAGATCGTTATCCCTTTTGAGACATGGGATGCGGTCAATGAGAATGCATTCTTTGCACCAAATCGTGGCATTGTTCCTGAGTTAGAGGCCTATCTGGATAAAGTGCGTAATGAGCGTGACTCGGTTGGTGCGCGTATTTCCGTCGTGGCCGAAGGTGTGCCAGTGGGCTGGGGTGAGCCAATATTCGACAGGCTTGATGCCGAAATTGCTTATGCCATGATGGGCATTAATGCCGTGAAGGGTGTGGAAATCGGTGCCGGTTTCGCCAGCGTAGCGCAACGTGGCTCAGTACATGGTGATGAGCTCACACCGAATGGTTTTGCTACCAACAATGCTGGTGGTGTTCTGGGTGGTATTTCCTCCGGGCAGAATATTATTGCTCATGTCGCGCTCAAGCCCACCTCAAGTATTCCTCAGGCAAGGCACTCTATTGATAAGTCCGGACATGCGCTGGATATGCAGACCACAGGTCGGCATGACCCATGTGTGGGTATCCGTGCCACGCCTATTGTCGAAGCGATGCTTGCCTTGGTGCTGATAGATCATGCCTTGCGCAACCGCGCCCAGTGCGGCGATGTAGTCTGCAATACCCCAAAAATATAAAGCTTGGTTTTTAGCCAAGCTATTTTTTGGCCAGTTTTATTACCTGAATAAACCTAATAAGCGCCTGATATGAACGCAACTCCCTATTGGCGACTTTCCGGCTTTTACTTTGCCTATTTTGCTTTTGTGGGCGCATTTACCCCATTCTGGGCGCTCTATCTAAAATCACTCGCTTTCAGCGCATTCCAGATCGCTGTATTGATGTCGCTGTTTCAGGTCGCCCGTATTTTTGCTCCCAGCCTTTGGGGCTGGCTGGCCGATCACTTGGGGCGTCGTGTCCCCATTATCCAGTGGCTCGCAGGCTTGAGTGTGTTGTCATACGTAGGCGTATTCTTTGGCACTAGCTTTTCATGGCTGTTTGCAGTGATGCTGCTACTGAGCTTTTTCTGGAGTGCCTCGCTACCGCTGATTGAAACCGTTACCCTTGGGCATCTGGGCGATCGATTTGACCGTTATGGACGTATCCGCATGTGGGGCTCCATCGGCTTTATCCTTGCGGTAGTTGGCCTGGGATATGTCCTTGATTTAACCAACATGCAGGTCCTGCTATGGGTTCTGCTGGGCCTGCTGGTGGCGGTTCCCTTACTCTCCTACAGGCTTCCTGAGCCGCTTATAATTCCCCACCATAACGACGCCAGCTCTATTTGGCAGCTTATTCGCCAGCGACAGGTTATTGCACTGATGACCGCATGCTTCACTATGTCTGCTGCGCATGGGGTTTATTACACGTTTTATTCTATCTACCTGGTAGAGCATGGCTATAGTGCCTCACAGGTCGGTTGGTTGTGGGCCTTGGGGGTAGTCTGCGAGATCCTGATTTTTCTGTGCATGCCTATGCTGACTAAAAATTTTGGTCTAAGGCGCATATTGCTTGCCAGCCTGTTTTTAGCTTTTATCCGCTTCACGGTCATTGGCTGGGCAGTGGATTACTGGTGGCTTATTATGTTTGCGCAAATACTGCATGCAGCAACATTTGGTTCCTACCATGCTGCTGCAGTTGCCTTGACGCATCGCTACTTCAAAGGGCGCCATCAGTCCAAGGGGCAGGGGCTATACACCAGTGTCTCCTATGGCATAGGCGGGACATTCGGCGCTGTCGTCAGCGGTTTTGCCTGGGATGCAATTGGCCCTAGCTGGACATTTACGCTTTCAGCTGCTTACGCTATGCTAGGCTGCATATTGTTTGCAAAGCTGATGCCACCAGAAAAATTGCCAGCAAAATAGCGAGCAATCGAAAACAATAATTGCAATAAGATTGAAGAATCTCACGGGGAGATTGGTATGAAGCTCTGGTTTCTTGTACTAGTTATTGTCAGCCTGACACTGTCTCTGGCAGTCGCTGAAGACAACCTTCAGGTCAATGTTGTCGCGCTGTTCACCGGAAAGGCTGTGGTGATCGTCAACAAAGGCAAGCCACAAACCCTTGCAGTTGGGCAAAAGTCGATTGAAGGCATCAAACTCATCTCCGCCAATAGTAGTAAAGCTTTACTGGAAATAGACGGTAAGCGTAAAGAACTGGGCATGGGTCAGGCGGCTACTGTTGCTGGTACGAACGTGCCCGAAGGTGGCAGTGCAATTTTATATGCCGATACTGCTGGGCACCACTTCACAGAGGGCTTGATCAACGGTGCGCGCGTCAAATTCCTTGTTGATACTGGCGCAAGTACTATTGCAATGAATTCTGGCGATGCGCGTCGCGCCGGCATTGATTACAAAAAAGGTGAACGTTCACAAGTGCAGACCGCTAGTGCTAATGTGATGGCTTATCACGTTGTCATCAATACGCTCAAGATTGGCAGTTTGACGTTGAATCAGGTGGATGGGATGGTGCTGGAAGGTGAATCTCCAGCGTTTGTCTTGCTGGGGATGAGTGCGCTAAGCCGTATGGATATGAAGCGTGAAGGCATTGCCCTCACGCTAACCAAGAGGTACTAGTGCTTGCGCTTATCTTTTCAATCAGGGCGTAAGCTGAGTGGTTGTGAATAGATGAGGAGTGGCTTGCTGAAGCGTGGAGTGGGTAGCCCGTAGGGGCGACCGCGTAAAGCAGGCACACTTTGAATCTAGCTAGTGTTTCTCAGTACGCTTGTCGCGTTCAATCAATGCATAAGCTGAGTGATTGTGAATTGATTCAAAGTTCTCTGACTCCACCACATATGAAACGATGCGTGTTTCTGCATTCAACTGAGCTGCAACATCACGCACCATGTCTTCAACAAATTTAGGGTTGTCGTAAGCACGTTCAGTCACATATTTCTCATCAGGGCGCTTGAGCAAACCATAAAGCTCGCACGATGCCTGCTCTTCAACCATGCGGATGATGTCTTCTACCCAGATAAAGTCGTTGATAAGCGCGGTTACTGTGACATGTGAGCGCTGGTTATGCGCGCCATAGTCCGAGATTTTTTTGGAGCAAGGGCACAGGCTGGTAACCGGTACCATCACCTTGACCGTAATATCAAATATATCCTGCTTGATTTCACCAATAAACGTCACCTCATAATCCAGCAAGCTTTGTACCCCGGAAATCGGTGCAGCCTTGTTGATGAAATAAGGAAAGCGCATCTCTACATAGCCTGATTCAGCTTCCAGGCGCTTCACCATTTCACGCAGGATCGTCTCGAAAGACTCAATCGAAATCTCACGCTCATTCATGTTGAGTATCTCAACAAATCGTGACATGTGCGTGCCCTTGAAGTTGTGCGGCAGGTGCACATACATGTCGAACATGGCTACGGTGTGTTGTATGCCGCCGGTTTTGTCCTTGACTTTGACCGGGTGACGTATGGATTTAATGCCCACCTTATCAATAGCCAGATGGCGTACGTCAGGGGTGTTCTGAACGTCTTCGATAGGTAGTTTGATTGGCTGGTTCATGTGGTTCTCAATTATTTGGCGAGTGCTCAGTGAATACCTGAGTATACTACTAGGTTAATTTTTTCTCAATTGCGGCAATGATGCCATCTGTGTTGAGACCACAGTCGGCCAACATGGTTTCATGCACACCATGC
Organism: Methylophilaceae bacterium; assembly: GCA_035459965.1. Taxonomy (GTDB): domain Bacteria; phylum Pseudomonadota; class Gammaproteobacteria; order Burkholderiales; family Methylophilaceae; genus DATHXC01. The sequence goes on from DATHXC010000008.1 coordinate 48,224, forward strand.
TCAATAAAACGGTCTGGTAATCCCAGGCAAAGTATGTCGATTTGCAAGCCCATATCTTGCAGGGCCTCCATCACTGCGGCACCTGCGCCGCCCATGGTACTGTTTTCTTCTATGGTTACCAGCAGGTCATGCTCCGCTGCCAACTGCTTAATCAATGCGAGATCCAGTGGTTTGACGAAGCGCATATTGGCCACGGTCAAATCAAGTTTATCGCCTACTTCCAGTGCAGGAGTCAGCATGCTGCCGAAAGCGAGGATGGCGATTTTCTTTTGGCCATTTTTATGCTCAAGATTTTTATCTTGCTGCTTGGTGCTGCTACGGCGAATTTCACCTTTACCAATTGTCAGCGCCTGCATAGATTTTTTTGTAGCAACTCCCGGTCCGCCACCGCGCGGATAGCGTACTGCGGTAGGGCCCTCATGCTGGTAGGCGGTGAATAACATTTGCCTGCATTCATTTTCATCACTGGGCGTCATCACCACCATATTGGGGATGCAGCGCAAATAGCTCAGATCAAAGCTGCCGGCATGGGTAGGCCCATCAGCTCCCACCAAACCGGCACGATCAATGGCAAACACCACTGGCAGGTTTTGCAGGGCAATGTCGTGGATCAACTGGTCATAGGCGCGTTGCAGAAAAGTAGAGTAGATGGCGACAACAGGTTTCAAGCCGTCACAGGCCATGCCCGCGGCAAAGGTGAGGGCGTGTTGTTCAGCAATACCCACATCAAAATAACGTTTAGGATATTTTTCGGCAAAGGCATTTAGGCCAGAGCCATCACACATGGCAGGGGTGACGCCAATCAGGCGGTCATCAATTTCTGCCATATCGACCAGCCAGTCACTGAAAACCTGGGTATAGGTTTTTTTACCCGGGGTGGCAACAGAAGCGCCATTGCTTGGATTGAACTTACCAACGCCATGGAATTTACCAGGATTATCTTCCGCAGGTTGAAAGCCATGTCCTTTTTGCGTGACCACATGCAAAAATTGCGGCCCTTTCAGTTGGCGGATATTGCTCAATGTAGCTAAGAGCGTATCCATGTTGTGTCCATCAATCGGGCCAATATAATTGAAGCCAAACTCCTCGAATAAGGTGCTCGGCGTCATCATGCCTTTAACGTGCTCCTCCGCGCGTTTGGCAAACTCGAGCACAGGCGGCACGACGCCCAATACTTTTTCACCGGAACGACGCACGCTGTCATAGAAACGACCGGACAGCAGTTTTGCCAAATAATGTTGCAATGCTCCCACGTTGGGCGAGATGGACATATCATTGTCGTTAAGGATGACCAGCAAGTTTGCATCCATGGCGCCTGCATTATTGAGTGCCTCAAATGCCATGCCAGCAGTCATTGCGCCATCGCCGATAATGGCAACTGCGCGCCGTTCTGAACCAGTCTGCTGCGCAGCCACTGCCATGCCCAGTGCTGCGGAAATGGAGGTGCTGGAGTGTCCTGTGCCAAAAGTGTCATATTCACTTTCGCAGCGGCGTGGGAAGCCAGCGATGCCGCCGGGTTTTCGCAGGCTGTTCATCGCTTCACGACGGCCTGTCAGTATCTTGTGAGGATAGGTTTGGTGCCCGACATCCCACACCACGCGGTCATCTGGAGTATTGAAAATGTAATGCAGGGCAATCGTCAGTTCCACTACGCCGAGATTGGAGGATAAATGGCCGCCAGTCTGCGACACGCTATCGATTAGAAAAGTACGTAACTGCTCGGCAAGCTCTGTCAGTTGTTTGCGGTCCAGCTGGCGCAACTGCTCGGGGGAGTTGATAGTGTCTAGTAATGGGTACATGGTTAATTTAGGCAGTCAGTTTTAGAAGCCACGTTGCGTGATAAATTGGGCGAGTTGCTGCAAGTGGGTAGCTTCTTCACCATAGGGCTTTAAAGGCTCAAGCGCATTGTCGTATAGCTCTTGTGCCAGCTGCTTGGCGCGAATCAGGCCTAGTATGGTGACATAAGTAGGCTTGTTGCTATTGGCGTCTTTGCCTGCTGTTTTTCCCAGCGTCGCAGTGTCTGCCTCAGCGTCCAGGATATCGTCAACCACTTGGAATGCCAGGCCTATTGATTGGGAAAAATGGTCAATCGCGTGCAGCCTAGCCGAATCAACATTACTGGCGCTATAAGCCCCCAATAAAGCCGCAGCACGAATCAGAGCGCCGGTTTTATGGATATGCATATGCTCAAGCTCGGTTTGCGTGAGGCTTTGTCCGACACTTGCCAAATCTATAGCTTGTCCGCCCGCCATGCCGCGTGAACCGCTGGCAATTGCCAGTAAATGCACCATGGCTAATTGCTGTTTGGGGTCGCTGGCATCTTCCACGTTTGAGATGACCTGAAATGCCAGGCTTTGCAGCGCATCACCTACCAGTAATGCAGTAGCATCGTCGAATTGCTTATGGCATGAGGGTTTGCCGCGACGCAAGTCGTCGTCGTCCATACAGGGCATATCATCATGTACAAGAGAGTAGGCGTGAATCATCTCTACCGCAGCTGCAGCGCACTCTATTTTCTGCTGGTCTGCCCCACAGAATTCGCCTGCAGCATGGGCTAGCAGAGCACGTACACGCTTGCCACCGCCAAGCAAGGCGTAGCGCATGGCTTCGTGCAGCCTTGTTGGCGCAATGCTGGCAGATGGCAGCATGCGATCCAGTACTTGCTCCATTTGTTGCTGTATGGCGAGCGACCAGCTAGAAAAATCAGTCATCGTTATCGGTGTAGGGTTGTAGCTGGCTGGATTCGTTCAGGATGCGTACCTGTTGCTCAACATCTGCGAGGGTTTTCTGGCAGAACTGCAGTAACTCGGTACCACGTTTATATGATGAGAGCGATTGCTCCAAAGGCAACTGGTTAGCTTCCATCTGGCTGACGATAGCTTCCAGTTCGGTAATAGCGCTCTCAAAACTCAAATTGGCGAAGCTTAAGTTGGCATTGCTTGAGTCTGCATTTTGTTTAATTTTGCTCATACACTATTTTAACCTATTCTTTAAATCGGCATAACGCGCGAATGTAAAGGCGCTAAACTTTAATCTGCTGCATCTACTTAATATCTTAAGTATTCGTTTAAGCCAGAATTTTGTTCAGGAAAGCACGGATATCATCTATTTCTTCCATACATAGGGAATGTGCCATCGGGTATTCGTGCCAGCTCAAGGCATATCCTTGTTGCCTGAGCAGGTCGGCGGAAACCGTGCAGACATCCAGCGTAATCACTGTATCGAATGTTCCATGCGCCATAAAGATTGGCAGATGCTGATTGGCAATATTTGCTTCTGCGGCCAGCAATGGTTTAAGCGGCAGGTAAGTTGATAACGCTAAAACGCCGGCTAATTGCAAGGGGTAGCGTGTTGCCGTATGCAAGGCAATTGCGCCGCCCTGTGAAAAGCCTGCCAGCACGATACGCTGTGAAGTGATGCCTCGCGCCAGTTCTTTGCTGATGAGGGCTTCAATCTGCAGTTGTGTCGCGCGAATGCCAGTCTCGTCCTGCTGGCTGTTAATCTCCAAGCCAAAAATGTCGTACCACGCACGCATCTCATAACCATTGTTAATGCTGACTGCGCGGTGTGGCGCATGTGGCAGGATAAAACGCGTATTCGGGATATTGAGCTCTGCGATCACGGGCTCAAAATCATGGCCATCAGCGCCGAGTCCATGCATCCATATAACACTGGCATCAATATTGCTGTTGGTTGATGGGGATATTTCAATTGCTTCGAGATCTGACATGAAAAATTCCTTTACAGCACAATAAGGTCGAGGCTGTTGTTAACATAATGCAATAACTAAATGAAGCTATTAAATCATCAGATTTTACGATATGCTTCAAAATAATTTGAGAATTACACTAAACATAATAAATTCAAATCTATGCGTATAACAGAACTTCTCTTTAGACATGGTATTCGCGCCGGCCTTAGCATCGCCGTAATGGTGCTTTTATTACTTCACGCCTCAGAGGTTTTACAGTTTGGTTTTGTAAAACGCCTCGAAAATTTTACCTACGACGTACGTCTTAACCTGATGATGCCTGGCACACAGGACGATCGAATCGTGATTGTCGATATTGATGAAAAAAGCCTGCAGGAACAAGGCCGCTGGCCGTGGGGCAGAAATAAGCTGGGAGCACTCGTTGATAAACTGTTTGATGACTACAAGATTAAAGTCATGGGCTTCGACGTTGTGTTTGCAGAAAAGGATGAAAGCTCTGGATTAAAAAGCCTGGAAGAAATTGAGTCTAAGTATCTTCAATCTGATAGCAGTTTCCATCAGACTCTGGCAGAGCTAAAGCCCAAGCTTGATTACGATCAGATTTTTGCAGATAGTTTGAAGAATCGCAATGTTGTGCTTGGCTATTATTTTACGCAAGACGCTAAAGCTACCGTAATTGGTAGTTTGCCATCCCCCTCCTTTGTTGAGGGGAGCTTCAAGGGCAAGAGTATTCATTTCAGAGAAGCGACTGGATATGGAGCTAACCTGGAAGTTTTGCAAAAAAATGCGATGACAGGTGGGCATTTTGTGCCAGATCCCGATCAGGATGGTATCACCCGTAAAGTGCCCATGCTGATGGAGTACAAGGGTGGCTATTACGAGGCTCTGCCTATTGCCATAGCCCGGATAGCGCTTGGAGTGCCAAGGCTTGAAGCAGGTTTTGCACAAGGCCTTGGCGTTGGTAAGAAGTATGCTGGTTTGGAATGGTTGAAGCTAGGCAATAAACGTATTCCCGTTGATGAAAAAATTTCCGCCCTGATTCCTTATCGTGGTCAGCAGGGCAGCTTTCCTTATGTTTCAGCGACCGATGTTTTGAGTGGCAAAGTATCGTCAGATGTGTTGAAAGATCGGATTGTTTTGCTGGGAACCACCGCACCAGGGTTGATGGACTTGCGGGCAACTCCAGTACAGAACATCTACGCTGGGGTTGAGGTACATGCCAATATGATTGCGGGCATCTTGGATCAAAACATTAAAGAGCGCCCAGCCTATACCATGGGCGCTGAGTTTGTCATGTTGCTGCTAGTGGGCTTGCTTCTGGCAGCACTGTTACCAGTGTTGAATCCCTTGTTGGCGACCGCCCTGACTGCCGGTATTTTTATATTTAGTATCATATTTAATTTGCTTATCTGGCAGTTCTCCAACCTAGTGCTGCCATTGGCGTCATTATTGCTGATGATTTCGTTAATGTATGTGTTGAATATGTCATATGGCTTTTTTGTTGAGTCCCGCGGTAAGCGTCAACTTGCAGGATTATTTGGGCAATATGTACCACCAGAACTTGTTGATGAAATGGCCAAGGATCCTGAAGCTTTCAGCCTTGAAGGTGAAAGCCGTGAGTTGACAGTATTGTTTTCTGATGTGCGTGGGTTTACTACGATTTCAGAGGGGTTGGATCCTAAACAATTGACGCAGCTAATGAACGAATTCTTAACGCCTATGACGCATGTGATTCATCACAATCGCGGCACCATTGACAAGTATATGGGTGACGCCATCATGGCATTCTGGGGAGCGCCGCTGGTAGACCCAAATCATGCCAAACATGCGCTACAAGCCGCAATGGGCATGCTTGATAGCTTAAGTGAGCTACAGAAACAGTTTGTTGCCAAAGGGTGGCCAGAAATCAAAATTGGTGTTGGCCTGAATACCGGCATGATGACAGTAGGTAACATGGGATCTGAGTTCCGCATGGCGTATACCGTGATGGGGGATGCCGTGAATCTGGGGTCAAGGTTGGAGAGCCTGACCAAGAATTATGGTGTGTACATCATCGTCAGCGAGTTTACTAAAGAGAAAGTACCTGAGTATCTCTATCGCGAACTGGATATTGTACGGGTAAAAGGTAAGGATGAGCCGGTTGCTATTTTTGAACCAATCTGCGAAATCGGTCAGGAAGATAAGGCGACTAAAGATGAACTTAAGCTTTATCGCGAAACGCTCAAGCTTTACCGTGCACAGCATTGGGATATAGCAGAGATGCAATTCATTAATCTGCAGAAGCTGAATCCTAAGCGTTATTTGTATCAAATTTATGCCAAGCGCATTGAATTTTTTAGGCAGAATCCACCCGGTCAGGACTGGGATGGTGTATTTACTTTCGAGACCAAATGATGGAAAAGCATCTATGCAGGTAAAAATATTAGGCTGTAGCGGCGGTATAGGGGGCAACCTTCGTACCACCTCATTGCTGGTCGACGGTAATATTCTGGTGGATGCGGGTACAGGGGTGGGTGACCTGTCTATTCAGCAACTGCTCGCTATAGACCACATATTTGTCACCCACTCACATCTTGATCATATAGCATCCATCCCATTCCTGGTAGATACCGTGATGGGTATCCGTACCGCTCCAGTAATTGTTCATGCAACCGTTGAAACATTGGATGTCTTAAAGCAGCATATTTTCAACTGGAAAGTATGGCCAGACTTTAATGCAATCCCTGATGCAAAAAACCCGCTTTTACAATATAGCGAAGTTAAGCTTGGTGTACCTGTCGATATTGGTAGTTGCCAATTTACAGCGTTGCCCGCAAACCATGTGGTCCCGGCCGTAGGTTACAGAATTGACAGCGGCAAGAGCAGCCTGGTGTTTACTGGCGATACAACGACCTGTGATGCTTTGTGGGAGCAGGTTAACCAGATTGAAAACTTGAAGTATCTGATTATTGAAACGGCATTCAGCAATGGTGAGTTTGAGCTGGCAAAACTATCAAAGCATCTTTGTCCATCCATGTTGGTGGAAGAGCTCGGCAAGCTGACTCGCCCTGCCAGAGTCTACATCACCCATCTTAAGCCAGGGGAGGGCGAAACCATCATGTATGAAATTGAGCAGAGCAGCTTGGCAATAAAGCCGCAAGCGCTGCAGAATTCACAGGTTTTTAAACTGTAAATGCCGAGACAATTAGTCATTGATTATAGGCGTTGATGGTAATATCTAGCCTGAATTATTTATATTAGATTTCGCGTGAACTCGGCACAATCATCGCAAGTCGGATGATGTGCATTTTTTTGTTATTTTAGTGAGAGTCTATTAGTGCCATGGCATTACCCGATTCATCTACGCTAGTTCAATTAGAACCAATGTCCACTCTTTCTGCAGGCCGTTTGAAAGAGCTTTCTACGTTATGTTTCGTTGAGACTGTCAGTAAAGACATTGATCCATTTCGTATGAATTTGGTGAAGAGCGCGCAGGCTATGTATTTGCTTGGTGGCGACCTTGGTCTCAGGCTGACTGATGGTACAAAAAAGGTACTCAAAGGTGGCAGTGATGCTGCCAAGCATCCAATATTCCCCACGCGCCTTGCCTTACAAGATGCCATTGCCCTCACTGAAATCCAGATTGTCCGTATTGATCTGGATTTGCTCGATATTATGATGACATGGGATCAGTTGGCTGGCCTGGAAAATTCTGGCACACCAAGCAACGCCAAAACATCTGTTGGCTCAGAAACAAAGCGCGATGCTACTGCGTGGATGGGTGATACCAGTGCATTCAGCGCAGGAAAACTGCAAAATGGCGTATTCAGCCGATTGCCTACTGCGAATATCGAAGAAATGTTTCGTCGTATGACCAATGTTTCAGTCAAGGCAGGCCAAGTGGTGATACGACAAGGTGCAGAAGGTGACTACTATTACCTGATAGAAAATGGCGCAGCGCTGGTGAGTCGGGCTGCCAGCCCTGGTGATGCACCAGTCGTTCTGGCTGAACTCATCGCTGGTGACGCTTTTGGCGAAGAGGCTCTGGTTTCTGATAACAAGCGCAATGCCACTGTGACCATGAAAACTGATGGTTCTTTATTACGGCTGAATAAGACTGACTTTGTCGAGTTGTTAAAGGCGCCACTGATTAATCAGGTTTCAATGACGGAAGCTAAAACCAAAGTAGCAGATGGTGCAGTCTGGGTGGATGTCCGCTTGCCTTCAGAATATAAATTTGATCATTTATCTGGCGCTATTAATGTGCCTCTCAATCAGATTAGAAGTCTCACTGACGAGCTTGATAAATCAAAAACATATATTGTGTATTGCCAAACGGGCAGGCGCAGTTCAGCCGCAGCCTTTGTATTAGTACAACATGGTTTTGATGTGCTAGTCCTTGATGGTGGTACCAGAGGCGTTAAAACCTAATCATGAGAATAGAGGTCGTATAGTGATTAGCTGGCTTGATGCTTCAGGTGCAACAAAGTTTGGTACAGAATTAGCTGAATTTTTTATCAGAAGAATACCGCTTGCCGACGTTACAAGCAAAAACAAAACATCAATGGCAAATAAGCGAGCAGCTTTAAATGAGATGTTTCGTCAAATCGATAAATTCAAAATCGAACATCGAATGAATTTCTATAAAAAAGCCAAGTTGGGTAACGCATTTAAATGGATGTTATTAGAGGCAGGATACAACTCCGAGATAATCGATGATCTGACTAAGGAGATATTACTTAAATTATAGTAGTAATCTTAAGATATGCCTGTTAAGCACTCTGGTGATCATTACACTTCTCTATCCACACCCCTCGATATGCTGCTTCAAGATTCTTGGTAAATAGTTCGGCATCCATAAGAGGTGAAGATTGCATTCTTTGTCTTAATCCTGCACGTAATTCCGCAAGTTTTGTTACATCACTCGATTGTTTTTTCGCAATTTCCACGAATTTCTCTTCTGTATTCGCAATCCAATCACTCAAGCCTAAAGTCTGCATGATACTAGAGGTACTTCTTGATATAGAGGTTTCACCAACTAATGTTAAAGTTGGGACGCCCATCCACAAGGAGTCGCATGTGGTTGTAGCGCCGCTGTATGGATGAGCATCAAAAGCAATATCTACATGATGATGCAATGCTACAAAATCTTGATAGGCAACGCGACCATGTAACTTTATGCGCTCTACATTTACCCCGTGCTCAACAAAAAAAGTCTCCATCGCTTTGCGTTCATCATCTGGAACATCCACTACATGTAATTCAGATTCTTTAATATTGACTAATATCCTTGCCCATAGAGTTAATATTTTCTTCGATAACTTACTAAATCTATTAAATGAGCCAAAGGTAACTAACCCAGAACTTGTCATTGGTAAGGGAGACACATCAACTGATTGTTCCAGCTTGCTATAGCACCATTGACTGTTTGATAGACGCAGTAATTTCTCACTATGATATTGGTCTGCAATGCCATGAGGATCTGAGTAATGATCCACAATTCGATAATCGACTGCTGAGAGGCCAGTCGTATTGATATACCCTAACCAAGTAATCTGGATTGGGGAGGGTTTGCGCGCCATAACTAACAATCTGCTGTAGCTTGTGTGGCCGGCTAAATCTATCAAAATGTCAATTTGGTCTTCCTGGATTTTTTTAAAAAGTGCGTCATCAGATAATGTAGAGCACTCAATCCAATGGTCAGCCATAGACTGTAGCCTTAAGCTTACATCGTCTTTGACCTGATGCAGGTGATAACAAAACACTTCAAATTCAGATCTATTGTGATGAGCGAGCACAGGCTCAAAAAAGCTAGAGACAGCATGCAAACGAAAGTCTGGTGAGATATATCCAATTTTCAACCGTCTACTTGAGTTTGGGTTAATAGTCTTGCGGTTAATCTTCCCAAATCCATATATATCGTCGAATCTTTTATGTTCTTCGAAAATAGCTTGGGCAGATAAATTTACTGTGTAATTGAGTGAAAATAAATAGCTGCTGTATAGGGTAAAATCTTTTGGATCTAGAGTATGTGCTTTCTTAAAATAAGGAATTGCCAAATCCGCTTTACCGCTGTCTAATAATACCTCTGCTAGTTTGTTCAACGCTGGAGCGCAATTCGCTTCTAATTGTAGAACTTTAAGAAAATACTCTTCTGCACTTTTAGTCTTTCTTAGGTGTTCATGAGCAGAACCCAAAGCTAGTAAGGTTGGGATTGAATCTGGTTCGAGAGTTAGAGCACGTTCATAGTTATTGGCCGCTTGCTCAAGTTTCCATCCTGCTAAATATATGTCTCCTAATGACCTGTAGAAAAATGGCTCATCACTTTTGTATAAAATAGCCTTTTCAATTAATTCAATGCCACGCTCTTTATCGCCGAATTTATTTACGATCACACCAAGCAGATAAAGAGAATCAGCATGAAATGGATCTATATTTAAGATTTTTTTGAATATAACCGCGGCTTCAACATCTTTACCGCTTTCATGAAGCTCAAATCCCTGACGAACTAACTCATCAATGCTAGTTCGAGGTTTTTCTTCAGTTACATCACTTTTTTTATAGGTGTGATTTTTTAAAAGTAAATTGCTGAACCATCTGAGCATGTTTTTTCCTGATTGCATATTTGAAATCTAAAAACACTCAATATAAATGTGGTGTTAAGTGTATTAATCAACTAGACATCAGTTGTCGTTATGCATTTTTCTTTCCATACGCCTCTAAATGCATTTTCAAGATCTTTGGTAAATTGACTGGCATCCATAATAGATGATGACTCAACTTGCTCTCTCAGATTAAAGCGTAATGTGGCAAGTTTTTGTAAGTCACTCATATGCAATATTGCTGCCTTGAGAAACTCTTCTTCAGTGTACGTGATCCACGCTGGAAGTTTTAGTGTTTGCATAAGACTCGATGTGCTTCTTGATATGGAAGTTTCCCCAACTAGTGTTAGCGTTGGAACTCCCATCCATAAAGATTCACATGTCGTGGTGCCGCCACTATATGGATGTGAGTCCAGACCAATATCAACTTTATGATGCAGTTCCCTAAAAGACTCAGTAGACATACGACCATAAAATTCAAGGCGATTAATATTTATATTTTTGGATGTAAAGAACTCGCGAATTGACTCTAATTCAATTTCCGGCACATCAGCTATTACTAACTTTGATCCAGCAATTTGTATTAATAGTTTGGCCCAAAGACTAAGAATTTTTTCAGATAATTTGCTATATCTATTAAATGAGCCGAACGTAATAAATTTATTTGTCAATGCTGGTAAGGGTGATACATCAATTAGCTGCCTAGGTTTATTAAAGCACCACTGAGTGTTAGGCAAGCGTAGCAATTTTTCAGTGTGATATCTTTCAGCAATGCCTTCAGGGTCAGAGTTGGAATCTACGATACGATAGTCCATTGCACTGAGCCCTGTTGTATTAATGTAGCCAAGCCAAGTAATTTGAATTGGGGCTGCTCTAGCTGCAAAAAGATCTAATCTGCTGTTCGTGGTATGACCAGCTAAATCTATTAATATATCAATATCATCATTTTTGATTTTTTTGACTATAGATTCTGTGGACCAATCAAAGCAGTCTCTCCAATGATTGCTTATTGATTTCAGCTCTTCAGTTACATCATCTCTAATTTTGTCTACATGGTAACAAAAGGTTTCAAAGTTATTCTGATCATGATTGATCAGAATAGGAATGATGAAAATTGATACTGCGTGGTCAAAAAAATCAGGGGAAAGATATCCAATGCGTAATTTTCTGTATGGTTTTGGGTCTTTAATATTTACTATTGGATATCCGAATTTACCTGAGCCATGTATCTCATCATACCGTTTATGCTCAGCAAAAATTTCTTCGGCAGATATACATGTAGAGTAATTTAGGGCAAATAAGTAATTGCTGAATGTGCTTGAAAAATCTGGGTTAAGGCGCGTGGAGGTAAGGTAGTCCTTTATTGCTAAGTTTACTTTCCCGCAATTTAGTAAAATGTCACCACGCACATTTAATGCAGGCCAGCAATTAGGAGCTAGCTCTAATGCGATGGTGATATACTCTAAAGCTTTATTAAAGTTTCCTAACTCTCTATATGTAGAAAATAGCGCACTTAAAGTTGTTATGCAGCTTGGATCAAGTTTTAATGCATTTTCAAATATAGGTATTGCTTCACTCTTACGTTTTAGATCTAGCAGCAAATGACCTAACGATTTATAAAACTCGGGCTCGTCATTTTTAAGAAAAAGAGCATGGCTGAGTAATGTCACTGCTTTTTCAGCAAAGCCCTGATCTCTATATACTAAACCTAGAAAGTAGGCTGCCTCGTAACTGTTTGAGTTGGTGGCCAATATCTCACTAAATAACTTCTCTGCTTTAGCTAGGCTTCCTAACTCATAAGATGCAAATGCATTTCGCATTAATTCATCTATATTTATTGTTTGCCTATTTGGTGCTATCAAGATTGCGCTGTTATCTTTAGCAATAAACCTCTTTAACCAAGCCAACATATAAGTCTCTATTTAAAATGGCTATTTAGTGAGAAAAACTAATTTATCTTACTGGTTTGCAGCATGTAAATGTAAAGTGCTAATGCCAAATAGAATAAGCCTGTCATAAAGACAGGCTTATTCTATTGCTCTACCAGTTTAGCGATCAAATTTAGATCGCTAAAGAATTAACGACAAGCTTGTGGACGATACTTAGATAAAATTGAACCACCTGTACAAATCCAGCGACTACCATCGGTAGTACTAAGCACCATGGTTGTAGTGCTAGCACGACCAGTTGACATTGTGCCAGTAATGGCACCAACAGGGTATGCGCCGACAACTGCACCTGTAACAGTAGAGTAGTTACCAGTTAATTGAGCCGCGATTGCAGTCGCGGCGACAACTACTGTAGGTGTTTGCTGAACAATTGCAGTAGGCCAGCTGCCTGTATTGGATGCAAACTCAGATGCTGGTGTTTTAATCCCACTCAATAGCTCAGCAAGCTCAGCCACTTGAGCGCGCGTAACATAATCTTGATAAGACGGGATAGCAACTGCTGCCAGAATACCGATAATTGCAACTACGATCATCAGTTCGATTAAGGTAAAACCTTTTTGCACTTGTTTTAACATGATGGTTCCTTTTGAAAAATTAATTAAACATACAAGAACGGGTGTTTTGGTTAAGCAAACTTTACAATTTGTCTTGCCGTTTACTTAGTGACTCCACTATAAGCTGAAACAAAAAAGAGCGGATATTTAATCCGCTCTTGTTTTATTTCAATGACAAAAATTGTCACAAATCTAATATCGAGCCTTACTACTTGCCACCTTCAGCTACTCTCTTAAGCTCTGGCAAACCAGCGTCAAACACACCGTTCACGGCCTTAAGTGCGGATTCATCATCCTGACCAGCTGGGATTGGTGGATTGAGTTTATATACACGATAGAAACGCGCTACCCAGGTAACGGTTGTTTCGCCAGCGCCAGGGCCGGCCTTGACTGTCATGTAAGCGTTGTAATCTGCTACTGGCAACGCACCTTCAACGATCTCATACTTGATCTTCATATCTGTATCGTCGATGCTGCGTAGCTTTTCATATATCGTGCCCCCACTTTTTAATGTGAGTAAGCGGTAAGAGGCCGTTTCGCCATTTTCATCTTTTTTGGTTTCCACTTTGGTCGTTGCGACTGGCGGTAGCCACTTATGCAGACCACCCCAATCCTTCACGATAGCCCAGACTTTGGCTGGATCGGCCTTAATCACGACGGATTTTTCCACTTTCTGTGGTGATGGGCCGTGAGCCGCAGCAGTGAGTGGCAGGATTGCCAGGGCAATAAGTGCTAATACTTTTTTCATGCGAGTTTCTCCAAAAAATAACAATAATAACTACAAAGATTTTAGCTTAATAACAAAATTAAGGCACTTACCTAAAACTACTTATTTAATACATGACAATTCTTACTTATTACTTACTGGCTAACACTTACTGATAAATAAACTGCCCAAAAGCACGGCTTTGCTGACCCGTGCTGATCGACTTAATTAATTGGTTGCTGGTTGCATCAATAACAGACACAGAATTACTACCCCAATTCGCTACGTAAATTTTTTGATTGATGGCATCAAAGCTTATGCCCTCAGGCACTTCACCTACCTTTATTTTTGTGATCGCTTTATTTGCACTAACATCAATCACAGAAACACTATCATCCTGAGTATTAGTGACATAGGCATATTTGCCATTTGAGCTTACAGTTACACAGTAGGGATGATCACCCACTTTTATAGTATCTGTAAGGTGAGTAGAAGTATTAATGACAGAAAGCGTATTGCTTTGTACATTTACCGCATAAAGTGCAGAGCCATCCTGATTCAACGCTAAACCGAAGGGATGCTTACCAACATTGATACGAGTGCTGATGGTCAACGCTGCTGTATCTATCACTGCAATATCGTTGCTATCGCGATTGGCTACATAAAGGGTCTTCCCATCAGGGCTGACTGCCATTCCGGCAGGGGCTTTACCCACGGAAATTTCACGCTGATCTAACAAGTTTGCGGTGCTGATTGCTAATACGCGGTCGTCATACCAGTCGGCCACATACAACACTTTACTGTCAGGCGATAGAGCCAGGCCAACGGGTGAGCCGTTAATAACAAGTTCCTCAATCACCTGATTGGTAATGCTATCAATAACCGAGATGCTTTTTCCGTCTACATTGGAGATGTAAACGCGATTGAGCATTACTGACACCGCAATACCAACAGGCGCTTTTCCTACGGGGATTGTTGCAATGACCTTGCTGCTCTCTGCATCAATCACTGATACATCGTTGCTGGCTTGGTTGGTGATGTATGCGTAAGTCGCTGCTTGGCAGCAAAATGAAGCTGATGCACCTGCAAGGAAAACAGCAATAATTACACAAAGCTTATTTGAAGAGTATTTCAAAAGTGATTTCAAGTTGATCGTAAGAGGGTGGAAAACGCTTGATTGGCATTTGCGGTTGACGTTGCAGTATAAGGCCTTGAATTAAATAGCGTCAATATTGCTTACTACAGAAGCGGCTTAATCTGTGTGCTGAAAACTGATTTTAATGCTTGTGAATACATTGCTTTCAATCCACGTCGAAGTGTGAAAAAATTACACTAAATTATTAGGGTTTTTTGTCATGATAGACCGCGATGGATATCGACCAAATGTTGGCATTATTTTATGTAATGGCAATAATCAGGTATTTTGGGGTAAGCGCATCCGCGAACATTCCTGGCAGTTTCCACAGGGTGGCATCAAGCAGGGCGAGAGCCCGGAAGAGGCCATGTATCGGGAGCTGATGGAGGAGGTCGGCTTGCGCCCTGACCATGTCAAGATATTGGGACGTACCCGAGACTGGTTACGCTACGATGTGCCTAATAACTGGATTAAACGAGAATGGCGCGGTAGCTACAAAGGCCAGAAGCAGATTTGGTTCCTGTTGCGCATGGTAGGCCGTGATTGTGACGTATCTTTACGTGCCAGCACCCATCCTGAGTTTGACGCATGGCGCTGGAGCGAGTACTGGGTGCCGATGGATAATGTGATTGAGTTCAAACGAGATGTATATCGCTTGGCACTTAATGAACTATCCAGCCACCTTAGTGGAGACAGGCACAATCATGGACGGCGCAATCAAGAGTCGTCAGTCGTTACTCCGCAAGCCACGTAATTGTTCCTGATGACTATCTGACAGCTACTGTCAGATAGTCATTCCAAGCGCTTCACCGAGCCGAATACTTTTTGTCGGCGTCCATTCCTGATTGAATTGCAGGGTATTTTTCGGGAATAACAGGACCACGGTCGATCCCAGTAAAAATCTTCCCATTTCCTCACCCTGTCTTAATTCGATATTTTGATCTGAATAAGTCCATTCACGCACATGTTTGCTACGCGGTGGGTTAACCACTCCATGCCAAACAGTGGCCATGCTACCAACAATAGTGGCGCCAACTAGCACCATCACAAAAGTGCCATGTACTTTTGACTCGAACTCACAAACTACTCGTTCGTTACGCGCAAATAGGCCGGGAACGTCTTGAGCCGTTGCAGGGTTAACCGAAAACAGGGTGCCAGGAACATATTTCATGCTAATTAAGCGGCCATCGCAGGGCATGTGAATGCGATGATAATCCTTAGGGCTGAGATACAAAGTGGCAAAGCTGCCATCGTTGAATTTTGCAGCGAAGGCTTTTTCACCAGCAAGCAAAGCGTTTGTTGAGTAACTATGACCTTTGGCCTGAAAAATCTGGTCTGATCTTATCTCGCCAAATTGACTGATAGCGCCGTCTACCGGACAAATAAATTCAGATTTGGAAATGGTTCTGGCATCAGGCCTTAAGGCGCGGGTAAAGAAGTCATTAAAGGATTGGTAATCACTAATATCCGGCTGAGCTGCCTCTTCCATATTCACTTTATAGCGTCCGACAAACCAACGGATGACGGCAGTGGTTAGGCTTCCTGCCTTGGCTGATGCAAACTTTCCAGCAAGTGTGGTGATTGCATGTTTAGGTAGCAGATATTGTAGCGATACAGCAAGACAGTTTGACACGCATGGGCCTTAAGTAATGTGGTGTTGGGATTATAACGTTACTGCAAGAGATTTAAGTAAAAGGGGCAAGACGTTTAACGTCTTGCCCCTTTTATTATCTAATAACGAATTATTGTTATTAGATATTACTATTAATTCCTAAATGTTAATTCTTGGACTGATCAACCAGCTTGTTTTTGGCAATCCAAGGCATCATTGAGCGTAGCTTGCTACCAACCTGTTCGATCGGATGCGCTGCATTCAAGCGACGGCGTGCAGTCATCTCAGGGTAGTTGGTACGACCTTCCAGGATGAATTTCTTGGCGTATTCGCCGTTCTGGATGTTAGCCAAGGCTTCTTTCATCGCCCAGCGGGATTCGTCGTTAATGACTTTGGGCCCAGTCACATATTCGCCGTATTCTGCATTGTTCGAGATAGAGTAGTTCATGTTGGCGATGCCGCCTTCGTACATCAGGTCAACAATCAGCTTCAGCTCATGCAAGCACTCAAAGTAGGCCATTTCTGGCGCGTAGCCAGCTTCAACCAGGGTTTCAAAACCAGCTTTTACCAGTTCAACAGCGCCACCACAGAGCACAGCCTGTTCGCCGAACAAGTCAGTTTCAGTTTCTTCACGGAAGTCAGTTTCAATCACGCCACCCTTGGTGCCGCCATTGGCTGCAGCATATGACAGGGCAATGTCTTTGGCTTTGCCGGATGCATCCTGGTAAACCGCGATCAATGAAGGTACGCCACCGCCTTTGAGGTATTCTGAACGCACTGTATGGCCTGGGCCTTTAGGGGCGATCATGATGACGTCCAGATCCTTGCGTGGCACGATCTGGTTGTAATGAATGTTGAAGCCGTGAGCGAAAGCCAGTGCTGCGCCTTTTTTCAGGTTAGGCGCTACTTCTGCTTCAAAGATCTGTGCCATGTTTTCATCTGGCAACAGAATCATGACAACGTCAGCACCCTTAACTGCCTTTGAAATTTCTTCCACATTGTGCCCGGCTTTTTCAGCCTTGGCCCATGAGCTACCCTCTTTACGGATACCGACAGTGACCTTAACGCCAGAGTCTTTAAGGTTTTGTGCGTGGGCATGGCCTTGTGAACCATAGCCAACGATGGTGACCTTGAGTTTTTTGATGATGGATAAGTCAGCGTCTTTGTCGTAATAAACTTTCATTTTCTACCTTTCAATACAAACTATATGTAATTAAATTTTTAAAATTCTATCGCCGCGGCCTATACCAGAAGCACCGGTACGCACTGTTTCCAGAATCACTGTGTTATCCAGTGCTTCCAGAAAAGCATCCAGCTTGGAACCATCGCCAGTAAGCTCGATGGTATAGCTGCCATCGGCGACATCAATAATGCGGCCACGGAAAATATCGCACATACGCTTCATTTCATCACGCAGTGCGCCTGTGGCTTTTACCTTGACCAGCATGAGTTCGCGTTCGATATAGCGCCCGTCATTCAGGTCCAACACTTTTACGACATCTACCAGCTTGTTGAGCTGTTTGATGATTTGCTCGATCACTTCATCCGATCCGGAGGTGACGATGGTCATACGTGACAGGGTGGCGTCCTCGGTAGGGGCCACTGTCAGGGATTCAATATTGTAGGCGCGAGCAGAGAAGAGGCCAGCAACCCGTGACAGCGCGCCGGCTTCGTTTTCCATGAGCAGAGAGATAATGTGCTTCATATTACAACTCCTCTGCCAAGATCATTTCAGACAACCCTTTACCATTCGGAATCATCGGGAATACGTTTTCCTTCTGGTCGGTTTGGAAATCCATGAAAACAAAGCGCTCTTTAAGTTGCGGACTAAATGCTTCCTTCAATGCGGATTCCACATCTGATGGCTTGGTGATCTGCATACCAACATGGCCGTATGACTCAGCCAACTTCACAAAGTCTGGCAGGCTTTCCATATAGGATTCTGAGTAACGGTTGCCATAGAAGAACTCTTGCCACTGGCGAACCATGCCCAGATAGCGGTTATTCAGCAAGATCACTTTGATAGGCAAATGAAACTGTTTGCAGGTGGAAAGCTCCTGTATGTTCATCTGGATACTGCCTTCACCAGTGATACAGGCAACCTGTGCATCCGGGAATGCGAGTTGCGCACCCATAGCATATGGCAAACCTACACCCATGGTGCCTAAGCCACCGGAGTTGAGCCAGCGACGTGGTTTGTCGAACTTGTAGTATTGCGCAGCCCACATCTGGTGCTGCCCAACGTCAGACGTCACAAAGGCATCACCCTTGGTAACTTCCCAAAGCTTCTCAACCACGTACTGTGGCTTGATAATATCGCTGCTACGGTCATAGCCCAGGCAGTTCTTGCCACGCCAGGCTTCAATCTGTGCCCACCAAGCCTTGAGTGCAGTTGCATCGGGCTTGGTTTTTTCAGCATCCAGCAATTCATTCATCTCTGCCAATACCGATTGGACATGTCCGACAATAGGCACATCCACCTTAACGCGCTTGGAGATGGAAGATGGGTCCACATCAATATGCACAATCGTACGGTTTTTACTGAAAAAGTGATCAGGATTGCCGATCACGCGGTCATCAAAGCGTGCGCCAATCGCAATCAGCACGTCACAGTCCTGCATGGCCATATTGGCTTCATAAGTGCCGTGCATGCCCAGCATGCCCAAGTGTTGCTTATCAGTGGCAGGATATCCGCCCAAACCCATCAGGGTGTTCGTGATCGGGAAACCAAGTCTGCGTGTCAGTTTGATCAGTTCTTCCGCTGCATCGCCCAGCACAACGCCGCCGCCGGCATAAAGCATAGGTCGCTTGGCACCCAATATCAGGTTCACAGCCTTTTTGATCTGGCCTGAGTGGCCCTTCAAGATTGGGTTGTAAGAGCGCATTTCTACCGATTTCGGGTATGAAAAATCTGCGTATTGTGCGGTGATGTCCTTGGGGATATCCACGACCACAGGGCCGGGACGGCCAGTCGCCGCGATATAAAATGCTTTTTTCATCGTCGCAGCAATATCGCGCACATCTTTCACCAGAAAGTTGTGCTTAACACAGGGGCGTGTGATGCCGACCATGTCGACTTCTTGGAAAGCGTCCATGCCGATAGCCGGGGTAGGGACCTGGCCGCTGATCACCACCATGGGGATAGAGTCCATATAGGCAGTCGCAATGCCGGTAACCGCATTGGTGGCGCCTGGGCCGGATGTGACTAATGCGACGCCGACAGCGCCGGTAGCGCGTGAGTAGGCATCAGCCGCATGCACAGCCGCTTGCTCATGACGCACCAGGACGTGCTTGAACTGGTCCTGGCTGAAAAGCGCGTCGTAGATATTGAGAACTGCACCGCCGGGATAACCGAAAACGAACTTGACGTTTTCTTCCTGTAAGCAGCGGATTAGAATCTCTGCCCCCGTTATTTGTGCAGCCGGGGTTTTTGTATTGGCATCATCCATAAATCTTGCTTGTTTTTACTGAGAATTGGGGAACCCAGAACAGTAACCGTTTGGCGCGTTTTGGTCAAGAATGTATGTGGCTAAAACGCATTGATTCCTAAAATAATTCTGTGCTAAAAGCTAATTTAGACAGGGTGATATTGGGCTTAGTAAGAGCTAAGTTGAGGGTCTACTCTAGCGGCGGGGCGACTTTAATCAGCTCCTCTATGGTGGTCAGGCCGGCAGCAATTTTTTCCGCGCCATTGATCATTAATGGCTGCATGCCTTCCTTATAAGCGTACTCCCGGAGCTTTGCCAGATCGGTATCCGGCTGAATGAGTTTTTTCATCGCATTGCTGACGGTGAACATCTCATAGATGCCGCTACGACCGCGATAACCCGTATTGCGGCAATCCAGGCAACCCACAGGTACGTATTTCTGCTTGGGCTTAGGCATCTTCCAGTTTCCGACCAGATTATCCCATTCTGATTGCTCGATAGGCGCTGCCTTTTTACAGCTTGGGCAAAGCGTACGCACCAGTCGCTGTGCCATTACCCCCAATACCGTGGATTGAATCAGGTAAGACGGTACGCCCAAATCTAACAGGCGGGTGATGGCAGATGGCGCATCATTGGTATGTAGCGTGGATAACACAAGATGGCCCGTCAGCGCAGCCTGAATCGCCATGTCGGCAGCTTCTACGTCACGGATTTCGCCTACCATAATGATGTCCGGGTCTTGCCGTAGCAGGGTGCGTATGCCATCAGCGAATGAGAGGCCGATATTCTGTTGCACCTGCATCTGGTTGAAGGCAGGCTCGATCATTTCGATCGGTTCTTCGATTGTGCATACGTTGACTTCTGAGGTCGCAAGTTGCTTGAGTGTGGAGTACAGCGTAGTCGTTTTACCGGAGCCAGTTGGGCCGGTCACCAGGATAATGCCATTGGGGTGGCTGGTCCATTGTTGCCAGATGGCTGCCTGCTCGGGCGCAAAGCCCAGCTCGATAAAATTCTTGACCAGGATATCCGGCGTGAATACCCGCATTACCAATTTCTCGCCAAACGCAGTCGGCATGGTGGAAAGCCGTAACTCAACCTCCGAACCTTCGGTGGTCACAGTCTTGATGCGGCCATCCTGCGGGCGGCGCTTCTCTACCATGTCCATGCGCCCCAGCAGCTTGATCCGGCTGGTGATGGCATTCATGATGTTGGACGGTAATTGATAAACCTGATGCAGGACGCCATCAATACGGAAGCGCATCAGGCCAAAGCCACGACGTGGTTCCAGGTGGATGTCACTGGCGCGCTGCTCAAAAGCGTATTTGAATATCCAGTCTACGATATTGACCACATGCTGTTCGTTGGCATCCAGGTTTTTGTCCTTGCCCAGTTCAACCAGTTGTTCCAGGTTCTGTACACCCACAATCTGCCCGGCTTTGGCAGTATTCGCCAGGTTCATGGAGTTGGCGAGGTTGTAGATCTCCGGCAGGTAGCGGTTGATTTCAAGTGGGTTGGCGACGACCAGCTTGATTTTTAGCTTTAGGATGCGTTCAAGGTCAGGTACCCATTCGTTGTAGAAAGGATCCGCCGTGGCAATAGTGGCCTCTGTCGAGCTGACTTTCACCGGCATAATTTTGAGGCGCTCGGCATAGCCCTTGGAAACGATCTGCGTGATCGAACCGAACTCAAGCTTAAGCGGATCTATGTGGTAATACTCCAACCCGGCCCGCGTTGCCAGCCACTGGGTAAGGCCTTCAACGGATAGTGGTTTGTTGGGAGGCGTGAGGTTCTTCCATTTTTGTTCGCCAATCACCACCAGCGGGTGCAGGTTAGAGCTATCCATCTTGCGGTCTTTGTACAATTGTTCCGCCTGCTTTTTGTCCACCATATTGTCGGTGACCAGCATGCGCAAAACATCGCCCAGTGTGAGGCGGCCTTGTACTGCCGGAGGCATGGATAGGGGCTTGCTCATATGAAGTGCCTGTTCATTCTGCATCCTTTAAGGATATTTTCCCTATTATGTTTGATAATGCAGCCTGTAAACAAGGCTTAACGCAACTTTAGGTGTGGTGTTGAAAATTAAAAGCGCATAGAAAGATCGATAGCTTGTATATGCTTGGTGAGGCCGCCGATGGAAATTCTGTCCACACCTGTTAGTGCAATCTCTCGTACGTTGTCCAAGCTGATCCCGCCTGAAGCCTCCAAGACTGCACGACTGGCATTGAGCTGGACTGCCTCCCGCAAAAGCTCGATGCTGAAGTTATCCAGCAAAATAAGCCTGGCACCTGCATCAATTGCGGTCGCGAGTTGCTCCAGTGTTTCAACCTCAATCTGGATGCTGACCTTTGCGTCAATATCACTAGCTGCTTGTAACACCGCGCCAATACTGCCTGCTGCGGCAATATGGTTTTCCTTGATCAGTATCCCGTCATACAAACCCAGGCGCTGGTTCAGTCCGCCACCTACCGTAACAGCATATTTCTGTGCGAGCCGCATGCTAGGAATGGTCTTACGTGTATCCATGATGCGAGCCGAAGTGCCAGCCACCGCATCCACGAATTGCTTGGTCACGGTGGCCGTGGCGGAGAGTGCCTGCAGGAAGTTAAGTGCACAGCGCTCAGCCGTGAGCAGGGCACGGGCATTGCCGCTAATCTCGCATAACACCTGGCCTGGGCTTACTTTGTCACCCTCGTTGATTTTCCAGGTTATCTCGCTGCCGGGTGCAATCTGCTCAAAACAGGCTTCTACCCAAGGGATGCCGCAGATCACTGCACGCTCACGACAAATGATCGTGGCCTTGACTATTTTTTCTGCCGGTACCAGTAATGCGGTTAGGTCTCCGTTGCCAATGTCTTCAGCAATGGCGCCAGCAACATTGACTCTAATGGCTTCTTGAAGAGCTGGGGGTAAATCTGTTGGGTGGTTTTTGAGTAAGGTGGAATTCATCATTTGCATTATAATGTACATTGAAAATCATAATTAATTTAACCAAGCCCACCCTATGAAACTTTTATATTCACTCAACAGCCCATATGCCCGTAAAGTGCGCGTCGTCGCCGCCGAAAAGCGTATCGAGATTGAAATGGTGCTGGTGGACTTGAGTTCGCCTGACCATCCCGTGAGTGAGCATAACCCATTGGGTAAAGTGCCGACGCTGGTGCTGGATGATGGTGATAGCCTGTTTGATTCGCGCGTTATTGTCGAGTATCTGGATCACCGTACGCCCGTGGCCAACCTCATCCCGCATGAACACAACCTGAAAGTCCAGGTCAAGCGCTGGGAAGCCTTGGCTGATGGCGTATGTGACGCTGCCATTGTTGTGATGCAGGAATCTCGCCGTAGCCAGGAATGCCAGGATGCAGCAGTGATCACCAAGCAAATGGGCAAGGTAGAGCGTGGGTTAAAGGCCTTGAGTGCTGAACTGGCTGAGGGCAAGTGGTGCGTGGATGACACATTCAGCCTGGCAGATATTGCGCTGGGTTGCCTGCTTGGATACCTTGACCTGCGTTTTGCCGACATCAACTGGCGTGAACAGTATCCCAATCTTGCCAAGCACTACTTATCCATGATGAAACGTGCGGCGTTCAAGAATACAGTTCCGGGAAACGCCTGATTTAAAGTCATCAGGCTGTTTGCTACAAGGCCGAAGTGATAATCCCGCCGCCCAGGCACACCATACTTTCATACACCACCGCTGATTGCCCTGGCGTAATCGCCCATTGTTTCTGGCCGAAACGTATATCCGTGATATCCCCGTCCAGCCTGTCTATCTCGCAAGGTGCATCCGGCTGGCGATAGCGTGTTTTGGCGGCATATACCCAGTTGGTCTTTGGCTCTTCCCCTGCAATCCAGTGCAACTGGCTGGCGACCAGGCCATCGTTCAACAGCAGCGGGTGTTCATGCCCTTGTACCACGACCAATACATTGTTTTGCATGTCTTTGGCGGCAACAAACCATGGCTCGCCATTGCTCTCGCGTGAGCCACCGATTTTCAGTCCCTGACGCTGCCCTAGTGTGTAGTACATCAAGCCCTCATGCTGCCCGACTACTTTGCCTTCCGGCGTTTGCATTTCGCCCGGCTTGCGCGGCAGGTAACGGCTGAGAAATTCCTGGAACGGGCGTTCGCCGATGAAGCAGATGCCAGTCGAATCTTTCTTCTCGCTATTGGCCAACCCTGCTTTGCGCGCAATCTCACGTACTTCGCGTTTCAATAAATGGCCAAGTGGGAACAGGGTTTTGGAAAGCTGTGCCTGATTCAGGCGATACAGGAAATAGCTTTGGTCCTTGCTGCCATCTTCAGCTTTTAGCAACTGAAACAGGCCGGGACTGAGCGGGTTTTCGCGTACCTGCGCGTAATGTCCGGTAGCAATCAAGTCTGCGCCCAGGCCCATGGCATGGTCGAGGAAGGCCTTGAACTTGATTTCGGCATTGCACAGGATATCCGGGTTAGGCGTGCGCCCGGCCTGGTACTCTTCCAGAAAATTGCTGAATACGCGGTCCTTGTATTCCTTGCTGAAGTTCACGGCCTCGATCTCGATGCCGATTTTATCGGCCACGGCAACTGCATCGATCAGGTCCTGCTTGGATGAGCAGTATTCATCGGTGTCATCGTCTTCCCAGTTCTTCATGAACAGGCCGACCACGTCATAGCCTTGCTCTTTCAGCAATAATGCAGCGACGGAGGAATCTACGCCACCGGACAGGCCAACAACCACTTTTTTCTTCATATATGCGTCACCACGTTAAGCGGGAATCGTTGCCCCGCCAGATAATGTTCTATGCAGGTCAGCACCTGCGGGCTGCGCAATATGGCCGAGTTAGCACGTACTTCTTCCAGAGTCATCCACACGGTGCGGATGATGCCATCATCCAGTTTTTGCAAAGGATCATGATGGCTAACGCTGCCGATGTAGGCAAAGCGTAAATAGGTAATGTCCCTGGCTGGATGTTGCCAATGATAAACCCCCAGAAGTGCTTCTGGCGTGAACCGGTAAGCGCTCTCTTCA
Source organism: Methylophilaceae bacterium (assembly GCA_035459965.1). Taxonomy (GTDB): domain Bacteria; phylum Pseudomonadota; class Gammaproteobacteria; order Burkholderiales; family Methylophilaceae; genus DATHXC01. The sequence continues at coordinate 72,907 of DATHXC010000008.1, forward strand.
AGAGTCTCGCGCACTACCGCTTGCAACAGCGTCTCGCCTTGCTCCAGATGACCGGCCGGCTGGTTGATGCGGATGCCATCGGCGGTTTCTTCTTCAACCAGTAAAAACCGGCCGTTTTTCTCGACAATGGCCGCGACTGTAGTGTTGGGTTTCCAGGTCATGGGGTATGGGTTACTTGGCTTGATATTAAGGTTTTGCAGAAGCAAAGAGCGTCTATTTTACAGCTTCGGGCATGACTAAACCAGCATAAGCTTTTGATTCAAGAAGCAAGCTTCATGATGCCAGCGCTTTCAAGATGCAAGCTTGGGAAAAAGCCCGGTTATACCCTGTGCAATAAATTCCACTGCCATCGCTGCCAATATCAGGCCCATCAGGCGCGTCACGATATTAATGCCAATGTTGCCGAGTTTCTGCGCAATGCGGACTGACAGCCTTAATGTGACCCAGATCAGCGCGCAGACTGCGGCTACCGGAATGGCAAGCGAGACATGGCCCCAGAAGCCACCACTCTGCTGGGCGGTAATAATCATGCTGCTGATAGCGCCTGGGCCGGCCAGTAAAGGGATGCTCAATGGCACAATCGCGATCACTTCCCGATCTGCCACTGCCTGTGCTTCTTCCGGCGTAGGTCGCGCATGGCTTTGCTTGCCATGCATCATGGTGATGGCGATCAACATCAAGAGTATGCCGCCACCTACTTGAAACGAGGGAATGCTGATGCTGAAAAAATCCAGTATACGATCCCCTAGAAATGCCGATACGACCAATACCAGAAACACTGTCAGCGTCACGGTGTTGGCGGTATGCGCCCGATCTTTGGCTGACCAGCCATCGGTGGCGCTGATGAAGATAGGCACGCTGCCTATCGGGTTGACGATGGCAAACAGCGCAATGCCGATCTTGAATAAATAGCTCCATTCGGCCATATCAAAGCTCTCTTAAAATATTATGGATGTTCTGGTGGTGTGATGTGAAGCGAGACTAGCGCCACACTATCTAGCACCAGACTATGCGTTATTGATGCTATCAGTTAGTATCCTCTCGATAATCTTACACTGAATAAAGTATGAACAAGCGTATTTACCTGGCTTCACGCTCACCACGTCGTGCCGAGCTATTGCAGCAGATAGGCGTTGATTTTCTGGTGTTGCCATCAGATATAGATGAGTCCGAGCTTGCTGGCGAAGCTGCTACAGAATATGTGTTACGGCTTGCCAAAACCAAGGCCAGCGTCTGTATTGAGCAGCTTAAATCAGCACAAAAAACGTTGTTGCCGGTCTTGGCTGCAGATACGACAGTCGTGGTTGATGGCGAGATTCTTGGCAAACCTGTGGATGATGCGGATGCCTGCCGTATGTTATCCAGCATGTCCGGTCGATGGCATGAGGTGCACACCGGGATTGCACTGGCCACTGAGGCAGGCGTGGCTGTGGCAATGTCGACTACACGAGTTGAAATGGCCGAGCTGTCGCAAGACACGATAGCTGCCTATATCGCTAGCGGTGAGCCGCGGGATAAAGCGGGAGCTTATGGCATACAGGGCTTGGCAGGGCTAATGATCAAACGCATTGAGGGAAGTTACTCCGGGGTGATGGGGTTGCCGATCTATGAAACAGCCGCATTATTGAAGAGTGCGGAAATCAATTTGTTGTGATTTGTGCCATAACTTAAAAATTAAAACTATAAAAATGAAAGTAGCAGCATTATGAGTGAAGAGATATTAATCAATATAACCCCGCAGGAAACGCGCGTCGCCATCATGGAACAAGGCGTGGTGCAGGAGCTGCATATCGAGCGCAGCACCTCGCAGGGGCTGGTTGGCAATATTTATCGTGGCGCGGTATGCCGCGTGCTGCCGGGCATGCAGTCCGCCTTTGTCGAGATCGGCCTGCAGCGCGCCGCTTTCTTGCATGTGGCAGACGTGCTGGAGTGCACCACTGCCGATTCCGAAAAAACCATACAGGAAGTGTTGCATGAAGGTCAGCCCCTGATGGTGCAGGTGATCAAAGAGCCCATAGGCACCAAGGGCGCACGCCTGACTACCCAGATCAGCATTGCCGGGCGTTTCCTGGTTTACCTGCCACAGCAGGATCATATTGGCGTATCGCAGCGCATTGAAGATGAAGCAGAGCGCGAATTGCTGCGCGACAGATTGATCAGCCTGCTACCCCAGGACAGAAAAGGCGGCTACATCATCCGCACCATGTCTGAAACAGCGACAGATGAAGAATTGCTAGCTGATCTGGAGTATCTGAAAAAAGCATGGGGCAACATTCAGGCAGCGAGCAAAGGTGCTGCTGACCGTACGCTCATATTCCAGGATCTCAACCTGCCCATGCGCGTGTTGCGTGATGTGGTGAATGAAGATACCGACCGTATTTTGGTTGATTCGCGCGAGACTTACCTGAAACTGCTGGATTTTGCCGAGCATTATGCGCTACGAGCAGTCAAGCACCTGGAACACTACCAGGGCGACCGCCCACTGTTTGATATGTATAACGTAGAAGCGGAAATTACCAAAGCCATGTCGCGCAAGGTCGAGTTGAAATCAGGCGGTTACCTGATTTTTGACCAGACCGAGGCACTCACCACAGTGGACGTGAATACTGGCGGTTTCGTTTCTGGCCGTAGCCTGTCCGATACCATCTTCAAGACCAACCTCGAAGCTGCCCAATGTATCGCCCGCCAGCTGCGCATGCGCAACTTGGGTGGCATCATCATTATCGATTTCATTGACATGGACGAAGACGAGCAACGCACAGCCGTGCTGGAAGAGCTGAAACGCGGGGTAGAAAAAGACCGCGCTCGTACCGGTATCAATGGCTTTTCTGCCTTGGGCCTGCTGGAGATGACACGTAAACGTACGCGTGAAAGCCTGGCACATATCCTCTGTGAACCTTGCCCTGCTTGCAAGGGTAGGGGGGAATTAAAAACTGCGCAAACGGTTTGCTATGAAATCCTGCGTGAACTATTGCGGCACGCAAGGCAGTTCAGCGCCAAAGAGTTCAGGGTGCTGGCATCACAAAAAGTGATTGATTTACTGATGGATGAAGAGTCGCAGAGCCTAGCGAATCTGTCTGACTTTATCGGCAAGCCCATTTCATTGCAGGTGGAGACACAGTATTCGCAGGAGGCGTTTGATATTGTGTTGATGTAAAAGAGGTGGTTTGTTGAAGCTTGTAAGTAACAAAAGTTACAACGGACTCACTATTTAGTGATGTCCTACTACTTCACCAGCTTTCAACTTGTACTTCGTCCCACAATACGGGCAGCTCGCATGCCCGGTATCTGCGATATCCAAAAATACTCTTGGATGCGAACACCACAAGGCAACTTCTTTAGTTGGGCAGTGCAACGGCAGATCTTTTGCACTGACTTCGATTTCACCAGCTATAGTTGTTTCAGTTGCCATGTGGTGTGCCTCTTGAATTAAACGGATGCAATTAAACTTGGTGTAATTTAAATTGGGTGCAATTAAACCAGAGTCAGCCAGTCTGCGTGTTTTGCAGACTTGCCTTTAACCACATCAAAATACATCGCCTGCAGTTTTTCAGTCACAGGGCCGCGTTTACCTTCACCGATTGCGCGATTGTCGAGTTCACGGATAGGCGTTACTTCAGCAGCAGTGCCGGTGAAGAAAGCTTCATCTGCAGAATATACTTCATCACGGGTAATACGTTTCTCAACCAAAGGCAGGCCGATTTCTGCAGCCAGTTGCACGATAGTGTCGCGGGTAATGCCTTCCAACGCGCTGGTGAGGTCAGGTGTGATGAGCTTGCCGTTACGCACGATAAATACGTTTTCACCTGAGCCTTCAGCCACAAAGCCGTCAACATCCAGTAATAAAGCTTCATCGTACCCGTCCTGCGCTGCTTCCTGGTGCGCGAGGATGGAGTTCATATAGTTGCCGTTAGCCTTGGCTTTACACATGGTGATGTTAACGTGATGGCGGGCGAAGGAAGAAGTCTTGACGCGAATGCCATTGGCAAGGGCTTCATCGCCCATGTAGGCGCCCCACGTCCACGCAGCAACGATTACGTGTGTGGATAGTGTCTTAGCAGAAATGCCCATAGCTTCAGGGCCGTAGAAGGCCATTGGGCGCATATAGGCTGATTCCAGATTGTTTTCACGCACTGCGGCTTTCTGCGCTTCCATCATGGTGGCTTTGTCGAATGGCATTTTCATGCCGAGGATATGGGCCGAGCGAAACAAGCGGTCGGTATGTTCTTTCAAGCGGAAAATGGCAGTGCCTTTATCTGTCTTGTACGCACGGACGCCTTCGAACACACCCATTCCATAGTGCAAAGTGTGACTCAATACATGGGTAGTGGCATCGCGCCAGTTCACCATTTTTCCGTCGTACCAGATAAGACCATCACGGTCAGCCATTGATTTGGCTATAGCCATCTTATAAATCCCCAAAAAAGCAAAAGCTTAATTGTAAACGTAAGGCCCAATACTTGAATAGCGAAAACACCAAAGATATTGGCTTTGCTAGCGCATTTTCACGATTTTTCATGAAAAATCAGCTGCATTAACAATTGCTAACAATTCGCTTACATTAAAAATATTAGAATCATGGCCGATAGATGTAAATGCAGTTGTCATATCCTTGGCTTGAGGTTGATTATTGGTTGAGGAAAAACATTGCAATTCAAGCTTTAAGCTAATAGATACGCGGTGATGCATCGTTTTATATGCACAATAATTCTGTGTGCTGAGTGTTAAAATCAGGTTTTTACAATTTAATTTAAGGTGTAGCGATGCAACGGTTTCTTTATGCTTGTGCGCTCATGGTGGCGATAACGCTTACCGCATGTAGCCCTGGTAAAAATGGTGCCGAAAACAATGCATCACCACTTTTTGGTACAGATATTACCGGCGCAGATTTCGCACAGACCTTGAGTTTGACTGATCATGAAGGCAAGCCTAGGCAACTGGCAGATTATAAAGGCAAGGTAGTTGCCCTGTTTTTTGGGTATACGCATTGCCCGGATGTTTGCCCTACAACCATGCTGGAGATGGCGAATGCCATGAAGTTGCTGGGAGCGCAGGCGGATGAGGTGCAGGTGTTATTCGTAACGCTGGATCCCGAGCGTGATGCTCAGGATGTATTGGCCAAGTTCGTGCCTTCATTCGACAACCGTTTTGTCGGTCTTTATGGCACAACGGAACAGACCGCGGAAACAGCCAAGAACTTCAAGATTTTTTATTCCAAGCAGGTCGAGGCGGGTAAAAGCGGTTACACCATAGATCATAGTGCTGGCGTCTATGTGTTCGACAAGCAAGGAAAAATTCGCACTTACCTGAAGTACGGTCAAAAGCCTGAAGAGATTGCGAGTGACATCAAGCAGTTGCTTTAAGTAGTTGGATATCAGCGTACAGTCAATAAAGACGCGCTTACCGACTCGTTTGTGATGTGGCTTGTTTGAGATGTGGTAAGTCGAATATAATCGCGCACTTTTTGTAATTTTGACCTTTTCGTATTTTGTTGGCCCTTAGAAATTAGGAGACGTAGTAATGGCAACGTCTGGTATCACGCAGAACGAGCAATACAATTACGATGTGATTCGTAAATTCAGCATCATGACCCTGGTCTGGGGTGCGATCGGGATGTTTGTCGGGGTTTATATTGCTTCAGAGTTGGCTTTCCCCTTCCTGAATTTCGATATTCCATACATCACCTTTGGTCGTTTACGCCCTGTGCATACTGGTGCCGTTATTTTTGGCTTTGGTGGCAGTGCCCTGTTTGCCACGTCTTACTATGTGGTGCAGCGCACCTGTCAGGCGCGTCTGTTCAGTGATGGCATGGCGAGCTTTACATTCTGGGGCTGGCAGGCGGTGATTGTCTGTGCAGCGCTTGGCAATATGTTTGGCTATAGCCAAGGTCGTGAATATGCTGAAATGGAATGGCCCATCGATATCTTGATCGAAGTAGTCTGGGTAACTTACCTGATTCTATTCGTAGCTACGCTGATGAAGCGCAAGCAGCCACACATTTACGTAGCTAACTGGTTCTACCTGGCATTTATTCTTGCCACTGCGCTTTTGCATACTTTCAACAATCTGGCGATTCCGGTCAGCCTGTTCTCCATGAAATCCTACAGCCTATTTGCTGGTGCGCAAGATGCGATGACCCAGTGGTGGTATGGTCACAATGCGGTGGGTTTCTTCCTGACAGCAGCTTTCCTCGGCATGATGTACTACTTCGTACCCAAGCAGGCCGGGCGCCCGATCTATTCTTATCGTTTATCTGTGCTGCACTTTTGGGCAATTATTTTCCTATATATGTGGGCTGGCGCGCATCACTTGCACTGGACTGCAATTCCTGACTGGACCGGCACGCTTGCTGCTACCTTCTCCATCATGTTGCTGTTGCCTTCCTGGGGCGGTATGGTCAACGGTATCCTGACTTTGTCAGGTGCGTGGGATAAGCTGCGTACTGACCCAGTGATTCGCTTCCTGGTCGTTGCATTGTCTTTCTACGGCATGTCGACATTTGAAGGCCCGATGATGTCCCTCAAGGATGTGAACGCGCTTTCTCACTATACCGACTGGACGATTGGCCACGTGCACTCAGGTGCTTTGGGCTGGGTTGCCATGATCAGCTTTGGTAGCTTGTATCACATGATTCCCAAGCTCTGGAACACGCGTCTGTACAGCCTGAAACTGGTCAATATCCATTTCTGGCTGGCGACTGTGGGCATCCTGCTTTACATCACTGCAATGTGGATCTCCGGCATTATGCAAGGTTTGATGTGGCGTGCATTCGACGACTTCGGCAACCTGCAGTATTCGTTTATTGAGTCGGTTGCTGCAGCACACAACCTTTACGTGATGCGTGCAATAGGGGGCCTGTTCTTCCTGAGCGGCATGGTACTGATGGGTTACAACATGTATCGCACTATTCGTCAGGGCACCACCGAATTTACAGCTGAGCCAGCTAGTGGCCATGCGACTGCATGATAGTTAGAAAGGTTACTGGAGCATTATTATGAGTTTTAAGCACGATAATATTGAGCGCAATCTTGGGATCATGCTGATCCTGACCATGCTGGCCATCAGCGCCGGTGGTCTGGTAGAGATTGTTCCGCTGTTTTTCATCAAGGAAACCGTGGAAAAAGTAGACGGCGTACGTCCATACAGCCCGCTGGAGCTACGTGGTCGTGATATCTATATTCGCGAAGGTTGTTATCTGTGCCATTCGCAGATGATACGTCCGTTCCGTGATGAGGCATTGCGCTATGGCCACTACTCGCTGGCAGCTGAATCCAAGTACGACCATCCATTTCAGTGGGGCTCTAAGCGCACTGGTCCGGATCTGGCGCGTGTTGGTGGTAAGTATTCTAACGACTGGCATACTCAGCATTTAACCGCACCACGTTCATTGGTACCACAGTCAGTGATGCCCAACTACCCATGGCTCGCCAAGACCAACCTGGATTATTCAGATATTGGTTTGCGCTTGAAAGCCCTGCGTAAAACCGGTGTGCCCTATTCCGAAAGTCAGGCCGAGTACGAGCGCAACGTAAAAGAATTTGGTGAAGATGTTGCCAAATCCCTACATATTCCAGATGCTGAAAAAAACCTAATTAGCCAGGCCCAATTGGGTAACTACGATACCAATGCGACTAGTATCAGCGAAATGGATGCCTTGGTGGCTTACCTGCAGATGCTGGGCACGCTGGTAGACTTCAAGAAGTATGACGACGACTATTTCGTCAAATTCCGCTAATCCCATTTTTGTAAAAACTGCTTGTTAGCGTAAATAAGGATACTGAGATGGAGTTTTTGCTCTGGTTTACCAAGTTTGAGAATACCAAGCCTTTGTCTTTGTTGATCTTCTTCACCCTGTTCTGCGGTGTGCTGATTTACCTTTATGGCAGCAAGGCCAGAGGCGAGCAGCTGGAGCAGTTCAAGAATATACCGTTGCAAGATGATGAGAATTGAGTAAGGAATAAGGCATGAGTCAGGACAGCAAAAAGGCAATTACCACTACAGGTCACGTATGGGATGAAGACTTGCAGGAGCTTAATAATCCTTTACCTAGGTGGTGGATATGGGGTTTCTACATCACTTTCGCATTTACCATTATCTACTGGATGTTTTATCCGGCCTGGCCTGTTGGTGCGCATTACACGAAGGGTATCCCCGGATTGAATACCATTACCTACACCGCGACTACCGTGGATGGCAAAGAGGTGCAAAAAACCACGCAGTGGAACATGCGCTCCAAATATATGGTGGAGATGAACGAATTGCATGCCAGCCAGAAGCAATGGTTCGATAAGGTTGCCTCTATGCAATACGAAGCTGTTTCCAAGGATGCTGAGTTGATGCAGTTCGTTAATTCTGCTGGTAAAACCCTATTTTCAGAAAACTGCGCACCATGCCACCAGTCTGGTGGGCAAGGCAAGATTGGTTTTTCACCAAACCTAACCGATGACCATTGGCAGTATGGCGGTACTTACGACGATATCCATACCACTATTACAGGTGGCCACCGTGGTTACATGCCGCCGTTTCGTGAGGTACTGACTGATAGCCAGATCACGCAGCTCGCTAACTATGTGTTGAGCCTATCCGGTGAACCTAGTAACGCCCAAGCCGCCAAGGCAGGTGATGCACTGTTCCATGGCGATGCCGCAGCTTGTTACTATTGTCACGGTGTGGACGCTAAAGGCCGTACTGCGATTGGATCCGCTAACCTGACTGACAAGATCTGGCTGTGGGCGAATGTCCCCGCTGAGAAGAGCGCTGAAGCCAAGCTGGAAGTGGTCAAGGATGTGATTGTTAATGGTCTGGCACGTGGCGTAATGCCTAACTGGGATACACGTCTCAAGCCAGAACAAATCAAGTTGCTGACTGTCTATGTACACGATAGCTTGGGTGGTGGTAAGTAAACCCAAGAGATATACCGCTGTCAGGTTTGACCGAGTTTTAATCCAATAAAAGCAATATAACAAAGGCTCACATGGTTTGTGGGCCTTTGTTGCTTAAAGGCGCAAGATGGAAGCACACTCCCTGCATCACAAACACATTCCGATTTTTACGCGCTCGGTCAAAGGTCGTTTCCGTAATTTCAAAACAGCCGTCATGGTGCTTGCATACTCTGTTTATTTCCTGCTGCCCTGGCTACCCTGGCAACGTAATAGCGCTGCCAGTCAGGCTATCCTGTTCGACTTGGAGTCCCGCCGTTTTTTTATCTTTAACTTGATCGTCTACCCCCAGGATATTTTCTGGCTTGCCATGCTGCTGTTCATCGCTGCGGCATTATTGTTTTTTGCCACTGGCCTCATAGGTCGTGCCTGGTGCGGCTATTTCTGCTTCCAGACGCTGTGGTCTGATCTCTTTATCATGATAGAAAAAGCTATTCAGGGTGAGCGCCCGGCACGTATGCGCCTGCACAAGCAGCCCTGGAATGCAGAGAAGGTGATTAAGCTGGGCTCATCGCATGGCTTGATGATATTGGTCTCGCTGTGGACTGCAATCACCTTTGCCTGCTATTTCAGTTACGCGCCACAATTCGTGCCTGATTTTTTCACGGGCCACGCTGCGCAGGGTGGTTATCTTGCGGTGTTGATACTGACGATTACCACCTATCTGGCTGGCGGCGTCATCCGTGAGCAGATATGTACGCTGGCTTGTCCCTATGCCAAATTCCAGGGCGTGATGTACGAGGCCGATACGCTGGCAGTGAGCTATGACACACGCCGTGGTGAAGGACTAAAAGGTCGCACGGTACCGATTGTAGGCCTGAAAACCCGTGAAGAACGCACAGTAGCTGGTCACGGCGATTGCATAGACTGCGGGTTCTGCGTACAGGTTTGCCCGACCGGCATCGATATCCGTAATGGCTTGCAGTCGCAGTGCATCTCCTGTGGTCTGTGCATAGATGCATGTGACACCATCATGGATTCAGTTGGCTTTCCGCGTGGCCTAATCCGTTATGACTCAGAACGCAACCTGACTAGTGAAGCTCCCCATAAGCCGCGCCTGGAATGGAAACGCATGAAAGTGCTGGGTTACGCAGTAGCACTAATACTGATGACAGGTGCCTTGTTCTACAACATAAGCACACGTAGCGACAGTGAAGTCAATGTGCAGCAGATACGTCAGCCACTATTCATCATGTTGTCGGATGGCAGCTTCCGCAATCGTTACCAGGTGCATATCGTCAATAAGACCGAGCAGGAGCAGTCTTATCAGTTGAGTGTAAAAGGTATCCCTGCTGAAGCCTTAGACATGGGCAGCTTGCCCGAAATCAAGGTGCGTGCGGGCAAGAGCCTGATTGTAAATGCCAAGGTGAACCTGAGTCATGAACTGGCCGAGCGCACCGAAACATTCAAGTTTGTCGTTACGCCATCCGAGCTAGGCGCTGAACCGGTCGAAATAGAAACCAGCTTTAACAGCCAGCGTGACAATTAGAGAGTTTAACTAGGTAGGTTTTAAATAGATGCCAATCATCCCCGAAATCGCCATGACAGAAACCCTGTTTGGTGGCCTCATCCTTGCTGCATTCATTTTCTTTATCACCCGGCGTCTTTGCCTGTCCAACTTCTGGGCTGGCATATTAAGTGGTGTAATCCCTTTTCTGGCTTATGTCGCGTATAGCAGCCAGCACTGGGCGGGTGGCGATGTGCTTACCATCCACTTTGCAGTGTATCTGGCGACCGCAGGCCTGCTCATGGTGTTTGGCGGCATGCAGCAGAAAAAGCAGAGCCTGCACTGGGCCCCGCGCATCATCATTGGCTTCTTTATTTCCCTGGTCATGCTGAATGCCTTGTTGCTGACGATTTCTACGCGTGGCCTGCCAGATAAAATCTCGGGCATGTTCTTGCCTAACCCGGAAAACCAGAAGATACATACGGCCTTTCCTGGGGTAATTCCGCATGATCGCAATAAGCTCTATGAGCCCCACCTGTTGCAAATTGAGCAGCAGCGCAAGCTGGCTTGGCAGGTCGATATTGACGGCCTTAAAAAACTCCAAAGTAACAAGCCGCAGCTGGTGAAAATCACAGTGCTCGATAGCCAGCACCAGCCCATCATCGGGGGCCAGGTCAGGCTGGGTATGTGGCGTATGGCTAACAGCCGCGATGACCGTATCTATGATTTCAAGGAAACCAGCACTGGTATTTATGAGGCGGAGCTATTGTTGCCTGAGGAGGGCCGCTGGCTATCAGAGCTCTCTATCCAGCAGGGCGAAAACTCCTATCTTAAACAGCAGCAGTTGCTAGTCGATGGCGATTAAGCCACAGGCGTAGTTGCCATGTCTGCTGAATCCAGTTGTTATCATTGTGGCTTGCCGGTATTAACGGCTAGTCAATTTTCAGTCAATGTCTTTGGTCAAGCGCGCCAGATGTGCTGTCACGGCTGTCAAGCTGTGGCGGAATCCATCGTTGAAAACGGTCTGCAAGAATATTACAACTATCGTACCGAGTTACCTAAAACTGCAGAAGAATTAGTCCCCGATGAGCTGCGCCAGTTGGCTCTTTACGATCATCCAGAAATCCAGAAAAGCTTTGTTCTCGCAAGCAGCAATGCGCTCAAAGAAGCCTCGCTGATACTTGAAGGTATTACTTGCGCCGCCTGCATCTGGCTGAACGAGCGCCACCTCAAGCAGCTTAGCGGGGTAAAAAACGTCGCCTTCAATTATGCATCTCAGCGTGCCCGCATCAGTTGGGATGAGCGCGAGATCAAGCTTAGTCAGATACTCGCTGAAATCCGCAAGCTTGGTTACAACGCGCACCCATTCAGCGCCCAGCAGCAGGATGCACTGCGTCAGCAGTCACGCAAGCAGGAGTTTAAACGCCTGGCCGTGGCTGGGCTTTCGGCTGCCCAGGTGATGATGATTGCTGTTGCGCTCTATGCCGGGCCGGCACAAGGCCTGGAGTTCGCCACTGCGCAGCTTTTGCGCTGGTTGAGCCTGGTCATGACGATTCCAGCCATTACCTATTCAGCCTGGCCGTTTTACCGCGCAGCTTGGCGCGGCATCAGCAATCGGCGTGTCGGCATGGATGTACCCATCGTGCTTGGCCTGATTACAGGCTTTGCCGGCAGTGCCTGGGCAACATTGAATGGGCAAGGTGTGGTTTATTACGACACCATCACTATGCTGATTTTCTTTTTGCTTGGTACGCGCTATCTCGAGCGTAACGCCCGTGAAAAATCCATAGAGGCGGCGGAGAATCTACTCAGGCTGGCACCAGCCATGGCCACGAAGCTGTTGGATGATGAGCAGCGCCTTGTGCCCGTGATGGAGCTGCAACAAGGTGACCTGATTCTTGCCAGGCCGGGTGAAACCATCGCTGCGGATGGCATCGTGGCAAGCGGTGAAAGCAGTGTGGATGAATCGCTGCTCACAGGCGAAAGCCGACCATTGGCAAAATCCACCGGCGCCCACGTCTTCGCAGGCAGCATTAATTATGAGAGCCCGCTCACCATCAGCGTCACAGCCATCGCCGAAGATACCATGCTGGCTGGAATCTCACGCCTGCTCGACAGGGCTCAGGCCGAAAAGCCAAGGTTGGCAGAAGTGGCAGATAAGATTGCGGCCTACTTTACGTCAGTATTGTTGATTGCCGTCACAGTCACCGCGCTAGTGTGGTGGCAGCTTGCTCCAGAGCGTGTGCTGGAGATCGTACTTACAGTGCTGGTAGTGAGTTGTCCTTGTGCACTATCCTTGGCAGCACCCGCCGCTTTTGCAGCTGCGGGTTCGCATCTGGTTCAGCGCGGTGTGTTACTCACGCGCGGCCATGCCCTGGAAGCCTTGGCTAAAGTCACCCATTTCGTGTTCGATAAAACCGGCACGCTGACGCTTGGCAAACCGAGTTTGCTGCAGATAGTGCCTTATGCTGAACTGCATGCAGATGAATGCCTGAAACTGGCTGCCAGTCTCGAAAAAAGCTCAGAGCATCCCCTGGCAAAAAGCCTGATTGCTGCCGCCCAAAACCAGCCGCTGTACCAAGTCGACCAGAGCCTTAACCTGCCAGGCCAGGGCGTGACAGGCACTATTGCGGGCAAGCGCTACAGCCTGGGCAATGCCCGGCTTAATCCCGCCATTTCCCAGCAGTTCATCGATTCCGCAGATTATTCGCCAAGTGCAACCATCGTCTGGCTCTCTACAGCAGATCAACTGTTGGCGGCTTTTGTGCTGGCTGATCAGCCGCGCCCCCAAGCTAGCGAATTGATCCAGCATTTGCAGGTGTTGGGTTTGAAGGTATCTATACTAAGCGGCGATTCGAACCAGGCTGTGCAACATTTTGCGCAAGGTATCGGTGTGCAAAGCTGGCAGGCTGCGCTGTCGCCACAAGACAAGCTGGACCAGTTGCGATTGCTACAACAGCAAGGTGAAATCGTGTCCATGGTGGGCGATGGCATCAATGATGCCCCGGTATTGGCAGGCGCGCAGGTGTCTATCGCTATGGGTAGCGGCACACAGATGGCGCGTGCCACCGGGGATGTGGTGCTGTTGACGGAAAATCTGCTGGAGATTTCGCAAGCCGTGACTACTAGCCGCTTTGGTATCAGCGTGATCCGGCAGAACTTCGCCTGGGCGCTAGGCTATAACTTGATCGCTTTGCCATTTGCTGCGACAGGGCTGATCTCACCGTGGATGGCCGCTATTGGCATGTCGGTGAGTTCGCTGATCGTGGTGCTGAATGCGCTAAGGTTAAGGTAACTTTGATGAAAAATGCGCTAAATGCATAGGCCTGGCAGGCGCATGGATATTGGCTCCCAGGCCCGTAATAAAAAGTCTAAATAAGCACTATCTCTTAAATGCCAGTGTCAGCACCCCAGCCCCTATCATGGCAATCCCCGCCCACTCGCGGCCCGATGGGCGCTCACCCAGAAATATCACCGCAAACAACACCACCAGCAAGATACTGAATTTATCGACAGGGGCAACCTTAGCAACATCCCCCAGCTTCAACGCCCTGAAATAGCACACCCACGATGCCCCGGTCGCCAACCCCGACAGTACCAAAAATAGCCATGAGCGCGACGAGAAGTTAAACGGGTTGCTCCACTTTCCTGCACCGTAAACAAAACCTGCCAGCACCACGATAATGACCGCTGTCCTGATCAAAGTCGCCAGATCAGAATCTATGCCTTCCAGCCCTATCTTGGCGAAGATAGCCGTAAGTGCCGCGAATACTGCGGATAGTAACGCCCAGAACAGCCAGCCGGATGCGGCCATGGTTTACTCCTTAAAAGGGATTATTTATACATTAAAATCTGAGTTTTAACTGTCGGCTATCGGCCAACAGCGGACATTCATTATTAAATAAATCCACAAAGTTTCCACTATTATTAGGTCTTAAATTACAATCAATTTAACAAGATGTGTCTCTATATTAATATTTCAATAGAGAGACGGATAGAGACAAAAATAAGAAGGAGAAAGGCTTTGCAGCGATCAGTTACGAATATCCAAAAACCAATATAAAAATCTATGGGTCTCTATATTAACTGTGCGGTTTCTCAATTCACATTCCTGCGACTAATCCATGTCGGCAATCAGAAAATCCATTCCGCTTAATACTGCGCGTCAGCTATGGGCACAGTGCGGAGGGTTTTGCCAGAATCCGGCCTGCAATAAGCTACTCTTCCTACACATTGGAGAAAATTCCGTCAGCATTGCCAACGTTGCCCACATCATTGGGCATGGAAGTTCTGGGCCTCGAAGCGATCATGAGCTTGCGGAATATATCGACACAGATGGCATTGACAACCTCATTATGCTTTGCCTCGACCGCCACAAGGCGATCGATGAACTTGAGAAAGCCTTCTCTGTCGAGGAAATTCAATCCTGGAAGACTGAGCATGCAAAAAGAATCAGGGCGCTATTCTCTGTCCCAAATATAAAAGACGAGCGCGAGCTACTTGCAGAGGTGAACGACCTATTGGATATAAATGGGGCAATATTTCGCGAGTGCGGACCGTACTCAGAAAATGTTCTTGGTGGTCTTGGAGGTGATGGGCTGAAAGTCTGGAAGAAGCGATGCCTTGACACAATCCTTCCCAACAACCAGCGAATCATTGCACTGATCGAAAACAATAAGAGAAACTTTAAATATCCCTGGGACGTTTATCCTCAAATGCTTCAGTACAAGATCCACGCCGATGCATTTCAAGACAACTGCTTGACTGATCAGAAGATCAATGACTATAAACTTTTCCCGAGAAGTTTCGATTACTTTGTAAAGACTAGGCTTGGAATTGACTCTCCACCACCTGAGATTGTCGCTAAAGAAGAGCTAGAGTTACGACATAATACGGTCGAGACTTTCATCAAGCGCTTTCTCGCCGACCACAGTGCTATAGCCAGTCTTCAAGAGTTGAATCGTGGCACGATGTTAGTAGAACTCCGTGACGGACGAACTCTCAAGGTCTTTGTCACCAATACGTATTACTTTACCGACTACACGCTTGACCGAGTCCTTGAAGTTGATCCAGCGGTTGACGCAATTATCTGTTCCAGCCCCGCTGGACAATATTCATATTCCGCCAAGCAAGAGTGTGTTAATCGTGACATCGGCCTGTTTATGCTTAGTGAGTTTATGGGTGCCATCCATAAAAGCGGCGACCAATACTTGAACTTCCTGCTTAAGGCTGATCGTGAATATAGAATAGATAGTCTGAAGCGGCTGTGCAAAGAGGCCAAGCCCCCGACAAAAGTTCGAGTATTAGTTTTTGGATCATTTATTCGGAGGTATCTGTATCAGGATGTTGACCTAATGATTGTGCACGAGGAACCAACGGATACTGCCAAACTAAAACTTTTCGAATCAGAACTTGAAGGACAAACGCAAAAGCGCTTTGGTGGGTCTGATATTAATGTTACGTCGGCTCGAGAGTTTGCAACATTGAAGCTGAAATATGACAACCTTACGCAAGTCTACCCTTAACAGCTAACGCCGAAGGTGCGATACGGGGTCGAATCCGTCTTCAAATGGGACGCCTAACCGTGCGCATTAATTCAAACGCTAATGTCTGCTTTGGGGCAATAGCTTACTGGGTGCTAGCCAATTGCATGCAATTGCGCTGAGATTGTTTTCAGCGCTTTCTCTGCCTGTTTATATTCCGGGAAGATGCTTTCCACCGTTGCCCAGAATCTGGCGGAGTGGTTCATTTCCTTGAGGTGGGCGAGCTCATGGCAGATGACGTAGTTGATGATATGCGGCGGGGCCTGTATCAGGCGCCAGTTGAGGCGAACTTCTTTCTTGCTGTTGCAACTGCCCCAGCGGGATTGGGCGTTGGATAGAAATAGTTTGGGGGTTGGCACACCGAGTTTGGTCGCCAGTATTTCAAGGCGGCGGCTGAAATCGGCGAGTGCGTATTTGCGATACCATTGCAGCACTTTTTTAGCGATGGCCGTTTGATTGTCAGGGTCAGGTAGCGCCAGGCTTAACAGTCCCGGCAGATATTCGGGGCTGCGGCTACGTGTATCCTGGCGTACGCTCAGGGTAACGTCATTGCCAAGCACCATCAGCATGGTGCCATCTTGCCACTGCATGGGCGCCACGACATTTTCCTGCCTTGTCTCCAGCTTATTGCGTATCCAGCGTGCCTTGCTGATCAGTAGCTGCTCAAGTTGCGAGTGGGAGATGCGTTTTGGCGCATGTACTACGACACCTTCAACCGTAATCTTGATGCCTATGGTACGACGGGCGCGGCGTTCAAGCTGGTAGGGGATTGCATCGCCATCTGGCAGGTTGAGTACGAACTCACTCATTTGCTTGCTAAAGTAACCATTTCCGCTTCAATCCAGCTTTCCACCATCTTGTTCAAGTCGTCAGGCCTCATGCCTCTGGCGGCAATCGGCTTGCCGATACTGACGGTAATCACCCCCGGTGTTTTCACAAACGAATTCTTGCGCCAGAACTCGCCTGCATTGTGCGCCACGGGTACCACGGTCGCTTGCGTATGCGTTGCCAGCCAGGCGCCGCCGATATGATATTTGCCGCGTTCGCCGGGCGAGATGCGCGTGCCTTCTGGAAAAATCACCACCCATAAGCCACGCGCCAGACGGTCTTTACCTTGCGATACCAGCTGCTTGAGTGCCTCGCGACCCGCTGCGCGGTCAATCGCGATAGCGCGCAATGCGGCAAATGCCCAGCCGAGGAAAGGGATCCATAACAGGCTACGCTTCATCACCCAGATTTGGGGCGGGAAAATGGTCTGGAATGCGATGGTCTCCCATGCGGATTGATGCTTGGCAAGAATCACGCAGGCATGGTCCGGGATATTCTCGCGGCCAATGACACGAAAACTCAGGTCGCAGGTCAGTGCCAGCCAGAACATAGAGCAATGCGCCCAACCGCTTACCAGTCGTGAGCGCATGACTGCAGGCAACGGAAAAAACAGGATGGCCAACACCGAAAAAATGGGGGTGATGATAAGAATGCCTAAGTTGAAGAGGATGGAGCGCAATAAAGCCATGTTTAGTTTACAAGGCCTCATCAATAATGCGCTGTGCCGCCTCAGCTAAATCTGCGCAGACCCAGGTGCCTTCTGGGAGGCCACCATCGGCCAGTGTTTCTTCGCCTTTGCCCGTACGCACGAGGATAGGCTTGCCACCCAGCTTGGCACCCGCTACCAGGTCGCGTAAAGAGTCGCCCACGCAAGGTACGCCTTCAATATCCATGCTAAAACGACGGCTGATTTCTTCAAACATGCCCGATTTTGGTTTGCGGCAATCGCACAGATGTTCGTTGGCATGCGGGCAGTAAAACAGGGCATCAATACGCCCGCCCAGCAGGCCGAGTGCGCGATGCATCTTGTCGTGGATCGCGTTTAACGTGGTCATGTCATAGATGCCGCGACTGATCCCGGACTGGTTAGTCGCAATCGCCACGCGATAACCACTCTGGTTGAGCAGTGCAATCGCCTCAAGGCTGCCAGGGATAGGCACCCACTCGCTGGGGCTCTTGATGTAGTGTGGCGAATCAACGTTAATCACACCATCGCGGTCGAGAATGACAAGTTTCATTTAGTTAACTCGCTAATTTGGAGAGGTCGGCTACGCGGTTCATTGCATCATGCAGCTGCTTGAGTAATGCAAGACGATTGGCCTTGAGCGCAGGGTCATCTGCATTCACCATCACACCGTCAAAGAAAGCGTC
Organism: Methylophilaceae bacterium; assembly: GCA_035459965.1. GTDB lineage: Bacteria > Pseudomonadota > Gammaproteobacteria > Burkholderiales > Methylophilaceae > DATHXC01. The sequence goes on from DATHXC010000008.1 coordinate 91,035, forward strand.
AACTGGGTCTTTTAAGGCAGCTAGTGCTTGCAATGAGGCAGTGTAATCGCCACTTTCAAATGCTGCATCAGCTTGTGGTTTAACGTCAGCGAGTGCTTGATTGAGAGCAATTTCGGCTGGTTCCTGCAGCAAGCTGTTATTCACAGTGGAATGAATCTCGGTTTCAGACTTTTTCAGTATATTGCCTACGCGTTTGTTAGCAGCGGCAAGGCTTTCAGCTTCTGGTAAGTAGTCAAACTCTCTTACAGCTTCTAATTTTTTCCATAAAAGCCCAAGTACATCTGGCTTCAGAGCTAACGTAGCTTCAATTATTTGTGGTGAGTAGCCTGGAGCAATGCCACCAGAGCCATCTGCCGATTTAACACCAAAAGGTTCTCTGAAATATGATCTCAAGCGATCATATATAAACTCAATTAGATCACTTTTCGGGTCTGTGATTTTTTCGCCGAATACGATTACCGTTTTTTCAATGATAGTATCAAGTTTGAGATCGATATCTAATTCTGCAAGCATTCTTACAACACCCAGCGCATGGCGGCGTAAAGCAAATGGGTCTTTGTCGCCTGTGGGAATATTTCCGATACCAAACATACCTACTAGGGTTTCCAACTTGTCTGCCAGCGCTACAGCCAAGCCTGTTTGATTGCGTGGCAAAACGTCCCCAGCGAATCTGGGCTTGTAGTGATCTTCAATGGCAGCGGCAATCTCTTCAGACAAGCCGTCATTCTTGGCATAGTAGCCACCCATGATGCCCTGTAGTTCAGGGAATTCGCCAACCATATCGGTCAGCAAGTCGGTCTTGGCAAGTTTTGCCGCTTGCTCTGCGCTGGCTGCAAGTGCATCACCACCCAATAGCTGGCCTATTGCCTTGGCAATGGCAGCAACTCTTTGAGTGCGCTCGCCTTGAGTGCCCAGTTTGTTGTGGTATACCACTTTATCAAGCCCAGCTACACGTGATTCAAGCGTCTTCTTACGATCCTGATCAAAGAAGAACTTGGCATCTGCCAGGCGTGGACGCACTACGCGTTCATTACCGCCAATGACTGCGCTTGGGTCCGCTGGGCTGATATTGGAAACAATCAGGAACTTGTTAGTAAGCTTGTCATTAGCATCCAGTAGAGGGAAGTACTTCTGGTTGGCCTTCATGGTCAGGATCAGGCATTCCTGCGGCACTTCCAGATATTCGGTTTCGAACTGGCCTAGCAACACATTCGGGCGCTCTACCAATGCCGTGACTTCGTCCAGCAAGGCATCATCAGTAATAGGCTTCAAACCTTCTTTACTTGCAGCTAGATCAAGCTGACGAACAATCTCGGCGCGGCGCTCTTCAAAGCTAGCAATCACTGCACCCTGGGTTTTGAGTTGTTCTGAGTAGCTATCTGCATCTTTCAATACGATAGGGCTGACTGATGCTTCGAAGCGGTGGCCTTGTGTGGTATTGCCAGCAGTAAGGCCTAGCGTTGAGATGGCGATTGTTTCCGAGCCGTGCAGCGCTACTAGGCCATGTGCCGGGCGTACAAAGTTGACGCTGTTCCAGCCGTCTTCAAGCTGGTAGGTCATGACTTTTGGGATAGGCAGTTTGGCCAGCGCTTCGTCCAAGGCTTTCTGCAAGCCATCTGCAAGCTTGGCACCGGTCACTACCACATCAAGAAACAGCACATCAGCTTTGCCATCATTCTCACGCTTGAGCTTGGGCACAGCACTTTCATCAGCACCCAAAGCCGCTAGGCGCTTAACCAGGGCAGGGGTGGCTATACCATTGGCATCCAGGCCTACGCTCACGGGCATCAGTTTTTGCGAAACAGCCTTGTCAGCAGCTTGTGCGACAATATCCGTAATATGTGCTGCCAAGCGACGTGGAGAAGCAAAGGCGGTGACAATGCTACCTTCACTCGTCAGGCCTTGTGTCTTGAGTGTTTCAAACAAGGTATTGGAGAAAGACTCGCCCAGTTTTTTCAGGGCTTTTGGTGGTAGTTCTTCTACGAATAATTCGACTAATAAATTCTGGGTGCTCATGCCGCTGCTGCCTTTTTCTCAATCTGTGCCAGTACTTCATCTGCCCATGCTTTTGGTGCCATGGGGAACCCAAGCCGGGCGCGGCTATCCAGGTAGCTTGCTGCCACTGCACGTGCCAGGTTGCGGATGCGGCCAATGTAGGCGGCGCGCTCAGTTACCGAGATAGCACCACGTGCATCCAGCAGGTTGAAGGTATGTGCGGCTTTTAGCACTTGCTCATAAGCTGGGAGCGCCAGCTTCTGCTCTATCAGGTAAAGAGCTTCTTTCTCGTGGCTACCGAATGCGCCTAGCAGGAACTCGACATCGCTGTGCTCAAAGTTATACGCTGATTGCTCCTGTTCATTCTGCAGGAACACATCGCCATACTTGACTGCATTGTCACCATTGGACGAATAGGTGAGGTCGTAGACGTTGTCCACACCTTGCAGGTACATGGCCAAACGTTCCAGGCCGTAGGTGATCTCGCCTGTGATCGGCTTGCAATCGATGCCGCCGACTTGCTGGAAATAGGTGAACTGCGTGACTTCCATGCCGTTCAGCCAGACTTCCCATCCCAGGCCCCATGCGCCGAGTGTCGGGTTTTCCCAATCGTCTTCTACAAAGCGTATGTCATTTTGCTTGAGGTCAAAACCTAGCGCTTCAAGTGAACCGAGGTATAGCTCAAGGATATTGGCAGGGGCTGGTTTCAGCACTACCTGAAACTGGTAATAGTGCTGCAAACGGTTTGGGTTTTCACCATAGCGGCCATCCTTGGGACGGCGGCTGGGTTGTACGTAGGCAGCCTTCCATGGTTCCGGGCCTAGCGCGCGCAGGAATGTGGCTGTGTGCGATGTGCCTGCGCCGACTTCCATATCGTAGGGTTGCAGCAGGGTGCAGCCTTGCTCGTCCCAATAAGTTTGTAGTTTTAATATGATTTGCTGGAAAGTTAACATTGGCTCGATATTGCTTCTAAATTGTTTTTATAAATGAGTTTTTATAAAGTGCAGTTTCAAGGTTGAAGTGCGAAAAGCGTTGATTTTACTTCTTTTTGCGGCCCCATAAAAGAACAACCGAGACGAACATAAAGCTAATCGCTGGCCAATTGCCCCAGCGCACATAAGGCGTGGTGCCACTATAGCCCTGGGCTGTGCTTTCGAGTGTGCCTCGTACAAAGTGTGGCAGCTTTTCCAACACATGGCCGTGGGTATCGATAATGGCGGTAGAGCCGGTATTAGTGGCGCGCAGCATCATGCGGCCAGTTTCCAGCGCACGGGTTTGCGACATTTGCAGGTGCTGGTCGGCCGACCATGAATTGCCGAACCAGGCCATATTGCTGGCATTGACCAGCAGGGTGGCTTGCGGCAGTTGGCGGATGATTTCTTCACCGAATACATCTTCGTAGCAGATATTCACCGCGACTTGCTGCCCGGAGATTGCCATTGGTTTCTGATCCAGTCCGCCGCGTGACAGGTCGCTGATCGGCATATTGAGCCAGTCACGGTAGATCCAGCCGAATACCGCCTTGAGCGGAATGAACTCGCCAAATGGCACCAGATGCGATTTACGGTAGGTTTGCGTCGGGCTGTTTCCATAACTTAATACGCTATTGAAATACTCATCGCCTCCGGCTTCCAGCACGCCTACCAGAATATCGGACTGGTTTTTTACACCATGGCTTTTGAGTCGGTTGAGATAATCTACAGGCACTTGCTCCAGAAGCAGCGGTAGTGCGGCTTCTGGCAGCACAATCAATTTGGCACTGGTTTGGGTAGCGAGCGCCAGATAGTCATCCAGTGTTTGCTGAGCTACTTCAGGCTGCCATTTCATTTCCTGCGGCACATTGCCTTGTACTAGTGCTACGCTAAGGGGCTCTCCGACCGGTCGGCTCCATTCCACCTGTTTGAGGATGCTGCCGCCTATCCAGACCACCACGAATGCCAGCAGCGCGGGTTTACGGCTGGGCTTGTTTGCCATGAGTACCAGCAGGCTGGCGACAAAAGCGACGAATAGAGACACACCGTAGATACCCACCACCGGCGCGAAACCTGCGAGCGGGCCGTAAGGCGTTTGTGAGTAACCGACATTGAGCCAGGGGAAGCCAGTAAATATCCAGCTGCGTACCCACTCGAGCAACACCCAGAATATCGGCCCAGCGATCAATACCCTGCTGGTTTTGAAGGTTAGCCAGCCAACTGCAGCCGTGAACAAAGCCAAGAATGCACAAAATACAAAAGTGGCAAAACCGGCGAACCACCACGGCATCCCGCCAAAATCGTGCAAACTCACATATATCCAGGAAACCCCGGTACAAAAGAAGCCCAGCCCAAAGGCGTAGGCGACGATGGTTGCCTGTTTGGCAGTCGATGCCTGTTGCAGGCTATAGAAAAGTATCGCTAAAGTGACGAGGGGTACCGGGTAGACATAAAATGGCGCATAACCAAAGATGGTGATCGCGCCTGCACACAAGGCAACTATGACTGTTATCGAGTGGGAGGGTAAGGCGAGGCGCAAAGTGTATCCTAATGGTTATATATGGACTAAAACATAAACTTTTTGCATTATAGCGACTGCAGGAAGGGAGTTGTGCGTTAACCGCATTGGTATTTGCTCAGGCGGCGGTTGGCAAAAATAAATCAGGATGGAGAATCAGCATGTTAAAAGAATTTAAAACCTTCGCAATGCGCGGCAATGTAGTGGATATGGCCGTGGGCATTATTATCGGTGCGGCATTTGGCGGCATTGTAAAATCCCTGGTAGACGACGTGATTATGCCGCCCATAGGTTTACTGCTGGGTAATGTGGATTTCAGTAACCTGTTTTTTGTGCTGAAAGAAGGCACAGTGGCTGCGCCTTATGCCTCGGTGGCAGTTGCCAAGGCAGCAGGCGCAGTTACCTTGAATTATGGCCTGTTCGTTAATGCCATCGTGAGTTTCATCATCGTGGCATTTGCGGTGTTTCTGCTGATTCGTACCTTGAATCGCCTGCAAGCTGAGGAAGCTCCAGCAGCAGCGCCAGCAACGTCTGAAGATGTATTGCTGTTGCGCGAGATTCGCGATTCATTAAAAAAATAGCCTAGCTAGTTTAGGCAATAAAAAGGGCGACTTAGTCGCCCTTTTTACTTTAAGGCCATACTTCACATCGCTGGTTTTACTGGTATAGCATCTTTTTTCAGGTCATAAGAAGTTGTCTCATCGGTGTCGTTCATGAATACCACCAGCACAACTTTGTCATTGATGAAATCAAGCTCGGTGGTTTTGTAATACGCGCCTTTTTCGTCGGTATTCAGGTTATGGTAATGCCAGATTGAGGCTTCCAACTTGCCGGTTTTGGCATTGGTGATGTCATTGATGTTGCTTGGTTCGCCAAACTGCTCAATGATCTGGGCTTTATCGAAGCCATTGATAGTGGCTACGAACTCTTTCTCGGTAGTCGGGATTTCCTTGCTGGTGGGTACTTCATTGGCTTCGGCAATTGCCGTGCCGGACAACACGAATAACAAAGCTATAAGTAATGATTTCATGGCCAGCACTCCTGAAAGTTGGTGGGTAAATCTAACATTATGAGCATCATTACCAATTGTAAGTTCCAATGATAAGTTCCAATGCCTGTTATTGCCTAGTCCTCTATCTCCAGCGATGTTTCCGGTACCGCTTCAATCAGCACAGAATGTAAGCGCCTGCTATCCGCACGCAGTACGGTGAAGTGCAGTTTACTGAATGTGGTTGCCTCGCCGCGTTTGGGCAGGTGACCAAATTTGCTCACGATCAGGCCGCCTATGGTAGAGAACTCTTCATCGCTAAAATCCGTGCCCAGCGCCTCGTTAAAGTCGGCAATTTCGGTAAGTGCCTTAACGCGGTAACGGCCCTGCGCATCACGGATAATATTGTCTTCGGTTTCATCGAAATCATACTCATCTTCGATGTCGCCCACGATCTGTTCGAGTACGTCTTCAATCGTGACCATGCCCGCTACGCCGCCGTACTCATCGACCACGATGGCGATATGGTTGCGGTTGCTGCGGAACTCCTTGAGCAATACATTCAGACGCTTTGCTTCAGGGATGAAAACCGCCGGGCGCAACATGTCACGCACATTGAAATCTTCACCAGCGTAATAGCGCAACAGGTCTTTGGCTAGCAGGATGCCGATGATGTCATCTTTGTCATCTTCAATCACAGGGAAGCGCGAGTGTGCTGTCTCAATGACGAAGGGGATGAATTTTTCGGCTGAATCGGTAATGTCGATGACATCCATCTGTGAACGCGGAATCATGATGTCGCGCACCTGCATCTCGGATACTTGCAGCACACCTTCGATCATGGAAAGTGCATCGGCATCCAGCAGGCTTTTTTCATAGGCGCTGTGTAATAGTTCAATCAGCTGTTCGCGGTCTTCAGGCTCGCGCAGCAGTAAAGTACTTAAACGCTCCAGCCATCTTGGTTTTTCAGCTTCCGCCATGATTCACGCTTTCATCCGGTGCATTATTCGAGTGCATGGTTATGTGGTGCTTAATTATTAAGTGCATTATTTTCATATAGATAAGGATCAGCATACCCCAGTTTTGTGACGATTTGCGTTTCCAGTAATTCCATCAACTCGGCCTGTGGCTCGGTTTCATGATCGTAGCCATGCAGGTGTAACACGCCATGTACCGTCAGATGCGCATAATGCGCATGTAGCGGCTTGTTCTGTTCAAGCGCTTCTTTTGCAACCACTGGCGCGCACAGAATGATATCGCCCATCAGGTGCGGCTCCTCCGTAAGCGGGAACGTCAGTACATTAGTAGCATAATCCTTGCCACGATAGTCGCGGTTCAGGCTACGGCCTTCATCTTCATCCACAATGCGCAGGGCGATTTCGGTGTCAATGCGCAATGCGTGCCTGGCCCATCTCCTGAAATCTGCTTCGCTCGGCAGGTCTTTTTGGTCGCTGGCATACTGCACTGCAAGGGCGAGTCTAGGCATTGGGTTTTGAGCCGTTCCTGCTGTCCGCATTCGGCTGTGCGTGTTTTTCGCTGTCGAATTTCTCGTAGGCATTCACGATTTTCTGCACTAGCGGGTGGCGTACTACGTCCTCTGACAGGAACTGCGTGAAGGCTATACCGCGAATATCCTTTAATACCTGCTGCGCTTCTACGAGGCCGCTTTTCTGGCCGCGACCCAAGTCGATTTGTGTCACGTCACCGGTAATCACGGCTTTGGTACCAAAGCCGATACGGGTCAGGAACATCTTCATCTGTTCTGGTGTGGTGTTCTGCGCCTCGTCCAATATGATGAAGCTTTGGTTGAGCGTGCGCCCTCGCATGTAGGCAAGCGGCGCCACTTCAATCGCGCCGCGCTCAAACATCTTGGTCACGGCATCATAGCCTGCAAGGTCGTAAAGCGCATCGTAAAGCGGCCTCAAATAGGGGTCTACCTTTTGTGACAGGTCACCCGGCAAGAAGCCCAAGCGCTCACCAGCCTCCACTGCCGGACGTACCAGCACGATACGTTTGACCTTGTCGCGGGTCAGCGCGTCCACTGCACATGCTACGGCAAGGTAGGTTTTACCGGTGCCGGCCGGGCCGATGCCAAAGGTAATATCATAATCCTGTACCTGCTGCAGATAGCTGATCTGGCGCGGGGTACGCCCGTGCAGATCCGAGCGGCGCGTCATCAGTACCGGCATTGCCGCTGTGGTGATGACTTCAGGACTGAGTTTGTTGATTTCTACCAGCCCTAGTTGTATCTCTTCCAGATCAATCGGTTTTTTGGAGCGCTGGTAAAAGCTTTCGATGAACTGCGCCGCAAGCTGCATATTCTGCTTGTCGCCAGTCAGCCGAAAATGCGCACCACGTCTGGCAATGCTCACATCCAGTGCATCTTCTATCTGCTTCAGGTTTTCGTCCAGCGCGCCACACAGGTTGGCCAGGCGATGATTGTCTTCAGGTTGTAGCGTGATTTCCATTTATGCGTTCACTATCTTGCTGGGTATTAATTCGCTATGCATTAACTCACTGGGGATTAATTCACCACGCAGGCGCCGCGGGTTGGAAACATCAGTAATCCTGACGGAAACAAACTGGTGTATCAGGTCAGTGCCGCCCACGATATCCACGATGCGGTTATTGTCTGTTTTGCCTGCCAGTTCACTGGCATTTTTCCATGAGGCGCTTTCTATCAATACTCGCTGTACGCTGCCCAGCATGGATTCACTGATGCGCTTGCCTTGCGCTTCATTAATGGCTTGCAGCTTGCTCAGGCGCGCCAGCTTAATGGCTTCTGGCGTATCGTCCTTGAGGAAAGCAGCTGGCGTACCGGGGCGTGGGCTATATAAAAAGCTGAAGCTGTTATCGAAACCAACATCCTGCATCAGCTTAACTGTAGCTTCAAAGTCTGCTTCAGTTTCACCCGGGAAGCCGATAATGAAATCTGAAGTAAAAGTGATGTTGGCGTTGGCGGCACGCAGCTTGCGGATAATGGATTTATATTGCAATGAGGTGTAGTTACGTTTCATCGCCATCAATATGCGATCCGAACCTGCCTGTACCGGCAAGTGTAAATGCGCAGCCAGCTTGGGTATGCTGGCGAAGCATGCAATCAATGCTTCATTCATCTCGTTGGGATGGCTGGTGGTAAAGCGTATGCGCTCGATCTGCGGAATTTCTGCTATGTATTCGATGAGCATTGCCAGATCAGCACTCAGGTTATCCTGCGTAGTGGTGCGGTAAGCATTCACGTTCTGGCCCAATAAGGTAATTTCCTTCACGCCTTGCTCGGCCAACTGGATGGCTTCTGTGAGGATATCCTCGAATGGGCGCGAGACTTCTTCACCACGCGTGTATGGAACAACGCAAAACGAGCAGTATTTGCTGCAGCCTTCCATAATGGATAAAAACGCTGTCGCGCCTTCTATCCTTGGCGGCGGCAGGTGATCAAATTTCTCGATTTCGGGGAAGGTGATGTCCACTTGTGACTGCCCGGAAGACTGCCTAGCTTTAATCATGTCAGGCAGGCGATGCAAAGTTTGCGGGCCAAACACCACATCAACATAGGGTGCACGCTCAATGATATGCGCCCCTTCCTGGCTGGCGACACAGCCACCCACACCAATGACCAGGTTAGGGTTCTTTTCCTTTAGCGGAATAAATCGCCCCAGATGACTAAATACCTTGTCCTCCGCCTTTTCGCGTACCGAGCAGGTGTTGAGCAGGATGACATCTGCCTCATCAATATTCTCTGTGGTTTCCATGCCATCCGAGGCATGCAGCATATCGGCCATGCGCGAAGAGTCGTACTCATTCATCTGGCAGCCAAAGGTCTTGATAAAGACCTTTTTGGTTGCGGTTTTCTCTAGTGCTGGTTTCAGCGTGTTGATCATCGTGGAATGATGCTGGGCATTAAGAGGTTGAAAGCTGGATTTGTGAGGCACGCAGCAATACGCAAAGTAATGCTGTTTGGGGTAAAGCTGGATGGGTGAGGGCGCAAAATATCTTAAAAAAACAGTAGGCTAAGTGCTAATTGTAGCCCAGGCGACGCGGATTGCCAATGACGGGTTAAAATAGCTGCATGCATTCCCTCCCCATTTTTATGAAAATAGCAGGCCGTCGCTGCGTCGTGATTGGCGGTGGCGAAGTAGCCACACGTAAAGTCACCATGCTTCTCAAGGCAGATGCGGCCGTAACGCTTATTTCACCCGAGCTCTGCCATGAACTGGAGAATATGGTTGATCTTGGGAAAATACATTACACCCAGGCTACTTTTGTACCAGAGCAGCTTGAGGGCGCTTGTCTCGTAGTAGCTGCAACGGATGATGAGCCTGTTAATGTCGCGGTGTCTCTAGCCGCCAAGGCACGCAATATACCGGTGAATGTGGTGGATGCGCCAGAGCTGTGCACCTTTACCATGCCCTCTATCGTTGATCGCTCTCCCATTATCATCGCGATTTCCAGCGGTGGTGCAGCACCGGTATTAGCAAGGCTAATCCGCAGTAAAGTCGAAACCATGGTGCCTGCTGCCTATGGGAGATTAGCTGCCCTGGCCGCAGATTTTCGTAGCAAGGTAAAGGCACGCTTTGCCACTACCCAGCAGCGCCGTATTTTTTGGGAGGAAAGCTTTCAAGGCCCGATTGCCGAACTAGTATTTTCAGGCCAAGAGACCGCTGCGCGTAATGCCCTGGCAGAAATTCTGGAGGGTGAGGCCGAGATACTGCATCGTGGTGAAGTATATCTGGTCGGTGGTGGGCCCGGTGACCCGGACTTGCTGACCTTCCGCGCCCTGCGACTGATGCAGCAAGCCGATGTATGTGTGTATGACAAACTGGTCAGCCCTGAAGTGATGGAGCTGGTGCGCCGAGATGCCGAGCTTGTCTATGTGGGAAAGGCGCGCGACCAGCATACCTTGCCGCAAGAGGAGATCAACGAGCTGCTGGTGAGATTGGCAAAAGAAGGTAAACGTGTACTGCGACTGAAGGGCGGCGATCCCTTTATATTTGGCCGCGGTGGTGAAGAAATCGAAACGCTGATGGAAAACGGTGTGCCTTTCCAGGTGGTGCCTGGTATTACCGCCGCCAATGGCGTTTCCAGCTATGCCGGGATTCCGTTAACGCACCGCGATTTTGCGCAGTCGTGTGTATTTACTACCGGTCACTTGAAGGACGGTACGGTAGAGCTGGACTGGATTACGTTAGTCAGGCCCAAGCAGACGGTGGTCATTTATATGGGCTCGGTGGGGTTGGCGCACATATGCAAAAAGCTGGTTGAGCATGGCTTGTCTAGCACTACGCCTGTCGCTGTTGTGCAGCAAGGTACAACAATCCGGCAACGGGTAGTGGTGGCAGATTTGCTGACCATTGCCGACAAGGTAACCGCCGCAGAAATGAAACCGCCATGCCTGACGATTATTGGGGAAGTGGTTAGTCTGCGTGAAAAACTGGCCTGGTTCGAGCCGACTCCTATTGCCTAGATCAGGTTTAGCGCTACTCGATAGGTAGCGTTAATCTTGCCTCAAGCCCACCGGTCGGGCGATTGATTAATTCCAGATGACCTTTATGCAGTTTGGCGATGCGGCTCGCAATTGCCAGCCCCAGGCCACTGCCGCTTTTGTTGCCGCGTGCGGTATCTAGACGCTCAAAGGGGCGTAACAGCCGTGCCATCTGGGATGGCGGAATGCCCGGCCCATTATCCAGCACACTCAGCACCACGGTATTTGCCATGATGGTGGTTTCTACAGTCACTTCACTCTGGCTGTAGGCAAAGGCGTTGTCTATCAGGTTATTAAGTAGCCGCTGTATGGCCAGTGGTCTTAGCGGTATCAGGTGCGTGGGCGCTAGTCGCAGGATCAGTTTGCGGCCAGCCCTCGTGTGTCGGTCAAACAGCGATTTCAATAATGGATTGAGGTCTATCATCTGTGTGGGCTCACCTTCTACCCCACGTACGAAATCCAGAAACTGGTGGATGATGCTATCCATATCGGTGATGTCCTGCACCATGCCATCCCTCAAGCTGCAGGCTTGTTCTTCTGGCAGCATTTCTACTGCCAGGCGCAACCTGGCCAGCGGAGTGCGTAAGTCGTGTGAAACGCCTGCCAGCAGTAACGTCCGTTCGGCATCCAGTTGAGTCAGTGCTTCAGTCATCTGGTTGAAAGTCCGGCTAACTTCACGTAGCTCATCAATACCATCTTCAGGTAGCTGGGGTGGTCGCTCACCTTCACGAATGCGATCTGCAGCTTTGACCAGCAGGTTTAAGGGGCGATTGATACGGGCAGCAATCAGGTAAGCGCCCGCCAGTGACAGCATGATGACGAGGGCACCCCAGCCCAGCCATTCCCAGGGAAAGTGGCGCTCGACCTGGATGCGCGGAATGACCACCCAATAGTCATCCTGCCCTATGGTGAAACTGACCCATAGCCCTGGCACGCCAAAATGGTTGATGGCAACCAGGGTCTCCTTGCCCAGCTGATCCCGGATTTTTTGACCAATCATGCGGATGAACGGGTCTTTTGGCAGGGGCTCTACTTCTTCCAGCAGATCTGCGGCATAAATGCGCACGCCTTCACTGCCGGAAAGCTCGGAGAGCAGGGCTAGTCTACGATTTTCATGGGCCGCCAGCAGGGCCGCACGCGTGAAATTGACGACAGTGATGGCTTGCAAAGCGGTGGCTACGGCGCGTGGCTCACGCTCGAAATAATCGAATAACTTAAGCGCTGCATATTGGCCTATAGCCAACAACAGAGCAATCAACAACATAATGCGGGCTAGTAAAGTACGGGGTAGCAGCTTCAATTTTTAGAGGCTTCACCATCGGGAATGAATACGTAGCCAAACCCCCACATGGTCTGCAGGTAACGGGGGTGCGATGGGTCGGCTTCAATCAGCCGGCGTAAGCGTGATACTTGTACATCGATACTGCGGTCAAATACATCCAGTTCCCGCCCACGCGCTAGTTGCATCAGCCTGTCGCGTGACAAAGGCTGGCGTGGGTGGTCGATGAATACCTTGAGCAATGCATATTCACCACTGGTAATGGTGATGGCTACACCATCGCGGCTCAGGCTGCGGGTGGATGGATCGAATACGAATTCACCAAAGGTGATGGTTTCGGAGCTAAGCGCTGGCGCGCTGGGCGGAGTGCGTCCATGGCGGCGCATAATGGCATTGATACGAGCCAATAACTCTCGCGGGTTGAATGGCTTGGGCAGATAGTCGTCAGCGCCCATTTCCAGCCCGATGATACGGTCTACTTCATCGCCACGCGCAGTCAGCATGATAATCGGCATGGTGTTTCCAGCTGACCTGAGCCTGCGGCAAATTGCCAGACCATCTTCCCCTGGTAACATCAAATCCAGCACCAGCAGGTCTACATGCTCTTGTGCCAGTACCATGTCCATTTCGCTGGAGTCGGAAACTGTTTTAATGGTGAAGCCTTGCTCGGTTAAATAGCGCTGTAATAGCTCGCGCATGCGCAAGTCATCGTCTACCATCAGGATTTTTTTGAAGGCTGTTTGCATAATCTTGCTTTATATGAAAATTGGTATGGAGATTCAGCACCTGTCGAAATCATATATGACTTTGAATTTATTTAAAATCCACATGGAATTTATTTAAAATCAATATGCTTATTATACTGTTAGCGTAACAAGATAGCCTAAAGATTAAGTTGTTACAATTTTTTACAATCACAGGGGTGTGTGAAACATTCGATTTACATTCATACGGCATTATTGCGCCTCTAAACAAAAGATTTAGTGGTTGTTTGGTCTTGAAACTTGCTAATTGCATAACAGTCTTAATTAATGGGCTGGGCCGAATAAATAAAATAATAAGCATTAGATCCCGCCACACAAAATGCTGACGATAAATCATTAATGGTGCAATGACGAATGTTGATAGCCCACAATCTATTTCCACATCATAAACATGCTCGTTTGGCATTCTGTGTCTTATTGGCCTGTACCATCTTGGTCTTAGCCGAGCCTATGCATGCTGCGCCTCGCGATATCCAGAGTGCAGATGAAGCTGCTTCAAAGTCCAACGACAATAAGTCTGCCGATAATGACAATCAGGAAACATTTCCGGCCAAGAAGCTGAAAGGCCCCATCAGTATCGAAGACAGCATACGCTTACGTCGTGACCTGGATGAATACTCACGTACGGTAGACCCTGCCCATGTGCAGATAGAGGAGCGTCGTCGTATCATGTATCAGCGCATACAAACGCGCTTTACAGAGAGCGATAAGGACAACGACGGCAGTATTTCCCGTGAAGAAGCGACAGAAAGCTTGCCGCAAGTAGCTCGTCACTTTAATTCGGTAGATACCAATAATGATGGGGTGCTCTCGCTGGATGAACTAGAAGCACTACAATCTCGGATAGTCGAGCGTCAACGTACCGATTCGATAAAAATTGAAACTGCAGAGCCAGACCCGACCAAACGCAAGAGCAAGGATGCGATGCTCAATAATCGTAAGCGTACTTTGTAGACTTATGCTTAAAGATAATTTTCAAGATAACACCTTCAAGTTCCATTCGTTCCACATTTCGTTTTAATCCCAGCAGATCCTCCGACTTTCTTACACCGCCCGGTAATTTTCGGTAGTATGGAAACCAGTATGTCTACCGAAATAAAAATCCTCACTGGCATTACCCAGGCCGACGAGCGAGCATGGAATGCGCTTACCGACGGATCGCCGATTTTAAGTCATGCTTTTTTAAGCGCGCTTGAAGATACAGCCTGTGTTGGTCACGGTACGGGCTGGCAGCCTTATCCTGTAGTTGTCTATCAGGATGGCAAGCTGGTCGGCGCTATGCCCTTATATCTCAAGACCCATTCTTATGGTGAGTATGTATTTGATTGGGCATGGGCAGAGGCTTATGAACGCAATGGATTGACGTACTACCCTAAATTACTGGTAGCTGTGCCGTTTACCCCCATTACTGGCGCACGGTTGTTAAGTACAGATGCCACGGTTAAAGCACTGTTGGCGGAGACGCTCACAGCGCAAATGGTGCAACATTCCCTGTCATCAGCGCATGTGTTATTCCCGGACAAAGCAAGCTCTAGCATATTGCAAGCCCAGGGCTGGCTGGAGCGCTCAGGGGTGCAGTTCAGATGGGAAAACGAACAGTTCGCAGATTTTGAGGATTTTTTAAGCCGTTTGTCACACGATAAACGCAAAAAAATACGCCAAGAGCGCAAGAAAATCCTGGGTGCTGGGGTGATTTGCAGACAGCTTCAAGGCGCTGATATTATCGCCGCCGATTGGGATTTTTTCTTTGACTGCTATGAAAATACCTATCGCGAGCATCGTTCTACGCCCTATCTCACGCGTGCGTTTTTTCATGAGATTGGCAAGCGTATGCCACAAAATATCCTGCTGGTAATCGCCGAGCAAAATGGTGAGCCGATTGCCGCTGCGTTCAACCTGTTCGATGCTAATACATTATATGGTCGCTATTGGGGTGCCAAATCCTATGTGCCAGGGCTGCATTTTGAGCTTTGTTATTACCAGGCGCAGGAGTTTTGCATCAGGCAAGGCATGCGCTACTTTGAGGGTGGGGCGCAAGGTGAGCATAAACTAGCGCGTGGATTTCGCCCTAGAGCTACCCGCTCATTTCACCAGATCGCGCATCCCGATTTCGAAGATGCCATTAAAAACTTTGTGCAACAAGAAGCAAAAGGCATGGGTGCCTATCAGCATGAGCTTGAAGAAAGAGCGCCTTTCAAAAGTATGCCTACGGTTAAATTAAGCGCTGGCTAAGGAGTGTGAATAATCATTCATAAGAAGTGTTGACTTGCTGTACGTTCGTACAGTATTGTTATGCCCATGGGAAACGATATTGATTATTTAGGCCGTATTCAGGACTACTATGCAGAGCATAAAACACTGCCGTCATTTGCGTTGATTGCAGAACTGCTAGGTTTTAAATCCAAGAATGCAGTGACTTCATTAGTGGCCAGATTCAAGCTGCTTGGGTATCTAGATTCCGCGCCAGATAAGCGGCTCAAGCCGGGTAAGCGATTTTTTGAGAGAATCTTGGCTGAGAGTACAGTTCAGGCAGGCTTTCCCTCTGCTGCGCTCAGTGATAACAATGATAGCCTGAGTATTGATGATTATCTGGTCGAACGTCCTTCGCAAACGGTATTGATTACTGTCAAGGGCGACTCCATGATTGATGCTGGGATTGTGCCTGACGATGTGGTGATCGTAGAAAAAAGGCAGCTAGCCAATATTGGCGATATCGTAGTTGCCATTGTCGATAATGAATTTACCTTGAAAACACTGGGCCGCGAGGCTGGTGAATTTGTGCTTTATCCTGCCAACAAGGCCTATCCTGTCATCCGCCCCAAGGGCCAGCTGGAGATTTTTGGCGTAGTGGTTGGGCAGTTCCGTAAATACACCTGAGCAGTCATGTTTTTGTGGCTACTATTTCATGAAACTCTAACTTAATATTTGACTGCGCTGTACATCAATTCTTTAGACGTATCTTTGTATCCTGCCTGTATCAGCAAAGCTCGTTCAATGTAGCGACTTACCTTGCTCCTTAATTCTGGCAAGGCTTCAGCCTGATAGAAAATCTCCGGGAATTTGTAAGCCAGCCATGCGTACAGGCTGATATCCTTGCTGAGATGCTCTGCCTGTTCCAACTGCTTTGGGTCGGTCGAGTTTAACCATGCGGTATCAATCGGCAGGCGTTTTTTTATGCCTGAAGCTACGCTTTTTAAGCAGATTAAAAAATAATCGACCTCATGCGTTTTGTCCAGCGACACTGGCGCGCATGAAAATGTGAATTTCTGAGCGAGCGATAAAGTGGGAGCATGTGTATCAATCAAGTGCCCCAGATTCATTTGTATATTCATCGGTGCGATCGCAAACAAATTGCTATCAACGCCAATACGTTCTGCAAAAAATGACAGTAACTCACCGATTTTTTCAATATGCAAAGCCTGGGCAATCTCTTGCACATGAAAGAGATTAGGCGCGATAGGCAGTTTTGTCAGTGCGGAGATATCCGAAGTGCTGAGCATATGCTCAAGATGGATAAGCTCGTCGTTTTCAAATGCGCTCACATAGCCTGTCGGGTAAATGCCATAGCGCCCAGCGCGTCCGGCAATTTGCCGCACTTCGGTGGCATTGATATCACGACTGGCAACGCCGTCAAATTTTTGGGTAGTAGAAAACACAACGCGTCGAATCGGCAGATTCAGCCCCATACCAATGGCATCGGTTGCCACCAGGATGTCGGCTTCACCACTACTAAAACGGCGTGATTCGGTACGACGTACTTCAGGGGACAGCGCGCCGTAGATAGTGGCGACGCCGAAGCCCCATTGGCGGAAGCGTGCGCTTAGCGTTAATACATCCTTGCGTGAAAATGCGATGACCGCATCGCCTTTTTGCAGTTGGCGCTTGAGCATCCAGCGGTTGTAACGCGCACCACTCAAGGCTTCGGTTTCAAGCACTAATGGTGTTTTTCTCTCCAAATATCGCATCGTATAGCTTTCACCCAAGGACTCTATGGCACGGAGACAGGGATCAGTCACGCTATCTGCACCACATACATAGACATTCTTTGCTGGGGCTCCTATCAGCGCAGCAGTCCAGGCAGATCCACGCTGTTCATCCTGCAACATCTGTATCTCATCGATAATCGCCACATCCACTTGCAGGTTCGGGTTCATCATTTCCACGGTACAGGCGGTATGCCTCGCGCCCGGGATGATGTGTCGCTCTTCACCGGTAATCAAGTTACATGGGACACCTGCCTCAGCCAGCCTGTCACGTACCTCCATGGCAAGCAGGCGCAGTGGGGCGAGATAGACGCCCGATTCCGCTTGCTGGAGTGCGATCAGCGCTTCGTATGTTTTTCCTGAGTTGGTCGGGCCAAGATTGAAATGGATATGGCGATTGAGGCTGCGCGCAATAGCAAAGCCCTCTGGGTAGGCATGCAACTGCAAGCTGGCGGCCAGCTTTTGTGCGTGATTGGGAATCGAATTAGACATGAATTAAAACAATTAAATGGATTGTTTCGGAACTTTTGTAAGCGCAAAATAACATACACTCGATTCACTATAGTTATTTATTAGATACAGATTTAAAGCTAGGGTAAGACTAAATTTTTTGGGGCTCTCATGCATAAGCTAGCTGTTTCATCATCCATGATTTTTTCTTTGGCCTTATTTACAGGCCACTTGCAACTGGCATCTGCGGAGACTTCTGAGGAAGTTGCCTTCAAACTTAACCCGTCCATCGTCAAAGTACAAGTAGATAACGATAAAGGTAATCGTGGCATCGGTTCAGGCGTGGTTGTCAGCCAGGACCAGGTGGTGACCAATTGCCATGTGGTTGCTAATGCGCGTGGCATTGCCGTCACTAAAAACGGTGAAAGCTACCCGCCTGTGTCCATGAAGGCAGACTGGCATCATGACCTGTGCATATTGAAATTTGAAGGCCTGCCTATCGCCCCTGTCACGCTTGGTGATAATACCAATTTGAAATATGAGCAGGAGGTATTTTCTATTGGGTACCCTAACAACCCGATGAAACCACTCACTGCATTCGGCAAGATCAAGGGTCTGTACCAGATGGATGATAGCCAGGTGATTCGTACCTCAGCCGCATTCAGGATGGGTGCCAGCGGTGGTGCGCTGTTTGATGAGGCAGGGAATCTCATCGGTATCAATACCTTCAAGAGCCCAGGCCGTAACGGTAATTACTATAGCCTGCCGGTAACATGGGTAAAGAAGTTGTTAACAGCGCCTGATGTGGCGGTGACGACGCAAATGGAGTTGCCATTCTGGGATGCCCCGGAAGAAAAACGCCCATTTTTCATGCAAGTGGTGAATGCACAAATTATCAAGCATTGGGATGAACTGGCAACTATTTCACAAGCGTGGATAGCGACTGACAGCAATAGCTCGGAAGCCTGGTATTACCTGGCGATGGCACAGGACAAATTGGGCCGTAACGATGAGGCAATTGCTGCCTACAAAAAAACCTTGGCGCTCAACCCTTGGCATACCGGTGCGCTGTACGATTGGGGTTTGCTGGCTTCGCGTTTGGGTAATCAGGCTGAAGTGGAGCGTATCAGCATGATTTTAAGTAGCATCAGTCAGGAGGTGGCAGACGATTTTAAACTCGCCATCGCGCCAGCTGGTACAACTGCACAGCAATAACTGTTTTCAGTTGTTAACTTCGTTCCAGTAGTGCTGCCAGCTCGGGCTCGGTAAATCCTGCTGCGCGCCTTGCTTCCATATTAAATGGGCCACGCATGCTTGGCGCCTCATATTTTAATGCCAGGTCAGCATAGGCTTTAATCGGCTCTAAGCCACGCTGCTCGCATAGCCAGGAAAACCAGTGATTGCCTATTGCCACATGGCCGATCTCATCGCGCAGGATGATATCCAGTATTGCTGCTGCATCCATATCCCCGGCTTGCGCCAGTTTTGCCCGTACTGGAGGTGATGCATCCAGGCCACGTGCTTCCATGGTGCGCGGCACCAATGCGATTCTTGCCAATATATCGCCTTCGGTTTTTGCCGCCATCTCCCATAAACTGTTGTGCGCTGGAAAGTCGCCATAAACATAGCCTTGGGTCTGCAAATGCCCTATTAACAAAGAAAAGTGCAGGGCTTCTTCATCAGCGACCTTTAGCCAATCTACATAGTAGGCATGCGGCATGCTGGCAAAACGCCAGATTGCATCCAGCGCAAGATTGATGGCATTAAACTCAATATGCGCCAAGGCATGGATCAATACAGCGCGGCCTTCCAGGGTATTCATGGCGCGGCGCTTTACACGCAATGGCGAGACTAACTCCGGCTTGGTGGGCTGGCCCGGGATATGCGCTTGCGCAGTGAGCAATGCATCCGCATTTAGGGATACATCACCCGTAGCCCATGCCAATGCCAAATCACGCACACCTTGTGCTTTGATCGTGGCATCTGGTTCAGATAACCATAGTAGGGCAGTGCTACGTAGTTCCATGGCTGTAATAGCTGTGCGTGTCAAATCAGTTTGGATTGCATCAGCTCGGATTTGATATAGGCATAGATGATAGGTGCCAGTAGCAAGCCCCCGATGCCAAAGATAGTTTCCATTACCAGCATGGAGAGTAATAGCTCCCAGGCAGCCGCCTGGATCCTGTCACCAACGATCTTGGCGTTGATAAAATATTCCAGCTTGTGCACCGCGATGAGGAATATGAGCGCTGAGATGGCGATCTGGAATGAGAGCCCAAGTGCAATCACCACGATCAGGGTATTCGAAATCAGGTTGCCGACGATAGGTAATAAACCCACAAAAAAAGTAATGATCACCAGTGTCTTGCTGTAAGGCAGATGGATGCCCGCCAGTGGCAGGATAACCAGCAGGAAAATGCCAGTGAGCACGGTATTGATGGCGGAAATCTTAACCTGGGCAAACACGACATTTTCAAAAGCTTTGCTTAGCAATGTAAAGCGACTACGCATCGCTACCGCCAGTGGTTTTGCCTCCATCAGTGGGACAAAGCGTTGTAGCGATAGCATCACCCCTATCGCCAACGCAATCAGGATATGCGCAAAGGTATGCAGGCTTTCCTTACCTACAGTGCTTAGTTCTTTGCCATGCTCCTTGAGCAGAGCCACTGCCGTCTCTTTGAGTTCCAATAAACTCTCTGGCAAATAGGCAACCAGTGTTGGCGGTAGTTTGCCGCGCAAGTCACTCAGTACCTCGCCGACTTTGGCTGCCAGACCAGAAAGATTTTCCTCACTACCCAGTGTACGTGACAGGAACATCGTCAACAGTGTAAGTACGCCAACAATAATGAGTACCATCAACACTGCAGCTAGCAGGCGCGCTTGATGCTCGGAAAGGTACTTTCTTGAAATATGCCGTGATAGCACATTGCCCAGGCGGCTGGTGAGCAGGTAAATCAGCATGCCGCAAAATGCCGCAGGCACCAGATGCAGTTGCAGGGTTGCAAAAATCATCAGCAACACCACTGCCATACTGCTTAATTTTACTTTATCCATTTTTTGGTAATAATTTCTGAGTTTCGGTGCAGCTAGGTCGGTGAGTATTACCAAGGAAGCATGCTATTAAGTCATTTAACGTTGGTATAAGAGCTTCCTGTATTGCTTGGTGGGAACTCTTTAAATCCTGCGCCTTCGATTTTTTTCATGCTGGTCACTGAATCGGATGATTCTGTCACTACCTGAACAGGCTGGCCAGGCTTGTAAAGCTTGCTATGCCTCATCTCTGAGTGATCCAGCGTATTGTCCTTGAGGATAACTTTTTTACTGGATTTGGCATTGCACGGATGTTCTGAATATACGGCATCCCCATTGGGGCTTTTGCACTTATACATTGTTTCAGCTTGCACCAGTGCAGGAAGCAATAACAAGGCAATCCCTAGACTTGTTTTCATGACGACTATCCTTTTGCAGCAAATCATTATTAAATCAGAAACATGACCACTGCGATACAGGTGGGTGGCAATGCACCAAGCAACAAGCCACCTGCGCCTATGGATTCATCCTCAAAGCCTTTTTTTAGCAGGGATGCACCAGCCGGGTTGGGGGCATTGGCTATCACCGTAAGTCCGCCGCCCGCTACTGCCCCTGCTACCAGCATATATTTGGCTTGATCGGATATTCCCACAATGAGGGATCCGAGATAGGTGAGTGCAGCGTTATCGGTGAGTGCTGTCAGGGCTACTGCCCCAAAGAATAAGGCAGTGGGCTGCAAGCTTGAGACAATGGGTTGCAGCCACCATTGCTGTAAGCCTCCTAATACTACAAGGCCAGCCAGGAAAAAGCCTACAAGTAGGCCTTCTTTGAGAATAAGAGGATTCTGATAACGTTCATAAGCCTGGGTAAAGCCAAGAAACATCATGAATATGCCAAAAAATATCACGGGATGATGTGCAAAAATGACGACTCCAGCAAGAAATGCCAAATGAATCAAGCTGACCGTGCGTGGTATTTTTAATGGCTGCGCGGATGAAGCCTTCTCAGGGCTACTGCTTGTTGTGTCGTATGTATTGGTGCGTAAAGTTTTGCGCAGTAAATAAGTCACGATGCTGGCGTTAATCAACACAGCCACAGCGGCTTTCCAGCCAAAATGACTAGCCATGTGCATGGTGTCCCATTGCCATGTGGTGGCTACCATAAGCACAGGTGGTGCGGCATAAGAAGTTAACGTGCCGCCTATGGAGACATTCACAAACAATACGCCAAGCGCTGCATATTTAAGCCATTCGGGTATGCCTTCCCTAAATACCAGTGGCGCAAGAATCAAGGCCGCCAGCGTCATGGCGGCGGGTTCTGTGATGAATGAGCCTAGCAAAGGCACAAAAGCCAGGCCCAGCCAGGTTTGAGCGATCGTTGTATGAACGGGCATCAGTCTTGCGATGCTGGTGACCAGCTGCTTGACGGTCTCCAGCAATGGCCGGGATGCTGCGACGACCATCACTACAAACACAAACAGGGGTTCGGTGTAATGGCGTGATTCCACATAGACGATGGCCTCATTACCGCCGGAGATGATGGCCATAAAGCCAATCAGGATAAATGCCCAGAAGCCGAAGACAACTTCAACTTCGCCCAGCAAATGAAACAGGCCGGCATGCTTGGGGTGGCGATGCGCGAGTATCTCGAACGATTTGGCGCTAAAGGTATGTAGCAAAGCCAGGCCAAAAATAATAGCGGCAGTGATATTCATAACGTTCGTCAAATCATAATCTCCGTTTTATTAGCCTAGCGTGCCTTACATTATACTTAGTCTGCCTGTTCTCTGGCGGCTTACTGGTAAAAGGGCTGTCTACACGCCATACAGTCCAATTGTGCCCGCTTATAACGCCGATGCACTTTTTTGGGAGCTGGATGGATAGCGTATTTGCAATGCTTTAATCTGCTGACTACCAGCATTTTAACGGCGCCATGCCATGGCCTATTGCACACACATCATCTGGTGTGTTTGTTGCTTCACTCAAAAGATAAATTATTCAACATAATACACAGCCATTAACACAACCACTGGGGATCACGCGATGAGCGTAGTTGATACTAAGCATGAAAAAACGCTGAAAGAGAATATTCGCTACCTGGGTCGTGTGTTGGGTGAGGCAATTACCGCCAAGGACGGCATAGCAACCTTTGATGTCATTGAGAATATCCGCAAAGCTGCCGTCAAATTCCACCGTGATGAAGACCAGGAAGCCTCGCTGCTACTGGAGCAGCTATTAAAGCAGCTCACACCGGATCAAACGGTTTCAGTGGTGCGTGCATTCAGCTACTTCAAGCATCTGGTGAATATCGCAGAAGACCTGTATGCCCATCACCAGACACGCCTGAATGAGGATAATCATGCGCCTGGCATGCTGGCGCACTCGCTGGAACAGATAGTAGAAAAGAATCTTGCCTTTAAGGATATCGAGGAGTTTTTCCGTACAGCGCTGATCTCCCCGGTGTTGACGGCACATCCCACTGAAGTACAGCGCAAAAGCATACTGGATATAGAGCGCACGCTATCGTCCCTGCTGGCAGAAAGAACCCTGCTGGTTTCAAAAAAAGAACTGGAACGCAACAACCTGATGATACAAGGTGCAATCACAGCCTTATGGCAGACGCGGATCCTGCGCTTCAGCAAACTGACTGTCAGCAATGAAATCGAAAACGCACTGAGCTATTACCAGACCACGTTTATGGAGGTGATCCCTGAGTTGCTGCAGGATCTGGAGCGTGATCTTAGCAAGCAGTATAAGGAGGCGCTGACCGAAGATGGGGTGGAGCAGGATTTCCAGCTACCTGGTTTTCTGCAAATGGGTAGCTGGATAGGTGGCGACCGCGACGGCAATCCCTTTGTTAATGGCACCACCCTTGCGCTGGCGATAGACCAGCAGTCGATTACTGCCTTTAATTACTACCTGCGGGAGATGAATGCCTTAAGGCGCGAACTGTCTTTATCTACGCGGCTGGTGGCGGTGACGCCAGAGGTGGCAGAACTGACCAATGCTTCGCATGACAAGTCTCCTCATCGACAGGATGAAAGCTATCGCCTGGCCTTAAACGGCATCTTTATGCGATTGGCTGAGACCTGCCGCCAGATCACCAGCCAGGAGAGCATAGAGGTGGCAGGCGAATATAAACCTTACGCCAATGCACAGGAGCTGCTGGACGATCTCAATATCATTGTGGATTCGCTTAAGCAAAAGGGTGGCGCAGCCTTGATATATCCGCGGCTGGGCAAGCTCATCAAAGCGATAGAGACTTTTGGCTTCCATCTGGCGACGATTGATATCCGCCAGTCTTCCGACGTGCACGAAGCTGTGATCAAAGAACTCTTCATGAAGGCTGGTTATGATTTTAATTATGCCGAGCTGGATGAGGAGGAAAAGATCAAGACATTGCTGGATGAGCTAAAGCAGCCACGCCTATTGTTCTCGCCATTTCAGCATTACTCCGAGCTGGTACATACCGAAATTGAGGTGCTGAATACTGCGCGCGATATCCGCAAGATTTTTGGTGAAAGGGCGATACGCCAGTACATTATTTCGCATACTGAGACCTTGTCGGATTTGCTGGAAGTGGCCTTGCTGCAAAAAGAAGCTGGCTTGCTGAGAGGTATTTGGGGCTCGCAGAAAATCCAGATGGATCTCAATATCGCGCCATTATTTGAAACGATTGCCGATTTACGCCATGCCCCCATGATCATGGGTCAATGGCTTAGCTTATTGGGTATACGTCACGTTCTGCGCAATCAGGGGAACGAGCAGGAAATCATGCTGGGCTATTCCGACAGCAATAAGGACGGCGGGTTTTTAACTTCCAACTGGGAGTTGTATAAAGCTGAAATTTCGCTGGTGGAATTATTCAACCAGGCCAAAATCCGGCTGCGACTGTTTCATGGTCGTGGTGGTACGGTTGGTCGCGGTGGTGGCCCTACTTATGAAGCCATTATGGGGCAGCCGCACGGTACAGTAGATGGGCAAATCCGGCTGACTGAACAAGGCGAGATTATCGCCAACAAATACTCGGATCCCAAGGTAGGTCGCCAGCATCTGGAAACGTTAATTGCTGCCACTATCGATGCCACGCTTTTCCCGCAGGATGAACTCGTCACCAAAAAACGCAGGTCGTTTGAAGCAGTGATGGAGGATTTGTCTACCACTGCCATGACCAGCTACCGTAGCCTGATCTATGAAACTCCTGGCTTTGCTGATTATTTTTTCAGCGCCACGCCGATCTCGGAAATTGCCGAACTGAATATCGGCAGCCGTCCAGCGGCGCGAAAAGCCACCCGCAGAATAGAGGATTTACGTGCTATCCCCTGGGGCTTTTCATGGGGGCAGTGTCGCTTGTTGTTACCCGGCTGGTTCGGGCTCGGCAGTGCAATTCATCACTACCTGGATGTGGATGATAAAGTCAGGGAGTCACGTATCAAGGTATTACGGGAAATGCTGGCTGAGTGGCCCTTATTCAAAACCTTGATTGCCAATGTCGATATGGTGCTGGCAAAAACCGATCTGGTAGTAGCGCGGCGCTATGCACAGCTGGTGACTGATGAAACACTGCGGGACAGTATTTTTAATAGAATAGAGCGCGAGTATGTACTAACTACAGACGCTTTGAACTTGCTGTTGGATAGCGAAGTCAGGCTGGTCAATAACCCGACCTTGGCCAACTCGATCAAAAACCGTCTGCCTTACATGGATCCGCTCAATCATTTGCAAGTGGAGCTGATCAAGCGCTTCCGTGAAGGCGAAACCGATGAGCGACTCAAGCTTGGGATACATCTCTCTATCAATGGGATTGCGGCCGGGCTAAGAAACACTGGTTGATTGAATCACCAGTTTTTCTAGTGGGTGGGGCTTGGAAATTTTTACCAGGGAATTTCATTGCCATCATAAGCAATAAATCTTCCGCTATTCGCGACTGTGAGTTGTTCAATTACCTTGCGTAAACCGCTCACACTTTGCTCAGCATTGATGAGCCCGTTGGGGCCACCCATGTCAGTCTGTACCCAGCCAGGGTGCAATATGGTGGAGGCAATGCCTCTTGGTTTCAGGTCGATCGCCAGGCTTTTCATCACCATATTGACTGCAGTTTTGCTAGTGCGATATGGATAACTGCCGCCGCTGGTGTTATCGTCCAGGCTGCCCATTTTGCTGCTAAGGGTGACGATCTTTTTTAGTTGACTGATTGCGACATGCTCTACAAAAGCTTCAGCTATTTTCAAGGGTGCCATGGCGTTAATCTTGAATGCTTGTGCCCAGTCTTCATAATCAATCTGTCCCCAGCTGCCATGAGGGTAAACCCCTGCATTATTGATAAGCAGGTCAATACTCTGCCCCTTAAGCTGCTGCGCAAGACGGTCTATCTGATTGAAATCGCCCACATCCAGCGCTAGTACCTTAATGTTATCCATAGATGCAGCTAATGCATTCAGTTCGCGTGCAGATTCTGGATCACGGCAGCATGCCAGTACTTGCCAGCCATCGCTTGCATATTGTTTGGTGAACTCAAGACCTAAGCCGCGATTAGCGCCCGTGATCAGTACCAGGTGATTGGTGTTTGCCATAATGCGATTCTTTCTATGAATTCAGTTTTACTATAATCAATATCAGCAACCGGTGTTAGCCAGCGAGTTTAGCTTTTCCTACACGATTGCGGCCGTTGCGCTTGGCTTCGAGCAATGCGCTGTCGGCAGCCTCTGTGAGGCTATCTGCAGTATCGTTGATATCGTAGCTGGCAACACCTGCGCTGAAGCTGCAATATAAAGAACCATTTGAGTGTGCATGCGGTAGCGCAGCAAAATCGCCGCGGATACGGTCAATAACCAGTTCAGCCTGTTCGGCACTGATGCCCGGCAATGCAATCAAGAACTCCTCGCCGCCGTAACGACCTATCAGGTCATTGGAACGCAAGTGACCTTTAAGGAGCCAGGCCAGGCTACGGATGACCTGGTCACCCACCGGGTGACCATAGGTGTCATTGACTGACTTGAAGTGGTCAATATCTATCATGGCGACGGTAAGTGTCTGATGGGTAGCAATCTGATCTACCATGATCTTCAGCTGTGACTTGACCGCCGTGTGGTTAAGCAGGCCGGTGAGGCCATCCATGCGGCTTGAACGTTGCGCTTCACGATAACGCTCGATCTTGGTCTTGACCACTGCGGCCAGCAGTACCGGATTGAATGGCTTGATGAGGAACTGATCACCTCCCAGCCGTAATGCTTCAACCTGCATGCCCACTTCGGACTCACCGGATACGTAGACGATAGGTAAAGAACTATAAGCCTCCATCTGTCGTAGCACACGGGTAGCCTCGACGCCATTGAAGCGGGGCATATACATATCCATTAGGATTAGATCGGGACGATAACTCTCAAGCACATTGAGCAGCTCCCCCGGGTCGCTGATGGCATGGGTATCGATGCCATGCTCAGTGAGGGTACGCTGAATCACCGTAGTGGCAACGCGTGAATCCTCCACTATGAGCACACGACTTTTTTCCTGCTCATTGCTTTGTACCAGGTCGAGGATGCAGTTCAATACTCTGGCCGGCTGCTCTTCAACTGGAATAGTGACATCAATACCGGTGCGCATCAGCGCGACGATAGGCTCAATCGATGACTGATCACCCAGATAGATAAGCTGGCTGGGTGGGCAGGTGTCACGGATATTGGCGATGCATGCCAGCTCTTCAGGCTTAGTATCATTGCTGGAAGGTATAAACAGCACAGCCAATGGCATATCTGTGGCGATTTGACCAATTTCCCAACCATGTTGCGATGTTTTAAAACCAAAAAACTCAAGCTGACGACTTAGCGCTTCTGCCATTTCGCGCTTTTCCAGCGCTGATACTACCCATACTGACCGTGGCTTAATCCATTGATTGTCTGCTACCGCCGCGGCTTTCTTGGTGCGCTTATCCGGTGCTGACGGACGCAATGTCGCCACTGAACCAGTCAGCGCATCGATTTGACGTTGCAGTATCTCTATGTCTTGCTGTGCAATCGGATGTACGTCATCAAGCTTGTCGAGCGCAGCATTCTCCAGACCTTCACATAAGCGCATGAGACCAGGAAGTCGCAATATATTGAAGTGCTCAGTCAGGCTATTAACGGCAATCGTGAATTCAACGAACTGTTCTATTTGTCCTGCGTTGTGTGCTGGCTTGGCATAGGAGTCCCAGCGCTGAAGCAACAGGCTTAAGCGATCTTCAATCGTGCTTTGCAATGGCTGAAGATGATGCTGGATCATAGGCTTAACAAAATGCTAGTGGACCGAATTATCCTGAGTGACGGAACTATCCTAGTTGATGGAATTATCATGGTTGAGTGGATAGGTGGCAATACCGTTCGTCTATCGACAAACGGTATGCTGACGGGATTTTCCAAATGAATTTAATTACAGATTTAAGAGTGAGGCACCAGACAGGTGTTAAAAGTTCAAGATTGAAAATTCAAGTAATCATAACAAATAAGCCTAATGGCAGATACCAGTCTACTCATCAAAACCTATGCTGATAGGTTTGAATATCTTTTCTGGCGAAGTACGTATTGCTGCTCCCGTTGGGCAAGCTCGCACGCAGGCAGGACCTCCGCTCTGGCCAGAACATAAGTCGCATTTAACGGCTTTCTTGGCTGCATTCGGGTCGTAATCCGGTTGTCTGTCTCCTGGTGCTTCACCTAGGCCGAATAGCAGCCATAGCATATTGGCGCCCATCTTGGGCGGCTTTTGCACCGCCATCTGGATCACGCCATAAGGACAATTACGCTCGCAATTGCCACAACCGATACACGCATCACTGATGAACACTTCGCCTTCCTTGGAGCGGGTAATGGCGTCTGGCGGGCAATCCTTCATACAACTTGGATTTTCGCAGTGGCGGCAAGCGACTGGCAGGTGGAAGTTGGCAAAAGAAGGCCCGGCTTCGCGCTTGAGGCGTGATGTGCCCTTATGCGTCTCGGCACATGCAGTTTCGCAGTTGTTGCACTGGATACACATGGACTCGTTGATGATCAATACATCCGACGCTTCGCCCAACCCCTGCTTGAGCATGAAGCGAATCATGTCGCTGTCCTGGCCCGTTTTTTCGGTTGCCATGACGTTGGCACGCGTACGTTCTGCCATCACGCTCTCAATGGCTTGACGCCAAGCCGGATTGAGCGCTAACTGCTGCTTGAATGCATCAGCCTTTAGTACCAGTACTTCCGTATAGACCGCTGCCTTTACTGTAGCAGTGCGCTTGGAGTTGTTAACCAGCGCCATTTCACCCACGTAATTGCCGGCAGAAACGTAAGACAGGATTTTTTCCTGGTTGTCGATTACTTTGGATACGGTCAGCGATCCGTTGCGCACCAAGTACAGGCCGTCAGCATCATCACCTTCACTGAACAGCACCTGGTTGGCTTGGTATTTACGTTTTTCTACACCGCTGTTGACCAGTGCATCCACTGCTTCACGGCTCAACATTGGGCCAATGTAGTTGTAAATCGCATTGCGCAGGAATGACTCATCAATCTGGCGACGTACATCATCCACTGCGGCAATCAGGCGCAGCATGGTATTTCTTGGCGTTTCCAGCAATACGCAGTGGTCACCCGCAAAAACGGTAGCAGTACGGCGTCGGCCTGAAATCAGCCCCATTTCACCGAAGAAAGAGCCGGTAGGTAGCTTGATGCGTTTCTTATTGCCATCCTTGTCTTCAATCTCGACTTCTACATCACCTTCTACGATGGAGAAGAAGGTGTTGGTGTAGTCGAGTTTCTTGAAGACAGTAGCGCCTTTGCGCGGGGTAAGGATGGTCGAATCCAGCATGAACTCGCGCAACTGCAACTTGGACATGGCCTGAAACAGCGGCACCCCTTTGAGGATGAACTCCAGCGCTTCCGATACCGTAGACAATGGACGCCATGGGCGGATTTTCTTTTTCAGCAGCGGTTCGTCGACAGGTTCGATTTCACGACCCAAGATGGTTTCCACCACCTCGTAGCCCTGGTTCATGGCCTGCTTGATCAGTGGGTAACCACCCAGTGCGCCGACGATGAACAGGCCTGGCACATTGGATTCATAACGCTCGGACAGCACAGGCACCGAGGCGGGGTTGTCGTTGGGGAATTTGATGCCGAAGCTTTCGACCTGCTTGCGCGGAGCAGTGGCGCCCAGGCGTGCGATTACACGATGGCAGGGCACGGAAGCCTCGCCGTCTTTATCGTTGAAAACGAAAATATAGGGAGGAATGTCTTTGTTGACGCTACGGTCGGCCTCATCAATACGTACCGTATTGGCACTGTAGCGCACGTTGATACTGCCAGATTTTTCCGCCTTGGTAATCAGGTTCCGGTTGCCCTCTTTACACTGGGCAAATTCGGTTTGGCGATTGAGGATGTAAACGGTGTTCTGGCTCATCAACGCC
The DNA here is from genome assembly GCA_035459965.1 of Methylophilaceae bacterium. Taxonomy (GTDB): domain Bacteria; phylum Pseudomonadota; class Gammaproteobacteria; order Burkholderiales; family Methylophilaceae; genus DATHXC01. The sequence goes on from DATHXC010000008.1 coordinate 120,913, forward strand.
ACTGCATTTTCAATACCGGCGTCACCTGCACCGATGACGATGATGGTTTCACCCTTGAATTCATCAGGATCAGATAGCGTGTACTGCACACTCTGCGCATGTTCGCCGGCCACGCCAAGCTTACGCAGATTGCCTTGCAGGCCAATCCCCAGAATCACCGTGCGTGAGGTGTATTCACTGCCGTCTTCACATTTAATGGTAAAGATGCGGCTGGTTTCGTCGCGCTGTAAAAAGTTGACTCGCTTACCGTACTCAATATTGACGCCAAGCCCCGTAATACCGTCATCCCAGTTCTGCAACACGGTTTCGCGTAGGCCTTCGGCAAATTTGAGGTCCGAACGCAATGGGATAATGCCGGGCTCAGCCATCACGTGTTTACGTTTCTGGTATTTGTAGATGGTATCGGCAGTGTGTGTTTCCGCTTCCAGCAGCAGATGGTTGGCACCTAGCGCCTTGGCATGGGCTGCCGCTGACAGGCCGGCCGGGCCAGAGCCTACAACAATGATGTCGTATTGCGCTTCGGCATCCGCAAACATCATGTCCGCGTGTGTGCTTTTAGAAATATTCGGCTGGCTCATGGCTTACCTCGATTGCGATACGGTGTATTTCAAATCAGCCAACTGTCTGGCCAGTATTTTCGGTTGATATTGCTCGTCATTGCTTAAGGTTTTACGCATATTCGCCAGTTGGCGATTCACATCGGCTGCCGATTTCAGGCCGCCCATTTTGGCCAGGGATAGCGACAGGTTGGAAATTGCCATGTATGCCTGCTCTGCACCAGCATAATCCGAGAACTGGCCATCAATGGCTTCATCTATCAGCGCCAGATACACCTGCTTGAGTTGTGGCAGCCCAAACTCCTGATTCTTGATTATGGTGACATAGGCATCGAGTGATGAAGATACTTTTTGCGCTGATTCTATCGGACTCAGGCCACTAGGATCGCCATCGCCGGAAACTGCCTGGTGCATCTGCATGATACGCTTATTGAATTCAACTGCCCTGTTGGAATCGACTACCCTCACGATAGCACGCAACATCAGTAAATTACTGTCATTGAGGCGTATGCGACCTGGTCCTACCCCAAGACGCGGCGTCCATTTCTGCTGGCTCATCGGGTGGTGACAGGCATGGCAGTCAAACAGTACCAGTTCTGGAAATATGCCGTCACGCCCGAGCTTGGGATCAGTAAATGCATTCAACAGTTGCTGTGAAGCAATGACCTGGCCGATGGCCCATACCTTGACCGGGTTGTAATCCCCTTTGCGCTTGTGCCAGTCATCATCAATGCGGAAGTGGGCTGGCTGGATAGCGGTGAATGTTTCCAGTTCGAACGAAATTCTTGGATGGCCAGCACCCATGATGCGGTGAGTGATGAAGCGGTTCTGGTCACCGAAGTGGCACGACAGGCAAAGCTTGGCCTGTGCGACTGGAGAATCTGTGGGGTAAAGCCCATTCTCAATATTATTGGCATGGCTGGCACTTGCCAGGGTATGCGATTTGATCCAGCGTCCGGCGGGCCCGTGGCAGCCTTCGCAACCAATGCCCTCGCTCATGATAAAGCGTTCACCGCGCTGCTCTGATGGCGGGTTATGCGCATGGCAATCCAGGCAAACCTTGGATTCATGGGCTGGTTTTTTAAGACCCAGATTTTTGGCGATGAGTTTGGATTGCTTGTTGAGCAGCACGTTATAAGCTTTGGTATGCTGATCCAGGCGCTCCCAAGTCGTGTATTCGTTCTGTAGCACATTGGAGTCATCCCAATGTGTGATTGAGCCGTGGCAGAAACTGTTAGCACAATTCACCGAACCTACGGTCTGGTCATGTGACAGGTTAGGCATCACAGCAAAAGCGCTATTAGCTAGACTTAAACCCACGCATAACAGAACCATCTTGCAGATGTTCATCCCCAATATTCTTGCACCACCTAATTGAATTCTGCGCATTATCGAATCTGCTCCTGCGAAGCTGCGGGCTTGGCTGATTTTTTAGGAATCATATCGCTGTTATTCACCTTGTCGCTGACTGTCCATATATTGCCATCCGGGCGTAGATAGAGTCTCTCCATCTCACCACGAGTGAATGGTCTGGCACCAATACGCCCGAAGACTGCGATCTGGTGACCCGTTTCATCCACGGCACGGTCCCTGTCCAGACCCTTGGATACTGCCAGTGCGGTAGATTGTGTCTTGCGCCATGCAATCAAGTTAGGCTTCGGTTCAGGTGAAAAACCATAGAAGCGAGGCTGCGTATCCGGTGCGGTCAATTGTACGACTTTTAGGCCGTTTTTGCCGTCTGCCACATAAGCAAATAATGAGGCATTGGTGGAGCCAACTACCACATCTCTCGCATCATTAAGCTTGCCGTCAGCGGTGAACATTTGATAAACCACGGGGCTTTCCGGTTTTTCGATATCGATAATCGCCAGGCCTTGCTCACCTGCCGCTACATAAGCGTAGGTGCGCGCGAGATAGAGTTTTTGTGCATTTTTCAGCGGAATCTGCGCAGGTAATAAAACAGGCTCTTGTGGTTTGGTGACATCTAGCACGCGCAAGCCGGTGCTGTCAGTGACAAACAGGTAACGGAACTGCAGGGCTGAACCCCTGACATCATCCAGCGCAATGGTCTTGATATGCCTTGGCTTGAGCGGGTTGTCCAGATCCAGCACTACCAGGCCTTTTGCGGTGGAAACATAGGCATAATGCCCGCCCAGCGTGATATGGCGGGCATTGTTAAGAATGCCATCCGGGTTCCAGGTCACCGCACGTTTGAGGAAATTGTTGCGAGGCTCACCATCTGCGAGCGTATCTACATCGACTACGATCAGGCCTTCAACTGCATCGGTGATGAAGGCGTAGTGATAGATGGCGTGGAATGCCTGCTCCTGGTTAGTCTTGCGCATCAGTTCAAAGCGAGCTTTGTCTGTGCTCTCATCCGGGTTTCTTGATGGTGCAATCGACTGGTTAGTAGGGATAGCCATGCAGGTGGCATTTTTGCTGGCAACATGTGTGTCATGACCCATGGAAGAGAACGGTGCCGTGATAATGCGCTGGGCAATGCCTTTGTTAGCGATGCTGGCAACGTCATAGACCCGAAATCCGCCTTTGCCTTCAGCTGCATAAAGGTATTCACCACGTAATTGCAGGCAGTTCACCCGGTCTGCGGCGCTGTGGTCCTGCGCAAGTTGCAGCTCATGCTTGTGGTCCTGATGCTCCTTGAAATAATCAGGGTAGGCATAGCGTTGCAGATAGCTGCCGATCACTGCCTGCGGCTCATCCCACTCGGTGACGGTGACAGCTTCCACATGGCGCTCTTCACCCAGCCATGCGTTGAAGCCAACGAAGTTGACGAAATTGGTACCCTGCAACAACAGCTGCGCCATGATGGCATTGTTGTCGTTATCTTTGGAGATATGGCAATCGCTGCAGGTCTTGGTTTCTTCCTTGCGCTCGGTGTGCGGGTAATGCGGCGCAAACGCTTGCGACGAGAAACCACTGGATGCAATCGGCGGTTGCTGGATATAGATACGTTCTCGGTTGGAGTTGGTCGATGACAGTATCAGCGCCGAACTGGAGCGTACCGGTGTGATTTTGGAGCCCTTGACCGGACCGCTCAGGCCGAGCTGGAACATATCATCGCGGGCCACTTGTGGATTATAGGTCGCGTAGTTCCTGGTTTCGCCGCCTTCATAGTGGTGGCGCTCGGTTTTCCAGTTGGCCTGTATCGGCAGATGGCAGCCCGCGCAGCTGGTGGTCCATGACAGGTGGCAGGTGTAGCAGGTCATTTTGCTGTTGTCATGTGCGAATTTTTTTACGCCCAGCCCCCACTGGCCTTGCTGGCCTTCTTCTCCAGCCGCCATCAGCTTGGCACGAGCAGCCTTGGCGTTGTATTGCGGATGGTTGGGGTTCATTGTGTCTTTTACCAAAGACATCGTCCATTCCTTTTTGGGGTCTATGGCCGAGCGCTGTATCAGCTTGCCGTCTATCCATTCAAAACGGCGGCGGCCATCCTGCGTGGTCAGTGTGGTCAGGTCCAAGCCGCCTGGACGTGCTGCAGGGCCTGAAGTGTGCAGGGTAGGGTAAGTAGTCGCGGTCCCATGGCAATCGGAGCAGTCGATCTCGATCGCGGCGGCTACTTCGCCATAGATATGGCCATTGCCGTGCATGTCCTGTGCAAAGTGGCAGTCCACGCACTGCATGCCGATATCCATGTGGATCGAGCTTAAATGCACGGCTTTGCTGAATTTCTTGGGGTCATTGTCGTCGACGATATTGCCCTTGGCATCAAGCAGGGCGCCCTTGCGGTTACGCTTGAAAATAGCGCGGAAGTTCCAGCCATGGCCGTGGTAATCGGCAAACTGGGTGTCCTTAAGCGTTGAGTTCAGCGTTGATACATTTTTCAGGAATTCAGGATCGCTCCACTTGCCGCGTATGGCGGCTTCTTCCGGGTTGCGTTCATTGATGGCGCGAATCTCGGCATCAGTCGGGTATTTCTGTTTCTCTGGCCACATGCTGGGTGCGTCAGATTCGTAATCCCACATGGTGTAACCGTAAAAGGAGTTAACAAAAATATTGGGCTGGTGCATGTGACATACCATGCACTGTGAAGATGGAATCGCACGCGTGAATTCGTGTTTTAGCGGATGGCCAGACTCATTTTTAGGGATGGTCGGATCAGTAGTCTGTGAGGTGCCCTCATTACCAAACTTGGCGTAAGGACCTGCATGCAGCGGGTCACGATCATTGGCATAGATGCTATGGCAGCCGCTGCAACCGGATGAGCGGTAATCGCCAGCTTGCTCATTGGTACCAAGGAACCACAGGTGCGGGTCATTCAAACGGGTCTTGGTGATATTAATCACCGGCACAGCAATGTTGCTGCCGGTGCCCGGGCCGCGGTTGGATTGCTTGATATCCGGGCGCCCCGGCTCATCTACCCGTTGCAGGGTGCCGGTAATGTTGGGCAGGCCGACTTCGGGGAAAGTGCTGTTGATGTTGCGGCCGCCTCGTTCAAATACACGGAAGATGTCGGCGGGCGGAATGGTCTCCCAGGCTGGCAGCGGATCAAGGCGATTCAATATGCCTTTGTGTACATATAATTCACTGTCGGCTTTAATCGGGTTAACCAGCGCTGCCGGTTCGCTGTCATGGGTATAAGCCTCGCCGATGATGTACCGTTTGTAAGGCAGTATCCCGTTGTTGTAAGAAGCACCGCCCCACAGCATGGCCGAGGTGGACATGAGGCTGCGTTCCTGGGCCTGGATAATTGGCAGGTGGCAGCTACCACAAGCCTGGCGTGCGGTGCGCAGGTCACCCGGATTGATAAAGCGTATGAATGCTGGATGCTCTTTATTGAGCCTGGCATAAGAAGATTCAGGGTTGGCGGATGAGCGCCAGAATTTTTCGTCACGGGGTAGGATATGCGCATGCTCCATGGCCTCACGATACTCATGGGCCTTGTGGTCACCGTCGGCAACTTCCCTGGAGACTGTTATTGATGCATTACCGCCATGGCAATCGGCACAGCCAAGCACTACCCCCGGGTTGGCGTGCATGGTATGGCGATCTGTTGTGGTGTGACAGCTCATGCAACCTTCAGATTTCTGCTTTGCATCGGCCTCAGTCTGCGTCTTGGGCGCATCGGGCGCCATGGTGTAGTCGCGATGCGTGAGGGCTTCCTCCGATGAAATCCCATTGATAGGAATCACGGCGAGCAAAGCCAGTGCAACAATCGCTAATGCACGGTAAAGGCCAGACTTTAAAGACAGATTAAACAACATACTTCTCATTCAGCAGGTTCAGTAAGTAAAAAGCGCATTAATCAACGCTGAGTACAACGTCCCCTGATCATCGCCATATAGTTGTTTGAGGCCATCGCCTGGTTTTAATGCACCCATTGAACCGTTGATGATGATGTTCTGGTTAAACAGCGGACGCCAGTGGAAGCCGATAGATGCATCTACCCCCATATGCCTTGGCGGCGCTGCTTCGTTACGCAAGGCTCCAAGAGATGAAGTGTTCATGAAACTGAGGTCTGACAGATTGCCAAACACCCGGAGTTGCGGGCTGATATCCAGGTCGGCACCAACACCAAACAGGATCAAGCCGGGATTCACAAAGTTGGACTGCCCCTGGATAGGTGATGAGCGCAAAGAGGGCAGCAAACCATTACGCCCTGAAATGGCAACACCGCCCCCACCAATCAGCGGAATACTTTGGCGGATGTAGTAGCTGGTGGATGCGCCTGCAAACTGCGGATTTTCCAGAATGGCATCAAATCCGGTGGATTTATCGTCGTAAGGGTTTTTATCACCAGAAGCCAGCAGCAGATTGCCACGAACACGTATCCAGTCAAAATCGCGGGCTAACTCAGAAGCGTGAAATCCGGCAAAAATATCCTGTTTAGTTTGTGCAATCGGGCTGCGGTCATCAGTACCGACTGCCAGATAACTTGAAGTGGCCAGGCTCCATTTGCCGAAATGTCCGTCACCGGTATAGCCTAAATAAGTAACCTGATATGCGTGCGGACGTAAATCGCCTATCAATGCCGGGCGCACCAGGAAGTCATTGGTATCGTACTCGCGTTGTTTCTCGTTATTGCGGTTATGCGTGACGGAAACCTGCGAGGTAAAGCCGCGTACCGGGAAATCCTGCATGTATAAATTGGCGGCATAAATATCGTCATTACGCAGACTCTGGCCAATATCGTTCAGGCCGCTATTGGTGTCTTTCTCCATGCGGCGAAACCATGCCAGATTGTACTGGTAACGGTTATTGGCACGGTTGCCGAACAGGCGCACACCGAATGGCGTATCTTGAAACAGGAAGCCACGGAAATCGCTGATGAATGGCTGGATACCCACACGGATACTGTCAAAGTCATAACGATCTGATACGTTGCGTAAGTGAACATCGGCAAACAGTTCCTGTACACCTACAAAGTTATCTTTACGAGTCGTGCCTTTGCGTGGGTTTGCGTAGAGCACTCCTGCCTCTTCCACGTCGGCAAAGTTATAGTTGATGACTGGCACAAACTTGAACTCATACTCAGGTGGTTTAAAGGTGGTATTGCCCTTTTGAATGTCCAGGCTGATGATGATGTTCTGGTTGAACACAAACTGATCTGGGTCGCCGTAAATATTGTTGGCACCAGCACCGTTGCCTGCCTGCTGACCAACTGGCGTGGCTACTTTTCTGGATTCAAATAACGTATCGGAAATAATGCCGAGGTTGAAAAACAGGTCTTCACCCCATTGCTTTAGTACAGGGATGTCACCTTTTAAGTGGTTCTGGTTGAACGGGTCATACCATGGGTGTTTAAAGCCCAACGCCTGCATGATGCGCCACCTGTCTGGAACGGGCACAGAGTCACGCGGCAGGTTGGCGGCAGGCGCTGGCACCTGTTCAGAATCTATGGGTGGCAATGTGACGATAGTATTGGGTTTGGCAGGCTGGAACTGCTTGGTCTGCGGCGCATCTTCTGGCTTGGTCGCGCCCACTTGTTCCTGTGCGTAGCTGACATCACCCTTGTTAGGAACTACCGAAAGGGTTGATTCACCGTATTCGCCAGACTCCTGTTTTACCCAGCCAAACTCTTGCTGCGTATTCACCTTTATCTTGAACCACTCTCCTTTTTGCTCGACAACGTCCAGCAAATTACCTTTGGGGATTTGATACAGGAGTAATGCATCAGCCTGCGGCTCCGCGTAAACCTTGATGGTAGATGAGAGCACTTGTAGCTGGATGGCCGCAGCCTGCGCGTTGGGAGTTGTTGCCTCTTCGGCAAAAGCCTGACTGCTGAGTGTAGCCAGCAGTGCAGCATTAATAATAGTCAGCAGGAATTTTTTAGGCACTCTCACGATTAAATCCCCGAGCAGACATTTTGCGCACTACTGTTAATGAATGGTGATTGCGGGCACTGTACATATCTCAAGTTAGAGCCTTGTGGCACCAAGGTGTCTGCTCTAACACCCGATGGTGCGTTTGCCACGCCAGTGCCCAGGGCAGTCCCAGCCCTACTTAATCCTAGGAAAGCAATCATGTCATCCTGGTCAACGCCATCACCCGATACCCCTATCGCACCAATTAATGTGCTGCCTCGGTAGATAGGTACGGCCCCTGGAAATATCTGGATACCATTCTGGATGCGACCAGCCCCTGCGGCTGGCGGCGAGGCGCTGCAATCATTGTTTGCATCGGCAGGGTTAAGAATTGCAAAGGTTAAAGCGTTGTAAACAAGGTCAAGTTGTAGTCCAGTATTGAATGGACTCCAGAAGTTGTTAGGGGCTGTTATAGGTTTCGAAAGTGGTCCGTTGCCAGTTCCATTAATGCCGTCCGGGAAGAATGGGCGAGCGATGTTGCCAATGGCTCTGGCAGAGAATGCTCTGGTGCCCGTAAAGGCAGTACTTCCAAAAGCATTCGAAGCGGTCACGTAATTACCCAGCGTAATGGTTGGGCCGCCAATTAGATAAGTGACACTAGATTGGCCCGTAATGGTGGCGCCGCCATTTGCACTGGAGAAAAACGCTGCAGTGCGGGCTTTTTGCAGTGAAACATCAGCACCAAATATAGGGGCATCAGGCGTTCTTGCTACGCCTAATACAGTACCGTCGAGGTCCACAACGGAAACAGTGACTTGTGCAGGTGAGTTAAGTGGCCGACGAATCTGCGCACGGGCCTGATTGGCTACGCCAATAGCGGAGTTGATGATTTGTGTGACCTCTGCAGCGCTTAAGCCAGTAGCAGGTGCTGGATTTGTGGATGCGGTTGCAGGGAAACGGTTAGCCGCACCATTGGTGACCACAAATGCTCCTGCCCCTAGCGTTCCGGTACCATCTGCAGTAAAACCAGAGTCAGCATTACCGTATGCTCTGCCAGCTAAAGCCCCACCCGCTGCCGTAAAGTAAGTTGGAACATTGATGAAGTTTGCTGCATTGACCGTGGTTGCGTTAACCGATATCAATGAGCCATCGGCATTGCTGTAACTGGGGATTTGGCCGCCCAGCGTAATGCGATTGGCGCGAATACAGTCCGGGGCCTGAAAGCCAGCCAGTGCGGACTGGGCGATACGCTCATCACTGTCTGTAGTGCCTGCGACTGGATTTAAATCGATACCATAGACACCATCAGCCATCACGCCAATGCCGCCTACTACTCTGCCGTTTTTATAAATAGGAAAGCCGCCGGGGTCACCAGCAAGGCCAAGAGGTGAGCGTTTGGGGCCAGCAGCAAGGCCTGCGCCACGCGTTATAAAGTCGCCGCATGGTAATTGGCTGAACTGCACACCAAATAGAGGGCCGCCCGCCTGAAAATCTACTGTGGGTGGAAAGTGTTCTTGAATGATATAGCTGGCAGTGCGGGTGCTGAATGCATTGCCGGAAGACGAAAGATAGGCACCTGTGACCGCTTTGGCGATTGCTGCCAAAGAGGCGGGGATCGTGTTGTCCAAGCCATCCAAGCCTTGCGGAAAGCTGCTCAGTGCTCTGCCGCTTCGCAGATTGACCGTCGTTGCAGCATTGCCTGCGGTGTTATATACGCCTAGCACGTTACCGACACGATCAACCACTGCAATGGTTGCTGGCACGCCTATGCTGGCGGCAGCCTGTTGAGCTTGCGCAATAATGCGTTCAGTTTCAGCCGCAGTTAATGACTGGGGCGTGCTGGCAATTGGGAAGCTACAAGTAACGCCATTGGATGCGTCACTACTGCTGCCACCGCCGCCGCAAGCCACCAATAACGTGCTTAGCATGGCGACCAAAAGGGTGCGAGGGGCATACTGAAACAGTCTTTCAATAGGGCTCAATGTGTTTCTCCTTGATTCAGTTCGACTGAATTTGATTTTATAGAGGTTGATTTCACTGTGTCAGAAGTTGTATTTGCCGATTCGATGGCGGATTTGATCACGCTTTTCAAGGTGTCTTTGCGCGTAGATCCCTGGATACTGTCGTGGTTTGTCATATGGAAGCCATGGCATAGCCCGCAGTCCGATACCAGTTTGTTTGATTCAGGCTTGCTGCCAGTATGGCAATCCTTGCAAACCTTGATGTCTGGCATCAGGACTTCTTCGGCCTTTTTCGATTTATTGGCTGCGTGACAATCGGTACATTCTGCAATGCGGTGTTTGGCGTGATTGAATTGTGATTGTGTGAGCCAAGGGTGCGTTGGTGTCAGCGGCGCCACTTTCCATTGCGGCAAATCACGTCCACTAGTGCCTTGTCGGCCTGGTTCGCTGATGCGACTGATCTCGTGGCAAACCTTGCATGAGGTTTTCTCAAAAAGTGATATTGCTGCATCAGCTGCACGTGAACGCGAGCTGCCGTTAGAGTGCACAAAGCTTTGAGTGCTTGGCATGTCCTTGCCAGGGCGCACCAGATTGATTGGCGCAGTCAATGGGCTGCTATCAACAGGAACTGCATTAACTTGCACATAGCTATAGAACTCCCTCAAGGTAGACAGCACGAGCTCTACCGAGCCATGCGGAACTTCACGATTGGAGATGGCTGGTTCAAACTTGAGGTCGTGGCATGACTGACAATCTTCTTTCATGGTGACTTGTGCAAAGCCCAGGCCATCAGGATTCAGTTTGTGGCAGGTTGCGCAATCCACTTTTACTTTGCCCTTAGGGCTTTTTACACCGCCCTCTTTCAGATGCACATCATGCGGGAACTTCAGTGCGGTTTTTTCCTTGAGCATCTGGCCCTTGACCAGGCGCGTACGCTCAAGGTCTTTTGGTTTTGCGCTTAAAGCTAATTGGTAACGGAACTCTGGGTGCTTGGTAGCAAAGTCCTCGACATTTTCGGTTTTGGTCTTGACAAAAGATTTCTTGATATCGCTATGGCAGGAGGCGCAATTTTCTGTCATGTAGCTTTTGTTTTGTTTGGCCAGGCTGCCTTCGCCATTGTGTTCGCGATGGCAGCTTGCGCATTTCTGGTCTGCCAGCGCACTTACCGTAGCCACTTTGCGGTCTACGTGATCTGCAATATTGCGATGGCAGCTCAGGCAATCTTTATCCTGCACCTGCACAAACGGTGTGCTATGACAGGCTTTACAATCGTTTGCCCACGGCTTGTGTGCGCTGTCGATTTCGTGTCCCGGGTTCCACACCTTGTCTAGCGCAAGAAAAGCAGGCTGGTTGTCGCGGGTATGCTGGAAATTCTGTGTGTCGGCCGTGTACGGTAATAGTTTTTTGTTGATGGCTGAATCCTGCACATGGGCAGCAGGGGGAGGCAGGACGTCGAGCTTCACCAGTCGCTGGACGGCTCTTTCAACCCAGGCATGTTGTTTGACGAAGCTGGCTAGCTCCTGCGGATGCATGGATACGCCGTAGGGAATGACCAGACAGGCTGTCAGCAGTGTTAAAAACAGGAACCACGAAAGTATCCGACGGCCTTTGCGTATCTTTTGCGCACCCAGGATTTCTTCTATGAGCGGATTGATTTCTTGTTTTTTAGCCATTCAGGTGCGCTATTCTTTACCAGTAGAAGAAAACAGAAATAATGTGTGCAGCAAGCGCTGCCAGCAATCCGAAAGACAAGGGCACATGAAACAACAACCACACCTCTGCCCAGCCTTTAAGCCGGAGGTATTCGCGTATCTGGTTAAGCTGAATCTGGCGTCTTAATTGCAGGGTATATAGTTCTTCCTGCTTTTTTGGCTCGTCTATTGCCTTATGTAAATCAGCGGCATTGAGCACAATCGTATCGGAATAAACTTCCTGCACCTTGGCGCGTGAGTAGTGCTTAGTAAGCAAAGCTACAGCTTTGGCAGTTTTACAACGCCTATGCTTGCCAAAATAGCGTTGCCAGAAATGCCTGAAGATAGGGGCCTTGGCCGAACCTTCAATCAGCTTCTGGATTTCAGGGCTCATGGTTTTGGCAATCTTGCGACTTTGCTCATCAAACTCAAGCAGCGCTTCGCCACATTGAGCGAGCGTACGCCCATTCAGCAGATTGCTCATCAGGATGGGGTTGCGCAGATAAATGACGATTCCCCACATGCCACTCAAAACCACTGAAACGGTGAGAACATAAGCAACGGTGTGAATATTCCAGCCGAAATGAAAGGCGGCATGCAGGGTTGCGATGACAATCAGGGAAAGACCAAGGTAAATGTGTGCCGAGAGCCAGCCCCGCACGGTACCTAAATTGGATTTATAGGCACGCTTCCTGAGCCCGAAAAACATGAGCCATACGATAATAACGGCACCTATGGTGCCGAGAGTGTAACCGAGCCAGGTGCCACCGCCCTGGCGGATAGGAGGCGTATCGGCAATATAAAAACCGACGCAGAGTAAAATCAATACCAGTGACCACTTGAGGTATCGAAGATTGTTGTAGGTTAAGACGTTTTCTTGATACATTTTTTTATCATTAACCGAAAGAAGAGTGGATCCACTTTGTTTAAGTTTTATCTACTTGCAAATGCTTAAAAGTTCTTATTTTTTGTTCTAAAAGCACATTTCAAGTAATGACATTTATTATACATAAAGCTATATTAGTGCGAACTTAAATTATTGAACTTTTAATGACATTATTCCTCTCAGTCAGCCTTGTTTTATTAGCAGTGTTCGTATTCTTGATTTTCCGGATCTGGTCACGAAAATCCCCCAGCCCACATTTGCAGGATCCTGAATGGCAGGCATTGCTGATCAAGCGGGATGAAATTGAACAAGACCAGACCATCTCTGAATCCACGCGAGAAACTTTGCGTGCTGAATGGGCTGCAACTGCAGATCAGGTATTAACGGCTTCAGAGGCAAGTTCTACACAAGCAAATTCCCATGTAAGTAAAGCAAAGCCTATGCCGCGTGCATGGGTCGCCTACTTATCTGGCGGCGTGGTGTTGTTTGCGCTGTTTACTTATATGTCGACAGGGACGCTTGATCCACAAGCCTTACAACAGCCCCGCCTGGCCAAAAGCGATGCCAACCCCATGGAAGTCTCAGCTGAGCCACCTCCGCCCGATGGCGCAAAACATCCGGGTGATAATGAGACGCTGGAGCAACGTATTGCCCAGCTGGAAAAGAAGCTGAAAGAAAATCCGGATGATGTGGATCGCTGGGTATTGCTGGCACGTTCACGTGGCGTGCAGCGCGATTTTGTGGGTGAGGCCGACGCGCTGAAACAGGCATTGCGCTTGTCGCCAGGTCATCCTGACTTGATGGCGGACCTCGCCGATACGCTGGCCATGATCAATAACAAATCGCTGGCAGGTGAGCCGAGCGAACTGATTGCACAAGTGCTGAAGGCCGACCCGCAGCATCGTAAGGGCTTGGCGCTGGCCGCTACGGAGGCTATGCAGAACAGGGACAAAAAAACAGCGGTTGAGTATTGGCGTCGACTGCGCGCAACTTTCCCTGCCAATGCACCAGATCTTGCGCGTATTGATGAAATTCTGGCTGAAATTGGTGCACCTGTTATGACAGATGCTGAGCCAGTAGCCGCAAGTCCATCTAATGCCAATCCAGCAATGGCGAGCATAGAAGGCGATGTCGTACTGGATGGCAAACTACTGGCAGAGCTTCGCAAAAATCCGGCAACACAAAATGCCATGCTTTATGTCTTCGCCAAGATGGTCTCCGGTCCGCCCATGCCACTAGCCGTGATGCGCATCTCCCCACAAGACCTGCTGGCTGGCAAGAAAATCCCGTTCAAGCTGGATGACAGTCTGGCCATGAGCCCGGCCATGAAGCTATCAGGCTCGTCGCAGGTTAATCTGGAAGCGCGACTTTCCATGTCGGGCAATGCCATCAAGCAAGCTGGTGATTTTGGCGTGGTGATGCCTGCTGTCAAAGTTGGTACCCAGGGCTTGCATCTGGTCATACAGTCGCCAGTCACGCCATAATCTTTAGCCCTCTATCTGCAATGAGTTCATCCGTTGGCCTCGAGCCTTTATCATTAAATTTTGGCCCTTATCATTTGCAGCGCGGCGGACGGACGCTGGCAAAGGATGTTTTATTTCAAGTTGCTGCTGGCCACTATATCGAGCTTACTGGTGCCAACGGCAGCGGCAAAACTACCCTGTTAAGATTGATAGCGGGCTTGAATGAAGGCAGTCATTCAGGCTCAGTTGCCCAATACACAACGTTTTATTTTGCACACCAGACTGGTTTTCGACCCGAACTGAAAGTCACCGACCAATTTGTGCTCAGTCTGCAAATGCTGGGTATTGCAGTGCGACAAGCAGATATTGCAGCTGCGCTGGAAGCTGCAGGGCTGCGTAAGCAAGCCAACCTGCAGGTGCGTGAACTTTCGCATGGCCAACACAGGCGCCTGCTATTGCTGGTGATGGCAAAAAGCCGCCGTACGCTGTGGCTTATAGATGAGCCACTAAATGCGCTGGATGAGCAGGCAAAAGCATTGTTTGCCTCCTTGCTGGTGGTGCATTTGCAGCAAGGGGGGGCTGCCATCGTGGCTACCCATATGCAGCTGCAGCAAGCCTTACCCGAGCTGATACCTTATTTGGGTGGCAATTTGCTTATTGCCGGGACTTCATCAGATTTTCAGATTGCACAGCAAGTTACTATTAAAGAAAAACAGTCAGCTTTAACAGAGCCAGCAGTTGGTATTTCTGCGGTATCAAGCTTTACCTGGAGCCTGCACAGGGAGCTCAAATTAATTGCGGCCAAACCTGTCGATATTATCTGGCCGTCTATCTTTCACTTGATGGTCGTGAGCATGTTCCCGTTGGCCATCGGTGCCCAGCCGGAGCTGTTACTGCGCATTGCCCCTGGCATATTCTGGGTGAGCGCGATGCTGGCGGTGCTGATGGGGGCCAACCGATTGTTTGAAATGGATGATGAGCATGGCGTACTGGCGCAAATGCGCACGGCCGGGTTTTCGCTTTCGGCATTAAGTGCCGGTAAGTTTACGGCGAGCTTCCTGGGTATAGGCATACCTGTGGCGCTGGTGAGTTATCCCATGGGTTTGCTGTATCATCTGCCCCTGTTGACCATCCACCATCTGAGCCTGTCCTTGGCATTTGGGCTGGTGAGTCTGATTGCATTTTCCGGCCTGTTTGCCGCACTAGGCTTGATGGCGCGGCAGGCACAGGTGATGATGAGTTTGCTGGCGTTTCCGGTATTTGTGCCTTTGTTGATATTCGGCACAGCTTCGGTTACGCGCACTGAACAGGGCTTTAGCCTGTCATCACCGATATTTGTACTGATCAGCCTGGCGGTTTTAACCATGTTGACCATACCCTTGGTGACGGCAAAAGTGTTGGAACTGGTGATCGAGTAACACATGAATTCATTACATAGATATTTATCATGAACCTGATACAACCCTTTGTGCGTTTGAGTTCACCGCCCGTTTTCCTCAGGCTTAGCGCCAAGGCTAGCACCTGGCTGGCTTGGGCTGCAGTTTTGATGGCGCTTGCCGGCTTTGCTTATGCGTTGTTTTACGCTCCTGTCGATGCGCAGCAGGGCGATGTCTACCGCATACTTTATATTCATGTACCAACGGCTTGGATGTCTATGTTGTTGTATGTGCTGGCCAGCGCTTATGCCACTATCCACTGGGTATATCGCACCAAGGTTTCTGCGGTGATGATGCGTGCCATGTTGCCCACAGGTGCCTGGATGACTCTGCTGGCACTGGTCACAGGCGCGCTATGGGGAAAACCGACATGGGGTACCTATTGGGTATGGGATGCGCGACTGACTTCCGAGCTGATATTGCTGTTTATCTATATTGGTTTAATCGCGCTGGCTTCCATGGTGGAAGATGAAAGCAAGACGGATCGCGCCCTGGCCTTGTTTATTGTGGTGGGGCTGGTGAATATCCCGCTGATTTATTTCTCTGTAGTCTATTGGAATACCCTGCATCAGGGCGCATCGCTGGGCATGGCTGGTGAGTCGCGCATGGCTTCGGAAATGAAGCTTACGCTGCTGCTTTGCACGCTGGCAGTCTGGGCTGGTTGCGCGGCACTGGTGCTGGCCAGGGCGCACTGGCTGTTGCAGCTGCGCGAAAAAAAGTAAGGCAGATATTAACAATGGGTACGATATGAATAATATGGTGATCTTGTCGCTGCTACTGGCAGTGTCCGTAGTGGCCATTGATGCCCTGTCTATTCTCAGGCTGAAGCGTAAAGTGAAGCAACGAAATATGGAAACTGGCCTGGAAGGAAATGACTAATTGTTTAAAAGCAAGTTTATAAAAAGGCTGATATTACCGATGGTCATCGTTGCGGCGATGGCGGTGACGGTGTACGCCATCATTAATGCATTCAGCGACAACCTCACTTTTTTCTATACGCCGACACAACTCGCAGATGGAGAAGCACCATCCGACCGCAGTGTCCGTATTGGCGGCATGGTAGAGCAGGGCAGTATGAAACGCGAAGCGGGCACGCTTAATATCAGCTTTCGTGTCACTGACCTGAAAAACACAGTCACAGTCACTTACTCCGGGATTACGCCCGACCTGTTCAAGGAAGGCAAAGGCGTCGTGGCCGAGGGCATGATGAAAAACGGTACATTTGTCGCTAGCGAGATATTAGCCAAGCATGATGAAAACTACATGCCACCCAAATTAAAGAAATGAGTAAGCACAATTTATGATCGCAGAATTAGGACAACTAGCATTATCTCTGGCGTTTGCACTGGCATTATTTACTAGTGTATTTGGTTTCTGGCAGTTCAATCGCGGCCGGGTATCGCATGAGCAACTGGCAAAAGGCCTCACAGGCTCTGCACTGCTTAGCTTTGGCCTGATCTGCTTCGCATTCCTGGCACTCATGGCATGTTTTGTCCTGAGTGATTTCTCGATCCGCAACGTGGCCGAGAACTCTAATATCCTGCTGCCCTGGCCATACAAGATCGCTGCAACCTGGGGCTCGCATGAGGGCTCGCTATTGCTCTGGGTATTCATGCTCACAGGCTGGACTGCGGCCGTGGCATTGTTTTCCGGCAACCTGGCGACAGGGTTCAAGGTACGTGTGCTGTCGGTGCTGTTATTGCTGCAGGTAGCTTTCCTGCTGTTCCTGCTCAGCAGCTCCAACCCGTTCGAGCGAATCCTACCTGCGGCAGCAGCCGGGCGTGACCTCAATCCATTATTGCAAGACCCTGTCATGGTGATACATCCACCTATGCTGTATATGGGCTATGTCGGCTTTGCCGTGGCTTTTGCTTTTGCCGTTGCGGCATTGCTTGAAGGCAGGCTGGACCCGGTATGGGCGCGCTGGACAAGGCCCTGGGCCAATGCGGCGTGGTCCTTCCTTACCATAGGCATCATGCTGGGGAGCTGGTGGGCCTATACAGAACTGGGCTGGGGTGGCTGGTGGTTCTGGGACCCGGTCGAGAATGCCTCGCTCATGCCGTGGCTTGCTGGTGCGGCGCTGATCCACTCACTGGCGGTGACCGATAAGCGCGATGCACTCAAGAGCTGGACGGTGTTGCTGTCCATCATCGCTTTTGCCTTGTCATTGCTGGGCACCTTCCTGGTACGCTCGGGTGTTCTGACCTCTGTGCACGCATTCGCTACCGACCCCAAGCGCGGCATCATGATCCTGGCACTGCTCACCATCGTGATCGGCTCATCCTTTGTGCTGTATGCAGTCAAGACGCGCCAGGTTGGCCTGGGCGGCAAGTTCGCTCCGGTATCGCGCGAGTCGTTACTACTCATTAATAATGTGCTTATGGTTACAGCCCTGTTCACCGTCATGCTGGGTACGTTATATCCGCTCTTTGCCGAAGTGATTACTGGCCGCAAGATGTCAGTCGGCCCGCCGTATTTTGAGGCAGTGTTCGCACCTTTGCTGTTACCTGCGCTTTGGGTGATGTCGGTAGCCCCCGTCAGCCAGTGGAAGCAGATGAGCTTTATGGAAACTTTGAAACATGTACGCGTCCCCTTTGTGCTGGCTATACTCACCGCGATTGCGATTGCAATCGGTGGCGGCAAGACCAGCCCATGGTCATTCGTCGGTTGCGCTGCAGCTGCCATGCTGTTCCTTGCCACCATCCGCCATGCTTTGCACCAGCTGGCCAAGCTCAAGGCCAATGGCGGCTCACGTGCCCTGTTCGACCGCGTGCGTGTGCTCGGCCTGACTTACTGGGCCATGATTGTGGCCCATATCGGCGTGGCTTTGTTTGTGGCTGGCGTGACGCTGGTCAAGACCTACCAGCTGGAACGTGACCTGGTAATGAAGCCGGGCCAGACTGAGAAAATCGGCGACTGGAGCGTTACCTTTATTGGCGTGGATAACAGCCGTGGTGCTAACTACCAGGCAGCCCATGGCGTGTTCGAACTCACGCGCGGCAAGGGTACGGTCATTTACCTGCTGGAACCGGAAAAGCGCCAGTACGTTGCTTCCGGCCAGGTGATGACCGAAGCCGCCATCTATTACAGCCTGCTGGGGGATGTGTATATTTCGCTGGGTGAGCCCGATGCTAATTCTGAGGCCGACCAAGCCTGGGGCGTGCGTATCTACTTCAAGCCATTTATCGCCTGGATATGGATAGGTTGCCTGTTCATGGCGGCAGGTGGGGTGATGACCTTGTTCGATAAGCGCTATCGTCGCAAAAAGGTGGCAGCATGAACTTTAAATGGCTGAGGATAGCTTTACCTATCGTCATTTTGGTGGCCTTGGGAATCGTGCTGGCGAAAGGCCTGCAGTACGACCCAAGGGCGTTGCCATCAGTCAAGATCGGCAAGCCTGCGCCGGTTTTTACTATCCCATTGCTCGGTAATGAAACTGGTAAGTTCTCATCCGCTGAAATGCGCGGACAAGTGTGGGTGCTCAACGTATTCGCCTCCTGGTGCACCGCCTGCGTTGCCGAGCACCCCAGCCTGCTCAAGTTGATGCAGGAGCATCAGGTCAACCTCATCGGCTTAGCCTATAAGGATGCCCCGGTCGATACGCAGCAATGGCTGCAAACCAATGGCAACCCATACAAGCAGGTGGCGCTGGATATTGACGGCAATGTCGGCATTGATTTTGGCGTGTACGGAGTGCCTGAGACTTACGTGATCGATGTTGACGGTATCATCCGCTATCGCCATGTTGGTCCGGTGACCCCAGATTTTTATGAGAAGCATGTCCTGCCGATTCTGATGGAGAAAAAACCGCCGGAGCAGAACGCAGCTTTTGGCGCCAACGCTGCACTGAATCAAGGTAATCAGGCCGCATCAGTCGCCAGCATCAGCCCGGTAACGCTGAATCTGACGCAAGACCAGATTGATGCGCGCATCAAGAAACTGGCCGATCAGTTACGTTGCCTGGTGTGCCAGAACCAGACTATCGCCGACTCTACCGCTGCACTGGCGCAGGATTTAAAGCGCCAGATCACCGAGCAGATTCGTGCTGGTAAAACCGATGAAGAAATCAAGGATTACATGCTGGAGCGTTATGGCGAATTTGTGCTGTACGACCCGCCATTCAACGCCAAGAACGCGCTGCTGTGGAGTCTGCCATTTGTGCTAATGCTTGTGGGTTTTGCCGTAGCATGGCGTACCTACAAGGCCAACAAGAAAGCCAATGAAGTCAAGGGTGGCGGAAATGCACCACGTGCACTATCGAGCAAACGCCTGAAAGAACTGGAAAGTCAGTACAAGAACAGTGGCGATACTTAAGCTTTAACTGCAGCGCTTCTTTAATTACCGCGGACGATGCAGTTCCTGCCCTGTTGCTTGGCCTGGTAGAGTTGTTTATCAACCAGGTCGATAAACGCCATTGCTTCATCCTTGTGTGATGGCGTAATCGTCCCCACACCCAGGCTGACAGTCAACGCGTAACTGACTAATGATTTCTCATGCGGAATCTGCTCCTTAAAAACTACTTTGCGGCAGCGCTCTGCTATCTTCTTCGCGGCTTCCGCATCAGTCTCAGGTAATACCAGCACAAACTCCTCACCACCAAATCTCGCAAAGAAATCCTTGGCACGCGTGCCCGCAGTGCTCAACACATGCGCCACGCGTTTCAGGCAATCATCGCCCTGGAGATGCCCGTAGTGGTCGTTGTACTGCTTGAAATAATCGATATCAATCATGATCACCGACAGCGGCTGGTTGTTGCGTCGTGCATTGCCCCACTCGAGCTCCAGGATGTTGTCGAACATGCGGCGATTGGCCACACCGGTCAGGCCGTCTTTAAACGATAGATCTTCCAGCTCCTTCTGCAGCGTGATTAGCCTCTCTTCGGTTTGCTTGCGCTCGCTGATGTCGAACATAAAGCCGATCAGCGAATCAACCTCGCCATCCGGCTTGCGCACCACATGCACCACGTCGCGTATCCACACGTAGCTGCCATCCTTGGTCAGCGCGCGGTAGTCAGCCTCATGGTCAACCCCGGCCTTGGATTGCGATACGCAGAAATTCACCACCCATTCCCTGTCCTCCGGGTGCATGCGCTCCGCCCAGTCATTGGCGCTCACCCAGCTCGCCGGCGTCCAGCCCAGCAACTTCTCAATCTGCGGCCCGATATAGGCAAACGTCATCGTCGCCCAGTCTATTTTCCAGGGGATGGCTTTGGTGGATTCCAGTAGCGTTTTATAGACATCGCTGTCCGGTTCCATTTTGTTGGTGGTGTCTGTCATGTGTGTTTTGTTCTAAATCTATTGAGGGGTATACCGAATTGTACATTACCAAGATTAACGGCTGAATTGAGGGATGCTTGAGAGTGTAGCTGCTTATAAAAATCACTGCCCTGCGAGGCAATATCTATAAGCTTCGCAGGGCAGTGATTTTGCTTTTGTAGGGCGGATAACGCTACGCTCATCCGCCCTACGCGGGCTAGGCCTAATAATTGGGAGGGTTGCCAGAAGCTTCTAAATATGAGGCAACAGACAAAGAAAATTGATTATCCATCGCTTGGGAGAAAGCCTCTGAATTCTCTTGCATTAATTCGGCTGAACTTTGTCTAAAATTGGTGGCGAATTTTTCTTTGTCGTCATTGGCTAGAAGAGAAATGAGCTCTTGTATGGCAATATCAATAACCATTTGTTTGACCAATAAGTCGTTTAATGTTGATGCAATTAAGGATAGTTTTTCATCATTCATTAGGTTGTTCCTTAACTTAAATTCGTATGAAAAATTCTGCTTAATATTAAGCTAGACTTTTTATTTTTTCTCTGTAGCTTTAGCCGGAGCCTTCGGCAACTCAAACGAATTCCTGTCCTCAGGCAACGCCACTTCCGGCACATCCGGCAATACCCAATGTGGTTTAGGCGTCACGGCTTGTTGCTGATTGCGGATGTAGTCGTAGCGGTCGTTGGTGATGGCATCGGTGGCGTTGTCGTCGCGCATCACGTAGGGGCGCAGGAATACCATGAGGTTGGTTTTCTTGTGGCCACGGCCCTGGGTTTTGAACAGGTTGCCGAGGCCGGGGATATCGCCTAGCAGCGGTACTTTGGTGAGGGTTTGCGTGACGCGGTCTTCGATCAGGCCGCCGAGGACGATGATGCTGCCATCATCCACCATCACCGAGGTATCAATGGAGCGTTTATTGGTGGTGATACCTGCATTGTTGCTGTTATCGGCAACGCTAGAGACTTCCTGGTAGATCTGCAGCTTGATGGTCTTGGATTCTGAAATCTGCGGTTTGACTCTTAGCGTGAGGCCGACATCGCGGCGCTCGATGGTCTGGAACGGGCTGACTGTGGCGGCTCCGCCGGTCTGGGCGTACTGGCCGGTGATAAACGGTACGTTCTGGCCGATGACGATCTTGGCTTCTTCGTTATCCAGCGTGAGCAGGTTAGGCTTGGAGAGGATGTTGGCATTGACGTCGGATTCCAGCGCATGCGCCAGCAATCCAAGGTTACTGATCACGCCCAGCCCCGGCACGTTGATCTGCCCGCGGATAATGCCGATATTCAGGCCGTTGCTGGCGTTGTTAACGTTCTGCGCCACGCTGTTAATGCTGGCGCCATTGGTATTGAACTTGGTGCCTCCGAAGCCACGTACATTGCCGCTAGTGTTGGCATTGAGGTTGGATAGATCCTGCCACTGGATGCCGAACTCGGAGGCTTTGTCGGTGGAGATTTCGGCTACCAGTGCTTCTATATACAGCTGCGCCCGGCGGATATCCAGCTTGTCGACCACGCCGCGCAGCATGTTGTAGACATTGTCCGGTGCGGTGATGATGAGCGAATTGGTAGCAGAGTCAGCCTGGATCATGCCATTGGTCGGCGCCACCGGCACATTGCCCGAGAATGGTGAGCCGCTGAGGGTGCCGGATGGCATGGCTGACAGGGTGGGCTGGTAACCAGGCTGATAGCCCACTGGCGTGATGATGTTGGTGACTGGTTGATTGGTCACGGATGCAGTTGCTTGATTGCTGCTTGAATTGCCCGGGTTACCAAAAGCCGCAAGGCTGTCGGACGCGCCATTCATCAGCGCCTGCAAAGTAGCAGCGAGCTTCTTGGCATCGGCATTGCGCAGGTAGACCACATGGATGCTGTTGCCGGAATTCATCGGTGTATCCAGCTGTGTGATCAGCTCCTTGGCGCGGCTGATCAGGCCATCATTCTCGCTACGCAATATCACCGAGTTGGAACGTGCATCCGGCACCGCGATAATGCGGCGGCTTGGTTCTGCGGTAGCACCACTGGCACCGCCTGCGGATACATCGGCAGTGAGCTTGGTGAGTGTTTGTGCAATCTCGATGGCATTGGCATATTGCAGTTTCACCACTACGTTTTCAGCAGTGCTGGGCTTGTCGATGGTGGAAATCAGCTTGCTGACCTTTTTCAGGTTCTCGGCGTAATCGGTGATGATGAGCGTGTTATTGCTGGGGTAGGCGTTGATGATGTTATTTGGCGAAATCAGCGGCTTGAGTATGGGCACCAGCAGAGTGGCAGATTCATATTTGAGCGGGAATACCTGGGTGATGATCTGGTCGCCACCTACTTTTGAATTAGCGCCATAAGTCCCGCTGAAATGCATCTTGGCATCCGCTTCTGGCAGTATGGTGGTCATGCCATTGCCTTCAATCGCGGTAAAGCCCTGGGTGCGCAATGCAGATAGTAAAACCTGGTAAGCCAGCGCAGAAGGGATGGGATTGGCTGAGGTGATTGTGATGGTGCCCTTGACCCTGGGGTCCATCAGGAAATTCTTGTTGGTGATCTGGCCGATGGCTTTAACCACCGATTCGATATCGGCATTGACGAAGTTAAGCATGATCTTGTCGTCATCGACAGCCGTTGCTGAGGCACAAAACAGCGCCAGCAGCACCCCGAAACACGCAGCGCGCAGGTATGAAATATTCATTTTTATGATGGTCTATTTGCTGGGGCTATTTTTAATAGCTCACCAAGTTATTTTATTGACTTATGATGCTTGAAAGTAAAAGATTACAATCAGCGTCCCTTGCTTGAATTATGTATTAGTTTTTAGCTGCAAGCTAGCCAATTTCATAAGCAAATCAGCGGGTTTGTGGGCAGTTTCAATGCAGGCGATTTTCGCTTCACATTAAGTAATTAGCATAACGTAAGGATATACAACCGATTTATGTCTTCTCCCCCATTTATACCCACTTCGGTTAGCGCTTCTTTACGCCAGATTCCCTATTCATTCGCCAAATCCAAAGGCGTGGTGTTGCGCAAGTTTTCACCCGAAGGCGCAGAGGTTTGTCTGCGCGAAGGTGCATTGGCAGAAACGCTGGCAGAAGCCAAACGCGTGCTCGGTGTGAAAGTGAAGGCCAGCATCGTTAGCCCGGCTGAATTTGACCAAATGCTCACCGAAGTGTATTCGCAGGAAGGTGCCGCTGCCCTGGCAGGCAATATGGAAGCGGATGTTGACCTGACGCGGCTACTGCAGGAATTGCCGGAAGTCGAGGACTTGCTGGAATCCGATGACGGCGCGCCAGTGATCCGCATGATCAACGCCATCCTCACGCAGGCATTGACCGATAAGGCTTCCGATGTGCATATCGAACCTTATGAAGCGCGCTCGGTGGTGCGTTTCCGTATCGATGGCGCCATGCGTACCATCGTCGAGCCACATCGCGGCCTGCATGCAGCCATGGTGTCGCGCCTCAAGGTGATGGCGCAACTGGATATCGCCGAAAAACGCTTGCCGCAGGATGGCCGTATCACCTTGCGTGTGGCTGGCAGGCCCGTGGATATTCGCGTTTCGACCCTGCCTACCGGCCATGGAGAACGTGCCGTATTGCGTATCCTGGAGAAAGATTCCAGCCGCATGAACCTCGCCAGTCTTGGCATGAGTGATGCCACTCGCGCCGAAATCGACAAGCTTATTCACCAGCCGCATGGCATCATCCTCGTCACCGGCCCGACCGGTTCTGGCAAGACAACAACGCTCTATTCAGCTCTGTCACGTGTGGATGCCACCACGCTTAATATCATGACCGTGGAAGACCCGATTGAATACGACCTGCCGCATATCGCGCAGACGCAGGTGAACGCGCGCATCGATATGAGCTTTGCGCGGGCGCTGCGCTCCATCCTGCGGCAGGATCCTGATGTGATCATGGTGGGCGAAATCCGCGATGTGGAAACTGCGCAGATTGCAGTACAGGCCAGCCTGACTGGACATTTAGTATTAGCAACATTGCATACCAACGACGCAGTCAGTGCCGTCGCGCGCTTGATGGATATGGGCGTGGAGCCATTCCTGCTGGCATCTTCACTCACTGGGGTATTGGCACAAAGGCTGGTTCGCCAGCTCTGCACGCACTGTCGCCATGGCTATGCGCCAGATAACACCGAGCTGGCGCTGATGAATGTGGATGTGCCACCCGCCATCATCTACCGTGCCGTAGGTTGTGAGCATTGCCACAACACAGGTTACAGCGGCCGGACCGGTATTTACGAACTGCTCAAGATGGATGAAACCCTGCGTCGCCTGGTGCATGATCGCTCTGCAGAGCAGCAACTGCGTGCTCATGCCTTGCAACATGGTATGGCTGACTTGCGGCAGGATGGTATGCGCTGGGTAGTGCAAGGCGTGACTTCTTTGGAAGAACTTCTTTCCGTGACCAGAGATTGATCCAGGTTTAAGTCATGGCCGTTTTCAAGTTCGAAGCGCTGGATATGGAAGGCAAGGTGTCGCGCGGCACGGTGGAGGGCGACACCATCCGTCTGGCGCGTAGCCGTTTGCGCGATATGCAGCTCACGCCATTAAAAGTCGAGCCGCTGGGCGATGAGGCAGAGGGTTTATCCAGGCGCAGCCTGTTTGAGCGTCGTGGCTTATCTTCATCCGAACTCAGTCTGGTCACTCACCAGATTTCTACCTTGCTCACCGCTGGGCTTACGGTAAACCAGGCGCTGAGCGCCATTATTGAACAATCCGAAAACGAATACACAAAAGAGATACTGGTCAGTATTCGTGCTGAAGTGTTGGCCGGCAGCACGCTGGCACGTGCATTAGGCAAGTATCCGCAGGCATTCCCCGGCATTTACCGTGCCATCGTGCATGCGGGCGAAGAGTCGGGCGAACTGCCAAAAGTCACGCAGCGGCTGGCGGAATATACCGAGTCGCGCAATGTGCTGAAGCAGAAGGTGATGATGGCATTTATCTATCCAGCCTTGGTAAGCACCGTAGCCTTGCTGGTGATCGGCGGATTGCTGATTTATGTGGTGCCGCAGGTGGTGGGTGTGTTTGAGCAATCGCACCAAGTATTGCCCCTGCTGACACGCATGCTGATCGCAATCAGTGATTTTCTTCGTATGACCTGGCCTTATTTGCTGGTGTTATTTGGCTTATCGATCTGGGGCATTAACAAGGCCTTGCAGCAGGAAGCCCTCAACTATCGCTGGCATGAACAGCAGTTGAAATTTCCTTTGATCGGCCCGCTGGTGCGTGGCCTCAATACGGCGCGACTGGCCAGTACGCTGGCGATACTGGTGGGTAGCGGCGTGCCTATTATCAACGCCATGCAGGCTGCTGCCAAGATTGTCGGTAACTTGCCCATGCGCAATGCGATTGATGAAGCGATTGCGCTGGTGCGCGACGGGACGCCATTGAGCCGCGCCCTCAAGACCCGCAACCTGTTCCCGCCTATCCTGATTCACCTGATTGCTAGCGCTGAAGCCACCGGAAAACTGGACCAGATGCTGGAAAGCGCTGCATTGCAGCAACAGCGCGAGATGGAAAACCGCATCGCCATCATGACCGGCATGCTGGAGCCGGTGCTGATACTGGTGATGGGTGTGATTGTGCTGGCAATCGTGCTGGCGATATTGCTACCGATCATCGAGATGAACCAGCTGATCAAATAGCTTGTTTACATCACTATCTAGAGTCTTGACGCTGCAACGGCCGACCCCAGCAAGCCTACATGCTCATTAATGACGACCTTCACCGGCATGGCCTTGAGTAGCGGATGCATACGCTCATATTTATCCATGAAGGCTTCCATAAAAGTACCATCCTGCAGCTTGCTGATGATTTTCGGCGCGACGCCACCGGCCACATATACGCCGCCAGTGGCCAATCCCACCAATGCAAAATTGCCGGCTTGCGCGCCATATATCTTGGTAAATAAATCCAGTGCCTGCGTCGCGATAGGATCTTGATCAGCCAAGCCAAAGCGGCTGACAGCGGCGGCATGGTCTTCCAGTTCCAGCGCTTTCTGCAATTCTGCAGAAATGCTGGCAGAAGGGCGTGATGCCAGGAATTCAAAAATATTGACCAGGCCACGTCCCGAGACCACGCGCTCCCAGGTGGGCCAGCGATATTGCTTGCGCAGGTATTGCAGCAGCTCGATCTGCAAATCATCGGTAGGCGCAAAATCTGCATGACCGCCTTCGGATGCGACAACTTCGTAATGGTCATCCTGCCACACTAGGAAGCCTTGTCCCAATCCGGTACCAGCACCGATCACGATGCGGGTGGAGTTGGGGATTTCAACACCTTCCTGCAATGTGACGATGTCATTGTCTTTAAGTACCTCAATGCCATAGCCGACAGACTGGAAGTCGTTGATCAGCCGCACATGGGGAATATCCAGCACGCGTTCCAACTGGTCTGCATCCAGCCGCCATGGCAGGTTGGTGGTGCCGCCAGTGCGGCCATTTACTGGGCCTGCAATGCCGAAACAGGCGGCTTTTGCCTGTATATTGGTGTGCTTGAGCGCATCTTCGACAAAGTCATTAGCCAGCGGCAGGAATTCGCTGTAATCCGCACTGGGATAGCGTTTTTCATACAGCACTTCAAATCCGCCATTGATGGGTTCGGATAGTTGCAACAAGGTTTTAGTGCCGCCAATATCACCTGCCAGAATCGCCATGCTTGTTCTCCCTGTATTTTCTGTTGCTCTTATTCTGCTGCTTTATTGAAACGTGGTATTAACGCCGCCATTCATCAATGAGTGAGGCGACCAGCGCAGTCCAGCCGGTCTGGTGCATGGCACCCAGCCCCTTGCCGGTATCGCCGTCAAAGTACTCGCTAAACGTAATGTAGTCGCGCCAGTGCGGATCATCCTGGAATTTGCGGTTTTCGCCGAACACCGGGCGCTCGCCTTGTTCGTTGCGCGTGAAAATAGAAATCATCGAATTGGCGAAATACTTGGCCATGTCGCCTGCTGTTGCATTGCTGCCATCCTCGCATTTGATATTCAACTCATCGCCATAGGCTTTGTGCAGCTTACGTAGCGATTCGATCATGAGGAATGTGGTTGGGAACCAGATCGGGCCGCGCCAGTTGGAGTTACCGCCCTTGATTTTGCAGTCGGCCTCGGCCGGCTCATAGCGGACGACGTCGTTGCCCAGCCAGAAGGGATTGTCCTTGTGATGCTTGGATAGGCTGCGCAAACCGAAGTCTGACCTGAATTCATTTTTATCCAGCACGCGCTGTAGTATGCGATTGAGCTGGGTGGGGGTGACGATGGTCATGACCAGTGTTTTCGCCTCGTCGCGTACTACGGTATTCACGCAGTGTGAAACGATATCCTGCCGGTTATTGATAAACCAGTGCAGGCTGCTGGCAAAGTGGGCAAATGGTTTGACCCATTCTTCGCCCAGCCGCTCTACCGCAAACAATGGGATCAACCCGACCAGGGAGCGCACCTTGAGCTTTTCATAGTTACCATCCGGGTAACGCAGTACATCGTAGAAGAACCCATCCTGCTCATCCCACAAATTATGGTCGCCTTCGGCGCCCATGTGCTTCATGGCGGCACCTACGTAAACATAGTGCTGGAAGAACTTGGTGGCCATGCCTTCGTACACCGGATTGGTCTTGGCCAGCTCCAGCGCGATACGCATCAGGTTCTGGCAGAACATGCCCATCCAGCCCGTGGCGTCTGATTGCTCCAGCGTGGCACCGCCCGGCAGTTTCTCTGAGCGGTCAAACAGGGTGATGTTATCCAGCCCAAGGAAGCCCCCCTCGAAGATGTTGTTGCCGGCCTTGTCGACCTTGTTCACCCACCAGGCAAAGTTGATCAGCAGCTTGTGGAAGCATTTCTCCAGGAACACCAGGTCCGGCGTGCCGGAACGCTTGCGGTCCATATTGTAGACACGCCATACTGCCCAGGCATGCACCGGCGGGTTGAGGTCGCTGAACTCCCACTCATAAGCCGGTATCTGCCCGTTAGGATGCTGGAACTGCTCGAACAGCATCATCAGCAGCTGTTCCTTGGCGAAATCCGGGTCTATCAGCGTGATCGGCACGGTATGGAACGCCAGGTCCCACGCCGCAAACCACGGGTACTCCCACTTGTCGGGCATGGAGAGGATGCGTTGCGAGTTAAGGTGCCGCCAATGTTCATTGCGGATATGCTGGCGCGATTCTGGCGGTGGCAACTTGCTGTTATCGCCTTCCAGCCATTTCTGTACGTCAAAGATATAGTTCTGCTTGCCCCACATCAGACCGGCAAAGGCCTGGCGCTGCACACGGCACTCATCTTCACTGGCATTGGCCGGGTGGATGCTCTGGTAGAACTCATCCGCTTCGGCTCGGCGTAGCTTGATGATATTGTCGATTTCGGCCAATGGCTCATTCAGCTTCTGGTCACTCAGGCGCAGGCTGATGGTGATATGGCCACCAGCGGGTACCATGCGCTCATAATGCAGACAGGACTTGGTGCCTATCTGTGCCGGATTGACGCTGTCCTCGCCGTGAATGATATGGCGGTGGAAGGCATCTTTTACATATTTTTTACCATCGTCGGCTTCCGGTCCGTAGACGCGGGCCATATTGGTTTCGTTGTCGGTAAATAGCGCTACGCCATCCGCTTCGGCATACAGGTAACGCGGCCCGAGGTGGTATTTGAATGGCAGGTTGGTGAGCCCGGTTGCGTCAGTGTCGTCAGCCAGCAGGCATACGAATTTCTTGTTTTTTTGTGCCAGCGTAATCTTTGGTTCTATGCGGCGGTTGTCACACCAGCCCCAGGTATTGCGAAACCACAGGTTGGGGATGATATGCACAGGTGCATCTTCCGGCCCACGGTTATGGACTTCAATGCGGATGCAGGTATCTTCTGCCGTGGCTTTGGCGTAGTCGATGAACACATCAAAATAGCGGTCTTCATCAAAAATGCCGGTGTCCAGCAATTCGTATTCCGGGCCATTGCCGCCACGGTTGCGGTTCTCGTCTATGAGTTGCTGGTAAGGGTATTCGGCATGCGGATATTTGTAGAGGTAACGCATATAGCTATGCGTCGGGGTGCTGTCGAGGTAAAAGTAGTAGTCTTTAGGATCTTCGCCGTGGTTGCCTTCGTGCGGGGTCAGGCCATAGATGCGCTCTTTAAGGATAGGATCCTTGCCATTCCACAACGCCAGGCCGAAACACAGCAGCTGGTAGCGATCACAGAAGCCGCCGATGCCATCTTCACCCCAGCGGTAAGCCTTGCTGCGTGCCATGTCATGGCTTAAAAATCCCCAGGCTGAGCCATTCGGACTGTAATCCTCACGTACTGTGCCCCATGAGCGCTCACTCAGGTAAGGGCCCCATCTTCTCCATCCCGAGGAATCCAGCCCTTGTGCTTCTTCAAGCCTTTGCTTCTCTTTAAGTTTCTCTGGAGCTTTGCCTGATGTATCTTCTGCAGAAAAGCTATTTTTATTTTCACTCATGACTATTCCCATTTACACGAGTTGCATCGAAGAGAGGTTCAGTCGTTGAGCACCACAGCAATCACAGGAGTGATCAAGCGCCCGGCTGGCCTGCTTATTATGTTTATTATTTCGCGCATCTTTTTTGATGTATCTAGTTTTTATGTGTATCTAGCTTAAATCTGACTATATCACTCTCCATTGTTCTTTTGTTGCTGTCTTGTCAGATCTCGCCTAATAACAGCTTTTGGCTTGGCTCCTGATAAGGCTCTCTTCAATTTGTCCTACAAAATAATCATACAATTTCCTACATTTCAAATTTTGTAAGGTCTTTACTATCTAAGGCTAAACGACGAGTTAATTCACTAAAGCAATCAAAATGTTAAATAAGCTAGTGAGTGACCATGGATAAAATAAGCAATATGCAACGCCTGCGCAACCTGGTGGCTGGCTCATTCAGTGAATGGGTTACTCAGCGTGCAGCCAGCAAAGGTGCGGCGTTGGCTTTCTACACACTGTTTTCGATGGCGCCGATACTGGTGCTGGTGATTGCCATTGCCGGTGCGGTATTTGGTAACCAGGCTGCGCAGGGTGAAATCTTCAACCAGCTGAATGGGCTGCTTGGCCCTACAGGCGCCCAGGCCATTCAATTGCTGCTGGCTTCTGCTCACAGCTCCCAAGGTGGGGTGCTGGCGACTTTAATCGCTACGATATTTCTGCTGGTAGGCGCCACTACTGTGTTTGCCGAGCTGAAAGACAGCCTGGATGAGTTGTGGCATGTGCCGACCAGCAGGCAATCAGGCTTGTTATCTTTAATCCGCACGCGCTTGTTGTCCTTCGGCCTGGTGCTGGTGTTGACGTTTCTGCTGCTGGTTTCACTGGTGATCAGTGCCGCTTTGGCCCTGCTCGAGAAATACTGGGGCGGCCTGTGGCAGAATTTTGCTGGTAATATTGCGCCGGTTTCCTTTGTGTTTTCATTCCTGGTGATTGCCAGCCTGTTTGCTACCATTTTCAAGCTGCTGCCCAATGTAAAGATCGCCTGGCACGATGTCTGGATAGGGGCGCTCGGCACTGCCGCTTTGTTCATGCTGGGTAAGAATATGATAGGCCTTTACCTGGGTAGCAGTGGCGTGGCTAGTAGCTACGGCGCAGCTGGCTCGGTAATGGCCTTGTTACTCTGGGTCTATTATTCGGCACAGATATTCTTCTTCGGCGCAGGATTCACGCGCCAATACGCCATCTGGTATGGCAGTTTCTGTAAGCAGGGAAGCCCTGAATCACGCACTAAATCACAAAGCCCTGCTACTTCTGGCTGATTTTTCTGAGAAAGTAATAGTTTTAATATGACTACAACAACAAATAAAGCGGGCTTCAGCAAGCTCTTACTTCGGCTGATAGCCGTTGTATTAATGGCGCTGGTTCTGGTGATCGCCATAGGTGAAATTATGGGCTGGCCATTCCTGCGCCAGCCAGCAGAGAAATTCGCGAGCAAACAGTTGGAGCGCCAGATCAGGCTGCAAGCACCTTTCAAGCTCAGGCTGATAGGCGGCCTCAAGCTGGAGGTTGGCGGATTGTGGATAGGCGCACCTGAAGGTTTTGATGCCCCTTATTTCCTGGATGCCAACGATGTGATGCTGAAGCTGAGATACCGTGATTTATGGAGCCTCGACAAGACTTCGGCTTATCGCGTACAAGCCCTAAAAGTTTATGCCCTGGATGCTCGTGCCATACGCCACCAGGATGGCCATTCCACCTGGCAATTCAAGCAAGACGAGAGTACTCCGCCAAGGCCTTTTCCAATTATTGAAAGTCTACTTGTCGCTAATGGACAAGCCTTGGTACAGGATGCGCTGACACAGGCTGACTTGAAAATATCGTTTAATACTGAAGAGGGCGCAAATGATACCCAAGCTACATCCCATGTGGATGCGAAAGGTGAATTCAGGGGGCGTGCCATCCAGGGTGCAATCAAGACTAGCGGATTCCTGCCAGTAGCTACCCAGACGAAGGATGCACCTCCGTTGTCATCGAAGGGATGGGTCGAGTATGGCAAAGTGCGTGTCGATTTTGACGGTACCGTCTCTGATCTTTTGGGAGACCAGAACATCAAAGGCAAGCTTGCTATCAAGGGCCCTTCCCTAGCTATGCTAGGTGACTTGGTTAATGTGACCTTGCCGACCACTGAAGCTTTTAGCCTGAGCGGCCTGATCGAAAAGAAGGATGAGGTATGGAATACCCGTATTGACCGTGCGCATGTCGGTAGCAGTGAGCTATCCGGCAATTTCAAATACGATGCCCGGCTAGAGACACCTTTATTGTCAGGTGAGCTTAAAGGCAAACGCTTTATGTTGGCTGATCTTGCCCCTGCGTTCGGTACAAAAAATGAGGATGGCTCCACTGCCAAACCCAAGGATGGCAAGGCTATTCCTGATCGTCCGCTGGACTTGCCCTCACTTAACAAGATGGACGCTAATATTAAGATCAACCTGGAGTATGTAGATCTTGGCAGCGCCTTCTCACAGCCGATCTCACCTTTAAAAGCAGACCTCACCATTGATCATGGCAATATGTCTTTAGCCAAGATCGATGCGCGTACTGCGCAAGGCAGTATTTCCGGATTGATAGCAGTCGACGCGCAACAGCCGCCAGATGTGGTTGATAGCACTGTTGATGGAAAGGAAACTACCAAGACTCCGCCAAAGATTGCACCCAAGATAACTCAGTGGAAAATTGATCTGGCCTGGAAAAACATAGATTTGGAAAAATGGTTGCAAGTCTCCAAAAATCGCCAGGATGATGCAAAAAATAAAGGCAAGAGCACTGTGCCTCCTGCCTATGTGACCGGCACGCTGAATGGGAAAACCCGGTTGACAGGGCAGGGGCAATCGACAGCCAAGCTATTGAGCTCGCTGGATGGAGATGTCTCGATGTTCATTCACAAGGGTAGTCTCTCTCACCTGATTATAGAAGTGCTAGGGCTTGATGTAGCGCAGGCTATAGGTGTCCTGGTCACCGGCGACCAATCATTGCCGATGGAATGCGCAGTCATGGATTTAAAAGCCAAAGATGGCATTATCACGCCCAATGTTGCATTGGTTGATACACCCGTCACCATGATCCTGATTGACGGCGATATCAATATGGCGACTGAAAACCTGAACCTGCGCTTATCTGCAAAGCCGAAAAACTTTTCGCCTTTGACTTTGCGCTCGCCCATCCGCGTCACCGGCCCTTTTACCAGCCCGAAAGTTTCACCAGAGGCTGGGCCAATTGCAGCCAAGGCAATTGCCAGTGTGGCGCTGGCATTCATTAACCCCCTGGCCGCCATACTGCCCTTGATTGACACAGGGGATGCGCCAGAAGACAAGCTTGGGGCTGCCTGCAGTCAATCGCTTGCCAACCTGGAGAAGGCCCAGCACAGCAATAACGCTAGGCTGAATAAACAGAAAGAGAGTAATCCAAAAGTGCATTAAGCCTGCATCAACTTCAAATTTTGTGAGGTTAACTACATAATAATTTTTAAGGACTTGCTGTTTGTACGATGACACAGAGTATTATCTTATTTACTATGGTCGTATGAATAAGGTTCTGTGAGTAAAGTAAGTACGGTATGCAACAAATAAACCTTAAAAATAGCTGCCATGAATGATTCACTAGCTTCCGCTGCTCTTGATTTATCGCCGCTAGCTATGATCGTTGTCAATCCTGCAGGATCAGTGCTTTTTGCTAACCATGCGGCAGCAGCTATTTTAGGCAGTGACAATAAACAGCTTGAAGGCCAGGGTATATGTGAGTTGCTGTCATCGGTCGCTGATGATGGTGACGCCGCATTTTTTCAGTCAGTTCTTTCCAGCATCACATCGTTACAATCCGCGGCACACTTGAATGGCAGGCACGAGTTTTCTATCTCCCGCCCTGATGGCGTCAAACTTGATGTTGAGCTCACCCAGCAGCCGCTTAACGTAAAAGATACTTCAGCCAATCTCGTTGTTTTGAGCGACATTTCTGTGCGTAAAAGCCGGGAACTCGCATTAAACGAAGCTTCAAGCAATTTTCATGGCGCATTTCAGGATGCACCCATCGGCATGATGCTGGTGGACATGGAATGGCAGATCACGAGAGTGAACCGCTCCATATGCGATATGCTGGGCTATGCCGAGGAGGAGCTGGTGAGCAGGACTTTCCAGGAAATCACCCACCCTGAAGATATTCATACTGATCTTGAACTGGTGAGGCAAATGATTGCCGGGGATATCAATGACTATCGCCTGGAGAAAAGGTATTTTCATAAAGATGGCCATGTGATCTGGATGCTGTTGAGCGCTTCGTTGCTCAGGGACCAGTACCAGCTACCTGCGCATTTTATATTCCACATCCAGGATATTTCCGAATACAAGAAGATACAAAAGCAAATCAGCGAATACGCTTATCAAGACCCGTTAACCAACTTGCCGAACAGACGCTTGTTGCAGGATCGCCTGAACCAGGCGTTGACGCATGCCCGGCGCTATAAACGCTGTATGGGTGTCATGTTTCTGGATATCGATCATTTCAAGGCGATCAACGATACCCATGGCCACGCTTTTGGCGATGAGTTGATCAAGTCGGTAGCCAGTCGCCTGAGCGAGTGTGTGCGCAGCGCTGACACTGTATGTAGATTGGGAGGGGATGAGTTCGTGATCGTGATTTCGGAAATCACCAATCAGTACGATATTTCTGTAGTGGCGCGCAAAATACTGAAAAGCGTAAGCAGGCCTATCCAGGTTGAAGGGGTTGAGGCACAGGTCACCATGAGTGTCGGTGTGATGATTTATGATGTCGAGAGTGAAGACGACGCTGATATGCTGATGAAAAAAGCCGATCAGGCTTTATATGAAATGAAGCGTGAAGGTAAAAACGGGTTCCGCATCTACAAGTAAGTTGCTTGCCGCTATTCTGGTTTTTTGCCTGTTACCCAGTTTTTAACGTTGTTCAGTAAGTCTAAAAGTCCCTTTTTCTCTTCATGTTTTTCTTTAAGCTGTTCTGCTTCAGATTCGATTTTGACATCAGTTTGTGATTCAGCCGCTCCTGTCGATGCATGCTGTTCTTCTAGCTTAGGCTCACTTTTTTCTACCGGCAGGTATTTCATGTCATCAGCATTCTGCCTGGCGATCACTGCCTCGGTATTATGTGCTGGCTGAGTTGTCGGCACTGATTGTTCGGATGCTGTTGCTTTAGCCAATTCTGCATTCACTGGTTTTGATGGGGCAGTCTCCGCTACAGGCTTG
Source organism: Methylophilaceae bacterium (assembly GCA_035459965.1). Lineage (GTDB taxonomy): Bacteria > Pseudomonadota > Gammaproteobacteria > Burkholderiales > Methylophilaceae > DATHXC01. The sequence goes on from DATHXC010000008.1 coordinate 156,126, forward strand.
GGCTTAACGCCAACAATTTTTATCTGGCGTATTTTCTCTGCGCTACCCTCGGCTTTGCTAGGTGCTGTATTAGATTTAATGCGCGCAATTTCCAGTGGTCGGGATTTTTCATCCAGTGTGATGTTCTGTGCTACGCCATTTTGTAGCACGGTCACGCTATCGCGGCTGATATTCGTGAGTTTCAGCCCCGCGCTAAAGTCCTGGTTGAGCATGGCGTGGAGTTGTTTGCCGTTACTCATCTGGAAAATCGCAAAGCCCGGATGCTTGCCGGAAGCGTTATTGAGTGAGCCAAATATGCCCACCAATTTCATGTCGAATGACGATGTTGATGACGCATCTGTACCGCCGTTGCCCTCACCAAACCAATGCCTGGCATTGATTGTGGCGCTCAAGTTCTGGTTGGGCGCAGCGATCACTGGCACGGCAGGAAGCGGAGCAGGCTGCAGTAATTGCCATGCCCAATAGGCCAGTGTGATTGCCAGTGCCACCACCATGGCGTAATTAAGCAACGCAAGTAGCAGGCTTTTCCAGGGGCTCGAGAAACGAATCAGTTTAGGGACAGCCATGACCATGCACTTAAACCTGCCAATAAAATGGGTTGATGGATCATATAAATAAGTAAACTACGCCTGCCTAGCCAGCCAAGTCCACCCAAGGGCTTGCTGAACCTGTTATTTCCAAGCCATGTCAGACGCATCAAGCGGTGGGCCAGCAAGTATTTTCCCAGAAAAATCCCTGCCAGTACTACGCCCAGCCATGGAAACAGTGGCACATAATCTTCGGTAACAGGCTTATGCGTCATCAATCCGAGCCATTGTAAACAAGGCTGATCGAACAATGCATTTGCATACAGCATGCCTGTTAGCAAAATAGCGATACCTAGCACCAAGTTGAGCCAGTAAAACCGCAGCATAAACTGGCCGATGAGGCTGGCCACTAGGATGAAGTGCAATATACCAAAGAATATGTAGCTTTGCGGAAACATGACCATGCTGCCTAGTGTCACTAATGCGGCGCAGCCAGCAAGTGTAAGCAGGCGTTTGCGTTTCGAGTGAGTGCTGCTTTTCTGTGCCAGTACCAGGCTAATGCCGACGATCAGCAGAAACATCGTCACGATAAAATCTCTGGCTCCCAGCCAGAAGTGAGAATGGTAAAAATCCTGGGTAATGAATTGGTAAAGGTTCAGGTCAAAACAGAAGTGGAAGACGATCATCAATACAATCGCCAAACCTCGCCAGGCATCAATTAACGGATAACGTACCGGAGCAGACTGCTCCGGTTTTGTTACCTGCTTGATCTTTTTTCTCGGGTTGGCGGGTTTAGCCATGCTTAGATATTAATATCTCGGATATTCAAGTAAGGCTAATGTTCTTTGAGCGATATCTGGAATATGCCGCTACCTGGCACTTGCTCATTTCCTATCACTCTGAGCAACTCCGACAACTCTTTTTGCTTACTGGCTTCAGCCTGCGCCGAACCTTGGAAATCAAGCCCCTGCTGGTTAGACCAATTGCCGCTGCCGTTGAGTATCAATGCGCCATTTAGCGTGTTGAGCATGATGGAAAGCCCGTCCTGGTTGCCGCTTAGCTGTGCGTGGTAATTACCCAAGGGACTAATAGCACTCAGCGGTGAGCTTGCCTGCATCCAGTCTACAAACACATCACCCTGAATACTTTGCTCGCTGAGCGATACGCTTTCAGTGCGTATATTGAGTTGCCCCGTGAGCCCGGCGGCGCGCATGGCAGGCAGGAACTGAGTGACCACGCTTGCCGGCATATCAAACAGCGCGTGCTCCAGATGCACGCGCGATGACTCTATGGATAGCCAGGCAGGTGGCGCGTCATTCCAGTACAGTGCAGCATAGATGCGGCCCAGCACCAATTGCAGCGGGAATATTTCCCAGCGTAGTTTGCCAGCAGAAATCATATCTTCGGGGCTGGTGCCTTGCAGCACTACAGTAGCGGATCCATTCCATATCGTGCCTTCAGCCTGCGCCAGCAATACATGTTGTTCGCTGCGTTGATATATCCAGCTACTGAGCACGCTGGCAGGTGCCAGCACGATTAGCGCGACTATAAAAGCCAGCAAACCTGCGATCAGTGCAATTTTTCTATTCATCTTGTTATTGTGGATTATTGGGGCATTGCGCTGGACTCTGCACTAGAGTGGGCACTGGAGGCGGCTATCAGCGTAGCATTTATATTGGCGTTACCGTTATCTGCGCGCTCTATATGGCAGCGTTCCACCCGTATATGGTGCTCGGATTGCAGTGTATCCAGCCAGGATACCCATTCAGCAAAGCCGACATTCATGCTGATGCCCAGACCACCGCCTTGAGCCAGTTCGATGGCGCCGATCTTGCCGGAAATATTGTGTAATTTGGCAGAAGCACTCACCACCGCTTTCAGGTCTTGAGGGTGACTTTGTGCCAGATTCACTGCCTGTTGCAGATCGGTGATTTGTGCGGCTTGTATCTTCATCTGCCCGAGTTGCGCCTGCTTTTGTTGCAGTGAAATGCTGAGGCGCTGCCGCGCATGTTGCCCCGGCAACCAGATCATCGCATAAACCAAAACCAGTCCGATTAATGCAGATAATCCGCTGGCGATCAGCTTTTCCTGAGAAGACAGCGCTTGCCACCTGTCTTGCCATGCATGCTGAATCTGCGCCATCACATGACACCCGTATTCATGGTGTTAGCATTGAAAATCAGCTCGAAATCTACGCCAGTGCCTGATGGTTTTAGATTGTTAAGGCTGGCATTAAGCCCATTGGCCTGGGCATGTTCCAGCAGGCCCTGCGCAGTCTGTGTATTCTCAGCGTGCAGACTGATCACTAGTTTGCCGGATTCATAGTCCATGCTCTTGACGCTATCCACAGGCAGTTTGCCCAGTTGCGTGGTGATGCTGGTGAGCAGGGGCAGAAAGTCGCTGGCATCGGTATTGCCAGCAGAATGTTGTATCTCTGCGTATTTTCTATGCATTTGTAATGGCGCATCCACTACCACCGTAGTATCGGGGAAGGTGGCCATAAACAAGCTGGTCATCTGCTGATCTAGCTGGCTTTGCTGGTGAGACTTTACCGCCCAATCAATACAGATGCCGCTTAGCTGGATGACAAGTATAGCGGCCAGTAGCATGGCCGCAGGCTTGGCCTGCGCCAGTCGTGTCCAGCCCATGCCAAGTGGTGCGTATGCACCTTGCAGGAAATTCATTGCTGCAGGGCCAACACTGTTGCGCCATACGGCAGCGTTAGCCACACAAGGCACACCCAGCCTGCCTTGCCAGCTACTCAAATCTATATTTCTATCACTATAAATATACAGGCTATCAGGGGTAATGCCCTTTTCCCTGGCCTGGTTAATCGCCAGTTGCAAGGCTAGCGGTGGGGTGGCGATATCTTCCATTTCCAGCGGGATGCCGCTGCAATAACTGGTGCGCAGAAAGCACTCGGCATTCTGGTACACCATAGCCCAGCCAAAGGTAGGCAGGGTGGGGAGCAGGGTGACGGGAAGCAGTCGCTGGGGCGTAATGCCGGCAGCGCTGAGATTTTCTAATAGGGCAGACAAAACGCGTTTGTCTATTGTGGCCAGCATGGCCTCATTACTGGCGAGCATTTCGGCAATCACTACATGCACCTGCTCAGGGCTTGCCATCAGGCTGTCTTCTACCAGATAGGGCAGGGATTCCAGTACGCGTTTTCGATTGCCTGCAGGTAATGTGGCGCGGATAAAACTCACCAGTTCGGCCGCGATGATGACTTCCACTTGTTCTGCGATTGGCATCGCATTGGGCATGTCGTGCCCTTCGCGCAGAATTGTTGCAGGCCCGATTATGGAGGTATCGCCGTCAAATAGCACCCATGCACATGTACTGGCTGTTTCCAGCCAGTGGTTAGGAATGAATATGCGTAGTGTCGTCACAAGCTTAACCTGATGATTTCCTTAAAGGCTTCTTTTCCCTTAGATTCTTTTTTTCCATAGTACGGTAGGCCAGCCGAAATCGTCCCTGAACAGCAATGCTTCAGTCTTAAGCTGGCTGCGGCCAAACTGCGCAAAGCAGGTTACCAAAAAGTAATGGCTGTTTACAGATAAATTTGCCTGGTTGACCGAGATATCCTTGTTGGGAATGCGCTGGTTGAAATCTGCCAGGTCGGTAAAGAAAGCCATATTGCGGGTAGCAACGATGGCCTGGGTATCTTGTAGCGTTGCATTAGGCAATGCGAACTGCAGCACCTCGGCAGATGCGGTATTGACATTGATGCTGGTCGGCGCGGGTAGCACAGTCACGAAACGGCTGAGTTTGTTGACCGATGCAGCATCAAAACCCTTGATACGAATCAGGTTGCCTGTCTCGGATAGTGGCTGGTTGGCGCTACGGTACGGGGGATTCAATCCAAGGTAGTAGTTATCCTCGGCACCATCTGTAGAGACGGCTGTACTGTCCAGATCCATCCAGTCTACAAGTGCATCAGCCTGGCTGGGCTTGATGTTAAGCAGTTCCAACAATCGTTGTAGCGTTTTCAGGTTAGGCTCACTCAGCCTGTTTTCAATGACCACATTATTGAGGTTAAAGAACTGCTGCTGATCTGTGATGTAACCGGAAATGTAGCCAGAGCTTTCACCACCCTCTATCGGGGTTGCCGGTAAGCGCGTCGCCCAGACTTCCCGCAGGTGGTCAGTGCGTCCGACATTCGCATCTTCAGCCAGGATGGCACGAGACCAGTTGACGGCGGCATCTGAAATCCATGCTGCCTGTGTCGAATTTTGCTGATTTTCAAGTTCGGAGATCAGCAACTGTTGTTGCCATAATAATTGCGCAGCCACAGCCGTGACCAGTGCCGCTACCAGCATGGCTGATATGACAGCAATGCCGGTTTGTTTCCTCATGGAGTAAACAGAACTCTCAGATGGAGGTTTAATCATTTGAGGTTAATTACCCGGTTAAGCTTTTCGCCGGATTGTAATGTCACCTGGATTTCAACTGCCTTGGGTATCGCGCCATCGGGCAGGTTAGGCGCTGGCCAGCGGTCACTCCAGGTATAGCCCTGACTGGTCATATAGCGTAATGACAGGGCTTTGACATGGCTTAATACCGGGTATGCCACGGGCTTGCTGCCTGGTGCTGTATCTAGTGCAGGCCAGATCAGCGTTTCGATATTGCCTGCATTCAGCCTGTAGCCTAGGCGTCGAGAGTCCATCAGTGTGCCGGGCTGTTCAGGGTTGCCCATGATGCTGAACATTAATTGTGCGTCGTTTTCTCCGGCAAAGCCGGGTTTGCCATACCAGGCAGGTTGATACTGATTGCCGGTACGTACCGACCTGTCGACATGACGCCGCACATCCTGGTCGAAGCGGTTGAAAAATATCATGACTTCACGCCAGCGATTGGTTTCCAGTTCGATACGTTCGCGGGTTTGTAGCAATGCACTAAGGCTGCGGTAACTCAGCGCGGAAAGGATGGCAAAAATCACCAGTGCCACCAATACCTCGATCAGCGTAAAGCCAGCACTGCGTCGGCGATATAAAGTCATATCAGGGATTTGGCCTGACCATAAACCCAGTCAGCTTTCGCAAAGAGTGTTTTTCATCGTCAGGGTCATTCACGGTGACGACTATTTTCATGAACGCAGGGTTAGGCGTGGGGGTGACCTCCTCTTTCCATTTAAAAGTGATCCCTGCTTGATTTGATACGCCACTACGCGAGCCTGCCGGCAGCCATTCATCCTTGGCCAGATGCAGCGCAAGCTGGTTTTGCGCCACTATGTCGGCCAGTATGCGCTGCTTGATCTGCTGGCTGTGGTTGATGCTCATGCTGGCGGCGCGGCTGGCTGCAGCCAGCGATACGGCCAAAATGGCCACTGCCACCAGCACTTCTACCAGGGTAAAACCATTTGAAAGGCTATAACCACTTGTTAGGCTAAACCTAATTTTCTTTATTTTTGCTTTAGGCATGGTGTGAATGTCAATGATGCTTAGTTTTCGCTACGCTTTTCAATCACAGGTTCTTCACTGATATTACCGAGTAAATTACCGGTCAGTTTTGTAGACGCGTATTTGGAAGCTAGCGTGAGACTAAACGGTGCGTTTATACCAGAAGGTGAAAAAATGATCATTTCATTGGCTGCCAGACGAACTCCCTCAATGCGTTGATCCAATATCTGTATGCCAGGCGGCAATTGGCGTTGGCGCAGGGTCTGGTCGCTAGCGATTATTTGCCAGCCAATGCGATTGGTCGTGCGCTGTAGAAATTGATAGCCACCCTGCTTGAATGACCATGCCAGTGGCTGCCCCGTACTGCGGGCAGTAGCGCTGGCATGTGACATCAGCAATGCCAGCCTGTGGCTTTCCTGCTGTAACTGCTGTTTTTCATCCTTACCGAAATTCACTACAATCAGGCTGAGTATGACGCCCATGATGGTCAATACCGCCAGCGTTTCAAGCAGCGTAAAGCCGGATTGGAATAAGCGCCTGGTGTGCTGCTTCATGAGGGATGTCACGAGCAAATCCGTGAAAAAATCAAGGCATCCACGAGCCTATGTCGGCATCGTTGCCTTCACCACCCGGCGCACTATCTGCGCCAAGGCTGATGATGTCGAGCTCACCATGCAGGCCGGGATTAAGGTACTGGTAAGGTGCTCCCCAGGGGTCTTTCGGTAGACGCTCCAGGTAACCATCACTTTTCCAGTTTGTCGGCAGCGGGTTGGTTGTCGGCTTGTTGACCAATGCCTGCAAGCCCTGTTCGGTAGTCGGATAACGCCGATTGTCGAGCTTATACAACTTGAGTGCCTGCTGGATGGCTGAGATATCCTGCTTTGCAGCCACTATTCTTGCTTCATCAGGCCTGCTCATAATCTTGGGTACAACCAGCGAAGCTAATATACCAAGGATCACCATCACTACCATGATTTCAATCAAGGTAAAACCGGCTTGTGCAGTGCGGTTGACGAGTTTTATTGTCATAATTGTCAGAATTTTTGCAGATTATTTTGGAAGTGTCTAAAGATTAAGCTTACAACAAATTGCGTGTGGTTTTAATAAATTAAAAGACATCAATTAAGGCTAGGTTAATTAATAGCTTGCAAAAAAGTTCCGTCATTAAAAAATTAATTTGATATACAATGCAGATTATAGATACAATAAATGTGGTTATTTAATTAAATTCGTAAAAGTTTAATAAATACATAAGGTTTTAAACGTAATTAGCAGTGTTGCATTAACTTGATTTTGATATCAAGTTTGCCCGGGGAGGGCATTGATGGTTTTGTGGTCGGTTTTTAACCAACTTCGCCTGCGACAGGCTGGAAATAATAGTCAAATTGGGAGCCGTTCGGCTCTTATAGATAGTCCTTCTTCCTCACATAAAAAAAATCTCTGGCACTACATTCTTTTTCTCGCAGTTTTGGTTGCCGGCTTTATAGCAACACCTTCATACGCTGAACTAGTCAATCATTCCGTGGGCACAGCTGCCACCGGCAATACTTACTGGAACAGCGGGGGTGCCTGCTCCAGCTGTCATGGCACTCCACCCAGTAATGCCGCTTTCAATATTGATACTGGTGGGCCTCATAATTCCCATGCTTATTATGCGACTGACCCTGACAATATTACTACCGGGGTTAATGCTGTGACTAATGCGAATATGACTGCGTACAAAACAAGCGCCATCAATAATCGCAACAATCTTTCAGCATACTTTGCTTCTCTGCTGACTCCTGTCCTAGCGAGCAAAACAGGGCTTACACTCGCCCCTGGTGCTACTTGGCCAGACTCACACCAAATAGCGCCGCAATCTGGCTCCGATTTCCTGGTAGACAGCACAACATACAGCGCAGGAAATTTGCCAACAGGTATCAGTATTAGTGGCTCTACTGGGGTCATTTCCGGAAATGTGCCTTCAAACCTGACCACGCCTCTCAGCGTGACAGTCACCTTGAGGGCGATCAACTCTGCTGCATCAACACCGACGGGTACAACTAGCTTCTCTCTTACTGTTCAGGCGATTCAAACTATTAGCTTTGGTGCTGCTCCCACTGTACTTGTTGGTGGCACTGGTACAGTAGGTGCCACAGGCGGTGGATCAGGCAATGCAGTGACTTTTACCAGTCAGACGCCAACGTTTTGTACCGTCACTGGCACTACAGTGACGGGTGTTTCGGTTGGGACTTGTACGATTGCAGCAAACCAGGCGGCTGGTGGCAACTATGTTGCGGCCACTCAAGTGACACAGAATTTTAGTGTAGGCCAGGGCAATCAGGTTGTCAGCTTTGGGACTGCGCCCACTGTGCTTGTTGGTAGCACGGGTAATGTAGCTGCAACTGGGGGGGCATCAGGCAACACCATTACTTACGCAAGTACAACGACTGGAGTTTGTACCATCACTGGTACAACAGTGACTGGTGTTTCTGTTGGCTCATGTACCATTACTGCAGACCAGGCTGGAAATGCTAATTACAACGCTGCCACGCAGACATCACAGACCTTCAGTGTAGCCAAGGGTAATCAGGTGATTAGTTTTGGTTCGGCACCTTCGGTCTCGGTCGGTGGAACTGGCACGGTCAGCGCTACCGGAGGTGGCTCAGGCAATGTGGTTACCTTCGCTAGTACGACTACAGGAATATGTACCACATCTGGCACTAACGGTAGCACTGTGACCGGTGTAAGTGCCGGAACCTGTATTGTGGCGGCTGATCAGATCGGAGATACTCAATACAACGCTGCTACTCAGACTACACAGTCTTTCAGTATCGGGCAGGGGGCACAAACGGTGACTTTTGGTGCTGCCCCGGTTGGCATCGTGGTGGGAGGTACCGGTTCGGTTTCGGCAACTGCATCCTCTGGCCTGGCCATATCTTCGTATAGCAGCAACACGCCGGGGGCATGTACAGTTAACTCGTCGAGCGGGCTGGTCACAGGCGTCAGTATCGGCACTAATAACTGTACGATTACCGCCACTCAGAATGGCAATGCCTCCTACTCATCTGCTGCGCAAACCCAGACTTTCAGTATTGGGCAGGGTAGCCAGACGATTAGTTTTGCGGCGGCACCGTCCGTTGCTGTTGGTGGTACAGGCACGGCCTCTGCGACGGCAACATCGAGCCTGGCAGTGACTTATAGCACAGCATCCAGCGCTTGCTCCGTTAATGCCAGTTCTGGCCTAGTTACTGGCATCACGGCGGGCAGCAATAACTGCGTGATTGCTGCCAATCAAGCGGGTGATGCCAACTATTCTGCAGCTACTCAAGTCACACAGGCATTGAGTATCGGACTGGGCAGCCAGACTATCAGTTTTGGCGCAGCACCGTCTGTTGCTGTTGGTGGTACAGGCACGGTTTCTGCGACAGCAACCTCTGGGCTGGCAGTGACTTATAGCACGGCGTCCAGCGCTTGCTCGGTCAACCCGACCTCTGGTCTGGTAAGTGGCATTGCAGCAGGTACCAATAATTGTGTGATTGCTGCAAATCAGACGGGGAACACCAACTACTCTGCAGCTACTCAAGTGATACAGACCTTGAGCATAGGCCTAGGCGGTCAGACCATTGTGTTTAATGCGGCCCCTACTATCAATGAAGGTGGCAGTGGTACGGTCAGTGCTACAGGGGGTGGCTCAACTAGTCCGGTGGTCTTTACTAGTACGACTACTGGTGTATGTACGGTATCTGGAGTAAATGGCAGTACGGTCAGTGCCTCTACTACGGGGACATGTACGATTGCCGCAAATCAGGCTGCTGACGCGAACTACTCGGCTGCTTCTCAGGTAACGCAGACTATTAATATTGGTGCTGCACCACCTGTCGCTGCGGCGGCTACATTCCAAGTGCAGCTGAATACAGCTACAACGTTTGATTTGACACCCTATATTAGTGGTACGGGCACCAATGGCAATGGGGTGACTATTGTGTGGTTGCCGAGCCATGGCACCGTAACGGCAAACGGGAGTAGCGTCACCTACACGCCTAACAAAGATTATTTCGGTCAGGATACATTCTCTTATAAGGCATACAGTACCTTTGGCGGGAATGTGGCCAGTTCGGCGCCTGGTTTAATCACTGTTAATGTGGTCGGCCGCCCTGACCCGACTCAAGATGCAAATACTACAGCCATGATGGCGGCGCAGATGCAGACTGTGCAGCAGTTCGCGCGCTCACAAATTTCCAATTTCGAGCAGCGTTTCGATAACTTGCACCGTATGGCAGGAGGCTCTTCATATTCCAACTCGAGCAGGCAAGGCATAGGTATTGCACTTCAGCCAGCGACCACTCTGGGGAATATTGAGGCGCAATCTGCCCAGCTACGCGCCCAAGATCAGAAGTCTGCTCAAACTTCTGCTGTCGCTGCAAATGCCGGATCCGCCAATACTGCAGTGATTAGCCCGGCACAGCAGCCAGTCATGGCGTACCAGAATGGCCAGCAAACAATGACTGATACCGATACAGGCCTTGCTGGCCTGCTTAATGGGCCAGTCGGCACTAATCTGTTGGCAGCGCTTACTAGCAACTCAGTCAATCTTGCGGCGTTGAATGGGGCACTTAATAACAGTAACTCTCCAGACGCTGTGCAGGTGTGGGTGGCTGGTAATCTGAAGTTTGGCTCTATCAATAATGGCAATAATGCTGGCTTTACCAACTTCAGGACAGATGGCGTTACCATCGGTGCGGATAAAGTTGTGAGCGAAAATCTGGTATTAGGTGTCGGCCTTGGCTATGCATTCAGCAAAGCGAAAATGGTCGACGATAATAGCAAGGTTGAGTCCAACGGTATGTCGGTTGCGCTATATGGTAGCTATCAGCCTCTACCGAAAACGTTTATCGATGGCTTGATCGGGTATGGCGTTACCAAGTTTGAGAGTGATCGTTATGTCGCCTCAGTAGATGATTTTGCCAGAGGCTCACGGCGGGGCGATCAGGTATTTGCCTCTGTAGCGGCTAGCTATGAGTTCCGTGACGCTGGCTTTATGGTCGCACCTTATGGCCGTCTGGATCTTTCTTACAATCGTCTGAAAGAAGACACAGAAAAAGGTGCCGGGCTCAACGCACTCCATTATGACGACCAGACTTCCCGATATACCCAGTTATCAGCAGGTGTCAGGGCTGAAGTCACGCACCAGACCAATTTTGGATTGATTATTCCACGTGCAAAAATTGAGCTTCAAGAACGCATGCTAAGCGGTGGGGACGCCACCATCCAATATGCAGACCAGTTGGGAACGAGTTATCGATTAAGCGGAACTAAAGACCAAAGCAGCGCGCTGGTGCTGGGTGTAGGCAGTAATATCATCCTGAAAAACGGGGTACGACTTGCGCTGGATTATCAAACACTGCGCTCAGTTGGTTATGAGTCCAGCCAGTCAGTCAGTTTCAGGCTGACAAAAGAGTTCGGCGTTGATAACAGCCAGATACCTACGGTAGATACCAGCCAGCTCGCAATGCCGAAGTTCGGTGTGCGCGTTGATATGGGTTATACCTTTGATGACAATATCAACCGTACAAAAATATCATCCGAAAAAGAAACAGACCGCATTTTTAGCATCAATCTTACCAAGAATAAAAATATCCAGATTCGCCAGAATACCCGGCTGGTTCTCAGTGGTTTCCTTGGCGGAGAGAGGGCGTACTACTTTAATGGCCTTGACCGCGTCACTGGAGGCGGCCAGGCGGAGTTCCAGTATCGCACCTCCGGCGATTTTCTTGCAGCTACCTATGGCGTCTTTGGCCGCGCTGCGACAGAGCAGTTTAATTCTGTGTTTCGTGATGGCTACCGTTACACGGCAGGCTTTACCTTCCGTAAGCCATTGACGGATCGTATCAGTACATTCGCTGCTTTGTCGCATATCCAGAAAAATGCTAAGGAAGTCACCTTTGATACCAAGGAAATCTCCTTGCGAGGCAATGTGGACTATATGTTGTCGCCAGATTCGACCTTGTATGTAACGGCCGAGTATCGACATGGCGACATACTTTCGACGGGCGCTGGCTCTCTGGAAAATCTGGATGGGTCAACAGCGCGCGTGCGTGATGATGTATTTGTCCGCCAAAATTACATTACCTATCGATTTGGTGGCGATACGGTACTTGCGACGCTTGGCTATAACCTAGCTTTAGGTCCGACTGATGGCTTGGATTTCTCATGGCGTCGGGTGGAGTCAACCCCTTCGTCAGTGCCGGATTACGTTGCACATAAAAAATCCTATGTAGATAACCAGTACTCAATTGTGTATTTGGTGCGCTTTTAAAGGAATTTGACCAGATGTACAGAAAACTTATCCTTGCTATCACCTTATCCATGGCCCTCATGTTGACTGCATGCGGGGGTGGAGGTGGCAAAGGTGAGGGAGCCTCATCCTCAGGCGGCTCCAACTCATCTTTAGTATTTCCACTGAATGTGGTGGTCGCTAATGCCCGCTTTCTATTATTCCCGAACCCACAAAGGAGTGTGACCAGCGCGAGCCTGAGCGGCACTGACCAAACGAATACTGAGCCTTATGCTATTGCTTATTATGATGCGATTGATGCCGGGGATGAGCGTCTAACCAAAATGGCCTGGATGACTAAAAATGGATTCAGTTCTGGCACTGGTACTGAATTACGCGTGGTATTCGGCGACCAGAAGGATTTAGGATATGGTCGCCGCATGACGGCAAGGCAGAGCCCCGATGGGTCACTGGCATTTTTTGTGGATAATTACCTGGTTGATGTTGGTGGTGGTGCTTATGCCTACAGTAGCCTTAATGTTGACGCTGCAGTCGTGCAATCTGCACAGCGTTTCGTGAGCACCAGTGCCATTGAGTACAGTGACCTTGATGGCCCGGGTGGTGTAAACGGGCCAAAATTTGTGAAGTTTTATGTATTTGATACCAGCGGCGTTAGAAAAACCAAGGTAGATCAGGACGGGCAGGGAGAAAAGGCCATGCCGCTGATTTGCGTGAGTTGCCATGGTGGACGAGCAGATCGCCTTACTGTCGCCAATTTATTCCCAGTGGTTGGCAATGCTGCATCACAACAAGCCGGAGATACAACATCACGATTGCAAGTGCTCAAGGTGCATACCTTTGATTTTTCAGCATTGACAGACCCCACTACATCTAGCGTAAGAACACGCGCTTCGCAAGAAGCCGCCATGAAAACGATTAACCAATGGGTGCATGACACTTATGCTAATACCGGTGATAACGAATGGGATGGTACTGTAGCTCAGGCGGCAATTGCTGCGGCCTACGGTGGAGCAGGTTTCCCTAATGCTAATTACAGTGATACTGCAGCAAAGGATTTTTTCCCTGCTGGCTGGGGAGCTCAACCCGGCCTATATCAAAATGCCGTAAGCCCCGGCTGTATGACTTGCCATATATTGCGTGGGACTAAAAACCAGGGTGATATTTCCTTCCCTTCTTTCGCTCAATTCAGCGATTATGCGGACCGCATCAAAGCCCATGTGTTTGATCGAGGCAATATGCCGCTGGTGAATCTGGTGTTCAATGAGTTCTGGAAAACAGGATCTAACATGCCACAGCTTTTTGCTGCAGTGCCCACCATAAATGCGCAGGGAGCTACTGCTACATTGAAGCCGGGGCGTCCGATTGCAGACCCTGGCCCTAATCGATATGTGCGGCAGGGTACGTTGGCGCTAACAGCCATCAATAGCCTGTACGCAAGTAACTTTAGCTGGTCGCTAGTCAATAACCCTGGCAATGGTGCCTCTTTTACGGGTTCAACTAGTGGCGCATCAACCAGTTTAAATTTTGCTTTAGATGGCACTTATGTCGTGCGGTTAACTGCATCCGGCAATGGTTTAACTGGCACCAAAGATATAACGGTATTGGTAGATAATGCTGCGGCGCCAGCTCCGGCTTCACTCAACTTTGCCACTATACAGGGCGTATTTACCGGTGCTGGTTGTACAGGTGGCGGCTGTCATAGCGGTACCTTGACTGACCCCGGGCATCCTCCGCTTTCTTATGTAGCTGGAGACTATGCAAGCACCGCTGAGTTTCTGAATACAGTGAGAAGTCGTATCAATTTTACTGATGTAGTAGCCAGCCCGCTTTTGCGTAAACCATCTGGCAATCATCATGGTGGTGCTTTAGTAGCTGGGTTTGATACAAGCAACCCAATTGGCAATGCCTCAAGAGATAGCTATGATCTATTTGTGGAGTGGATTATGGCAGGTGCTCCACTGTAAATAACGAGTTCGCTAAGCAATAAAAAAGCGCCTCAAAGGCGCTTTTTTATTGCATTTTATCATTGCACAAAGATAACTTTAATACTCGCGTCTTGGCGCGTTATATTCACCACCCGCAAATACAAATGGCGGGGTGCGTCCAACAAGCGTTTCAATGATCATGAGTTCCTGGTCAGTGTGGTTGATGAACCCAGCCCTGCGTACATTCTTGCCTGGTTGCTCGTTCGCTAGTATGTATAAAGGTTTATCGTGATGCTTGGATTCTACAGTGTCGTTACTGGAAGGGTCATTGGTGGCTTTTACATCAGCCAGTCCATAGCAGGTGCAGAAGTAGGTTTGCTCAGGATCAGACTCCAGATATACACCTGTGCCACGAATGCCAATGGTAGCCGTCTGGGTCTGTATATGGATGCCCTGGCTACGCGATACTGAAAGCAATTTCCCAGTCAGTAAACGTAAGCCTGATATTAATAGATTGCCCGACTCTTCTTCTTTGCCTTCCATGGTGACATGGCTGTCGCTACGCAAAATCATAGAGTTGCCGCCAACTACAAAAACAACTTCGCTATCCTTGCCGGTTTCGACCTTGTCATTCGGGCCAATTCGAGTACTCAGGGTGGCATTATTGCCATTCACTTTAACATTGCCAGAAAGGCGATAAATCGACTGATTGGGTGGTAGTTTGCTTGGGGGACGGCCAAAAATGCTTTCTGCCATCGCAGTGCCCATCGGGACTCCAGCAGAGAACAATCCTGCAGCCAGTGCTTTTATCAGCAGGCGGCGGCGTGGATCGTCAGCATCATTAAAATTACTCATATTGTCCCCTTTGGTAATTAAGTGTTGTCTTACATCGCCTTTGCAGCGCTTAGTATATTTTTACAGACATTATAATTGATATAACTAATTGAAAGCATAAGTTATATCTGAAGTTGTCAATAATGGAGAAAATATTTTTAACTTTAATGCTAAGCCTCATGTCTGCCTGTGTAAGCTTGAGTAAAAAATATACATTTGCTTGCCCAAAAGCCCCTCGCACGCTAAAGTAAGCGCACTTTCAAAGTTGAATTTCAGGAGTGCTTCGTGATCGAAATTATTAAAGCTGCTGGCTGGCCAATTTATCCGCTTATTCTTGCTTCAGTTGTTGCACTGGCCATTATTGGCGAACGACTCTGGGCTCTGCGCTCCAATGTGGTTGCGCCTCCTGAGCTGTTGCCTGAAGTGCAGAAATGGTTGGGCCAAGGTGGTGTCACCAAAGATACTTTGGTGAGATTGCAGCAGCACTCCTTGCTCGGTGAGATTTTTGCAAGCGCATTGAACAATGCCACCGCTTCGCGTGAGGTCATGAAAGAGGCTATAGAAGAATCTGGTCGTTCAGTTGCGCATAAGCTGGAAAAATACCTGACTACACTGGGTACAATTGCAACTGTCAGCCCATTGCTGGGTTTGCTCGGTACTGTGATCGGCATGGTTGAGCTGTTTGGGGCATTCACTGCAACAGGCCACGATGTAGCGCAATTTGCACGTGGTATATCAGTAGCGCTCTATAACACTGCTGGCGGTATTGTCGTGGCGGTACCAGCCATGATTTTTTATCGTTACTTCCGTGGTCAGGTCGATGGATTAATTGTTGAAATGGAGCAGCAGGCAGTCAAACTGGTGGAAATAATCCAGGGTGAACGCAAGTAACACTAGTCCTAATCATACAAGTAACACCATCATCAAAACTGAGGCCCTATCATGAACTTTCAGCGCGGTAAAAAGCACGAAGACCTGGAAATGAATCTCGTGCCACTGATTGACGTTTTGCTGGTCATCATTATTTTCCTGGTAGTCAGTACTACTTTCTCACGGGTTAGCGAGTTGCAGATCAATCTGCCAACCGCCGAAGCAAATTCTCCTGAAGAAAAGCCTGTCATAATTACTGTAGAGATTGATGCTAGCGGACATTATGTCGTCAACAAAGCTGCGCTGGCTGATGCATCCGTTACCGCCATTGCTGCTGCATTACAAAAGGCTGTAGGGGATAAAAAAGAACCCACTATTGTGATTAATGCCGATGCCACTACTACACATCAGTCGGTTATCAATGTGATGGAAGCATCGCGCCAGGCTGGGTATACCCATATCACTTTCGCAACACAGGTTAAATCTGGATCCTGATCTGGCTTTTTTAGCTCAACCCAACTTACTTAATTTGCCATTAGTTACTGACCTCACGCATGTCCAAATCAACGCCTAAAAAGGCGCTCCCGGCTTCAAATGCTTTAGCCATCTATCTGCGCCTGCTGAAATATGCATGGCGCTATAAAGTGATATTTGCAATCAGTATTATTGCGCTAGTGGTACTTTCTGCGACTAACACTGGTTTCTTAGTCACTATCAAGCAGGTGACTGACGAAGGATTCGTCAATAAAGATTCCGCCAAGTTGACCCTGTTACCGTTTATGCTATTTGGCCTGTTGTTCATTCGTGCGTTGGCTGG
The DNA here is from genome assembly GCA_035459965.1 of Methylophilaceae bacterium. GTDB lineage: Bacteria > Pseudomonadota > Gammaproteobacteria > Burkholderiales > Methylophilaceae > DATHXC01. The sequence goes on from DATHXC010000008.1 coordinate 172,778, forward strand.
CTTTACTTCTACTTTTGCAGTGCGCTGGGTAGCAAGGCGGGTGGTGGAAAACCTCAGGCTGGATGCATTCCGAAGCCTGATGGCGTTGCCAGTCAGCTTCTTTGATGCCAATTCTGCTGGTGTGATCACCTCCAAGCTAACTTTTGATACTGAGCAAGTGGCGAAAGCTACAACCAACGTAGCCATCAGTGCGGTGCGTGATACGCTCACTATCATTGGTATGGTCGGCTACATGCTTTATCTAGATTGGCGACTAACGCTGATATTTGCAATCACCATCCCATTCATGGGCCTGTATCTTAATAAATCTACGCCTAAAATACGAGCTGCCGGCAGAGCGGTACAAGACACCATGGGCCAGATTACCAAGGTTTCTGAAGAGGCCATTTCTGGCCAGCGTATGGTGAAAATCTTTGGTGGCGAAGACTATGAGTACAAGCGGTTTGCTGAATCAGTAGCCAGAAATCGTGCCATGCATATCAAGTTTATTCGCAGGGGCTTATTGAATAGCTTGGTGATCGAGGTACTTGCTGCAGTGGCACTTGGCCTCGTGGTGTTTTATGCGGCTGGTCGCTTCACCGCAGGTGAGTTTGCTGCATTCCTGGGCGCCTTGCTGATGTTGATTGCGCCGATTAAAAGCCTGACTGGCTTGAATGAGGATTTGCAGATGGGCATCGCCGCTGCGCATAGTCTGTTTACACTGACCGATACCAAGACCCAGATTGATGAGGGTGACAAGGAAATCCATCGCGCTAAAGGTGAAATCGAGTTTCGTCATGTGGGTTTGCGTTATGAAAATGCCAAGCGTAATGCCTTGAATAACCTGAGCCTGAGCGTCAAGCCAGGCGAGAAAATTGCGCTGGTCGGACGCTCTGGTGGCGGGAAAACTACACTGGCCAGCCTGTTGCCACGTTTTTATGAATTGCAGCAGGGCTTAATATTGCTTGATGGCATTGATATTCGCGCATTGACTATCAAGAATCTCAGGCAGCAATTTGCCTTGGTCAGTCAGGACGTGATCCTATTTAACGATACCGTGTTTAACAATATTGCCTATGGCGTGCTACGTGATGTAAGTGAGGCACAAGTAATTGATGCCGCAAAAGCTGCACATGCGTGGGAATTTATTCAGCAACTGCCAGAAGGTTTGCAGAGCGAGATTGGTGATCGGGGTGTGCGCCTTTCAGGAGGCCAACGCCAGCGGCTGGCAATTGCACGTGCGATTCTGAAGGATGCGCCTATCCTGTTGCTCGATGAGGCGACTTCGGCGCTTGATACAGAATCAGAGCAGCATGTGCAGGCCGCATTGGATGAGTTGATGCGTAACCGCACTACCATCGTGATTGCACACCGTTTGTCCACTATCGAGAATGCAGACCGCATTCTTGTCATGGAGCAGGGTGAAATCGTTGAAAGTGGCAGTCATGCTGAGCTGCTGGCTGCGGGCGGTCACTATGCCAAGCTCTATCAAAAGCAGTTTCACTGATTACTTAAAGACTTTAAACCTCTAAAGCTAAGCTCATGAATGCATGGCTCCAAAAACAGTGGTACAGCCTGACATTCTGGCATTTCATTCTTATTCCCTTGTCTTGGATTTTTCTATCCCTGTCCTCACTACGCTGCCTTGCCTACAAAGCAGGGTTATTCAAATCCTGGGAAATTGCTGTTCCAGTCATTGTCGTTGGCAATATCAGTGTAGGAGGCACGGGTAAAACGCCCTTGGTGATATGGCTGGCAGAGCAGTTAACGAAAGCTGGCTGGCAGCCAGGGATTATCAGCCGCGGCTACGGCGCAGTTCAATCGCAGGCGACCACTGCTGTTTTTCGTCATAGCAAACCTGCCCTGGTTGGCGATGAGCCGCTACTGCTGGTCAGGAGAACGGGGTGCCCGGTATGGGTAGGCCCCGATCGTGTGGCGGTGGCACAAGCATTGCTGAATGAGCATCCCCGATGCAATATCATCATTAGCGATGATGGTTTACAGCACTACAGAATGCATCGCGATTTTGAGATGGCAGTAATAGATGCAAGCCGTGGATTTGGTAATGGCTGGGTTTTGCCGGCTGGCCCATTGCGGGAGCGGCTAACAAGGCTGGCTTCTGTTGATGCTGTGGTGAGCAACGGTGATGGGGCATATCAGCAAGGATTAACGATGAGTCTTGAAAGTTCGGTCTTCCATAATGTGCTGGACCCAACACGTACTGCTTCAACCCAACAATTGATGCAGAAGAAGCTGCACGCCATTGCCGGGATTGGTAATCCTGCCCGGTTTTTTCAGCAACTTAGCAATATGGGTCTGCAGTTTGAACCTCATGCTTTTGCGGATCACCATGCATTTCAGGCTTCAGATTTGCAAAGCTTGCAAGCAGAAGCGATACTAATGACCGAGAAGGATGCTGTGAAATGTGCCGATTTTGCACAGCCTGACTGGTGGTATTTGCCTGTTGAAGCAAAAGTGGATGAGGCTTTGTTGCAGGCTATTCAGCAAAAAATCGGCAACTCTCCAGCTAGTAAACTCTAAAGATTAGGAAATTAAAATGGATGCAAAATTACTTGAAATTCTGGTATGCCCTGTCTGTAAAGGGCCTTTGCATTATAAAAAAGCAGAGCAGGAGCTGGTTTGTAAACCCTGCAGGCTGGCTTACCAAGTCAAGGATGATATTCCGGTGATGCTCGAAGACGAAGCGCGAAAGTTACCCGCAGAAGAAGAGGTTTAGACTTTTGAGCTTTAAGGTGGTTATCCCAGCTCGCTATGCAAGTAGCCGTTTGCCAGCCAAGCCCTTGCTCGATATTGCTGGCAAGCCCATGGTTGTTCATGTGGTTGAGCGAGCACTGGAGAGTGGTGCGGAGCAGGTGGTCGTGGCAACAGACCATAAGGAAATCGTTACTGCGGTGCAAGATTATGGGTATCAGGTGGTCATGACTAGCCAGAATCATGTTTCTGGTACTGATCGCATTGCGGAAGTTGCGCTGGAGATGGCCTGGCCTGATGAGGTGATTGTTGTCAATGTGCAAGGCGATGAGCCGCTGATTTCCCCTGTACTTATTCAGGAAGTTGCCGGCAATCTTGCCCAGCATCAGGCGGCAGCGATTGCAACAGCCTGTCATCCCATTCATGACAAGGCCTCTATGCTCAACCCGAACATCGTCAAGGTAGTGATGGATATTCATGGCCATGCTCTATACTTTAGTCGTGCACCAATTCCTTATGCGCGCGATGCTTTTGCGGCAGATGAGGATGTCCCTGCCGATATGCCAGTTTATCGACACATTGGCATTTACGCCTATAGAGTGAGCTTTCTAAAGGCATACTCAGGGCTAGAGCCCGCAGCTATAGAAAAATTTGAATCGCTGGAGCAATTGCGAGCTTTGTGGCATGGATACCGCATCAGTGTGGCCATTACAGAAAATGCGCCAGCGGCAGGCGTGGATACAAAAGCAGATCTGGAGTATGTGCGCTCTTTATTCAAGTAGTGGTCCTGCAATTTCTTAGTTTTATAGTTGATAATATTGTTTGTACCAATGTACAAATTTTTCAATACCTTGCTCAAGAGAAGTATCTGGTTTGAATCCTATCCATGCGTCTAACTTGCTGGTGTCGGCAAACGTTGCTTTGACATCCCCTGCCTGCATGGGAAGAAATATTTTCTCGGTAGACTTGCCCAGCGATTTTTCCAGCAGCGTAATGAAGTCCATCAGCTTTTCCGGCTTGTTATTGCCGATATTGAAAATCTGGTAAGGCACTTCGGACGATTCAGCTGCATTCTCCACCGGGGTTTTGCTGGGCGGTTTGACGATAACGCGCAGAATGGCTTCAACAATATCATCAATGTAGGTGAAATCGCGCAGCATTTCGCCATGGTTGAACACGTTGATGGGTTTGCCTTTAAGGATGGCATCTGCGAAAAGGAAGGGTGCCATGTCCGGTCGCCCCCAAGGACCATACACCGTAAAAAAGCGCAGTCCTGTGGATGGAAATCCATATAAATGGCTGTAGGTATACGCCATCAATTCGTTGGATTTCTTTGTTGCCGCGTATAGGCTCACGGGATGGTCTACAGGATCGTTCTCGCTAAACGGCAATTTGGTATTGCCGCCATACACACTGGAAGAGCTCGCATACACCAAATGCCCGATGGCGTTATGACGGCAGGCTTCCAGGATATTGGCAAACGCTACCAGGTTGCTCTGGATATATGTGTGTGGATTGGTGATGGAATACCGAACCCCTGCTTGTGCAGCGAGGTGCACAACGCAATCGAACATATGCTCATGAAACAATGCTTCACATTTCCCGAGATCTGCCATGTCCATTTTGGTAAACGAAAAATTGCTGTACTGGGCATGGCTATTCAGTGCGTCGAGCCGCGCCTGCTTCAGACTCACCTCGTAGTAATCATTCAGGTTATCAACGCCAACGACCTGATTTCCGGCATCCAACAATCGTTCGGTAACGTGGTAACCAATAAATCCAGCTGCGCCTGTGACTAATATTTTCATATGACTGGAATTCTCATTTAGTTGAAGTGCTAGGTATGAGACAGGGTTTAACGTCTGGTAAAAATAATCTTGGCTGGGTTGCCCTGCATGATCGAATTGCGGGGGATATGCCCTGACACAACTGAGTTCGGGCTAATAATAACACCGTCTTCAATGTGAGCATTATCCAGAATGACGGCGCCTGTACCTATCCATACATTGTTCCCAATCATGATCGGCCCATTCGAAACTAACCCCTGTTCGCGAAAAGTACGTTCTACTTCTTCATACTGGTAATTGACTCCAACGATAGAAACATTTGGGCTAATGAGGCAATCATTGCCAATGTGTATGCCATGCTTATAACCGCCGATAAAGCAGCCTACACCTATATCCGTTCTTGTACCTATGCTAACAGGACCCTCGCTGGCCTTGATTTTGGTAAAAGAGCTTATAGTTGTTTTTTTACCCAGTGTGAGGTTCTCGCAAAGCTCCACTTCAGCATTTAAGCTGACAATTGCACGATATTTAAGAAAATAATAAAGGCTGACCACCCAATGGGGGGTCAGCATGCGGCGTATGCCTGTTGCTATCTTCATGGCTTTCCATTAATTAGGATAGCTAATGCCTTACAGGATGCGAGTCTTCAACAAACAGGGTGATTGCAAAAATTGAATTAAGCTGTGAAATTTGTTTCATGGTGGCACTCACACCAAATTCCTGCTCAATGGCACTGATGATTTTTAATTGTGCCAGCGAATCCCAGCCAGCCAAATCCTGTAGCTGAGTGTCAGCATTTATTTTTTTTATATCAATATCAAGTAAATCGCCGACTATTTGCTGTACCTGTTTAGACGTTTCCATGATTTTCCTTTCATAAAAATAATGGTAACTATGGCCTCCCGATTACACATTTATTATTGAATCAATAAATACTTTCGAATATCAGAATTAGCCTTATTTATATGTAGGAGAAATCTTTCGTCAATGCACTGCTAAATCCTGCTGTGAAGAAGACGTTACAGGCGTTTTTTCCAACTGTATCCAATCACAACTGCAGAGTGCCGTTTCTGTACGACTCAATGAATACCTCGTCACGCCGTCATTTTTCTCATCATTAATATGCATGCCCTGCTCCTTAAAAAACTCGGCAGCTGGCATGTTTTTACTGGTTTTAATAAATGTGGCCGTCAGGGTTTTAAGGTGGGTCAAAGCCATAAAGTGTTGTTTGATGCTGTTGAAAATAGCAGTTTCAATACCACGGCCCATTGCCCGGCAGCTCATCATCAGGCTGTCCACATCCAGGGTTGGGCCGTGCTCTACGAGCAGATAACATGCGATGATGCCGAGTTCGCCGAACCTGTCACGCATGCTGACAATCCGTAAAGTGTGCCCTAGTTCTGCAAGCGTGGCATCCAGTTCGCCCAAGGTATAACGCCTGGTAGTGACATTGAACTGGTTGGTTTTTGTAAAAAGTTGATGCACCCGTAGCAAATCGTCGCTGGTGGCATCGCTGATATTCAATTGTATTTGCAGGCTGTGCAGATAATCTTCCATGCTGCCCGCGCTCACAGACAACTGTTCGCGCGCTGCTTGCGCTTCGTATTGCCTTGATTTGCCGACATCATCAGCCAGTATCGCGGATTTCTCAAAGCTGCTCAAGCTATCCAGAACGGCCACAAATTGTGATGGATCTGCAGGCAGCAAGATGCTTTCCACTTGTGGCAACTGATCACGGATTAGCGCTATTTCAGTCGGGCTGTCGTCAAGAAAAACCAGCGAATCCAGTCCAATGTTCAGCTGTTTTGCAATATCCATTAATCCAATATGCTTGGGTTGCCAACTGATGGCACGGGCGGAGAAGTCTGCCAGCTGCAATGGCATGTCAGTGCGTAGTTGAAATATCTCTTCTATATCATCGATATTATTTTTGCTGCATAAGGCCAGCAATATGCCTCGGTCTTTGAGCGCTTTGAGCCGGAAATGGAATGCAGCATAGGCTTCACTTTCCGCATCGCCTTGGCCAATTCTCACGCCGTGTATGCCATCTTCGCCTACAATGCCGCCCCAGAGCGTATTATCGAGATCTAGCACCAGGCATTTACGTGCAGCGCCACACGCGGCGATGATGTGACGAGTTATTTCGTGCCCTGTTTCAGCCAGCATGCGCTCAGTCCACTCCATCTTGGCAATATAAAACAGGCGCTGATCGAATGCCTGGCTATGTCCAATGCGTGCAACGATGCGGTTTACATCGAGTATGCGTACCCGATGGTGCTTGCGCATGCGGCGTAGCAACTCAAGGTTAAGCTCTAGGTAAAACTCACTCTCGCCATAGGCCATGCTGCTATCAGCAATGCCAAAAGCATGTACAGAGGGGCTGGCGAAATTGGAGACTAACAGGCTGGCTTGGGTATTCTTTACTGCCTGCATGACCCAGCTTTCCACTTCATCCACTATGCCGTCGAGCAGGGTTTTTCGCTGACTGGCACTTAGCGAAGTGAAGCTGGACATGTCGTCGGGCCTTAACAGATTAAGCGAAAGCACCAGCACGATAATTTCAGCAGAAAATGTCTGGAGTTGCGGAGAGATGAGCGCCTGGAAATGCTGGCCAAAGCTGCCGACATGGGACTGCGTCAGCCAGCCTAGCCGCGCAGTATGGGCAGCTACATACGGCGGCAGCAAATCCATGGTGACGTTACCCAGGTACGCCACCTTGATGCCTGAACCGTCCTGAAAGTTACGCAACTGCCGGTTAAGTGCACGGTAGTCCGCCGGGCTAAAGCGATTGAAATCGGTATCGCGGAGTCGCGCCTGCAACTTGAAGATATTGGTACATGCAGAAAAATCCATGCTCATCGTATGCTCCTGCGCGCCAATAGAATGGCGGGAACGCTGCCGACCATGCTGCCAATAGCAACGCCGTACAACAGGCCTGCCAGTTCCCATTGTGCGCCTATGAATGCGCCGATAATGCTCGCCATTAATCCCAATGTGCCCATCCGGTTGAGCAATGCAATATCCTTATCGTTGCCGCAGCCTGTAAGAATGGCGCGGGGCAGGGCCTGTAATACTTTGGCGCTGCCATTCATACATGCAGCGATAACCAGGTTCAGGCTAACTTCGTAACGCCCGCCGGTAAGCAGGTGCGTAGCATATGGGGCGATGGTGACTATGGCGATGGTCGCTGCTAACAACAGGCCAATGATGAAAAAGAACTCTGTGCGTACCAGCTTGCGCTTCATGCGCATAGAGGTAGCTGCCCTTAATTTAGGTATGATCGAAAAGCCTGCGCTGGCGGTCAGTAAGCGAAATGGAAATATGGCCACAGAAGCCAGTACACTGAATAGTGCCAACGCATTAATACCGATTGTAGCGGGAATGATTAACCGTTCCAGTTGCAGCATGACAGTGCCGATTGCAGCGATGCCGAGCAGTGAAAAGGCTTCGTTCCAGGGTATATTCACACGCTCGTGAATGGCGACGCGGTGCGTACTGTCGACTTGAGCCCATCCCCAGATAGCGACTGCTACATTGCCAAGTGCAAACAGGCACAAGGGCAGCAGGGAATTTTCCATGGGGAATACCAATGAAAGCGCCCCTATCACGATCAGTATCCAGCTGGCTGCAGTCGCCAACAGCAGCGAGTGCAGTTCATGCATGGCCGCCCTGGCTAGCGATGCCAGCGTTGCGATGATGCCGCCTGCGATAATCACCAGACATAAGGCAGCAGCATCGACATAGCGCAATCCGGATGAAGCCATATACGCCAGGCCTACCGCTGTGCCGATAGCAAATCCAGTAGCGACCAGCCGCATGAGTAACCTGGGACCAGGATCAACACGATGTCGTAATAGCACCTGGTCAACCCCTATCGGTGCCAGCAGGCCGAATACATTGAACAGCGCAATGGCCAGGGCGAAATGCCCAAAAGCCTCTACAGGCATGCTGCGTGCAAGTAACAGCGTGCCTACAGCAAATGCAAGGCCTGATAGGGCAAATGCCGCAGTGGCGCGCAATGTCGGCTGTTTTGCCAGCTTCAGCAATATGCCATAAGGCGAGTGACCTTTCAGTTTCTGTTTAATGGTCGCGAATGCGGATGCCTTTTTTTGGGGGGGGCTGATTCCGTATTCAATGACAGGTTCATCGCACATACCTTATCCCGCCGATTGTATTGAATAGAAATCCATCTCTGGCGCAAAATGATAGCGGGGGTGCGTATTCAAGCGACCACCTCGGCTATATGCCCGGCATTTCCTAAATGCGCATAAGCATTGCGCAGCCTGGTTTCAAAGGCTTTTTCGCTGTATTGACTGCCTGCGCGTTGGGCTGCTGCAATACCTAATTGTTGCCTCAAGGCGGGGGATACACAGAGTTTGAGTAAACCTTCTGCCATGGCGGAAGGGTCGGGTGATACCAGCAGAGCACATTCTGAATCTAGTACTTGGCTATGGCTCAGGATATCAGTCGCTAGCAACGCCTTACCGGATAACATGTAGGCATAAATTTTCATCGGCGTATTGACGCCCTTCAGGCGCGGAGAACACACGATATCAGCTTGGGAGAGGTAGCCTGCGAGGCAATCCAGTGGCCGCTGCCCAAGCAGGTGTATGTGCTGGGTTAACCCAGCTATTTCTATTTTCTGGCGGTACCGCTCAATATGTGCGGGATTGCCGCCTATGATCACCAGGCTGCAGCGCTGCGATGTTTGCATGAGCGCTAGGCTTTCCAGTAGCAGGTCCACGCCCTGATAAGTTTCAAGGTTCCCCACATACATGGCGACGGGCGCTGATGCAATGCACATGCTGCGCACATCTTCAACCTCAATCAACTGGCCGGCAGGGCTCATTGCTACATCCGGCGTTAGATGTACTTTCTCTGGATTTGAGCTTATACCCGCACGCTCGGCAATGGCAGGACAAACGGCGAGTACCAGATCTGCACGTTTAACGGCGAATTTTTCGAACCATTGCATGAACGGCAGCATCGGTTTTAGTCTGGGCCATTTTTCCACAATCTGGTCCGCCATGAGCGAATCCATATCGTAAACCAGTTTGAAACGCCATACCAGCCGGGCCAGCAATGCAATAAACACAGACTCTTCAATGGCATGCACTACTTCATACTTTCTATTTCGCATGCACTTGAAGGTGGCAAATATCAACCACAGGTCACACATCAGCTTCTTGATCGAAAAGCCGATGGGTACATTCTTTATGCCAAGCGGGCTTTTGATACGGAACAAGTGCATGCCGGGAATCTGGATATCTTCCCCTTCATGGTAAGTGAGTACATCCACTTCATGGCCGTCGCGGCATAATGAACGAACCAGTAACCGGATGGCAATCGGCGTACCGCGCTCTGTATAAAACGGCTGTGGGGCAAGCAACAAAACTTTCATGCGGCCGCCATTTCCGTGGGGTGTGCCAGCCGCAGCCTGGCCTGGTCGCGCACAAAGTGGAACGCAGGAGACAGCTTGCCGAAAGGCTGTGGTGCCGTAAGCGGGTTGCGCAATACTTGTTTAAGATCGCTAGCGGGCGTTTGTATTGAAAGCTGAGCGTGGACCAATGCACCGAAACGCCCAATCGCTTCTGCGGAATCCTGCAAAGGAAGCGGGTCGGAGCCGGGTAGAACGCAAAGGCCGGAAGAAAATTGCGCAACGGGCCAGAAGGCAGGCCTGCCAGCGTTATCGCCCAGAAATAAAGTCCGATCAGTGTTACTAGCGCTTAAACCCCGCACATTTTTGGCGATGATCGCGTCGACGATTTTGCCGCGCCTTCCCAGCCATTTTCCAACGCCCCATGGTAATACCACTAAGGCATCCTGCTCCTGTAACTGGTCGATGACCGTTTCTGCAGGCAATCCATCAGCGATGTTAACCTTGGTGGCAAGTCCCAGTATTTCCAACCCTTCAGAGCTGATAATCTGGCGCCCAGCCAATACCAACATTTCATGGTTATTTCGTTCAAACCATAACGACTCCGGTTCGGCGGTATGGCGCAATTGTTTGCGTAGGCCACTGAAAACATCAAATCCCTGTCGTTCAGCAAGCATTATTACAGTGCTGTTAGCAGGAATGGGTAGGCTGGAGAAATTATCAAACGCCTTGCGTAAATCGCTCATGGCGCGGCTGGCATCGTGCAAATGCACATGCGCATCTATCAGGATTTGATTAGCATCTAACTTAAACACGTTGCTTATCCAATGCCGGAGGGATGACATGAAGGGCTGACTGTTTTTTCGGCCAGATCCGTTTGACGGCATCCCTGCTAAGCAAAGGCGCTGTAGTAAGTTTACCGCCAAGTACTGTATAGAATCCTTCAAGATCGTGACTCAGAATGTAGTCTTGAGAAGACAGGCTGGTTCCCGATCCGTCGGTATCCGGTAACAAACCCGCCATGACCTTAAGCACCTTGGCATTCATGATTTCCAAGCCTGGAAAAGCTAAAGCTAATTCCGATAAAAATTGTTGGATGGCCGAGTCGCTCACTTGGGGCTCTGTCATTCCAGGAGCTGGAATGTAAAATGTGCCGGCCAGCATGCCGCCAGGATAAGGCCGCATAAAGTAGCAGCGTCCTTTCCCTGGGGTTACGGATAACGCGAGTGCGCCATCGCCTACCGCCGGTAGATCGAGCAACAGGTTAAATGCAAGTGCGGCAGCAGTGGGTGCGGTGACTGCTGTGCTGGTTGTAGGTTGCCAGTGGCCTGCCCATGAGCCTGTGCAGTTGATGACGATATTACTTTCAATATCGGAAATTTCCCCGGAGGTGTTATTTTTGACTCTCACGCCTGCAACTCGGTCCTCTCGCACCAGTAGTTCCGTTGCTTCCGTATTGGTCATGACGGCAGAGGAATCAAGCCCTGATTTTTGCAGAATAGCAGCTATCACTACTGGCATATTGGTGACTTCGGCGTCGTACCAGCAGGCTGCACCGCTTAGCCCGGATTCTGGTAACTTGGCATATTGGTTTTTTGTAGCTGCCGCTGGAATGAAAGTGGTTTTTGGTAATGTCACTTCGATCTTGAATACTTTCGCCAATAGGTTTTCGAACAGGACAGCGGTCCTGAAAAAAAAGGCAGAACGCCAGCGCCATCGATATAGCGGCATAACACAACGTAATGGCCGGACGAATTCCGGAAAATGCTCAAGGTACCAGGCTTGGGCATTTTTAGAGCGCTTCCAGCGTGCAATGTCCAGTGTTTGCAGGTAGCGCAAGCCCCCGTGAATAATGCCGTAGCTATTGCCGCTTGCACCCGCTGCAAGTTCATTTCGTTCGACAATCACTGTGCGCAAGCCACGCTCTGAAGCGGCTAGGGCAATCGTTGCACCCTGAATACCGCCACCTATGATAATTGCATCAGGCTGCCTCATGTTTTTCTTCGTCGATACGTTCCACAATGCGTTCTATATGGTAAGTAGGGGTGCCACGGCTTCGTGTGAATATGATGATTTCAGCAATTAATCCAATGGCGGCAATCTGTAAACCAAGCACAACCAGTAAAACAGTTAAGAGCAGCATGGGGCGATCTCCCAATGCAATATCTGCAAATAAGCGTTGTGCCAGGATGTACATGCCGATGACCATCCCCAGCGCAATAAACCCCGCGCCTACCGATCCGAAAAAGCGAAATGGTTTTTGCAGAAAGCGAGTCAGAAAACTGATGCTGACCAAATCGAGAAACCTGCTCAGGTATATACTAATATGGTGTACTCGAAGTCGCCGGTCTGAATCGGCTTGCGGCAATACCAATTCTTTAACTGTAAAGCCCAAGCGTTCCGCCAGCAGAGGTAAAAAGCGATGCTGTTCGTCCTGTAGGACTAGTTCATCAAAGACACAACGTTTTATTGCACGTACATTGCAGCCTGGGTCCGCAAAACGTGAGCCTGCAAGTTTGGCTACATACTCAAATCCCCATCCTCTCAGACGGTTGAATGGTTGATCCTGCTGGCGATCCCTGACTGCTATCACTACATCCGCAAATTCAATATGACTGATCAGGGCGGGAATCGCTTCTGGTAAAACCTGTAAGTATGCGGGCAACAACAAAATCACATCGCCCCGGGACATTTTGATTCCTTCGCGGATACAAGCCGCTTCGCCGAATTGCTGACTAAGGCGTTGTACTTTAAGAAATGGATACGTTTGCTCCAGCCTGACCAGTGCTTCAGAGATAGTAGGATGCCCACCGTCGATGACGTATATGATCTCAAATGGTCGGCCGATGGAGTTCATCATGTCAAAATAGTATCGCCATACTATTTCCGTTTCATCATGCCGGTCTGCAACAGGGATGATGGCAGATACATAAATCGTGTCTGGTAACTCGAGAGCGGAAACTGGGGCTTTCATGATGCATTCTCCCTTAAGCTTGCAATTCGCGATGCGAGGATGGTATTTAGCGCGGCATAGTCTGTGGCTCCGGGTTCAACTGCTGAAAATAGCCTGCCAAGAAAAGTCCATGCCATCAAAAACAGACTCAATGAGACCAGCAGCACACCTATGCAGGTATCTACGACTGATTTATCCGGCCCGTCGAATAACGACGCAGTGATAAATGCCGTGCCTGTTACAAACACCAGAAAGGACATCGTTGCCAGCCAGCTCAGTGAATGCCGGGCATAACTTAGTAATGCCCGAATCGAAATAATATCTAGCATGACTTTGTAAATTCGGGAGAAGCCGTATTTGGAAACACCAAAGCGGCGAGGATGATGCTTTACTTCGATTTGAGCCAGGCGTGCGCCCGCCAGCTTGGAAAGAGCAGGAATGAACCGGTGCATTTCACCATACATCGGCATATCCTGTATGAGGCTGGCACGATAAGCTTTGAGTGAACAACCACTGTCTCTTACCGCAACCCCCATGACTCTAGCCATAATGCGATTGGCAATTTGGGAGATAAACACACGGGCGAAATCATCTTTACGTTTGCGACGCCAGCCGACGGCAATGTCGTATCCATCTTCAATCAATGCCAATAACTTGGGAATGTCGCTAGGATCGTTCTGCAGGTCGCCGTCCATGGTGACAATGACGTCGCCTCTGGCGGTCTTAATGCCAGCTGCCATTGCAGCAGTTTGGCCGTAATTGCGACGGAAAAGTACAACACGGACTCGGGAATCTGTTTCAACTAAGGAAGCTGCTCTTCTGAATGTAGCATCGGAGCTACCATCGTCGATGAGCACTATTTCGTAATGCCGGACTTTGCCTTCTAATGCAGATTTTATTGCTTGATACAACAAAAAGACATTGTCTTCTTCATTGTAAAGAGGGACAACAATAGATAGCCTCACCATAGTGAAGTCCTTTTATTAACCCCCGAGATTAATAATTTTTACTTTATGTAATTATATTTATTCACTAACGTGAAGCATTATTAATAACTATTTTGCAATAGTCTATAGTCCATATGGACTATATCCTACAGAATGTCGTGGGACATAGACTATATATTTGATATTGTTGATGATTAGTATTGCAAATTAACTAGATTAATTAATTTAATTTTTTCAATCAAGCATTAAGCAAGATGAGTTTATTTTAACTGCTATATCGGCACGATATGTTTTTCCTAACTCGAAGCGCCATATTGAGTATTTAAATGGGTCTAGAAAACGAAAATGTCTGATAAGAAGAGGCTCGATCATAAGAGGGCATGGCAGACTATTTTTTGGCAGGCAGTCGTTGTCTTTATTATTTCCTTCGTTATACGTTTTATTGGAGGTAGTGTTACACCGATTCAGACAGATGAGCTGTATCATTTGTTAGCGAGTCAGTCTTGGGTAGTTAACGGCAGTTTTAAGATTCTAGATGGTGATTACAATAGAGCCGGAGGCTTTACTGTTTTAATCGGCTTGGTCTCTAAAATGCTTGGGAGTGACACTATGCTGGTTGCCCGAGTACCGTCTATGGTGTTCGGTGCACTTTTAATTACATTGCTTTTTGTGTGGCTCAGTAATATTGCTGATAGAAAAGTTGCATGGGCCGGCACACTCCTGTTTTTCTTGGCACATTTTGTCATTGATATTTCCCAATTTGCCCGCTTTTATGCATTGCATGCATTATTAATTTTGCTGGCATCAGTCATTGTCTACTCCATTATTGCTGAGCAGAGGTCTTATTGGCGATTATTGTTGGCAGGAATAGCCATTGTTATCGCCTTTCACCTGCAGATTACAACTGCTATTGCGTTAATGGCTCTTGTAGTCTGGGTGTTGATAGATTTGGCCTGCCACTATGGTCACCCTATACTGCAAAATAAAAAACATTGGCTGTGGCTAATTATGCTGGGAATTTCCAGTCTTTTTATTGCCTACTTTGCGGTGGGTAACTTATTAGATCAGTTCCGTTATGCACCCTTATGGGCTGTACCGGCAAAAAATAATGTGTTGTTCTACTATAGTGACTTTAGACTAAGAATGCCCATATTGTGGCAGCTATTCCCCCTGGCTTTTATTGCCGCACTTGTACGTTGGCCACGACCAGCTTTTTTCTGCATAATTATGTTCACAGTGCCCATGGTCATACATTCATTGGGTGCAATGAAGTCCATGCGTTACGTTTATTATATATGGCCGTATTTTTTCGCTATATGGGGCATGGCAACTTCAGTCGTATTGCCAGCTATTTTCGGGGTTACTAAGCAAGGCATTTCTGCCCTTACTAATTCCCTTCGTGTAAATATATCGGGATCTCTTGGCGACAATGCCGCAATAGTGAGTAGCGTCGCGATTGTTACCATCGCCCTATTAGGTAACTCAGTTTATACAGATGCTTTACGAGAGGTGGGCCACAACCTTAAAAGAGTTGCCTATAATCCATCATTTGGGATGGAGTCGCCGCCGGATAAACCATGGACTGGGCAAGTTACCACTCTACGTGAGTCTATTCGCGAGACTTCTATCTTGGTGACTGCTGATGACTTGCGCACAATCCGGTATTTGCGGCCTTATGATGTGTTGTTAAATGCGTCGGTGTTGAGTGATGTTAAAACATGGAAAGATTTTGAAGTGGACTTTCGGACAGGACGACCTGTCATTGCAAGCGCGGATGCCATAGAAAAAGTAATTCAGTGTTATCCGGATGGGGTCATCCTTGTCCCGGAGTCGCGGTGGAGAGTTCCAACCGGAGTGACGTCGCAGGCTGCGGATGCAATTGAAAAAATGACGGTTCCGTTATTTTCTGTGACGGGGTTTCGAATATTCAAATGGAAAACTCCAAATGCGCCTGACAGTTGTATCGGTTTCCGCAATACTCTGAAGGAAAAAATTCATGGCTAGTCAGATTTCGGCAAAGGTGCGTGAAACACCTGACATAGAAACCTCTTCTGATCGTTATGCATCTCGATTTTCAGGGAAAGTGGGTAGGTATCTGTTAGCCGTGCAAGAAGCTGGTTTGATTAGTCTTCTTGGGTTGTGGCCAGTTAGTGGCAATCATGTTCTTGATGTCGGAGGGGGGCATGCCCAACTCTGCGCGCCTTTGTTAAAACAAGGCTATTTAGTATCAATTATTGGTAGTGACCAGAGTTGCGCGCAGCGCGCTCGAATGCTTTATGGAAACGCTGTTGCTTTTTATGAGGGTGATTTACAGCAATTGCCTTTTGCTGATTTTCAATTTGATATTGTTACCAGTGTTCGCTTGATTTCGC
This sequence comes from Methylophilaceae bacterium, assembly GCA_035459965.1. Taxonomy (GTDB): domain Bacteria; phylum Pseudomonadota; class Gammaproteobacteria; order Burkholderiales; family Methylophilaceae; genus DATHXC01. Next base: position 188,905 of record DATHXC010000008.1, read on the forward strand.
ATATTGAGGGCCGGGAAACCCTTGTATCCGAATTATGCAGGGTAGCCAAGAAAACTGTCATCATCGATTACCCCACATACGCGAGCCTTAATATCTTGTCACTCATTACCTTTCCCTTGAAAAAACTAATCGAAAAAAACACGCGTACTTACCATACGTTCTGGGATCGAGACATAAGCAGAATGTTTAACGAGCGCGGCTTTGTTGTCACTGCAGAGTATCGCCAGTTCACATTGCCCATGGCATTGCATCGGTTATTTGCGAACACTGTGTTTGTTCGTGCGGTCGAAGAAATTTTGCGCAAAATTGGTGTAACCAAGTTTATGGGGAATCCGGTTTTACTGCGCCTGGATAGGAGTGATCAATGACAAGAGTGGCTGTAACTGGGATAAGCGGTTTTACTGGATCTGCGCTTGTTAAGCAATTGCTCAAAGAAGGCTACCAAGTCAATGCCTTGGCGCGAAGGTCTATTGAAATTCCAGTAGAGAAGAATCTGAATATATTTGAGGGCGACCTTGGCTGCTCAAATACGTTGTTCGAGATGGTAAATGGGGCTGACACCGTATTCCATATCGCAGCAATGTATAGGAGTGAGGGCAGTTACGATGATTTTTATAAGGTGAATGTTGAAGGCACTATGGCTCTATTGCACGCCAGTCAGTCGGCTGGCGTCCGGCGCTTTGTATATTGCTCCACTATTGGAGTGCATGGAAATGTTGCGCATACTCCAGCAGATGAAAATACACCTTTTAATCCCCGCGACTTTTATCAGGAGACTAAATTAATTGCCGAAAAAGCATGCAAGGAAGAGTCCGGTAAAGGCATTGAAATTGTGATAATCCGACCTTGTGCCATCTATGGACCAGGTGATACACGTATGCTCAAGATGTTTAAAATGCTCAATAAGGGCATATTCTTTTTTGTTGGTAATGGACAGCCTAATTTTCACCCCGTATACATTGATGACTTGGTAAAAGGCTTCATTTTGGCTATGACAGTGAAGTCGGCAGCTGGCGAAACCTTTATTATAGGTGGGCCGCGATATATGTCATTGCGTGAGTATGTTGCAGCTGCAGCAAATGCAATTCAGGTTCCAAATCCCAAGCTAAAAATCCCGTATAGTCTAATGAGTTTTGCAGCATGGTTATGTGAAACTATATGCGCTCCTTTAGGGATTCAACCGCCTCTCCATAGGCGCAGACTTACATTTTTTAAGCATAATAGGGCATTTGATATTACAAAAGCTAAAACGTTATTAGGCTATAAGCCCCGATTTGAGCTAAACGATGGGTTCAATGAAACTGTTGCTTGGTATAAGCAACAGGGCCTGCTTTGAATGATCAAATACGTAATGTCAATTAAGCGCTCCTTGGTATTTTTCCCACAAAGTCATTGACAGAAAACCCCCCTGTTTGCTATAGTCTCACCTCTCGACGGCACTAACGTTGAAGCGGACGCGGGGTGGAGCAGTCTGGCAGCTCGTCGGGCTCATAACCCGAAGGTCACAGGTTCAAATCCTGTCCCCGCAACCAACGAATTAAGTCTCAAATATATCTGTTGACGAGAAATAAGCGCTCTGTATAATGCGCCCCTCTCGTTGCAGAAGTAGCGAGACGGTAGTAAAAAAGAAATACCCGCTCTTTAAAAATCTGAACAATCGATAGGTGTGAGTGCTTGTGGAATGGGCAAGTCACTTGATGGCAGATTCTGACTGTT
>DATHXC010000009.1:0-201708 GCA_035459965.1 Methylophilaceae bacterium
TAAAGCTATATACACTGCCGCTACCAGTTACAGAGAGTGAAGAAAAACTAGCGGATGGCTGATAAGTCCCCGCCAATAATGTGCCGTAATCTTCTGTCGCTGCAAATGCAGGGGCTGCTGCAACTAGCGAAATCGCTAGCAATAATGATTTGATTAACTTGTTCATGATTTCTTTCTCAATTAAATAATATTTACATGTTTTAATATAATGCTTCTGCAATACATCTCAATAGTTAGAGTGCACTAGAGAATCATCCGAAAACATAAAACTCGCGCCGGCATATGTTGATAAATTGACGCGGATGTTTTCTTATCGACAAACTAGACCTTCTTTATAACTATCAGATCGGTCTTGATTGATATAACGCAATTCATATGCCAACTCTCTCGGAATACTTGATCTTAATCATAGTCAAGTGTTAACGCGGTCTTGTATTAAGTTAGGAGCTATATATGGAAGCAAGTTTTTGGTATAACAAATGGCAGCACGGTGAGATCGCGTTTCACCAAAACAATGCAAACCCCTTGCTGGTCGAGCATTTTGAGGCACTGAACCTGGCGAAAGGCAGCCGTGTATTTTTGCCCTTGTGCGGCAAAACACTGGATATCTCATGGTTACTTGCAGGTGGCTACCGGGTAGTTGGCGCGGAGTTGAGCAAAATTGCGATTGATGAGCTGTTTCAATCGCTAGGTTTGAAGCCCGAAATCGCCAAGGCTGGGGAATTGATTCACTACAGCGCCAAAGACATTGATATTTATGTGGGTGATATTTTTGAGCTATCCGCTCAAACCTTTGGTGTTGTTGATGCGATATACGACAGGGCGGCAATCGTCGCGCTGCCTGCAGGCATTAGAAAGCAATATGCCACGCACCTGTTGAGCATTACCCACGCCGCACAACAACTGATCATTACCTATGAGTATGACCAGTCGCTAGTGGATGGTCCACCATTCTCCGTAAACCAAGCTGAACTCAAACAACATTATAGCGCTAGCTATTCTCTTACTGCGCTTGAAACCAGAGAGGTTGAGGGTGGCATAAAGGGGAAGGCATCATCCATAGAAACAGCGTGGTTGCTTAAAAAAGCCCATGATGAAGATCGTGTTTTTTGATATGCTCCGTCTACCTAAATAATAAAAAATCATCTTCATCATGCCTAATTTGTCCCATACCCGCTTCATCGTCGTTTTTGTTCCCATGCTTTTGCTTACAGCTTGCGCTGGTGTCACCCGTGTCCCGTTAGATAAAGATGCCAGCTCCAAGCTCACCAATGTGGAATCCAGAATCATGATTCCTGCTGATGAGATTATCGTCCGTGCCAAGGCCAGTAATATCTCAGCCGCGATGGGCGGTGGATTGATCCCGGCGCTTATCGATGCATCTGTCACCAAATCACGCCAGACTGAGTTGGAAAAGATTGCCACGCCTTTTTACGACAAGACTGATTCTATCGACTTTCGTACTGTATTCAGTGATGCGTTTAAAGCGAATATCAACGATCAGAAATCGTTACCTGCCATGAATTTATCGGTCTCAACCCGGGGATTTTCAAAATCAGCGCTGGATGAGAAAAAAACCAAACTCAGCGCAGGTGAGGGTTTTATGGGCATGCGGATCTGGTATGAATTCACCTCGGATCTGCGCAGCATCATCGTGGCAGCAGACACTTGGCTGGTGACGAATGACAAGGCCGATTACAAATACAAGAATACCTTTGTGTATCTTTCCAAGCCTGTAGAGGAAGCGAACCCGCTGGGTGCCTGGGCACAAGATAATGGCAAAACATTAGCTGAGACTTTTGCCGAGAGCGCAAAGCAGATAGCGGTTATGCTGAAGCAGGATCTGGAAGCACCAACCAATGAAATCCTCTTCGCCAGTTTGGCCAAACAGGAAAAAACCAAGGTGGTCGTCCCCACATATCCTCTGCTGGGCGGTGATGGATATTTGTTAGAACAAAGCGACCAGCGCAAAACTGTCAGGCTAGAGAGTGGCATCGTCTACTCAGTACCAAAATAACCCACACAATAATAAAAAGGATTGTCTATGAATTTATCCAAATTGGCCGTTACAGGCATCTTCGTATTAGTAGCTAACCATTGCTGGGCGGCTGAGGATTCGTTAATTGATCTCAAGTTTGATCTAATACAGGAAAACATAGAGATGAAAGGGCCAACTGCCGCTGGCGGAGCGCCGATTGCAGTGCAAAAGCCTGTACAACGTGCTTCGAATTGCACTGTGGTAATCAGGGCGCCAAATGATGTGCGCCATAACAAAGAGACTTTGGGTACTACTTTCAGGGATAACCCGATTATCAGCAAACCAGCGGTGACGGACTGGTTACAAGATGCACTACTGGATATGAAAAAAGAGGGATTGAACACCTCGCTTGCCACTAATGCAGACCTTACGCCATCTCCTGCAGTCACTTATTTATCTGCTGATTTGGAAAAAATATACGTATGGTTTCACAGCATGAACATACACGGGACGCTGGTTGTGAATACAAAAATGCAATCAGGCACAGGGCCTGAGGTACCGCATCATTACCGCGTGATTAGTAGCAAGTCAAACTGGGCAAGTACGGACTCTGAGTATGTAACGACCCTCAATATGGCTGCCAGCCGACTGATCAAACAGATTGCTACTGATATTGAAAAGCAGTGTGCGGCAAAAGTAGATATTTAATTCAATCAAACCATATCAATTCAATCGCTACGGTATCCTCAATATTCAAAAACCCTCCTGTGATAACCCTTGCCGTGAGCCCGCCATGCCCACGCATGGCGTTATAACCGCCGTGGCCCAGTAGTTTTTCCATCTGGGAGCATGGCTCACAGGGGCCGGTTACTTCCAGCACCACTTCGCCGATCTTGATGAATAAAGGCTGATCTTTAAACAGGCTTTTAGCTGCCAAGAGGTTTATGCCAGACACCAGCAGATTACGCCGCAGCAATGCGGCATCTACGGATTTGCCTATCAGGCTGGCGATGACGGGGATATGCTCGGCCTGAATCAACGTGACCTGGCGGTTGCTGCCTAGTGGTTTAGTTGAGACTCGTTGCGCGGCGCGATCACCCTCAAGGCCGCGTTTGGCAATAGCGGTGGCTTGCTGCACGCTCACACATGGCGCATCGCGCTGCGGCCGCAGGTAAATCGCCTCCAGCTTGCCTGGTTTGGTGAATTGGCTGGTGAGGTTACGGAGTGAGTTATCGTTTGCCATCGGTTTGTTCCAAAGTTAAAGCACAATTGCCAGGACAAGCGGAAGCACCAACACCGCGGCGATATTGCCGATAAGCACTATCGCCGCGACTTCATCCGGGTGCTGGTTGTAGCGCTCTGCAAACACGTAGTTGACCATAGCAGGTGGTAGCGCGCCGTAGAGAATGAGGATGGCTTTGTCTATGCCTTGCAGCCCGAGCATGATGGCGAGCAACCAGGTCAGTAATACGCCGCTGACTGGCCGCACGATGGCGCCGACTACCCCGATGCGTAAAGCACTAGGGTGAGATTGCGCAATGCGTATGCCCAGGGCAAACAGGGCAAGGGGGATAGAGACATCGCCCAGCATTTTGATAGCTACGCGCAATGGCTCCCATATCGTTACTCCGGCAAAGCTTACGGCCAACCCGAATATAGCGGCGAGGATGACGGGATAACGCCAGACTTGCCACCACTTGGCATGGTGATCGAGATACCAGTTACCGAATGAGAAGTGCACGAGGTTGGTGACGATGAACATCACCACCGCAGCAGCCAGGCCTTCTTGCCCGAAAGCGAGGTACGCAACCGGCAAGCCCAGGTTGGCGCTATTGTTAAACATGGTGGTGGGGACGATGACTTTTGCCGGAATGCCAGTGGCTCGCGACACCAGCCAGCCGACTACACCGCAACCGACAATCATCAAAAATGCACCTAGAGCAAAAACCCAATGCCCGGCCAGATCAAAAGAGCGATCGGCCAGTGCGGAGAACACCAGCGCGGGCACGAATATCTCCAGGTTGGCCTGGTTGGCGGTGGTCATATCCACATTGCGCCGCCTGCCATATGCCCAGCCGACAATGACTATAGCAAATACCGGAAATACAATAGAGAGGATGCGCAACAGGGTGACAGGTTCGTTCAAGATAATCAGTCAGTCAGTGGTTTTAGAGCATGGTATCTAATCGCGATCATTAGCAGAAGCGTGGCGTGGAGTTGAGCGCAGTTTAATTTACAGCAGCAACAAATACGATTTCAACCAGAAAATCGGGATCAACCAGCTCCGCTTTTACGCATGCCCGACTGGGTGCGCAGCCTTCTGGCAGCCAGGCCTCCCAAGCCGAATTCAGTATGCCCAGGTTGTTAAAGTCGGTGATATAGATCGTCACCGAAAGTAATCGTGATTTGTCACTGCCGCCGCTGAGCAAGGTGGCTTCAGCTTGCCACAGCACCTGCGCTACCTGGCCTTGCATACCCGTGGTGCTATCTGCTGGCACTTCAACAAAATGGGCAATGCCATTAAATATGGTCATATCTGACCAGCGGGGAGTTGGGTTAATACGTTTGATATCTGTCATGTCACTTCCTGTTATGTCTAAAAACATTTCCTTGCGAATTTAGCATGAGTTTGGTTGCTGTAAAACTTATCTCGCAAATGCATCGCTAACCTCACTGGAGAATCAGGCATAATCTTCGCCTTACTGAATATACACAGCAAATAGGATTATCAATATGGGTCAAGCCAAACAACGCGGTTCTAAAGAAGACCGCATCCAGCAGGTTAAAGCCAAACTAGATGCTATCCGCCCAAGCACGCTGACTTGCAATAGCTGCCAGGCGGAGATTACCGAGATCACGGATCAGCCCACTCGAGGCTTGCCGGGTATCGATGGCATCTTTATAGGTAAATGCCCTAAATGTGGCGATATGACGCAGGCGGTGGTGGGTGAAAAAGACGCTGTAGCGGCTTATTCCAAGTTCATGGATGAGTACACAAAAGCACAGAGCCACACGCATCAACATGCGTTACCAAGAATGGCAATTTCGAATAAGCGCGGTGAAAATACCACCCCGACACCATCAGAAGAAACTGTCCGGGAATCTTTTAAAATCGCAGAATCGGCAACCTTGCTGGGTTACGTGGTTTGCCTGCCGGATGAAAACGAGTATCTGGCATCTGTCACCAAGGGTGCGGATGGCAATACAGAGCGTAGCTATGGGGCATCACCACATAATGCGCAGGTATTTACTTCTTACGTGAAAGCACAAAAAGCCAGCGGCCTGCTCACACGCAATAGCGAGATTGGCTTTTTGTTTGATGAGCAAGACCAACTGGTGGTTTACTCGCCGAGCAAATTACATTAAAAACTGCTGCATGACTTGATCAGATTGAGCCATGTTTGTCGGTTTGTCGGTAGTCAGTTGAATATCTTTACGTGGTCGCTCCACTTATCTTTTAGGCGTTCGTCCTACAAAAAATTCAGCGTTTTGCTGACAAGCCATTTTACAGCCCTCATTACAATCTAAACCTATATTGACATCAGTCAACCTAATAGCTGGCTAATGATTAAGGAGGGATTTATGTCGTTCATTATTTATCTTGTAGGCTTCGCAATTCTAATCGGTGGTATTGCATGGGGCATGGTGACTGCGGGCGTACCGCATGTTTACGTGGGGATTACTTCGGTGATTTTGTTGGGCATTGGCATATTGACTGGTGTTTCCCGTACGCGTACTAAAGATATTTCGTAATCCCAGCACCCAATGAACAACTACAACAAAACCGAGCTGTTGCTGGATGGATTGGATGTGCAAGGCCTGTACCTTCAGGATGTTTTTTCTATCTGGCTGCACTATGACCGCTCTGCTAACCCTTATTTCACTATCTTCATGATAGATAATTCGCGCATCACCGCGCCCTTTACACCAGTCAATCAAGATAGGTTGCTAAAGAGTGGCCACCACATTTCTGAGTTTTTGCTGAAAGATGGCGCCATGCAGGAAGTAGAGCTTGCAGCAATAGCTGCAACCAAAGCAGATGAATTGCGGCTGGCATGATGAAGCCTGAATTTCGCTATGAGTTGATTTAACTATGATGCATTTACAACCTAATCCCAAACTGAACCCACGCAAACTGTTACTGAGCAAATGGACTGCAGTAAATCCGCAGAACCTAGAAAAACACTTTATCGTAACCAAGCTGGTGCCGCCTGAAATCGAGAATGCCCCTGTAGAGCTGATTGAGCTGGAAGCTGTACATTCACAGCGCAGTTTTACTATCCCGTGGAAATGGCTGACCGATCATACAAACTGGCTGCAAGGCTGGAAGTAGCTAATAGCCACCATCCCTTTTGATCTAGCACTGTTTTATTTGCCCTTATGCATGCTTTTGATGCAATCCTCATTGATTTCCCCAGCACAAATTTATCCAGTTAATCTTTAGTCAGCCGCTGATAGCAAGCTTATCAGGCAATACTCACCACCAAGGCTTTGACTGGCACAGATTCTGCTTAGTAGACCGCTTACGCCAATTTTGCGTGCAGGCCGCTGAGCCAATAGATATGCGGCTGCCATTGAGATTGCCATTAACAGCTAAGTAATAACGAAAGTAAAATATGACCTATAAAGTTTCTCGCCAGACATTAGCCGCAGGCATCATCGTCTTTGCATCAATGTCGGGCAACGCACATGCCACCACAAGCGTAAGCTGGCCTGACCCTGCTACCGAACGGGAAGCTTATTCGAGCTACACCAACATTACTGAAGGTACCAAGGTGAGTGACTTTGAATGGGGAGTTGTGAGCATTTGGGACATTGCCGCGCTAGGTGGGGAAACTTTCAGCATGTGTATACAGAAGAATGTGACTGTCGGCGGCTGGGACACCAGCTTTGACGTCACTACCGGCTTAGTGGGCTTTGGTTTGAGCGCGAGCCGTATTACAGCTCTGGACGTACTGGTAACAAATGCCATGCCAACTTTTCTGGATTTGCGTAGCGCTTATCTAACTAGCTTGAGTGGCACAGACAAGATAGCCGTTAATAACTACGCACTGGCGATGCAGCTGGCAGTATGGGAGATTGCTGAAGAAACAAGCACCAGCTTGGACCTTGCCAGTGGCGCAGGCGCATTTTATCTGGGTGGCGCTACAACAACGCACCCCTACAACAACCCTGCAGCAGACAGCCTTGCCATCAGCTTTATCAATAACATTAGCTCCGGCACATGGTCTAGCACAGGCCGCTATGCACTGAGTTATGCTGATTCAGCCTTTAAGCAGGATCAACTATTGCTCACCGCACCAGTACCTGAGCCAAGCGCATGGGCAATGATGATGACTGGCCTGGGCGCTATCGGCTTTGTTGCGCGTCGCCGTCGCGACGTGGCCTAATCAGTTTGAGTGAATTACTTGCATAACAGGCCGACTATTCAAGCTGAGCAACTTTAAAACTGGAAACTTAATCATTAAGCACCACTCCTAACACCAGTGGTAATATGCAGTTCAATTTTGTTTAATGAGAGGGTTAACAAATGTTTAAACGTAGCTTGGCGGTAGTGTTGGTATCTGGCGTTTTATCTTCAGTTGCGTATGCTGGTGAATGTGATGTAGCGCTGGAAGCGACAGCATCAATGGCATTTAGCACCAAAGAAATCAGTGTGCCCAAGAAGTGCAAGGAAGTAACCATTACCCTGAAAAATAGCGGCACCATGGCAAAGAACATCATGGGTCACAATGTAGTGATTTCCAAAACATCGGACATGAAGGCAGTGCTGGAAGATGGCTCTGCTGCTGGCTTGGATGCCAATTATGTAAAGAAAGATGACGCTCGTGTAGTGGCGCATACCAAGATTATTGGCGGCGGCGAATCTGATACTGTGAAGTTCAAGCTGGATAAAGTGAAAGCTGGCGATGACTACAGCTTTTTCTGTAGCTTCCCAGGCCACTCCATGATGATGAAGGGCGCGTTTAAGGTAATTTAATCATCAAGCTTAAATGTACCAGTAAGTAGTGTTTATAAAAAAGCAGATCTTCCGATCTGCTTTTTTACTTTAAAGATTAGCTGCCATGAACAAAGGGCTTGGGCTCGTCCTTGGTTTTCTTTGCGGCTTTCTTTTCCTTAGGTGTTTTGGCGGGTTTTTTCTTATCCATCTTGTTACTTTTCTGCTCTTTACCCATGACTATTCTCCTGATCGTTGCACGCCCCATCAACAACGCTGACAGGGATAACTCGGTACATCATGGACCTATAAACCCGGATCAGAAAGATAAATTACGGAGTCTGGTAAAGCAGGCAGCTCGCTAATGCAGAGCATGGCTGGGAGCCAATAAGCACGCGCTTGCCAGGCATGCATACAAATCAGGCGCGGATGTCAGCAACCTTGTTGATGATCGCGGCGTACAAATCACGGGTCGAAGCAATGGCCGCATCCTGCACTTGCTGTGCAGAAACCACTTTGCCATTTGCCGCTTCCAACGGCCTGGTTGCGGTGGTACTCGCCACTACTGTTGGTGCATAGCCTAGGTTGAAGCCGCCATGCGCGGTAGAGTTGATACACATATGCGTCATAAAACCTGCCAGCACAATTTTCTCTATGCCTAGGGCTTTTAGCTGTTGGTCGAGATCGGTCTGGATGAAGGAGTTGGGATAGTTTTTGGTAATTACTGGCTCACCAGCAATAGGCGCTACTTCATCTGATATTGCACCTATTTCTGCACTGACATCATAAGGCGTGCCCACGCCGCCATCATGACGGATATGGAAGATGGGTATCTTGTGGTCACGCGCCATCTCCAGCAGCTTTTTGGCCTCGACGATGGCGTCCTCCACATCGGTTAACTGCATCACGCCCTTTCTGTAGGTATTCTGCAGATCGATCATGATCAGCGCTGAGTCCTTCAGCTGTGCGGGTTGCTGGCCGAGGCCGACGATATCTCTCAGGGTTCGCGAAGCAGTGGTCATTTGGGTCTCCTCAATTAGCTGTGTTTATGATTTTAGCTACGGTGCTTTGAATGACAGCTTACTCCTGGTGGTTAAGGTTGTCGTTGCTGCAACCATCTTTCCAGCACAGTGATGACATAGGCCTGCTGTGGTGGGGTAAGTTCATGTCCTTGCGCAATGCGGTGCCATTTTTCCAGGCAACCACGACAACAGGTGGCTGTGGCATGCTGGGCAACAAACACTGGATGACCGCGAAATGGCGTCTGTTTTCCATCGTTGGGAATAAAGGCTGGAGCGAGGCGTTTACTGATGAAATCGTGGGCGTGACTTAATACCACTGGAAGCCCTTGTCCTGAAGATAGGCGATCTCCCTGACTTTAAGCTGAAAGCTGCGACGAAAACTAGACCGTGCGAGTGCCGTAAACAGGTCATCCAATGAGCGAACTGGGACAAAGGTTGAATCGAGGGAAACGGCTTGATCTGACTGCAACTAATCTGCTTTCGATAATGGCTGGAAACATCATTATGCTACTAGAGTATTAGTCTGGTATGCGATACAGATCAGTGAGAGATGATGATTAAAAACGATAAAGCAGATTAGGCAGCTTCTTCAAACACCAGCTCTTCAACATGATAGTAATGCTCTGCAAACCATAGCGTCATATCTTCTGCGCTGTGCAAGGCTCTATCGCGTTGCTGATACTCACCGACCGGGTTATTTTGCTCGTCTAATACTTGATAGATAGTCATTTTTCGCCCCTCTTTGAAATATGCCGTTAGTACTTACTATATCGGCATATTTAAGACAGGCTTTAGACTATTTAGTTGATCTAGTTAACCTAAATAGTCTAAAAGTTTATCTAACGCATTTCCACTTTTGGTAGAACGCTGGCAGAAAGCTTGGCGTTGGCTTTCAGCAAACCCACTTCGTCGCTGAGTACGTTAGCAGCTTCGTTGAGCAATATATCTTTCGCATCTTTCTTGGCTTTTTCCATGGCCAGATCAGCCGCAAGATTACGCTCGTTGGATTGCAAACCATCGTCCTGCAGCGAAGCACTCTTATCGCGTAACTTTGTACGTGCTTCTTGCGTCTCACGCTCTTTACGACGATCTGCCTCATTAAGTGAAATCAGGTTTTTCTTGCGCTGCGCAGTGAATTCGGCAATATCTTCACGCAGATACTGGAAATCCTTATCTTTATTGATGCGCTCATCATGGCTTGCGATGAGCATAGGCAGGATACCGGTCAAATCACCCGTTGGCAGATAATCTGCTGCCTTGATCTGTGTCCATGGCAGGGCGTTCTCGTAGCTGGATTCACCAAAGCTATCCACGTCGGTCATGGTTGGCAGTGTGATATCGGGTGTCACGCCGCGCAATTGCGTAGTACCGCCATTGATGCGGAAAAACTGCGCAACCGTCATTTTGAGCTCACCGAATTTAGGCTTTTCGTTTTTCACTAACTGATCCAGGTCAACTACAGACTGCACGGTACCTTTACCGAAGCTGGGCTCACCGATGATGACGCCACGGCTGTAATCCTGTATCGCTGCTGCAAAAATCTCGGAGGCAGATGCAGAAGAGCGGTTAATCAGTACGCCCATAGGCCCACTCCATGCCAAGCCTGCATTGGAGTCGTTCTCCACAGAAACTTTACCCTTGGAATCACGTTGCTGCACCACCGGGCCTTTATCGATGAACAGTCCGGTTAGCTCTATGGCTTCATCCAGCGAGCCACCGCCGTTATTACGCAAATCCACCAGTACGCCATCGACTTTGTCTTTTTTCAGCTCATCCAGCAAACGCGATACATCGCGGGTGGCACTCTTATAGTCCTTATCACCCTTTTGGCGTGCACCAAAATCCTGATAGAACACGGGCAGGTCAATCACGCCGATACGGCGTGTAACTGTGCCATCCTTTACTTCTATGATGGATTTCTTGGCAGCCTGTTTTTCCAGGCTGATCTTTTTGCGCACCAGCGGGATCAGCTTGTGTTTGCCATCCGGGCCAGCCTCAGCGGGCAAAACATCCAACAGTACAACCGAATCTTCCGTGCCGCGGATCAGGGCAACCGTGTCATCAATACGCCAGCCCATCACTTCAGTCGGCGTGCTAGATTCACCCTGGCCCACGCCCACAATGCGATCACCAACCTTGAGCTTGCCAGATAGTGCGGCAGGGCCTCCGGTTACAAGCTCGCGGATAGTGGTGTATTCATCTTTGTCCTGCAATACGGCACCAATGCCCACCAGCGACAGTTTCATCGAAATATCAAAATCCTCTGAAGCACGCGTACCGAAGTAGTTGGTATGAGGATCGATTGCCATGGCGTAGGCATTCATGAAGTTCTGGAACACGTCATCGCTTTTGACCTTGGAGATGCTGTTGAGCGAATTGTCATAGCGCTTACCCAGTGTCTCGACGATACTTTTGTCATCCTTGCCAGCCAGTTTGAGGCGCAGCCAATCGTTCTTGACACGTTTGCGCCACAGGTCATTCATCTCATCGTCTGATTTTGCCCACGGCGCTTTCTCGCGAGTGAATTGATAGCTTTCTTTTTTATCAAACTCGAAACCTTTTTTGAGTAATGAGCGCGCATAGTTAATCCGTTCAACAGTACGTTGCTGGTACAGGTTGTAAATGGCAAAAGGCACGCTCAAATCTTCGTTAAGAATGGCATCATCCATGCGCGTTCGCGCATTCGAAAACTGGTCGATATCGGATTGCAGGAAGAATATTCTTTCACCATCCAGTGACTTCAGGTAATTGTCGAATATCTTGGAAGAAGTGATGTCATCCAGCGGGATACGCTTGTAGTGATAGCGAGTCAGCACCTCGGCAGACAAATGCGCTGCCTGTGATTGCTGCTGTTGTGGCTGTAACTGCTGTGCTGCCAGCGTTGTAGTAAGCGGAAGTGCATTGGCTATGGTTGTAAACGCCAGCAGTACCCACAATAGTTTGTTCTTCATTCGTATTTCCCCGGAATCATTTAATGACAGCATGTAAATATATCAATTGATCACATTTGGCATCATGCCACTACCGCTTTAATTTTGACTTTGCGCTTTAAAATTTCTACACGTCAGAATTCTGATTTCAATCAGACTCATTCTTCTGCTAACAGTTCTATTCGACATTACAACAGTATTTACTCAGTGTACTTTCAACCGCGACTAAAGCCAATCCATCAAACAACTGCTGGTGCGAATTTAGAGGGTAGAATAAAGGGGTTAGTGCAGTGAATAAGGTAGTAAGCCTGTGAGTGAAAGCAAGCAGGCCGATGAGCCGTCATTGACCTAGTGTGACTCTGCCGATATAGATTGGGCGCACTAACACCTTTGTGTCTTGGCACCTTAATATTCTGGGAAACCAGTTAACTTAAGTTTTTGTCTTGCTAGAGTTTTATCTTACCTAGCTGGAGATAACTTTTTTAAGGCTTACCCTCAGCGGTTCATATTCCGCTTCGATTTCTACCGAAAAATAGTTGCTGCTTTTGCTGCCAAAAGTAAGTGACACGGCATTACTCAGTGCAACACTGCGATCGGGATAGGGGCCTACTGCCCTGAGACCCCGGGTCAAACTACCTGTTGCCAGAATCACACATTGATCCTGTGGAATCTCGCCATAAATACTGGCGGCCATGGGTGGTGTGAGATCAACAAACTGTGTGAGTTCTAGGTGGGTGCTGTCCAGCACATCCGAATTTTCCGGATGTGCTTTCAGGTACGAGGCAATTTTTGCACAGTCTTCATCAGCATAAACACCAACCAGCTTCATGCCTTTGATCATATTGCCGCTAAACAAGGCTTTCATGGGTACACTTTCACGATTACTTTGATCTCCCGACAATGATTAAGCTGTTTGCCTGCAACTACTGACATCCGTAGCAAATTATGCGTATTTGGCCCGTCTCTGTCAAAACACGCTGCTAGCTTTAGCAGGCTGGCTTTAATAGTAAGAAGATCGTTATCATAAGCCTCATGGATATAACGCGTATATATGGTTTTCCGCCAATTGCAAATCCGTCTGCAAGCAAACTGATACTCGGCAGCATGCCGGGTATAGCCTCGCTGCAGGCTGATCAATATTACGCGCATCCGCAAAATGCCTTCTGGAAGATCATGGGCGAACTCACCGGTGCAATGCCTGCACTGGTTTATGCGCAAAGGCTGCAAATTTTACAATCTGCAGGCATTGCACTATGGGATGTGGTGGGTTCCTGTGTCAGGCCCAGCAGTCTGGATGCGCATATAGATAAGCTGTCTATCGTCACCAATGATTTTTCCTCTTTCTTCGCACAACATCCCAACATTCGCCAGGTGTTTTTCAATGGCGCCAAAGCTGAACAATGTTTCAAGAAATATGTGCAGAACTCTTTAAGCATAACCACTCTAAAACTGCAGCGTTTGCCTTCTACCAGTCCTGCCAATGCAGGGATGAGCTATGCAAATAAGCTAGCAGCTTGGCGTGAGGCTTTGCAGATATCACCACCAAGCACATAGCCTGAATTGGATTGTGCGAATTGTCCTACATTAAATTCAGTCAGTATCCTATCCGTCAGCAGGCTCAACATAGCTATCCTGATCATTCATTCTTTAGGAGATTAATCATGAAATTCTTACTTAAAGCTTTTGTAGTTTCTTTTGTAGTAAAAAAACTTGCCAAGTCTTACCTGAATAAAAACAGTGTGGCTTAAGCATCAAAAACAGTAACAGGGCATTTTTCCTGTTACTGTTTTTTTATTTGTAGACCTCAATTAAATTCAGCATTAATGCTCGTGATGGCTTAGTGCGCTTACAGACATACACAATATTACATAGCAGGCTATAATTCCAAATTGCAAATCAATTGCATATCCTGACAATAATATAGCTTCACTTCATTTAAGACAGTTGTATTCTAAAAAAGACAATATGGTAGAAAATAACTCACCCTTGCAACTTGAAATTGCCGAATTGATGGTACAGGCACTTAATCTTGACACCAGTGCCACCGAAATCGATCCTGACGCTCCACTGTATGGCAATGGCTTGGGCCTGGATTCGATAGATATCCTGGAAGTCGCGTTAGTGGTTTCCAAGCGTTACGGCTTACAACTCAAAGCGGACAGCGAAGATAACCACCGAATTTTCAGCTCGCTGCGCCATCTGACTGATTACGTCGCCACCAATAAAACAAAATGATGTTTAACTAAGCTGATATTCAAGCAAATCATGTCCAAAGCCATGAAAATAGCGCGCGGACTCAGCATTGTGGTGGTAATTGTGACGTACGCAGTGCTGGTACATCACGTCAATGCCTCAGGTCAGGCAACTGCGCTAGGAGCGGCGCTGGCATTGGCGCCGATCTTGCTGCTAGCGACTACACTGGCATTTAGCCCTGAATCACGCGTGGCTGGCATCAGCTTGATATTAGTCGGTGCTGTTGCTTGCTGGTTAGCATGGCCATTAATCATGCAGCACACTGCATGGATATTCTGGATGCAGGACATTGGCCTGATGCTAATGCTCTTAGTCACTTTTGGCATCACTTTACAACCCGGTCGCAAAGCGTTGTGTGTCCATTTTGCCGAACTGATCAATGGTGGAGCGTTACCTGCTGAGCATGAGCGCTATGCACGCAAAGTGACTATTGCCTGGGTAATATTTTTCGCATTGATAATAATCGCTTCAACCCTGCTGTTCTTTCTGGCATCACTCACAACCTGGTCGATTTTCGTCAATTTCCTCACCTTACCGCTGATTGCCCTGATGTTTATAGGTGAGTTCATGGTGCGTCGCCGCGTATTGACCGATTTACCAGAGGGCAACATTCTGGATGCAGTACGCGCTTACATCAGTAACTCTGCGCGAGCACATTAACCTTGTTTAGCAGATCGTGCTTTAGCTAGAAACTCACATGCCAACCCTGCCGCTAGTCACTCACAACTCCCCGGATAAAATCATTGCATGGCGTAAAGGCAAGGCGATATCTGCGCAGACATTTCTGGCAGATGCTGAATATCTGGCTGCTTTACTGCCAGCGGGCAAGCATGTACTCAACGTATGTGCTGATCGCTATCACTTTGCCGTGGGCTTGGCCGCAGCCATCATCAGCAACAAGGTGAGTCTGTTACCACCGACCCATACGCCAGACATGGTGCAGCAATTACAGGCTTTTGCGGCTGATGTGTTCTGTCTGCATGACAACCAGGATTGTGTCATCGACTTACCCAAGCTGCTTTACCCGGTAATGCCAGTGCATACCCACACGGCATCAACGATTCCCGAAGTTGATGTTGAGCAGTTGGTGGCGATTGTATTTACCTCCGGGTCTACCGGTGTGCCGCTACCGCACGAAAAACGGTGGGGCTCGCTTGTGCATAACGTGCAAGCCCAGGCAATCAGGCTGGGTTTGTCAGCAAGCATTGACTACAGCATTGTCGGCACTATTCCGCCACAGCATATGTATGGCTTCGAATCTACGGTATTGTTACCTCTGCAAAGCGGCAATGCCCTATGCAGTGCCCAGCCGTTTTATCCGGCGGATATCTGTAATGCGATGGAATCAAGCTCTATGGATTCAAAAGCAACGTCGCGCATACTGGTGTCCACGCCCTTGCATTTACGATTGCTGCTGGAGGCCGGGCTAGAAGTACCTGAGGCCGCACTGGTATTGTCAGCCACCGCACCTTTATCTGAATCACTCGCTTACAAGGTTGAGGCCAGTTTCAAAGCGCCATTAGTGGAAATCTATGGCAGTACCGAAACCGGGCAGATAGCCACACGCCACACTTCACAAGCCGAGGAATGGCAGTTATTGCCAGGCATCACCCTCAGCCAGCATGGCGGGCAAACATGGGCAGAAGGCGGTCATGTGGAAAATCCGGTCGCGCTTAACGACATCATCGAATCGACTGGCCCCTCGCATTTTTTATTGAAGGGCCGCCAGCAGGATCTGATCAATATCGCCGGCAAACGCAATTCACTGGAGAACCTGAATCATCATTTGAATAGCATCGAAGGCGTGATTGATGGCGCTTTTTTCATGCCGGATGAGGTTTCACATGACCACGTTACGCGCCTGAGTGCATGTGTAGTGGCTCCCAGCCTCACTGCTGCACAATTGCTGGCAGCATTGCGCTTGCGCATGGATGCAGTTTTCCTGCCCAGGCCCTTAATGTTTGTGGAGTCACTCCCGCGCAACAGTACCGGTAAATTGCCACGTACCTCATTACTAAAATTGATCTCAGAGCAAATGAATGATGCAGGTGCATATACGCAAGGGCTGGAAAATACAGCATGAAGAAACATACCGCGCTCCACATTCCGCATGACCATCCAGCATTCGCCGGGCACTTTCCGGGCACACCCATCGTGCCTGGCGTTGTGTTGCTGGACGAGGTTATCCATGCCATCTCACTGGATACGGGATTAGCGGCAACAGCCTGGCAAATCAGCGCCGTTAAATTCCTGAGCCCTTTAACACCCAATGAGGCTGCCACGATTGAACATGAGCAATTGGTGAATGGCAGCATCAGATTTGCAGTGCTTTCCAACAGTCGCCAGATCGTAGCTGGTAGCCTAGTCTCACTCAGCAATATTTCATGACGCCAGCCAGCCAAAATGCCTATGTAAAATCTGCGCCCTGGCTCAAGAAAAAGGAGCGCAGCAATATGCTCATGCTGCGCATGATGAGCTGGATTTCGCTGCGGCTGGGCCGCACCGCTGCACGTTCTGTATTGCACCTGATCGCACTTTATTTTGTATTATTTGCCCCTGATAGCCGTCGTGCCTCGCTGGCTTACCTGCCGCGAGCATTGGGAAGGCCTGCCAAATTTTTGGATATTTATCGGCACTTTTTCTGTTTCGCTTCTACTATCCATGACCGCATCTACCTGATCAATCGCCGTTATGACCTGTTTGATATCGACATCCAGGGCAAGGAAGCCATCCACCCGCTCATCGCTCAAGGCAAGGGAGTATTGCTGATGGGTGCGCATCTTGGCAGTTTCGAGGTGATGCGCGCCATCGGCCGACAATTGCCTGGTTTGCAGGTCGCCATGGTGATGCACGAAGACAATGCCCAAAAGATCAACACCATGCTCGCCGCTATCAACCCAGAAGCTTCGATGGACGTAATCCCTCTGGGACGCATCGATTCCATGCTGCAAGTGCAGGAACGCCTAGATGAAGGCATGCTGGTGGGCATGCTGTCCGACCGCACATTGGGCAATGAACCCATGGCGCAGGTCAATCTACTGGGCGCCAATGCCGCCCTGCCGACAGGGCCGTTCCGCATGGCCGCTTTGTTACGACGACCAGTAGTGTTTATGGTGGGCTTGTATATGGGCGGTAACCGCTACCAGGTGCATTTCGAGACGCTGGCCGACTTCTCCGAGATTGCCAGAGGTCAGCGCGACCAGGCCGTGGATAGTGCCATTGCGCGCTACACCGAGCTACTTAACCATTACACGCGGCTGGCACCTTATAACTGGTTTAATTTTTTCGATTACTGGCAATCGGTGCCCGTATCGTTGCATGAAAAAAGTGAGTAAAGCCATGATGAATCGCTTGACTACAAAATCTCATTTACGCTGGTTAATGCAGGTCTTGACATTAATGAGCTTGCTGATGACAGCAACAATCACCCATGCAGAAAACATCCCAGAGGCTGAAGGCTGGAATATAGAACAGCTAATGCAATCCCTGTCAGCAAGGCCTTCCGGCCATGCCAGCTTTGTCGAGAAAAAATTCATCGCCATCCTTGATAAGCCAGTCGAGTCATCTGGTGAGCTGTTTTACACGGCCCCAGACCGGCTGGAAAAACGTACATTAAAACCAAAAGCGGAAAGCATGGTGTTGAATAAGAACACCCTGACAGTAGAACAACGCGGTAAAAAATATGTGCTGGCGCTACAGAACTACCCTGAGGTCGCGGCCTTTATAGATAGTATCAGGGCTACGCTGGCTGGCGACCGTAAGGCACTGGAACGCACTTATAAGCTGAATCTGGAAGGCGACGAACAAGGCTGGAACCTGGCCTTGCTGCCGATAGAAGATAAAATGAAAAAGGTGGTCGCGAGCATCCGGATTGCGGGTTCAGGCAATGCGCTACGCACCATCGAAATAAAACAGGCGGATGGCGACAGTTCATTGATGTCGATCACGCCATTGCCTACCCCATGATGCCGCCAAACTTCAAGCTGACAAAATCTTGAATTTCCCCGCATTAAAACGTCATGGCTACCGCGCCATCATCCTCTGGCTGGTGATGGTACTTGTCAGCCTGGCCATCATCAGCCGCAGCCATTTCACCGCCGACCTGTCTGCTTTCCTGCCACGCACGCCTACACCCGAACAACAGTTGCTGATGGATCAGCTCAAGGACGGCCTCGCATCTCGATTGATACTGGTAGGCATTGAGGGTGCCGATGCAAAGACGCGTGCAGAACTATCAAAGAAAATAGCGCAGGCCTTACGCAGTGATTCGGCCTTTGTCACCGCCAATAATGGTGAACTGCTGACGACCGAACTTGACCGTAATTATCTGTTCAATCACCGTTACCTGCTCAGCCCTGCCGTCACGCCGGAACGCTTCAGCACGGAGGGGCTGCATACCGTCATTAGCGACAATATCGACCAGCTGGCGTCACCCGCAGGCTTGCTGCTGAAATCTTTACTGCCGCACGACCCCACAGGCGAAATGCTACAATTGCTGGATCAAATGAACAGCGGCAATCGGCCACAGTTGCAGGATGGTGCCTGGGCATCACGTGATGGCAACACGGCTTTGCTGTTGTTACAGACGAGCGCACTAGGCTCAGACACTGATGCGCAAAAGCAGGCCATGCAAAAGATAAAAGGCACATTCGATTACCACACCCAGTACATGCTGACCAAGCCCGCACCCAAACTACTCATGACCGGGCCTGGCGTATTTTCCGTGGTAGCGCGTGACACCATCAAAATGCAGGTGCGGCTGATATTCGTCATCAGTACTGTGCTTATCGCCGTATTGCTGCTTGCAGTTTATCGCTCCGTCAGCGCGTTACTGCTGGGCTTCCTGCCAGTAGCCACTGGCATACTGGCAGGCATCGCTTCCGTGAGCCTGGGCTTTGGTGTAGTCCATGGCATCACGCTGGGCTTTGGCACTGCGCTGATAGGCGAGGCGGTGGATTACTCCATCTACCTGTTCATGCAATCCGATCACGGTCGTAATGGTAACCAGGAACACAATCGCAAAACCTGGATAATCAATGTGTGGCCCACCGTCAGGCTGGGCGTGCTGACTTCGGTATTTGGTTTTGCTGCGCTGCTGCTATCCGGCTTCCCCGGATTGGCCCAGCTCGGGTTGTACTCGATAGCCGGGCTGATCGCAGCTGCCACCATGACACGCTATGTTTTACCGCACCTGTTACCTGCGGATTTCCAGATACGTGACGTGACCAATGCCGGGCTAAGGCTATCCCGCTATGCCCGCCTGGCGCCACGTTTGCGCTGGCCAGCAGCCGCCCTGCTATTGGCTTCCAGCCTGGTGGTGTACCAGCATCACACCAATTTATGGAATACGGAACTCGCCGCACTCAGCCCGGTATCCGCTGCCGACCAAGCACTGGATGCAAGACTGCGTGCGGGCATGGGCGCACCCGATGTACGTTACGTGGTAGTGGTATCCGGCGACAGCCAGGAAGCCGTATTGCGCGCGACAGAAAAAGTATCTACGGCATTGCAACCTCTGGTCGAGCAAGGCGCACTCGCCGCATTCGATAGTGCAAGTCATTACTTGCCTAGCCAAGCTACCCAAAAGGCTCGCCAAGCCAGCCTGCCAGAGCCAGCCGAATTAAAACCCAGCCTGGAAAAAGCCATCAAGGATCTGCCGATACGCCCGCAGATATTCGCGCCATTCCTGGTGGATATAGAAGCAGCGCGTACCCAGCCATTGCTGCAACGCAGCGATCTGGACAACACCTCGATGGCGATGGCAGTGGACGCCATGCTGCTACAGCAAGATAAACGCTGGACGGGGTTAATCCCGCTCACTGCGCCGCCTAGCGGGAATATTGACGCAGGCCATGTGCGTGCAGTTCTAGACCAGGCCAAGGTACCGAGCGCCTTGTTTGTGGACATGAAAACCGAATCCGACCACCTGTACTCCTCATACATGAACCAGGCCATCATGCTGTCACTGGCTGGCCTGCTAGCCATTGTCGTATTGCTGCTTTTTGTATTGCGCTCGCCAAGGCGTGTGCTGGCTGTCATCGCCCCGCTTGCCGCGGCAGTGCTGACTGTGACCGCCGGGCTGGCCCTGCTTGGCCAGCAGCTCATCATATTGCACCTGATAGGCCTGCTGCTGATCGTGGCTATCGGCTCCAACTACGCGCTGTTCTTCAACCAGCCACAGAATAAAACAGGGGATGCGCAAGCAATCTCGCCACGTACTTATGCCTCGCTACTGTTTGCCAACGTGGCCACGGTGCTGGGTTTTGGTCTGCTGGCGTTCTCCACAGTGCCGGTGTTACAGGCCATGGGGGTTACCGTGGCACCGGGCGTGATACTCGCGCTGATTTTCTCCGCAGTCTTTGCGCCTACTGCGCCTGGCGATGAAAGCCACGCCTGATGCGCTACATTACCGATCTCGCACAGTCAGGGAAAACCGCCGATACGCTGGTGATATTGCTGCCGGGCGCTTACCAGCAACCCGAAGATTTCATTAATGCAGGGTTTGTAAACGCAGTTCGCGAACGCGATCTGGCTGTGGATTTGAGGTTGGCAGAACTCTCGTTCAGCCATATCGCCGATCAAAGCGCCCTGCCGGAAATCCATGCCAGCCTGGTGCAACCGGCAATCACTGCGGGTTACCGGAACATCTGGCTGGCTGGTATCTCGATAGGCGGCTATATAGCGATGGCCTATGCCAGACGCTACCCGGGGTTGACCGGCTTATTGCTGCTTGCGCCTTATCCCGGCAACCGCATTACTACAGGTGAAATCGCCTTTGCTGGCGGTATCCAGGCCTGGACGCCCGATGCCATCAAGGACGACGACACCGAACGCAGCAATTGGCACTGGCTGAAAACCCATGGCTCTGATATTGAAGTGCATCTGGGTTATGGCGTAGATGACCGCTTTGCCGAGGGCATTGCGATGATGGAAGCAGCTCTGCCTCCAGGCCGGGTGGACAAAATCTCAGGCGAACACGTATGGCCGGTATGGCTGCAGCTATGGCAGAACTTCCTGGATAGGCGATTGATGGCGGTGCACCATGACTGAGTTTACGCATGAGTTTATCCAGGCGCGCTGGCGCCCTACCTTATTCATTCAACTCTCTATCATGCTGCATGTGTTGGCCCTGATCGGCATCATGCTCAAACCCGACTTATGGCCATGGGCACTGGCTGCCTTGATTGCCAACCATCTGGTGATCTCCTTCGTCGGGCTTTGGCCACGCAGCAATTGGCTGGGGCCGAACTGGTCTCGATTACCAACCGCAGCAGCCGAGCGCAACGAAATCGCACTGACGATTGACGATGGGCCGGATCCGGTAGTAACGCCGCAAGTGCTGGAGATACTCGACCGTTTTGATGCCAAAGCCACCTTCTTTTGTATAGGCCACAAAGCCGCACAATATCCGGAGTTATGCCGCGAAATCATCCGGCGCGGGCATGCCATAGAAAACCACAGCCAGCAGCACCGCCACAATTTTTCATTGCTGGGTTTGGGTGGTTTTCGGCGCGAGATTGAAGCGGCGCAAACCACGCTATTGAGCATCACCGGCATACGCCCCAGCTTTTTCCGCGCACCTGCCGGGCTACGCAACCCATTCCTCCAACCTGTACTGAGCCGACTGGGCTTACAACTTGCCAGTTGGTCTGTGCGTGGTTTTGATACTCAGGAAAGAAATGCGGACAAAGTAAAGAACCGACTGCTATCTGGATTACAGCCCGGCGCCATTGTACTGATGCACGATAGCAATGCCGCACGTACTACCGACAATACCCCCGTCATTCTCGAGGTATTGCCCGCCTTGCTGGAAGCAGCCAGCAAGGCCAAGCTGCGCCTGGTCACCCTACGGGAAGCTGCCTTATGAATGCCCTCAGCAATTCAGGGGCGCCACAGCTATACTTGGCCCTATACTTGGTCATAGCGATATCAGTCAGCACATACAACAAGTCTGGAACATTTACTTGAAACCACTCTTAATCTCGTATTTCACGGCTACCAGTTGCATCGGTCGCGGCCTGCAACAGACGCTGACTGCGCTACGCGAGCAACGGCAAGCACTCAAACCCTGTGATTTTGAAACGGTAGACCTGCCCACCTTTATCGGCGAGGTTGAGGGTCTGGATGAGGTAAAGCTGCCGACGGAAATGGCCGATTACAATTGCCGCAATAACCGTCTGGCGCAGCTGGGGCTGGATCAGGACGGCTTTGCCGAAGCTGTCGATAAAGCCGCCGCTCAATATGGGAGTGACCGTATCGGCGTGTTTATTGGCACCAGCACCTCGGGCATCCTGGAAACCGAACTCGCATTCCGTAATCGCGACCAGGTGACCGGTGAATTGCCCGCAGATTTTATCTACAGCAAGACACAGAACACCTACTCGGTCGCTGATTTCACGCGACGATATCTCGGGCTGAGCGGGCCATCCGTGGTCGTATCATCAGCATGCTCATCTAGCGCCAAGGTATTCAGCGTGGCACGGCGCATGATAGAAGCAGGCTTGATAGATGCCGCCGTGGTCGGCGGGGTTGATACGCTGTGCCTGACCACACTATATGGCTTCAATTCGCTGGGCCTGCTTTCTAGCCAGGCTTGCCGTCCTTGCGATACCGGCCGTGATGGCATCTCGATTGGCGAGGCAGCCGCTTTCGCCTTACTGCAGCGCCCATCGGTCAGCACAAGCGAGCAGGACGTTTTATTGCTGGGCATAGGCGAATCTAGCGATGCCTATCACATGTCATCCCCCCACCCGGAAGGCCTGGGCGCACGCATGGCCATGCAACAGGCATTAAGTACCGCGAATTTGCAAGCAACCGATATCGACTACATCAACCTGCACGGCACCGCAACACCAAGCAATGACGCCGCTGAGGCCAAGGCCGTGCACGCCGTGTTCGGCCACGATACGCCATGCAGTTCCAGCAAAGGCGCTACCGGGCATACTCTGGGTGCCGCCGGGGCCATTGAAGCGGTGATTTGCGCGCTGGCGCTGCAACATGGCTTTATCCCCGGCGGGCTGAACACAGACAATGTGGATGCCACCCTGAACCTGAACTATCAACTTGAGAATCGGGAGCAGGCACTGGCCTATGTAATGAGCAATTCCTTTGGCTTTGGCGGCACCAATTGCAGCCTGATTTTCGGCTTGGCTACTGGTGAGAGGTCAGGTCAATGACAACGCAACTGACCGCTTACATTGAAGGCATCGGCCTCCTAGGCCCGGGCCTTAGCGACTGGTCTGGCGGTAGTGCAGTACTAGCAGGCCAACAGCCTTACCAGCCAGCAAAAACCATTATCCCAGCCCCTGAGTTGCTCCCGGCAGCAGAACGCCGCCGCGCCAGCGACATCGTCAAATTGACACTCGCCACTTCGCTGGAAGCCATCGCTGCAGCGCGACTTGAAGCAGCGAGCTTGCCCAGCGTGTTCTCGTTTTCCAATGGCGACGGTGTCAATTGCCATACCATCTGCGAAATGCTGGCATCGGATGACCGCCAGATTTCGCCCACGCGCTTCCACAACTCGGTGCATAACGCCGCCGCAGGCTATTGGAGCATCGCGACAGGTGCCATGGCGACTTCATCGGTGCTCTGCGCTTTCGATGCAAGCTTTGGCGCGGGCTTGCTGGATGCGCTGACCCAGGTAGTTGTTGATGGAACCCGCTGTGTGTTGATGACGAGCGACACGCCTTACCCTTTTCCCATGTTTAACAAGCGGCCAATACCAGATAACTTTGGCATTGCGCTGGTACTGGCGCCACAACAAAGCGCACAGGCAATTGCCAGAATTATAGTCAGCATCACCGATGAGCCCGCCAGCCAATTGCAGGATGCAGCGCTGGAGCATTTGCGCATCGCGATTCCCGCTGCACGTGGCCTGCCTTTATTGCAGGCAATAGCTCTGAAGGAAAATTGCAGTGTGGTGCTGGATTACCTGGATAGCACTCGCCTGGCCATAGAGGTAAGCCCATGCTAAATCCAGTATTGAATCATGCCTGGATCGCAAGCCATATCCCGCATCAAGGCAGCATGTGCCTGCTGGACCATGTGAACACGTGGGACAAGGAAAGCATTACCTGTCACGCCAATAGCCATCGCGCTGCCGACAACCCCTTGCGCGCCCACGGCCAGCTGGGTATTGCCTGCGGCATCGAATACGCCGCGCAGGCCATGGCGGTGCATGGCGCCTTGCTGGCACCTGCAGATAGCGAACGGCCGCGCGTAGGCTACCTGGTCAGCGTACGTGGCATGAGCATGCATGTATCGCGGCTGGATGATATTGCCGCAGATTTAATGATTACCGCCAGCTGCATCATGGCCAGCGAGAGCAATATGCTGTATGAATTCAGTGTAAAGGCAGAGGGCCAAATCTTGCTGGAAGGCCGCGCTGCCGTGGTGCTCAATGCAGATGCACTGGCAATCAACCTGGGAGGTCACTCATGAAAAGAGCTTTAGTCACGGGCGGCAGTGGTGGCATAGGCGCAGCCATCAGCCGCCGTCTCGCGGCCGATGGCTGCCATGTGTATATCCACGCCAATCATGGCATTGCCGCGGCACAACAACTGGCAGCAGAGATCTGTGCCGCAGGCGGCAGTGCGGAAGCCTTGCAGTTTGATGTCACCGATAGTGCCATGGTAAGCGCCACGCTGGCGCCGCTGGTAGAAGATGAACCGATCCAGATCGTCGTCAATAATGCCGGTATCCACGATGATGCCGTGTTCCCCGGCATGCGCCCCGAGCAATGGCATCGCGTCATTGATGTCTCAGTGAATGGCTTCTTCAACGTCACCCAGCCGCTGATGATGCCCATGATACGCAGCCGCTGGGGCCGCATCATCAACGTATCCTCCATCGCCGGAATCACTGGTAACCGTGGCCAGACCAACTACTCTGCCGCCAAGGGCGCACTGAATGCCGCCACCAAATCACTATCGCAAGAAGTCGCCAGCAGGGGCATCACGGTCAATGCCGTAGCGCCGGGGATTATTGAAACCGCCATGAGTGAATCGACGTTTGATGCGCAGGCCATCGCCAACATGGTGCCCATGAAACGGGCAGGCACACCGACTGAAGTGGCAGATCTGATTGGCTTCCTGGCCTCAGCCCAAGCCAGTTATATTACCGGACAGATTATCTCCATCAACGGCGGGATGATTTAACCCTAATAACTTCGCGCATCTTGAATGACGGCTAACAACAGCAGTTTTAACTAGTGAAGAAAATTCTAAAACAGCACTCTTAAAGTAGCTGCCATTTGGTTTTCTTTCGTTGTTAGATTGTGAACATCTCCATTGCTATATACAACAGCGTCTGAATCTTGATTTACATATCGATAGATTAATTGAGCCCAAACATTACTTGTTACTTGTCTGCCAATTGCAGCAGAAACTGTTTGTATAGAATCAACAGAGCCTAAGTAGTTATGACTGTGGTCAGAGGCTCGAATCGACCCCAATATACTTAATGAATAGTCACCAACTTCTTTATACGCACCTGCATACACCAAAGTTGTATTGAACGATGAGTATGAATTAACGATTTCTCTTCCTAAGCCCAAAACTGTAATGAGTCCACTAGGCGTTTTCAGCACCCCTTCCACACCAAGGTCATACAAAGTTGGGTTGGCACGAATTCCATGATCTGCTGTTTTTGGGGTTATTGAGCCAATAAGATTGATATTGATATCGGGAGTCACTCTAAAAGTTTTACGGAGACCGAAGGTCGGGTTTAGAAAACCACTAAAGTCATCACTTCGAACACCATAATTTTGGTATTTTTGAGCAACTCTTATTTCAAGGTCGGACGGTAATCCGAAACGTAAGGCCTCTGATACTGAAGTTCTATAATATTTGAAAGATCCTTCAGCTCTACCAACTCCAAAAAAGTCGGACGAAAAGTCAGCTTTAATTTTTGAATACTCAAGATTGGTAACAGAAAGACCTTGGTACGGCTTTAAAACAAATGCCGGCGATTCTGGAGAATCATCTGCAAAGCTCATACAACAATGTATTGATGCTGATGAAATCAGCAAAAAGGTAAGGATTTTTTTCATTATTATTTAACCTAATTAGATAACTTTAATTATATAGCTTCTATCAATCAAAACCGGATGCTATCTGTCAGAATTTATTGCCATAAACTATTTCATGAATAATGCGTCCAACCTTTCATGAACAAACTCCGAATCTGCTTTGTAACAATTTTACTAAGCCTTTCCACGATGGCTTGCACGGGCATGTCAACACGTGGTGATTATGGATATTATGACGATGGGTACTATCCGTATTACCCCGGTTATTATTATCCAGGCTACTACGGTGGCTATCCACGAGCTGGTATAGGGTATGGATATCGTCAAAACCCGGGATATTGGCAAAACCGTCCAGGCAATTACCCAAGGCCTAATGCAGGAGGCGGTATTCCACCGAGACCCTCGACAGGCGGAGGGGGGGCTGTTGCTCCAAGGCCTCCTTCAGGCGGGGGATCGATGAGTCCTCCGAGGCCTGCAGCCAACCCCAGTCTACTGCCGAGAAACTCTGTTTTACCTGGTGAATCCAGAGGAAATTCGGCGCTGCCGCAAGGACGGTGAGCTTAAATTCTTAAGCGGCGACCATTAACAGTAGCCCGAAGCGCTGCTTGGATGATGATTTTGAAACGTAAGTCTTAAAAGACCCCATAGTTTTTTAGCGTGAAAAACACCATCCAGCCAAAAGACACTACCCCCAAACTACTCACCAAAAGCCTGATGGCGGTGTGCCTGGGGAATTGTTTAAGTATCAGAAAAATAGCGCTTAAACCCAGAAGCAATGTAAGCGTAAAAATAATACGACCATGCAGAGACAATGGCGAAAATAGGCTCAGCCCACACCAGCCACCAATGGCAAAAAACGCAGACAAATACCCCACCGACAGTGCAAATACTAATGGCTGTGCCGATGGCGATTCTGTCTGGTTTTTATCGAGTTCCATTTGCAACAACGCTTTTGCTTTATCCATTGGGTTGATGTTTAAAGTTTGAATTGATGGGCTGGTGAATAACTTGTTATGAATTTTCGTTGCTTTCATCATAGTTAATTGAGAGCACATCTACTGTTCTTTCCATCTCTGACAACAATCCATACACTCTTTGAATATTGATAGGAGTTCCGATGTTACACATACAAACCGATTCTATTAGTTCATCCAATTGATAAATTCTTGATTTGTTATGCATATCCACTAACTCGAAATCCGTCCATGCCGCGTTTTTATTTGTGCGACTGACGTCATATGTAATGGCTTCTTCGTGAATAATGCATGAAGAAACATAATCTAAAAACGGTTTTGGTTGGTTTTTGAAATGCTCATCGCAGTAAAACATTTCCCAGATTGAAAAGTAAGACTTATACCTGTGTTGGCGTTGCAATTGACTTGAGAAGTGCGACTGGCTTGTCGATTTTTGGATGCTGTCCCAGGCGTTAACTTTTGTCGATAATCTTGGTAGTTTTGCTTCAAATAAACACATTTTTGCTTCGATATTATTTGATAGAATTATGCACGCATCAGTACCTGTTTTTCTTTCTATACTTCCATTTACTTTATAGGACACTGCAGTAAGCCCATGCATGGCTTTTGTATTTATTTGTCGCCTAAATTCTGCGGTTAAATTCGAAGTGTAGTCATTCTCATCGGAAATCAATCCTATTGATAGCTCTGCCCTTATTGATCTATCAGCCCAATAAGCACTCTTTTTGATCAGATCGATGATTTTGGGTGGAAATAGACTCATACGCTCACATACTCATAACAGTTATTATAGAGACCCATAGATTATATGATTGAAATATTAATTAGGGACGCTACCTGATTGAAATTGATTGAAATTGATTGAAATTGATTGAAATTGATTGAAATTGATTGAAATTGATTGAAATTGATTGAAATTGATTGAAATTGATTGAAATTGATTGAAATTGATTGAAATTGAAGCGCTAAATTTGGTGGAGGATTTAACTAATTCCATCAGATGAATCGTAGCTTAACCTTTAGTCAACCACAACAACCGCCGCCCCAACAGCATAGGCAAACGCAGCACAAAACCTACAAATAACCGCGCATACATCCAGGTAAGCAGGGTGTTATCTCGCAGGTAGCGGAAATGTGAAACGCCGCCTTCGTCGATGCTGAAATAGCGTACCGGGGCTGGCAGGTTGACTACCTTTACCCCATGCCAGCTTAGCCTGACTGCGGCTTCTGGATCGAAATCGAAATGGCGCATCCAGGGCTGGTAGCGCATGACTTTTCTGAGGGGCTCTATGGGGTAGACGCGAAAACCGAACAGGGAATCGCCGATGCCTGCCCACAATGTCTCCAGGTTTGCCCACCAGTTGGATATCTTGCGACCTTGCACCCGGATATTCGGTGCGCTGGCATCGAATATCGGCATGCCGAGCACCATGGCATCGGGCTGTTTGATGGACTCCGCCATGAATGCAGGGATCAGGTCTGGTGGATGCTGGCCGTCGGAATCCATGGTGAGGGCATGCGTGTAGCCTGCGGCGGAGGCGAGGTGCAGGCCATGCAGCACGGCGGCTCCCTTGCCCTGGTTATGGGGCAGATGGATGACGCGTAGGCCTGGGTCTTGCGCCGCCATGGCTTGTAATGTGAGTTCCGAGCCATCGGTGCTGCCATCTATCACCACCCATACCGGCTCCCATTGCTGGCGTGCGGTACGTACTGTCTCATAGACTTTTGGGCCCGGATTATAGCTGGGGATAAGTACGATATGGCTGGTGGAGGCTGTTGTCATTACATGGATGCCTCATGCGAATTGAAGCCGGATCTGGCCTCATTTTGTGTATTGGTCAGAGACTGCTCCGGGCTTAATGCAGCAGCGTTTTGCGCTGATGGTGTTAACGCCTCAGTGAAATATTCTTCGAGTTCTGCCATGAAGCTATGGGTGCTCTCAGGGGGCGCAAAACGTTTACCCAGCCTGATTTTGTAACTTACGGGCATTGGAGGTTTGCGAAACAGGGACCAGCCCTTACTAAGATAGGCCGAGTTGGTTTCTATGAGCAATGTCTGCACCGGCACTTGCGCTTGCAAGGCAATAAGGGCGATGCTGCCTTTTAATGCATTGACAGGCTGGCGCGTGGTGCGCGTACCTTCTGGGAACAGCAGCAAATGGCTGCCGGTTTTAAAATCTTCACTGGCCTGCATCACCATCTGCCGTATGGGCTCATTACCGATGTAGCGCGCCAGACGTGCGCCCGCGCCCAGGAAAATATTGTTCTTCAGCTCTGATTTCATGACGCAGGCCACATTGGGCAAGCGCGAAATGATCATGACGGCATCCAGCAGGCAGGGGTGATTGGGCGCGATGATCAACGGCGTTTCATCGCGTAATGTATCCAGCTCGCTTAGATCAAAACTGCAGCGGCGCGAGATACTGAGGCTGGCAAGATAGGCGCGGAAGGACACCATGATGACGTAGCGCCCCAGACGAATTGCCTGGCGCTCTGGCAATAGCGGGTAAAGCAGTGTAGCGACCAGCGTCCAGCACAGGCTTAAAAAGCCAAGCCATAGTAGACCGAGATACAACACCAGGTAGTCATACAGCGTAAGCAATAATGCGCCAGCCGATTTCATGGTGATTTCAGGCATGCCTGTCATGAGCCAGCCACGGCAGTTGCTTCAATTTCCAGTAGCAGCTCTTGTCGGCATATATCCGCTTGGATAAACACGGCTTTGATTGCGCTGCCCAGCTGTCGATATATTTCATTGCGCACGGCTGGAAAATCGGCCGCATGGCGAATATATATCCTGAGAAAAGCCTGGCCCAGCTCAAACTTCTGCGTTTGCAGCAGTCGGTTGGCCTCGTCAATGATGGCTTGCAGATTTGCCAGGGTTTCCCTGGTTTGCGCGACCACATCAGATAGATGCAGCGTTTGATGCCCGACAATACTAGCGGTGCCTGAGATCAATAAAAGATTACCCTGCCCGCTTTGCAACAAGGTGGCACGGGAAAAACTGGGAGTGCGCGGGCCGTATTGCTCTGGATACTCATAGGCACTGATTTGGCGGGGATTTTCAATAGCGACTGGCGTTTTATGCCCGGCCAGAAAAGCGATAGTAAGTGGCCCGCTAGACAGGCCCAATGCACAGGCAGCAGGTAGCTGGCTGGTGGCATCGCGTCCGCAGGCTAGCCAAGCATCCTTGCGCCCAACATTAAACTGGCGATAGCGCTCCAACCCATCGGTGACAATGTTGATGTCGGCCATGTAATTCCAGAAGCGGTAAATATGGGGATAGCCCAGCGCGTCTACCAGTGCAAATATCTGCTGGTATGCTGATTCCGTAGTGTGTTGCAAAGATTCGGATTCAGGCAAGGTAATGATGCCAAACAGCATTTCGTTATTGAAACGATAATGTACTGCGCCTTGAATGCCGTGATCCATAGCGTTGGGCTGTGCTGTATTACTCAACCAAAGCTCGCTGGCGACCTGTAAGCCATCCAGAACAGGCGCGTGCAACTGCATGAGCGGAATGGTTGAAGTATCATTCGCTATCGCAGGATCAAGAAAGCAAATACCGCCCAGAATGCTCGCTTGCCAAGGCTGTGGTTGTTGGAAAATGCCCGAAAAAG
Source organism: Methylophilaceae bacterium (assembly GCA_035459965.1). Classification (GTDB taxonomy): domain Bacteria; phylum Pseudomonadota; class Gammaproteobacteria; order Burkholderiales; family Methylophilaceae; genus DATHXC01. The sequence continues at coordinate 30,743 of DATHXC010000009.1, forward strand.
GCATGTATGCAGTTTGTATAGCCAAAGTGAGGGAATTCATTTGTTAAAAATCATCAGGAAGGTATGGTGCTATATGGATAGGCATGCGCTAACATTGCAAATCGGCTTCAGGAAGTATATCGCATCCCTGAATTGCACCACGTAAAGTTATTCAATAAACGCTTATTCAACGACTCAGAATGCAAAAGGAAAACAATAATGGCAGGTAGCAGTTTATTAGCGTTGATTGATGACATTGCTTCCATACTGGATGATGTCTCGGTCATGACCAAGGTCGCAGCCAAAAAGACGGCCGGGGTGCTGGGGGACGATCTGGCCTTGAACGCACAACAGGTTTCCGGGGTAAACGCAGACCGCGAGTTGCCAGTGGTATGGGCAGTGGCTAAAGGCTCTTTCGTTAACAAACTGATTCTGGTGCCAACTGCACTCTTAATTAGCGCTTTTGCACCATGGGCGGTGATACCGTTACTGATGCTGGGTGGTGCGTTTTTGTGTTATGAAGGATTTGAAAAGCTGGCGCATAAGCTTTTACATGCCGACGAAAAGTCACACCAGGGCGAACTGACGGAGGCGCTGAGCAACCCCGACATAGATATCGTTGCTTTTGAAAAAGACAAGATTAAAGGCGCAGTACGCACTGACTTTATCCTCTCTGCCGAAATCATTGTGATCACTCTGGGCACTGTTGCTACGGCGCCACTGATGACCCAGCTGGCCGTGCTGGCGGGTATTGCCATGATCATGACCGTCGGGGTGTATGGACTGGTAGCAGGCATTGTTAAACTGGATGACGGAGGGCTGTACCTGAGCCGTAAAAATGGCGAAAGCTGGTGGCAAAAGCTACAGCGTGCCATAGGCAACAATATCTTGGTTGCCGCGCCTTATATGATGAAAAGCCTCTCTGTAATCGGCACAGCCGCGATGTTCATGGTGGGGGGTAGCATACTTGGCCACAACATACCTGTGCTGCACCATGCAGTAGAAAACTTGGCACACAGTGTGGCTGCTTTGCCGGGAATTGGTGGCTTTTTAGCGGCTGTGCTGCCTGTCTTAATTGATGGCCTAGTGGGCGTTGTGGCAGGTGGGCTAGTGTTATTGGTAGTAACTATATTCAGCAAAATATGGAAGAAAATGACATGAAAAAATTCATCATTTTGCTTGCATCTGGATGGCTGGCATTCGGTTGGCTGGCATGCGCCGCTAATGCAACCACGGCAAATGCGACTACCTTAGATGAAGCAAAAGCGGCGGCAGATGCAGGCAACTTTGCCCAGGCCGCCGAGATGTATCGGGCATTGGCCAAGGAAGGTGATGCCAAGGCCCAATACAACCTTGGCCTGATGTATTACTACGGTGATGGGGTGAAACAGGATTACCCGCAGGCAATTGAGTATTATCGACAGGCGGCGGACAAGGGTTTCCCGGAAGCCCAGTACAATCTGGGCATCATCTACTTCACCAACAAGGTCGCATCGCCGGATTACGATGAGTCTATTCGCTACTATCGTATGGCTGCCGAACAAGGGCATATCAAATCACAGCTTAACCTTGGCATCATCTACCTCAAAGGCGAAGTCGTACCGCAGGATTATGATGCCGCAAAAAAATGGCTGGCCCTTGCCGCTGAACAAGGTAGTGGTGATGCCCAGTTTGATTTAGGCAATATGTACCTGCATGGTGATGGTTTGGACGAAGATAAAGTGCGCGGCTATATGTGGGTGGCACTCTCTACCGAGGACAAAAACAGCAGTCCAAGCCGTATCAATAAGCGCCGCAATCTGCTGAGTTACTTATCCATCAACATGACACCAGAACAAATTGAGCAAGCCAGACAATTCACTAATAATTGCAGAAACAACCAGCTTAAGGGTTGCTAACTTAGTCAGCCTAGGTGCGTAAGTTCTAGTCGCCTAGGAAAGCAACCAGCGTCGCTCCCACTCTTTTTTCCAGTTGATGAATTCGTTTGCCGGCATTGGCTTTGCAATCACATAGCCCTGCACCTCGTCACAACCTGCCGCAACCACCAAATCCCAATCTTCCTGGGATTCCGCCCCCTCAGCAACAATGCGCATATCAAGGGATCTAGCCATGCGCACGCTCAAATCCAGAATCGCCCGCGCTGAGGCGTCTCCAGCAGCACCAAGCACAAACATTTTATCTACCTTAAGCTCCGTAAATGGCAGTTGGTTGAGCTTTTCCATGCTTGCATACCCAGTCCCAAAATCATCAATTGATAAACCAAAACCCTTGAGGCTGAGCCTGGTGATGATCTCTAGACTGGTGGCGAGATTGCTCATCAGGCGGCTTTCCGTCATTTCCAGCATCACCTTGCTGATATCAGCGCCCGCTTCTCTAGTAATCTGGGCAAACTGCTCCGGCATATTCAGCCACTCAAGATTATCCATGGAGATATTGACCGACATCTTCAGGTCATGCCCTTGCCGTGCCCAATCGCCAAGATGGTGCATGGCTTGGGTGAACACAATCAAGGTCAGGTCATCAATCAAGTCGTGTTCTTCTGCCACAGAAATAAATGCGGCGGGCAAAATGAGCCCTTTGACCGGGTCCTGCCAGCGAGCCAGGCACTCGGCACCAAGCACTTGCTTATTGGTAGCAGCAATCTTGGGCTGAAAATAGGTCTGGATATAGCCATTAGCAAGGCCAGTACGGATCTCTTCCACCGAAAGCAATTCGATTTCCGCATCGCCGTCCGGACTAATATGGGTTTCTACAAGCTTCATCAGGGTAGCAAACAAATGTACCGGCACAATTGGCTTATGCAGGCTACCCAGAAAACGCAGATGATGTGCCTTGATCAGGCTACCCACGGTTTTCAGCAAGCGGGTATCCGAGCCTGAGGAAATAATCATCCAGCCATCAAATTTACGCTTGGCTAAATGACGAAAGAATTCTATGCCGTCCATACCCGGCATATTGAGATCACAAATCAGTAGCTGCATGGGTTGACTCATACTGTCCATGGTGGCCAGTGCCTGTTGGCCATCGGATGCAGTGGTGATGTCAGTAAAGCCCATATCCCTAAGCATGTCTTGCAACAGCTCAAGCATAAAGCTGTCGTCATCGACCAGTAGCGTTCGCAACGATCTGATAAGTTCAGGAAGCAATATTCTGTCAGTCATTTTGCTTATCTCTGTTATTGATGGCTGTCTTGGTTCGCAATTGCCGTCTCAATCTGCAGGGTTATTTTCTGCAGCTGTTGGGCTAGCTCGGCCATCAATGCCTCTACTTGTTGTATATCATTGGTCTTGCCGCATTGCTCCAATCCCCGGCATATATCAACACATGCTGACGCACCGACTGTGCCAGCAGCAGACTTAAACCGGTGGCCCAAGCCCGCAATAGCTGCAATATCGTTGTCGGCAAAAGCTGCTTGCAACTCATTAAAAGTCTCGTGTGCAGACTCTAGAAATTTGTTCGCAAATTTGCGTATTTTGTCTGGGTCATGATGAAGCAACTCGCCGAGCAATTTAAGATCAATACTTAGCGGCTCTGGGGCTTCTAAAGGATTGGACAAATGTTTTATCGGTTCGGTTGCCAAGCCGGGCTCTTCACCCCTGAGCTCGCCACTGTTGAGAGTTATGAGCCACTTGGCCAATGTGATATATAGCTGATCGGGAATAATGGGCTTGGAAATAAAGTCATCCATACCAGCGGCCAGGCAGCGCTGACGGTCTTCCGCCATGGCATTCGCTGTCATGGCAATCACACATTGCGATGCTAAAGCTGGCATCGAGCGAATCTGCCGGGTAGCCTCATAGCCATCCATGAGTGGCATCTGTACATCCATCAGTACGATATCGAATAACTCTTCGGCCAGGGCATCCAGTGCAGCTACACCATTACTCGCAAGCGTTACGCTCACGCCGACATCCTGCAATATCTCCTGCGCGACTTGCTGGTTAAAAGGATTATCTTCAACCAGCAAAATCCGTTTGCCCATGAGATGGGCTCGTGCATCAATTAGATCATTACTGCGGACATCCAGACCGATCACCTCCCTGCCCAGCCCAAAATGGGTGGTAAATCGAAAATCACTACCGAAACCCTCCCGGCTTTCAACCCATAGCTTTCCTGACATCATTTCAACTAGCCGTTTACAAATGGCCAATCCTAATCCTGTACCTCCAAACCTCCGACTGGTTGAGCTATCGGCCTGGCTGAAGGGCTGGAACAGATAGGCGCTTTGCTCTGTCGAGAGGCCGATGCCGGAATCCTTTACCGAGAATTCAAGCTCAACAGTTTTTTGCACAGGATGCGCTTGCTTGAGCATGACAGTGACATGTACTGAACCCTCATTGGTAAACTTCACTGCATTGCTGGCAAGATTAATCAGTACTTGCCGCAGTCGTAAAGCATCACCCCACAAAAACTTGGGCACGTCAGGGGCAACGACAATGTCGAAAACGAGGTTCTTCTCCCTGGCCAAATGGCCGACCAAAGAATCAACACTGGCTAGGCAATTGTGCAAATCGAAATCCGTTAACTCCAGATCCAGCTTGCCTGCCTCAATCTTGGAAAAATCGAGGATATCGTTGATGATGCCCAGCAAGGCCTTGGCTGAATAATGCACCTTGGTAACATAGTCGCGCTGCTTTTCATCCAGGGCAGTCTGCAAACATAAATGCGACAGGCCTATGATGGCATTCATCGGTGTACGTATTTCATGGCTCATATTGGCCAGGAAATCACTCTTTGATTTATTGGCATCTTCAGCCTGCTGCTGGGCCACCCGTAGCGGCGTTACATCATAAAACCAGCCAAGATTGGCGGGCTCACCTTCATATTCAGTTTTAAACAAGGAGCCCAATGCCCAGAACTTATGACCATCCACACCATGTAATGCAAAGAGGCGATTGATGACCGGCTGGCCTTGCTCCAACTGCTCGGTAATATATTCCCAATCCTGCGGATTCTCGTAAAACTGGATGGGGTCAATCCCGATTATTTGCTCCAACGAGCTATGGATCATGCTGGCAAACGCCCGATTGGCGAATACAATTTTTCGGTCACGATAACTGAGTATACGTACAGAGATAGGACTGTTCTCCAGCATGGTCTGCAAACGTTTTTCACTGTCAGATAGGGCGTGCTCCATCTGCCGACGCCTCAGCATCTCGCGGCGTATATTATGAAAAAGTGTTGCAAACAAGGCCGTCGCCAGCAGTAGTGTTCCCATCAACCAGTAGAGGGTGTCCTGCTGTTTATGCGAGGCAAGCTGCTCGCGCTGTGTAAGCAGGCTAGCTTCCAAACCGTCCATCTGGTTCATCAGATCTTGTATTTGCTGCATGATCTGTGGCCCTTCTCCAGAAATCATGGCGCGGCCTGCAGCAATCCCTTTATCCTCATATTCCACTCTGGTTTGTTCCATGACCTGTAGTTGTTTGTTGATCATGGCTTGAAGGGAAATGAGGTTCTGCTGTTGCTGTGAATTATCAGAAATCAGGCTGGCAAGTGAGTCTGTACTAGCCCTGACCTGTTTGAGATGCCCAGTATAAATATCATCATATTCCTGCTTACCTAGTACTACATGATTTAAGTGTGCAGATTGCGCATCGGAGATTGCCACATGCAGCTTGGCCAGTTCAGTGCGCACCTGCTGCGTATGTTTTACCCATTTATCAGCCTCAGCGAAATTAACACCTGATTCATAGGTATAGCCGCCACCGATCACCAGTAATAACAAAGCACTGATGAAACCGGTAAGTATGTTGATCTCTACATTGCTCGGTTTATCGTTGAAAATCGTGAACGCCCCTGATCTACCGTTTATAGAAAGCGTCCCAATCCCAAGCAGGGAGAAGCCAAGGGCTGTATTAGCTGCCAGCGGTGAAATATGAATATTGCCCACCATTTCACTCACATTCCATAGATATCCCAGCAAAGACAGCGCGCCTATTCCCACCACCAGCAAACAAAGCAGGATGTTCAACAGCCACAGCCGTATGTGAGGGATAAAAAACATGGCAAGGCCAATGGCGACAAAAGCCATCGCACTATAGATGGACATACGGCCTGGAAGGCCATATAGGTCAGAGGCATCACGGAATAGAAACTCGTCTATACCAAGTTGCCATCCCAAGACAAACTGTCCGAGCGTAGCGACCCCAAGCACAAAAACTAATAACGCAAGTAACTGTGCAACGTATCGTTTAGGTGGGAAAGGCCGATTTGCAAGCATGAATAATGCAGCTGATGCGAATATCAAACCTATTGCTGTATTCGCCTTCATTGGTACGCCACCACGCAGAGCACTCTTGAGCAAGGCATAGTCGAATATCCACCCAGCAAGTGCCAGCATGCCAATCAGCATGGTAACAGCGGCAGATAGTCGCGCTAAAAGAGAGTAATTGTCTGGCATTGAAACCTGACTCATAGCTTATGTAGTCCTCGCAGCGTCACGATAGGCCAAAGCATTGCCCCAAAAAGCTCGCGCGTTGTTTAGTAACTTTTAAAGTCAGGAGTCTGGGCTGTAATCAAAAGAACCATTGCCTGTGAGGCAGTAGCGTTCTTGTAAATGGAATACGACCTGATTTCCTAATGTTTTTGTTATTTTTGTAGGACTATAGTATGTCCATATGATTGTTAACTATACAAGTATTGTTCTAATCGTAAAAGTACTTTGACGATAACCATCCAATAGATTAAATAAGTATCATCAGCTAGTTATCTAAACCAAGCGCCAGTGCAAGATTGTTAATTGAATCTATCACCAAATCCGGCTTGATGGCGGAAGCTTGAGCATAGTGCTGACGATATTTGCCAGTGCGTACCAGAATAGCCGGCAAACCTGCTTGTTGCGCACCGCCTACATCAGAATCTATATCATCGCCTATCATTGCCACTTCAGATGGCAATAGCTGCATATCCTCAACAGCAATACGGAAGAAATCGCCCGAAGGTTTGCCGATAATCATGGCCTGTTGGCCACTTGCATATTCGAGGCCGTCAATAAAACCGCCAATATCCATTTGTAGGCCATGTTCGGTTTGCCAAAAGCGATTTTTATGAATTGCGATCAGCTTGGCACCACTCATCAGGCTATTAAATACTTCATTTAATATTTGATAAGTCCACGCATCGCCTATGTCACCCACGATAATGAAATCTGGGGCGGTATCGGAGAGCCGAAACTCGGCAAAATCTTTTTTCACGTCGTCTGCTAGCAATAAACGACATAGCGGGTCGCCTTGATTTTTCAGGTAGCGCAATGCCGCTTGAGGGGCGCTGATAATTTCATTGGCGGGAATATTAAAGCCCAGATGATTGATTTTTTGTTGCAGTGATTCCAGTGAGAGCGTGCTGGTGTTGGTCACGAAACGGCAGGCAATGCCGCTGTCACGGATTCTAGCTATCGAGTCGACAGCGCCTTCAATCGCCTGCGAGCCTACGTATAGCACACCATCCAGATCGAATAAAACACCTTTAGTGGAAGAGAAATCTAGCATTTTGGGTTCATTCCTCACATAACAAAACTAGTCTCACAAGAACAGACTACACCCATCAATATCTATTGAGAATAGTCTTGCGAGAGCCAGATTAGTCCGAACGGACTATTTACCACTTACTCACTAAAAATCAATAATGCAACCACATAAAAATTATCATTTAATAGCAAGTTCAAACGGGGCCCTAACATGAAAAAACTTTTATTTATTTTGCTTGCAATAGCAGTTTCTAATACTGCTTTTGCAACTAACAAAAAGAACCATCAGCCAAAACCAGATCCTGCAGTCACTACTGCCAGTGAGTTTTGTAGTGATTGTTTAAGCATCAAAAAACCAGAATTTGTATTATTCAAGAATTACGATGGTGAACCAAAATCTGTTACTGGTAGCCGTTCTGTTGGTTTATCAGGTAGCCTTTGGGCGAGTGACACAGTTGCTATTACTGCAACTTACTTGGGCAGTGAAAGTAGCTACAAAGACTTTTTTACATTAGGTGGTCTGAAGTTAACTGAAGCCAACGATATCGGTGACTCAATTACCCAAACATTCAGTGCAGGTTTAGTCAACTTTAGCTTTTCCGATCCATATACAACATTCAGCAACGGGACCGATAACGGGAAATACACTGGCTTTGTTTTCTTGAAAGGTAATAAGGATTACGACTTCCTGATCGCTTTTAACGACAGTGCAAAAGTAGATGCCGACTATGATGACTTTGTAGTAGGTATAAACTACGTATGCAACCCTACAGCAGTTCCAGAACCAGACACTTATGCCATGTTGCTGGCAGGTCTTGGTTTAATGGGCTTTACTGCAAGTCGTCGTCGCAAGAACTAGTAACAACTAAGTAATAAAAAGGCGCTTCCATTTTATGGAGCGCCTTATTTTTTGCCTGAAACTTTAGTGGTGCTCAGCAATTTGCATAGGCCACTTGGTTCTGCTGGCCCTTGTTGAAATAGCCTGCGACAGAATGGCCTTTGAATTTTGAGCGTATCTCTGCTGGTGCAAGGCTACCGATAAATTCCCAGCGACCATCCACAATAAAACTCTCAAAGGGTTTGATGCGGTAGGGCGTAGTTCCGGCCCGGTACCAGCCATCAATTTCGTAGACTTCCCTGATGACATTCCCAGCCACTGCAAACGCATAACGCACACCCTCGCGGCGTGAGCCTACACGCCAGGCACCACGGGTAACTTCATACAGCTCAAGCGCAGTGATGCCTTCATAATAACGCAGCTGGATATCAATGAGCATAACCGGCACATCGATAATGATGGCTTTGCACATCAGCGGCACAATGTCTTCGATGATCTCCATTACTTCTACTTAAATATCTGGTTCAAGCCCTGACGCAGGATCATCCAGCGTCGTCTCTGCACCAATCACCTGGTTACGCCCGGTATGCTTGGCTTGATAGAGGGCTGCATCCGCGCGCGGAATCAGGCTTTCCGGGGTTTCACCCGGCTTGCGCTCAGCAATCCCTGCGCTAAAGGTAATCAACACACGTTCGTTCCTGTGCATAAAGAAGTTCTTGGTCAGCTCACGCTGTACACGCGTCACCACCCTGATGGCTTCATCCTGCGGGGTTGCCGGCAGGATAATGATGAACTCCTCTCCACCATAGCGCGCCAGCACGTCAGTCGTACGCAACACATCCTTGATAACTCTCACGAAATGGGTCAGGGCCTGGTCGCCAGTGCTGTGACCAAGGTTATCGTTGAGCTTCTTGAAATGGTCAATGTCCATCATGGCAATACACAAGGTAGCATTGTGGCGATCAGCTCGGTTAAATTCACGCTCCAACGCCTCATCCATGCCGCGCCGGTTTAAAGCACCGGTGAGATAATCCTGATGGGCGACTTCACTAATGTGATCGAGTTCGGCGGTCAACTCCTGTATGCGCTGTTCGGCCTCGGCTGCTTTTTTCTTGCTGATAGTAAACTCATCACGCGTGCGCTGTACATTAAGGCCAATAGCGCGCGTGTCGTCCAGAATGTTTTTCAGCAGCGTATTCAATTCACCTATGTCTTCAGCCGTGGTAATCCGTAGCTGGTAGCTTTCAATTTTCTCCTGATAGTCGTTGGTGCTTTCCGTCATCTCTACCAGCCTGTCGACGAAAGTCGTCACCATTTTCTTCAGCGTGTCCTTTGCCTCGGTAAGCGCTGGTTTAATTTGCGATTGCTTGTAGATAAGGCCTTTCAGACTGCTTTCGGCGTCATAAAGTGTGTTGATATTAAGCGGCTTGGCCACGATATCGTTGATCACCGTAATCTGGCCAAATAGCCATTTATCCTCAATGACCAGTTCACCCATGCTGGAAACCACAAGCCGTAACAATTGCAATAAAGACTCTTGAATACGCTGTTGTCCGTCGCGTTGCATTTCCAGCGTCAGTAACAGTGGCTTGAGCTCTTCGCTGCAACGAATCAGGGCATGTTCAGTATTTGCCTGCTGCAACTTTGCCAGCAAAGAAACAGCTTTCTGCTGTTGCTCTGGAGATGATTCTAGATAAGGAATAAGGACAAGCTCAAAGGTTCTCAGCAGCATATCGCGCCACTGTGCCGTTTGCTTGCCACTACTGCCTAATGTATTGGTCTGACCTGGGGAGGCCGTCTGTAATGTTTCGACCTCACTATTGATAAGCGGTGGGCCTGATGAATCCGTTGCTGCTGCACCAATACCCCATGAGCTCATCAAGGCCTGAATTTTTTGCCCCAAAACATCGGGATCGCTACCAAAATTACTCAACACTCGACTCAAGCCTTCTTTTTTGCGACTTAAAGTCACTCCCTTATGACTGACTTCCATCTGCTTGAGCAGGCTACGAATTAACACTGACCAATTGACTTCGCCAACTGTTGCCACCTCGCCAGCCGGGAATAATTTGCGGAGCTGGTCTTCGAGTTTGTTCCAGTCGCCTTTCTCGATCAGCGGTGACATTGCCTGCGCAACAGCGATATATTTAGGCTTGTGTTTGCCCGCCTCAAATAGCACTTTCTCCAGTGTCTTGCCGAGTTCCTGCGATTTATCTACCGAGCGGATGCCTGCAATTTCGTCATACACGCTGCGGAAGTTATCGGGGGTTGGAGGTATTTTGCGCTGCGTCAGCTGCATCAAGGTTTGACGCGCGATTTCTATAGGTGATTGTTTTTGATCTGTAGCCATTTTTGATCCGTATCCCAGTAATACCTGATCTGGTTATACCTAATTTTTATTGAAAGTCCGTCTAAGGTTTGACAGCTGTTGCCAGCATATAAAATTACTGGCAATTTCAATAGATTGATTAGTGGGGGACTAACAGGCTAATTCTTAAAATTGAGATTTAATGCAGCTGCTTCAGATCAAGGCTACGCAGTTTGGGCGCGAGTTTAGCGGTTGCAATGACAACACTGATTGTCATCAGCCCACCGAAAATAACTGAGGGTATAAGCCCCATCAAGCGGGCAGACAAACCGGATTCAAAAGCGCCCAGTTCGTTGGATGAGCCGATGAACAAGCCATTGATTGAGGCAACCCGGCCACGCATATTGTCCGGAGTCATCAATTGCATAATGGTAGTGCGCAACACCACTGAAATACCGTCGCATATGCCTGACAGCATAAGTAAAAATGCTGCCACCCAAAAATTAGGGCTAAGGGCAAAAGCGATAATACAAAGCCCAAAACCAGCCACTGTCATTAACAGCCATCTACCAGCGTGCTGGCTAATTGGGTGTTTAGACAAATAGATGCCGATGACTATAGCTCCCACCGCCGGGGAGGCTCGCAAGATGCCAAGCCCTTCAGGCCCATAATGAAAAATATCATGGATGAATACCGGCAGCATGGCCACCGCGCCGCCAAACAGTACGGCAAACATGTCCAGCGCCTGTGCAGCCAAGATAATCTGGTTATTCCAGACAAAGCGTACGCCTTCGGCGATACTTGAAAATACCGGTGAGCTTTCTGCTGCTGGCTTTGTATCTACACGTATAGTCAGAATCGCAACAGCCGCTATTACTGCAAACAAGGTCGCCACCATATAAGCCGCCGCAATGCCTGCCCAGCCAATGAGGATGCCGCCTAGCGCAGGGCCAATGACAAATCCAAATTGAAACACAGTGCTGCCAACGCTTGCCGCTTTAGCATACTGCTCACGACGCAGGATGATGGCAAACAAGGCACTGTAAGAAGGTGCGATGAACGCACGGGCGATACCGACAAAAGCCACCGAGCCATAGATCCACCAGGATGCATCACTGGCCAGCGCATGGATATGAAGCATGTCTCTCGATAGTACGGCAAGCAGCAATGCATTGAGCGCAAGCACAATGGCTGCGGAGACACCGAACATACGCCTGGAATAATGATCAACGGCATAACCGGCAAATAGCGCACAACTGAAATAGGGGATCAGTTCGGCTAGGCCGATTAAACCTAGTGCCAGCGGGTCACGCGTGATGGTATAGATATGCCAGCCCACCACCACTGCCATGATCTGGTAGGAAAGCACGATGGCTACACGGAATGTCAGTAACTTGAAAAAACTGGTGTTAGTTAACGGATTCGCTGAGTCTGAAATATCTGCATTTTGCATGCTCAAGCAACATTCCTGAACGTCACCACCAGCACATCGCGATAAGCAGGCTGATTTACATTGATGGGCTCAATCGGCGTCACACCGTGCATACAGCGCCTGTCATTCACAATCGCACAATCCAGCGGCTGCGTCAGGGTAAAACTATCGAGCCCCTTTTGCTCAAGATCATGCATAGTCGTGGTGCCGCTTGAGATGTTCTCGCGCTTCACCATCATCACCAGCACAAAATCCACGCCGTCACGATGCACGCCTTCTGGTGTTGGCTGGCCTGCTTCCCCTGTTTGAGCCTCGATGCGGAACTGGTGACATTCGATATGCCACTTAGCTTTTGGCATGAAATGGCTAAAAGTCTGCAGGCCGAAAGACAATACATTGCGCATGGTCGGCCCCTGCACAATATCGTCCAGTATCGGCTCGAAATCGCGCGCGATACCGCCATTCAGGTTGTTGTAATCCAGGCTCTGGTAATGCGGTTGATGCGGCTCAAGTACGACATCACTATTGCCTGAAGCGGCACTCAGCGTGGCATAACGGCGGCGGCGATAACGTCCGCCATCCGCCATGTATTCATCCAGTGGCATATCGTTCCAGCTGGCGGCGAATCGCTCCCAATCACCCAGGGCATCCACAGATTGCGCCAACAGCCACGCCTGCATAGCCGCACTGGGGGCAAAGCAGAAACCTGATTGTGTCATGCTGGCATACAAAGCAGAGCGGGGCATTATCTGATGTTGGCTTGAAACCACTGAATTTACTCGCTAAAACTAGCCTGAAATTGGCGGATATTGAAAAGACCAAACATCATAGCGAATATGACTACAAGATTAAACATCAGCAAAGGTAAAGATTGATTCAAATCAAAAATAACAAAAAACTGTTGACACACATAACTAAATAACTAATTATATAGTTATGAAGACGATTATTGAAATTCCAGCAGGCTTCAAAGATACTTCCGAGCTGTTCATCGCGCTGGGTGACGAGCATCGCCAGCGCATACTGCTGGCCTTCGAGAAAGATGAGCGTATGAATATCCTGCAGATAGTCGCCGCCTCTACACTGAGCCGCACAGCCGTGACCCATCACCTCAAAGTATTGCGCAGCAGCGGGGCATTATTGAGCGAAAAAGTGGGTAAGGAAGTGTATTTCTGGATTAACAAGGAAAAGATCGAAGACGCATTAACCCGCGTATTGCATTACATTAAAACTGAAACTTAACTAATAAAAACAGCAATCTAGAATAGTTGAGCGCTCAAAAAATAATAAGGGGGAATCATGGTCGCAGCCACTCTACGTTTCATCAGCAAAATCCTGCTCAGGATAGAAGTCAGCGGCAAACAGCACGTGCCGGATCATGGAAAATTACTCATCATCGCCAATCATGAATCGTTTCTAGATGGCCTGTTACTAGGCTTGTTTCTGCCCGTTCGCGCCACCTTCGTTGTACACACCACCGTGCTCAATAGCTGGCTGTTCCGCCAGGTACTTCGCTTGGTGCCTTATCTGGCTGTAGACCCCACCAGCCCGCTGGCCATGAAAAAAGTCATCAAGCTGCTGGAGTCTGGTGAGAACGTGGTGATCTTTCCAGAAGGCCGCATTACCCAGACCGGCAGTCTCATGAAGGTTTACGATGGTCCGGGCTTCGTTGCTGCAAAAACCGAAGCCACCATCCTGCCGGTACGCCTGGATGGGGCCGCACGCAGCTATTTCAGCCGCTTATCTGGCGACTATCCGCGTAAGCTGTTCCCCAAAGTGACACTGACCATTTTGCCTACTACCAGCATCGCCATGCCGGATGCACCTAGCGCCAAGATCCGCCGTCGGATGTCAGGCGATGCCATGCGCCGCGTCATGCAGGACATGCTGTTTGCTTCACAACAATTGCAAACTCTGTGGGGTGCCTTTCTGGACGCCATCAGCATTCACGGACGTAAAACCAGCCTGGTGGAAGACATGCGCCAGACTGAAGAAAGTTATGGCGAACTTCTCAAGAAAAGCCTTGCTTTAGGCCGTTTGGCAGAAAAAATAAGCGCACCGGATGAAGCCGTTGGTGTGCTCATGCCAAATGTCACCAATACCGTCTGCCTGATATTCGGTATGAGTGCCATGCAACGTGTACCAGCCATGCTCAACTATACGGCTGGCACAGCAGGCCTTCAGAATGCCTGTATCGCGGCGAAAGTAAGTACTATCATCACATCACGCCAGTTTCTGGAAACCGCCAAGCTGGAAGAGATCGTTGCTGCGCTGGAAAATGTGCGTGTGGTGTATCTGGAAGACCTGCGCGGCCAGTTCAACTTCTGGGACAAACTATGGCTAATGACTTATGCATTATGGTTTCCAGCTTGCGCAGCCAAAGCCAAAAATCCGGAAAAGCCCGCAGTCATTTTGTTTACCTCTGGCTCTGAAGGCAAACCCAAAGGTGTCGTACATTCGCATCGCGGCATACTCGCCAATATTGCCCAGATTCGTGCGGTGATCGATTTTTCACCCAGCGACAAATTCATGATTGCACTGCCGCTGTTCCACGCTTTTGGTTTCACCTGCGGCGGCATCATGCCGCTGGTGACCGGCAGCAAATTGTTCCTGTATCCATCGCCACTGCATTACCGCGTGATTCCAGAAGTCATCTATGACCGTGGCTGCACGGTACTGTTTGGCACCAGTACTTTCCTAGCCAACTACGCCAAATTTGCCCATCCTTATGATTTTTACAAACTGCGCTATGTCGTTGCGGGTGCAGAGAAGCTCAATGAAGAAGTACGCAAAACCTGGTCCGATAAATTCGGCCTGCGCATCCTCGAAGGCTACGGCGCAACCGAATGTGCGCCTGTACTAGCGGTCAACACGCCCATGGCCAATCTGGCAGGCACTGTCGGCCCATTATTGCCTGGCCTGCAACCCAAGCTGGAAGCGGTTCCCGGCATAGAGCATGGCGGCCTGCTTTATGTGCGCGGCCCTAACGTGATGCTGGGTTATTACCTGTTCGACAATCCGGGCGTGCTGAAAGCACCTGAAGATGGCTGGTACAACACCGGGGATATCGTCAATATCGATGAAAACGGCTTCGTGAAGATACTAGGCCGCGTCAAACGTTTCGCTAAAGTCGCAGGTGAAATGGTATCGCTGGAAACCAGCGAGAAAATTGCCAACCAGGCATCTCCAGAGCATCAACACGCTGCCAGCACCCAAACCGACCCGGCACGTGGCGAGAATATCATCCTGTTCACCACCGATAGTGCGTTAACACGCGATGCCCTGCAAAGCGCAGGGAGAGAGTTAGGCACCACGGAAATAGCCATCCCCCGCAAGATCGTCGTTGTGACCGAACTACCGCTACTCGGTACTGGCAAGACCGATTATGTGACACTCAAAAATATGGCTGAAACAGCCTGAGTCTAAATTAACCTCTCACCAATAAACCAAATTCGGAGCTGTCACCATGAGCAACCAATTCTCTTTAATGCGTGAACGCCGTTTTCGACCGTTTTTCTTCACGCAGTTTTTAGGCGCGTTTAATGACAACGTATTCAAAACAGCGCTGATTACACTGGTAGCATTTCATGCGGGCAGCCTCACCACGCTTGATGGCGCAACCTTGGCCACCTTGTTGCCTGGGCTGTTTATCTTGCCGTTCTTCCTGTTCTCGGCAACAGCAGGGCAGATTGCCGACAAGTTCGAGAAATCGCGCATTATCCGCTTCGTCAAAGTATTCGAAATCGGCATCATGCTGTTCGCCAGTATTGGTTTCATCACCCACACTTTATGGTTACTGGTACTGGCACTATTCATGATGGGCATGCATTCCACACTGTTCGGCCCTGTGAAATATGCCTACTTACCTCAACACCTGGCGGAAAAGGAACTGGTTGGCGGCAACGGCATGGTGGAAATGGGGAGTTTTGTCGCGATTCTGCTAGGACAGGTGCTCGGCGCCTGGCTGGCGATGCGGCCTGCAGGCGGTGAGATTGTGACCTGCATCGCCATCATAGCGCTGGCATTGATGGGCTACTGGGTGAGTCGCGGCGTACCCAATTCACCGGCAGGCGATCCGGCATTGAAGATTAACTGGAACCCGCTGACGGAAACCTTCCGTAATATCCGTTTCATCTGGCAGCACCAGCAAGTCTGGCTAGCGATTATCGGTATTTCCTGGTTCTGGTTTTTCGGTGCTACATTGCTGGCGCAGTTTCCCAATCTGGCCAAGGATGTGCTGGGGGGAGATGAAAGCGTATTCATTCTGTTACTGACTGTATTTTCCCTAGGCATCGGCATCGGCTCGCTGCTGTGTGAGAAACTTTCACGCGGGCAAGTCGAGATCGGTCTGGTGCCGCTGGGCGCTATCGGACTGACTATGTTCGGCGCAGATCTATATGCCTCAGCAGCCAATATCCATGCGGCTCTTGGAGCATCATCCGCTGCAGATTATCAAGCGTTCATCCGCCATGCAGCGCATTGGCACGTGCTGGTTGATATTGCTCTGATCGGCCTGTTTGGCGGCATTTATATCGTGCCGCTGTACGCCATGATCCAGACCCGTTCAGAAAAAAGCCATCAGTCACGCGTCATTGCGGCCAATAACATCCTCAATGCCCTGTTCATGGTAGTTTCCGCTGGATTTTCCATCCTGCTATTCAAGCAAGGCTTGACCATTCCGCAGCTATTTCTAGCTACGGCACTGCTGAATATCGTGGTGACGATTTACCTGTGCATACGCCAACCTGAGTATGTAAAGCGGATGGTGGCCTGGGTCAAGCAAAAATAAGCTGAGGCAACTCATAAGCTAATCGTAGTTTCAACAACAATACTAATGCTCACTCCAAATACAAGAGGAATCTCGAATGCAATCAGCTCATTCGCGCCTGCTGGCACTTATGTTTAGCGTCATACCAACAATCAGCAGTGCTATGCCTGTTGATGCAACACAAGATGGATGGATGGGTCTTTATTCAGCTAAGGATATAAAGCTGACCACTGGCAGTTGCAATGGCTGTGCAACTATTCCGCAGGCACTGTGGTATTTTCAGCAGGAACTCATCGCTGTCCCTGCCGAAAATCAGTCGGTTGCGGGCTTTTCCAAAACCGAAAATGCGCAGCAGGATATTAAAAACTGGTTCGCGCAAGCTAGCCAGCAAGATTTATCGGCACAGCCTCCACTGGTGTGGCTGGGTTCTAGCCAGGTTATCCAGAAGGCAACATTAGCTGCGGACGGCAAAACCATAGAGCTGGATAATGGTGAACGCATAGGCTTTGGCATCGTGCCAAAAATACCCACCAACCTTTCCTATTACGACGCTAGCAGCCAGGAATTCTTCAGCCAGCGAACAGTCAGATTACGCGGGGAAACCAGCAAAAATTCGGATGGCAGTGAGCAATTTACAGCGCGTACCATCTGGCCACTCGATTTCAAGATAGCAGCCAAGCCTGCGCAGCCACTCTCCGCCCAAGAAACGCTGCAAACAATGGTGCGTGCTAATAACGGCGGCGCCCAAATCCCTTTCCAAACCCGTGTTTTATGGTCAAGAAATACTGACCAAAATCAGGACTGGAGCGGCAAGGCAGTGCTCGGTGTCATGCTCAATGGCGCGCAGGGCGATGATGATGAAGCGCATGGCGGCCATTTCGGTATCGTCACCGGGCGCATGGAGGCCGATGGCAACTGGTCGCGCTGGCTGGTGAATAATTTTTATAACCTGGATGCATACGGCGAAAAAGGCATCGTCGCGGCTGTCACGCCCATGGATAAATACCTGATGGATCTTAACAACGGCCAGAGCTTTTACCGGCCATCGTACATGCTGGTAGCCGTAATGAAAGATGCCTCAGTCCCCCAGCAATACCAGGCCGCCATCAACCGCGTTTACAACCACTTTTACCGCCACGATTTCGTTTACCAGCATGCCAAAGCCAACTGCGCAGGCATCAGCGTGGATACCTTCCGCAGCCTGGGCTGGCAACTCCCTCAACGCGGTAATGGCGGCCTGCTCAAAGCCACTGCTGCCTATTTCTATGTTGCTGCCAACAGCGGCAGCCTGAAAGATGCGCATAATATCTATGAATACATTACGACCGAAGATACCGAGCTGAACCCGGCAGCCGCCTTCGATGCCATGGGTATCGATATGCTTGAACTGGCTCAAGGCAAAGCCAATCGGCTGCTCACCCCGCTCGAAAAACAACTTGGGGGCGATATTGAAGCACTCATTTATGTGCATATTCCGCAAATCCCATCCAGCCGCGCCTTTGGCCAGGCGCCTGTTTACTCATTCGATGAATACGTAAAACGCGCACCTGCCGACCATAGCCAATGGAAGATTATCCCGGTTGAACCGCGCCCTTTCCCCAGCGAGCTTCGCGATGGCTTGGCACTGAAACAAGACAAACCAGCGTTAATACCTTGGCCCGTAGCTATTGTCAGCGTGGGGCTACTTTTATTAGCGGTGATAGGAGTTGGTAAATTAGTCAGGCGCATTAAGGGGAGATCTGCAACAAAACCCGTTACAATTTATTAACAATCTAATGAAAATCACTAGCGCTCTTTAATGACTTTAGGCACTGGTATTTTTTTGGTCAGGCGTATATTTAATAACACGTGATGTGAACGCCGCAAGGTAGAAGCAAAACGAAACCAAATTAACTAAGGAGATCTATTATGTGGACCAAGCCAGAAGTTACAGAAATGCGTTTCGGTTTTGAAGTAACAATGTACGTTTGCAATCGCTAAGATTCAAGCTGTACGAATAAAAGGAGCCTAGGCTCCTTTTTTGTTGTCTATTACTCTCGCTTATTAAACAACCTCCTGCTGCAACAGGCTTTCCAGGCGATTTCCTGCCGCCATATGATGCAGCACCCCACGAACCTTCTCTACAATCACGCTACCGCCTTCGATAGGTGGTAGGCCACCACTATAAATGTTGGAAATTACGGTGTACTCGTACTCTATGGCCTTGTTGCCGCTGAACTCTGCAGCGGCTTTTTTAGTGGCGGCATCAGGCAGGCGATAGGCCAGGTAGGCCGACATGCTGCGCGAGGCGAGCGCATCTCCGCCCGGCCTTTCACCAATGAGGGTGATGACAACTTTCGGCCTGAGCGCTTCACCTACCGCCTCGGCTAGTTTGACACGACCATAGGGGGCGAGGATAGGCTGGCCGACACTCAGGTCATGCCCCGCGAGACCGTCGAGCAGCACTGGCAACAGGTCAGGGATGTTGTGGTGGATGGCTTCTGCACTTAGTCCGTCGGAAATCAGTATCTGCACATCGTACGGTTCCGGGCTTAGTTGCAGCAATTCGACCTCGGCCAATTGACTACCCAGCGCGGGGTCGCTCAAATGCTCATTTTTGCTGATGGCAGCCGTATGCAGCTCGCGTAAGGCAATGCCGGAAATCTCCGCTGGCCTGAGGTTGGCGTAAATCGCCTCGCGACCTATGGCCTGATTGGATTTCATGTTACGTGACACTCGGTTAGCGGGGCGTGGGCCTGCGTTTTCAAAGCCGTAGATGGCGGGTACCGATTCTTGCAGGCGCTGGAATTCGCTATCGGACTGGCAGAATATCCTGGGATTGCCCCAGTTTGCGCCACGCTTCACTTCCCCATCTGCGCCCTGCTCGAAAATGCCGCGTGCTATGGCCCAAGCCAGGAATTCCGGCGCGGGCTTCAGATCATAGATCTCACGCAGGGTCTGGTCGTCATGGCCACTGGTATCAAAATACGCCAGCATGCGATCAGTGCCCAGATATACATCCATAAAGAAGTTGGCCCCTGCCGCCGTGAGCAGTTCGGTGGCCATCTGCTGGCCTTCGAGCGTGATTTGCGAGTGCAGGGTATAGCACGGCGCCATGCCCATGGGCAGGCCCAGCATTTTCCCCATGAAATGATCCTGCAGGCAGGAGTAAATCATCTCGTGGTTATCAAGATGCGTTTCAGGCCCGATAAAGCCGGTGACGTTATTGACCATGAATGGCTTGTAGCGCCTCGCCAGTCCGTAACACAGCGCTTCGGTGGTGGCCATGTCGATCCCCTCATGCTTGCCGTAAGTGAATTCGCTGCCTTGCCCGGTCTCGAAATACATGAAATTTTCGGCTACATCAGCCAAGGCACCGCGCTCCAGCATGGTCTGGTAGGCATGATCCAGCAGTTCTACCGTGACATCAAACTCATCGGTCAGCGTGCGCTCCGTGCCCGCCAAGCTTTGAAACATGATCTCCACAGGTGCACCTTCTTCGAGGCAGGCCAGCTGGGTTTTGATGTGTGACAGCACGCATATCTGCGTAGGCGCTCCGGTATCTTTCCTCACTTTATCGAGGTGATGCAAAGTAGCGCTGATATTGGCTACCGTGTCGATGGCCGGGTTGAGGCCAAAAATGGCATCGCCCGAGCCGGTACTCAGGCCGGTATACATCAGCATGGTGAGGCCGCTGAGATTATCGGTGGGGTGATTGGGCTGCAAACGCGATGACAGGGTACCGGGCAAGCCCACCACGGTACGGGCTTTGGCAGCAGCACCGCGCTTGAGTTTTTTGGCGAGGAATATAAGCTCGTGTATGTCTAATAACTTGGTCAGCGCTGCCACCATAACGCCGGTGAGCGCAGTACCCACCTGCCGGATGCGCTCGCCATTGGCGCGCAGCAAATCGTCTTTCAGCTCACCCAGCGTGAGACTGGCTATATCGGCAAATACTACGTGATCGATATCGTAATTAACGCGCATCACGCTATCGACGCTGCCCTGCATAGTGGTGAGTGGATGGTCAAACAGGTGCTGCAAGGTCATGCCGGAAAGCACGGCGCGTGCAGCTTCGCGCATCACTTCATCGCCTGCCACCAGCCCGGCCTTGCGGTCACCAGCTTTACTGATATCAGAAGCACCCAGCACATGTTTCAGATCGCGGAAAGTAAATAATCTGTCATGCAGATTGATACTGTAAGGCTGCGGTGCTTGAGGCACGGGCAGCTTGATCTGATCGAGCGCTAATAGTGGTTTCATCTTCGTCTCCAGAATCCGTTAACTATCAATACAAAATCAATGCAGGCCAAAGAACGAAATCGGCACAATCTGCTGATGCACGCGGCCAATGTTGACGAAATGCGCGTTGCGGATAGGCACTTCATCGATCACCACCAGATTATGGCCAGACTTTGTCCAGTTGGTAGCGTAATTACCGAGCGCCTTGCCGATGTTGGCTTCTATCAGTATCACCAGCGGCTGCGTACCAGGATACTCACATGCGGCCAGAGCTTGCTCTATGTGCTGGCCCAGCAGGCGAACCTGGTTTAAACCCGCCTTCTCAGCACTGTCTGCCAATATCTGTATGCAGGCCCCTTGTTCACGTTTTTTTGCCAGCTCCAAAGCCGCCAACCATTGTGCCTGTGAGGCCTGCATGGATAGTTTGCTGACGATGGGCAAATCCCGTAACGGCAAAGACTCCGGGCGCGGCAGAAACAGGGTAGTACCTGATATTTCGGTGCTATGCAGCGTTAAGCCATACACCGTGGCGCGACCACGGTTTTCCGGTATATGGCTGGCCAGATCCGCAGATAGCAATGGAGAATTCGCGATCGCCAGTGCTAGGTCAATACCGAAATCCCCATAAAAAGTGGTGCCGGGCAAAGCCTCACCTGCCATATGCTGGTAAAGCAACTCGCCTACACCACCAGAAAACGTAAGCTTGGCGACTGATAGTTCAGGTCTGGACAGCATCGCCACCTGCTCATGTTGCTGCGCAATCTCTGTGGTAAAAAACCGGCGTTTACCCAGCACGATGGCCTCCAGCGCGCGGCAGTAATAGAGCATGATCTGCTCACACTCCAGCGTTTCCAGGGTATCCCCAACTCCTTTCTCTATGCCAAGCTCATCCAGCAAGGCAAGGCCGTAATCCGACATTGCAGTGAGCTGATAACTGCCCGGCACAAACTGGAAATGCCGGGCGCCGATGAAATAGCAGCCGGTGGCCAGCACATCGCCTTGCAAACCCAATGCCACATTGGTAGTACCGCCGCCGATATCAAAATTCAGCAGAGGCATTTCGGCGTGATAACGGCTTAAGGCCGAACAACTACCCATGAATGCCAGCCACGACTCCAGGCAAGGATCCTGCGCAGTGGCAATCACGGTTTCACCAACCCGCTGACTGATCTGTGCAGTGAGCGCGGCTGCATTCTGCTTTTGTGCAGCTAGGCCAGTGATAATCGAACCACCGGCAAAGATGACCGGTACTCCAGTAGCCTCATCCATCGCCAGGCTGCTTTGCTCTAACCAGCCGGATATCAGTATTGCCACCGCTGCCTCATCAATAGCGTGATTAATGAATGGCGTAAAAACGGGCGTGGAGCGAAAAATGACCGTTGGCTCGCTGAACTCCATGCGGCCAGTCACACTGTTGGAGGTGACATCAGCCTCTGCAACCATTGCGCTACAGGTAGTTGAGCCAAAATCCAGCCCTAGCAGTTTGACGCGGCTATTGGGTAATGGCGTATTCATAATGAAGCTCATGAGGAGCAAGCCCTCATGAGGGCTTCCTTAAAGGTTTATTCCTTAACGCTAGGTGGACCCTTGAAGCGTTTGGATTCACCGAATACAAACCAGAACACTGCCATGACAATGAGCATGGCAATAATCAGGTAGAGCACTTTTTCATTCGGCGGCTGCACGCCAACGAATACCAGGAAAGCACCGCCCAGAACCGCCAGGCCAGCGATCAACTTGGATGCGCCTCCCAGGTTGAATGGGCCTTTGTGCGTCCAGGTTTTACCTTCAGCCAGGATACCGGCTGCAATTGGCATGGCATAAGACAAGTACAGGAACACCGCACACCCGGTTGAAAGCACGACGAATGCATCGCCATACAAGGTAGCTGACATTGCCAGTATGGCTGAAACCCATACCGCTGCCACTGGCGTTTTCAGGGTTGGATTAACGGTACGTAGGAAATTGGATGCAGGTAAACCGCCATCACGTGCAAACGCATACATCATGCGTGAGCAGGATGTGAGGCAAGCGAGGCCACACAGGAAGTTAACGATAAAAATACCGATACCAAGGGCAATCCTTAAGCCAGGAGGCAAGGAAGTTAACAAGGACTCGAAGAAGCCCATGCCCTGCTTAACGCCCTCTGCCAAATCAGGCATCACCAGCACAAAAGTACAGATCATGATGTAACCGAAAATGGCTGAATATACGACCGAGCTGACGATGCCCTTGGGCACGGTTTTGGCAGCATCTTTGGTTTCTTCGGAGGTGTGGGCGGAGGCATCAAAACCGGTGATGGTATACACCGTGAGCAGTAAACCGCTCAGGAATGGGAAAATCACACCTTCGTTTCTAGGCCAGACACTGCCCTCGGCACCGGTAAAGTTAGTGAAGGTAAACAGTCGGGAGAAATCCAGGCCATTCTGGTTGTAGGCCAACAAGGAAACTGTCAGTGCAACTGCCAACACGAAAATCATGTAGCCCGAGATATCAGTAATTTTGGTGGTGAATTTTGGAAAACGATAGATCAATATGGCTTGTATCGCCATGATTGAGGCAATAAACGGCGTTGGGCCAATATCGACGCCAAGCAGAGGCTCAATCAGTGTTTTGAAAAACGGATCGTAAACGCCGTAATCGACTGAAGCGACCACGAAAATCAGGCCCAGCAGGTTGAACCACGCAGTACACCAGCCAAAGCCTTTACCGCCAAGGATAGAGCCCCAATGGTAGAGGCCACCCGCTGTCGGGTAACTCGAAGCAATCTGCGCCATGGCGAGCGCCACGATGGTGGCAAACAAACCGCCAACCAGCCAGCCTATGCCAACAGAGGCACCGCCACCAGCGCCCAAAGCTTGCGGAAAAGCTGAGATGCCGCCCGCGAGGATACAGATAATGGAAAATGAAATAGCGAAATTGGAAAAACCGCCCATATGTCGATGCAGCTCCTGCTCGTAGCCCATCTTTTTTAATTGCGCGGTATCGTCTAACGTTGATTCGGTCTCACTAACACTGGTCATGTTGTATCCCCTTTGATCAATTGACTGTTGGCTGATTTACTGTTTAAACCTAATGCGGACTCCTCGAAAAAGCTTTTTTAGAATAAAGAGATAAGACTTTAAGCTTACGCCCTGATTATTGAGCATTTAGCTGCAAATTACTATCCCAGATTGGCAGAACCAAACCAAATCGCCTGAACTAGCCAGTTTATTAACAAGCTAGGTCAGGCGTAACACATTCAGTGCTAAAACTAACTGATTTAGAAGGGCGTACTACCTGGTATCCAAGTAGTTCCAGCCAACGGCACCTTGGCCATGGCGGCAGCTTCTATGGTCAGCGCGACCAGGTCTTCCGGCTCCAGGTTATGCAGGTGCGATTTACCGCAGGCACGGGCAATCACCTGCGCTTCCATGGTCAGCACGGAAATGTAGTTGGCTAGCCTATGCCCTGCCTTAACTGGATCCACACGCTTCATCAGTTCAGGGTCCTGCGTGGTGATGCCAGCGGGATCCTTGCCTTCATGCCAGTCATCGTAAGCGCCAGCGGTGGTGCCCAGCTTTTGGTACTCTTCTTCCAGGTGCGGATCATTGTCACCCAGCGCAATCAATGCTGCGGTACCGATGGCCACGGCATCAGCACCCAGTGCCAGTGCTTTTGCTACATCTGCACCGTTACGGATACCACCAGAGACGATCAGCTGCACACTATCCTTGCCGTTGCGGTAAACACCCAGGTCCTGCAAGGCTTGTACCGCAGGGCGAATGGCTGCCAGAATCGGGATGCCCACATGCTCGATAAATACTTCCTGTGTGGCCGCAGTGCCGCCCTGCATACCGTCCAGCACCACGACATCGGCGCCTGACTTGACCGCCAGCGCCACATCGAAATAGGGGCGAGTCGCACCGATCTTCACGTAGATCGGTTTTTCCCAGTCGGTGATTTCACGCAATTCGTTAATCTTGATTTCCAGGTCATCCGGGCCGGTCCAGTCAGGGTGACGGCAAGCCGAGCGCTGGTCGATGCCTTCCGGCAGGCAGCGCATCTTGGCGACACGCGCACTGATCTTCTGGCCCAGCAGCATGCCACCGCCGCCCGGTTTTGCGCCCTGGCCGATCACGACTTCAATCGCATCAGCCTTGCGCAGATCGTCCGGGTTCATGCCGTAGCGTGAAGGCAGGTATTGATACACCAGCGTTTTGGACTGGCCACGTTCTTCCGGCGTCATGCCGCCGTCGCCGGTTGTAGTACTGGTACCGACAGCGGTAGCGCCTCGACCCAGTGCTTCCTTGGCCGGGCCTGACAGTGCGCCGAAGCTCATGCCTGCAATGGTAACAGGCGTTTTGAGGTAGATAGGTTTTTTGGCAAAGCGTGTACCCAGCACCACATCGGTACCGCATTTTTCGCGGTAGCCTTCTAGCGGGTAGCGACTCACTGATGCGCCAAGGAACAGCAGGTCATCAAAATGCGGCAGCTTGCGCTTGGCGCCTGCGCCACGGATGTCATAGATACCTGTCGCTGCAGCGCGGCGGATTTCGGACATGCTTTGCGGATCAAATGTCGCCGAAAAGCGCGGCGTAGTTTGCGGTATGTGATGCTCTACTTTCGTAGGCTTTTTCTGCTTGTCCATTTTTATGGCTTTCTCTAGTTTTTTAGAGTCTTTCATTAGTAGGCTCCTGCATTATCGACATGGAAGTTATACAGCGTACGTGCAGAGCCATAGAGCGTAAAACTATCGGGGTTGACCTTGGCAAAGCCTGCCTTGGCAAGCAAGCCCACCAGTATCTGGCGATCCTCTTTACCCATTTTCTTCTGCTCGCAATCAGCACCCAGGCTCTTCACCTTGCCACGCACAAAGATACGGGCTTCATACAAGGAATCGCCCAGCGCTTCGCCAGCGTCACCAAGAATTACCAGATTGCCCGCCTGTGCCATAAAGGCTGAGAAGCTGCCGACTGATCCGCCCACCACAATATCCGCGCCCTTGAGCGAGATACCGCAACGCAGGCCTGCATCGCCATCAATCACCAGCAGTCCACCTTGTGCAGTAGCGCCAGCGGCATTGGAGGCAAACCCTTTCACATGAACCTTGCCGGACATCATGTTTTCGGCCACGCCAGTACCAGCGCTGCCGGTGATGGTGACATCCGCCAGCTGGTTCATGCCTGCAGCGTAATAACCGGCATGACCATCTATCGTCACATTCACGGTCGAGTTCAAGCCCGCGGCAATGCTATGGGCGCCATTGGGGTTGCTGATCGTGATGGATTTGCCATTCAAGGTTTCTGCCTTGCCATGCAAAAACTGGTTCACTTCACGCAATGCGATGGTGTCCAGGTCAAAACTGTTGGCCTTGCCGGCTTTTTGAGCTGGCGCTTTCACTGATTTTTTAGCTAGATTTTCCATACGTACATTTCCTTGGGGCTAGGCTCAAACACATGGGCATTCTTGATATCGGGCAAATGTGCCAGTGAGCGGAATTCAGAAGCGATGGCTACATAATCATCATGCTCGGCAATCACGGCAGGTTTACAAGCGAAGGGATCGCGTACCAGCGCCAGCTCGGTCTTGGTGCCCATCAGCAGCGTGTAAAAACCATCCAGCTCTTCAAAGCCTTGCTCCAGTGCGGCTTTCAGGTCATCACCTTCGCGCATGCGCCATTGCAGAAAGCGGCAAGCAGCTTCGGTATCGTTATCAGTCTCGAACTCGATGCCTTCCTTCTCCAGCTTGCGGCGTAGACTGTGTGCGTTGGATAAAGAACCGTTGTGTACCAGGCACCAATCCTGGCCGGCAGTAAAAGGGTGGGCGTGGGCTGGAGTGATAGCTGACTCGGTCGCCATACGGGTATGGCCGACGAGGTGGGTACCACTCACATTGGGCAAGTCGTAACGCGCAGCGACATCCGCTGGCAGGCCGGTGTCCTTATACACATCGATAGATTGACCTACGGATAGCAGATGCACATTCGGGTAGCTTTGCTTGAGCCAGCTTTTAATGCTGCCTGAATCGAGCTCGGAGGTGAGGATGGCATGATTACCCTGGGCATGCAGGGCAGGCTTTTTACCATACTGGCTAGCCAGCTCAGCCGCCAGACCTTGCCAGTTAAATGCCATGGAAGGCGCATACAGGCTGTATTTCAGGGCATTTTTTCCCACAGGGGCGGTAAATACTGCCATGCCTGCTGAATCAGGCCCGCGCTCTGTCATGCCGATCAGCATGGGCATCATCAGCTCGCCAATGTTGGCGCGCATGCTTGGTTTTTTAACCAGTAATCCTACAATTCCACACATAGTATTTCTCCTAAAACTTTGCTAGTAACTTCAATCATCAATTAATAGAACTCGACGTAGCGACTGACTTCCCAATCCGACACATGCCGCTGGTAATCCACCCACTCCATACGCTTGAGGTCGATAAATTCCTGCGACAGCTTGTCGCCTAGCGCATCACGGATCACCTTGTCTTGCTCCAGCGCGCTCAATGCCTCACCCAGGTTTTGCGGCAAGATCTTGATGCCCTGTTTATGGATTTCTTCCAGTGAGTAGTCATACAGATTTTCGCTGCGTGGCTTGCCAGGGTTCAGCTCGCGCTTGACGCCATCCATACCCGCAGCGATCACGGCGGCAGTCGCCAGGTAGGGGTTACAGCTGCCATCCGGCAGGCGTAATTCCAGGCGGCCATAAGGGATACGTACCAGCGTAGAACGGTTGTTGTCGCCGTAAGCGATGTAAGCGGGCGCCCACGTCGCACCGGATAAAGAGCGCCCAACTACCAGGCGCTTATAGGAGTTCACCGAAGGCGTGCAAATCGCAGCCAGCGCAGGTGCATGTTCCAGTATGCCTGCCAGGAAATGGTAGGCCATCTTGGAAAGCCCCAGGCCGTTCTTGTCAGTTTTGTCCATGAAGATATTGGCGTTTTTGGTATCGCCTATCGACATATGCATGTGCATGCCGTTACCCGGGCGGTTGCTGAAAGGCTTGGGCATGAATGAGCAGATCATGCCCATCTGGTTAGCGATTTCGGACGCTGCCATCTTAAACATGATGTAGTTGTCCGCGCTTTTCAGGGCATCGGTATAGGTATAGTTGACCTCGAACTGACCATTGGCATCTTCATGGTCGATCTGGTACACGTCCATGCCTACTGCCAATAGCGACTCAGTCAGTTTTTCCAGGTACGCAGATTTGCGTGTGATGCCCTTGTAGTCATAACAGGGTTTTTGCAGCAGGTCGGTATCGTCGCTGGGCTGGATAACGCCGTGTTCATCGCGCTTCAACAAGGAAAATTCGGGCTCCAGGCCGGTATAGAAGGTCCAGCCTTTCTTTGCCATCTTGTCGAGCTGCTTCTTGAGCACCACACGGGCATCATATTCATAGGGCTTGCCATTGACATGCCCATCGCACACGATGCGCGCGTAGCCTGGCTGCCATGGCACCGGGCCCAGTGTAGCAAGCTCGCCTACCGCCATGTAATCCGGGCCGTTTGGCGCAATGCCTGTACCCCAGATGGCGCCACCGGCAAAGCCAGCACCTGCAGTAAGTACATCTTCCAGATGGGCTGACGGCACCGATTTCACCTTGGCCACGCCATGAATATCCACAAACTGCGCCAGCACATACTTGATGCTGTTGTCTTTAATAAACTTCTTTGCTTCAGCTAACGACTTCATCGTGCATCCCCTTTTTTCATCAATATTCAGCTATAGATACTGTGCCAAGCCAACCGCGCCGCCGCCCAGCTCTGTTGCTATTTGCGTCAATGTCTCCCACATATAGGCGCCATATGTACCGTCGCACCAAATGCGGTATACCTCATCACCATCAATTTTCTGGCGTATCAATGTGGCCGAGATCCCTGCCACCTGTGTCATCAACAAAGTGTCAGCAGGCAAGGCTTTATCACGCAGGTCCAGCAGGCACAGCTCGCTCAACAGGTTAAGCACCTTGGTGCCGCTGAGTATGAATGCAGCATCGTGACGTACCACCTTGTAAACGCCCGCTGCCACTGGCTGTGCAATTGCAGCCTGCTGTAAAGCCGGGCATGCCTGTCCGTTGAACTGGTCTTCTATCAGGAACTCGCTATTGCCCAGGCGCAATACCAAGCTGGCATGGGTGGAGGGTGTAGCGGACGCCTGGTCAACCCCAAAGGCTAGCCAGCTATTGCTGACAGGCGGTATGGCGATGCCATGTTGTTGCAACCACGCCGCCGCATTCGGCCCCTTGACGCTAAAGCGACGCAGGTAGCTCACATCGGTAATACCGAGCACTTTTTTGTGCTGATGCTCCAGTTCATTGGTGCTGTAGCGTAGGGCAATACGCATATCGTTGAGGCTAGTAAACTCAACCCCCGTGAAATCGGGCGTCTCATGTGCCAAGGCATAGGCAATTGGCGTCATTGCTACTGGTTTTGTTGTTGAAGGCGCTGACATAATCAATGTTTTCCAATAAATGGCGTGCTGACAACGGTGGCTTTAACCAGTGAGCCATTGTCAGTACGCACATAAAATTCAGAGCCAGGGGCGATTTTGGCTGGCGACACGTAGGCCAGGCCGATCACCTTGCCCACATTTTTGCTATACGCGATGCTGGTAACACGGCCGGCAATTTCACCTTTTTCTGTCTCATTCTTCTCGATCACCAGGTTGCAATCGAGCGGCATCTGGCCCTGGTAAGCAGCATCCAGCACAAATGGCACCAGACGCTTCTTGACCGGGCGCTTGGCGATGATCTGCAAGCTGCGTTGACCGACAAAGAACGGCTTGGTCATTTTCATGGCCCACTCTGCGCCGATTTCATATGGATTGGTCAGGCCGTCAGTATCGTGGCCGCTGATAGGATGACCCATCTCCAGTCGCAACAAGCGCTGGGCATCGGTGCCGAATGGACGTAAGCCATGGCTGGCACCCGCTTGCAACAGGCTATCCCATACATGCTGGGTATAGGCCGCTGGTACGTGGACTTCGTAAGCAAGCTCGGCCACGAAACCCACGCGCAATATACGCGCTGGCACTCCGGCAAACTCAGCTTCCGTGATTGCACCAAATGCAAGGCTACTCAAATCGAGCGTCGTCAGCTGCTGGGCCATCTCAAGCGCTGCCGGGCCTGCCACGTTCATGGCGCCATAAGCACCGGTGACATTCACCAAGCCGATATTCAATTGCCAGCGTTGCTGCCAGCGTTGCATCTCACGGTAGACCGCAGCGGCATTGGCTGTACTGGCAGTGACATAGAACAGCTCATCACCCAGCCGTGCAGCGATGCCATCGTCCACTACCACTGCGGACTCATCAAGCATCAGGGCATAGCGTGTTTCACCGATTTTCTGGCTGGCGAAACTGCCGGTATAGAAGCGCTCGAGAAACTCTGCAGCATCCGGCCCGCACACTTCGATCTTGCCCAATGTGCTGGAATCGATAATGCCTGCTTGATTGCGCACTGCATCACATTCGGCGGCTACTGCAAACTCTTTACTTACTCCACCTTGAGCGTAATACGCCGGACGCTTCCAGGCACCGGCATCAACAAATACTGCACCGGCATTCTCATGCCAGCCATGCAATGCGGTCAGGCGGTGCGGGTGAAATCCGCGGCCACCCAGATGGGCAAAAGGCGTTGGATGGAAGAATGGGCGTGCCGTGGTGGAACCGACTTTCTCCACCGGTAAATTGCGGATGCGCGCCAAGATACGAATCGCATTCATATTGGAATGCTTGCCCTGACTGGGGCCCATACCCACTGTGGTAAAGCGCTTCATCAGCTCGATGTTGTCGAAGCCTTCCTGCGCGGCATTGATAAAGTCCTTGAGCTGCAAGTCTTCATCAAAGTCGATGAAGTTCCTGCCGTCAGCATGTGGCACGACTGGGTAGGCATGGCTAGGAGAGCTTCCTTCATGCGCGGCCACTTCAATCACCGCTGCCTGCAGACCCAGATGCCTGATTGCCTCTGTCGCTGCGCGTTTACCATCATCGATACGCTGTTCCAGCCCGAATACGCCGTTTACCTTACCGGCGGCAAATACGCCGGTGGGCAATCTTTGCGGTACGAACTGCTGGACAGCCGCATCGAAACGCATCCCGGTACCAGCCTGGTACAGCAAGGCCGCAGCTGGTGCCCAGCCTGCACACATGACAATGCCGTCACAGGCGATATTGATACTCTCACTGCTTTTGGCAACGGCTTGCTCGCTATCGTAAGGACAAATCACAGCACCTGCGACACCAAATTTGCCAGCGGTTGGGATGACTTCGTAAACGCAGTGGCCGTTATAGATAGCCACGCCCTTTTGGGCCACTAACGCCTGTAAACGCTTGTCTACCTTGGCCTGGCGCATATCCACCAGCGCAGCGATAGTTACGCCCGCATTCAATAAATCCAGCGCTACACGGTAGCCATAGTCATTCGCCGTGACCACCACGCCATTGTGGAAAGGCTTGGTGGCATAGCGATGCATCAGACGCTGTGCTGCGGAACCCAGCATCACCCCCGGCAGATCATTATTGCGGAACACCGGCGGCTGCTCGAATACACCACTGGCAACGATAACAGCGCGAGCACGAATTTTGGTGATGCCATCAACACCGACAATCGGCACCAGGTGATCCGTGTAATAACCTGCGGCATAGGCGCCAGTATGCAGGGTGATATTTTCTGCATTCATCACCTGGCTTAACAGGCCATCACGCAGTGTGTTCAGCTTGTTTTCAGCGCTTGAACTATCTCCATTATGGCCACCATAATCGTAGGTCAGGCTACCGCCCGCCTGTTTGTTCTCATCCACCACAATCACTTCCAGCCCCGCACTTGCCGCTTCCAGCGCAGCCGACAAGCCGGAAACACCGGCGCCTATCACCAGCAGGTCGCAGTGTGCATTGGTTTTACGCTTGGTAGTGCGCGGAAAATGGAAATTGACCACACCCAGGCCCGCGATATTGCGGATGATCCTTTCCCAGAACGGGAACAGCTTGCGCGGACTGTGGAAGGCTTTGTAGTAGAAGCCTACTGGCAAAAATGGCGCCAGCAATTCCAGGAAGCGTACCTTGTCATTTTGTACGCCGCCCTTGGTGTTCACGGCATATAGCTTCATGCCCGCTTTGACTGCGACCACATCAGCACGGATATTGGTATCAGTGCCATCTGTCACCATCAAGTTGATGTCGTGGTTGGCCATGCTCAATATGCCGCGGGGGCGGTGATACTTGAAGCTGCGACCCAGGGCCTGCTCACCCGCAGCCCATAAGGCACTGGAGATGGTATCGCCTTCATAGCCTGTGTATTCACGGCCTTCGAAATGGAATTTGACCGGCTTGCTGCGATCTATCCACTCCCCACTCATGTTCGGTAAGCGCTTACTCATGACTGGATCCTCCGGTCAGTTTCAGTGCTGAGTATCTGTTCAGTGCTATTGGGAGCATTGCTATATAAGTATGTCTGGATCACTTCATCACTCAAGGTATTACGTTCTGCTACAAACCAGGTACCGCTCGGCGTGTGGTACCACCATTCTTTCTTGATGCCTGGCGCGCCATTGCGGTAATGCACATAGGCCGCCCATTCCTGGTCAGTACAGGTATTGAAATCGGGCATGTCACGTAATTCGCCACCGTAGCTGAACTCGCTCAGGGGACGTATTCCATTGATCGGGCAATTAAGTAGTTTCATCTTTTGATTATCAGCATGAGGCTAGTGGCCTACGGAAGCTGCCCCCTTTTCACCAGTAAGCTCGTAATCTTCGAAGCGTGATAAGCGGAAGCTGTGGATCAGGTCATGCGGTTGATCGTTGGCCAGGGTATGCGCCATCGTCTTGCCGCTGATAGGCGTGGCCTTAAAGCCCCAGGTGCCCCAGCCGGCGTCTAGGTAAAAGCCCTCGATCGGCGTCTTGCCCATGATCGGGGCGAAATCCGGCGTCATGTCCGCCATACCGGCCCATTGCCGCACTACCTTGACGTTTCCCAGGAAGGGGAACATGTCAGTGATGTGCGAAGTCAGGCCTTCGACGAAATCCAGCGTAGACCTTGTGGAATGTACTTCGTAAGGATCCAGCGAAGCGCCCATCACCAGCTCACCGCGTGAAGACTGGCTCACATAGACATGCAGGCTACCGGATACCAGGATGCTATCCAGCCATGGCTTCATCGGCTCGCTGACACAGGCCTGTAAGGGGTGGATCACGATGGGTGTTTCCAACCCGACCATCTTGGTGATGCGCGGGGTAAACCCGGCAACTGCCGATAACACCTTATTGGTAGAGATATAACCGCGGCTGGTTTGCACGCCGACCACTTTGCCGTTCTGCACATCGATATTTTGTACTTCGGTATTCTGGAATATCTCTACGCCGAGATTATCTGCAGCACGCGCATAGCCCCAGGCCACGCCGTCATGACGCACGATGGAGCCGGGTTCGTGATACAGCGCACCGTGGATAGGTGCGTGGCCGCTACAACTCAGGTCCAGTTGCGGACAGGCTTTGGCGATTTCATCCGGGCCAACCACTTCGCTTTTGACGCCTGCATGCTTGTTGACCTCGGCACGCCAGCGCATGGTACGCATGGCAGATTCGGTATGCGCCAACGTGAAATGGCCGCGCGTGGAGTAGAACAGGTTGATGTCGAGATCTTCCGACAGGCCTTCGAACAGCTTGACGCTGGCATCGTAAAAATTGACGCCTTCAGGTGTCAGGTAATTGGAACGCACGATAGTAGTGTTGCGACCGGTATTGCCGCCACCGAGGTAGCCTTTTTCCAGCACCGCCACATTGGTAATACCATGGTCGCGAGCCAGGTAATATGCGGCTGCCAGGCCATGCCCGCCGCCGCCGATAATGACGGCGTCATAGGTTTTCCTGGGGGTTTCCATGGCACGGAAGAAACGCGGTTCCGGATGTTTGCTATTGAGCGCAAACCTGAGCAGTCTTAACGGCATTCAAATTCCTAAAATACTGGTTTCAAGTGGCATCAAAACAGACGGTTTAGATGTCACTTGAAACCAGCGAAAGATTCTTTATGAATAACTTTATTTACTGTGATGCAACTTATGGGCAAATTAAGCCACAAGAAAATGGCGCCGTCAACATTCCTAGGCAACTTTTTTAACTCATATGAAAAACGGCTGTCCTAAACCATCGTTTTTTTGTAGACTTAAGCTTTAATTAATTAAAAAATTTCATAAAGGTTTGGTAGCCGCTATGGCATTGGATCATTTGGAAAATAAGTTGGAAATCCCGGTAGCAGGACAAGATCAAAGCCAGGATCAGGCGCAGGATCCACAAAATAAGGCGCTACACCGCCACTTGGGCAGTACTATCCGCCAATTACGCCTGCAGCATGGGCTGACGATTGCAGAAGTTTCACTACGGGTCGGCATCAGCCGTGGCATGTTGAGCAAGATTGAGAATGGCCTGGCTTCCACCAGCCTGGAAACGCTGGAGCAGCTTGCCAACTCGCTCGGAGTGGCTCTGGCACAGCTATTCCGTGACTACAACACCCCACGCGGTGGCGCACAGCTAGTGAAGAAGGACAAAGGCATGGAGGTAGTTCGCCGCGGCACGCGCAGTGGGCATACCTATCATCTATTGGCTTACGACCAGGGGCCGCAAAAGACTTTCGAGCCATTCCTGATCACGCTTGAAGAGCCCGGCGAGCAGTTTCATACCTTTGAACACCCCGGCACTGAGTTCATCTACATGCTGGAAGGCCTGCTGGAATACAAAGTCGGGGATGAAACCTTTACGCTTGAGCCGGGCGACTCGCTAACTTTCCGCGGCGAGATCCCGCACCGACCAGAAAAGCTCACCAATACGCCCATCCGCTTTTTATCCATCATCCACTACGATGCCCCGCTGACCGAATACGAACCAGACTGACCGGGTAGAATGTGATGAATGATTTTACGATTGGTGAAGCAAGGCTTGAGGACATCCCGGCGCTCGTCACCTTACTGGCAGAGCTATTCAGTATAGAGGCCGATTTCAGTGCGGACACAACAAAGCAGGTTAAAGGCCTGGAACTACTGTTACTAGCGCCTGATAGAGCAGTCATCAAGGTAGCACGCGATAATCATCAAAAGGTAGTCGGCATGGTCAGTGCGCAACTGGTGATTTCTACCGCGCAAGGTTCGCCCTCGGCATGGGTGGAGGATATGGTGGTAAGCAAGGAAATTCGCGGTGGTGGAGTGGGTCGCGCTTTACTCGACGCCGCGCAGCACTGGGCCAAGGCCAAAGGCGCAACACGCATGCAGCTGCTGGTGGATATCGAGAACCAGCCTGCCGTCGGTTATTACCAGCACCTGGGTTGGGAAGCAACGCAGTTGCAGGCTAGAAGATTGTTTCTGGATTAAGCTTACTGTTTACTTGGATTATTCAGCACAAACTCTTTAGGCAATAACACCCAGATCTTGCCGCGCTGTTTCATGGAACCGGCCTGACGCGCAGCCTCTTCACCCGCACCCCAGAAAAAATCAGCACGTACACCACCCTTGATCGCGCCGCCAGTATCCTGCGCCATCATCAGGCGGTTAAGCGGTTTGCTGGTATTGGGGTAAGTCGTCGCAAGAAACACAGGGGCGCCCAATGGTACAAAGCGCGGGTCTACCGCTACTGCTCGCTCTGCGAGAATAGGCACACCAAGCGCACCCAACGGGCCTGGCAGGCCGGCGGGTAGCTCGCGGAAAAACACATAGCTGGGATTGCTGTTAAGCAGGTCACGCATTTTATCCGGGTTATTGCGCACCCAGTTCTTGATGCCCTGCATGGAAGCCTTGTCAGCGGTGAGCTCACCACGGTCTATCAGCAGCTTGCCGATGGAGTTGTAAGCCTGACCATTCTGGTCGGCATATCCCACATGAATCTGTTCGCCACTATCCAGCTTGACCAAGCCGGAACCCTGTATCTGCAGGAAAAACACATCGATGATGTCGTCTATCCATACCATTTCACGGCCTTGCAGGGGAGACGGCTCAGCCTCGATATCACCACGCGGGTAATACGGCACCACCTTATTGCCTATCAGCCTGCCACGTACGCGTTTGTGTGCAAGCTCAGGATACAGGCTGGCCAGCTCGACAGTGATGAGGTCGTCGGGACGGGCATATAGTGGATAGCGATAGGTATCTGTCCTGGTGCGGCTACCGCGCAGCAAGGGCTCGTAATAGCCGGTAATCATGCCGGTATCAGTACCATCCAGGTTGGCGGTGGAATACACCGAAAAATACTGTTTGAAGTAGGTGATGATGGCCCATTTTTTAGGGTTGCCATTGCTTTGGCTATTGAGCTGGGCTGCGGCGTCGCAGGCGTTTTGCCAGGCAGGCTTGGTCTTGAGCGCTGAGCAGCCTTGCAACCAGGCAGGCCATGCCTGAGTGAAATCGTCCTTGGTAAAGGTATCCAGGTCATCCCACTTGGCTGGGCGCAGCGTGCTGTAGTCCGGCACCTTGGGCACTTCAGGCTTAGGCTCTACTGTTGGTTGCTTCGGTATATCTGGAACAGGGGTTTGAGGAAAATCGCTTGCGCAATTGCAGCTAGGTTTGCTCTCATCTGGCTTGATAGCCTGCTTGCTGCAACCGAACAGAAATATAGGCAGCAACATCGCAAAAACTAAGAGCAAACGTTGCATGGATGGGCTTTTTGATGAACTGCTGAAGTAGGTAGAAGACAACAAAATTGAGCTTTTAGTGAAGCACGCGCGGCATGGAAAGATTAAAAGGCGCAATCGGTGTATCGAACTGGGTACCATCGTCAGCCGTCATGTGGTAACTGCCATGCATGGTGCCCATGGGGGTGCTCAGCATGGTGCCGCTGGTGTATTCGAAATGCTCACCGGGTTTGAGTAAAGGCTGCTCGCCTATCACGCCCAATCCACGGACTTCCTGGACGGTATCATTGGCATCGGTGATGATCCAGTGACGGCTGATCAGCTGTGCAGCCACGCTGCCGATATTGGTGATCTTGATAGTGTAGGTGAATACATAGCGATTCTGCTCGACATCGGACTGGTCGGGGATAAACGCGGTTTCGACCGTCACCTGAAATTCATAACGCTTGTCTGTAGTCATTGAGCTATCCAATCATCCCGGTGGTAGGTGAACTAGGCGCCGCAGAATAAAGCTTTTTGGGCATACGGCCTGCCAGATAAGCCTCGCGGCCTGCTTCGACCGCTTTTTTCATGGCACTCGCCATGAGTACCGGGTCACGCGCACCGGCAATAGCGGTATTCATCAGGATGCCCTGGCAGCCAAGCTCCATGGCAATGGCTGCATCAGAGGCTGTGCCCACTCCGGCATCCACCAGCACCGGCACCTTGGCACTTTCAATGATGATCTGCAGGTTCCATGGATTGAGGATACCCATGCCGGAACCAATCAGTGAAGCCAGCGGCATCACCGCACAACAGCCGATCTCTTCCAGCTGTTTGGCGATGATCGGGTCATCGGAGGTATATACCATCACATCAAAGCCATCTTTCACCAGCACTTCTGCTGCCTTGATGGTTTCTACTACATTCGGGTACAACGTCTTCGGATCACCCAGCACTTCCAGCTTGACCAGTTTGTGGCCATCCAGCAGCTCGCGTGCTAGGCGTAATGTGCGCACTGCGTCGTCAGCTGAGTAACAGCCTGCAGTATTAGGCAGGTAGGTGAATTCTTCTGGCGGCAGGTATTCCAGCAAGGATGGCTCGCCTGCATTCTGGCCGATATTAGTACGGCGTATCGCTACGGTCACGATCTGTGCGCCGCTGGCGTCTATCGCTGCACGTGTCTCGGTAAAGTCCTTATACTTGCCCGTGCCCACCAGCAAGCGGGAGCGATAGGATTTACCTGCAATATTTAATGTATCCATAGCCTTAACCGCCCCCTACTGCGCCAACAATTTCCAGCTTGTCACCCGTCAGCAACGGCGTTTGCTCGAACTGGCTACGCGGCACGATTTCGCCATTGCGCTCAATGGCCAGGCGCTTGCCTGTCAGGCCGAGTTTTTGCACCAACTCTGCGACATTGAGCTGTGCAATTTCGAATTGCCGAGAATTACCGTTGATGGTCAGGTGGATCATAATTTGATAGAGCTATATTTGATAAAGACAAGAATTACTAAACTGTATGAATGGCTAGTTGAATGAATAACTAGCTGGCGATATGACAAACAAATTTTATTTTGGGTCATTAATCACGCATATCCTGTATTTTACGTAGGTTAGCATTCAATTAGCAAACCCCAATTGCTTATCATGCGTTTGCCAGCAGGCCATATACCCACGTAAAATGCCGCCCATGCGGGTGTAGTTCAATGGTAGAACGGCAGCTTCCCAAGCTGCATACGCGGGTTCGATTCCCGTCACCCGCTCCAGTTCCATACCAGATTGTTTTTACTTAATCTTTAACAACTTTGCGTTATTTTTGCCTTTGTTGAGTCAGGGGAAAATACTAAGGGCAGAAATATTCCAATGAAATTCTTTAAGACCTTTCTGTTTTTCGGCGTAGTGTTAAGCACGCTACTTGCGCCATACAGCGCGATTGCTGCGCTGCCCAAAAGCAAGTCTGTCGAAACCATCCGTTTAGGCATGGGTGCTGAACAGGCCTTGTCCGAGCTGGCCAATGTGTATGTTGGATGTGATATCGCCAAGGTCTATCATAAGGAAATTGATAGTGAAGCTGCTGGCAGCATATTGTCAGAAATTGCCGTAGAGACTGGCGAACTGGGCAAGATCATTAAAAAATCTGCCTGTAACAATAGCGATGTCATCGACAAATTAAACTTGAAGTTCCTGAACTCGGAGTCCGACTTCCAGCAACCTGTTTATGAAATTGCATTTCTGCGTTTTTATGGCGACCCTGAATTTAATACCTTAAGCCCTATTAAGTACCAGTTTGAAGGTATCCGCAAAGCCTTATTCGACAAGTACGGTAGCCCATCTGGTCAGCTACGCGTGAAAACTTCAGTCAACCAGCCTGCCAGCAAAAAAGGCAAGAAACCCGATGTGCTCGCCAACGACTATGAGTCTTTCAACATCACCTATGTATGGGGTGGCCGTGGCCTGCGTGCGCAAACGCTGACTTATTGCATGGAAAACTGTGGGGATTATTACCTGATTGCCAACCTCAATATCGTCAAGCGCAAGAATCTGTTACCCAGAAATACATTCTACGTGCGCTCGATTTCATTGAAGCTGGTGGATTCGCTGCTGGAAGAAAAACAGTTTGATTGGTCGTACAAGAGGCTGAAACGGCCTAAAGGGGATGATTAAGGCGACTTAAAAGTCGCCCTTAAATCTCGACCATCTCAAAATCATCCTTACGCGCACCACATTCCGGGCAGGTCCAGTTGGGTGGCACGTCTTCCCATTTAGTGCCTGGAGCAATGTCGTCATCAGGCCAGCCGGTTGCTTCATCGTAAATCCAGCCACAAATAGTACACATCCATGTTTTCATACCATCTAACCTTTCAGGTTTTTATAAGTGCAATTTAGGCTAAAATACACTATTAAAATTCATGCTTGAATCTGTTAAAGCCCGTCTTTAATCTTTTCATTCTTAACTTTTCAATCTTAAAAAAATTAATTTAGCGGCGCGCTTAATCAGTCTTCACCCAAGTATACAAAATTATGAACCCAATGCCCCCTGCCGTGATGACTTTTGCCGCAACCGACCCCAGTAGCGGTGCAGGCCTGCAAGCCGATATCCTGACCCTTGCCAGTATCGGCTGCCACCCGTTATCAGTAGTCACTGCCATTACCGTGCAGGATACTGTAGGTGTGGATAGCGTCATGGTATTTGATGCTGACTGGGTCAACGAGCAGGCACGTACCATACTCGAAGACATGCAGGTATCTGCCTTCAAAATCGGCATGCTGGGTAGCGTTGAGAACGTGGCTGTGATTGCTGAGATCATGGCGGACTACCCTGATGTCCCTTTGTTGATAGATCCCATTTTGGCATCTGGTCGCGGTGACGAACTGGCCAATGAAGAGATGCAGGCCGCCATGATAGACCTGCTGTTTCCACAGGCAACCTTGATCACGCCTAACAGCCTGGAAGCACGCCGCCTGGCATTTGCTGAAAGCGCTGATGATACGGATGAGTTTGAAAACGTATCGCTGGATGAAACCGCCAAACAATTACTGGAAATGGGCTGTGAATATGTGCTGATTACCGGCACACACGAGCGCTCCATCGAAGTAGTCAACACCCTCTATGGTGAAAATGGCCTGATTAAGGCATATAACTGGGAGCGCCTGGTAGGCAGTTATCACGGTTCCGGCTGCACTCTCACCTCCGCCATCGCCGCTTGCCTCGCCCACGGCCTGAGTATGGAAGAAGCCATCCTCGAAGCCCAGGAATACACGTGGCAAACACTCAAAGGCGCATTCCGCCCGGGCATGGGGCAATATATTCCTGACCGCATGTTCTGGGCACGGGACGAAGATGAGAATAAAAAAGGCTGAAGCTTTTTGTAGAAAACGCCAGCATGCTGCTTAAAACTAACAAGTTCAATATCAGCGGGCTCTATGCCGTCACACCGGACTTAGCCAATACCGAACAACTATGCAGCATGGTGCAGGCCGCCATCACTGGTGGCGCCAGTGTGGTGCAATATCGCAAC
The DNA here is from genome assembly GCA_035459965.1 of Methylophilaceae bacterium. GTDB lineage: Bacteria > Pseudomonadota > Gammaproteobacteria > Burkholderiales > Methylophilaceae > DATHXC01. The sequence continues at coordinate 71,338 of DATHXC010000009.1, forward strand.
AAAACTGCTGATGCCAAATTGCGAATCGCACAGGCGCAAGCTTTACTCGAAATATGCCGGGATAGCCAGATACCATTAATCATTAATGACCACGTCAAGCTATGCCTGGCGCTGGATGCTGATGGTATACATATAGGCGCCACGGATGGCGATCTAGCTGCTGTTCGGGAACGCATTGGCGCGGATAAAATACTAGGTGCTTCGTGCTATAACCGTATGGATTTAGCCCTGCATGCGCAGGAACAAGGCGTGGACTATGTCGCTTTTGGCGCATGCTTTAACTCAGATACCAAGCCCAATGCGCCAAAAGCTGAACTCAGCTTGTTTACTCAGGCACAGACCAATATTAAAGTACCAGTCGTCGGCATAGGTGGGATCACGCTTGATAATGCACCCAGCCTGATTGCTGCAGGCGCATATTCGATCGCAGTCATTAACGCATTATGGAATACGCCTGATATTGCCGAGACTGCGCAAAAGTTTTCCAATTTATTTAATTAAACGTCCTAAATAAACCTTTAAAGACAAGCCAAAATGACCTCACGCAACCAGACACTATTCGAAAAATCGCAGAAACTGATTCCTGGCGGGGTAAATTCACCAGTACGTGCATTTCGCTCTGTAGGTGGCACACCGGTGTTTTTCAAGCGGGGGCAGGGAGCATGGCTGTGGGACGAAGATGACAAAGCCTATATCGACTATATTGGCTCCTGGGGGCCGATGATACTGGGTCATGCACACCCGGAAGTGATTGCCGCAGTACGTGAAGTGGCTGGCAATAGCCTGTCATTCGGGGCACCTACAGCACGCGAACTTGATATGGCAGAACTCGTGACAAAACTAGTGCCCAGCATGGAGCAGATACGACTGGTAAGCTCCGGCACCGAAGCCACCATGAGCGCGATCCGCGTGGCTCGAGGCTACACAGGGCGTAACAAAATCGTTAAATTCGAGGGTTGCTATCACGGTCATGCCGATGCACTGCTAGTGAAAGCAGGATCTGGCCTGCTTACTTTTGGTACGCCCAGCTCTGCAGGGGTGCCGCCAGAGGTAGCAGCGCATACCCTCACGCTTGCTTACAACAACATCGCAGAATTAGAACAGCTGTTTAATGAAGTTGGCGATGAAATCGCCTGTGTGATTGTAGAGCCCGTCGCGGGCAATATGAATTTGATTCCACCGAGCCCGGGCTTTTTGGAAGTCCTACGTACCCAATGCACCAAGCACGGCGCAGTATTGATATTCGATGAAGTGATGACCGGTTTCCGAGTAGCGCTGGGTGGTGCGCAGGCTTTGTATAACATCAAACCGGATTTGACCACGCTGGGTAAGATCATTGGCGGTGGCCTGCCAGTCGGCGCTTTCGGTGGCCGTGCTGACATCATGCAGTGTCTGGCGCCAGTCGGCCCGGTCTATCAGGCCGGTACCTTGTCTGGCAACCCGGTGGCCGTGGCTGCAGGTATGGCGACACTTGAGCTGATCCAGGCAGATGGCTTCCATGACCGACTTACTGCAAGTACCGAGCAACTGGTGCAAGGCCTGTCTGCTGCCGCCAAGGAAGCTGGCATAGTATTCAGTGCGCAAGCGGTAGGCGGTATGTTTGGCGTTTATTTCAGTGATAAAGCGCCGACCAGTTTTGCCGAAGTGATGCAATCAGATAAAGAGGCATTCAACCGCTTTTTCCATGGCATGCTGGATGAAGGTGTTTACTTGGCGCCATCGGCTTTTGAAGCAGGATTTGTTTCGGCTGCGCATAGCGCTGATGAGATTGAGGCTACGATCAAGGCTGCGAAAAAAGTGTTTGCAGCAATGTAGTGCGGCAGTGATGGAGTCGATTACGGGCTATTGTGCTTGTTAATTTTCTGAGCAGCTACAGCCTCAATTGTTTCTATAGTCAAATCAAAATCCATTGATTTATCGAAAAAATGCTCCACCCCAAGCGCTTTTGCCTGGGTGCGATAATAGTTGTATGCGTGATTGGTAAACATGATGCAAACAGGACGAGGGTGCGAAAATCCCTCACTATTGACAGCCTTTAACACTTCAAATCCGTTGCCTTTGGCCAGCTCTATGTCCACCAGCAACAAATCAAACGGGCGTTCTTCCAGCAAAGCAATGGCATCATCCTGCGTAGTAGCAAAGCCATCAAATTGGATAGCAGGATTATCGGAAAGCGTCTCTACAACAGCATCTCGAATGAGCGACGAGTCTTCCACCAGCAAGATTCGCATTGGTGAATTTACATTTATTTCAGTAGCTTGCTGAGAACACATAACAATATTTAATGACCATGTAAGAGTTTATTGAGGGCAGGCAAAAAGAGCCCACTGATACATGATAAAAAAATAATTGTGTTGTTACTATCGGGAATAGTCCTACATTTTCTTACAAGAAAAATAATTGAGCCTGACTTTTAACTAGCTAGCTTAAATCGCTAATCAGCTAATTTTCAGGCGATCAATTCATTTTTGATGGCGTAATAAGTTAAGTCGGCATTAGTCTTGAGGCTCATTTTCTCAAGGATGCGCGTGCGATAGGTGCTAACTGTTTTGACACTGATATTAAGCTCATCGCCTATTTCAGTAGCCGACAAGCCGCCAGCCAGTTTGAAAAATACCTGAAACTCACGGTCAGACAAGGTTTCGTGTAACAACTTCTCGGAAGGATGCGACATTTCACTTGCCATCAACTCCGCCAGCTCTGCTGAAATATAACGACGACCAGCGGATATAGTGCGTATAGCCTTGATGATCTCTTCAGGATCGGCATCCTTGGACAGGTAACCTTTACAGCCACTGCGCATCAGATTAAGCGCATATTGCTGCTCGGCATACCCACTCAAAATCAATACCGGCAATTTTGGCGCCACATGCTTAAGATCATGCAGGGTATCTACACCATTCTTGTCTGGCATGGAAACATCCATAACTATTATATCGTAGGTATTGCTGCGCACCAGTTTCAGTGCTTCATTGCCGTTGGCCGCTTCACCAGCCACTTCGAGGTCTTTTTCCAGCTCTATCAGGTTACGTAAACCGGTACGTACGATACTGTGGTCATCAACCAGTAAGATTTTTTTCTTCATCCAACCATTCCTGACATAAGAAATTAAGAGCCCTAAATAGCCTTTAGCTGATGTTACGTGCGCTTGAGCCAGTCCGCAAGCTCATCAGCATGCTCTTCTTCCGTCGCTAATATACCTTCAAGCAAGCGGCGGGTAGTAGAGTCGCTTTCACCAATATATGTGATCAGCTCGTGATACACGTCAATCGCAATACGTTCTGCCACCAGGTTTTCCTTAATCATTTCCTGCAGATCCGTGCAAGGCACATAATCGGCATGGCTACGGCTCACCAAGCTATCAGGTGCAAAATCAGGATCGCCACCCAGTTGCACAATACGCTCAGCAATCAGGTCGGCATGTGCCTGCTCTTCCTGCGCATGGATATTGAATTCTTCAGCAATCGCCTTGGAGTTAAGCCCCGTCGCGGTGTAGTAGTGACGCTTGTAGCGCAGTGAACAGACAATTTCTGTCGCCAATGCTGCATTCAGGTGCTTGATCACAATCTCAGAATCAGCACTGTAACCTGCTGTTTGTGCGCCATCCATCACATGCTTGCGCGCACTGTTGCGTATGGCTTGAATATCAATTTTGAATGCTTCATCTGCAGTATGCACGGCCTGTAAGGTATTGCTCATGATCTACTCCTGTTTATTAACGTTGCCGGTTTTAAACTCGGTTTGCGAGCTTGGTTCTTGCTCGCCCTGTGTACTCTCAGCGTTTACTGCAGGCTCTTCCTCTGCAGGATTTCTTTCATTTAGTGCACCACGCAATACCTGCCAATCACTATGTAACTGGCTGCGCGAATTTTCCAGGTAAGGTTTTTTGTGCCAGAGACTGCGCAAGTAAATAGCCATGAACAGCACTATCACCAGCGGTATCAGAATGGCGATGCCCAGTATCACATCACGCGAAGGGCTTTCCCATGCGATAGCTACTATCCAAGCCGCGCCTATCAGCGCGGAGAACACCAATGCTGTCAAAACTACAATGAAGCCAATCAGGGTTTTCAGCAGGCGATTCCATTCCTCGCCCATATTGTGGATGAATATTTGTGCTCGCCGCTCTATAAATGACATCAGCTGCACCACAATGAGATGTAGCCGATGCCCAACAAACTTCATTGCAACAAGCTTTAAAATCGTTCCCCACATGCCGACTCCCCTAACCGGTTAGCATTACATAAACGCTAAATTATATTAGGAATTGTCTGACGACTGATGGTTACCAATCAGGTAGCCCAGCAATGCACCAGCACCCACAGCCACGGCCAATGTCAGCAGTGGTTGTTCATTCAGTACTTTACGTGAACGTGCCTGGCTCTCTTTAACAGCTACTTCTACTTCATGCTGGATAGTGTCTTTCCATTCGCGGTATTGCTCAGTCAGTTGACCCTTGATTTCTTCGGCCTTATTTTGCAATGGCTTTTCGGCCAGCAATTCACGCAAACTGGCGATCAAAGCTTCAGCATCTGATTTGGTATCTACTGTTCTTGCTTGAATTTTCTTGCCCAGATTTTGCGCGGCATCTTTTGTATCTGCAGTGATATCAGCTACTGCCTCTTTGGCAGTGCCAACCAGATGCTCTGCGTTATCTTTGATTTGATTGGTGATTTCGTTAGTTTTTGCGGCATTAAACATGACATGCTCCTATAAAAATTAAGGTAAAATTGACGATATGAAAAATATTTATTTGGTAGGTGTTTAGTGTGACTTGCTAGCCATGCTATTTACTTGGCAACCCATACCCCAGCCAGTATGGTGAGTACTGCGACTACCAGGAACACAAAGAACAGGATTTTCGCGATTCCCGCTGCACTGGCAGCAATGCCCGTGAACCCGAACAACCCTGCAACCAGTGCAATGATAAAGAACACTACTGCATAATGAAGCATGATTAACTCCTAATAATAAAAGTACAAGGGTAAAGCGACTGTCCTTGATCCATGTTTCACACTTTAGTCGTCTGTACCTTGTCTCTTTAGCAGTGAATGGCTGAATTAAATGTCAGACACCTCTTACACCCTTTATGAATAAGTTGGTAGCTGCATGAAATTGATATTTAAAGTTTTGCTATGGTGGTCTAAAACTATCGACAAACTTGGTGGCCGCGTAGTGGCCAGCTTGATTGCGGCCATGATATTGACATTAGTTGCGGTGGCATTCACCGATAGCTGGATTGTCGCCATAGGCAAGGAAGACGCAAAACTCAAAGTGCTGAACGAAAATGCACGTGTAATTGCTACACTCAAAGCCAGCCTGTTTCATGCAGAGAGTGCGCAGCGAGGTTTTCTGGTCACCGAGCGCCAGGAGTACTTAGGCCCTTTTAATCAAGCATTAGCTGAAGCGCGTGCCAGCATTAAAACCCTGAAAGAGAATTTTAGTGACGAAGTGATTTCCGAAGTCATCAAAGAAGAGAGTGATTTACTGCAAAACATTGCAGCCAGTGTGGAAGCCAAATCCACTGAAATGGTGATGACGATTCAATTGGCTAAAACCGGTAATATTAAAGACGCCATTAAAATTATTAACCTGGATCAAGGATTGATTGAGGCCAGCAAATTTACCGAGCAAACCCAGCACCTTACCAACCTACAGCTTCAGTTGCTTGGGGAAATCCGTGACAGACGCAATACCTATGCATCACTCTCCAGAGTCTCATTGATAGGGTCGGCCCTTGCGCTATCTTTTCTGGTGATGGTGGTCATTCGACAATTAACCAATGAAATCGCCAATCGCGACCGTTTAAGTCGTGCGCTGGCAGAAGAACGGCTGACGCTGGAAGCCAGCCTTAAACAGCGCACGGACCTCCTTGAAACACTGGCTGTGGATTATCAGTATGACGTAGAGCGTGAGCGCAGAAAACTGGCTCGGGAGCTGCATGATGAGCTCGGTTCTATATTGACTGCAACTAAGATGGATATTTCCTGGGTAGTACGTACCTTAAAAGAAACTGCGCCACAGATCACTGAAAAACTCCAAAAAACCAGTCGATACATTGACCAGGGCATACAATTCAAACGCCGCATTGTTGAAGAACTTCATCCCTCAATGTTATCTACGTTTGGCTTCTGGCCATCCATGAAAGAGCTAGTGGAATCTGCTGCAGAGCGTAATCAATGGGAACTCGACCTGATACTGCCCGATGAATCAACCCAGCTGAGTGAGGCATTAGGATTGATTGCATATCGCCTGGTGCAGGAGAGCTTGAATAACGCGACTAAATACTCTAAGGCCAGCAAGGTTTCAGTGAGCATCATGGTTGATCTCAAATACCTGAAACTGGAAATTGAGGACAACGGGGTTGGCATGGATATGGCAGCGGTGAGTGGTGAAACCCACGGATTAACCGGTATGCGCCACCGCGTGCAAGCTATTGGTGGAAACCTGGAAATCATCAGCCAGCCGGGCGATGGCGTATTTACACGCGCCATGATTCCACTGGATACTAAAATCAATCCTGGACAAGCAGTCATATAAATCAAAAGCCCATTGGAGCTCTAGTTCCAATGGGCTTTTGATGATGTCACTTTAAAGCAAGCTAATTAACTTACTTGTTTTTATCTGCAGCATTTTCAAGCTTTTCCCCGCCTTTTTGTATGTCTTTACCGGCGCCTTCCATGGTATTACAGGCACTTAATACAAACACACTTGCCACCAGAAACGCTGCTGTAATAATTTTGCTCATTTTTTGCTCCTTATTAATTATTAATAGAAAAATTACTAGGATTAGGCCCGAATCACCGGCGTTTTAAACACATCATCAGAATTATCTGAATCGACGGTAGGCATATTGGATTCAAACGTTGATTTGGCACCAGATGCCGACGTATCTTTATGGCCCATCAGGCGATTAGCGCAAGTCTCACTGCTGGCTGAGCCTGCCTGGTTGAACTGTGCCAGAGGCTTGAAACCCAACACAGAAGCCGTGCCAGCGATGCTAAAAAGGATTAATGATATAGCCGCCACAAAAACCACTGGATGTGTTTTTCGCTTGGCTTGAGGTTTAGCATTGGGGTATATATATCTCATCATTTTTCCTTTTTGGCATAGGTGTAACACCTATGCCAGCAGTGAGTTTTGCAGTAGTGTAGGAATAGCTATAATTAGCTTTTCTTAACCAATAAGCTGTTCTTAACTGACTTCACGCCTTCAATACCAGCTGCAATTTCTTCAGCTTGCTTCACCTGAGCTTCCGTCTCCACAAAGCCACTCAGCAAGACCACGCCTTGATGGGTTTCTACGCTGACCTTAAGGCTCTTGAAACCCTCATCTTTCAATAACTCGGCTTTGGTCTTAGTAGTAATTACGCTGTCGCTGACGACACGTTTAGCGTTTTTATTTTGTACGCTGCCCTTATAGTCTGAGTATTCTTTTTCATCCAGTGTCTTATCGTTATCCAGATCAGCCTTACGGATACCCTTGGCAAATACCTTTTCTTTCTTGGCTTCTGAATAAGTTAAAGTGCCATCATTGTCGGTATCCAGCGCTTTAAATTCCTTGGTGTAAGGACCTTCGTTCATGCTATCTGCATCACCAAATGCATTTGCCTGAAGTGCAACTGTGCTCAAACCAAGTGCCAAAATAAGTGCTGAAAGTTTGAATGTATTTTTAGTGTGTGTCATGGTGAAGCTCCTTATTTGAATTAATGGATCAAAACATTATTTTTGTTTCGAAGTGATGCCATATTAATGAGCAGGATGCATTTAAAAAGTCAGGGCCGCGCTGAAACTCATGTAAGAATTAGCCTACAAATAATTGAGGTGCTGAATTTAGGATTTAGCTATAGAAAATTTCGGCAGTCATATGGGCTATCGATTTACATAAAATAAATTCTGGCAAGATAGTTGCTTTTCAATGATGGTTGAAGCAAACGCCTAATGTAAGTAGAATTACAAGGTTTCGCTGCGAAATATAATTGCAGTTCAGGCAAAATTTAGTTACTAGCTTAAGTTCGAATATACCAATTTAGAATTCCCTGTTTTTACGACAGGGCGGACGGGCACCAAAACCCTCGATTTGGTGCCCGTTGTCATCAGTGTGGCGAGGGATAGGGAATGGGCAGCGGAATGCCGGAGCAGCAAGGTTTATATAGTCCATCCAATGAGCATGACGCCTGTGGCGTTGGCTTTATCGCACATATTAAAGGCCAGAAAAGTCACAATATAGTGCGTCAGGGTTTGCAGATTCTTGCGAACCTGACCCATCGTGGTGCAACGGGCTACGATCCCAAACTGGGTGATGGGGCTGGTATCCTGATTCAGTTGCCGGATGCCTTCTTGCGTAAGGAAGCCGATAAGCTTAGTATTACCTTGCCTGCGGTAGGCGACTACGCCTGTGGCACCATATTCCTGCCGCAATCCCAGAACGGCCGTGATGCCTGTGAATCCATCGTTGCACGTATTGTGCATGAAGAAGCACAAACCCTATTAGGCTGGCGCGATGTGCCGCGTGACAACAGCAATATCGCCGATGCTGCACGCTTGGTTGAACCCGTGATGCGCCAGGTGATGATTGCACGTGGCGACAGCACCGTTGACCAGAATGCGTTTGAGCGCAAATTATTCGTCATTCGTAAACGCATTGAGCATGCTGTAAGCGCGCTCAAGCTGGATGACAACTCGCAGTTCTATATCCCATCCCTGTCCAGCCGTACCATTGTATATAAAGGTATGTTGCTGGCGAATGAAGTCGGCATCTACTATAAAGACCTGCAAGACGAAACCATGGTTTCGGCATTGGCCTTGGTGCATCAACGCTTTTCAACCAATACCTTCCCGGCCTGGGATCTGGCCCATCCGTTCCGCATGATTGCGCACAACGGCGAAATCAACACCATGCAGGGTAATGTCAACTGGATGGCAGCACGCCATGCCGCCATGCGTTCTGCATTGATAGGTGAAGACCTGGAAAAAGTATGGCCATTGATCGTGGATGGCCAATCTGACTCTGCCGCCTTTGATAACGCGCTCGAATTGCTGGTGGCTGGTGGTTACTCATTACCGCACGCCATGATGATGCTGATTCCAGAAGCCTGGTCCAGCAACACACTGATGGACGAAGAGCGTCGCGCTTTTTACGAATATCACGCTGCGCTGATGGAACCATGGGATGGCCCGGCAGCTGTCGCCTTTACCGATGGTCGCATGATCGGTGCCACACTGGACCGTAACGGCTTGCGCCCTGCGCGCTATCTGGTAACTGATGATGACCATGTGATGATGGCATCTGAAATGGGCGTACTGACATTCCCGCAGGAAAAAATCATCAAGAAATGGCGCCTGCAGCCAGGCAAAATGTTGCTGATCGACATGGAGCAAGGTCGCATTATTGACGATACTGAGGTCAAGAACGAGCTGGCTCAAGCCAAACCCTACAAAGAGTGGATAGCAAAATCACGCTATTTCCTGGGTGACTTGCCCAAAGTTGAAGCCAAACTTGAGCTCGGCGAAAACCTGCTCGACCTGCAACAAGCGTTTGGCTATACCCAGGAAGACATCAAATTCGTATTGCAGCCTATGGTTGCCAATGGCGAAGAGGGTGCTGGTTCCATGGGTAACGACAGCGCATTGCCTGTGCTATCCAACAAGCCAAAATTACTTTATAGCTATTTCAAACAGTTATTCGCGCAAGTCACCAATCCACCGATAGATCCTATCCGTGAAGAATTGGTGATGTCGCTGGTGACTTTTATTGGCCCCAAGCCAAATCTGCTGGGCATAGACGAGACCAATCCGCCGATCCGCCTTGAAGCCAGCCAGCCGGTATTAATGCTTGATGAACTGGAACAGCTGAAAGCGATTGATACCCTTACTCAGGGCCGCTATCGTTCACTCACGTTGGATATTACCTACCCGGCAACACAAGGCAAACAAGGCATGGCTGCGACTATTGACGCGCTGTGCAATGCTGCTGCTCAAGCGGTAAAGGATGGCTTTAACCTGCTGATCCTGTCTGATCGCCAGATCAGCGCTGACCGCATCGCAATTCCTGCATTGCTGGCCTGTGCTGCAACGCATCAGTCGCTGGTACGTGCTGGATTACGAACCAATACCGGCCTGGTAATCGACACCGGCTCTGCCCGTGAAGTGCATCATTTTGCGTTGCTGGCAGGTTATGGTGCGGAAGCAATCTGTCCATGGCTGGCGTTCCAGACCATCAACGACATGGTGGCTAACGATAGCAAGGCTGATGCTAAAGAAAGCTACAAGAAATTTGTTAAAGCCATTGGCAAGGGCCTGCACAAGGTCATGTCCAAGATGGGTATCTCTACCTACCAGTCTTATTGTGGCGCGCAGATTTTTGAAGCTATCGGCCTCAATACGCCGTTCATCGACAAGTATTTCACAGGTACTGCTACCCACATTGAAGGCATCGGCCTGATCGAAGTGGCAGAAGAATCATTACGCCTGCATCAGTCTGCATTTGGTGAAGACCCTGTGCTGGCCCGTGCCTTGGAAGCTGGCGGTGAATACGCCTTCCGCGTGCGCGGCGAAGAGCATATGTGGACACCGGATTCCATTGCCAAGCTACAACACGCAACACGTACCAACGAAGCCAGCACTTATAAAGAGTATGCCAAGCTGATCAATGACCAGACGCGCCGTCACATGACTTTGCGCGGCCTGTTCGAAATCAAGTCAGCCGGGGCGCCTGTGCCGCTGGAAGAAGTTGAATCCGCCAAGGAAATCGTCAAGCGTTTTGCTACGGGCGCCATGTCACTTGGTTCTATCTCGACAGAAGCCCACGCGACACTGGCGATTGCGATGAACCGTATAGGCGGTAAATCTAATACCGGTGAAGGTGGTGAAGATCCAAAACGCTTCGATGCGGTCACCAAAGACACTTCCATGGCCGCTGTCATCGGTATAGACCGTATTGAGCGCGATATTGCGCTCAAATCCGGCGACTCCATGCGTTCACGTATCAAGCAAGTCGCATCTGGCCGCTTTGGCGTGACTGCAGAGTATCTGTCATCCGCTGACCAGATCCAGATCAAGATGGCACAGGGCGCTAAACCTGGTGAAGGCGGACAGTTGCCTGGCCATAAGGTCAGTTCCTATATTGCCCAGCTACGCTTTTCGGTGCCTGGTGTAGGCCTGATTTCGCCACCACCGCACCATGACATTTATTCGATCGAAGACTTGGCACAACTCATTCACGACTTGAAGAATGCTAACCCCAAGGCGTCCATCTCGGTGAAGCTGGTATCGGAAACTGGTATCGGTACCGTAGCCGCGGGCGTGGCAAAAGCCAAGTCTGACCATATCGTGGTTGCAGGCCATGATGGCGGCACAGGTGCATCACCGATTTCTTCCATCAAGCATGCGGGTACTCCATGGGAATTAGGCCTGGCAGAAACACAGCAGACACTGGTATTGAACCAGTTACGTGGCCGTGTCGTGGTTCAGGTCGATGGTCAGATGAAAACCGGTCGTGATGTGCTGATTGGCGCACTGCTGGGTGCCGATGAATTCGGCTTTGCGACTGCGCCACTGGTTGTTGAAGGCTGCATCATGATGCGTAAGTGCCACCTCAATACCTGTCCAGTTGGCGTTGCCACGCAAGACCCTGAGTTACGCAAACGCTTTACCGGCCAGCCAGAACATGTGGTGAATTACTTCTTCTTCGTCGCCGAAGAAGTACGCGAATTGATGGCAAGTATCGGTATACGCAATTTTGAAGACCTGATTGGCCGTGCCGACCTGCTGGATATGCAACAGGGCATTGAACACTGGAAAGCCAGCGGCCTGGATTTCAGCAAAGTGTTCCACCAACCTAAGGTGGATAGCACTGTTTCACGCCGCAATAATGAATCACAGGAACATGGCCTGGCAAAAGCGCTGGATAACAAGCTGATCGAGCTTGCCTTGCCCGCGCTGGAAAAAGGTGAGAAGGTGGTGATTGAAACCGCTATCACCAATACCAACCGCACTGTGGGCACTATGCTGTCTAACCAGGTTGCTAGCCGTTACGGTCATGCAGGTTTGCCGGACGACACGATCACTGTGAAACTTGCCGGTACTGCTGGCCAGAGTTTTGCTGCATTCTTGGCGCATGGCATCAGCTTTGAGCTCACGGGTGAAGGTAACGACTATGTAGGTAAAGGACTATGCGGTGGCCGTATTGTGATCAAGCCACCAGCAGCATTCCGCGGTATCCCGCACGAGAATATTATTGCCGGTAACACCGTGATGTACGGTGCAACCACTGGCGAAAGCTATTTCCGTGGGGTAGCGGGCGAACGCTTCTGTGTGCGCAACTCAGGTGCTTCAGCAGTGGTAGAAGGCGTGGGTAACCATGGTTGTGAATACATGACGGGCGGGACGGTTGTTGTGCTTGGACAAACCGGCCTTAATTTTGCTGCGGGTATGTCAGGTGGCGTGGCGTATGTTTATGATGAAGATGGCATGTTCAGTAAACGCTGCAACATGTCCATGGTCTCGCTTGAGAAAGTAGAACCCGCATCCAAAGTCATGGCCGATACACCGAACCACCTTAACCAGGCCGATGAAATCACGCTCAAGACTTTAATCGAGAAGCATGCTGCTTTCTCCGGCAGCGAGCGCGCAACAGCCATGCTCGCCGACTGGGAAGCAACACGTGCCAAATTCGTAAAAGTGATGCCCAATGAATACAAGCGTGCCTTGACTGAAATGGCCGCCGCAGTGAAGAAGGAAGCAGCATAATATGGGTAAAGTAACAGGTTTCATGGAGTACGAGCGCCTGGCTGAGGCGAATTTGCCGGTGCCAGACCGCGTCAAGAACTACAAAGAGTTTGTTCTGCACTTATCGGATGAAGAAGCAAAAGTACAGGGCGCACGCTGTATGGATTGTGGCATTCCTTTCTGTACTACGGGTTGCCCGATCAACAACATCATCCCTGACTGGAATGACCTGGTATACCAGCAAGATTGGCGCAGCGCGATTGATGTATTGCATTCCACCAATAACTTCCCTGAGTTTACCGGCCGTATTTGCCCGGCACCTTGCGAAGCTGCCTGTACATTAAATATCAATGCGGATCCGGTTGGTATCAAGTCTATTGAACACGCAATCATCGACAAGGCTTGGGAAAACGACTGGGTCGTACCACAGCCACCCACACACAAGACTGGCAAGAAAGTGGCTGTAGTAGGCTCCGGCCCTGCAGGCTTGGCTGCCGCACAGCAACTGGCTCGCGCTGGTCATAAAGTAGTGGTGTTGGAGAAGGAAACCCGCATCGGCGGCTTGCTGCGTTACGGTATCCCCGATTTCAAGATGGAAAAAAGCCATATTGATCGCCGCATGACACAGATGGAAGCGGAAGGCGTTGAGTTCCGAGTCAACCATACCGTTGGTGGCAATGTCAGTGCTGATGACCTGGTGAAGGATTACGATGCGGTAGTGTTGGCTGGCGGTGCAGAGCACCCGCGTGATTTGCCAGCTAAGGGCCGTGAGCTGGATGGCGTGCACTTCGCCATGGATTTCCTCACTCCGCAAAACAAGGTGGTTGCTGGTGATACCATCGAAAACCAGATCAAGGCAACAGGCAAGCATGTTGTAGTGATTGGCGGCGGCGATACAGGCTCTGACTGCGTAGGTACTTCAAACCGTCATGGTGCGGTATCCATCACGCAATTTGAATTGATGCCACAACCACCGGAAAAAGAAGACAAAAATATGGTGTGGCCTAACTGGCCACTCAAAATGCGCACCTCCAGCTCACATGAGGAAGGTGTTAGCCGCGACTGGTCAATTACCACCAAGGAATTGATAGGCGAAAATGGTAAAGTCACTGCGCTTAAGGGCGCACGCGTAGAGTGGAAAGACGGCAAAATGGCTGAAGTGCCTGGCTCTGAATTCACCATCAAGGCCGACCTGGTATTGCTGGCAATGGGCTTTGTCAGCCCGATGCAAAAAGTGCTGGATGCTTTTGGCGTTGAAAAGGATGCGCGCGGTAATGCAAAGGCCACTACTGATGGTGAAGGTTGCTATGTCACCAGCAAAGCCAAAGTGTTCGCAGCAGGCGATATGCGTCGTGGTCAATCGCTGGTGGTATGGGCGATACGTGAAGGCCGCCAGTGCGCACGTGCCGTTGATGAATTCCTGATGGGATCATCTACATTACCTAGATAATGCGTAAATAGTATTAAATTACTGGGGATACCATACAGGTATCCCCAAATTTTTTATAAGACATAGAAAAAATGACCCTACTAAAAAACGATACCTTCCTGCGTGCATTGATGCGCCAGCCTACAGATTACACACCTGTATGGATGATGCGTCAGGCTGGCCGCTATTTGCCGGAATATCGTGAAAGCCGCAAAACGGCAGGCAGCTTTCTTGATTTATGTAAAAACCCGAACTTCGCTACCGAAGTCACCATGCAGCCGCTGGATCGCTTCCCGCTGGACGCTGCCATTCTGTTCTCCGACATTCTTACAGTGCCCGATGCCATGGGCCTGGGGCTGTATTTTGAAGAGGGTGAAGGCCCGAAATTCGAGCGTACGCTGCGTGAAGAAGCCGATATCCTCAAGCTTGCCATCCCTGATATCGGTACCGATCTGCGCTACGTAACGGATGCCGTCAGCCAGATCCGTAAAACCATTAATGGCCGAGTACCGCTCATCGGCTTTTCAGGCAGTCCATGGACGCTTGCTACTTATATGGTCGAAGGCAAGGGCGGCACTGATTTCCTCAATATCAAGAAAATGGCTTATGCCCGGCCAGACCTGCTGCACCGCATCCTCGACATCACCGCACAAACAGTCATTGCATACCTCAATGCGCAAATCGAGGCTGGAGCCCAGGCCGTGATGATCTTTGATTCATGGGGTGGCGCGCTCTCGCACAATGCTTACCGTGAGTTTTCATTGCAGTATATGGAGAAAATTGTCGCTGGCCTGCAACGCGAAGCGGATGGCCGAGTGGTGCCGCGTATTGTGTTTACCAAGGGCGGTGCGTTGTGGCTGGAAAGCCAGGCTGCTATTGGTGCCGATGCGCTGGGCTTGGACTGGGCAGTGGATATTGGTGAAGCGCGTAAACGGGTAGGGGATAAAGTCGCCTTGCAAGGCAATCTGGATCCGGCGATTCTGCTGTCGACCCCGCAAGCGGTTGAGACCGAGGTAGCAAGCATCTTGAAGAGCTATGGCCACGGGCATGGCCATGTATTCAACCTGGGGCATGGCATTACCCAGTTCACGCCGCCAGAACATGCGGCTTGCATGATAGAGGCAGTACATAAGCTCAGCCCGCAATACCACGTTTAATTGCATGAAGTTAGCCTGTTATATTTGATTTAGGTAAAGCTAACTTCATGAAATCCTACAGAATAATCCTCATCTATCCTACACCCGCTGCAGACCAGATTCACTAAGATTCATATCACATTTCAGTTTTAGCTGAAATTTTAAATTGAAAGCTGAACTCAAAGCTTAACAAGGAGAATGATATGAATACTGCCAATACCAAACCATTTTTTTCATTTAAAGCATGCCTGCTGATTGTAGCTAGTTGCTTCGCCCTGAGTAGTCCGGCTTTTGCTGACGAAGAGTTTTACGGAACAATCGAAAGCCGTCCGGTTGGCAATCCTGGGATCTGGGTAATCAGTGGACAACAAGTTGAAGTCACTGATAAAACCAAGATCGAAACCGATCACGGCCCGTTGGTTGTTGGATCATGCGTTGAAGTTGAGCATAAGAAAGGCGTGGTTGAGGAGATCGAATCCGCCAAACCTGCAAAATGCGGCAGAAAATAATATTAAAACTTAATACTTAAGTTAAGTATTGAAGCGAATAAAAGGGGCTGCGGCCCCTTTACTATTTATACTGGGTATTATTTATACTAGCGTATGAGCTAGCTGCAATGAGTTGCCAGCGATAAATCAAAGTAGTTAAGATTGTAAAAACAGGATTTGTCACTGTAACAAATCCGAATTCAGGGGTAATCAGATGCTTTGTGGTCAATGTGGCGCGGATAACAGGGATGGTGCGGTGCTATGCCATCACTGCAAAAATCCCTTGCAGGCGTCCGCAGCCCAATCCGCAAATGCAAAGGGTGGCGATTCCACTAAAAATACCAAATCAGGGCTAGGCACTACGCTGCTTACCGGGCTTGGTATGTTCGTCGGTTTTGCCATCGGCACAGGCGGATATTACATCTATAGCCTGCAAGATGATCCCGCCTCGCCGATTATTACCATGCCGGAACCCATATCGAAGCGCATAGAACCGCCAATGCTTGGCACTGCGCCCGTCTCCGAGGTCACGCCTGCAGAAGCTGAGCAAACAGCAGCAGCAGAAACCCCCGCCGAAAATAACAACAATGCCGAAGTTGCTACTGTATTGCTCGATCCTACTGCACCTTGCCCTAGCAAGACGTTTTCCTGCATAGGTGGAAGCAGCGATAATATTAGAGATGCCAGTTGCATTGCAGACAAGCCGGTATGGACCTACTTTAGCGCCGACAAAGGCGTTACCTGGACCAGTGCGGGCTGCTACGCAACTGAAGACGAAGCAAGAACAGGCCTGGGCGAGGCACGCAAAATCGCATTCCTCAAGCCAACGAAACAAGAATCTAAACCGGCAGAACTTGTAGTAGATAAAGCCAAAAACGAAACGGCCAAGAAACAGGCCAATGACAAACATGAAAATCATGTTGCCGAGCAAAAACCAGCTGCTAATGCAGAGGCTCATGAAGAGTTACCTGTTTCTCAGCCCTCCTATACAACGGCCGCTGGCACCAGTTACAAAGCGCAGTTTAAAGGGGCATTCGGCCTGATCCTGATGGAAGAGCGACATTATCCGACTGCAGAGATGAAGCAGAAGGCGCTTGAGCTATGGGATAAAAAGCAGGAAATTCTTGAGCCGGATGGTACGATCAACGATAAATATGTCGTCAAGCAACCCAAGGCTGGTGGTATTCCTGGATTTACTAACTAGTTTAGTAATTAAAACTCCAGCGGATCCACATCCACAGCCCACCGAATCCTGGCTGCCAGCTTGTTGGTACGTAATTCTGGTACCCAGTTTCTAAGCAATCCCTGCAATGCCTGACGGGTATTAGCTTGCAGCAGCAACTGACCACGCTCCATGCCTTTCAGCCGCTCCATGGTTGGTCGCACCGGATCGTACACCATCACATCATCACTGAAACCGCGAGCTGTATTGGCAGCTTGCTGCAAAAACTGCTGTACCAGCCTGAAATCAGTGGCTTCAGCACGTAACAAAGCCATAAAGATATAGGGCGGAAACTGTGTCATTTCACGTTCCTGCAGCAGGGTACTGGCATATGCGGTGTAATCCTGGGTCCTCAGCGCATTGAACAGGGCGTGGTCAGGGAATGCTGTCTGTATCAGCACTTCGCCAGCTTTGTCGGCACGGCCGGCACGGCCGGCCACTTGCATCAGCTGTGCAAACAGCCGCTCAGCAGCACGAAAATCCGGGCTGAACAGGGCACTGTCAGTATCGATTACACCCACGAGCGTCAGGTTAGGGAAATCATGACCCTTCGCCAACATCTGTGTACCTACCAGGATATCTACTTCATCGGCATGCACTGCTTCCAGCATATCGGTCAGCGCATTTTTACGCCGCGTGCTGTCACGATCCACCCGCAGGATGCGCGCCTGGGGAAACTGCGCCGCCAATGTTTCTTCCAGGCGTTGCGTACCATGGCCAGTAGCATGCAGCTCCTGATTACCGCAGTCTGGGCATTGCCTGGTGATTTTTTCCTCATGCCCGCAATGGTGGCAACGCAAACGGCCTTGCTTCAAGTGCACTACAAGCTTGGCGCTACAGCGTATGCAGGGTGCAATCCAATTGCAGGCTCCACATAGCAACACTGGCGAATAACCACGCCGGTTGATGAAAAGCAGGCTTTGCTCACCTTTTTCCAGCCGGTCACGCATTGCCGCAATCAGTATCGGGGATAGCCCATCCTGCAGAGGGCTCTTGGTGATGTCGATACACCGGATACTGGGCAATACCGCCTTAGCGACTGCGCGGTTAGTAAGCGTGAGCAAGCCGAATTTTCGGGATTTCTTATCTGTTGCGGTAGCGTTATGCCATGTTTCCAGTGCCGGGGTGGCAGAGCCCAGCACGATAGGTAGCTTGCCACGTTGCGCGCGCACCATTGCCACATCACGCGCATGGTAACGCATGCCATCCTGCTGCTTGTAAGAGCCATCATGTTCTTCATCAACAATAATTAGCCGCAGTTTGGGCAAAGGCGTGAATACCGCGAGACGAGTACCGATGACAATACGTGCCTGGCCAGATTGCGCCAAGCGCCAGTTTTGTAAGCGTTCACTCTCGCCCAGATTACTATGCAGCGAGACCATGGGGAAATCCGGCAAGCGACTACGGAAGCGTGATTCCAGTTGGGGCGTGAGGTTGATTTCCGGCACCAACACCAGCGCTTGGCCATCGTTATTCGCCAATATCGATTGCAGCAAACGGATATAGACCTCGGTTTTGCCGCTACCGGTAATGCCATGCAGTAACCAGGGTTTGAATGTTTCCGATTCGGCCAATATGGCTTGCACTGCCGTGGCCTGGTCTGGATTCAGCTCAGGCTGTATCACTTCCGACTTTGTAGAGTTCGTTAACCCAGCAAGAATCTCACGCGCACTGACCAAGCCCAGTTCAAGCAAGCCCTGCATGGCTTTACGCCAGCCAGTGGAGATTTCATTCAATGCAGATTCGCTAAGCTCGGCGCTTGCAGACAGGGCAACTAACAAACGGCGTTGTATGGCTTTTTTAGCTGGCACTGCCTCGATGCCAGCTGCGCGCCCTGCCTCAGTCAACGCATAGGTAAACTGTTTGCGCGAGACAGCTGGCTGGGTCTGGCGCAAACGCGTAGGCAAGGATGAGAGCAAAGCCTGACCCAAAGGATACTGGTAATAATCTGCACAAAATTTAAGCAGTGCAAAGCTTTCAGCATCCAGTGGGGGCTCGTGGTTAAAAGCCTGCAAGATGGGCTTGAGCTTTTCCGGCGGGACATCACTATGATCGACCCTCTGCATCACCACACCCACCTGCATGCGGCGGCCAAATTGCACCACCACGCGCTGCCCGACGACCACAGCAAAGCCTCCATCCAAATAATCAAAGATGGAATCCAACGGGACATCGAGCGCAACTTTCAGGATATTGCTATTAGTCATGATGATAGACGTGAAGTTAGTCGCGTTCTGGCATTGAATAGGTGGTGAGTGGCAGGCATCAATAGGTTAAAATACGTTTTTGTTCATTGAAATAACAGCTTTGAAAGCACATCTTACCGAATTACTGGCGCTTGCCGCAAAAAGCCTTGAGCTTGGTGATACCAATCTGCCTATCCAGCTGGAACGACCCAAGAATACGCAACATGGTGATTTCTCCACCAATTTGGCGATGACGCTGGCCAAGCCATTACGCCAGAACCCGCGCGCCATTGCAGATAGCCTGATTAAAGCACTGCCTGCTTCTGCCTTTATTGAAAAAGTCGAAATCGCAGGTGCAGGCTTTATTAATTTCTACCTGAGTGCCAAGGCCAAGCAGGCGATTATCGGCCAGATCCAGCAACAGGCTGATGCGTTTGGCCGCAATAATACCGGGCTGGGCCGCAAAGTACAGGTTGAATTCGTCTCTGCCAATCCTACCGGCCCTTTACATGTCGGCCATGGTCGCGGCGCAGCCGTAGGCGATTGCCTGGCACGCCTGCTGGATGCCAACGGCTGGTCTGTCACCCGTGAATTCTATTACAACGACGCTGGCGTACAAATCGATAATTTGACCAAGTCAGTAGAAGCGCGCTGTCAGGGCCTGACACCGGAAGATGCAGGCTGGCCGGAAGATGGCTACCGTGGGGACTACATTGCGGACGTAGCGAGTGGTTACCTGGCCAAAAAAACCGTGATCGCAGATGACATCGAAGTCACCGCCAGCGGTGATGCCAATGACAGCGAATCCATACGCCGTTTCGCGGTTGCTTACTTGCGCCAGGAGCAGGATCTGGACTTACGTGCTTTCCAGATCAAGTTCGACCTATTCTCGCTGGAGTCCGCCCTGTACACCACTGGCAAGGTTGAACAAACCGTCCAAGCCCTGATTGCCAGCGGCCATACCTATGAGCTGGATGATGCATTATGGCTGCGCACAACTGATTTCGGCGATGACAAAGACCGCGTGATGCGCAAGACCGACGGCGGTTACACCTATTTTGTGCCCGATGTGGCCTATCACCTGGATAAATGGCAACGTGGATTCGAGCGCGTCATTAATGAACAGGGCGCCGACCACCACAGCACTATCACGCGTGTGCGTGCGGGTTTGCAGGCATTGAATATGGACATTCCACAAGGCTGGCCGGACTACGTACTGCACCAGATGGTCACCGTGATGCGCGGCGGTGAGGAAGTGAAGCTATCTAAGCGCGCAGGTAGCTACGTCACCTTGCGCGACCTGATTGAAGAAGTAGGCTGTGATGCCACGCGTTATTTCCTGGCTGCGCGCCGTGCTGATTCACAACTGATATTCGATATTGACTTGGCCCGTGCCCAGACCAACGATAACCCGGTGTACTACATCCAGTATGCCCATGCGCGGATTTGCAGCGTGATTCGGCAATGGGGTGGCGATGTAGCGAGCTTGACCAGCGTCGATCTGAGTCCGCTGGATTCTGCCCATGCTGCCGCACTGATGCAGCGCTTGAGCGAGTTCCCGGAA
Organism: Methylophilaceae bacterium; assembly: GCA_035459965.1. Classification (GTDB taxonomy): domain Bacteria; phylum Pseudomonadota; class Gammaproteobacteria; order Burkholderiales; family Methylophilaceae; genus DATHXC01. Next base: position 92,091 of record DATHXC010000009.1, read on the forward strand.
GTAATCGAGAATGCCGCTATAGATCTGGCACCGCATACTATCGCCAATTACCTGAAAGACTTGGCGAGCGACCTGCACAGTTTCTACAATGAGCATAAAATACTGGTCGAAGATGACAAGATCAAGCTTGCTCGCCTGGCCTTGGTCAATGCCACACAACAAGTATTAAAAAATGGCTTGCAATTGTTGGGTGTAAGCGCGCCACTGTCCATGTAGGCAGCGGACGACAACTGCAAGACGATAAAACCAATTGAGGAACCCACATGAGTAGAGACTATAAACCCACGGCAAAAAGGGAAAAGCCCAGTAGCAAAGGTAATCCCTTTCTGGTTGGCTTATTGATAGGCTTGCTGATCGGGGTAGGTATTTCTGTGGCAGTGGCTGTCTTTATCAAAGGCGAGGATAGCCCGTTTGTGCATAAAAACTTGCCGGCGAATATCGTCAAGGAAGAAACCGATACCAGCGCAGTACCTAAAACCGAGAAGCCTGAAAACTCGGAAAAGACACGTTTTGATTTTTATACCATCCTGCCAGGCAGCGAAAGCCAGGTGACTGAACAAGAAATTAGGCAGAAACAAGCGCTGCCCGAAGTAGCCAAGGTTAAGGAAAACTACTTCCTGCAGGTAGGCGCATTTCAGACAGAACGTGAAGCAGATAACATGAAAGCCAAGCTGGCATTACTAGGTATGGAAGCGATTGTGCAAACAGCCAATATCCCAGATAAAGGCGTTTGGCACCGTGTACGTGTAGGCCCATTTGTTGACCTGGGCCAGATCGATAAAGCGCGGGGCGAATTAACACACAATGGATTTACTGCCGACCTGATCAAGATACATAGCAATACACCCGACCAATAAAGTAATCTCTTAAACTATTTAAAGCGGTGAATGTCAGCTGTAATGGGCATCAACGCGTTGTTAGTAACGTACTTAATGCATCATCAATCAACACCTATTTATATACATGCTCAAGGAAAACATCATGAAGAAATTTTTGGCTGCCTTAATGTTGCTAGTATCGGCAAATGTCATGGCAGACCCACAAATCGGTATTGAGTATAACCAAACCGTACAAACCATCCCTACCGATAACCCTGCCAAGATTGAAGTGACAGAAATATTCTGGTACGGCTGCCCGCACTGCTATGCGCTGGAGCCACAATTAGCTGCCTGGGTTAAAAAGCAGCCAGCAGACGTTTACTTCAAGCGTGTTCCGGGCCTGCCTCGCCCCGATTGGGCACCTATGGCAAAAGCATATTACGCGCTAGAAACATTGGGTTTGGTAGAAAAGCTGCACACACCTCTATTTGAAGCTATCCATAAGCAAAAAACTTTACGGCCTGATGATGAAATAGGTGCCATTGACTGGATCACCAAACAGAGCGGGCTGGATCGCAAAAAAGTAGAAGATGAATTTAAATCTTTCTCAATGAACACCAAGCTCACCCGTGCCATGCAGACTTTCCGTGCATCCGGTGCGACAGGTGTGCCTAGCATCATTATCAACGGTCAGTTCATCACTTCCAGCACCTTGGCAGGTGGCAACCAGGAAGTACTCAATGTTGCTGATTACCTGATTGCGAATGCCCGTAAAGACAAAGCGGCTGCCAAGAAATAACTTAAGCCATCATAGCTAAAAATCAGATTTACTCCGTGTCCAATCAATTACCCGCTGTGCTGCCATCCCGGCCTCAGCGGGTTTTTATTAGTGGTGCCTCAAGCGGTATAGGCCAAGCAATGGCTAGGCATTATGCTACCAAGGGCGCTACGCTTGGTTTAGTAGCCAGGCGTGAAGAGATGCTTGAAAGATTGGCCGAAGAATTAAACGTTCCCTGCGCCATTTATCCACTAGATGTGAGAGATGCAAAAGCTTTACAGTTAGCCGCGCAGGATTTCATAGCACGCTTTGGTGTGCCGGATATCGTGATTGGTAATGCAGGCGTCAGCCGGGGCACACTCACAGAGCATGCGGAAGATACCGAGGCATTCAAGGCCGTGATGGACATTAACGTCTTGGGTCTGATGCATACTTTCCAGCCATTTATCCAAGCCATGCGGACGCATGGCGGCGGGCAACTGGTGGGTATTGCCAGCGTCGCAGGCATACGCGGATTACCCGGAGCGGGCGCTTACAGCGCCTCTAAGGCTGCAGCCATCAGCTATCTGGAAAGTTTACGCATCGAAATGACCAAGCTAGATATCCATGTAACGACAATTGCACCAGGCTATATCCGTACCCCAATGACCGACGTCAACAAATACAGAATGCCGTTTTTGATGGATGTAGAAGTGGCTGCCGGAAAATTTGCAGCAGCCATTCAAGCAAAACGCAGGTTTATCTTTATTCCCTGGCAGATGGGCGTGATAGCCCGGCTGATGCGTTTTATTCCGCCTGTGGTGTGGGATTGGGCCATGAAAAATGCGCCACATAAAGAACGCAGCAACTGGGATTGACTGTCACTTTTCGACAAGCGGGTATTCTTTGCGTTTCAGGTTGAACAATCCACACCAGGCCGCTTCTAAGTTATAGTAAATACCGACTCCATTTAAATCCCTGACCCATAGCCTTAAGCCCATGCATGAAATCTCCAATCTGATTGCCTGCGAACAATGCGACGCCGTGTTTCAAAAACTGACGCTGGCTAATGGGGAGATCGCACGCTGCACGCAGTGTGGCGCAGAAATGGACCGCAATGCCGAAGCGCGACGCAATCATCTGTTACCACTGACGATAGCCAGCCTCATCATGTTCCTCATCGCCAATGCCTTCCCGATTGTGGAGATGGAGCTGCAGGGTTTGCGTAGCGAGACAACCCTCATAGGCGCGGTATTGTCGCTAAGCATGGAGGGCGTGTCGCTGGTGGCACTGCTAGTTCTGGCAACCACTATCCTGTTTCCTTTCATGCAGATGCTAATCTTGTTCTATTTGCTTATCCCTGCACCGGACCCCGATAACCGTCCCGGCTTTAGCCTACTGATACGCCTCATGCAAATGCTACGCCCTTGGGGCATGGTGGAAGTATTTATGCTGGGGGTGCTGGTCGCGCTGATCAAACTTTCCAATATGGCCACCATCATCCCCGGCGTCGCATTGTGGGCGTTCTGCGTACTGACTGTGATGCTGACCGTCGTCGTGTCATTCAATCCACGTTACTTGTGGCAACTCGAAGAGTCTGCGCAAAGCGCCACCTGATGCAATATTCCGACCTCGACATTGTGGCGCAAGATACTACTGACGATAAAACGGCCAGCTTTAACAGTGTAGGCAGCTTAGGCATGCTGGCCTGCCACCAGTGCGGCAAATTATGGAAAGATGCCGAAGAAGGCGAGTGTTGTGCCCATTGCAACGCCACCCTGCACGCACGCAAACCGGATAGCATCAACCGCACCTGGGCACTGCTGATCGCAGCATGCATCATGTATATACCGGCCAATATGATGCCAGTCATGATTACCAGCACCTTCTTCGAAACGCACCAGGACACCATACTCAGCGGCATCATTTTTTTCTGGGTATCAGGAGAATGGGGCCTGGCCGCGGTAGTCTTTATTGCCAGTTTCCTGGTGCCTTTGCTCAAGCTGGCCTCGCTGTTTATATTGGTCATCAGCGCCCAACGGCAAAGTGCGTGGCGGCGACTCGAGCGGGCCAGGTTGTACCGCATGGTAGAGCTCATCGGCCGCTGGTCTATGCTGGACGTGTTTGTTGTCTCACTGTTGGTCGGCCTGGTGAAGATGGAAGGGTTTGCCCAGATAACGGCGGGTGTGGGTATAGTGGCTTTCGGTGCAGTGGTAGTATTGACTATGCTAGCCTCGCTCAGCTTTGATCCACGCCTGATTTGGGATACTCGAAATTCCGATACTATCAAGCCGCAAACTTCAAAGCCTTCTATGAATAATGATATTTGATGATGAGCGATATTTCCCAAGAAAGAACACCATGAGTGAAGATAACAAACAAGATTCTGTAGCTGGTTTGCCCAAGCCCAGGCGAGAGCAACAGCGCAACTGGCTACCATCATTGGTCTGGCTAATTCCAATCATCGCCGCACTCATCGGCATCGGCCTCGTGGTCAAGATCATCGCCGACCGAGGCCCGGTCATCACCATCTCGTTCCGCACCGGTGAAGGGCTGGAAGCCGGCAAAACCAAGGTGAAATACAAGGAAGTGGATATCGGTGAAGTGCAGGAGATCACGCTGAGTAAGGACCGCTCGCAGGTGTTGGTCACCGTGCAGCTTTCCAAGAGTGCAAAAAGCTTTACTGCTGTGGATACACACTTCTGGGTAGTGCGACCAAGGCTGGATGCATCCGGCATCTCCGGGCTAGGCACGTTGCTTTCCGGCGCCTATATCGGCGCGGATGGCGGCATGTCTGAAGATACCACCAAGGAATTCACCGGCCTGGAAGTACAGCCTACAGTCACCCGGGACGCATCGGGCAAGCAATTCGTACTGCACGCAAATGATCTGGGGTCGCTGGATGTCGGTTCCCCCATTTTTTACCGGCGCATCAAAGTGGGCCGGGTTTCCGCCTATGATCTGGATGCAGACGGCAAAGGCGTTAACCTGCGCATCTTCATCAATACCCCCTATGACAAGTATGTCGGTATGAATACACGTTTCTGGCATGCCAGCGGCATGGATATCCAGGTGAGTTCCAGCGGCTTCAAGGTCAATACACAGTCGCTGGCCAGCGTTATCCTTGGTGGCCTTGCCTTTCAGTCAGTGGATGACGACCCCGGCGCGCTTTCCAAGGAAAACACCACCTTCCTACTGGCGCAGGACCAAGCAGAAGCGCTCAAGGAGCCTGATGGCAATTCTGAAACAGTCGTTCTACATTTCAATCAGTCGATACGCGGCCTGGCGCCCGGCGCCGCCGTCGATTTCCGAGGTGTGGTACTGGGCGAAGTGAAATCGGTGGGTATCGAATATGATCCAAAACGCCGTGAGTTCGATATGCCGGTGGTGATCGAAATTTATCCGGCCCGACTGGGGCGCAAGTATGCCAAGGATGAGGCTCAATCACCCTACACGCAGCAGCAACGCATCCAGTTTATGATCAGCCGCGGTCTGCGCGCGCAGTTGCGCACCGGCAACCTACTAACCGGCCAGCTCTATATTGCGCTCGATTTCTTCCCTAAAGCCCCCAAGGTAACGATATCCCAGAATGAGATGATCGAACTGCCAACGATTCCTAACGGTCTGGATGAGTTACAAACGCAGATCGCTAACATCGCTAGCAATCTCAGTAAGGTACCCTTCGATAAGATAGGCAGTGATTTGCAGAAGTCATTGGTGACGCTAAACAAAACCCTGAATAGTGCTGAAAAGCTGGCGAATACGTTAAACCAGGATGTTGCACCCGAAGTAACCGCGGCCATGAAAGACGTCCGCAAAACGCTGGATAGCGCAAATCGCACATTATCGGAAGACGCGCCACTGCAGCAGGATATGCGCCAAACATTACAGGAGTTGTCGCGTGCTGCCGCATCACTCAAGGTATTGACCGATTACCTTGAGCAGCATCCTGAATCGCTTATTCGCGGCAAGGCACTGGATAAACCTTAGGCACTACAAAATGACAGGAAGAATCGGATGAAACTTACGAAACAAACCCTATTAGTGGCCTTGCTGGCACTTATGCTGGGGGCTTGTGGTACCCCCGCAACCACCCGCTTTTACACTTTGGCAAACCCCGTAAAAGCACCTGTTATAGCTTTATCGACAGCCAACTCGATAGCCATTGAAGTGTTGCCCATTAACGTGCCGGAGCGCCTTAAGCGCCCACAGTTAGTAGTAAGTATGCAGGGCAGTACGCAATTGAAGATACTGGAACAAGACCGCTGGTCATCGTCATTCAATGATGAGCTACGCGACGCCATGGCAAGCGGCATCGCCAGCCAGCTTGGCGCAACTGATGTTTCACGAGGCGGTCGTGTTGCCAATCAGTCTGTTTACCGCATTGCCGTTGCCTTGCGCCAATTTGATGCATTACCCGGGGATAAGGTGCAAGCCAATTTTGGCTGGACTGTCACACGTCTGGCGAATAGCACAGGCCCCGGCATTGAAGGCTCGCTTGCCTGCCAGGCTTCCACCAGCCAGGCTGTCGGCAATAGTATGGATGACATAGCAAAAGGAGTACGCGCTGCTGTTGAAGAAATTGTGCAGGCTATTTCAGCCAACATCCGTAGCCTCAGCAATGGCGAGGTTGGAGCATGCCTTAACTAAAGCTAATATCCGAATCCAATAAAAAAGGCTAACAATGTTAGCCTTTTTTACTGCGGCGGAAACGTTTATCGCGCTATAGGTTTGTATCGAATGCGTTTGGGTTTTGCTCCTTTGTCGCCAAACTTGCCACGGATTTATGTGGCTTAGTTTGGCGGGCATACCCGCACGGGTATAGAAGGCGGTAGGTGAAATTGTTTAATGCAAAGACCTATCTTGTAATCGGTTTGTATCTGATACGTCGAGGTTTAGCGCCTTCTTCCCCTAGTCGCTTCTTCTTATCAGCTTCATATTCCTGATAGTTACCGTTAAAGAAAGTCCATTGCGACTCACCTTCTGCGGCCAAGATATGCGTGGCAATACGGTCGAGAAACCAGCGATCATGGGATATCACCAGCACGCTGCCAGCAAACTCCAGCAAGGCATCTTCCAATGCACGCAGAGTTTCCACATCCAGGTCGTTTGACGGCTCATCCAGCAGCAATACATTGCCGCCTGAGATCAGTGTCTTGGCCAAGTGCAGGCGACCACGCTCACCACCTGAAAGGTTGCCGACGATTTTCTGCTGATCACCACCCTTGAAATTGAAGCGGCCGATGTAAGCACGTGATGGCGTTTCGTAGCGGCCAACGGTGAGGATATCCGAACCCCCAGAGATTTCGTCGAACACCGTTTTGGCGTCGCTCAAGGCATCGCGGCTTTGATCCACATAGGCCATTTTCACGGTTTGGCCTATGCTTACTTCGCCGCTATCCGGCTGCTCTTTACCGGTAATCATCTTGAACAGGGTCGATTTACCGGCGCCGTTAGGGCCGATGATGCCGACGATTGCGCCGGGCGGAATGCTGAAGCTCAGGTTATCAATCAGCAACCTATCCTTGAACGCCTTGCTGACATTCTTGAACTCAATGACCTGGTCACCCAGACGCTCACCAGCAGGGATAAAGATTTCCTGGGTTTCGTTGCGTTTCTGGTATTCAGCGCTGGCGAGCTCTTCATAGCGGGCAATACGCGCCTTGCTCTTGGCCTGGCGAGCCTTAGGGTTCTGGCGTACCCATTCCAGCTCGGTATTCAGTGCTTTGCGGCGGGCGGATTCCTGCGACTCTTCCTGACTCAGACGTTCCTGCTTCTGGTCGAGCCAGCTGGAGTAATTGCCTTTCCACGGGATGCCATGGCCACGATCCAGCTCCAGTATCCATTCGGCAGCATTATCGAGGAAGTATCTATCATGCGTGACCGCTACCACGGTGCCGGGGAAGCGCACCAGGAACTGCTCCAGCCATTCCACAGATTCAGCATCCAGGTGATTGGTAGGTTCATCCAATAACAGCATGTCCGGCTTGGAAAGCAGCAGCTTGCACAGCGCCACGCGACGCTTTTCACCACCGGAAAGCGGGCCTATCTTGGCATCCCACGGTGGCAGGCGTAGCGCGTCGGCGGCGATTTCCAGCTGGTGCTCAACATCCGAACCGCTGGCTGCGATGATGTTTTCATACTTAGCCTGTTCATCGGCCAGCTTCTCAAAATCGGCATCCGGCTCGGCATAGGCGGCGTAGACTTCTTCCAGCTTTTTCTTGGCCTCCATTACCTCGCCCATGCCCGACTCCACCTCTTCGCGCACCGTCTTGTCCGCATCCAGCTGTGGCTCCTGCGGGAGGTAGCCAATAGTGATTTTGGGCTGATGCTGCACCTCACCCTCAAACTCCTTATCCGCGCCCGCCATGATGCGCAGCACGGTGGATTTACCCGAACCATTCAGGCCAAGCAGGCCGATCTTGGCGCCGGGGAAGAAAGAAAGCGAAATATCCTTGATGATTTGCCGCTTGGGCGGGACGATTTTGCTCACGCGGAGCATAGACATTACATATTGGGCCATGATGAGGGTCGATTGATTTGAAAGGATGAAAGCTTACTGCAATCGATGCAGTTTGGGTATCCAGCTTCATCAAAAGCACAGGTTTAGTACCTATAAATTTTGCTTTAAGTGCTTACCAAGCTTGCATTAACGAGCTAAACCTAATAATTTAGTAGCATTTATGGTCGTAACTTGTTCTAATCACTAACAATAATTCATTCTTAATGTTAGTAAATCAGGGAAATCCATGAACAACTATTCCAGAATCGCCATTCTAGTCACCGCTATCAGCCTGATGACAGCCCTATTCAATATTGCCCAAGCAGAACCCATCATCCTGAAATCAGCCACTGGTATCAATTTCATCAACGGCGGTATCGGCAGGGAAGAAGTAGAAACTATCCGCAAAGTAGCCAAAAAATTCCCGCTGCAGTTGCTGTTTTCTGAAGGAAAAGCGGGCAGGGCGCTCACGGATATTGGTCTGGCTATTACAGATAGCAACGGGACAACTGTTTTTACTTGGAAGAAAGCGGGGCCGTTGCTGTATATCGACCTGCCTGCCGGGAAATATAAGGTGACTGGCAATTACAATGGGGCCAAACAATCACACATTATTACCCTTGTAGCTGGAGAAAAACCACAGAAGCTATACCTGAACTGGAAAGCCGAAGTACCGGAAGACGCTATCGATCCTACTGATAATGTTAATTCAGGTTTAAGCGAGAATGCAGAGCAAGCCAATTAAACTCGCTCTGCAAGTATAACTACTCAACCGTCACCGACTTCGCCAAATTCCTAGGCTTATCCACATCCGTCCCCTTCAACAACGCCGCATGATAGGCCAGCAGCTGCACCGGGATGGTATGCAATATCGGTGACAGAATGCCCACATGGCGTGGCGTACGGATGACATGCACGCCCTCGCTCTCTGTGAAATGGCTATCGGCATCGGCAAATACGAATAGCTCGCCGCCACGGGCTGCCACTTCTTGCATGTTGGATTTCACTTTTTCCAGCAAGGCATCGTTAGGAGCAATCACGACTACCGGCATATCTTTATCTACGAGTGCCAGCGGACCGTGCTTGAGCTCGCCTGCTGGATAGGCCTCGGCATGGATATAGGTGATTTCCTTGAGCTTGAGTGCGCCTTCCAGCGCGATAGGGTAGTGCATACCCCGGCCCAGGAACAGCGCATGCTGTTTGTTGCCAAAAGCCTTTGCCCATTCACGAATCTGCGGCTCCAAATTCAGTGCATGTTGCACGCTACCGGGCAAATGACGCATCTCATCCAGATAACTCTGCTCTTGCTCGACACTCAAGTAGCCACGTTGCTTGGCCAGGGTAGCTGCCAGCGTGAATAAGGCAATAAGTTGCGTGGTGAAGGCCTTGGTGGAGGCCACGCCGATTTCGGCGCCTGCGCGCGTGTAGAGTACGACCTTGGAGGCGCGCGGGATGGCGCTCTCCTGCACGTTGCAGATTGCCAGCGTCAGCTGCTGACCTAGTGTCTTGGCATGCTTAAGCGCTTCCATGGTATCCAGCGTTTCGCCGGACTGCGAAATGGTGACGATGAGCTGGTTGGGATTAGGCACTGATTGGCGATAACGATACTCACTGGCGATCTCGACCGAAGTGGGTATCCTGGCGATACTCTCCAGCCAGTATTTGGCGGTGAGGCCCGCGTAATAGCTGGTGCCTGCAGCGAGTATCAATATGCTGTCTGCTTGCGCAAATACTTCTTTGGCGCCGTCACCGAACAGGGCGGGGGAGAAGCTGGCATCATCAATCGCGGCTTCTATGGTGTCTGTCAGCGCACGTGGTTGCTCGTGGATCTCTTTTTGCATGAAGTGGGTATAAGGGCCAAGCTCCATGGAGGCGAGCGAAACATCGCTGAGGTGGATGGTACGGCTAGCTTCATTACCATCGCGACCATAAATGGTGACGCCATCACGGCGGATAGTGGCAACATCGCCATCTTCCAGGTAAATCACGCGGCGGGTGACAGATAACACGGCTGAGACATCGGAAGCGATGAAATTTTCGCCTTCGCCCAAACCAATCAATAGCGGGCAACCCTGGCGGGCACAGACCATGAGTTCTGGCGACTTGATGGAGATGACGCTGATGGCGAAAGCACCTGTCAGTTCGGCCACTGCGCTCTGCGTGGCGGCTAATAAATCTTGGCCTTGTGCGTGATAGTAATGGATCAGGTGGGCGATTACCTCGGTATCGGTCTGGGATTCAAACACATAGCCCAGGCCTTTGAGGCGGCTGCGTTGCTCATCATGGTTTTCGATAATGCCGTTATGTACAACGGCGATCTCACCTTTTGATACGTGCGGGTGGGCGTTGGACTCAGTCACGCCGCCATGCGTCGCCCAACGTGTATGGCCTATGCCGACTTGCCCGCTCAGGCCTTCCGCATTGGCTTTGTCTATCATGGCGGCTACTCGGCCCACCGCACGTACACGTTCGATGCTTCCATTATCCAATACGGCGATACCGGCTGAATCGTAGCCGCGGTACTCCAGGCGACTCAGGCCTTCTATCAATACCGATACCACGTTACGCGAAGCGACTGCACCTACAATTCCACACATACTTTGAGCCTCTATTTCTTTATTTCACTGTTAATTTTACTTCTTTAATTTTTGCGGACGTTTCCATCCAGTGACTGTTGTTTGCCTGCCACGTGACAATGTAAGCTCGCCTGCTGGGGCATCTTTGGTAATCGTCGAACCAGCCGCAATAGTGGCACCCTCACCAATCGTGACTGGTGCAACCAGCTGTGAATCTGAACCGATAAAAGCATGGTCGCCGATCACGGTACGGAATTTATTTGCGCCGTCGTAATTGCAGGTAATCGTTCCTGCGCCAATATTGACGGCCTTACCCACGGTGGTATCACCGACATAGCTAAGGTGGTTGATTTTGCTGCCAACGTCGACCTGGCTATTCTTGAGTTCGACGAAGTTGCCGATATGGGTATCTGTATTCAATTCGGTGCCAGGACGCAGCCTGGCGTAAGGCCCGATCCGGCATTGATCCGCCACCTTGGCCTGTTCAATATGGGTATATGGCGCGACTATGGTGCCAGCACCGATAATGCTGTCTTTAATGACACAATAAGCACCTATTTTTACACCGTCTACCAAAGTGACATTGCCTTCGAATATACAACCTACATCAATTTCTATATCGTTACCGGTGCTCAGACTGCCACGCACGTCAATACGTAATGGGTCGAACAGCGTGACTCCTGACTGCATCAGCTTATCGGCATTACGCGTCTGGAATACACGCTCCAGGCCTGCCAGATCCTGCTTGGAATTGACACCTGCCACGGAGGATTCATCTGCAGAGGCTTCCGTTGCGATAGTCAGGTCGGTGGCTGAAGCGTTGGCCCAGCTGGAATCGGATGACTCGTCATCGCTGATTTCATTATGTGCAGCCTCACCATCCTGCTCAGCCATGGCGACGATATCGGTGAGGTAAAACTCGCCTTGCGCGTTATTGTTGCTGAGGCGTTTAAGCCATCTGTCCAGGTATTTGTTTTGGGCCGCGATGATGCCGGTATTTACTTCCTTGATCTGGCGTTGCTCGGCAGTGGCATCTTTATGCTCAACAATGGCAGTAACAAAGCCCTCATGGTTGCGCACGATACGGCCATAACCTGTCGGGTCGGCCTTGATGGCTGTGAGCAGCCCAAGATGCTCGGTCTTTTCCAGCAACTGCTGGCAGCTGGCGATGCTGACCAGTGGCACATCCCCTAGCAATATCAGTGTTGTCGCATCGGCATCCAAATGAGGCATGGCCTGCTGCACGGCATGGCCGGTACCTAATTGCTCGCTCTGCAGTGCCCATATGATCTCTTCATGCGCAAAAGCTTTTGGTACTGCATCGCCACCATAACCATAGACTACAACGATCTTGCTCGGATTTAATTGCTTGGCGCAGTCAATGACATGCTGCAGTAGCGGTTTGCCTGCCAGCTTATGTAGTACTTTGGGTAGTTGCGAATGCATGCGCGTGCCCTTGCCAGCAGCAAGGATGACGATATTCAGTTTATGTGTGGGCATTTGGAGTGTATATGGCCGTTGGAAGCTTATACGATATTGTAAAGCATAATGTATTCGCCAAGCTGACAGTTACTTGGCAGTTGCGAGCGATCAAACGTGAAAAAGGCAGCCAAGGCTGCCTTTTTCATCATGTTTCAACCATGCTACTTTTAGTATTAATGTACTTTTTTACGCAGCTTGGATATCGCCTGCAATTGCGCCAATGCTTCTGCCAGCTCAACCTGTGCCTGGGCATAGTTGACTTCGCTGGAGTTGCTCTTAAGCGTTTCTTCGGCCAGACGTTTGGCTTCAAGCGCTTTGGCTTCATCCAGGTCATGACCGCGAATGGCAGTATCTGCCAATACAGTCACCAGGCCTGGCTGCACTTCAAGGATACCGCCTGAAACGAAGATCAATTGCTCTTCAGCTTCATTTGGCAGCTTGATACGCAGGGCACCAGGCTTGATAGTAGTGAGCATAGGTGTGTGACGCGGGAAAATACCGACTTCACCCATGATTGCAGGTGCGACAATGAATTCTGCCTCACCTGAAAAAATGGATTCTTCAGCACTTACTACGTCGATTTGTATCGTTGATGCCATATTGTTTACCTATTTACTTTTAGCCGTTACAGAAAGCTCAGAATCGAGTCCTGCTTATAAAGTCTTGGCTTTTTCAACAGCTTCTTCAATGCCACCCACCATGTAGAACGCTTGTTCTGGCAAGTGATCGTAATCGCCATTCACAATCGCCTTGAAACCCTTGATGGTTTCTTTCAGTGGCACGTACTTACCAGGCGCGCCGGTAAATACTTCCGCTACGTGGAAAGGCTGCGACAGGAAGCGCTGAATCTTACGTGCACGGGCTACAGCCAGCTTGTCTTCAGGTGCCAGTTCATCCATACCCAGAATAGCGATAATGTCGCGCAATTCTTTATAACGTTGCAAAGTTTGCTGCACGCTACGGGCTACTGAGTAGTGCTCTTCACCAACAACTAATGGATCCAGTTGACGTGAAGATGAATCCAGAGGATCTACAGCAGGGTAGATACCCAGCGAAGCGATGTCACGTGACAACACAACGGTTGAATCCAAATGCTGGAAAGTTGTGGCTGGTGATGGATCGGTCAAGTCATCCGCAGGTACGTAAACGGCTTGAATCGATGTAATCGAACCGACCTTGGTTGAAGTGATACGCTCTTGCAAGCGGCCCATTTCTTCAGCCAGCGTAGGTTGGTAACCCACGGCTGATGGCATACGACCCAGCAATGCCGATACTTCGGTACCAGCCAGTGTGTAACGGTAGATGTTATCCACGAAGAACAGGATGTCGCGGCCTTCATCACGGAATTTTTCAGCCATGGTCAAACCAGAAAGTGCAACACGCAAACGGTTGCCTGGTGGTTCGTTCATTTGACCGAACACCATCGCTACTTTTGATTCGGACAGGTTGTCCAGCTTGATAACGCCAGCTTCTGCCATTTCATGGTAGAAGTCGTTACCTTCACGAGTACGCTCACCCACACCGGCGAATACTGACAAGCCTGAGTGTTCTTTAGCGATATTGTTGATCAGTTCCAGCATGTTCACGGTCTTACCTACACCCGCACCACCGAACAGACCCACTTTACCACCCTTGGCAAACGGACATACCAGATCGATCACCTTGATGCCGGTTTCCAGCAAATCAACAGAGGGGGAGAGTTCTTCGAAGCTAGGTGCCTTCTGGTGAATTTCACGACGCTCTTCAGTAGCAATCGGGCCTGCCTCATCAATCGGACGACCCAGCACGTCCATAATGCGGCCCAGTGTTGCAGTTCCGACCGGCACGGAAATACCAGCGCCGGTTGCATTAACCAGCATGCCACGACGCAGGCCATCACTCGAGCCCATGGCAATAGTACGCACGATACCGTCGCCTAATTGCTGTTGCACTTCAAAAGTCAGGCCAGCTTCTGCTGTACTTGACTCTGAACTGTTGGTTGCATCCAACACCAAGGCTTCATACACCTTAGGCATTTGGTCACGTGGAAATTCGACGTCCACAACAGCGCCGATACACTGAACAACTTTACCTTGACTCATCTTGAGGTTCCCCATCTATGCTTTAATATTTAAAAGCTAAATTCGTTACTTACAAAAAATTCTACGAAAAATTCGGTTACAGCTTCTTAACTTACATCAGCTTAACCAGATACCGCTGCAGCACCGCCGACGATTTCTGAAATTTCCTTGGTAATGGCTGCTTGGCGGGCTTTGTTGTAAACCAGCTTAAGCTCGCCTATCACTGTCTTGGCGTTATCAGACGCAGACTTCATCGCCACCATCCGTGCGCTTTGCTCGGATGCCATGTTTTCTGCAACTGCCTGGTAAATCAACGACTCGATATAACGCACCATCAAATCATCAATCACCACTTGCGCATCAGGCTCATAGATATAATCCCAATGGCCTTGCGGAGCACCCAGCTTATCGCCCGAAAGCGGTAACAGTTGCTCAATTTTTGGCTCTTGCTTCATCGTATTGATGAAACGGTTGTATGCGATATACAGTTGGTCGATTTCGCCAGCAACGTACGCATCCAGCATGACCTTTACCGGGCCAATGAGCTTTTCCATATGCGGTGCATCACCCAAACCAACCAGGTGTGACTTCACATTGGCATTGATGCGGCCCATGAAACCCAAGCCTTTATTACCAATGGCACAAACACGCACTGCGAGGCTATCAGCTTCCCATGCCTGCATCTGGTTGATGGCGATACGCAACACGTTGGTATTCAAGCCACCGCACAGACCCTTGTCTGAAGTCACCACGATGATGCCGACATTCTTGACCGTGTCACGTTTAATTAAAAACGGGTGCCTGTATTCTGGCTCGGCATGAGACATATGGGCAGCAACATTGCGAATCTTGTCAGCATATGGGCGAGCAGCGCGCATCCGGTCCTGCGCCTTGCGCATTTTGGATGCTGCTACCATTTCCATGGCTTTGGTGATCTTGCGCGTGTTTTCTACGCTCTTGATCTTGGTACGAATTTCCTTACTACCGGCCATTATCTAGACTCCAGCTGAGTAAGTATTAATAAGCACTGTTGGCTTTGAAATCTTCAATGGCTGTCGACAATTCCTTGTCGTCATCCTTTGAAAGATCCAATGTTGATTCAATACGATCAACCAGGCCTTTGTACTTGGATTTAATGAAGGCGTGCAAAGCAGACTCGAAAGCCAATACCTTGTTTACAGGCACATCATCCAGGTAGCCCTTGTTAGCTGCTTGCAAGCTGATTGCCATTTCAGATACTGACAATGGCAGATATTGCGCTTGCTTCATCAATTCAGTTACTAGGCGACCGCGTTCCAATTGCTTACGGGTAGCTTCATCCAGATCAGATGCGAACTGTGCAAAAGCAGCCAGTTCACGATACTGAGCCAATGCCAGACGCACACCGCCACCCAATTTCTTAACGACCTTGGTTTGCGCTGCACCACCAACGCGAGATACCGAAATACCAGCGTTAATCGCAGGACGGATACCAGCATTGAATAAGTCAGTTTCCAGGAAGATTTGACCGTCAGTAATCGAAATTACGTTGGTTGGTACGAATGCAGAAACGTCACCAGCCTGTGTCTCAATGATAGGCAATGCAGTCAATGAACCTGTCTTGCCTTTGACTTCACCATTGGTGAACTTCTCGACATACTCTTCGTTTACGCGAGCAGCACGCTCTAGCAAACGTGAGTGGAGATAGAACACATCGCCAGGATAAGCTTCACGGCCTGGTGGACGGCGTAGCAACAGTGAGATTTGACGATAAGCAATCGCTTGCTTGGTCAAGTCATCATAAATGATCAGTGCATCTTGACCACGGTCACGGAAGTACTCGCCCATCGTGCAACCTGCGTATGGTGCAATGAATTGCAATGCAGCAGAGTCAGAAGCAGAGGCAGCAACAATGATAGTGTATTCCATCGCGCCGTATTGTTCGAGCTTGCGCACTACGTTGGCGATGGTAGAAGCCTTTTGGCCTACTGCAACGTAGATACAGGTCATGTTCTGACCCTTTTGATTGATGATGGCATCAATCGCTACTGCAGTCTTACCTGTCTGGCGGTCACCAATAATCAGTTCACGTTGACCACGGCCAACCGGCACCATGGAGTCAATCGCCTTAATACCGGTTTGTACTGGCTGGGAAACTGACTTACGTGCGATAACGCCCGGTGCCACTTTCTCAATCTTGTCTGTCATTTTTGCGTTGACCGGACCCTTGCCGTCAATAGGACGACCAAGTGCATCAACCACTCGGCCAATCAGCTCTGGGCCAACCGGCACTTCCAGAATGCGGCCTGTACATTTGCAGGTATCGCCTTCTGTAATATGTTCATAATCGCCAAGTACCACCGCACCTACGGAGTCACGCTCAAGGTTGAGCGCCAAACCAAACGTGTTGCCCGGGAACTCGATCATTTCACCGGCCATCACGTCGGATAAACCGTGTACGCGAACGATACCGTCTGTCACTGAAACCACAGTACCCTGGGTACGTGCTTCGGCAGTGGTAGAAAAATTCTCTAATCTGCTTTTAATCAGTTCACTGATTTCTGATGTTGATAACTGCATTTGTCTGTCTCCTGACCTTTTAGGTCTAACCTTTAAGTGTGCTCACTTAAGTGTGCTAACTTAACTAAATTGAGCTTAAGTAACTCTAGCCTTTAAGCGTATATGCAAGCGCTTGCAACTGACCACGAACCGATGCGTCTATGACCGTATCGCCAACTACAATTTTTATACCGCCAATTAACTCCGGGTCTAATTTAACCTGAGCTTCAACCTTTTTACCGAACTTGGCTTCAAGCTGTTTAACCAGTGCCTTAACCTGTGCATCTGTAGGCTGCGCGGCAGCCGTAAGCTCGGCTTCCAGCGTACCTTCGTCCAGCGCTTTCAGCTCTTCGTAAGCAGCTGCGATATCGGCAACGATAACCAATCGATTATTTTCGATTAGCAGCTTCACCAGATTCACCGCTTGCTCACTCAGCTTGCCGTCACAAACGGCTAGCACCAGACGCTCAAGATCGCTGGATGGCAACTTTGGGTCGTCAATCAGCGCTTTCATTTGCGCATCGCTAGCAACAGCGGCAATCAGGGCAAGCTGGTCAGACCAGGCAGCCAGTGCATTTTTTTCCTTGGCCAGGCGGAATACCGCTGTGGCATAAGGCCTTGCTATAGTGATCGCTTCAGCCATGATGTTCCTACAGCTCGCTTGCGATTGCAGTCAAAATCTCTGCATGCGCCTTGGCGTCGATTTCTTTACGCAGGATTTTTTCTGCACCGGCAATTGCCAATGTTGAAACTTGCTGACGCAGGCCTTCTTTCGCACGGTTCACTTCTTGCTCGATTTCTGCCTTGGCACCGACAATAATGCGGTCGCCTTCTGCTTTCGCAGTATTTTTAGCTTCTTCAACAATTTCGCTAGCGCGCTTTTCAGCCAAGGCAACAATCTCTGAGGCACGTTGCTTGGCTTCAGTCACTGCTTCTGCAGCGCGCTTGGAAGACTGCTCAAGTTCGCTACGACCACGTTCGCCCGCAGCCAAACCATCTGCAATCTCTTTTTGACGCGCTTCAATCGCGTTAAGTAACGGCGGCCAGACAAACTTCATAGTGAAGATGATCAAGCCACTAAATGCAATTAGTTGCGCGATTAGAGTTAAATTAATGTTCATCTTTGCTCCTACCCGTTAAGCCGTTGAAACTTGATATAGCCAAAAACAGCTTAGACAGACACTTATCCAGCGACTACGCTTAATAATGGGTTTGCGAATGCAAACATCATGGCCAGACCAACACCGATAATGAAAGAAGCATCGATCAAACCTAGCAGCAAGAACACTTTACCTTGCAATGCTGGGATCATTTCTGGTTGGCGAGCTGCACCGTCCAGGAAGCTTGCGCACATGATACCGATACCGATACAGGCACCAGCAGCGCCCAAACCAATGATTAAGCCAATGCCAACACCGGTGTAGGCTTGAATCAAGGCCAAAAATTGTACGTTTTCCATTACTTTTCCTTTCGCTATTGAGGGGTATTACTTAACTAAACTACAAAAACATATTACAAACAAAACTTTAACTTCTATTTACTAATGACTTTCGTGAGCCATAGACAGATATACCACAGTCAACATCATGAAGATGAAAGCCTGCAAAGCAACAATCAGAATATGGAATATGGACCAAGCAACGCCGAGCAAAGCACCAAATATAGTACCTACAACACCTGTTGCAGCCCAGAGACCTAGTAACAAGAAGATCACTTCACCGGCATACATGTTGCCGAAGAGACGTAAGGAATGTGAAAGAGGTTTTGAAACGTATTCGATAAGATTAAAGAGAAAGTTAGCAGGCCATACTAGCGGGTTCGTCCCAAATGGCGAACAGAACAGTTCGTGTATCCAGCCACCCAACCCTTTGACTTTAATAGAGAAGTAAATCATTAGCACCCACACAGTAAGCGCAAGAGCAAAAGTTGTATTGATGTCAGAAGTTGGAACACTACGCCACTCGTGTATTCCTAACTTAGCCAATCCTGCAGCGACTACATCAATAGGCAGAAAATCCATGGAATTCATTACCAGCACCCAGACAAACACGGTTAGGGCGGCAGGGGCGACAAACGAATGGCGGTTGCCGTGAAAAATATTCTTGACTTGATCATCCACAAAACCAAAAACAAGCTCCACGAAAGCTTGGCGTTTGCTTGGCACACCGGAAGTAGCACCGCGCACTACCCACCAGATCAGACCCATTGACACTAAACCTAACAATACTGACATCACCAACGTATCTATGTGCAGCGTCCCAAACTGGGTATTACTGGCATTGAAGGATAGGTGATGCGCAATATATCCTGATGGTGTTAGCGTGTGTTCTGTAGCCATAAAATCAAAACCCTAATGTGTCACTGAATATTCTAAATATCTTGTTTTGAATGTGTTGCTTAACTGCTTTTTTCACTGACTTTTTCGTTAAGGCCGGAAATCGCTGCCCCAGACAAAATTGCCGAAGCTCCCAGCCCGATAATCAGGGCCAGTGGAACCAGATGCGCTGTGTACACTTTAAATGTAATAAACAGCAATGCTGCTATTACCAGAATCTTTACGCCTTCGGCTTTTAACAAACCGATCAGTATGGCGCCTGCATCTTTTTTATTTTCGCTGCGCCTGGCGATTAATGAGCCCGCATAGGCGCCTGCAATCGCAGAACCGCCACCCGCCAATGCTGATAATGCACCGTGCATACCTGCGAGGAAGAATGCTCCCACTGCTACGGCAGAGGTGGCTATTAACTGCCATTTAGCCATCTGCTTAAATACGTCTGCCGTTTTAATATTTTCCATACGTTCCTGCTTAATATTTTGCTGCTCGGAGTTTACTCACATTAGCTAGCAATCAAGCGAAGTCCGCGATTGTCTTGTTTTATTGATGTTAAGTCAAGCCCACTCAGTGGGTTTGCTTGCGTAACAGGGCAATAATTGCATCCAGCTGGTCAAGACTGGCATAGCGTATCTTAAGGGTTCCGGCGCCATTCTTACTTGCATCGATTTGCACATCTGCACCTAAATTTTCTGCCAACTCTTCTTGCAGGCGCAATACATCCTTATCTTTCGGCGCTGCTTTTTGCGGCTTTACAGCATCGCCAGACAAGCGTTTTACCAATTGCTCGGTATCACGCACAGACAATCCTTTTTGGACGATCTCTTCCGCTGCAGTAATTTGCTTGGCACTGACCAAACCCAGCAAAGCGCGCGCGTGGCCCATATCCAGCCGACCTTGCATCAACATTTCCTGCACGATTTCATGCAGATTCTGCAGGCGCAGCAAATTAGTGACTGCGCTGCGTGAACGCCCAACCGCTTGCGCGGCGGTTTCATGGGTCATATTGAATTCATCAATCAGGCGCTTGATGCCGTTGGCTTCTTCGATCGGGTTAAGATTTTCACGCTGGATATTCTCAATCAGCGCCATGGCCAATGCGGCTTCATCAGCGATCTCGCGCACCAGCACTGGTACTTCTTTCAGGCCAGCCAACTGCGATGCACGCCAGCGACGCTCACCAGCGATGATTTCGAAACGCTCATTGGAAACTTCGCGCACCAGGATGGGCTGCATAATGCCCTGGGCTTTAATAGAGTCTGCCAGGCTAGCCAGAGATTCCTGATCCATATGGGTACGTGGCTGGTATTTACCAGGCTGTAATTGATCGACATTCAACATGCGTAATGAATCCGACTCTGCCGAACTTGCTGCATCGCCAGCCAATAAGGCATCGAGCCCACGACCAAGGCCTTTAAGTTTTACCATTTACGTCTCCCTGACAGGCATTGTATTTTCCACATGCCTTTAATTTGTTGTCGCTGCTGCTTTAGATTTTGCTTTGCTACGCTTGATGATTTCATTGGCAAGCTCTATATATGCCTGCGCACCCTTGGAGGCACGGTCATAAACCAGTGCAGGTAAACCATAACTAGGCGCCTCCGCCAGCCGGATATTACGAGGAATCACGGTCTTGTAAACTTTGTCACCAAAATGGCTCACCAGCTGCGCCGATACTTGCTGTGCAAGCATATTGCGGTTATCAAACATGGTGCGTAATAGACCTTCGATTTCCAGGCTCGAATTCAGGTGCGTACGCACTTTCTTAATCGTGTTGACCAGATCGGACAAACCTTCCAGTGCATAGTATTCGCATTGCATGGGAATCATGACGGCATTGGCCGCAGTTAATGCGTTGACTGTCACCAGATTGAGGGCAGGGGGGCAATCCAGCAGAACATAATCATAGCTATCGTTTAATGCTGCCAAAGCTAATTTAAGACGTGTTTCACGGCCAATCTCATTCACCAGTTCGACCTCGGCACCAGCAAGGTCGCGACTGGCGGGGGCTATATCAAACAAGCCCTTTTCTGAAGTCTGTATCACTTCTTTCAGCGTCTTTTCACCGATCAGTACATGGTAGATCGTCTGCTTCAAGCCCGCTTTGTCTATACCGCTACCAGTAGTCGCATTGCCTTGTGGATCAAGATCTATAAGCAGTACGCGGCTTTTTGCTGCGGCCAGACTGGCTGCCAGATTAACGCAGGTAGTGGTTTTACCCACCCCACCTTTTTGATTGGTAATCGCCAAAATCCGCATTATTGGTTCGCTTCGCAAAGTGATTGAATTTCATTATTGCTGTTAGGGAAAAACACTAAATGACGCTGTGCTTCAAGCGCTGGTACTTCCAGTGCAATTATTTTACTCGGCGTCAGTTGCATTTTCGTTTCCAGTTCGGCGAGCTCCGCATCCGGGTAAACACCTTTCATTGCCAGCCACATACCATCAGCAGCACACAAATGACGAGTGAGCTTGATGAACAAAGCCAGATCAGAAAAAGCGCGGGAAATCACAATATCGAACTTGGCCGGGGGCTTAAACTGCTCCACCCGACCACTCACCACCTCAAGGTTTTTTATTCCCAATTCGGCTTTTGCTTGCCGCATGAAGCTGGCTTTTTTCTGGCTTGAATCCATGACGGTCACTTGTAGCTCAGGCATGCATAACGCGAGTGGAATGCCCGGCAAACCAGCACCACTACCCACATCCAGCAAGTTGCTCACTTTAAAACCTGTCGTCTGGATATGAGGCAAAACCACCAGGCTATCAAGCAAATGCAGGGTCACCATCTCATCCGGATCACGCACGGCTGTGAGGTTGTGTACCTTGTTCCATTTTTGCATGAGCGCAAGATAATCCAGCAGCTTCTGCTGAATGTCTGCTGCAATATCCAGCCCCGCCTGTTGCAGGCCCGACGTTAATTTCAACGCCTGGCTCATGCTACTTTTTCTGTATTTTTTTCTGTGCCCTTGCTACGGCTTTTACGCTTGAGGTAAACCAGCAGCAAGGAAATGGTGGCTGGGGTGATGCCGGAAATGCGACCGGCCTGGCCAATGGTTTGTGGCTTGTGTGCCTGCAGCTTCTGGCGAGCCTCTATGGAGAGGCCATGCACGTCATCATAATCAATATCAGCAGGCAGACTGGTATTTTCGCTGCCACGCTGACGCGTGATTTCATCTTGCTGGCGATCTATATAGCCTTGGTATTTAGCTGCAATCTCGATTTGCTGACGCACGGCTTCATCTGCTTCACCTAAGCGCTCATTCACGCCCGCAATTGGCAGGCTTAACAAGGCTTCATAGCTTACTTCGGGGCGACGCAACAATTCAAATAATGAGTATTCATGATCGATCACCTTGCCCAGAACACGCAAAGCATCGGCTTCTGGCAAGCTTGCAGGTTGCACCCAGGTGCTTTTCAGGCGCTCTTGTTCGCGCACAACGGCCTCTTGCTTGCGAGAGAATGCCTCCCAACGTGCATCATCAACCAGACCCAACTTGCGACCCGCTTCCGTGAGGCGCATATCGGCGTTGTCTTCGCGCAGCATCAGGCGATATTCTGCGCGGCTGGTAAACATACGGTATGGCTCAGTGACGCCACTGGTAATTAGATCGTCCACCAACACACCCAGGTAAGCCTGTTCGCGGCCTGGGCACCAGCTTTCATCATCTGTTGCATAGAGCGCAGCATTAGCACCAGCCAGCAAACCTTGCGCTGCCGCCTCTTCATAGCCGGTAGTGCCATTAATCTGTCCCGCAAAGAACAAACCCTGCACGGCCTTGGTTTCTAAAGAATTTTTAAGGCCGCGCGGATCGTAGTAATCGTACTCAATGGCATAACCAGGCCGTAAAATATGGGCATTCTCCAGGCCATGGATTGAGCGCACCAGCTGGTACTGGATATCAAACGGCAAGCTGGTCGAAATGCCATTGGGGTAGACTTCGTGCGTGCTCAGGCCTTCAGGCTCAAGGAATATCTGGTGTGACTCTTTGTCTGCAAAGCGATGAATCTTATCTTCCACTGAGGGGCAGTAACGCGGGCCAACACCTTCAATCACACCGGTATACATCGGTGATCTATCAAGACCACTGCGAATGATGTCGTGCGTTTTTTCGTTGGTATGCGTGATCCAGCAGGGCAGTTGTTGCGGATGCTGGCTGATATTGCCCATGAATGAAAATACCGGGGCGGGGTTGTCGCCCGGCTGCTCGAGCATTACCGAATAATCTATCGTGCGTCCATCTATGCGCGGCGGGGTACCCGTTTTCAGACGGCCCGCTGGCAGGCCTATTTCACGTAGTCGCGCCGCCAGCGAGATTGCAGGCGGATCGCCAGCACGTCCGGCTGAGTAATTTTGCATGCCTACGTGTATCAGGCCGGCCAAAAAAGTACCTGCAGTTAGTACAACGGAGCTGGATTCAAAGCGCAGGCCAATTTGCGTCACCACACCGGCGACACGCTCACCATCCAGAATAATGTCATCAACCGCTTGCTGGAAAAGCCAGAGATTAGGCTGATTTTCCAGGCGACGGCGGATAGCCGCTTTGTATAGCACACGATCTGCCTGGGCACGCGTAGCGCGCACTGCAGGGCCCTTGCTTGAGTTCAGGATGCGGAATTGAATGCCACCTTCATCGGTAGCGGCTGCCATGGCACCGCCAAGCGCATCCACCTCTTTCACCAAATGACCCTTGCCTATGCCGCCTATAGAAGGATTGCATGACATCTGGCCAAGCGTTTCAATGTTATGTGTCAGCAATAGGGTTTTACGCCCCATGCGTGCAGCGGCAAGCGCAGCCTCGGTACCTGCATGGCCGCCTCCAACAACGATAACATCAAATTTTTCAGGGAATTGCATGGGCTTATGTATTTATTTCTTCGGGAAGCGTATGTTACTGCAAAAGCCTTGTTCGCGTCATGTTAAAATGATTGTTCCACGTGAAACAAAATCCGATTTTTTGATTTTGTAATTGCTGAGTCACACTATTGGCATACTATTCGCTTGAGATAGCTTTGAGATTTTACCAATAACATTAAAGCCTAAATAATATTAATCCTAGGAGTTCACCATGAACAAAAGATTTGCGAACAAAATTTCTGCTGCACTTGTCATCTTATTTTCTTTATCTGCCATTACGGCGCATGCTGGCCCTGAAACGGCACAGAAGCTGGCAGATAAATATGCCACTATCGCAAAAAACATTAACCCAAGCTCTACTGGCTTATCAGCAGATGATGGCAAAGATTTCTTTAATCGTGAAATCACTATCAAAGGCAAGCAAGTTGCCTGTGCATCCTGTCACACGGCTAATCCAGCTGATAACGGCAAGCACATTGTGACTGGCAAACCCATTCGTCCATTGTCACCTAATGTGAATGAAAAACGTTTTGCATCTATCGACAAGGTAGAGAAGAATTTCACTAAGCATTGTAATGACATCATCGGCCGTGATTGCACTGCTCAGGAAAAGGGCAATTTCATCGCTTACCTGTTAACCGTAAAATAATTAATGCGGTATGTATGGGATCCATTTGTCAGGATATTTCACTGGTCGCTAGTTATTGCGTTCAGCGTTGCATTCCTGACGCATGATTCCGAGTGGCAGCGTGTAACCCATGTCAACGCGGGTTACACTGCTGGCGCTTTAATCATTGCACGCGTTGTGTGGGGCTTAATGAAGACAGGCTACGCCAGTTTTCATGCTTTTCCCTTCAACCCGTTTCACGCGGCACGTTATGTATGGCAGATTCTGCGCGGCTCTGCCAAACCCACTATTGGCCACAATCCAGCTGGCTCATTCATTATCTATGCTTTATTGGGCATGGGCCTGCTCACTGTCGGCACTGGCTTTCTTGTCTATAACGATGGCTGGCTCATTGATGACCCCGAATTACTACAATCCCTTCACTTTTATGCTTCATGGAGCTGGTTAGGGCTGGTGGCAATCCATGTCACCGGTGTAATCACTGAAAGTATCTTACATCACGACAACCTGATTTATGCCATGTTTACCGGTATCAAGCAGGATGTAAGTAACTCTGAAAAATGTGATGACGATGAGAATGTTTCACGTGAAACACTGCATATCTTTGCAAGATGGGCCATCGGTATCCGGCGTATTTACAGTACTTACATTGCCATCAATAAAGCCAATAAGAATATGTATCAGATTATTGAAGATAACGATGTAGTCAATACTTATGGAATGCAGCAGGAAGCGGAACACGAAATTAAAGAAAATCTTGCAACAAGCGAAGGCAGCGATAAATCTATCTCATCCGAGAAAAACCATAAAAGCTAGCAATAAACTTCTATAAAGCCTTTAAAGGCTATTTTCCAATACAAAAACGACTAAATATCTCGCCCAGCAAGTCGTCAGGTGTGAACGCTCCAGTGATAGTGGCGAGCGATTCCTGGGCCATACGCAATTCTTCCGCCAGCAACTCAGGCTGCTCAAGCTTTTGTTTTGCTTGAATTAAACACTCATCTACCAGATTTAATGCTTCCAGATGGCGGGTCCGCGCCATAAATACACCTTCACCTGTTGCCTGCCAGCCTGCCAGCTTTAATAGATGTGCGCGTAGCAAATCCATACCCAGACCTGTTTTTGCCGAGAGATGAATATGGGCCTCGTCAGCCTGCATTTCAATTTTAGGGGTATCTGCGTTCAGATCGATTTTATTGTGCACCCAGATTTTGGGCAAAACTGCTGGCAATCGATTTAAAATGACTTTCTCTGCCTCGGTAATACCATGGGCTGCATCTATCAATAATAATGCGATGTTGGCGTTTTCTAGAGCTCGCCAGGTTCGGGCAATTCCGTGCTGCTCTACTTCATCATCAGTATCGCGCAAGCCCGCCGTATCAATCACGTGCAACGGTACACCATTGATTTGTATAGCACTTTTAATTGTATCCCGCGTTGTACCAGCGATAGATGTCACTATCGCCACCTCTTCACCGGCCAGTTGGTTAATCAGGCTCGATTTACCGACATTAGGCTGACCAACCAGAACCACCTGGATACCTTCTCGCAATAAATTGCCCTGTTTGGCTTCCCTGAATACCAATTGCAACTCTTCTATAATGGCTGCCAGTTTTTCTGCTACCCGGCCTTGGCTAATAAAATCGATTTCTTCTTCGGGGAAGTCCAGGCACGCCTCTACATACATGCGTAAATCTACCAGTCGTTGCAACACAGCGTGGATGCGCTGGGAAAACTCGCCGGACAATGAGCGCATTGCACTGCGTGCAGCTTCGGCGGTAGAGGCGTTGATAATATCTGCCACTGCCTCAGCCTGGGCAAGATCGAGCTTATCGTTAAGGAAGGCGCGTCGTGTGAATTCGCCTGGTTCAGCCTGTCTGGCCCCAAGCGCAATGCAGCGAGCTAACAGCAGTTGCATCAGTGCAGGGCCGCCATGGGCCTGCAGTTCAAGTACATCTTCACCAGTGTAAGAATGGGGATTGGGATAGTAAATCGCTATACCACGATCGATCAGACTGCCATCCGACTCTTTGAAACCCAGATAGGTCGCATGACGCGGGGCAGGGCAGTAGCCCAATATACCCTGTGCTATCTCTACACAAGCCGGGCCAGATACTCGTACTACGCCAATACCACCAGAGCCGGAAGCTGTCGCTATCGCGGCTATGGTGTCCGTGCCGACATTAGCGGACTGCATTTCCTTTTTTCTTGGCCAGAGTTTCTGCATGGATGGTGCGGTTGATCTGCCACTGTTGTGCAATAGACAGGATGTTATTCACCAACCAGTACAACACAAGGCCAGACGGGAAGAAGAAGAAGAACACACTGAATACCACCGGCATAATCGTCATCACCTTAGCCTGGATAGGGTCTGTCGGCTTAGGATTAAGCTTGGTCTGGATAATCATGGTCGCGCCCATTAGCAGCGGCAACACGTAGTAGGGGTCGATAGCTGAAAGGTCGTGTATCCACAGCACAAATGGGGCATGACGCATCTCAACGCTACCCAGCAACATCCAGTAAAGCGAAATGAATACCGGAATCTGCACCAATATAGGCAAGCAACCACCCATAGGATTGATTTTTTCGGTCTTGTACATTTCCATCATGGCTTGCTGCATTTTTTGGCGATCATCGCCAAATTTTTCTTTCATGCTTTGCAGGCGCGGCGCCAGTTCACGCATTTGCGCCATCGAGCGATAGCTGGTCGCTGATAATGGGTAAAACGCTGCCTTAATCATCACGGTAAGCAGGATAATCGCTACACCCCAATTACCAACTACGCCATGAATCGCCGATAGAACCCAGAATAATGGGGTAGCAATAATGGTCAGCCAGCCATAATCCACTGTGTATTCCAGACCTGGCGCTGTTTTTTCCAGCTCACTATGTGTCTGCGGGCCTGCGTAAAACTTAGCATCCACATCTACACTCGCGCCTGGTGCAACACTACCTACGCTACCCTTAGTACCTATAGCGTAAATATCGTCCGATAATTGCTTGGTATAAAACTCTTTAGCAGTATCGGATTTTGGTATCCAAGCACTTACAAAATAATGCTGAACCAAGCCAACCCAGCCATCCTTGGTGTTTTTGGACAGATTGGTCTTTTCCATTTCCTTGAATGCCAGCTTCTTGTATTTATCAGCCGCAGTAAAGTAAGCCCCACCGGTAAAGGTTGGCATCATGACTGAACCTTGATTGGATTTGCTGTCGTGCACGATCTGATAATAAACCCAAGGCTCAATCGCTTCTGCACTGCCGTTCTTGATTTGGTAACGAACATCCACCGCATAATCAGCACGATGAAAGGTATAGATCTTGTCAACCTGCACGCCATTGCTACCGGTCCAGCTTAAGCGTACTTCAAGACTGTCAGTGCCGTCCTGAAGCTTATAGTTGCTGGCTGCGCTGGTAAATACTGTTTTATGGTTTGGTAGATCAGCCCCAATCAAGCCAGTCTGGGCAACATAGACCATGGGTGCGGCCATATCGTCCAGCAACACAAAGTTCTTGTCGGTTGAATCTGAGGCACGATGCTTGAGTAACTCCAAGCGACGGATATCACCACCGGTAGTATCAATGTCAGCCTTGAACAAGTCTGTCTCAACGCTGATACGTTGTGCTGTCTGTAAACGGAAGCCGGTTTCCTTGGGTAATTCTGCCTGCGCTTTTACGTCCTGATTTGCTGCAGTACTTTTGCCGGTCTCGGGAATGCTGGAGTCTGTGTGTTGTGCATCAACTACTGGGGTTGGTGGTACATGCTGCCGTTGCCAGGCATCCCATAACATAAGAATAGAAAATGAAAAAATTACAAATAAAATCAGACGCTTAGTATCCATAAATCTCTTATCTAAATATATTTAAAATTTGGCAATTATTAAAGGCTGGTAACAACTATGCTTATAACAATTAAGGTATCGGGTCATGGCCGCCAATATGCCATGGATGGCATTTTAGCAAACGACGGATGGCAAAATATGTTCCACGTACGGCACCATGTTTTTGTACGGCTTCAAGCGCGTATTGCGAACAAGTAGGGCTAAAGCGGCATTGCTGTCCAAAAAAAGGGCTAAGTAGTAATTGATAAGCCCTGATTAACCAAGTCAGTATGCGCGCCATCATACCTGCTTAATGGGTTGCCGTCGCTGTTATAGACACTGGCAGGGCCTGATGACTCAGTTTAGTCATGAGCTTCGTGAACTCCTGTTCCACTGCGGCAAAATCAGCATGGCTATAAGATCTTTGTATGCGGATGACGAGATCCACGCTTTTAAGCTGGTGTTGATTTTTTCTGAACAACTCGCGCAGGACTCGGCGCATATAGTTTCTATCGACCGAGTGGCGCGCGACTTTTTTGGCCACAATCAGGCCCAAGCGCGGCCAGCCCAACTGGTTATATTGATAATGTATGGCCAGGAAATTCCCGGAAATCCGTTTGCGGAAATTAAAAACGGATGAAAAATCATCCGTTTTTATAAGTTTTAGCTTGCTAGGGAATGTAAATTTTATCAAAGCCTACTTCTGACTTAATCTGGTTTTGACTATTTTGAATAGAGCAAAACCTAGATTGATAAAATTATGCAGTCAGCAACTATACAGCTAAGCGTGCACGACCCTTGGCACGGCGCGCAGCAATCACAGCGCGGCCACCACGGGTTTTCATGCGCACCAAGAAACCATGGGTGCGAGCACGACGAACTTTCGAAGGCTGATAGGTACGTTTCATTGTGAATCTCCAGTGACTCCACATGTAGCTAAATACATGTGTTGCGAAATAATAGCGTTTAGTTATGTATCTGAGAACTAAACAAAGGGCGTAATTTAACCTGATTTAGCCCCTTGCTGTCAATGTTTATTTAACATGGCGTACAGGTGATAAAACTATCCATCAAGCCTGTGGATAAGTTCTAATAAACAGGCTAAAATAAACTACAAAATTGCTTAACTGATAGCCCGATTTATCAGCCTCAGTTAAAGCATCGGCGCCTGACATAGTTTAACTAAAATAACTTAAATAAAAACTCGGGCAAACACCATTCTTACTATCAGTTGAGGTATCGGGCAACCGATGGAAAATTTCTGGTCTATCTGTCTCGGTCGTTTCGAGCAGGAGCTATCCGCTCAACAATTCAATACATGGATAAAACCATTACATTTTGAAGCGCACAATGGCGCAATGCGTCTGCTCGCGCCCAATCGTTTTGTGCAGCAGTGGGTAAAAGACCGTTTCCTGCACCGTATCCATGTATTCGCTGAAGAATGCCTGACGCAGCCTGTACAAATCGAGCTAGCACTAATGGATGGCGCGGATATCAAGAAACTGGCTGCAAAAAAATTACTTAGCGAGGGTGTTAGCAGTAAACCGGAAAATACTGAGGCTATAGAAGCAAGAATAAGTGAAGCAAGCGCAAGTGCAGCGCCACAGAAAGCCATAGAAAAACAGGCCGCAAAGGCTGTCAGCAAAACCAAGGCGACTAAAGAGTCATCCGGTTTAAACCCTTCCTTCAATTTTGATAACTACGTCACCGGTAAAGCCAATCAGCTGGCGCGCGCTGCTGCCCTGCAGGTAGCTGAAAACCCTGGTACTGCTTATAACCCATTATTTATCTATGGTGGCGTCGGTTTGGGTAAAACCCATTTATTACAATCCATAGGCAACCATCTGCGCCAGCAACGGCCCGATGCCAAAATACGTTACCTGCATGCAGAGCGTTATGTGTCAGACGTGGTAAAAGCTTACGAACATAAGGCATTTGATGAATTCAAGCGCCAGTATCACTCGCTTGACCTGCTACTGATTGATGATATTCAATTCTTTGCCAAAAAGACGCGTACGCAGGAAGAGTTCTTTTATGCTTTCAACTCATTGATTGAAGCCAAAAAGCAAATCATCATCACCTGTGATACTTATCCACAAGAGATTATCGATGTTGATGAACGCCTGCGCACCCGTTTCAGCTGGGGCTTAACGGTAGCAGTGGAGCCGCCTGAGCTGGAAATGCGCGTAGCCATCCTGCTCAAGAAGGCAGAAGAAGCGAAGTTTCAGCTCCATGAAGATGTGGCCTTTTTTATTGCCAAGCAAGTGCGCTCCAGTGTGCGCGAGCTGGAAGGCTCATTGAACCGTATCGTCGCTATGGCTAAATTTACTGGCCATGCAATTGATATCCATCTGGCAAAAGAAGCCTTGAAAGACTTGATCGCGGTACGTGGTCGTCAAGTCACCATGGAGAACATCCAGAAGACCGTCGCTGACTATTACAAGATCAAGGTTGCTGAGATGTACAGCAAGAAGCGTTCACGTAACTTTGCACGTCCTCGCCAGGTAGCTATGGCTTTATCACGTGAGCTCACTAATCATAGCTTCCCTGAGATCGGTGAGGCCTTTGGCAGTCGTCATCATACAACTGTGATGCATGCCTGTGATGAGATCGAACAGCTACGGCAGAATGATCCTAACGTTGCCAGGGATATTGCATTCCTGGTGCAAGTAATACGTGGTTAATATTAGAAGTAGATGATTATAGTAAGAATGGTAGATTGCTTTATTATTCTGCCAGGCAGTAACTCAGATTAATTGTTAATTCAGAGTAAGTTTTTGGTGTGATTTGCAATAAGTTATACGGTGGATAGCCTGTGGGAGAAAATGCGGTTTAGGCGCGATTTTGAAAAAGCGCTAAAATAGCCAACATTTTATCCACAGTAGTTTCTAAGGTTATACTAGGTTTATTTTTTAGTTATACTGTTGATTAATATATAGAATTAATTTAATCAACAGCTTTTATCATCATTACTATTGTTATTAATTGTATTTATTATTTAGGTTCTTAAAGAGATGAACATCAAAATAAATCGTGACACCCTTCTTAAACCACTTTCATCCGTCAGCGGTATCGTGGAAAGACGTCACACATTACCCATACTTTCAAATCTGCTATTAGAAGCAAAAGATGAAAAGATCGTATTAACCGCAACAGATCTGGAGATGCAAATCTCTTTATCGGTACATACCGCAATAGGTGGCGAGTTATCGACCACCATATCTGCTAAAAAGCTTTTGGATATCTGTCGTGCTTTACCAGAAAACACAGAAATCAACATGGCGACCACTGATAGCCGTGTTCAAGTAAAAGCAGGCAAGAGTAAATTCAACCTGCAAACCTTACCGGCAGCTGATTATCCGGTGATGACCAAATCTGCAGGTAGTGCCAGTGCTACTATCAATATTGGCCAGGGCACATTAAAGCGCCTGTTCAAACAAGTTGAATTCGCCATGGCACAACAGGATATCCGTTATTACCTGAATGGCCTGTTGTTCGAAGTGAGTGCAAATCGCCTGAATGTAGTGGGTACAGATGGCCATCGCTTGAGTTTTACTTCTACCGAGCTCAGCCAGAATTACGAAAAGCAGGAAATCATATTGCCGCGTAAAACGGTGATTGAGCTGATTAAGCTGCTGGATGAAAGCGACGAAGAAGTCACCATTGAAATCACAAGCGGCCAGGTGAATTTCTCTTTCGGTGATATCCGATTGATTTCAAAAGTAATTGATGGAAAATTCCCGGATTACACACGTGTAATTCCAGTAGGCCACCAGAATAACTTCACTGTAGATCGCATGACTATCCTGCTTTCCATGCAGCGCGCATCTATCCTGTCTAATGAAAAGTATCGTGGTATCCGTTTGGTCCTGGGCCAGAATAGCCTGCGCCTGATTAGCACCAACAGCGAGCAGGAAGAAGCAGAAGAAGAACTGGAAATTAACTACGTGGGCGATCCGTTGGATATTGGCTTCAATGTCACTTACATGATCGATGTGTTGAATAACGTGAATAGCGACAATATCGTATTCTCGTTTGCCGATGCCAATAGTAGCTGCCTGGTTACCGTGCCGAATGACAACAACTACAAGTATGTAGTGATGCCAATGCGCATTTAGCCTGCATGATTTAAAGATTTATAGCATAAAGCATTAAAAGTAATGTTTCACGTGAAACGCGAACTTAAAAATTAATACAAAACTTAAGACAAAATTATGACCCAGCAAGACAAAAAGCCAGATAACAACGATTACGATTCATCAAGCATTACCATCCTGGAAGGCCTCGATGCCGTGCGTAAGCGCCCGGGCATGTACATCGGCGATACTTCTGATGGTAGCGGCTTGCACCACATGGTGTTCGAGGTGGTGGATAACGCGATTGACGAAGCCTTGGCTGGGCATTGCGATGATATCAAGATCATCATCCACCCTGATAACTCCATCAGCGTTGCCGATAACGGTCGCGGCATTCCGGTAGATATCAAGCAGGATGACAAAAATGACATCAAGCGCTCTGCAGCTGAAATCGTAATGACAGAGCTGCACGCAGGCGGCAAGTTCGACCAGAACTCCTATAAGGTGTCTGGCGGCCTGCATGGTGTGGGTGTATCAGTAGTAAATGCCTTGTCTGATTGGCTGCGCCTACGTATCGCGCGTGGCGGCAAAATGTACCAGATGGAATTCAAGCGCGGCGTGCCGGTGTCGCCATTGGCGGAAACCGGTGTAACCGATCGTAAGGGTACCGAAGTGCACTTTTTCCCCTCTATCGAAACCTTCGCCCTGATCGAATTCCACTTTGATATTCTGGCCAAGCGTCTGCGTGAACTGTCATTCCTCAATAATGGCGTCAAGATCGAGTTGATAGACCAGCGCCCAAACGGAAAAACAGAAAACTTTGCCTACTCAGGCGGAGTGCGCGGCTTTGTGGAATACATGAACCGCAGCAAGTCTGTGCTGCACCCAAAACCATTCTATGCCGTCGGCGAAAAAGACGGCATGACCATCGAAGTCTCCATGCAATGGAACGACTCCTATAGCGAAACCGTACAGTGTTTCACCAACAACATTCCGCAGCGCGATGGCGGTACCCACTTAACCGGCCTGCGCACCGCCATGACCCGCACGCTCAATAACTATATTGAGCAGAACGAGCTGGCGAAAAAAGCTAAGATCGAAACCAGCGGCGACGACATGCGTGAAGGCCTGATGTGCGTGCTTTCAGTCAAGGTACCAGAGCCCAAGTTCTCATCCCAAACCAAGGATAAACTGGTTTCAGGTGAAGTCCAGCCCGTAGTGCAAGAGGTGGTATCAGCTAAGCTTGCCGAATTCCTGCTGGAAAACCCGATAGACGCCAAAGTGATCTGCAACAAGATTATTGATGCCGCACGTGCTCGTGACGCTGCGCGTAAAGCCCGTGAAATGACACGCCGTAAAGGCGCCATGGACACCATGGGCCTTCCCGGCAAGCTGGCCGATTGCCAGGAACGTGATCCCGCTAAGTGCGAAATCTACCTGGTCGAGGGTGACTCAGCCGGCGGCTCTGCCAAGCAAGGGCGTGACCGTAAAAACCAGGCCATCCTGCCACTCAAGGGTAAGATTCTTAACGTAGAAAAAGCCCGTTTCGACAAGCTGTTAGGCTCGCAAGAAATTGCCACGCTGATCACAGCGCTGGGCACCGGTATTGGTAAAGACGACTTTAGCGCCGAAAAACTGCGCTATCACCGCATTATCATCATGACCGATGCCGACGTCGACGGTGCCCACATCCGCACCTTGCTACTCACATTCTTCTACCGCCAGATGACCGAGCTGGTAGAGCGCGGCCATATCTACATCGCGCAACCACCACTGTACAAGGTCAAGCAGGGCAGAGATGAACGCTATCTTAAAGACCAGCACGAGTTGGATGAATACCTGCTGCAATCCGCACTAAAAGGTGCCGAGCTATTAACCAAAGAGGGTGGCGAAACCCTCACGGGCGATCCACTCGCTGCTATCGCCAAGCAAATGGTACTCACAGAAGCCGTCATCCGTCGCATTGCCTCGCTGTACGACGAAAGCGTATTGCGCGCCATGCAAGATCTGGGTGAGATCAGTCTGAGCGACGAAACCGGCGCAGAAGCTGCCGCCAGCAAATTACGCCCCATCCTCGGTGCTATCGGCTCCGAAGTCATCGTCGCCTTCGACCAGGAAACCGCCACCTACCGCCTGGAAATTAACAAGTACGTGCACGGCAACCTGCAATGCTGCGTCATTGATGCCGATTTTCTGGCCAGCGGCGACTATCGCCAGATCAGCCGCATCTCCGTTATGCTACAAGGCCTGCTTGGCGAAGGCGCCACCATCAAACGCGGTGAAAAGACCCAAGCCATCACCACCTTCAAAGCCGGCCTGGACTGGTTGCTGGAAGAAGCCAAACACGGCCTCGGCATCCAACGCTACAAAGGCTTGGGAGAGATGAACCCATCACAACTATGGGAAACCACCATGGACCCACAAGTGCGCCGCCTGCTCAAGGTACAGATCGACGATGCCATCGCCGCCGATGAAATCTTCACTACCCTAATGGGCGACCAGGTAGAACCTAGACGTGCGTTTATTGAGAACAATGCGCTGGGTGTGAATAACCTGGATATTTAGTTTTGTAGGATCTCACCCAAATCTAGATTTATCTCATATTCTTAGATGTTAACTAATAATAGGTTATTAAAATAAAATGAGTAAATCTGACTTTTTTAGAAAGTAAATGATTAACAATGAAAGCCCTTTATGGGCTTTTATTCTATTTAGTTTAAGAAGTTACTTAAAAAAATTGAAGTAGGGGGAAATTTGGGAACAGAGAAATTATCAGAACGCGATATCTGTTCTAAATTTATAACCCCAGCTATTACAGCAGCAGGATGGGATTTGCTTAGCCAAATCCGCGAAGAAGTCAGCTTCACCAAGGGCCGCATTATTGTTCGGGGTAAGCTCCATAGTCGCGGTGAGCAAAAACGTGCCGACTACATCCTGTATTACAAATCCAACATTCCCATCGCCGTTATTGAGGCAAAAGATAATACACACGCTATAGGCGCTGGCATGCAACAAGCGCTCAACTATGCCGAAACCTTGGGCGTGCCTTTTGTGTTTAGCTCGAATGGCGATGGCTTTTTGCTACATGATCGAACCGGCGATGCAGCCAAGATAGAACAAGAGCTGAGCTTAGATGAGTTCCCCAGTCCTGCCGATCTTTGGCTACGCTATTGTAAATGGAAAGGTATAGCAACCACGCAAGCGCGTAGCACGGTGGAAATGCCTTACCACGATGACGGCAGTCACCGCGCGCCACGTTATTACCAAGCTAATGCAATTAATAACACGATAGAAGCGGTTGCCAGAGGCCAGCAGCGCATTCTGCTGGTCATGGCCACTGGTACAGGCAAAACCTATACCGCCTTTCAGATCATCTGGCGGCTGTGGAAGTCCGGCACTAAAAAGCGCATTCTGTTTCTGGCAGACCGCAACATTCTGGTCGATCAAACCAAAAACAACGATTTCAAACCGTTTGGCGCGGCGATGACCAAAATCAGTAAACGCCAGATAGATAAAAGCTATGAAATTTACCTGTCGCTATATCAGGCAGTTACGGGTAACGAAGAAGATAGAAATATCTATAAACAGTTCTCGCCAGACTTCTTCGACTTGATCGTAGTAGATGAGTGCCATCGTGGCAGTGCAGCAGAAGATTCAGCATGGCGTGAAGTGCTGGAATACTTTGGCAATGCCACCCATGTGGGCCTCACCGCTACGCCAAAAGAAACCAAAGAGGTTTCCAGCATTACTTATTTTGGCGACCCGGTGTATAGCTACACGCTCAAGCAAGGCATAGAAGATGGCTTTTTAGCCCCATACAAAGTCATTAGAATCGATATCGATAAAGACTTGCAAGGCTGGCGCCCGCAAGCCGGGCAGACCGACAAAACCGGTAAAGTGATAGAAGACAGAATCTACAACCAGTCGGATATGGACCGCGCGCTGGTATTAGAAAAGCGCACCGAGCTGGTTGCCCGCAAGATTACCGAGTTTTTAGCAGCGACTGACCCCTATGCCAAGACCATCGTGTTTTGTGACGATATCGACCATGCGGAACGTATGCGTCAGGCCTTGGTGAATCTCAACCCTGAACGCGTAAAAGAAAATCGCAAATACGTCATGCGCATCACGGGTGACGAAATGGAAGGCAAAGCCGAGCTGGATAATTTCATTAATCCGGAAGAGCGTTATCCAGTGATCGCCACCACGTCAAAGCTCATGACTACAGGCGTGGATGCCCAAACCTGCAAACTGGTAGTGCTGGATCAGCACATCAAATCCATGACTGAATTCAAGCAAATCATCGGTCGCGGCACGCGCATTAATGAAGATTACGGCAAATACTGGTTCACCATCATGGACTTTAAAAAAGCCACAGAGCTATTCGCCGACAAAGACTTTGATGGCGAACCCGTGGTGATCTATGAGCCAAAAGGGGATGACCCGGTAGTACCGCCAGAAGATGAGGAAGCACCAATAGGTGGCCACGCAAGCGAGGGCGATGATGATCCTTTCGGCCCCGAACCAGAGCCTGGGCTGGGCAGGGTGAAATACGTCGTTGGCAATGTCACCGTGCATGTGGTGTCGGAGCGCGTGCAATATTACGGCCCGGAAGGTAAGCTGATTACCGAGTCGCTAAAAGATTACACCCGCCACACCGTGCGTAAAGATTACGCCTCGCTGGATGACTTTTTAAAACGCTGGACTACCGCAGACCGCAAAGCCGCCATTCTTCAAGAGCTGGAGCAGCACGGCGTTCTGCTGGAGCCATTGGCTGATGAAGTCGGCAAAGACTTTGATGTGTTTGATCTCATTTGCCATGTCGCATTTGATCAGCCACCGCTCACTCGCCGCGAACGGGCCGAGCAGGTGAAAAAACGTAATTACTTTGCCAAATATGGCCCGCAAGCCAGATTGGTGCTCGAAGCCCTGCTGGAAAAATACGCCGATACCGGTGTCGAGAATATCGAAGACATCAAAATCCTCACGCTAGACCCGTTCAAAACCATGGGCACCGCCAGCGAACTGGTCTCGGCCTTTGGTGGCAAGCCAGCCTACATAGCAGCGCTGCAAGCCCTTGAGCACGAGCTTTACGCCTGATTTATAACCTGTAAGTACAAAGAAAACACATGAGCATTTCCAGCACCATTAAATCCATCCAGGACATCATGCGTAAAGACGTGGGTGTCGATGGCGACGCCCAACGCTTGAGCCAATTAGTGTGGATGTTATTCCTTAAGATACTGGATGACCGTGAAACAGAGTGGGCAATCGTTCAAGACAACTACCAATCACCCTTGCCAGAGCCATACCGCTGGCGCAATTGGGCGGCAAATGCAGAGGGCATGACAGGCGATGCGCTCAAACAGTTTATTGATAACGAGCTATTCCCCGCTTTGCAAAACCTGCAAGCCAAGGGCAACGACCAACGCGCCTATGTGATTCGCTCAGTGTTTGAAGACGCCTACAACTACATGAAGTCCGGCCAGCTCATCCGCCAGGTCATCAACAAAATCCAAGAAGGCGTGGACTTTAACAAAGCCCAAGAGCGCCATTTGTTTGGTGATATGTATGAACAATTACTCCGGGATTTACAAAACGCAGGCAATGCAGGCGAGTTTTATACGCCACGCGCCGTCACTGAGTTCATGGTGCGCATGGCCAACCCACGCTTAGGCGAAAAGCTGATGGACCCTGCATGTGGCACAGGCGGCTTTTTAAGCAATACCATTGAGCATATCCGCAAGCACGATGTAAAAACGGTGGAAGACGAAGCCACGCTGCAAGCCAATATCTACGGCATTGAGAAAAAGCCACTGCCGCACATGCTGTGTACCACCAATATGATCCTGCATGGCATTGAAGTGCCCAGCAATATCCGCCACGACAACACATTGGCGCGCCCACTCATTAGCTGGGAGCCCAAAGACCGAGTGGATGTGGTCATCACCAACCCACCGTTTGGTGGCATGGAAGAAGATGGCATCGAAACCAACTTCCCTGCCACGTTTAGAACCCGTGAAACTGCCGATTTGTTTTTAGTGCTGATTATGCAGCTACTCAAAACAGGCGGCCGTGCCGCACTGGTGTTGCCCGATGGCTTTTTGTTTGGGGAAGGCATTAAAACCCGCATTAAAGAAAAACTGCTGCAAGACTGCAACCTGCACACCATCGTGCGCCTGCCCAACAGCGTGTTTGCGCCTTACACCAGCATTAAAACCAACCTGCTGTTTTTTACTAAAGGCACCCCCACGCAACACATCTGGTTTTACGAGCAACAACTTCCAAGTGGGATTAAAGCCTACAACAAAACCAAACCCATGAAGGTAGAAGAGTTTGAAACCCTTGCCAACTGGTGGGGCAGTGATAGCGACGGCTTTAGCGCCAGACAAGAGAACGAACAAGCCTGGAAAGTCAGCCTAGCGGATATTCAAGCGCGCAATTACAACCTCGATTGCAAAAACCCGCATGTGGGCGAGCAAATCACGCACGACCCAGAAGTGTTGTTAGCGCAATACCACACCATGCAACAAGACATTGCTAGTTTGCGCGACCAGCTTAAAAGCATATTGGGCGAAGCCCTAGCCTCAAGCACACAAGGCAACTAAGCATGGCCAATATTGCAAACCTGCTCACCGAGCATATGGCTATTTGGACAGCAGCGGAGACCGAGAAAAAATCAGGTCGTGGCAGAGCCGGTGGTAATACAGGGAGTGTGTATGGCGTAAAAAAACTGCGTGAGCTCATTTTAGAGTTAGCCATGCGTGGCAAATTGGTGCCGCAAGACCCGAGTGATGAGCCAGCCAGCGAACTGCTCAAACGCATTCATGCTGAAAAATCCAAATTGATAGCAGAAGGTAAAATAAAAAAAGAAAAACCGCTCGCACCAATTGGTGAGGTGGAAAAGCCATTTGAATTGCCAAAAGGGTGGGAATGGGTAAGCATTCAAGAAGTAACAATGCTTATAACCGATGGCACTCACCACACGCCAAACTATATTGATTCAGGCATCCCATTTATATCTGTGAAAGATATAAACGGTCAAAAAATTTCTTTTGAAGATTGCAAATTCATTTCACAAAAAGAGCATCAAGAAATAAACGCTAGATGCAATCCAGAAATTGATGACATTCTACTTTGTAGGATTGGAACTCTTGGTAGGCCAACAATTGTTGATACAAATCTATCATTTAGTCTTTTCGTTAGTGTTGGATTGCTGAAGTTACCCAAAACAGTAAAAATTCAAAACTATCTGCATAAAGTACTTTCTAGTCCTATGATGTATGAGCAATACGACAATATAAAAGCAGGCGGTAGTCACACTAATAAACTTAATTTAGGGGACATACCAAAATTATTAATTCCATTACCATCAGCAAATGAACAACACAGAATTATCGCCAAAATCAATTCGCTCATGGCGCTTTGCGATCAGTTAGAGCAACAACACAGCAACGCACAACAAGCGCATGAAACCTTGGTGAGCCAACTGCTCGCTACACTCACTCAATGCCAAAATGCCGCCGATTTTAATGCCAACTGGCAGCGTATCTACGCGCATTTCGATGTGCTTTTCTCCACCGAAGCCAGCATAGACACCCTCAAGAAAACCTTGCTACAGCTCGCCGTCATGGGCAAACTCGTCCAGCAAGACCCCAATGACGAACCCGCCAGCAAACTGCTTAAACGCATTCAAGCCGAAAAATCCAAGCTGATCACAGAAGGCAAACTCAAAAAAGAAAAACCACTTGCGCCGATTGCTGAGGATGAAAAACCGTTTGAATTGCCGAAGGGGTGGGAGTGGTCCAAGGTGTTGGATTGCTCTGTTTTTGTAACTGATGGTGAACATGCGACCCCACAAAGAACTAGTGATGGAAAAATTCCGTTGGTCACAGCTAAAAATGTACGTGATGGCTATATGAATTATGAAGATACAGATTTTGTGAATATATCTGTAGCTGAAAAATGTTGGAAAAGGTGTAAACCTGAACAATCCGATTTGTTAATGGTGTCGGTTGGTGCAACTCTTGGACGACTTACCGTACTAGAAGAAGCCAGAGATATGGTAATTGTTAGAAGTGTTACTTTGATTCGGCCTTGTTTGTTAAGCCCATTATATTTATCTTTAGCTATTAAGTCGCCTTTAGTTCAAGAAGCAATTTGGGGAAGTGTTAGGCAAATGGCACAACCTGGGCTATATCTTGCACAGTCATCTAATTTGGTAATACCTATAGCACCTCTCGCCGAACAACAACGCATCGTCGCCAAAGTCGATGCACTGTTGGCGCTGTGCGACCAACTCAAAACCCGCATTCAACAAGCCAACCAGCAGCAACAAGCCATTGCCGATGCGTTGGTGGCGCAGGCGCTCAAACCAGCAACTGCCGAGATTATAGATTTGGCAACATATCGGTCTACAGTCGCCTGCCATATTTTCAAACGTATGCAAAATAATCACGCATTTGGCCGCACATTTGCCATGAAGTTGTTGTATCTCTCACAACAGCATATTGGATTTGAAATGCATCTGGAGTTTGAGCGCAAAGCTGCAGGCCCATTTAATGAATGGATTTATGATTTTGAGGGTGATGGTGTTTCCGCAGGCTGGTTTGGCTTGGTTGAAAAGCAACTATTTAATGGCAATATCAAAATTGAATATCAAGTGAAATCGGCCATAGATGAGCCTTTAGCAATGATTGATAGTGTAGGTAGTGCCGTACAGCGTAAAGAGCTTGATCGTTTATTTTCTTTGTTTGCTGATAAAAAGACGGAAGAAGCTGAAATTAGCGCTACGCTGTTTGCTGCATGGAATGACTTTTTAATTGATGGAAAATCTCCAACAGATGATGAAATCGTGCAAGAAGTGCGTGAAAACTGGCATGAGAGCAAAGCTAAATTTTCGCCTGCACAGCTCAAAGAATGGTTGGGTTGGATGCGTAAAAATCAGATAGTCCCTCAAGGACGTTTACCACGTACCTTGCATCAACAACGACTTAACCTGCATTAGAGTAATTGCGCCGGGATAAAATTAACACATGGCTTTTAATTTACTCATCATCTATTTCGTATCTTTAGGCATTTGCTCATTTTCGACCATCTATAAAACCAGCTGCCTCAACAACATGAAGTGCCGGCAGATCATCGGCAATATGTTTTGGAGCCTGATCCCGGTGATGAATACGTTTAAGGCCATACTGTGGATTATCTCGTTGGTGGATGATGGGTTTAGAAGGCTACGGAAATAAACATGAACAACGAACCCTTAAAACAAGAGCAAGAACAGAAGCAGGGCTATAAGGCATTCACCGGCTTGTTTACCCGTGAGATGCTGGAGGCCACTTTGCCTTCGATCTTGCTGTTGCTGGCGGCTTTGTATCTGGCTTATAAATTCATAGACCCCGCGCCGCCGCGCAAGATTGTGATTTCGACGGGTAGCCAGGATCAGAATTACAACGCTTATGCCTCGATTTACCGGGAGTACCTCAAGCAGGAAGGCATTACGCTGGAAATGCGGCCGTCCAATGGTGATCTGGATAACCTGAAGCGTTTGCAGGATGACGACTCCGACGTGGATGTGGCGTTTATCAAGGATGGTGTGGCGAGCAGCCAGGGTGCGGGTAGCCTGCTGTCGTTGGGGAGTTTGTATTACGAGCCGATCTGGATTTTTGCCAATACCAAAGACAAAAAAAGCCCGAATGCGCATGTGCGCCACATGGCCGACCTGAAAGGCAAGCGCATTGCGATTGGTAAGCCGGGAGATGGCGCGCATCAGCTGGCCTTGCGCATGCTGTCGATCAGCGGGGTAGATGAGCACAATAGCAAGCTGGTGGAGATTGGTGGTGAACAGGCGGTGGATGCCATGCTGAATCATCAGGTGGATGTTGCGATACTGGTGGATGTGCCGACTTCGCCATTGCTCCAGCGAATTTTGTCAGGGCGGGATGTTGAGTTGGTGGATCTGGATGATGCCGAGGCGTTCAGCCGCCAGATGCCTTACCTGCATCATTTGATATTGCCGGAAGGCGGGCTGGACCTGGAGCGCAATATCCCCTCAAAACCAGTCAGCCTGCTGGCACCCACCACGGCATTGGTGGTGCGTGCCGATATGCACCCGGCGCTGGTGTACCTGATGCTCAAGGTGATTACGCAAGTGCACGGCGGGCCTGGTTTGCTCAATGCCAAAGGCGAATTCCCGGCTGCCAAGGATGCGGATTTTCCCTTGAGCTCTCAGGCGGCAGGCTTTTATAAAAACGGCCTGCCATTCATTGATAAATACCTGCCATTCTGGGCGGCCACCTTTGTGAACCGCAGCCTGGTAGTGATATTGCCGCTGCTGGCGATATTGATACCACTCACCAAGATCGTCCCCGTGTTTTACAACTGGCTGGTGCGGCGCAAGCTGTTCCGTTGTTATGGCGAGTTGCGCTATCTGGATAGCCGCTTGCAGGAAACACTGAGCGAGGATGAGCGCAAGGAGATGCTGGCCAAGCTCGATGAAATCGAAAACCACGCGCGGGTGTTGCGACTGCCGGTGACCTTCTCGCAATATGCCTATGAGTTGCGCGCCCATATCGAGCTGGTGCGCTCCCGCCTGAAAAACAAGGCAGGGTAGCCATGTCTAGTATTACTATTTATCACAATCCCAAATGTGGTACCTCTCGAAATGTACTGGCGATGATCCGCAATAGTGGCGTTGAACCAGAAATCATCGAATACCTGAAAACACCACCCCTGCGAGCCAAGCTGGAAGCGCTTCTCAGGGCAGCGAATATCAGTGCGCGTGAGCTGCTACGTGTTAAAGAGCCTATCTACAGTGAGTTGGGGTTGGACGATGCAAAATGGACGGATGATGAGCTACTGGATTTCATGCTTCAGCATCCCATCCTGATCAATCGTCCCATCGTAGTGACCCCCCTAGGCACAAGGCTGTGCCGGCCTAGTGAGCTAGTCCTGGATATTCTGCCAGACCCTCAGCAAAGTGCTTTCACCAAGGAAGACGGCGAGCGGGTCGTGGATGCCAATGGCAAGCCTCACAAAACCTGAGTTATGAAAACCTCCCTGGACGAACTGGTCGCATTTATTGCCGTGGTGGATTCCGGTTCCATCACCGCAGCTGCTAACCAGCTGGACCAGACCGTATCGGGCGTTAGCCGCAGCCTGGCCAGGCTGGAGCAGAAGCTGGAAGCGACATTGTTGACGCGCACCACCCGCCGCATTGAGCTCACCGAGGAGGGCAAGCTGTTTTTATCGCATGCGCGCAATATCGTGGCATCGGTGGATATGGCCGAAGACGTGATTGCGCTGCGCCGCCAGAAGCCTG
Organism: Methylophilaceae bacterium; assembly: GCA_035459965.1. Classification (GTDB taxonomy): domain Bacteria; phylum Pseudomonadota; class Gammaproteobacteria; order Burkholderiales; family Methylophilaceae; genus DATHXC01. Next base: position 135,859 of record DATHXC010000009.1, read on the forward strand.
CCGGGCGCTTGCGTATTAATGCGGCGACGCCGTTCATGCTGCATGTGATCTTGCCCATGGTGGGGGATTTTCGCGCGATGTATCCCGATATCCAGCTGGAACTTAATACCAATGACGAGTTTATCGACCTGCTCGAACACCGCACCGATATTGCCATCCGCATCGGTACCCTGCAGGATTCCACCCTGCATGCCACTCCGCTAGGCAGTACCCGCTCGCGCATACTGGCGAGCCCGGCTTATCTCGCGAAAAGCCCACCCATCAATAGCGTGCAGGATTTGTCTCATCATCGACTGCTGGGTTTCAGCCAGCCGGATAGCCTCAACCTCTGGCCCTTGCAGGATCACCTGGGTAATCCGTTGCATATCAAGCCCGATGTTGCAGCCTCCAGTGGCGAAACATTGCGTCAATTGGCCTTGAATGGAGAAGGCCTGGTGCGACTCTCAGACTTTATGACGCACCAGGACAGGCAGCGCGGTGACTTGGTAGAAGTGCTGGCTGCCGATACCCTGGATGTCTACATGCCCATCAATGCCGTGTATTACCGCAATGCGCAGCTTTCATCGCGCGTGGCCAGCTTTCTCGATTTCCTCAAGCAGCACATGCAAGCCGGGGAATAAAAGCGCCGAAGCGGCTGCTTGCTTAGAACGCTGTCCTTACCAAACCACCTTCAGCACGAATTGTCGCGCCATTGATGACAGAAGCACGAGCACTGCACACGAAAGTGACCACAGCACCGATCTCCGAAGGTTCAATAAAGCGACCAATGAGTGAAGATGGGCGATTCTCAGCGATGAATTTCTTCTCCGCATCCTTGATTGATAAGCCAGGATAGACATCCTGAATGAATTTCTCCACATTTTCGGTACGGGTTGGACCGGGCAATACTGAATTGACGGTGACTTGTGTATTTTTAGTGAGCTCCGCCAGCGCGCGCGAGATGCCCAGTTGCATGGTCTTGGTGGCACTGTAATGCGCCATCTCTGGGGCTGGTGTGACGCCGGACTCGCTGGAGATAAATACTACGCGACCATTGCCCTGTTTAAGCATGCCCGCTAGATAATGCCTTGCCAGCCGTACACCGCTCATGATGTTGACTTCAAACAGGCGCTGCCAGTCGGCATCGGTTTCGTCAAAAAATCCCACAGCTTCGTAAATGCCCAGGTTGTTGACCAGAATATCCACCTGCGGTACTTGCTGTATGGTGGTTTCGCAACCTTCCAACGTGCCGTTATCGCTTACCAGTGCTACCAGGTCAGCGTCAGGGTGAGTCTGTTTGATATCGCTAATAGCTTTGTCGACATTGGCCTGGGTGCGACCATTGATAATCACCTTGGCTTTCTCAGCCGCCAGCGAACGCGCGATTTCCAGACCGATACCGCCAGATGAAGCGGTGACGAGCGCTACCTTGTTTTGTAGATCCAGATTCATGTTGCTATCCTTTCAATATTAAAGCGGTTAAATATAACTGTATAAAATATAACTACAGTATGCATGCTCGTGAATAATGCAAAAATAGGTCTTTAAACAAATCACTGTTGAGTAATTATCAATAATAGAGGCGCTAATTGTTGATTTTGTATCATCCAGACAATTTATAATTCAAAAAATCTAATTTTAAAGACCAATAGTGAATGATTAAAGAAGCAGTTCCACCAGACTGGTTGCAGGTATTGCCTGAGCTGCAGTCGATTGCAGACCAGATCAACGCGAAGCTCTCAAATGAAACTGATATCCGGCCTGTGCCTGGCTTATGGTTTGAGGCATTGCGCTGTGTGAGTCCGCAGCAGGTCGCTGTGGTGATTTTGGGGCAGGATCCGTACCATGGCGAGGATAAAGGCATTAAACAGGCTCACGGCCTTGCATTCTCGGTTCCTGACGGTGTTCGCCCGCCGCCTTCGCTCAAGAATATTCTGGCGGAACTGCAAGCGGATACCGGAAACAAATCGGCTGTAACAGGCAACCTCAGCAGCTGGTGCCAGCAAGGTGTTCTACTTTTAAATGCTTCACTTACCACCCGGGGTGGCATCGCCGGAGCGCATAGAAAACTGTGGACACCCTTCACCTCGGCGCTGATGGAGTATCTAGGCAGCCAACCGCGGCCTGTCGTGTTTATCCTGTGGGGTGCCGATGCGCAGAAATACAAAGCCGTGATTGGTCCGCAGCATGTGGTGATCGAGTCGGTGCATCCTTCGCCTCTATCGAGTTATCGTGGCTTTTTCGGCAGCAAGCCATTCAGCAAGTGCAATGCGGCTTTGGCTAAAAATGGTCGCGATATTATTAAGTGGTAGCCGGTGGCGGGTTTAAGTATCATTTAACCAACGCCAATCAAACATAGAAATCCCATGCCTATTCCTGAAGCCGCAAGATTACAAGCGCAAGACCTCCTCGACTTTATTGATGCCAGCCCCAGCCCGTGGCATGCGGTCGAGAGTACAAAGCAGCGCCTGCTGCAGCAAGGCTATGCCGAACTTCATGAAGCCGATCAGTGGCAGTTGGCCGCTGGTGGCAAATACTATGTGGTGCGGGCGGGATCTTCCATCATCGCTTTTGTGCTGGGCGCCCAGCCATTAGCCGAGGCAGGCTTTCGTATCGTCGGCGCCCATACCGATTCGCCCGGCCTGCGGCTCAAGCCCAAAGCGGCACATGGCTCGGATGGCCTGGTGCGGCTTGGTGTAGAGGTGTATGGCGGGCCAATACTGGCTACATTCACCGACCGTGACTTGAGCCTCGCAGGCCGCGTCAATGTACGCACAGAGGCAGGATTTGAAACGCGGCTGGTGAAGTTCGACAATCCCATGATCCGCTTGCCCAACTTGGCCATCCACATGAATCGCGATGTGAACGAGCAGGGCCTGAAGTTGAATAAACAGACCGAGCTGCCGCTCACATTCGGCCTCACTGAAAACCCATGGCGTGCGGATGAGCAGTTCCTCAATTATTTATCTGGCGCGACCCGCTCTGAGGCCAGCGATATCCTGACCTGGGAGCTCAATGTATTTGACACCCAGAAGGGGAGTTTCTGGGGTGCCGCGCAGGAATTTATTGCGGATAGCCAGCTCGATAACCTGGCCTCATGTCATGCAGCACTGACAGCTTTGCTGGCGACTGAAGAGCCTGCCGCTACATGCATTTTTGCATTTTTTGACCATGAAGAAGTCGGTAGCGAAAGTGCAGCCGGGGCAGGGGGCAGCTTTATCTCTGATGTGATCAGCCGCATTACCGCCAATACTGCTACAGATGAAGATACGCGGCACCGTGCGCTGGCCAACAGCTTTTTTATCAGTGCTGATATGGCACATGCCTACAACCCCAATTTCCCCAATGCTTACGAGCCATGCCATCGCGTGATGGTGAATGCAGGCCCGGTCATCAAAACCAACGCCAATCAGCGTTACAGTACTGGTGCTGATACTGCTGCACGCTTTATCACGCTATGTGAATCTGCTGGAGTACCGTATCAGCAATACGCGCACCGTACCGATCTTGGTTGCGGCAGCACTATAGGGCCCATCGTGGCTTCACGCCTGGGTATTGCGAGTGTGGATGTGGGTTCGCCGATGTGGGCCATGCACAGCATACGTGAGAGCGCCGGGGCATTGGATCATGGCTATATGATAGCGGCGCTGAAAGCTTCGTTCAGCACCTGATATTAGGAAAACGCTGATTAAAGACTGGGATTAGGGAAATTCGCCGCGAATTTATTAATCCACTCCAGAGCGGCCTGTTCGGAGCTTAATTTACGCCCCTCGTTTTCCAGGACTTCTCTCTTGTAATTCTCGATATGGCAGACCTGCTCCACCATGCGGGCATGGTAGGCATCATCGGAGTTAAGGAACTCTACCCCCAGCTCTGCGCCTTTTTTTATGTCATCCCGGCACCAGACTACCCTGGCGTCGGTCTCGAATTCCGGATTTAACAGCGGGATCTTGATGTGGATGATACTGCCGGGGTCGAGCTTCTGGTTGCCGCGAAAGGCCAGGCCACCAATGCCTAACGAATGCGTATCCAGCGACGATCGGATATCAGCATTGCTGATTTCGATAGGGATACTCAGTGGATGTCGTATGAACTGTCTCATGGGCAAATACTCCTCATTCAGGCTTATTGTTATCCAGGCTACATTTAAAACCAGCTACATAAACTTTGCTACTTTATAGATTAGATGCATATTCGGGCAGTTAAATCCAATCTGCATAAAATCAGATTTCGATCATTTCAAAGTCTGATTTCGATACCCCGCAATCCGGGCAAGCCCAGTCTTCTGGCACATCCGCCCACAGCGTGCCGGCAGCAATGCTATCTTCCGGCCAGCCTTTGGATTCATCGTAGATAAACCCGCATACGATACATTGATAAACCTTCATTGTTGCTCCTTTAATAATTCCATGAGTAAGCCCGAGTAGTACACTCGATATGAGGCGTGATTCTAACCAACAAAGTGGCAAGTGCTAACTAAAAAAAGCATGCCTTGCGACATGCTTTCTTGTCTTACATAAAACTAGCTATTTACAGGACTTTCTGTAAATCGGCTGGTGGGTTTGCATGCTGCAAGGCTTTTCTCACGCCTTCTGCATAAGCCTGATCAGCTTTGGCAAATTGCGCCAGCATGCGTTGCTGGATAGAGGCATTGGCTGTAGATAAGCCCCCGGCAATGTTGTTGAACAACAGCTGTTTCTGGTCATCATTCATGATGCGGAACAAGTCACCTGCCTGGGAGTGATAATCCTCCTCACTCTGGTCGTGATAGCCTATCCATGCATCCGCCAATACCGGCATCGGTGGCGGCGCAACTGCAGGCACAGGCACTGGAGCGCCATCTGCTGCCCGGTCATTTGGGAAGAAATTGGAAGCGCTCACTGTGGCTGCCGCATTGGTGTAGCTTGCCTCACCACTGCTATGGCCAACCGGGCATCCCGTCCCAGCAAATGCACCATCACGCTGGTAATGATTAACCGGGCACTTGGCTGCATTGACTGGCACTTGGTTCACATTGGCGCCGATCCTGTAACGGTGCGCATCCTGGTAAGCAAGTAAACGGCCCTGCAACATTTTGTCTGGCGATGCATTGATGCCAGGCACAAAGTTACTTGGTGCAAACGCTACCTGCTCCGTCTCGGCAAAATAGTTGTTCACGTTTTTATTGAGCTCGAGCTTGCCGATTTCGATGACGGGGAAATCCTTGTATGGCCACACTTTTGTCAAATCAAACGGATTGATGTGATAAGTCCTGGCTTCAGCCTCGGTCATGATCTGCACTTCCACGCGCCATGAGGGGAAATCGCCGCGGTCTATCGCTTCTACCAAATCCTTCTGCGCCCCGTTAGCTGGCATCTTGGCGGCTTCGTCATTGGTCAGTGTCTTGATGCCCTGATTGGTCTTGAAGTGCCATTTGCACCAGAAACGCTCACCCTTGGCATTGTAGAAGCTCAAGGTGTGTGAGCTAAAGCCATGCACATTACGATAGGACAACGGAATGCCGCGATCTGACATCAGTATGGTCATCTGGTGCAATGACTGCGGGTGATTCGCCCAAAATTCAAATGCATTGGCCGGGTTTGGCAAATTGGTACGTGCGTCTTTTTTCTGACTATGGATAAAGTCCGGGAACTTGATCGGGTCATTCAAGAAGAACACAGGCGTGTTATTGCCCACCATGTCCCAGTTGCCTTCCTTGGTGTAGAACTTCACCGCGAAACCGCGAGGGTCACGCGCGTAATCGCTGGAATCCTGGCCCCCACCTACAGTAGAGAAGCGCAAGAACACTTCGGTTTGCTGGCCAACATTCTGTAAAAAGTTGGCGATGGTGTAATCCTTGAGGCTCTTTGTGACGGTAAATGTGCCGTAAGCCCCAGTGCCACGGGCATGTACCACGCGCTCAGGGATGCGCTCGCGGTTGAAATGGGCGAGCTTCTCGAACAAGTAATGGTTGTCATAGGTCAACGGGCCGCGTGCGCCTACGCTGATGCTGTTGTTGTCATCTGGCACAGGTGCGCCAGCAGAGGTGGTTAATTGTTTTTTGTCACTCATTTTTTAACTCCTAAAAAGTTTTTATATGAAATATTTAAGTTTTGTATTGAAATACTATCGCCGCATTTGGTCAATGCGCCAGCGCATACATCGCCAGAATTTCCAGCAGTACTTCACCTATTCCTTGTTGTTTAAATGTTTGCCTATTTAGATTCATACTGCCTCCTTTTCTGACTTGGTACATTGATTAATGGTAACTACTTAAATTGTCATGACTCATGACATGAATCCATATTAGTGGCAATTTTTTGATATGTATAATTGATACTTCAAAATTTACTGATATACAATACTTATCAATAATTCAATCAGGGTAGCCAATGACATTAAGCGAATTACGTTTTATTGTGGCAGTCGCGCACGAGCGCAATTTCAGGCGTGCCGCTGAAAGGGCTTTCGTCAGCCAGCCCGCACTGAGCCTGGCTGTTAAAAAGCTGGAAGACGAGCTTGGGGTGAGAATCTTCGAGCGTAATCACAGTGATGTGAGCATGACGCCCATCGGTGAGCAGATTGTGGAGCAGGCTATTCGTGCCCTGGATGAGGCGAACCGCATCAAAGAAATAGCGCGGCAAGGCAATAACCAGTTGATCGGCGCGTTAAAGTTGGGTGTTATTTACTCAGTTGGGCCTTATTTGTTGCCACAAATCATTCCTACCCTGCGTATAAATGCGCCGGAAATGCCACTGGATGTAGAGGAAAACCTGACGGCAACGCTGGAAACCCAATTGCGTAATGGTGTTATCGATGTGGCTATCATCGCCTTGCCATTTGATGTTTCCGGCATACAAGTACAGCCACTGTATGAAGAATCTTTTGTGGTTGCGGTGCCAATAGGCCACGCGTGGGCAGAACGTAAGGCTATCCATGCAGACGAGCTGTCGGATGAAAAAGTATTGCTGCTTAACAGCGGACACTGTTTTAGCAACCAAGTGCTCCAAGCTTGCCCCAGCCTGTCAAAAAAGGGGGAAGTGTTTCAGGGCAATTCGCTGGAGACTATACGTAATATGGTGGCTTCAAATCTGGGCATCACCGTGTTGCCAAGCAGCGCTGTAGAGACGCGATATGTAAATCCATTGATTAAAGTGATTCCATTTGCCGACCCTGTACCGGTAAGACAGATTGCGATTGCATGGCGTAAAAGTTATGGCCGCGAGCAGGTTGTGGAAGAGTTGATAAAAGCGATAGGGCAGATAAAAGCTGAGGGGATAACTGCGCTTAAGTAAGCAGGCTTTCAAAATCCAAGCAAAATAAAAGGAGGCATCAGCCTCCTTTTATTTAAAAGCCGCTAAATATTAACGGCTAGTTGTAGTCTATACAATCTTAACGATTGCAAACGTACATAGTAACTTCAAAACCGAAACGCATTTCAGTAACTTCTGGCTTGGTCCACATGATGAATCTCCTTTTGGTTGTTCGGGAATGTTATGCAGAAATCATTTCTTCCACACAACTTATGATTCGTATACTACAGAACAATTCAAAATCAACCGTGTGCATAGTCATTAAAGACATCTAATGATTTTCATTAGATTACTAATAGGTCACAAATACCCGGTAGCCCGCAATCGGTACTTCACCAGCAGTTAATGCCAGGTTGATATGCACCTCTTCCCCAGCCGGGATGCCGCTATCAAGCTTGCTGGTGGCAGGCAGGTACTCAACAGGCTTGAATGATCGGCGCAATAAAGGCGTGTCATTAGCATCAGTCAGGGTTAGCTCCAACAGGGGATAGCTTTGTGCGTAAGGTGCATTATTAATCATAGTGCTGGTCAGGTGAATCAGGCCTTTACGCTCAGGGTCTTCATGCAAGTCGGAGTCATCAATTACCAGCAGATCTGCATTTTTCGGCAGCTCAACTTTGCACGCTAGTAGTTTACATGCCTGGACCAGATGCGGTTTGAGTACAGGCCACTGGATAGCGATATTGGTGCGCAAGTAATAAACGGCCTGCAAGGCAATCAGTAAAATCAGAAGAAAGCTAAAAATAAATAGCAGCCAGCCTGGGACTTTGCGTTTCCTGGAATTATTGAGTTTTCCTTTAAGCGCGACATCTCTCAAGATATGCGGAATTTCTTCGCTTGCCGGTACAGCATCTGAGGGAATCAAAGGCCATGGGATTACGTCGCTATTATCGGAGCTGGACCCGGTTGGCTCATCCGCTAACTTTGAGACTGTTGATGCATCGGATATTTCGATTTTCTGTTCTGAAATGTGTATTTCAGGTACGGATTCCGTAATAGCAGATTCTTCATTATCTGTGGGGGTGGCAATTGCGGCAGGTTCGTTTAAGCGATCCAGCGCATTGAATACTTGATTGCATTTGCCGCAACGAACCATGCCGCGCTGCGCAGATAGATGTTCCGGCCGGACGATGAAGTTAGTGGTGCATTCGGGGCAGGAAGTAACGAAACTCATTTTTTAGTGCCTGTGAGCAATACCCAGCTATCCATGAAAACAGGAGTTTCCATATTAAACCACTCTGCATATATCCTGGAAACCTGATCTGTTTGCTCACGCAAAATGCCGGAGAGTGCAATTTCGCCACCAGTTTTGCAAGCCGCCGCTAAAGCAGGTGCCAATACAGATAAAGCGCTGGAGAGGATATTGGCGACGACCAAGTCAGCCTGGCTATTAGCTTGTCCATTTAACAGGGCATCTGACGGTAAATCCTTAGGCAGGTAGAACTGAGCCTGAACTTCATTTTGCTCTGCGTTATAGCCACTGGCAATAATGGCCTGGGAGTCAATATCCACGCCTATCACAGAGGCAGCGCCAAGCTTCTTGGCAGCAATGGCCAGTATGCCGGAACCACAACCGTAATCGAGGACTGTGAGTTCAGGCTTTACATGGTCGGCGAGCCAGGCCAGACACAAATGCGTAGTAGGGTGGCTGCCGGTACCAAAAGCCAAGCCGGGATCAAGCACGATATTGAGCGCATCCGGGTTAGGCGCAGCGTGCCATGTTGGTACTATCCATAGATCATCGCGTATGCGTATCGGGTCAAATTGCGATTGTGTCGCACGCACCCAATCCTGCTCGGCGATGTTTTCTGTGCTGAAACTGAGATTGTGCAGGCCTGTAGCTTGTGTCAGTGAGTGCATGATATCGGCAACGTCTACGTCATCGTTAAATAATGCGCTCACTACATTTTGCTGCCAGATACCGGGCGGAGGATCTCCCGGTTCACCAAAGATAGGCTGCTCATCCGGTGTCTCGGCATTGGCGTCTTCAATGCTGGCAGACAATGCACCAAGCTCCATCAGCGTATCGCTTAATAGATCGGCAGTATTGTCTTTGGCTTCAATCTTGAGCGAGATCCAGCTCATGTTATGCCTGGTTTTCTGTCAATAACGCCCACCCCATTATTTGGAGCTGATACCTAGTTTATGTTCCAGGTAGTGGATGCTGGTCTCACCCAAGTGGAAAGCCGCATCGGCCATCAAGTCGCTATGTAGCGGCACGTTGGTCTTGATGCCTTCAATCACCATTTCAGACAAGGCAATGCGCATGCGCGCAATCGCCTGATCGCGCGTGTCACCGTAGGTAATCAGCTTGCCTATCATCGAGTCATAGTGCGGTGGCACCATGTAGCCTGAGTAAGCATGCGTATCCACGCGCACGCCAGGGCCACCAGGCATATGGAATGTGGTCAGGCGGCCTGGAGATGGAACAAAGGTATATGGATCTTCGGCATTGATACGGCATTCAATAGCATGGCCACGGAACTGAATATCTTTCTGGCGGAACGGCAGTTTTTCACCAGCTGCAATCAGGATTTGTTGTTGCACGATATCGATGCCGGTAATCATTTCCGTGACCGGATGCTCAACCTGCACACGGGTGTTCATCTCAATGAAATAGAACTCATTGTTTTCGTACAGAAACTCGAAAGTACCTGCCCCACGATAATTGATGCGTTTACACGCATCAGCACAACGGGTACCAATTTTATCGCGTAGTCTTGTAGTAATACCCGGTGCCGGGGCTTCTTCCAATACTTTCTGGTGGCGGCGCTGCATAGAGCAATCACGCTCACCCAGATATACGGCGTTGCCATGCTGGTCGGCCAGCACCTGAATTTCAATATGGCGTGGATGCTCAAGGAATTTTTCCATGTAAACCACGGGGTTGCCAAACGCAGCCTGTGCTTCGGCCTTGGTCATATTAACCGAGGCGATCAATGCGGCTTCAGTATGTACCACGCGCATACCACGACCACCACCACCGCCAGCAGCCTTGATAATGACTGGATAGCCAATTTCCTTGGCAGTACGCATGATGATTTCCGGGTCATCCGGCAATGCACCTTCGGAGCCGGGTACACAAGGTACGCCAGCCTTTTTCATGGTGTCTTTAGCGCTGACCTTGTCGCCCATGAGGCGTATGGTCTCGGCACGCGGGCCGATAAATACGAAGCCGCTTTGCTCCACACGCTCAGCAAAATCAGCATTTTCAGAGAGGAAGCCATAACCAGGATGAATAGCTTCTGCATCAGTGACTTCCGCTGCGCTGATCACTGCCGGGATATTCAGGTAACTCTGGTTGGAAGGCGCCGGGCCGATACAAACAGATTCGTCAGCCAGTTTGACGTACTTGGCTTCACGGTCTGCTTCAGAATGTACAGCAACAGTCTTGATGCCGAGCTCACGGCAGGCACGCTGTATGCGCAAGGCTATTTCGCCACGATTGGCGATTAAGATTTTCTCAAACATAGAAACCTCTTAGCCGATGATAAATAGTGGTTCGCCGTATTCGACGGGTTGGCCGTTTTCAACCAGGATGGCTTTAATCACGCCTGCATGGTCAGATTCGATCTCGTTTAATAACTTCATCGCTTCGATAATGCACAGGGTATCGCCTACGCCCACTGTGGAACCAATATCAATAAAGGATTTTGCATCAGGTGATGGTGAGCGGTAGAACGTGCCGACCATCGGTGATTTCACTACATGGCCCTCAATCGCGGCAGGAGTTGCGACTTCTGCCACCACAGCAGCGGCAGGCGCAGCAGCTGGCTGCATCTGCATATAAGGCTGGGCATAATGCATGGTGGGTTGATTGTTAGGCAGGTTACGGCTAATGCGTACCTTCTCTTCACCTTCGGTCAGCTCGAGTTCAGAAATGCCGGATTCTTCGACCAGATCGATCAATTTTTTGAGTTTACGTAAATCCATGATTACCCTCTTTAAAGCTGTATATAAAAAATATACGTATTGTTAAGCGCACTCTTGATTGATGCGGTTTAGATTAAAACTTGTATCAGTTACGTAGTTTATTAATGACGTATTCCAGCGCTAACGAATAACCTTGAGCGCCTAGACCGCTGATGACGCCAACGGCGATATCAGTGAAGTATGAGTGTTGCCTGAAAGGTTCGCGGGCGTAGACATTAGAGAGATGAACTTCAATAAAAGGTATCTTCACAGCAGAAAGTGCATCACGCATGGCAACAGAAGTATGCGTGAAGGCTGCCGGATTGATAATGATGAAATCGGTGCTTTTGTCAGCTAATGTATGCAGCTTGTCGATTAATTCGGCTTCGGAGTTGCTTTGCAAGGTTTCGAGTTCTATGCCGGCCTGTTTTGCCTGTGCTTGCAGCTGTTGATTGATGCTATCCAGTGTTTCGTTGCCGTAATGTTTAGGCTCACGTAAGCCCAGTAGATTAAGGTTAGGGCCATGCAACACAAGCACTGATTTTATTTGTTTATCAACCATAAGGATGGGGTTTTGTGTCCTATTTGCGGCCGGATTTGGCTCAAGACAGAGCCAGTACCGAACAATTTATAGCCGCAAGTTTGCCGTAAATAGGGGGGTGTTGTCTAGAGAATTGACGAAATTTACAGAAATTACCCGTTTATAGGATTGTTAGTGACTAGAGTCCGAAGCCTTGATTAAAGGCAATAGGGTTTCTTCGAGTAGGGATTGGCTGATACGCCCAAAGTAGGTGTTAGCAATGGTACCGTCGGGCCTGACGATCACGGTATAAGGTAATGCGCCTTTATTATTCCCCAAGCGCTCCCCTAAATTCATGGCCTCAAAATCACCGGCCAACAGCGGATAACTGACGGGCGATTTTTTGGAAAATGCACTTATTTTTGCGACATCATCGGTAGAAATGCCGATCACAGCCACATTCTGGCTCTTATAGGTTTCATTCAGTTTGGATAATTCAGGCATTTCTTCCAGGCATGGTGGGCACCAGGTTGCCCAGAAATTAACCACCAATATCTTGCCTTGCCATTGCTTGATAGCCTGAGTCTGACCCGCGCTGTCAGGAAAGCTCGCACCAAACAGTACTGCTGTGGCAAGGTTTGATGCACCCTGGCCATCTGCAACCGGTGGATGTACCCATAACCTGGTGAGCCCCCAGCCTGCAATGATCAAAACAATAACGACTAGCAGGTGACGGTAGGATTGCATTCATCATCTTTCAAAGAGTTGACTTTATTTACACTGTTGAAAAAGACGGAAGCTGGCTGATAACCTATTATTTTCATCGGGACTATTTCCTGCCCCGAGCGATTGAAAAAGATAATACCCGGTGGGCCGAATAGCTTGAATCGAGCCAGTAGTGCAGTGTCATCAGGCGTATTTGCAGTGACATCTGCCTGCAGCAAAACCGTGTCTTTAAGCGCTTTTTGCACGCCCGGGTCACTAAAGGTGAACTGCTCCATTTCCTTGCAGGAGACACACCAGTCGGCGTAAAAATCCAGCATCACAATTTTGCCGTGCGAAGCTTTGATCTGGCTTTCAAGTTCGCTCAGGTTCTTGACGCGCTTGAATGGCAATGATGTCGTATGCTCGCTGGATGCTGACGCACGCAAACCAGCCAGTGGCTGTAACGGCGATTTTGCTCCGGAAACTGCACCAACCAGTAATGCTATCCCCAGCACCAGCAAGATGATGGCTATACCTTTCCAGAATTTCAGCCAGGCACTTGCTGCAACAGGCAGACTATCCAGCGCATGCATATATATGGCGGGGATGATCAGCAGTGCAGCCCATAACCCCATTTGCACACCTATAGGCAACACGGGGGCAACTATCCAGATGGCGACTCCCAGCATCAGTACACCAAAGAAGTTACGTACAGCCGTCATCCACTGGCCAGCCTTAGGCAATACATGCCCAGCTGATGCGCCTATCAATAACAACGGCATGCCCATGCCGATAGAAAGTGCGAATAAAGCAACACCACCCAGCAATACATCATGGGTTTGGCTGATATAAAGCAGGGCGCCCGCTAAAGGGGCTGCCACACAAGGGCTGACGATAAGTGCCGAAAGCGCACCCATGATAAAGACGCCAATAAATTGCCCGCCTTTGAAACGGTTGCTCGCCTTGACCATCCTGCTTTCAATGCTGCCCGGTAGCCGCAGCTCATAGAAGCCAAACATGGATAGCGAAAGCAATAGGAAAATCAATGCAGTTGCACCCAGTACCCAGCTGTTTTGCAAGGCATTGCTCAATAATTGCCCGGAGAGGCCCGCTGCAATTCCTGCTAGTGTATAAGTAAGCGCCATTCCGAAAGTGTAGGCGAGGGACAGATTGAAGCTGTGCAAGCGGCTGGTGGCATGATGATGTACTTTTTTATCGCCAACGATGATGCCGGACAGAATGGGGATCATGGGCAATACGCATGGGGTCAGCGCAAGCAACAAGCCAAAGCCAAAAAAGCCTGCCGCAATCAACCAGAGCTTGCCGCCTTTTAAAAGTGATGTGGCCTGGCCATCGCTGGAGCTTGTATGAATAGGGCCAGAATTGCTACCGGGAGCCGGTAAATCAAGCGTGTAGGTTTTAAGGATGGGCGCATAGCAAAGGCCTTTTTCGCTACAGCCTTGATAGCTAGCGAGCACGGTGACCGGATTGTTTGTTACAGAAGCAAGTTTAATAGTGGCTGAGAAGCTACTGTGGAACACCTCGGTTTCACCAAAATTAGGATCCTTCTTGATTTCACCTTTTGGCAGCTCAACAGCGCTGATTGCATTGCTGGCTGACTTGATCTCAAACTTGATACGGTCACGATACAGATAGTGGCCTGGTACGATCTTGAAATCGGCAATCAATGTCTGCGCATCTTGTGCCACTACGGAAAGCTTGAAAGCTTCATCGGGCGGCAAAATATCATTGTCATCACTGCCGCCAAGAAAGGCACTAATACCACTGCTGCCTTGCTCGGCGTGAGCTTGTAAAGGGCTGGTCAGGGGCAACAGGCAAGCAAGAATTAGCGCCAGGTGCCAATAAAAAACACGCGCTCTCAAGCTGTTTTACTCAACATTAATTTCCCCAGTAGAAATAGGCTGGCTGGTGTTATTTGATACCCAGGCCAGGTAGGCAGGCAATCCACCCGCTATTGGGACATGGATGATCTCTGGAAGTTCGTAGGGGTGCATGGCGATAATGGCCGCTTCCAGCGCGGGATAACAGTGAATGGTGGTTTTGATCAGCATGGGAAATTCAGCCGTTTTCTCAATCTTGCCTTGCCACGCATAGACTGACGTGCATGGTGATAGCAGGTTGACGCAAGCTGCTAGTTTTTCGCTTACCAGGAAATCAGCCAACTTTTCGGCGCTGTTGCTGTCTGGCATATTGGTTAAGACCAATATTGCATCTTTATTAGGGGTGGTTAAAGCTGAGTCCAAGCTGCATTCCTAAAAATTTAATTTACTTAAAATTAGACGTTGCGTCTTGATTTAATTCAAGCATAGCCTAATCTTAAAATAATATGCGGCATTAATATGTACGCGTATTGATGATCTGAATTTTGTATAAGACGATTTTAATGTAAGGGTTGGTTACATCACTATGCCAGTATTTCTTTTATTGCTGATTTTACTCGCTTTCCCGGTGCTGGAGATATGGCTGCTGATTGAGCTTGCTGCCCATTATGGCTGGTGGTTGCTGGTTTATTTGGTGCTTGTTGCAATACTTGGCTTTCGCCTGATTAAGGACGAGCAGATGATGATGTTCGGGCGCATGGCGCAAACCCTGAGCCAGGGCGGTGCGCCCGGAAAGGCGCTGTTTGGCAGCGCCAAGAATATGATCGCAGGCATATTGCTTATCATCCCTGGTGTCATTACCGATGCAATCGCTGTTGTACTGCTGCTTATACCAAGTGCCAAAGCCATGCCCAGCCCCAAACAGGCCAGGGCGAGAAAAGCGGCTAATGATGATGTCATCGAAGGTGAGTTTCGCCGCGAAGATTAGGCACTGTCTGCAGCAGGCTGAAAATCAAAACACTAAGGCTGTGGTAAACTGCCGCCCTGATAAATATTCCCATAAGTAATTGTAGTATTTAGGATTTCCAATATGTCTCACCAAGTGACCATCAAACCTAGCGGCCATACCTATGCAGTTGCCGATCACGAAACTGTGCTTGGTGCAGCGGTGGAAGCAGGATTTAATTTGCCTTATGGTTGCCGCAACGGCGCATGCGGGGCCTGTAAGGGCAAGGTGCTTGAAGGCCAGGTAGAACACGGCGAGCATCAGGATAAGGCGCTTACCGAGGCTGACAAACAAGCCGGGTTGGCCCTGTTTTGCTGTGCTAAACCTTTGTCAGACCTGGTGATCGAATGTCGTGAAGTAAGCGCTAACAATGCAATCAAGCCACGCATCATGCCTGCACGTGTACAAAAAATGGAAAAGCTGTCACATGATGTGATGGCGCTATTCCTTAAGCTGCCGAGCAATGAGCGCATGCAATTCATGGCAGGGCAGTATGTCGAATTCATCCTCAAGGATGGTAAACGCCGTGCTTTTTCGCTGGCCAATGCCCCGCACCACGATGAACTGCTGGAAATGCATTTGCGCCTGATCCCTGGCGGTACTTTTACCCAGTATGTATTCAGTGAAATGCAGGAAAAAGCGATTTTGCGTCTGGAAGGCCCGTTCGGTAGTTTCTACCTGCGCGAGGACAATGAGAAACCGATCATCTTTGTCGCTGGCGGCACCGGGTTTGCGCCTATCAAGGGCATTATCGAGCATATGCTGCATCACAATATACAGCGCAAGATGGTGTTGTATTGGGGCGCGAAGTCACTGCAGGATCTCTATATGCCCGAACTGCCAGCATCATGGATATCCGCAAACGCCCACTTTTCATTTATTCCCGTGTTGTCAGAGCCTGCGGACGAAGATAACTGGCAGGGCCGCACCGGGCTGGTTCATCAGGCAGTGCTGGATGATTATGCGGACCTCAGTCCTTATCAAGTCTACTGTTGCGGTGCGCCAGCCATGGTGGATATTGTGCACCTAGCATTTCAGGCGCAGGGCATGCCGGAGGATGAGTTTTTCTCCGACGCCTTTACCTATTCAAACCCGCTGCCCAAAATCAATACTGCAATTTAAATTACAGCGGCGGTTTCAATGTTGATTTGACCTGCAACAGGTCACTGTTGGCAAACAGCTCTGCAATCCAGTCGATAAACGCCCTGACCTTGGATGACAGATGGCGATTTTGCGGATACATCGCATTCATTGGCATGTTCTCTGTGAGATATTCCCCCAGCACGACTTCCAGCCGACCCGATGCAATGTGATCCTGCACCATGAAAGTGGCGGCCTGGCATAATCCTAACCCTGCCAGACAGGCAGAAACCATGGCATCTCCATCATTCATCGCAACCCGGCGGTATGTAGCAACTTCCTGATTAACGCCATTAATAGTGAGTTCAAAAGCGAAAACTTTGCCGGTCTTGGATGAAAAAAAGTGGATGGCATGATGCCGTTCTAAATCTTCCGGCTTTTTGGGCCGCCCGAACTTATTCAGGTATTCCGGTGTAGCGACAATGACAAAGCGCATGGAGCCCACCCTGCGTGCCACCAGCGACTGGTCAAACGGGTTTCCCACACGTATCACGCAATCAACCCCTTCTTCCAGCAAGTCTACCGGCCGGTCATTACAGCCGATTTCCAGGTCTATATCCGGGTAACGCGCAAAAAAATCTTTCAATGCCGGGATGATGATGAGCCGGCCTACCGGCGCTGGGACATCCACTCTTAACCTGCCCTTGGGTTTTGCCGTGGCCTGGGTGAGTGAAGCCTCGGTTTCTTCCAGGTCGCTAAGCAGGCGCATGGCCCGTTCATAGTAGGCTGCACCATCTGTAGTAACACTGACACGGCGCGTGGTGCGGTGCAGTAACTTGACGCCCAACCTGTTCTCCAGTGCCAGCACCTGTGCCGAGATGGTGGTTTTTGGCAGGTTCAGTGAAGTAGCGGCTTTAGTGAAACTTTCCAGTTCCACTACCCGTGTAAATGCCAGCATTGTATCGAAACGATCCATATTGTCCTGAGCCTGTAACTGAAAGCATTGTGCAATAAACGAAGACAGTGATTCCTATATTACCCCATTTATCTTGCTTTTAACTCACTATAAAGTGCACTCAACGGTTACACAACGTCGCATTCATATCTAACGTTTTCAGTTTCGTTTTTAATTAAGGAGCAATATCATGGCTAACAAACTTGCAGGAAAAGTAGCAGTAGTAACAGGTGCATCAAAAGGCATAGGCGCTGCCATTGCCAAGCAATACGCCGCAGAGGGCGCATCAGTAGTCGTCAATTACGCTTCCAGTAAAGAAGGTGCAGATAAAGTAGTGGCAGCCATTACCGCCGCAGGTGGTAAAGCGATTGCAGTAGGTGGCGACGTAAGCAAGGCTGCCGATGCCCAGGGCATTATCGATGCTGCCATCAACACATATGGCAAGCTGGACGTGCTGGTGAATAATTCAGGTGTTTATGAGTTCGCACCGATCGAAGCTATCACTGAAGAGCATTTCCACAAGCAATTCAACGTAAACGTGCTGGGTCTATTGCTGACCACACAAGCCGCCGTAAAACATATTGGCGAAGGCGGCAGCATTATCAATATCGGCTCAGTCGTGAGCCGTATCACTCCAGCCATGAGCGCAGTCTATACCGGCACTAAAGGCGCGGTCGATGCGATTACAGGCGTGCTTTCTCGCGAGCTTGGCCCACGCAAAATACGCGTCAATGCCTTAAACCCCGGCATGATTGAAACCGAAGGTACCCATACCGCAGGCTTTATCGGCTCCGATTTCGAAAAGGGCGCTGTTGCACAGACACCACTAGGCCGTATTGGCCAGCCTGACGATATCGCGACTATTGCTGTATTCCTGGCATCCGATGATTCCTATTGGCTCACAGGCGAGCAGCTCTACGCTGGTGGCGGCGTGCGCTAATCGTTTGCATCTGAAGCTATCTGACTGAAAGTCCGCAAGGGAAAACATTATGATTACTGCATATACATGGTCTACACCGAATGGCCGCAAGGTTTCCATCATGCTGGAAGAGCTGGGGATTCCTTACCAGGTACATCCGGTAAACCTCGGTAAAAATGAACAGTTTTCCGCGGACTTCTCGGTCATTTCCCCTAATAACAAGATCCCGGCCATCGTTGATAGTGAAGCTGAAGGTGGCCCGCTAATGATATTCGAGAGCGGTGCCATACTCACTTACCTGGCAGAAAAGACCGGCCAATTGCTGGCACCTTCAGGGCATGAGCGTTTCAAGGCGCTGGAATGGCTGTATTGGCAAGTGAGTGCGCTAGGGCCCATGCTGGGCCAGCTTGGTTATTTTGCCGTGCGCTGCGATGAAAAATCCCCGCTGGCAATTCAGCGCTTTACCGTAGAAGCCGACAGGTTGCTCAGTGTGATGGAAAAGCGTCTGAGCGATAACCAATACCTGGCTGGTGACAATTATTCGATTGCCGATATTGCGGCTTATCCATGGACATTGGCGGCAACCGGCTATCTCAAGGATGTACTGGCAGATAGCTTTGCCAGCAAGCCTGCTGTTCAGCGCTGGCTTGACGTGATTGGTAACCGTCCCGCTGTACAACGTGGCATGGCAATTCCGTAACTCGATCAATTCGATTTGATTGTGCAACAAATGCAGACAGTGAATGCGTATTTACCTAATTTATCTTATGAAGATGCACATATATAGTTCACATAAGATTTAAAACAGTTTTATCGAGAATCCATCATGGGCACAAGGCAACAAAACATCACCAAGCATGCAGCTGCCAGGCAGGCAGGCAAGTCCTTGCCGAGCGCAGCACAAAGCCAGCTGTGGACTACATCATTCAGCCAGCCATATTCGGCAGATGACATTACGCTGCAAGTGTTTGGTAAAAACAGTAATGACGACAAGGATGCCCTGTTGCCGGTGATTGTCTATTTCCACGGCGGTTTATTTAATTGTGGGCTGGTGGAAGATGCGCATGCTGTCGCCCAGGTGCTGGCGAGTGATGCCGTTGTCGTATGCGTGGATTACCCCTTGGCACCACAATTGCATTTCCCCAATACCGTTGAAGTCGCATTCGAGGCGGTGCAATGGGTATGGAAGCATGCACCTGATATCGGCGCTGACCGGGCCCGTATCACCGTAGCCGGTGACCAGGCTGGCGGCAACCTCGCCGCTGCGGTCGCCATGATGGCCCGCGACAGAAGCTCGCTACCCGGCTGTAACGCCCGCTTGCAAGGCCAGGTGCTGATTAACCCATTACTTGATTCACAACAGACGACCAAGTCCATGGTGGCCGCTGAAGACTGCCCATGCCGCAAAGCCTGGGTGGATTACGTGCCACTTGCCAGCGATGCCATGCATCCCTACGCCTCACCTGTTAATTCAATGCGTCTAGGTGGCTTGGCGCCAGCCCTCATTATTACTGGTGAACTCGAGCCATTGCGCGACGAGGCCGAACAATATGCCACCAAGCTGATAGCTGCTGGTGTGCCGGTCAAGATGCGTCGCCTGCAGGGCGTAGGTGGCAACCTGGTGGATGCTGCGCATCCCAGTTTTGGCGTTGTGACTCAGACTGTTGCCCAGTTTATTGCAGATGCTGCATGAGCCAGCTTTAAGCCAACGAATACCAGATTACTTATTAATTAATTACAACTTTGAAAATCGTTACGAAAGGGCTCGTCATGAAAAATGCCAATCCACTATTTAGCCGCAAGGCAATTGTCGTCGTCATCAGCCTGCTGGCGATTGCTGCTGCCGGTACTGTCTCCTTCAACAGCCAGGCGGCCAAGCCTCCCGTAGTGACTGCAGCGCCCGTGCCTGTGACGGTCGCTGCGGTCATCGAGAAAAAAGTCACGGAATGGGATGATTTTTCAGGGCGTGTCGAAGCGATTGAACGGGTGCAGATACGCCCACGTGTATCCGGCACCATTGATGTCATCCATTTCCAGGAAGGGCAGATGGTGAAGAAGGGTGATTTGCTGTTCACCATAGACCCGCGTCCTTACCAGGCAGAACTGGCGCGCGCTGAAGCTGCGCTGGCAAGCACCCAGGCCGCAGTTGAGCTGTCTCGGACCGAGCTGGAGCGCACCCGTCGCCTGACAGAAGAGCGTGCCGTGGCCCAGCGTGAGCTGGATCAGCGCAATAGCGCCTACCTTGATACCACCGCCAATGTGAAGGCTGCGCAAGCTGCCGTGATGCTGGCGCGCCTCAATTTGCAATACACAGCAATCACCGCACCTGTCAGCGGCCGTGTTTCACGCGCAGAGATCACCGTGGGCAACCTAGTCGGTGCGGGAGTGAATGCGCCGGCATTGACAACATTGGTATCGGTATCGCCTGTGTATGTTAATTTCGAAGTGGATGAGCCGACCTACATCCGTTACGCCGCCAATGGCGCCGCAGGCAACTCCGGCGTGGCACATACCCCCATCTCTATCGGTTTAGCCACTGAAGAAGGCTATCCACACCAGGGCCGTATCAAATCGTTCGATAACCAGATAGACAGCGCCTCAGGCACGATAAGGGTGCGCGCTATTTTTGATAATGCAGATGGCCTGCTTACCCCAGGAATGTATGCACGGGTGCGCACCGGAGGCTCGGCAGAACAGCTTGCCATCCTGATTAACGATAAGGCCGTGGGCACGGACCAGAACAAGAAGTATGTGATGGTAGTGGGTGCTGATAACAAGGTGACCTATCGCGACGTGCAACTTGGGCCTATGGTTGATGGTTTGCGCGTAGTGCGTACTGGCCTGAAACCGGGTGAGCTTATTGTGGTGAATGGCTTGCAACGCGTGCGCCCGAATGACACGGTGGCACCGGATACAGTGGCGATGGACCCTAAAGCACCTGTTGAAAAAACCGTCCAGCAGCCAGAGCAGCAGCAAGGCAAGCAGACCAGCCTGAAGACGGTTGAGCTGATTGCCAGACCTCTCAAGAAAACGCTTATTTAATCGAGTTGACTCAATTTTAGTAAACCAAAAATCAGGGGTAACCCTGATGGATAGGTCTTTTGTATGCCTGCATATAGGCAAAAAGACCAAAAATAAACAGGGAAGACCCCAATGAATATTTCAAAATTCTTTATCGACAGGCCGATTTTTGCCGGTGTGCTGTCGGTCATCATCTTTATCGGTGGCTTGATTGCAATGCAGAACCTGCCCATTTCCGAATATCCGGAAGTAGTGCCGCCGTCTGTTATCGTGAAGGCACAATTTCCGGGTGCCAATCCGCAGACCATCGCCGAGACAGTGGCTACGCCAATAGAAGAGCAGATCAACGGTGTCGAAGGCATGCTGTATATGTCCTCACAAGCCACCTCTGATGGCTTAATGACACTAACCGTGACCTTTAAGCTGGGCACGCCGCCAGATCTCGCACAGCAATTGGTGCAGAACCGGGTAACTCAGGCGTTGCCACGCCTGCCGCAAGTAGTGCAGCGGTTGGGTGTGACCACAGTCAAGAGTTCACCTGACCTGACCATGGTGGTGCATTTGTTATCGCCGAATAACCGTTACGACATGACCTACCTGCGCAACTATGCCGTGCTCAACGTAAAAGACAGGCTGGCAAGGCTGGAAGGTGTAGGTCAGGTTGAGCTGTTTGGTTCCGGCGATTACTCCATGCGTATCTGGCTGGATCCACGCAAGGTGGCCGAGCGCAAGCTGGCTGCCAGTGACGTAGTCAAGGCAATTCGTGAACAGAACGTAGACGTAGCCGCCGGTGTGATCGGTGCATCGCCTGCGGCGCCTGGCGTGGATTACCAGATTTCAGTCAACGCCCGCGGTCGCCTGGATTCTGAAGAAGAGTTTGGCAATATCGTGATTCGTACCTCGGAAGATGGCGTAGTGACGCGCCTGAAGGACGTTGCGCGTATCGAACTGGGTGCCAGTGAATATGCGCTGCGCTCCTTGCTGGATAACAAGTCTGCCGTTGCTATCCCGATTTTCCAGGCGCCGGGTTCCAATGCCCTGCAGATTTCCGAAAATGTGCGCAAGACCATGGCCGAGCTGCAAAAAGACATGCCGGAAGGGGTTGAGTACCACATCGTGTACGACCCTACCCAGTTTGTGCGTTCGTCCATCCATGCAGTGACCGAGACATTATTAATCGCCGTTGGCCTGGTGGTACTAGTGGTGATCGTCTTCCTGCAAACATGGCGCGCTTCCATCATCCCCTTGCTGGCCGTACCGGTTTCCGTCATCGGTACTTTTGCGGTGATGCTGGGCCTCGGATTCTCCATTAACACACTCAGCCTGTTCGGGCTGGTGCTCGCCATCGGTATCGTGGTGGATGATGCCATCGTGGTGGTGGAGAACGTCGAGCGTAATATCGAAAGCGGTTTATCACCCATAGAAGCTACGTATAAGGCCATGCGCGAGGTATCCGGCCCGATTGTGGCGATTGCACTGACCTTGTCTGCGGTATTCGTGCCACTGGCTTTCGTCAGCGGGCTTACTGGTCAGTTTTTTAAACAATTTGCGCTGACCATTGCCATCTCTACCGTAATCTCAGCCTTTAACTCGCTGACCTTGTCCCCTGCATTGGCAGCATTGCTGCTGAAAAAGCACGGCGCCAAGAAAGATGGCTTCCAGCGCGCGATCGACGGCCTGTTTGGCTGGTTCTTCGTACGCTTCAATAATGTGTTCAATCGCGGCTCCAAAAATTATGGTTCCGGCGTGACCGGGGTGCTCAAGCATAAGTCGCTCATGCTCGCCATGTACGCATTGTTAATAGGCAGTACGCTGTTCATCTTCCACAAAGTACCGACCGGCTTTATTCCAGGGCAGGACAAGCAATATTTAGTAAGCTTTGCCCAGTTGCCGGATGCGGCCTCGCTGGACCGTACCGAGGATGTGATCCGCAAGATGAGTGATATCGCGCTCAAGCATCCGGGTGTGGAATCTGCCGTGGCTTTCCCTGGCTTGTCGATCAACGGCTTCACCAACAGCCCGAACTCCGGCATCGTGTTTGTGACGCTTAAGCCCTTTGATCAGCGTAAATCTGCTGAGCTCAGCGGCCTGGCCATCGCCCAGCAGTTGAACAAGGACTTTTCAGGTATCCAGGATGCGTTTATCGCCATCTTCCCACCACCGCCTGTACAGGGCCTGGGGACTATTGGCGGCTTCAAGCTGCAGATACAGGACAGGGCGGCGCGGGGTAATGATGCCTTGAATGATGCGTTGCAGGCCTTTATGGCCAAGGCACAAAAAGCACCGGAACTGGCTGGCATGTTCTCCAGCTACCAGGTCAATGTACCGCAACTGTATGCCGATGTGGACCGCACCCATGCGCAACAACTGGGAGTGGCGATTCCTGATGTATTCGAAACCTTGCAGATTTACCTGGGCTCGCTCTACGTTAACGACTTCAACAAGTTTGGCCGTACCTACCAGGTGCGCGTGCAGGCAGATGCCGAGTTCCGTGCACATGAAGAAGATGTGGGCCTGCTCAAGGCGCGTAACGACAGGGGCGAAATGGTGCCATTGTCATCCGTACTGCGCATGACCAAGAGCCACGGGCCTGACCGGGCAATGCGCTACAATGGTTTCCCCTCAGCGGACGTGAATGGCGGGGCAGCACCCGGCTATAGCACGGGTGAAGCGCAGGCCGCAGTTGAGCGCATCGCGGCAGAAACCCTGCCACGCGGTATCGGCTTCGAATGGACTGAGCTGACCTACCAAGAGAAGATCGCTGGTAATACCTTGTTCGTGATCCTTCCGCTCTCCATGTTGCTGGTGTTCCTGGTACTGGCTGCGCAGTATGAGAGCCTGGCCTTGCCTGTCGCGGTGTTGTTGATCGTGCCTATGGGCTTGCTGGCCGCCATTACCGGTGTGTGGCTGACCAATGGCGACAACAATATCTTTACCCAAATCAGCCTGGTGGTACTGGTGGGGCTGGCGTGCAAGAACGCGATTCTTATTGTGGAGTTTGCGCGTGAGCTGGAGCACCAGGGCCGTGGCATCTACGAGGCTGCTATTGAAGCTGCACGTTTACGCCTGCGTCCTATCCTCATGACATCCATCGCGTTTATCGCGGGTGTATTGCCGCTGGTGTTCTCTAGCGGGGCAGGCTCCGAAATGCGCCATGCCATGGGTGTAGCGGTGTTCTCCGGCATGATAGGGGTGACTGCGTTCGGCTTGTTCCTGACACCGGTGTTCTATGTATTGCTGCGGACGATGGTGACGCGTAACAGCCGCAAGCATGCAGATACGCATACCGCACCGGCGCTTGCTGAGCCAACGCTAGTTGAACCAGCAGCGCACTAATAGATTGAGGATAACAACATGAAGACATATACATTTCGTTTAAGCATCATGGCCGCCGCACTGGTCATGGCAGGTTGCACCATCATTAAGCCGCCTGAGAAGGTCAGCATGGATGTCCCGGCACAGTATCGTGAATCTCAACCGATTCAGGATGGTGCCTGGAAAGTGGCCGAACCTGCCGATGAAAAAGACCGTGGCGCCTGGTGGCTGGCTTTCAATAATGCTGAGCTGACGCAATTGATCAATGAAGCCGCTGCTTCAAGCCCTAGTCTGGCAACAGCGCTGGCAAGGGTGAAAGAGTCCAGAGCGATTGCCGGCGTAGTTGATGCTGACCGCGCCTTCAAGCTCAATGGTGGTTTTGGCCCGACTCGCCTGCGTGATAGCCAGGGCAATAGCCAGCAGGAGCGCGCTAACAGCCAGACCAACACCGAATGGCGTGCGCAGCTCAATGCTTCTTATGAAGTAGACCTGTTCAATCGGCTTTCCAATAACAGCCGTGCCGCACAGCTAGATGCCCAAGGCCAGGAAGCGGCCTATCGCTCCGTGTTGCTGGCGTTGCAGGCTGATGTAGCGCAGCAATATTTTGCAATCCGTTCACTGGATTCCGAGCTGGACGTACTGCAAAAGACCATTGCATTGAGGCAGGATGCGCTCACTATCGTGCAGCATCGTTTTGATGCCGGTGATATCAGCGAGCTTGATGTGGCGCAAGCCAAGACAGAGTTATCATTTGCCCAGGCCGAGCAGGAGAGCGTGCTGCGTGCCCGTTCGCAGCGTGACCATGCACTGGCAGTATTGCTGGGCAAGGCCCCAGCGCAATTCACGCTGGCAGCCGCGCCGATACAGCAGGTGATCGTCAATGTACCGTCCGGCTTGCCTTCTGATTTGCTGGAGCGTCGCCCGGATATTGCACAGGCACAACGCCAGCTGGCTGCAGCCAGTGCGCGGGTAGGTGTCGCCAAGGCTGCATTCTTTCCTAGCTTATTGCTGACAGGGACTGCTGGCTATGAGTCCAATGAGCTGAAAGATCTGTTCAAATGGTCCAGCCGCAGCTGGCTATTGGGGCCGCTGGTAGGCACTGTGCTTAGCTTGCCGATACTGGATGGTGGCCGTAACAAGGCTAACCTGCAACGTGCTGATGCTAACTACGAAGGGTTGGTCGCCAATTACCGGCAACAGGTGCTGGTGGGCTTTCAGGATGTGGAAGATAACCTGAGCGCACTGCGCACGCTGGATAAACAGATCGGTTACCAGAACGAAGCCACGACCTCGTCGCAACGTGCTACAACACTGGCCGAATCCCGTTACAAAAACGGTTCTGCCAGTTACCTGGAAGTGATTGATGCACAACGTTCCAGCTTGGCTGCGCAGCGTGCGGTCAGCCAGAGTGTCGGTCAGCGTGCGATTGCCTCCGTTGGCCTGATCCGCGCGTTGGGTGGCGGCTGGCAGGGCGATGGCAGTAAAACTGCATCTGCCAATTGATGTGTACAAGCTGCCTGGCTAGTTTGATGGCCAGGCAGCTTTATACTATTGACTTACTAAAAACTGCCCAGGTAGTCCATCTTGCCTATTTCCAGCCCGTTATGACGCAGGATGTTGTAAGCCGTGGTGAGGTGGAAATAGAAGTTAGGTAGCACAAAGCTGAGCAGGTAAGGCTGTCCCAACAGGCTGGCTTCCTTGCCGCGTATTTTCAAAGTCACGGTGCGCTCTTCGCTGCCGTCAATCTGGCTGGCATCGACACTTTGTAAAAAGGCGATGGTCTTGGCGATACGCGCCTGCAAATCTGCAAAAGTGCTTTCATTATCTTCAAAGCTGGGAATCTCTATGCCAGCAAGACGCGCGACACAGCCTTTAACTGCATCAGTAGCAATCTGTACCTGGCGTGCCAGGGCAAACATATCCGGCGCTAGGCGTGAATTGACCAGAATGCCCGGATCTATCTTTTTGCTTTCTGCATAGGCTGCCGCTTTGTCCAGAATCGCCGACAAATTGTTGAGTCCCCTGATGAAAACAGGGGTGGAGGCGTGATACATTGATAGGGACATTTTCTACTCCAAAGGAATTGTTAGAAGGATTTTTAGCCGATTCGCCTATTCGGATTATCTGGCTAGATTATTAGAGGTAACAATATCTCGCATTGTCCTGAAATTGATGACAGTGATTGCGTTAACGGCTCATTTATTTTTGCAGCATGCACTTCTATACTGGGCTTAACACTGAATTGTATATTTTGTATTTTGCAGTATTCACTTAAATGAAAGGGAGCTCAACATGTATTCAAGAACTAAACAATTAGCCACTCTAATCACCGCTGCATTTTTATTCAATGCCGCCAATAGTTATGCTGAAGAAACCGCTGAGGCCGACAAGCCAGTCACTGAACAGCTGGTGAATATCCTCACCAAACTTGCTGGCGGTCCATACAAAGGTTTTCGGGCCAATCATGCCAAGGGCATCATGGTGACAGGTAGCTTCACACCCGCCGCCAGTGCGGCCAGCCTGAGCAAGGCGCCACATCTGCAGAAAGCCACGACACCAGTGACCGTACGTTTTTCGGATGCCTCCGGTGTGCCGAATATTCCCGATGCCAACGGCAATGGGTTCCCTAAGGGTATTGCGATCCGCTTCCAGCTGCCAGACGGTGGCTATACTGATATCGTGAGCATTTCGATAAATGGTTTCCCGGCTGCAACACCCGAGGACTTCCTGGGTTTGCTTAACGCAGTTGCCGCTAGTGGCCCGGATGCACCCAAACCTTCACCAGTTGAGCAGTTCCTAGGTTCGCATCCGGCTGCCCTCAAGTTTGTCACCACACCAAAACCAGCGCCTGTCAGCTTTGGTACGCAGTCTTTTTTTGGTGTGAATGCATTCAACTTCACCAATGCCAAAGGTGAAAGCCGTTATGGCCGCTACCAGATCATCCCCTTGGCTGGTCAGCAATCACTGACAGCAGAAGATGCCGCAAAAGCGGCACCTAACTATTTGATGGATGAGCTGCCAGCCCGCCTCAAGACAGCTGAAGTGAAATATCGCATATCGGTACAATTGGCTGAAAAGGGCGATGAGGTCAATGACGGCACTGCCGTCTGGCCAGATAACCGTTCGCAGATCGAGCTGGGAATATTGACGATAAAAGCGGTAGTGCCTGATAGCCAGCAAGTGGAAAAAACCGTGATGTTCAGTCCACTTAACCTGTCAGACGGTATAGCTCCTTCAGCAGATCCTATCCTGCTGGCAAGACCTTCTGCATATGCAGTGAGCTATGGCCGCCGCCTCAGCAATTAATGCATTAATCAAAATGAAAGTGTAGTGCACCATGAGCTATCTGTTTCACCTGATCGAGCAATATGGTTTATTGCTGGTGTTCTTCAATGTACTGCTTGAGCAGGCTGGCCTGCCTTTGCCTGCGTATCCCACGCTGGTGATCGCAGGTGCCCTGCTCGGCAGCGGTGATTACACTGCGGGCCTGCTGTTGCTGACAGCGGTGGTTGCAGCGCTGATCGCGGATAGCTTCTGGTTCTTTGCTGGTCGGCGTTATGGCCGGAAGGTCATGTCCACGCTTTGTCGTATCTCGCTATCGCCCGATTCGTGTGTGCGGCAAACCTCTTCGATCTATACGCGCTGGGGCGCTTCGTCCTTGCTGGTGGCCAAGTTCATCCCGGGCTTTGCCTCGGTGGCCAGTGCCATGGCTGGTACACTGGGTACCAGTCGCAAGGCGTTTTTCCTGTTTGATGCGCTAGGTGCTGCGTTGTGGGCAGGCGTTGCGATTTACTTGGGCTCGCTATTCAGTACCACCATCGATGATCTGCTCACGGTGCTGGTAGAGCTTGGTAAATTGGGCGGCCTGCTGGTATTGGCTGCGCTGGGCGCTTATATCGCTTCCAAATGGTGGCAACGCTACAGGTTCTTCAAGGCTTTGCACATGGCACGCATCTCGGTCGATGAGCTTGACCAGATGTTGCAGGACGGCACAGCGCCACTCATTGTCGATGTGCGTGTTCCCATGTCGCAACAGGCCGGGCGTATTCCCGGGGCGGTCATCATTACCAACAATGATGTTAGTGCATTGCAGCTGGATGGCACTGCACTGGATAACGAGGTGATTGTGTATTGCGAATGCCCGAATGAAGCCTCGGCGGCGCGTGTGGCCAAGGAGCTGATGAAAAAAGGCTATACGCGTGTACGCCCATTATCTGGCGGTATCAGCGCCTGGGTGGCTGCTGGCCACGCTATAGAAAATTAACCTAAGTGGCCTTTATACTTAAGCGGCTTCGGTAAATAGCTTACTGCTAATGCGGTAATGCTGGTTGGCACCTTCGATATCGTCCAGGCTTTCCAGCAGTTTAGCCAGGGCGATATGGGTGGCTGGCATGTCTTCCACGCTGATACTGGCTTCCAGATAGCTTTGCGCTTTACCCCACAGGCCTTGTCGCACGCACATATTGCCCAGCGACAACAGCAGGTTGGCATCACCTTCATGGCTCAGCAGCCAGTATTCGGCTTGTTGCAGCTGTTTTTGCGGATTGCTGGTCACACAGTCACCCAGTAGGCCTGCCAGTTTGTTGTCCCATTTCTTGGTCAGGCTCATTTCAATGATTTCTGCGGCAATATTCCCGAATTGTTCCCCACCTGCTACATGGCTCGCAGTGCCGTTACGGATAAAAATCTCAGCCGTCGAGTATGCCAGGCGGCTGTTCAGCCGATCGTCATCCGGTAACTTTTTCCAATAGGCATTGAGTGCTGGCAGATCGTCGGTGTAGCGCTTGATAATCTGCTGATGGGCTTGCTGGCGGATTTCCTTGAGGTGCCAGCTTTCAATGGCATCGCGTTTTTCCAGTTGCAGCAAAATCGCCAGTACCTGTTCCCAGCTGTTCAGGTGGATTTGTGCCTTGAGTTCCAGGCGCAGCGCGGGCACATGGTGCGCCTCTATCTTGTACAGCTTGTTCAGGGTATTGATGGCATCGTCATACTGGCGGTCATCCAGTTGCAGCTCAGCCTGTGACAGCAGGCGCGCAATGGCTGCATCGGGCGCGAGGCGTTCGGCTTCTGCAAAGTAGTAATCACGCTTGCTGCGATGTTTAAGTTTGTGAGAGGCGCGTGCCGCAATCAGCGCACTAAGGCCTGCATCCTCGCCCAGCTCTAGTGCTTTCGAGGCAGTCTTTTCTGCTACCAGATATCGCCCTTCCACCAGCGCATGCAAGGCTTCCACCAGCGCAGCATGACCATTCTTGATGCGCTGCTGTTCCTTGTATTCACGTACGCTGGCTGGCAGGCGCTTGGTGTAATGCATCAGGCGCAAGCCCAGGTGCAACAGTACAAAGGCCAGCACAATCAGGATCAGCAGGAAATTCAGTGAGATTTCGAGTCGGTATGGCGCACGCACTATCAGTACATAGCCATCGTTGTAGCTTGCCAGTAGCGATACGCCGATCGCGGATGTCAGAATCAGCAGTGTCCAGAATAACCAGCGCATTATTGGGTAACCTGCTGGGAGGGATTACCCTTTTCTGCGGGGATTTTAGTCTGTGCTTTAGGTTGAGATTGCACAGGCGAAGCAGATTTTTTTGCACCAGCCTTTTTCTCGTTATTCGCTTGTTCAGCGTTGCTGGAGCGTTCCAAAGCAAGTTTGTACTTGCTCACCAGGCTCAGGCTCTCGCTGATATCCGGCATCTGGATCACAATTGCACTGTCAGATAACTCCTTGATCACGTGCAAGGCGTTACGTGTCGTCTCTTCGCGCAAATCAAAATGTCCCTTCAGCCATTCTTCAGTGGCGGTCAAGTCGGCACGGTAAGTGGCTTCATCGTGTTGCAGTAAGGCGATGCGCGCGGTGAGCAAATGCAGCTTGATATTCTCACGCAGGAAAAAAGTCTGGTCCGGTGCCAATAATGGCGGTTCGCGACGGTCCAGCCGTTCAAGACGTATCATGCCTTTCAAGTCCTGCCAGACTTCCTGGGCCAAACGGCGCCAGGGATTGCTGTCCCAATCAGGCGCAAAAGCTGCATTGCTTTTGGGGTGACGGTCGCTCACTAACGGCAGGCTGTCGACACTCTCAGTCAGGCTTTCCAGTTTCAGGCTCATGCCCACGATATCGACCAGCGGCAGGCTTTGCAGTTTTTGGATATCCTGCGCCAGCACTTTGCGTAGCTGGATAACCTGCGAAGTATCAAGTTGTTGCAGGCGTGTATCTGCCGTTTGCAGTGCCAGTAGCGCAGGCTTGATATTGCCGGCCAGCTGCAATTGCTGGTTGGCAATCACCATCAGCTGCTCAACTTCCGAAATCACGCGTTCTTCGCGGTTATTCGCCAGCTCAAGGTACAGGTTTTGTAACGCTTCCTGCTGGTCGCGTGATTCATCAATTTTCTGTTCAAGTAGTGAAGTACGTGCAACCGTATCCGAGCTGCGTTCATCAGCATTTTTTGCAAGTGCCAGCGTTTGCTGGTTTTTTTCATTGAACACTTCCAGCTTTTCAGCCAAGGTTTTTTCCAGCTGTTTTATCTGGTGCCGTGTGTTAATCCACTGCCAAGCTACGATCACAAATGCAGTCAAGGCCAGTGCCAGGGCCACCTGTATGAAGAGTGAATACTTGCGCCGCTCGGTGCCCGTGCTATTTTCAGCCGCAGCTGTGCTTGCCAAAGACTCGACCAAAGGTTCGGCTGCTTGTTCAGGGGTAGTGGGGTTTTGATCCGTCATATGCCAATGTGCTTAATAGTGCGTTCTTTATAATGTTGCAGGACCATGCTGTAAGGCGCCTTTCAGGCAATTGAGCATGGCTTCATCGCCTGGCGCTGCCGCCACTGCTGGCCTTAAGCCGCGCTGCCTGGCTTCTTCCGCAATGCGCTCATGGTTTACGCAAATGACGATGTGTTTAATCCAAGCTGCATCGTCATCTTGAATTGCCAAAGCCAGTAAATGCCGCATTGCCTCGCTACTGGTGACTACCAGCGCATGCAGTTGTTTATTTTGCCACATACTTGCTAATACTTTGGTATCCGTTTGTGGATTAATGCGTCGGTAGCACTCGGCAAAGCGCACCATCGCGCCACGCGCTTTCAGTGTATCTGCCAACACTTCGCGGCCACCCACACCGCGAAATATCACAAAGCGCTTGCCAGTTACATTGTGCATCTCCGGCAACGCCAGCAAGGCTTCGCTATCAAAACGATCTTGCGGGGTCAGTACCTGTGCAACACCAAATGCTGCCAGTTCTGACGCAGTCACCGGGCCTATGGCTGCAAACTTTAAGCTGATAGGGATAGTATGGTGCTGTAGCACACGAGGCATGCCGTTTTGCACGGCATTACTACTAATGAATATCGCCCAATCGTCCTTTTCCAGCTCGGTCAGTTGATGATCAAAAGCGCTGTAATCTTCCAGCGGAGCAATGGCAATCAAGGGGAATGCAAACGGCTTGCCACCCGCAGTTCTGATCAGCTCAGTCAGCTTGCCCGCCTGCCCGGTTGGGCGGGTAATCGCGATGCCGTACCCACTCAGCGCGGCAGCATCATTATCAGGCAGGGTTGTCATCTAGTATGGTTATCATTTGCTGTAGTTGTCTAGCGCCGCCAGTATGCGGTCTGCGCCCAGTGCACGCAGCTTGTCTGCCAATGCTTGGCCCAGCGCTTCCGGGTTGTCGGCACTGCCGGTGATGGTTTCGCGGATAATCTCTGAACCATCTACACTTGCCACAAAACCGGTCATGCGCAACTCATCGCCGTGCCGTTCAGCATAAGCACCCAGTGGCACGGTGCAGCTACCCGCTAGCGCACGGCTCATGCCACGCTCGGCCTCTACACACGATGCGGTGGCAGGGTCATTTAGAGGCGCCAATACAGGCAGCAAATCCTGGCGATCAGCGTTGATCTCGATACCCAGTGCGCCCTGGCCCACGGCGGGGATACTGTGCTCGGTTGAAATATATTGTGTAATTCGGTCGCCCAGCCCAAGGCGTATCAGCCCAGCTGCAGCGAGGATAATCGCTGCATATTGGCCTTCATCCAGCTTGCGCAGACGGGTTTGCACATTGCCGCGCAGGGATTCTATCTTCAGGTGCGGCAGGCGGGCCTGTAACTGGCTCTGGCGGCGCAGGCTGGAGGTGCCGACGATACTGCCATGCGGCAAGTCTTCCAGTGTTTTGTAGTTATTGGAGACAAATGCATCTCGCGGGTCTTCACGTTTTCCAATCGCTGCCATCGCAAATCCTTCCGGCAGGTGCATGGGTACATCCTTCATGGAGTGCACGGCCAAATCAGCGCGGCCATCTGCCAGTGCCTGTTCCAGCTCCTTCACAAACAGGCCCTTACCGCCTATCTTGGCCAGTGGCGAATCCAGTATCTGGTCGCCTGTGGTGGTCATACCCAGAATCTCTACAATGGTTTCGGGGTAAAGTGCCTGCAATGTGCTCTGGATATAGCGTGCCTGCCACATGGCCAGCGCGCTTTCCCGCGAGGCGATGACGAGTTTTTTGGGGATGGGATTCATGAGCGCTTGCGACTAAAAATAATGAATAGCCCAATTTTAGCATAGGAGGGCAGCGGCCCAGTTTGGGTGGAAATTTTTAGGTTCTATGCTTTGAAGTTGTATACAGCTTCTCGGGCTAGTAATGATTTACTGAGACAAGCCCACCGTCATTACTAGCGCCAAGCCTCTGGGTCTATTGTGCCTTCGGATTTAAAGGCTGGCTTGCAAAATAAATAACCCTGGTAAAGATTGATATCAAGCCCAAGCAGAAAATCTCGCTCGGCTTTTGTTTCAACGCCTTCTGCCAGTACGGTGACGCCCAGCTCTGCGCACATCTTAGTTAAGGCCTTTACGATAGCTTGACGTGATTTGCTGCTATCAATATTACGCAGCAATTCCATATCAATTTTCACAATATCCGGTTGAAACTGAGCCAGCAAATTAAGCCCTGCATAGCCAGCACCAAAGTCATCAATCGCCGTTTTAAAGCCGAGCTTGTTGTACTCCGTCACAATGTTTAACAAATGCTTGGTATCTTTAATCTGCTCAGTTTCAGTAAATTCAAAAATAATGTTAGTGGCCGGGAAGTTGTATTTTTTAGCAGCAGCTAAAGTAGTGCTGATGCACAATTCAGGCCGGTAAACCGCATTGGGCATGAAATTGATGGACAAAAAGCCTTGTAACTTAAGCTCGGCAGCGGTTTTAACAGCTTTTACCCTGCAGGCTTGGTCAAATTTGTATGCATTGTCATTGTTCACTTTGCTCAGTACAGAGTATGCACTTTCACCGTTTGGTCCCCTGATGAGGGCTTCATGGGCATAGATAGAGCGATTCTTGTAATCAACAATCGGCTGAAATGCATATTCAAAATCGAAATCCAGTTCGGGCGAGCTTTTACAACTCGCGCAGCCATGCGAAGTTGGCTTGGCTACAGGGGTAATAATGGTTGTGCGGCTATTCATAAATGCTTCCTTTTCTATAGCTGCAAAACGGCAGATAGTCCTAATTAAGCCCACCCAGTGTGCGCTATAAAAATGTATTTAAGGAGTTTAAATATGCGTATTAGTTCGAGGTTATTCGATGTATAAAATTTTCTAGTCTAGGAGTAAGCTGAATGTACATATCGAAGGATAGACTTTAATGATTACTCTAGAAATTTTAATGCAAGCCGTGATGGATTCCAGGGATGGTGTCACTATTGCTGATGCAGCACGCCCTGATTACCCATTGATCTACGTGAATCCAGCCTTCGAAAAAATGACTGGCTATACCCGTGATGAAATCCTTAATAAGAATTGCCGTTCTTTACAGGGAGAAGACACTCAACAACGAGGCATCACCCAGCTCAGCCATGCCATCAAAAAAGGTGAGTACTGTCTGGTAACACTGAGAAACTACCGCAAAGACGGCACCATGTTCTGGAACGAGCTGAGTGTTTCGCCGGTGAAAAATAGCTCTAACGAGACCACCCACTTTATCGGCATCCAAAAAGACGTCACAGCGCGCATTATTCTCGAGCAACATCTCAGCGAAGAATACAAGCTACTTGAGAAAAGCAATGCCATCCTGGAAAAGCTCGTGGTGCATGACACGCTCACCGGATTATTCAACCGCAGGTATTTTGAAGATCAGCTTGATAAAACCTGGAAGCATCTGATGGCGACGCAGGGTAATTTTGTCGTTATTTTTATTGATATCGATTACTTCAAGCGCTTTAATGATACTTACGGTCATATTGAGGGTGATGAAGCGCTAAAAAGAGTGTCCAACGAACTCAAGAGGTTGCTAAAGCGCACCAGTGATTTTGTGGCCAGATATGGCGGAGAAGAGTTCATCGTACTGGCAACAGACATGAACGAAGAACAAGCGATGGCGCATGCAGAAACTATCTGTCAGGACGTCAGAAACCTCAATATTCCTCACATTGCTTCGCCGCATCGTTTCCTGACGGTTAGCTGTGGTATTGCAGTGGCCAAGCCAAGCGCAGAAAGCAGCCCTGAAAAGATCATTCACGAAGCCGATATGGCGCTTTACCAGGCAAAAGCAGGGGGTCGTAACAAAGCCCTGATGGTAGATGTCTGACAGCCTGTTTTAGGCTGTTTGAGCTTGAGGGCTGCTTTGCTCGGCGCGGGTCTCATGCTGCGACAGGGGAATCACGATGCCCTTACTGCGGAATACCTCAATAATCGCCTTATTGATCTCACCCACAGCCGGGCCGTAATCCGGCACGTTAACCCAGGGCTTCACCGCAATACTCACAGAGTACGAAGCCAGCATGCTCACCTTGATGACAGCCTCCGGCTGCTTGAGTATGCGCGGGTTAGCTTGCAGTATCTCGTTTACAGCAGCCAGCGCCAAGTCGAGATCAGTGTCGTAAGCCACGCCCACCACAATATCCAGCTGGCGGATTTTGCCGTAGTTATGCAATATTTCGCCTACGATCTTGCGGTTGGGTATCACCACCTGCGACTGGTCGGCATGGCTCAGCACCGTGGTGAATACCGTGATGTTCTCCACCTGGCCTTCTTCGCCCGCAATCGAGATGTATTCGCCCACCGTGAATGGCTTGGTAAAAATAATGCTAAGCCCCGCCACAATATTGCTCAACACCCCCTGCATCGCCAGCGCGATACCCGCGCCAGCCACACCCAGCCCCGCAATCAGCGGCAACAACTGCACACCCAGGTTTTGCAGCGCCATGATGATAAACAGGGCCAGCACCAACAGCTTCACTATCCGCACCAGCAATTGCCGCACCGGCAAATCGAGGTTGAATTTCGTGATATTGGTATCGACAAACTGCCCCACCCAGCGCCCCACATAAACCCCCGCAATGATAATGGCGGTGGCCACTAGCAGCTTGGGCCCGAACTGGATTGCCATTTCAATCACGGCAGTTTTGATTTGATCTACGGTTTGGAGTTGGTCGTTCATATTGATTCTTTCAGAATTTCTGAAGTAAATTATTTAAAGCTAAATTAGCTGAGATGGTCTTCGAGGACTGACAGATTGAAATTCTAAAAAATTGTTTTTGTGATTTTCTCAGTTCCTGTAATAAGGTCTTCAATTTCAACATTTGTTGGCTCCTTATTTTTGTTGTGATCACATAAATTCCTTAAGTCTGCAAGGTGCTGAATGAAACGCCACTGTGGTATTTCAATTATTGAGCCATCCTTTAGAATTTCTATGAAGTCATTTATTGTGGGATTTTTCTTATTAATTGAAATATTATGATTTGTACAAACTTGCCCAAGGTGCTTCTCAATTACCACCCCTGCAATAGCACCTGCAGCACGGTAAAATTTATTTTTTAGTAATAATCTGGCTGCTTCTAATTCTGAATCTAATAAATCTGCTTGTACAAGTTGCACCATATCGAATAGTGAGCTATCGAATCTTTTCTGTGCAGACTTTAGAATTGCTAATTGTTGTTCGAATTGAGAGATTGCTGCAGACGGTCCAACTTTCAATTGGCTACCTAGAGTAACTCTTAATCCCTGCAGATAGTCTTCGATTACATAATTTCCATACGCAATTTCTTTTCTTGTTTTAGGTTTTTCATAGAGCCTAACAAAATCCATAAGTCGGTCAGGTATTAATTGTCTGATCACTGCATGTGCTTCCGAATACCAAGTTTGGTAACTTTTGGAAAACTTTGGGAGCAAATCAATAAATTTTTTATATTCGGCTGGTTTAAGGGCTTTTTTATAAATCTTTTCGAAATCTACTGGATGGCACTCTCGCTGCATAGATAAAAGTAGAGTATCCCCATCGTTAATCAATTTTTGAATTTCTTCTTTATATTTATCTAAATTTGATTTCAATTAATACTCCAGATTATTTTAAAGCAATCAAGCTATCTATTATCCAGCAAGTCCCTTAAGCACATGCAACTGCCTCCTACTCACCGATACCGTTTCTGAAATATCCTTCAGCAACGCCACCCAATGACTCTCACCATCTGCCCCTGCTGATTTTTCATAACCTAATATGCTGGCTTGCGCGACCAGGCAGTTGCGGTGCAGGCGCAGGAATTGCTCGCCGAATTCTTGTTCTATGCTGGTGAGTGAATCCTCGATCAGGTATTCACGCTCTTTGGTGCGCACGGTGGTGTATTTGAGCTCGGCGCGCAGGTAGATGACATCGGTGAGTGGTACCAGGATAACGCGGCCGCGCTCGCTAACGCTGAAGTGGGTGCGCCTTGGCTGTAGCGGACGGATGGCTTCGAGCTGGGCGGGCAAGAGTGCACGAGCCTTGTTGATGGCGGTTTGCAGGCGTTCCAGCCGGATGGGTTTGAGCAGGTAGTCTACCGCGTTCATGTCGAATGCCTGTAATGCATAACCATCGAATGCGGTGGTAAAGATAATAGCGGGCGGTGGATTGAGTTTCTGCAGGTGCATGGCGGCTTCTATGCCGTCCATCTGCGGCATGCGGATATCGAGCAGCAGCACGTCAGCATGGGTTTCTTCGGCTAGTGCCAGTGCTTGTTTGCCGTTTTTGGCTTCGCCCACCAGCGTGATATTGTCGATATCACCAAGTAACTCGCGCAGGCGGTTACGCGCGGGGGCTTCGTCGTCGGCGATGAGTATCTTGAGTTGGCTGGTGATCATCTTTGGTTGTTTATCGTAAAGCATTCAAGCTTACTCGCCGGAGTGCGGGTGGTAGGGAATGATGATATGCACTTCATACACCTTGGCATTGTTTTTACTCACGGACTTGCTGCTGAGTGAGGCTTCGGCATCGAAATGCAGCGCCAATCGCTCGCGGATATTGGTCAGCGCCATTTTGTTGCCGCTTTGGTGGCCGCCCTGCGTGGTGTAGGGGTTGCTTAGCACCACATGTACCTCTTTACGGCTGGTGTAGATATTGACCTTGATGGTGCCGCCCTCGGGCATGGGCTCTATGCCGTGGTAGACGGCGTTTTCCAGCAGCGGTTGCAGTACTAGTGGCGGTATCAGTGCATCGGGTGGCATGCTGTCTATTTCCCACACGATATTCAGGCGTTCATCCAGCCGCAGTTTTTCCAGTGCGAGGTACTGGCGACAGAGCGCGATCTCCTTGGCCAGCGGCACCAGGTCGCGGTTATCGGCCATCAGTACGCGGAACAGGTCGGCCATGTCTTCCAGCGCGGTTTCGGCACGCGCAGGCTGGCTGCGGATCAGGGATAGCACGGCGTTGATGCTATTGAAGAGAAAGTGCGGGCGGATGCGCGCCTGCAAAGCCTGTAGCCGTGCCTCGGCAATGGCCGGGGTAAGCGCGCGGTGACGCAGGTTGAAGTAATACAGCACGATGGCGGCCGTGATGCCGGATAGCAGCCAGTTACGGGCCAAACCTGGCATTTCGTCAGCCGGGAAAACATAGCTGCCGAACAGGTAAATCACAGTGGTTGTGGCGATTGAGATCGCAATCACGCCGGCCACACCCCAATAATAGGGCAGCTTGACCAAGCGTGGAGAAGCGGCAAATAGTAGCAAAAAGCTTAGTAACAGCACAGGCTGGGTAAAAACCGAGAGCTCAGCCATCTGTTTCAGTGTGTCGACAAAGCCATGGCTTTGCAGAATGGCGGCAAACAGGGTGACCAGATTGACGATGACGAGGGTGCGCAGGCAGATGCCCAGATTCCTGAAATCCGGCAGGCGCATAATGGCGCGAGTGGAAGTGCTGCCATTTGAGCTCTTCTCTACAGAGTGCTCTTGCATGGAATTCTTGGGCTTTTGCTTTATACTTGCCATATAACCCTATAATTAAACTTCACATTTATAAGCATGCAACATACATCAGATCACACCCCTGAACAAGATAACGCCAAAACCTGGTCCGGCCGTTTCAATGAGCCGGTCGCGGAGCTGGTCAAGCGCTATACCGCTTCTGTCAGTTTCGACCAGCGTCTGGCCGAGTTCGACATACAGGGTTCGCTTGCGCATTCACGCATGCTGGGCGCGCAGGGCATCATCAGCCTGGAAGATGTCGCCAGCATTCATCAAGGCCTGAACGAAATTCTGCAGGAGATTCGCAGCGGCAAATTCGAATGGCTGCTGGACTTGGAAGACGTACACCTCAATATCGAGAAACGCCTGACCGACAAGATTGGCGATGCAGGTAAGCGCCTGCACACAGGCCGCTCACGTAACGACCAGGTGGCGACCGATGTGCGCCTCTGGCTGCGTAACGCCACAGATGGCGTAATTGCCGGTATCCGTAAATTACAGCTGTCGATAGTCGACTTGGCCGAAGAGCATTTCGATACCGCCATGCCCGGTTTTACCCATTTACAGGTAGCGCAACCTGTGACGTTCGGACACCACCTGCTGGCCTATTTTGAGATGTTGCAGCGCGATGCCGGGCGTTTCGCCGATGCACGCAAGCGTATAAACCGTCTGCCACTGGGTGCTGCAGCGCTAGCGGGTACTAGCTATCCTATCAATCGCGAAATGGTGGCACAGGAGCTTGGTTTTGACGGCGTATGTGAAAACTCGCTAGATGCAGTGTCCGATCGTGACTTCGCCATTGAATTCACTGCCGCCGCCGCGCTGGTGATGACGCATCTTTCACGTTTCTCGGAAGAGCTGATCCTGTGGTCCAGCCCCAGGTTTGGATTCATCGATATCGCCGACCGTTTCTGTACCGGCTCTTCCATCATGCCGCAAAAGAAAAACCCGGACGTGCCGGAACTGGTGCGAGGCAAGACAGGCCGTGTTACTGGCCACCTGATGGCACTGCTGACCCTGATGAAGGGCCAGCCGCTGGCCTACAACAAGGACAACCAGGAAGACAAGGAGCCTTTGTTCGATACAGCGGATACCTTGTTGGTAACGCTGGAAATCTATGCCGATATGTTGCGTGGAATCAAGGTGGATAAAGCTGCCATGCGCCTAGCTGCTGCGGAAGGCTTTGCTACTGCGACTGACCTGGCCGATTATCTGGTGAAAAAGGGCACGCCATTCCGAGATGCACATGAAGTAGTGGCTTTGGCAGTACGCCATGCGGTGGATAAAGGTTGCGACCTGGCTGATCTGTCCTTGGCCGAGCTGCAGAAATTCAGCCAGTACATCAGCGATGATGTCTATGAAGTGCTGACGCTGGAAGGCTCACTGGCTAGCCGCAACCACATTGGCGGTACCGCACCTAATCAAGTCAAACTGGCGATTGGTCGTGCACGGCTGGCGCTTGAGGCAAGCTGATATAGATGGTCAGGCGCTTGCACAGCGCTGTACTTAACCCCGGCGTAAGGCAAGCAGCCTTACGCCAATCTATTTTTTCCTTTTTATCGCTTCTACTCGCTTTAACACTTTTTTCTAATCACAGTTTAGCTAACGAACCAGTCAACACCAAGGGCGCAGGCATCAGCTGGCCCGTTTTGCCGGGCGAGAGTGTGGAGCGGCTGGCAGCCCAGTTTTTTCCCAACAATAATCCCATGCAGCAGCAGTTTGTGACGAAAACGTTGGAACTGAGTCACCAGTACCATCCCAACTTGACCTCTGCCAAGGTGTTCAAGCAGGCTGCAGTAATCACTATCCCCGATCTTAAAACGCTATCCATTGACCTTAATCCTGACCAGCCTGATGCGGGCACTACGGCGCCGACAGCTACCGGCTTGCACCTGAGCTATCAATTACAGTATCCGGTCAAAGGCAACGCTACGCCACAATCTGCTGAAAGCCTGGTGCCGCCAGCCATGAAGGCCGAATATGAGCGCTTGGTAAAGCGCGACCGCGACTTGAAGCTGGCCTCACAGAATCAGGACGAGCATATCGCCAGCCTTGAGAAAATACTGGGGGAAGTGAAACCCAAAGTTGACGCTATCCTTGCCGAGGGAGCAGAAGAGGTTGCTGCTGAAACTGTTGAGCCTAGTCCCGAACCTGATATTCAGACTGACCTTATGGCTGGTGATAAGCCTGCGCCCAAAGCCAGCCTGTTACAGCAACTTCGTCCATTTAATAATCTGCTTTTTGGTGCGGGAGCCGTACTGGTCCTGCTTTTTCTGATCTGGTATTCGCGCAGAAGACGCGCGCAGCAGTTTGCCAGCCTGAGCGGATTGAATACCTTTATATATGACACATTGCTACAGCCGGAAGTCAGAGATAGCGACTACGTTGGTGAAAAGTCAAAGGTGGTGGATTTAACAGCTCGAGAGGAAAAACCTGCAAGTGAGGTGCAACCTGAGTTAGAGCCAATTGCTAGCGTTGAAGCCAGCATGACTGAAACAGCTGACCAAACATCAGTACAGCCTGAGCAAACATTGCCAGATTCACCAGAAGAAGAGGCCGAAGCGGTGATCTCCAGCGCCAGCATATTGATGGGTGCAGGTCATAGCAAACAGGCGCAGGTGCTGTTGGAGGCTTATCTACAGATGAATCCTCAACAGTCGGTGTACCCGTGGTTGTATCTGCTGGATATCCACCGCAGCCTGAACCAGAAGGCCGAGTTTCAGCGCCTGCTTAGCCGCCTGCATGATAATTTCAATGTGATGTTGCCACAGTGGGAAGACAAAGAAGTTGATATTGAGGTGCCGGAAAGTCTGGAAGAGTATCCGCATGTGATGAAACAATTGCAGCGCATCTGGCAAAAAAGCGAAGCAGCGGCCTACCTTAATACTTTATTGCTGGACAGGCGGGAAGGGGAGCGTGTAGGCTTTAGTCTACAAGTGCTGCAAGAAATCGCCATGCTGCAAAAAGTTTTAGAAATACGTGATCAATTTTCGATCAGGTAGCAACATTTTTTAGAGTGGTTCGTTAAGAACATAACGGCGGCGATTAAGTTAAACATGGTGTATAGAAAAGTCCTGCTCTGTTCGATGTCTGTGCTAATGATGCATATCAGTTTGCATAGTGGCTTTGCTATTTCTGAACCATTAGATGGTGATTTGTCGGCTTCTGCCCATACTCTTAGCTGGCAAATGTTGCCGGGTGACAGCATCAACCGTCTTGCTGCTCTGTTTTACCCCCGTAACAGTTATATGCAGCAACGATTTGTAGCAAAAACGTTGGCACTCAACCGAAAATACCAGGGTACGCTCAACCCTGCGCGGGTGTATGACGAAAGCAATTTCATCGTCATCCCTGATCTCAAATATTTATCCATGCAGGCCAGCCCGACCAAATTCAGGTCTGTAGTTGCTACGCAGCCAGGTAGGATGCTCAAGGTCGCGCATTCGCCAATGCCAGTGGGTGACAATCAGTTCTTGGCGAAGATACAAGTAGAATACGAAATCCTGATCCAGCAAAATTCAATATTAAAACAAGAGCTGGCGCACCTTAATGAACATCTTGCTGGTTTGCAAAAAACGCTGGAAGAAATGTTTGTATTGGCCAGCAAGATATTGGCGCAACAGCCTGCCGTTGAATCTGCGCCGGATCAAGTGGCACAAACCCCAGTTATATCCCCAATTGCTGAGCCACAAATTACACCCCTAGAAACTAAGCCTCTGGAAACCAAGCCAGCCCCAGCCGTGGCAGAAAAAATGCAGCCATCAGCTGCGAAAAAAATAGTGAATATGACGGCGGAAAATAAAAAGACGGCCAGCCAGCCAGCCCCCTCATCCTGGAGCTGGGAAACGGCACTATCGTTTAAAAAACAGGATGCGCTATTTCCCCTCATATTGACGTTGGTGGCTCTGCTGACGGTGATACTGCTCATCGGTAGCTGGGCCGTGAGCTGGTATCACAATCGATCAAAACAGCCAGAAGAAAGCGATAAGCCACTTTCCATTCCGCCCGCAGAAATTGTGGGCTTTGCGGTGACTGAAAACGGGGTGAATGAAACGCCTGAATCAGTGATTGCACGTGCGGGTGGCCTGATGGCCAATGACAAGCACAGCGAGGCCATATCGCTATTGGAAATGTATATCCGCGAACTGCCTACGCACTCAGTTTATCCATGGTTGTATCTGCTGGAGATACGCCATAAATTGGGACAAAAAGCTGAGTTCGATGAACTGGTGGAGCGACTTCACAACACCTTTAATGTCCAGCCACCGGCTTGGGAGGACAGGCAAAGTGGGGTGGTGATAGATAGCAGCCTGGAGGATTTTCCACATATCGTGACAGAGCTGGAACGTCTTTGGACGAGTGATGATGCGGTGCATTACCTGACCGAATTACAACTTGATAATCGCCGCGGTGAGCGCACCGGTTTTAGTGTGGAAGTGATGAAAGAGATCACGGTGTTGCAGAAGATACTGGAAACCCGCGGTGAATATGCCGCGGAGCCTAGCCACAAGCCTGAGTTGCGATTAGTGTCTTCAGCCTAAAAACAGCTGTAGTAACTCATTCAAAAAGCGCTGCCCCAGCAGGGTGGGCTTGATGATCTCCCGATTATATTCCCCACTAATCTCCAGTAAGCCCTTGGCTTTTGCTTGTTTAACAGCAGTTTCTACCGCGCTGATAGGCAAGCCGGTGCGTTGCTGAAACAGGCCGATCTCAAAACCCTCGGTTAGCCTCAACGTGTTCATCATGAATTCAAAGCCAAGCTCATCTGCGCTAATTGCCCATTCATTATCAACAGCCTGTCCAAATGGCGCCTTTTCAAGATAGCGGTTGGGGTGTTTGTGACGGCTTTGGCGCACGATTTTATCGTGAAAGCTTAATTTTGAATGCGCACCGGCCCCTATGCCCAGGTAATCGCCGAACTGCCAGTAGTTGAGGTTATGTCGGCAACGCTGCCCCTTTTTGGCAAAGCCGGAAGTCTCGTAATGCTCATAGCCATTCTTAGCCAGTAATTCTTCAATAGCCTCCTGCATTTCTGCGCTGGTATCGTCGTCCGGCAAGCTAGGCGGAGTGCGGTGGAAGGGCGTGTTGGGTTCTAGCGTGAGGTGGTAAAAAGACAAATGCGCCGGGCCGAAATCACAGGCGGTCTGCGCATCTTTCAAGGCATCGGCCAGGCTTTGTTGCGGCAAGGCGTACATCACATCCAGATTCACCGCATCGAAAGTGCGTAATGCCAGCTCTGCAGCAGCGCGCGCTTGCTTGTCGTCATGGATGCGCCCTAACGCTGCCAGATAGCGGCTATCAAAACTCTGGATGCCCAGAGATACGCGATTCACACCCGCCTCTTTGTAGCCCTGGAAATGCGCAGAATCCACAGTGCCAGGATTAGCCTCGAGCGTAACCTCTGCGCCGTATTCGAGTGGGGTGAGCATGCGCACATGACTTAAAATTTTGTCTATGGCTTCAGCCGAAAACAGGCTGGGCGTGCCTCCGCCAAAGAATATGCTATGGATCTTGCGTCCCCAGATTTGCGGCGTGGCCTGCTCCAGGTCGGCAATCAGCGCATCCACATAAGCTGCTTCGGGGATTTTAGTTCTGGATTCATGCGAATTGAAGTCGCAATAAGGGCATTTCTTGACGCACCATGGGATATGGATATACAGCGCCAACGGCGGCGGAGCTTTTAACCCGGAAATAGTCACTTCGCCTGCAATGGGCGCAGTGCTACTTACCGGTATTATTGGGATGGTTTTGCTGATAGGGATTCACCAGTTGGTCTACGAGCTTGTGCAAAGCCTCGCGCATCTGCTCTTCGGACACTTCCATCAGCAGGCCGTCTTCCAGCGCATCCTGTGC
The DNA here is from genome assembly GCA_035459965.1 of Methylophilaceae bacterium. Lineage (GTDB taxonomy): Bacteria > Pseudomonadota > Gammaproteobacteria > Burkholderiales > Methylophilaceae > DATHXC01. The sequence continues at coordinate 180,446 of DATHXC010000009.1, forward strand.
GATCTGTTTGAGCTCGTCAAAATTTTCAGTCATCACTTTGACTTTTTCGGTGCAGGCAACCACGCTGCCGTCATCCCGCAGCCATTTGGGCCATGCTTGTGGTTTTGGTGCGCTCATAAGGCGAGTCTTTCCAGCTTGTGCAGCAATTTTGCCATGGCCTGACCGCGATGGCTGATGCGGCTTTTGATCTCCAGCGGCAGCTCAGCGACGGTTTTGCCAGTCTTGGCATCCAGGAACAATGGATCATAGCCAAAGCCATCGGTTCCTTTGGGTTCAGACAATATTTCGCCTTGCCAGATGCCTTCTGCAATTAAAGGTTGCGGGTCATCCGCATAGCGCACCAGCACTACGACACAGTAAAAATGCGCTTCGCGCTGCGTTTTACCGTGCAGCGCTTCCAAGAGTTTCTCGTTATTACGTGCATCAGATTTAGGCTCTCCAGCATAGCGCGCAGAAAGCACGCCAGGCATGCCTTGCAGGGCATCGACGCAAATGCCGGAATCATCTGCCAGCGCAGGCAGGCCGGTATGCTGGCTGGCATGGCGTGCTTTGGCCAGCGCGTTTTCGATAAAGGTGCAAAAAGGCTCTTCAGCCTCTGGTACATTCAAGTGCGATTGTGGGATGACCTCGATCTTGAGCGGCGCCAGCAGATGCTGGATCTCACGCAGCTTGCCTGCGTTGCCGCTGGCGATGACCAGTTTTTTAAAAGGCAAAGACATATTTAGATACCTAAAGCGATTTTCTGCATCTGTATTAACTCCGCGATACCAGCTTGTGCCAGGTCGAGGATTTCATTCATCTCTTCACGCGTAAACGGTTCGCCCTCTGCTGTACCCTGGATTTCAACAAAGCCGCCGCTACCGGTCATTACCACATTCATATCGGTATCGCAGTCTGAGTCCTCGATGTAATCCAGATCCAGTACTGGCGAGCCCTTGTAGATACCTACAGAGATGGCAGCTACAGAATCTTTAAGGGGTGACTCCTTGATCAGGCCCTTTTTTAACAATAGGCTAATGGCATCGTGTAGCGCTACATAGGCGCCAGTGATGCTGGCAGTGCGGGTGCCGCCATCCGCCTGGATCACGTCGCAATCGATCTGGATGCTACGCTCGCCCAGTTTTCCCAGGTCGATAATGGCACGCAAGCTGCGGCCTATCAGGCGTTGAATCTCCTGGGTACGGCCAGATTGCTTGCCTTTGGAGGCTTCCCTGTCCATACGGCTACCAGTTGAGCGCGGCAGCATGCCGTATTCCGCAGTGACCCAGCCCTGGTTTTTGCCACGCAGGAATCCCGGCACTTTTTCTTCCACGCTGGCAGTACAAAGCACATGCGTGTCGCCGAATTTGACCAGCACAGAGCCTTCCGCGTGCTTGGTGTAATTGCGGATAATTTCGACCGGGCGCAACTGGTTGGCGGTACGCTGGCTAGGGCGTGATTGACTGGCTTGGCTAATATTAGATGACATGGGACATCCTGATAGGCATAAAGCCACATTATAAGCCAAGCTGGAAAGTGCAAGCCACGAAACTAAAAATTAGCAAAGCTAAACTGCCTGTGCCTTATTTGCCCTTGGTTTTATGTATTGCGGCCTGTATGCCTGCAATTGCACTCTCGATATCTTCATCGCTTAGATCGGACGCTGCTTCAGCAGCCTCGTCGTTGCGCACAGTAAGCTGGTAGGTGGTAAGCGGGTTGAGGATAGTAGTGGTAGCGCCGAGTGGCATGGTGCCGGTAGAAACTGCTGTTTTGCTATCCTGTTTTTCACCCCATTGCATGGCAATCAGGCTCATATTGTCGCCATCTTTTTTGCACAGCGTCTCGGCATTATCCAGTAGTTTGAGTGCGGCCAGATTGATTGCGCCCGCATGCAATGTGCGGCTGATATCAATATCGCTTACCGCCGTCCACAGACCATCGGTGCACAGCAATATCCTGTCTCCATCTTTCAGTTGGCGTTTCTGACTAATATGTACTTGTGGCGGGGTAGTGCCACCCAGGCAATTGTAGATTTTGTGCCGGTCGGGGTGGGTGCCGAGATCTTTTTTGGTAATCTGGCCCTTGCGCAACATCATCTGCACCACTGAATGGTCTTCGGTGCGATACAGCAATTCGCGGTTGCGGTAATGATAGAGTCTGGAATCACCCACATGGGCAATATGAATAAAGTCACGTTGCACTATGGCTGCTGCAATGGTGGTACGTGGCGCTTCTGCCAGGCTATTGTTTTTGCGGATGTCGTCGATTGCCTCATGAATCTCCAGTATCTGCTCATTAAGGAATCGGCTAGGGCTGGATAATTCCGGCTTCGCTGTTTTTTGAAAGGCGTCGGTCAGCATCTTGACCGCGAGTTGCGCTGCTACTTCACCATGGCGATGCCCACCCATGCCATCGGCAATCACCATCATTAGCGCATCCTTACTATAGGAGTAAGCCAGGCGGTCCTGATTATAAGGGCGTGGGCCTTGGCGGCTGCCTTGATAGATGGTGAATTTCATAACGGTGTATTGAGGTAGTGCTTAATCTTTTTTATCAGGCTATGTTGCACCGGTTTTGGCGGCAGATTTTCAATCAGTGCTTTCTGCAGCGAAAACACGCTTTGCGGGCGCTCCATGTGATCCAGCTTAAGGCAGCTATCAATGATTTTAAGCAGGTCCTGCGAGTAATGCTCGCGGCCCAGCTTGGTGGCGGGCATCAATATATCTTTTTTCATGCGCTGGTCAGCCGCCATGGGCGCGGCGCGCGCAATACAGGAGTACATGCTGGCGCCAACACTGTAAATGTCGCTCCATGGACCCAGCAGTTTGCGGTCGTAATACTGCTCTGGCGAGGCAAAGCCTGGCGTATAGCTGGGCGGCAGCTTGGGCTGCACATCGGTCAGTGTCTGGCGGGCAGAGCCGAAATCCAGCAACACTGGTGAGCCATCCATACGGATATAGATGTTGGAAGGTTTGATATCGAGGTGCAGCAGTTTTTGCGTATGTACTTCACGCAGGCCGTTGAGCAGCTCGCTGAATACGCGGCGAACGAAATTTTCGCTGACCGGTTTATTCTGTTTAAGGATGGATTCCTGCAATGATTTGCCACGCTCATACTGCATCACCATATACACTGTTTCGTTGGCGCGAAAAAAGTTGAGCACGCGCACGATATTGCGGTGATCGATATTGGCGAGCGTGCGGCCTTCTTCAAAAAAGCATTTAAGACCGTGGCGGAAACTGGAAGCGGATTCAGCAGAATTGATGGAGACATTGACCCCATCGCTACGCAAGGCAAGCTCGGTAGGCAGGTACTCTTTAATGGCTACCGTGTTTTTATCTTTATCGCGGGCGATGTAAACAAAACTGAAACCACCAGTATTCAGGACTTTGCGGATTTCATAGTCCTGTAAGCGATGGCCAACGGGCAGTGCCTGATTTTGAGTTTCTTGCATGCGCTTTTGGTTGTTTTATAGTCTTGTGATTTGTGCGGCTATTTTGGCATGAAATCTATTGGATTTGGTACCATACATTAAATTTTTGAGAGAATACATTAAACATGATTTTTAGCATGACAGGTTTTGCCTCGCTGGAGCATGAAATAGCCAACGGGGTGCTGGTGGTAGAGCTGCGATCGGTCAACCATCGCTATCTTGAATTGCAGATGAAGCTGGATGACAACCTGCGCACGGTAGAACCCCTGGTGCGCGAGTTGATTACCGCCAAATTAGGGCGTGGCAAGGTGGAGTGCCGCATGAGCCTGATGCGCAAAGCGGGCGCTGTCAAAGCGGCAGAGCTGGATGACGCCATGTTGCAGCAGCTGTCACAATTGACCGCCAGCGTGCAGAAGCAGTTTCCGGACAGCCAGCCCTTGTCTGTGGCGGACATATTGCGCTGGCCCGGCGTGCTGGCTAGCGATAACACAAGTAACGAAAGTCTGGCCGATGATGTGCGCGCTTGCCTGGATCAGGTATTGCAGGACATGTCGGACTCGCGGGCACGCGAAGGCGCCAAGATGAAAGCGCTGATACTGGAGCGCCTCACGGAGATGGAAGCGTTGGTGGCACAGGTGAAAACGCTCATGCCACTGCAGGTCAAAGCCTACCAGGACAGGCTGACTGCCAAGTTTCATGAAGTGATCAAGGGCGCAGACGAAGAGCGCGTGCGCCAGGAGCTGGTATTGTTTGCACAGCGTGTGGATGTAGATGAAGAGCTGACACGGTTGACTGCGCATATTTCAGAAGTGCGGCGCATACTGGATGCTAATGCGGCGGCGGGCAAGCGGCTGGATTTCCTGATGCAGGAGCTCAACCGCGAGGCCAATACGCTGGGCTCTAAATCAATATCGACAGAATCCTCGCAAGTATCGATGGGTTTGAAGATACTGATTGAGCAGATGCGCGAACAGATACAGAATATAGAATAAAGTTATTTTACAGGCACGGATTAACACAGAGTTCAAACATGATAGGTAACCTTTTTATTATCACCGCCGCCTCCGGCACCGGCAAAACCAGCCTGGTGCGCGCCTTGCTGGAAGCTGACCCGCAGGTCAAATTGTCGGTTTCATATACCACCCGCAAACCCAGGCCGGGTGAGGTGGATGGCGTGGATTACCACTTTGTCGACGATGCAGAGTTTTTGCGCATGCTGGGTGAAGGCGATTTCCTGGAATCAGCCGAGGTACATGGCGCCAGGTATGGCACCTCGCAGATTCGCGTGGATATTGGCTTGCAGGACAGCAATGACCTGATACTGGAAATAGATTGGCAGGGCGCTGAACAGGTACGCAGGCTTTACCAACAAGTCATCAGCATTTTTATCTTGCCGCCTGATGCGCAAGCGCTGGAACAGAGGCTGACCGGGCGTGGACAGGATAGCGCCGAAGTCATCGCACGGCGGCTTGCCGCGGCGCATGAGGAGATGAGCCACGTCGCTGAGTTTGACTATGTTATAATCAATGACAAATTCGAGATGGCGTTGCAAGACCTATGCGCCATTGTTCGTACCCAGCGCCTCAAATGCGACAAGCAGGTGAGGCAACACGAAGCATTACTGAAAACCTTATTTTAGCGCTGTAAAACGCATGCTTTTATTGCATGACGTATAGCTAGAATGAGCTAACACGGAGATAAACCAGATGGCACGTATTACTGTTGATGATTGTCTTGAAAAAATCCCTAATCGTTTTCAACTCACGCTGGTAGCGGCTTACCGCTCACGTCAGCTGGCTAATGGCTCTGAGCCCTTGGTAAGCACACATGGTCAGAAAGACAAGCCTACCGTACTGGCATTGCGCGAAATCGCAGCCGGCAAAGTGGGTCTGGAAGTGTTGAACCGCGGTCACGCGTAAAGCTCGCTGGCCTGCTCAAATTTAGGTGAAGCTTAAGTAAAAATCCTAGGTAAACATCGGGCCAGTGAACATCCAGCAGTTAAAGTTAGCCAACTGCAAAATTATTAGTCGCCACAATTGAAGGTAAGCCGAGATAAAGTGCTATGCCAAGCAAAAACAGTCACGCTCCCAAGCGATCGGCAGAATTTGTAAAACCCGCCACACCCTCCTTGCTGCCTGCGGATAGCGAGGATTCCCAGCTCACGCTACGTCTTAAAGAATACCTCAAGCCTGAAGATATCGCCCAAGTGTGGGCAGCCTATCGTTTCAGTGCTGCTGCGCATGAGGGCCAGCTGCGCAAGAGCGGCGAGCCTTACATTAGCCATCCAGTAGCTGTTGCGGGTGTACTGGCCTCATTGCACCTGGATATGCCCACCATCATTGCCGCTTTGTTGCATGACGTGGTGGAAGACACCGGCATCACCAAGCAGGATGTCAGCGACCAGTTTGGCAAGCAGGTCGCCGAGCTGGTAGATGGTCTGTCCAAGCTCGATAAAATCGAATTCCAGAGCGCTACCCAGGCACAGGCGGAAAACTTCCGCAAGATGCTGCTGGCCATGTCGCAGGATGTGCGCGTGATACTGGTCAAGCTGGCCGACCGTTTGCACAATATGCAGACGCTGGATGTGATGAAGCCGGAAAAACAGCGCCGCATCGCGCGCGAAACCCTGGAAATTTATGCGCCGATCGCCAACCGGCTTGGCCTGAATGCGATATTCCAGGAGCTGGAAGATTTAAGCTTCAAGTTTCTCTATCCCATGCGCTACCGGGTCATTTCCAAGGCGATTATGGCCGCGCGCGGTAACCGCAAGGAAGTCGTGGCCAAGATACTGGAAGCCATCAAGCTGCGTTTGCAGGAGATGAATATAGAGGCAGACGTCACTGGCCGCGAAAAGCATCTCTACAGCATCTACAAAAAAATGACAGGCAAAACCGTCACTTTTTCACAGATATACGATATTTACGGCTTTCGCGTCATCGTCAAGGACCTGTCGACCTGCTATTTAACGCTGGGCGCCTTGCATAGCCTGTATAAGCCGATTCCCGGCAAGTTCAAGGACTACATCGCGATTGCCAAAGCCAATGGCTACCAATCCCTGCATACGACGCTATTCGGCCCTTTCGGCACGCCGATAGAGGTGCAGGTGCGTAGCCAGGAGATGCACAACATCGCCGATGCAGGCGTGGCTGCGCACTGGCTGTACAAGACCACCGATGCACACCTCACAGCCTTGCAGCAACAGACCCACCAATGGCTGCAACGCCTGCTCGATATCCAGTCGGAAAGCGCCGATTCGCTGGAGTTTCTAGAGCACTTCAAGGTCGACCTGTTCCCGGATGAAGTCTATGTGTTCACCCCCAAGGGCAAGATACTGGCCTTGCCAAAAGGCGCTACTGCCGTGGATTTCGCCTATGCTGTGCATACCGACATTGGCAATCGTTGTGTCGCGGTCAAGATCAATCAGGAGCTGGCGCCATTACGTACCGAGCTGCACAACGGCGACCATGTAGAAATCATTACTGCCGCCCATGCCCACCCCAATCCAGCCTGGCTGAACTATGTGGTCTCGGGCAAGGCGCGTGCGCATATCCGCCATTTCCTCAAATCCATGCAATCAACCGAGTCTGCGCACTTGGGTGAACGCATGCTCAATAAGGCGCTGATTGCTTTGCACGCAGAACCTGCCTCCATTGAGGATGCGCAATGGCAAAAACTGTTGCGCGACTACGGTGCCAAGAGCAAGCAGGAGATACTCACCGATATTGGCCTGGGTAAACGCTTGAATGTGATGGTTGCGCACCAGCTGCTGGCCATGGGAGAAGAACATGGTGAGCGCCACGCCAAGCATACCAATAAGCCACTAGGCACCATTACCATCCGTGGTTCCGAAGGCATGGCCGTGCAGTTTGCTCAATGTTGCAGGCCAATTCCGGGTGACCCCATTCTTGGCTTTATCAACAAAGATAAAGGCCTAGTGATTCATACCCATGATTGTCTGGCGATCCGTAAATTCCGCGTCGACCCTGAAAAATGGCTGGATGTGGAATGGGATCCGGATGGCAAGCACCTGTTCAAGGTCAACCTGAAAATGGCTGCGGCCAACAAGCGCGGCATGCTGGCCAAAATTGCGGCAGGCATTGCTGAAGCCGGTTCCAATATTGATAACGTGAGCATGGAAGAATCGGATAACAGCGCCTATACCAATATCCATTTCACTGTCCAAGTGGAGAACAGAGTACATCTGGCCGAGTTAATGCGACGTCTGCGCAAAATACCTGATGTGGTCAGGATCAACCGCGTCAAGGGTGTCAATATTGAGCAAAGAATTCAGTAACATTAAAAAGCTGGGCATAATAAAACTGAAAAACAGCCATATTTCAATGGAGGAGTAGTGATGAGTGAGTATTTCCATGCGGGGCAAAGGCAGTTACAGGATGAGTTTGATACACGACGTCTAGCTGACCGATTGCAGGCTGGCATCATACAAGCCGTGATCACACCACCAGATGCTGAGTTCATTGAGGCACAGAACATGTTTTTTCTGGCGACTGTCGATGATAAAGGCCAGGCTAATTGCTCATACAAGGGCGGGGATAAGGGTTTGGTGAAAGTGGTGGATGAAACCACACTGGCATTCCCTATCTATGATGGAAATGGCATGTTCATGTCGGCAGGCAATGTGCTGGTGAATGGCGAAGTTGGCCTGCTTTTTATCGATTTTGCGCGTCAGGCACGCGTGCGTGTCAATGGCATTGCCAGCATCACGCCGCAAGATCCGCTGCTCTCCAACTGGCCGGAAGCCAGATTGGTCGTGCGCGTAAAAGTGCGCGAAACCTTCCCGAATTGCCCGCGCTATATCCATAAAATGGACCTGGTGGAAACGTCGGGCTTCGTGCCCAAGGAACAGTGCGAAACTCCCGCTGCCCCATGGAAAAAGCTGGAGATTGTCGCCGATGTATTGCCTTCTTACGATGCCCATCTCGCCAGCAATGAGCAGGACGTACTGGCTGCAATTAACCGCAATTAGCCTTCGTAATTCATAGAATCAATCAATATTCGGCCTTCAGATTTCATGCGATACTTGCGGGCATATCTGCATGAATAGTTCGCTTGATACCATCAAGGGCATCACCAAGCCGGTGCTGACTGGGCTGCAAAAGCTTGGTATTCGGACCGTGCAGGGCCTGCTGTTGCACTTGCCATTACGCTATGTCGATGAAACTCACATCACGCCGATACGCGAACTTCGAAATGGTCAACAAGTGCAGGTAGAAGGTGAGATCGTCCATGCCGAAGTTCTGTATAAACCTCGCAAAAGCCTGATCTGCCGCCTGCAGGATGACAGCGGCCAGCAGCTTACTTTACGCTTCCTGCACTTTTATCCCAGCCAGATCGCTGCGCTTACCGTAGGTAAGCAGGTGAGGGCGCTAGGCGAAGTGCGTAACGGGTTTTTCGGTTACGAGATGGTGCATCCACAATGCAAGGCAGTGCGTGAATCTACACCTGTGCTCGAAAACCTGACGCCGGTTTATCCCACTACTGCAGGCATGTCACAGGCTTCGTTGCGTAAGTGGATAGGCTGGGCACTCATTAACGGCGATCAATCCGAAACCTTGCCGGATTTTGTCTATGCGCCGCATCGCATGCCCAGCTTCGCCCACAGCCTGCGAGTGCTACATCATCCTGCTCCAGCAGCGAATATCCATGACCTTGCTGGCGATACCACCACGCATGCCACTATTGAGTGGCAGCGCCTGGCATTCGATGAACTGCTGGCACAGCAGCTATCCATGCGTCGCCATTACGCACGCCGCCGCAGTCTTGGTGCGCCAGCACTCAAGCCTTCCAAAACCCTGATCAGCGCATTGCTGAAAAGCCTGCCTTTCCCGCTTACCCAGGCCCAGCAGCGCGTAGCGATGGAGATCAGTGGTGACCTGGCGCAAAAGCATCCCATGCAGCGCCTGCTGCAAGGCGATGTAGGCAGCGGCAAGACCATCGTTGCCACCATGGCCGCGTTACAGGCTATCGAAAACGGCTGGCAGGCCGCCATCATGGCACCTACCGAGATACTGGCTGAGCAGCACTACAAGAAGATGCAAGGCTGGCTGGCCCCGTTGAATATTGAGGTCGCCTGGTTATCTGGCAGCCAGAACAAGAAAGACCGGGCTGCTTCGCTGGAAACCATCGCCAGCGGTGCAGCTAGACTGGTGGTGGGTACGCACGCACTGTTTCAGGATCAGGTGAGTTTCGCGCGACTAGGCCTAGCCATCGTCGACGAGCAGCATCGTTTCGGCGTGCAGCAGCGCCTGTCACTCAAGCAGAAGGGCATACAGCCCCACCAGCTCATGATGAGCGCTACGCCCATCCCACGTACTTTATCCATGAGCTATTACGCCGACCTGGATGTCTCCGTCATTGACGAACTGCCGCCGGGACGTACGCCCATTGCCACCAAACTGGTTGCTGACACACGCCGTGATGAAGTGCTGATGCGCGTACGTGAAGCCTGCGCGCTAGGCCAGCAGGCCTACTGGGTATGCCCCTTGATAGAAGAGTCTGAAACATTACAGCTCAAAACCGCGATGGAGACATATGAATCCATGCAAGCTTCTTTTCCAGATTTACGCGTGGGGCTGGTGCATGGCCGCATGAAGTCGGCCGAAAAGCAGGCGGTGATGGCGAAGTTTAGCGCTAACGAAATCCAATTGCTGGTGGCTACCACTGTCATCGAAGTCGGTGTGGATGTCCCCAATGCCAGCCTGATGGTGATCGAGCACGCCGAACGCATGGGCCTGAGCCAGCTGCACCAGTTGCGCGGCCGCGTCGGGCGCGGTGCTGCGAAAAGCGCGTGTATATTGCTTTACCAGGGCCCGCTAGGTGAAATCGCCCGCGCCAGGCTCAAGATTATTTATGAATCCAGCGATGGTTTTGAAATCGCGCAGGCCGACCTGCATCTGCGCGGCCCCGGCGAATTCATGGGCGTGCGCCAGAGTGGCTTGCCCATGCTCAGAATTGCTGATCTGGAGCGTGATGAAAATTTACTGCAATCGGCGCAGGCCTGTGCGGACGTATTACTCAAAGAACACCCGCAAGCAGTTGAGCGACATCTGCAAAGATGGCTAAGCCAGGCTGAAGAGTTGGTCAAAGTTTAACGACCTGCGATAATCCGGCTGTGAAAGTTTTTGCCCAGTCTATATCGACCCGTGCCAGATGGCTGAAATCGCCCATTAACAGCGGCGCATATCGCCACTGGCTTATAGATAAAGGTTCATTGACCAGGCGCTTACAATCACACACAGCGGTTTTTGCAGTCAAACCAATCCGGATGCTCGAAGCACGCACGCAATGTGATGAAGCGCAGCTACTACAAATGCCTTTCAGGCAAAAGGCGCTGTTGAGGGAAGTGCATCTCAACTGTGAGAACCGGCCTGTGGTGTTTGCGCACAGTGTGCTGCCTTACAAGAGCTTGCGTGGCAGCTGGCAAGGTTTAAGCAGGCTGGGCAACAGATCATTGGGTACGACTTTGTTTGCAGATGCGCGTGTGATGCGTACGCCGTTGGAGTTTAAGAAGCTGGCCAAACATCATGCGCTTTACCGCAGGGCCACTGCTGATCTGGAAAGTGCGCCGAACTCGCTGTGGGCACGGCGCTCAGTATTCAGGCTCGAGCACGCGGTGATTTTAGTCACGGAAGTATTTTTGCCTTCAGTATTAAAGCTATGACTACTGCCAACATGATTAAAAAGATTGATGCTTATGAGCGCCTGATGCGGCTGGATAAGCCTATCGGCATCCTGCTATTACTCTGGCCAACTTTGTGGGCATTATGGATAGCCGGGGAAGGCCGTCCCTATTGGCCGCTGGCGTGCATCTTCGTGATGGGTACAGTGCTGATGCGCTCTGCGGGCTGTGTGCTTAATGATGTAGCAGATCGCAAATTTGATGGCCAGGTGCAGCGCACTCAGTTGCGCCCGCTGGCCACAGGAGAGGTTAGCGTGAAAGAGGCGTTGATACTGGCTGCCGCATTAAGCCTGACGGCATTCGCTTTTGTGCTGTTCCTGAATAAACTGACAATCATACTGTCATTTGTCGCCTTGTTTCTGGCGGCGAGCTATCCTTATACCAAGCGTTTTTTTGCCATACCCCAGGCTTATCTGGGCATCGCTTTCGGGTTTGGCATCCCCATGGCATTTGCTTCGCAGACCGGCAGTATTCCCATAGTGGCCTGGCTAATGTTGCTGGCCAACATCTTCTGGGCGATTGCCTACGATACCGAATATGCCATGGTGGACAGGGAGGATGACCTGAAAATCGGCATACATTCGTCGGCTATTTTTTTCGGGCGCCATGATATTGCGGCGATTATGTTTTGCTATCTGGCCATGCTCGCTATCCTGACGATGGTTGGCCTGATGCTCAAGCTGACATGGCCTTATTTTGCGGGTTTGAGTGTGGCCGGCATGCTGGCGGTCTATCATTACACTTTAATTAAAGCCCGCAATCGTGCGGACTGCTTTAAAGCCTTTTTGCACAATAACTGGCTGGGAGCGGCCATATTTGCGGGCGTGCTGACGCATAGCTGGCTGGTAAACCATTGAGACGGGCAACAGGAAAGATGCAATAATTGCCAGATTCTGTTTGACAAAGCGCCTAGCGCTGACATAGAATCGCCCTCTTAATTTTTTTTCAGCGATTATAGATAGTTACGATGAAAACCTTTTCCGCAAAAGCGCATGAAGTAAAGCGCGACTGGTTCGTAGTAGATGCTACTGATCTGGTGCTAGGCCGCTTGGCCAGCGAGATTGCCCACCGTTTACGTGGCAAACATAAAACGATTTACACACCGCACGTTGATACGGGCGATTACATCGTTGTGATTAATGCAGACAAAATCAAGGTGACAGGGACTAAAGACTTAAACAAGCTTTATCACCGTCACTCTGGTTATCCTGGCGGTATTTACACCACCACGTTTGGCAAAATGCAAGAGCGTTTTCCTGGCCGTGCACTGGAAAAAGCTGTTAAGGGTATGTTGCCAAAAGGCCCACTGGGTTATGCCATGTTCCGCAAGATGAAAGTCTATGCCGGTCCTAAGCATGATCATGTGGCGCAACAACCACAACCTTTGACAATTCAAAGCCAAGCGTAAGGATATAAGATGATTGGTAAATATAATTACGGTACAGGTCGCCGCAAAAGCTCAGTAGCTCGCGTGTTCCTGAAAACCGGTAAAGGCAATATCGTTGTAAACGACAAGCCAGTTGACGAATATTTCTCTCGCGTGACTTCACGCATGATTTTGCGTCAGCCATTGGCATTGACCAATAACGAAGGCAGCTTCGATATTATGGTGAATGTAATTGGTGGCGGTGAGTCTGGCCAAGCCGGTGCAGTTCGTCATGGTATTACTCGTGCACTGATCGACTACGATGCTGCATTGAAGGCAGCTTTGTCCAAGGCTGGTTTCGTGACACGTGATGCACGTGAAGTTGAACGTAAAAAAGTTGGCTTCCGTAAAGCGCGTCGCAGGAAACAATTCTCTAAGCGTTAATTTCAGGCTTAATTCTGAAGTTTTCGAGATGTTTCAAAAAAGCCGCTTTATGCGGCTTTTTTGTTTTCCTGCTCGAAGTTTAGTGATGCTTTTTTGTTACTATTGGGTAAGAATTAACTATTTGATGGCAGCTATAACATGAATAAATTGAAGATAGGCATCGTTGGCGGCACCGGTTATACCGGTGTAGAGCTGCTGCGTTTGCTGGCAATCCATCCCAATGCAGAGTTGACCGTGATTACCTCGCGTGGCGAGGCAGGTTTGCCTGTTGCCGATATGTTCCCGAGTTTGCGCGGCTATATTGACCTTAAGTTTTCAGATCCGGCGCAAGTTGATCTCAGCGTTTGCGATGTGGTGTTCTTTGCCACGCCTAACGGTATCGCCATGCAACAAACCAGGGAGCTGCTGGAACAAGGGGTGCGGGTAATAGACCTGGCTGCCGATTTCCGCATCAAAGACGTTGCAATGTGGGAAAAATGGTATGGCATGCCGCATGCCTGTCCCGACCTGATTGCTGAAGCCGTTTACGGCTTACCCGAGCTCAACCGTGAGCAGATCCGTACAGCCAGACTGGTTGCCAATCCGGGCTGTTACCCGACCGCTGTACAGCTCGGTTTTATGCCGCTGCTGGAAGCGGGTATCGTGGACGAAACCCATTTAATCGCTGATGCCAAGTCTGGTGTGAGTGGTGCTGGGCGGAAGGCGGAGGTACATAGCCTGTTTGCCGAGGCTGGTGACAATTTTAAAGCTTATGGTGTCAGCGGCCACAGGCATTTGCCGGAGATCAGCCAAGGCTTGGCCAGCATGGCTAATAAGCCAGTCGGCCTGACATTTGTGCCGCATTTGACGCCATTGATACGGGGTATTCATGCCACGCTATATGCCAAGCTGAATCAGGATATTGATTTGCAGCAGTTGTTTGAGACACGCTATGCCAAGGAGCGTTTTGTCGATGTACTGCCCAAAGGCTCACATCCTGAAACCCGTTCCGTGCGTGGCTCCAACCAGTGCCGGATTGCTGTGCACCAACCGCAGGGTGGTGATACGGTGGTGATACTATCGGTCATTGATAACCTGGTAAAAGGCGCGGCAGGACAAGCAGTACAGAATATGAATATCATGTTCAACCTGCCGGAAAATACAGGGCTGGAAGTGGTTCCCTTGTTGCCATAAGCCTGTAGAAAAGATAGTTATTGAAAAACCGATTGTTTAAAATGCAGCAACTATTTCAGCCCAAGCAATGAAGCGCGTATCCCGCAAGATCAAGCGTCATTTTGGAGCAACGGCCAAACATGTAGCGGTGCGCTCGCATCGCCTGTGGTATTGGCAAATATTGGCGGTGATTGCCTATATTGGATTGGGTTACCTGATTGCTTACTGGCATCTGACAGAAGGCGATTTTGGTAACCTGACCACCAATCTGGCACAGACAACCCAGGATAACCAGCAATTGCAGGCTAGATTTGTGCAGAGTGAACGTCAGTTGCAAGTAGCGCAAGCGGCACAGATGAACCTGGCAAGAGAGCTTGCCAATATGCAGGATGAGTCTATCCACCTGAAAGAGGATGTGGCTTTTTACAAAAACATTCTCAACGAAAATGCTGGTGCTAACGAAGTTAAGCTATACAGTTTCAAGGTGACCAAGGGCGCACAGCCTAACCAGTATGATTATCATATCCTGCTATTACAGTCCGGGCGTCACGACAAGTTAGTACAAGGTAGCCTGAGGCTGGTACTCAACGCCACGCAGGCTGATGTACCAGTCAGGCTACCACTCACAGATGGCGCCACAACGACGCAGGCAGTCGATATTAATTTCAAGTATTATCAACGTATAGATGGTAGCTTTGTGGTACCTAAAGACGCCCTAGGCCATTCAGTTGAGGTCGACTTCAGCGAGGCACGGGGGAGTCAATCCAAACTTAATCAGAAGGTTGATTTGCCGACATAGGCTATATGAAAAAAATATTGGCAAAAGAGAGGCAACATGTTTTTTAAAAACAGAAACAAGCCGCAAAACAGAATCGATACCCTGGTAGGTGCAGAAACACGTATAGATGGGGACATCTATTTTACTGGTGGCTTGCGTGTGGATGGGACAGTACGTGGCAATGTCAACGAAGAGGTCTCTACGCCAAGTGCCCTGGTATTAAGCGAGCAAGGCACGATAGAAGGCGCCGTAGTAGTCTCGCAAGTGGTGCTTAACGGCAGGGTAGTCGGGCCGGTGCATGCCAAGGAGTATGTTGAACTACAGCCCAAAGCCAGAGTCGTAGGAGATGTATATTATAAATCTCTGGAAATGCATACTGGTGCCGTGATTGAGGGCAATCTGATTTACCAGGGTGATGACCAGGAAACGCGTTTGCTGACCAATAAAGATTAGCCTTGCAAGAAGCCCATCGAGAATAATGATTGACCCCTGACCTTACACGCAGGATAATCAATCTACGTAATAGTAAGTGTAATGAATTTAAGGAGTTAAACATGAACGCAGTAACCGAAATGCCAAGCCCATTAATCTTTACGGACAATGCGGCTAAGAAAGTAAAAGAGCTGATTGACGAAGAAGGTTCGCCTGACTTGAAGTTGCGCGTGTTCGTGAGCGGCGGCGGATGCTCAGGTTTTCAGTATGGCTTCACTTTTGAAGAAGTCGTGAACGAAGATGACACTCAGGTACAAAAAGATACAGTCACCCTGTTGATAGACCCAATGAGCCTACAGTACCTAATGGGTGCAGAAATTGATTACCAGGATAGTCTGCAAGGTTCACAGTTTGTGATCCGTAACCCACAAGCAACGACGACTTGCGGATGTGGTTCATCTTTCTCAGTGTAGATTAGAAAAAAAGCATAATAAAAAAGGAGCCAAAGGCTCCTTTTTTATTACTTGCAGCTCCTGTTATCGTTTGTCCATCGGAACAAATTCGCGCCTGACGGAGCCAGTGTAAAGCTGGCGTGGTCTGCCTATCCGATGTTCAGGGTTATTGAGCATCTCATTCCATTGGGCTACCCAGCCTGCCGTACGGGCTAATGCGAAGATTGCAGTGAACATGGAGTTTGGAATACCCATGGCGCGCATCACGATGCCAGAATAGAAGTCCACATTCGGGTAGAGACGCTTGCTGACAAAATACTCGTCTTCCAGCGCAATTTTTTCCAGTTCCATCGCCAGTTTGAACATAGGGTCATCCTGCAAGCCAAGCTCATGCAAAACTTCATAGCATGTCTCACGCATCAGGGCTGCGCGTGGATCCATATTGCGATAAACGCGATGACCGAAGCCCATGAGGCGGAACGAATCGCTTTTATCCTTGGCGCGCTTGATGTACTCGCCTATGCGGCTGACATCGCCAATTTCTTCCAGCATGTGTAGTGTAGCTTCATTGGCACCGCCGTGCGCTGGACCCCATAGCGAGGCAATGCCTGCCGAGATACAGGCGAATGGGTTGGCACCGCTGGAGCCGGCCAGGCGTACTGTAGAGGTTGAGGCGTTCTGCTCGTGATCGGCGTGCAATATCAAAATGCGTTCAAATGCCTTTGCCAATACCGGATTAGGTACATAGTCTTCGCAAGGGTTAGCGAACATCATGTGCATGAAATTTTCGGCATAGCTAAGTCGATTTTGCGGATAGACGAATGGCTGGCCTATATTGTATTTATAACTCCAAGCAGCCACGGTCGGTACTTTAGCCAGCAGGCGGTATGCCGATAATTGGCGTAACTTGGGGTCCTGCACATCAATCGAGTCATGATAAAACGCTGACATCGAACCCACTACGCCCACCATAACCGCCATTGGATGCGCATCGCGCCGGAACCCACGGAATACATTTGTTAGTTGGTCATGCAGCATGGTGTGATGCTGGATAGTATGTGTAAAAGAAGTTCTTTCGCTCTCATTCGGGAGATCGCCATGCATCAGCAGGTAAGCTACTTCCAGAAAATCGCAATTCTGCGCTAGTTGTTCTATCGGGTATCCGCGGTAGTAAAGCAGGCCTTGCTCACCATCAATAAAGGTAATGTCAGAATTGCACGATGCGGTGGAAAGAAACCCAGGGTCGTAGGTAAATACGCCATGTTTACCCAGGCTACGGATGTCAATGACATCCGGCCCCAGATTGCCGGATAACATGGGTAATTCAATGGGGGCACTACCATCGTCAAAAGTGAGTGTTACTTTAGTTGGCTTGGTCATATAGTCTAATTTCTATGATTTTCTAGTATTTATTACAGGTTTATTTTTCTATTGTGATGCATCAGATGGTGCTCAATTTTAATAAGCATAAACCGCACCCAACACTCTAGGCCCGCTGGCCCCAGTGACGGCGGGCAGATTGCCAGGTGCTTTCAGCATGGTTTGTCTGGCTAACCATGCAAATGCGGCAGCTTCTACCCAGCCTACAGCAATCCCCAGTTCATCAGTTAATCGAATTTTTACAGGATGCAGCAATTGCTGCAAGCACTGAAATAGTGCGCGATTATGTGCGCCACCGCCACACAAGAAAACCTCATCTACCTGTCCGCAATATTGATTGACGGCATTAGCGATACTTTGTCCGGTAAGTTCCAGCAAAGTACGTTGTACATCTTCAGGTGAGTAGCCGGGGTTTAGGTATTGCTCCAGCCATTGCATGCTGAATAGGTCGCGTCCGGTGCTTTTGGGAGGCAGTTGTTCAAAATAGGGCTCATCCAGTAATTGTTTGAGCAGACCTTCGATGATTTGACCGCTGGCTGCCCAGTTGCCTGACTCATCATAACGCTGTCCCAGATGGCGTTCTGCCCATGCATCCATCAGCATATTGCCGGGGCCAGAATCAAAACCGTTGATCTCACCAGTGATTGGCAGGTAGCTGAGATTGGCAATGCCTCCAATATTGATTACTACACGATTCAATGATGGATGGGCAAACACCGCTTGATGAAACGCCGGAACCAGGGGGGCGCCCTGGCCGCCAGCGGCAATATCCCGGCTACGAAAATCCCCGATGACATTAATACCTGTCAGTTCAGCCAATAACGCAGAATTGCCAATCTGCAAGGTAAAGCCGAGCTCTGGGCGATGGCGTATGGTTTGGCCATGACAGCCTATGGCTACAATCCGGGACTTATCTATATTGGCTCGAGCGAGTAACTGGTTGACTGCCTCAGCATAGAGTCTGGCAAGAGTATTGCCAATAATGGCAGTGCGTTCAAGCTCATTGTCGCCGGGGGTATGTAGTGCATGCAACTCCGCGCGCAGCTCATCACTATAAGGCAATGAGTGGGTGTGAGTTACATGGCAAAGCGTTGGCGCGTTATCGTCAAATTCGGTGAGTGCAGCATCAACGCCGTCCAGGCTGGTGCCGGACATCAGGCCTATGAATAAGGCCTTACTCACTTTCCAGCGAGGCGAGGCGGCTTGAGCTTAACAGATTGAGTTGTGCAGTCAGGCCAGCACTGTGACTGATGAAATCAGCCAGGTATTTACCCGACATGGGCACTGCTGTAGGCAATGCAACCTTGAGTGGGTCGCGCTGTATGCCATTAAGCAGGAACTCGTAATGTAAGTGAGGGCCCGTGGCCAGGCCAGTCATGCCAACAAACGCAATGATTTCGCCTTGATCCACTTTCATGCCCCTGCGTAATCCAGGTGCAAAGCGTGAAAGGTGCCCATACACAGTACTGATGCCATTGCTGTGGCGTAACACCACCACATTGCCATAGCCGCTCTTAATACCAACGAAATCCACTGTGGCGTCGCCAGAAGCTTTTACGCGAGTGCCAATAGGCGCAGCATAGTCCACACCTTTGTGGGCACGCATGGTTTGCAGGATAGGATGAAAGCGACCAAGACTGAACCCGGAGCTGATACGTGAAAACTCAAGTGGGGAGCGTAAAAATGATTTATGCAAGCTCTTGCCTTCAGGCGTGTAGTAGCTTGCCTGCCCTTCGGGATTGCGATAAAGAACTGCGCGATAGGTTTTACCGTCATTAATAAATTCGGCAGCCAGTACCTTGCCGGTAGTTACTTGTTCACCATTGTTGTAATTGGCTTCATACGCCACTACAAAGCGGTCACCACGACGCAGGTCGGTGTGGAAATCGATATCCGCTGAGAAAATTTCGACGAGCTGCAAAGCAACCTGATCAGGTATTTCAGCGCTGTCAGTAGCGCCGAACAGCGAGCTCTTGATCTCGGCACTTTTAACTACGGCAATAGTATTGAGGTTGGCGTCGCCTGATTGTGCAATATAGCCAGACTCTTTACGTTCTACGGTAAATTTAGAGCCTGAGCTGACTTGATATTGAAGCTTGAGCAATTCACCATTTTCATTGGTTTGCGCCTGTATTGGCTGGCCTGGCCTGAGTTGTGATGAAAGTGGGCTGCCATCAGGGCCGCGCAAGAAGTTGATGGCATCTGTGTTACTGATATTCAGGCGTTTTAACAGGCTGGATAAGGTATCGTCGCGACGCACTTGATCGGCTTGCCAAAAAGCTTCTTCCTTGGCTTGCTCCAATGAAGCTATTGCTTGAGGCAAGGCAACTTCTTCAATGACTGTAGCGACTGGAACATCTTGAGTGACTGTTTGAGGGGCTATACCAAATGCCGCATAGATACCGAAAAGCGGGAGGCTTGAAATCGCCAGTAACCAACGTAAACGCAGCTTGCGTTCTTGAATTGCAGGTTTTTGCGCTAAAATGCTGGCCTCGGATAAGATATTGGGCTCAGGCGTTTGCTGGCTATTGGGTTCGCTAAACTGCACAGGCGCTACCTCAAACATGAATATGGCTTCGAATCGTAACAGAAAACCTTTATATGGTGAAGCGTTGATAAAAGCGGTAAAAATGGGCGAATTTTGAAAATGAAAAAAATAGACAATGATTTGGCAATCATCAAGCGCGGCAGTGATGAGCTGTTGATTGAGCATGAGCTGGTGGAAAAGCTAAAGAGCGGAAAGCCTCTAAGAATCAAGGCGGGCTTTGACCCTACCGCGCCGGATCTGCACCTGGGGCATACAGTATTGCTAAATAAGCTGCGCCAGTTCCAGGATTTGGGACATCAGGTGCTGTTCCTGATTGGTGACTTTACTGGAATGATAGGCGACCCCACTGGTAAGAGTGCCACGCGCCCGCCGCTCACGGCTGAGCAAGTACAAGAAAACGCCAAGTCTTATGCTGACCAGGTGTTCAAGATTCTGAAGCATGAACAAACTGAAGTAGTTTTTAATTCCACATGGTTGAATGAGTTGGGTGCAGCCGGCATGCTCCAGCTCGCTGCCAGTCACACCGTGGCACGTATGCTGGAGCGTGATGATTTCAGCAAGCGCTACAAGGGTAATCAGCCGATTGCTATTCATGAGTTCTTATATCCTTTGCTTCAGGGTTACGACTCGGTGGCGCTCAAAGCCGATGTAGAGCTGGGCGGTACCGATCAGAAATTCAACCTGCTGATGGGCCGCGAGCTGCAAAAGCAGGCAGGACAAAGCCAACAGTGCGTGTTGACTATGCCGTTGTTAGAGGGGCTTGATGGTGTCAATAAGATGTCCAAGTCCTTAGGTAACTATATAGGTGTGGCGGAGCCTGCTAACGAGATATTCAGCAAGATCATGTCGATTTCAGACGAGTTGATGTGGCGCTATATAGAGTTGTTATCGTTTGAAAGCCTGGAAACCGTCGCTGGTTGGAAGCAGGCAGTGCAAAGTGGTGCCAACCCAAGAGATATTAAAGTGCGCTTTGCGCAAGAAATCGTGACACGCTTTCATTCCAAGACTGCAGCAGAACAAGCGCTACAGGATTTCGAGTTGCGCTCCAAAGGCGGTGTTCCTGATGAAGTGCCTGAAGTCACGGTGCAGCTTACGCAGGATGCGATTGGTGTCTTGCAGCTGTTAAAACAGGCAAATCTGGTTGCGAGCACTTCAGAAGCCATGCGCATGATAGAACAAGGCGGCGTAAAGCTGGATGGCGAGAAAGTAGTCGACAAGACTTTGCAGTTAAATCGGGGCGTTGTAGTGGCCCAGGTTGGCAAGCGTAAATTTGCACGCATCACCATAAATTAAAGCAAATGTAATTACTTTGTAAAAAAGCACAAATCGCTATTGACCCGATTTTATTGTTCTGTAGAATGCGCGCCTTCGCTTCAACAACGAAGCGGGCTAGCGGCACAGTTGATCGGCAGGACAGGGAATAAAAAGTTGGATGTTCCCCTTGACCAATTAACTAGTGTCTGTATAATGCGCCCCTCTCGTTGCAGAAGTAGCGAGACGGTAGTAAAAAAGAAATACCCGCTCTTTAAAAATCTGAACAATCGATAGGTGTGAGTGCTTGTGGAATGGGCAAGTCACTTGATGGCAGATTCTGACTGTT
>DATHXC010000010.1:0-150798 GCA_035459965.1 Methylophilaceae bacterium
TCCTTTGTGCTTTCGGGGTGAGTGGCGCTGGTTAATCGATAGGGATGACTCTCCCTGGTACCCTTCTGCCACTCTGTTCAGGCAGCTTGCTATCAATGACTGGGCGCATGTGATCCAGCGATTGAGCTTGCAACTGCAACGGCTCGGCTAAGCAGCATGGCTTCTAGGGGTGCTGTGCGATTATTACAGCTATTTAATTAGTTGCTGGAACGGGCTCTTTTGGCTTTTCGCTGGCTGCTGCGTTTTGATTAGCGCGTTTTAGTGCACGAAGTGCCTTAATTCTTTCCTTAATAATGGCTGTTTCAGCTTTGTCGATTGCACCATCACCATTGAGATCCGAATTCTTGAACTGAGTTTTTAACCTTTCAAGACCTGCTGCCAAATACTCATCCTGAGTAACCCTGCCATCCTGGTCTGCATCTGCCTCTATCCATTTCACCTGCTCACCCTCTGGGCTAGCGGCTGGCTTAACAGCTTCAGGCTCAGCTGCCTGCAAGGCAGTAGACAGCAAAATAGCTGCAGGAATAACTATAAAAAAACTTCTTGTATGCATTATGTTCTCCTGAATTCTTGTTACATAAGAGTACGTTTTAAAGAAACCAGCTTAGTAATCAATCAAGCCATGACGTATGGCCATTCTGACTATTTCAACAGGCGTTGATATCCCAAGTTTTTGCTTGATGGTAGTTCCGTAATTTGCGACTGTTTTATGGCTGATTTTAAGTTTTTCAGCAATTTCGTCTGATTTGTTACCCTCTGCAAATAGACGAAAAACCTCAAACTCTCTTGCCGAAAGCTCAGCCATGGGATTGCCGTTACCCATTAGATTTTGCATAGCAATAACCTGTGCAATTTTTCGGCTAATGTAAGAGCGACCAGCCATAATTTCAGTCACAGCATTCACCAGATCTTCATCAAACTCTTTTTTGGTAACGTAGCCTTTAGCGCCGGCCTTGATAGCCTGAGATGCAAATACAGCGCTTTCATACATGGAAAAAACCAGAAAATTCGCTTCAGGGTATCGACTCAAAATGCGGCTAATGGCTTCCAAGCCCCCCATCCCGGTCATTGAAAAATCGATAATCACCAAATCAGGTTGATAATCGCTGTAAACTGCGTATGCCTGTTCACCACTCTCAAGCTCGGCAACCACCTCGACATTGAGTTTTTGCTCTAAAAGACGTTTAACCCCGGTCCTTACAACGGCATGATCATCAACCAGCATGATTCTGATAAGTTTAGTATTCATGACGATCCATCCTGTACCGTAAGCTCAACTGAAATTTGTGTACCACTGTCCGGCATACTACTAAGATCAAATACTCCACCAAGTGTCTCTACGCGCTCACGCATACCGGTTAGTCCAAGCCTGTTTTTCTTACTTGGGTTGAACCCTACGCCATCATCGGTAATATGAATGATGATTTTTCCATTTCTCCGATGAATACGTACATCCGCTTTTTTAGCTTTGGCGTGCCTTGAAATATTGGTCAAGCTTTCCTGTGCTACACGGTATATCGTGACATTAATAATGTCTGGTAAATCCCCCATACTTTCATCAATGGCAGAAGTTAAAAGAACATGACGATTACGTTGCTGCCAGCTAGCCATCAGATTCGTTAAGACGAATGACAAGTTTGACTCGTCCAATCCTTCTGGCCGCAATCGCTGTAACAATGAACTCAAGAGATTCATCACTTGCTTTGTCATGCTATATATAGCACTTGCCCCCTCTTCAACAGGCAGACCTTCTTTTTTACCGTAATCCATAATTGTTAATGCCTCTGCACTGATTGCAGTCAGTGTCTGGCCTAACTCATCATGCAAATCACGCGCTAATTTCTTACGCTCTTCATCCTGCAAATGAATAATTTGCTTTGTTAGTGATTCACTTTGTTCTTTGCTAGCTGCCAAACTTTGGATCATATGATTAAAGCCATTACTAATTGCCGACAACTCAGGCAGCCTAAACTCAGGCAGGCGCGTGCCCATATTGCCGTGCGCCACTGCAGAAAACCCTGCAGTCACTTGGCTAAGTGGGGATAATGCTTTATCAATCATTAACGAAACCAGCAGTATTACCGAGCAGTAGAAAATAAGTGCTACCCAGAAGATGCCTATTGCACTGTCCCATACCTCCATGATTTCCGAATATGGGTTAGGGGTAATAACCAGCTCCCCAATATAGCTGCCATCTGATAGTACTGGTTGACGCACTGGCTTTACATCTGTGGTATCGGAGAAGAGATTGATGAACCAGCCAGGCGGTGTTGTAGCTGCCTTAGATTTCGCCTGTTGATTGGATTCCTTTAATTGCCCCCTGCTATCAAAAAACTCGATTCGCAAATGCCGGAGATGATTTAGCAAATACAGCTTGAATAAATCTTCATTACTAAATGTATGTTGCTTTATCAAAGCCTGAGCCTTTTCCTCCAGCACATAGGCAGCGAGCTTCATCGTAGATTGGGTTTCCAGCCTGACATCACTTTTAGCATCATTTAAAAAAACATATGACGCCATTGCCAAAATGAGCAGCAACAGCAAGGAAATCATTAAATTAAGGCGTAGCTTTAGGCTCATTACGATTACAGTTAAATTTTTACTGCGATTGTAATGATACTTTCAGTATATGTATTGTGAAAAAGTCCCGACTTGAGGGATTTCTAAAAGACTTATAGCAAAACAACAATCTTAAGCACACTTTTACTGCTGATCGATGGCTGATCAGGGATTTTCATTCCTGGTTTTGGGGAGAGGCTTGATAGGATTACTGCAAATTAAAGACTAACAACAGGTAGCTGCCTCTGTCAGCGAGCAAAACTACACCTCAACACTCTTAATGAATTTTGTACGAATTTACTGGCGGTGGAAGTAGTCTTGAGCTAACCATTCTCGCCCACCAATTCCCGATAACAGGGTAATTTACAGCGTATCTTAGTCAATTACCCACGAATGTTTACTCATCGCACCTTCAGAACTCAGTCGAAGAGCCTATTCAGATTAAGGCATTATTTAAACCCAATAATAAAGAGGGTAATTTTTTAAATTATCAGGGAATATTAAGGTCTATCAGTGTACTTGTTTAGCTTTACACGCTGAATGTTACATTTAGAGCTATAACATAGCAGCCATTTCTGAACTATTTAGATTATTTTGCGACGACATCTTCAAGCCTACTATTGCATTAATCATAAGCATGATGAACATCACTCTTGCAATATTTAAGTTACTCTCAAAAAAAGAATACTTGCTCAAGTAATCTACCAAACACCCTACTCCTCTTCAGAGGGTTTGCCTCGCAACTTTTATGCAAACAAGTCCATTTTATATTGCTGTATTAAAGGCAGCACTTTGACAACCTGCCTCCCAATCAGCATATAGATTTCTTATAGAACAAATACAAGTTATTGATTTATAAAATACAAGTAACATGGCACGCTAAGTGCAATATATCCCTGTAGTGCAATTAATCATTGGCTCATGAAGTGCCCAGAAATGGCCTTCGTATCCAATAAGCACAACAATTTAAGTCTAACTAATTACTTTCAGGGTGAAATTTATATGAATAATCAGGTTTTTAAATATCGGTGGCCATTACTGGCGATCGTGAGTGGTTTATTGGGCAGCAGCCTGCCAGCAACTGCAGCACCTACTTTCCAAAAAGATGAAAATCAGTTTATCAATATTGGCGTTGCTTCTCGCATAAGCTACAGCTCGGTCGAGGATGGAGCACCTAATGGCAAGGACCGGTCCAACGATTTCAATACCGAAGAAGCTCGTATCTATACCAACGGCAAGGTACATGAAAATGTAGGGTTTGAATTCAACCTGGCCAGAAATTCAGCTGATAACAAGGTGGAAATTCTGGATGCGCACATCGGCCTTGAGCTGAATAACTATTTTAACTTCTGGATTGGTCGCTTTTTACCGCCAGCAAGCCGCGCTTCCGCATCAGCACCAATGTATCCACCTACTTTTGACTTCCCTATCGCTGAACAAGCACCAAACCGTTTTGGTGGCCGTGATGATGGTGCTACCGTTTGGGGAAGCCTGACTGAAGACCAAAGACTGAAATATCAACTTGGCGCATTTAAAGGCCGCGAAGCATTATCGAATCAGGGAGACAAACTGTCATACGCGGGCAGGTTGCAATATAACTTCTGGGATGCAGAGCCAGGCTTTTACAACCTGGCCAGTTACGATGGTGCCAAATCAATACTATCGGTAGGTAGTTCTTTCAGGTCACAGAAAGATGGCGCAGGCACCGCTGCAAACCCCGGGGATTATCGCTATTGGAACGTAGATGGCCGCCTTGAGAAGCCGCTGTCTGACGGCGCCGTGATTGGTGCTGAAGCTTCATACTACAACTATGACAACGATAAAACCCTGGACGTCACAGCGCCTGAGGGCAATGGTTACTTTGTCACTGGAAGTTACACCTTCCCTCAAGTGATTGGCATTGGCAAAATCCAGCCTAAGTTCGTAGTACAGGATTTTGACAATAAAACCACGAATATCGACACTAAACGCTACGACCTTGGCGCCAGCTATTTAATCAAGGACAGCAACGTACGTATTGATACCTTCTATTTCAAGCAAAAACAGGATCAAGGCCTGCCTGATATTGATGGAGTCAAGGTGCTTTTCCATATCGCACACTTCTTTTAAACTCGTAAGCCAGGTATAAAAATGGCCACTATAAGTGGCCATTTTTATTGATGCGCGGGTAGTAAAATCGTCTACTTCACCAAGCGGTTTACTAGACTCGATCTGCTAGCTGCCTTGCTTCCTCGCTCGCTGATGCTCTGGATGCCAGATCTATCTCAGGGCCAAATATTGTTTTATCAACAATAACGGGATAAATTTCTGTAATGCCTATGAAATTCAACCAGGTTTCAATATACGGTTTCTGGTGATCGAATTTTTCTGCAGGAACGTTAGCTTCCTGCGTTAAAGGTATTCCCCGCGCATATACTGTTACTGCCTTTTTATCGTGGAGTAAGCCCTCTAGTCCTGATGCGGGATCGAAAGAAAACAGAATATCTTTCTGCGAAACCAGGTCGATAAAATGTTTTAGCTTATAGGGAATGCCGAAATTCCAGAGCGGTATAGATAACACAATCACATTTGCCTCATATAGCAAGCTTGCCAGTGCTTTCAGCTTATCCCACGCCTGCTGTTGGGTTTCAGTAAGCGCTATGCCATTGATACCCGCATACTTGGCTTCCAGCGCAGCCTGGTCGAACTCAGGGAGACCTGCCTCCCATAAATCCAACTCCAGCAATTCGGTATCAGGATGATTTTGCTTGTATCGGGTAATAAAGCTCTCCGCTACCTCTATTGACGCGGAGCGTGATCCTCGCGGCGAGGATTTAATGTGTAGCAACGTAGCCATATTTTTTTGCCTACTCCATTTTTTATTGTTTAGATATTCTTACACCTGAAATTTGAGCCGCCCTAAATTTGATAATAGCGAGTCTAGCCACCCAGATATGAGGCCTGTAGATCATGAAACTGATCAATATCCTTGGAGCTACCCTCAGTGGTCACGCTACCATTTTCAAGGATATAAGCATAATCAGCATATCTTAATGCGACCGTTGCGTTTTGCTCGGCCAGTAAAAAACTGACGCCCTCTTCATCTCGAAGACTTTTCACTATCTCAAAAATCTCCTCCACTATTAACGGGGCAAGACCCATGGATGGCTCATCCAGCAAGACCAACCGGGGAGCAGCCATCAGAGCACGTCCCAGGGCAATCATCTGCTGCTCGCCACCTGAAGCGTATCCGGCCTGTTTTTTGCGCAATTTACGTAAGCGGGGGAAATAGTGATAAATCTTTTCCATATCTCTATCAATATCCCTGGAAGGCAATTTGCGCACAAAAGCCCCGGTAAGCAGATTTTCTTCAACCGTCAGATGACCAAAGCAATGGCGGCCTTCCAACACTTGCACCAGACCGTTTTTCACTTGCTCGGCTGCTGGCGAACGCGTGATATCAGCATCCTGATAAGTGATGGCGCCACGAACCACCTCACCGCGCTCTGCATTGACCAGCCCTGATATGGCTTTCAGTGTCGTGCTTTTCCCCGCACCATTGGCACCTAGCAAAGCCACAATACTGCCGGCTTTGACTTCCAGCGAAATGTCCTTCAATGCGAGAATCACTTTGTCGTAAATAACCTCAATATTTTCGACACGCAATATAGCTGTGGCTGACATACAAACTCTCCAGATCAAATCAATTAAGCTCAAATATGCTTTCGGCCATACCCGCCCTACTTTGCCAGACAGGTATCACCGGAATCAAACTCGTTAGATGCAGGGCGATATGCCCTGCATCTATTCAAGCACGACGAACTACTCTTTGCTGCAATCACGCGGAGTAATGCCTTTTTCTTTAGCGTATTGATGTGATGAGGCTTCAATAATCGGGCGTAGCAACTTGCGGTCAGCCTGTACCCAATCTGAGATCACATTCCACTTTGCACCATCCCATTGCTGGAAGCGTACCGCACCGCCACCCTCATGGTCAGCGCAACTGAGCTTCAACGGCTGGACCAGGCCATACGCACCGAGCTGCTTGAGGCGCGCATCATCCAGCTTGATATTTTCAAA
Organism: Methylophilaceae bacterium; assembly: GCA_035459965.1. Lineage (GTDB taxonomy): Bacteria > Pseudomonadota > Gammaproteobacteria > Burkholderiales > Methylophilaceae > DATHXC01. The sequence goes on from DATHXC010000010.1 coordinate 6,619, forward strand.
ACCCCAACGCACCTCTTCGCCCGTTAGTGGCCGTTTGCCAAACTTGGCCTGCGCTACGCGTACCGCTTCCACATTCAGGATGCCGTTTACCACACCGAGGTTGTAGTAAACCGTACCAAAGCGTTTTGGATCTTCCAGATTGCCCTTGCCAGCCTTCACTACAACCTTGTCAATATCTTGCAGTACCGGGAAATTAGTACCGGAAGGATGGGTGGTAATGGAGATAAAGCCTTTGGCTGCAGCTCCAGCGGGCGCGGCGTCATCTTCAGAATTACTCCAGATATTGCCGATGATATGGTCTGCCAGGAAACCTGTTTTCTGGGCAGTTTTAAGTGCAACCGGGTTCATCACCCCCCAACCGCGCAAGATCACCCAATCCGGCTTGATACGGCGAATATTCAGCCACTGTGATTGCTGCTCATTGCCTGGATGTGGCACTTCGATGAGTGTCACTTCAAACCCATATTTCTTGGCCAGCAACTCCAGAATCGGATTGGTTTCCTTGCCGTATGGAGACCCGTGGAACAAAGTGACGATCTTCTTACCCTTGAGCTTGTCCAGACCACCCTCTTTAGTACCTATGTAATTAATAATGGCTGAAACTTCGCTGTATGGGTTCAACTGTAAAGGGAACACATAAGGGAACACGCTACCATCGGTAGAATCAGTGCGGCCGTGGTTGATGGTAATCAGCGGTAATTTATCTGCGGCAGAGCGCTCCAGGGTTGCATATGCAATACCTACAGAAAGTGGATTGGTCGCAGCAGCAGGCGCGCCATTCAAGCCCTTCTTGAGTCGTTCGTAGCACTCAACACCTTTTTCTACCACGTACTCGGTTTCGCATTCACTCCACGTAAACTTAACGCCGTTGACCCCACCTTCCTTAAGGTTGACGTATTGCAGGTAATCAATGAATCCACCGAAAAAACCTGTACCACCAGCCGCGTATGGGCCAACACGGTAACTTTGTAGTGGGAAATATTGCTCATTCGCCGCCTCGGCGCTTGCTGAAAACAGACTGATGCCCAAACTCGCCGTAGCGATGAGCTTCAGGCTCTTGTTGATGACTTGAAACATGTCAACTGACTCCTTATCTTAAAAATTAATAAATATTTACAAATACATTAAACTACTTTTTAGTTATATAAAAATCGCTTCAATGCGCACTTTTTCATCTTCAACACATGGTTTAACTCCTCAAAATCTGTGGGTATCGCTGCGAACTATTACCGGCTAGAAACGCAATGGCCATACTCGACTGCGTTGGCGGAAGTTCTGCCAAAGGCGTGCCAGCCCGTTGGGTTCCTTGATCAGGAAGAAGATGATCAATGCGCCGAAAATAATTTTCTGTAAATTCTCCAACTGACCCGGGTCAATCACCCCAGCCAAAAAACTGCCGGATAGATTCGACAGCAGCACTGGCAGCAATACGATAAATGCGGCACCAAGAAAATTGCCGAGTATGCTGCCCATACCACCAATAATGATAATGAACAGAATCTGGAACGAACGAGTCAGGTCGAAGCCATGCGGCTCCACCGTCCCCAGATAAGTAAACGCCCATAACGCACCTGCAATTCCCAAGAAAAAGGAGCTGATGGCAAATGCCAGCAATTTAGTCTTAAGGATAGGGATGCCAATCACAGCGGCGGCAGTATCCATATCGCGTACTGCCATCCAGTGACGGCCCAGTTCGCTGCGTACGATATTTCTGGCAAGGAATGCCAGCGCTACCACTACAGTCAATGTCAGCAAATAGCGCCCTGCCGGTGAACTGAAATCATGGTTAAACACAACCAGCGGTGGTGCGGTAATAACGCCGGATGAATTGTTATTGGAAAACCAGGCAAAGCTGGTGAGTACCCATTGCACAAAAAACTGCGCCGCCAGGGTAGAAACCAGCAAATAAAACCCTTTAATTCGCAAGCTGGGCAAGCCAAACAGAATACCGACAGCTGCCGCCGCAAATCCGCCCAGGATAAAGCTGACCAAAAATGGTAAGCCCTCAATGCGTAAATGAAAGTTATAGGCCGCAAATGCACCAACAGCCATAAATGCAGCGGAGCCGAGCGATAATTGACCAGCATATCCAGTCAGCAAATTAAGGCCAATACCTGCGAGCGATAGCACCAGGAATGGGATGAGAATGGCACTAAACCAGTAATCGTTGCCGATAAAGGGCACTACTGCGAAGGCAAATGCCAGCAACGGATAAAAGCCCAAGCGCTCCTGCCAAAGCCTGAATAGCTTGCGATCTGCGCTATATCTGGTGACAAACTGCCCCGATTCTCTATATAACATGTCCAAATCCTTACTTTGATCTTTATTGCTAATTAAATGATTGCTAGTTGAATGTCTCTAATACTTTAAACACGCTCGATTGTGCGTTCGCCGAAAATTCCAGCCGGCTTGATCAAAAGGAAAATCAAGGCAAGCACATATGGAAACCAGTTTTCGATGCCGCCACCGATGATGGGACCAATAAACACCTCGGCGAGCTTTTCACTGGAGCCGATAATCAGACCTCCAACAATCGCACCACTAATAGAGGTAAAGCCACCAATAATTAATACCGGCAAAGCCTTTAATACAATCAGCGATAGTGAAAACTGCACACCGAGCCTGGCACCCCAAAGCAAGCCAGCAACCAGCCCGACAAAGCCAGCAACACTCCAAACAATGAGCCAGATACGATTAAGGCGAATACCCACTGCCAGCGCTGCAAGTTGATCATCCGCCACAGCGCGTAATGAAATACCAGTGCGGGTTTTATTAAAGAGATACGAAAGTACTGCCACCAAAAGACCGGCAACTACTGCCGCAAAAATATCAAATTTGGATAGCAGCATGCCGCCAAGCTCCAATGGCTCATCGCTAATACCCAACTCCAACCCGTGCACCTGCGCACCCCAGGCGGCTTGCGCTAAACCTTCTATGATGTAGCTCAAGCCTAACGTTGCCATAAACAGCGTAATCGGCGGGCGGTTTACCAGCTTGCGTAACATATAGCGCTCAATAGCCCAAGCCAGCGCCACCATCGTGGCCAAGCTAATCAGGAACGATAACCAGAAAGGCACGCCACGCTCTAACAGGCTCACAAAAGTAAGCGCAGAAAAAAGCACCATGGACCCCTGCGCAAAATTAAACACGCCAGAGGCTTTGTATATCAGGACAAAACCTATTGCCACCAGGGAATACATTACCCCGGCCAGCAAACCACCTAGCAATACTTCAAAGAAAAATTCCATTTTTATTCGTTCACTTTCATCAACTGCGTCATTTGCTTAGCGGGCTTATGCCTACTAGGTTATGGCTAATGTTTAGTGCCTAGATATGCGGCAATCACATCCGGGTTGTTACGTACTTCCTGAGGAGCGCCATCACCAATCTTCTTGCCATAGTCCAGCACGACCAGATGATCCGCCAGATTCATCACTACACCGATATCGTGTTCAATTAACACAATGGTGGTACCGAATTCACGCTGGGTATCGAGAATAAAGCGGCTCATTTCCTGTTTTTCATAGCTATTCATACCGGCCATGGGCTCGTCCAAAAGCAGCAGGCGCGGCTCTGCCGCGAGCGCCCGCGCCAGTTCCACCCGTTTTTGCAGACCATAGGGCAAGGTACCGACAATACTGTTACGCCAGGGTTGAATACGCAAAAAGTCGATAATCTCCTCGGCCCGTTTTCGCTGTACTAACTCGTCACGAGGCGCACGGCCAATATGGAGCACCTGCTCAATCCAGCTACTTGAAACTTTCAGGTTGCGACCAGTCAGCACGTTATCAAGCACAGTCATGCCCTTGAACAAAGCGATATTCTGGAAAGTACGCGCAATACCGCTGTGCGCAGCTTGGTGCGGATGCATTTTTTTACGCACCACACCATCCAGCGTAATCCGGCCAACATCCGGCTGATAAACACCATTAATGATATTTAGCAACGAGCTTTTACCTGCGCCATTTGGGCCTATCAGTGCACATATCTCACCCTTGGCTACAGCAAAGCTGATATCGGTAATCGCTTTCAGACCTTTGAAAGAGAGTGAAATATTGCTGAGCTCAAGCAAGGTATTACTTACAGCACTCATGCATTGACTCCTGCTACGTTAAATGTAGGGCTATTCTCTTCATTCGAGCTTTGCCCCTGGTGGCTCAAAACACCCAGACGCCCTTGTTCTGTTGCGTCCAGATCAAGCACTTGCCAGTGCATCGGCTCAACCCAGTTACGCACTTCTATACCAAGGGCTAAATAAAACCGCTCTGTGTTGACTGACAATGGCTCGCCTACCAGCAATGGAACCCTTGTCCGGCTAAAGCCGATGACATCGCGCAGAGGCCGGATCACCAGCCAGTAATCAAGCAATCGTTGCAATGACAATGAGAAAAACAAAGTAGAAGTTCGCTGCGAATGATTAAGGGCCAGAACCCGATCTATCCATTTCCGTCGCCATGTGCCTATTTGGGGTAAGCGTTCCAATACCAAAGATTCGAGTCGCTGATAAGTTTGTCGGGTTCCCGCAACCAAGGTAGGGCCAAGCTCACGCCTGTCGTTATCGCGTGTAACCAGATTTTCAGGAAAATTAAGGCGAAATCCTGCTTGCAACCAAGGGGCGAGCAGATAACGTGCATGGCCACTCGCCGCAAAAGCGCGGGCAGCGAGCGCTTCTTCCTTGTGAGTGAGATGTTCACGCGTTACCAGAATGCGCCCCTCGCTGAGCAGCTCATGGTGGCTAATACTTTGCAGTTGTATATTGCCGGTCACATCCAGGCGGTAAAATACAAAAGCACGGTCTGTGGCTTGGGCAGTCGACTGAGCAAAGTTGCTAGATCGCGAAGCATTTATTTCACTGATAGTTGAGTAATCAACTACACCACGTTGCTGGTTGCCAGATAAGCCACGGGCATCGGCATACACAACCAGTGTTGGTTTTAAGCCTACATTATTTAGCAGCTCGACCTCTTCCTGCCCCTCAGCAAACACATAAGCAGGATTTAATTTCTGCAGCAATGTCTGTATTTGTTTCCGGTCAGCCAGCAAATCAAGTGGTACGGCGACACCACCCAACCACTGCGCCGCCAGCGAAATTAGCAAGGCTTGCGGGCGCGGATGACTGAGCAATACCAGCTGATCTCCATGGCTGAAGCCATAACGCCGCAGAGTGTCTGCCAACGTCTGCACCTCGCGGTATACATCAGACCAATGACTGACCTGCCAGACCCCAAGCTGCTTGTGACGTATCGCCACCTGCTTGCCACGCTTGCCGGCCTGCTGTTCAAGTAAGCTGGTTAAAGTATCAATCGTCATTCACGCCTCATTCAGTTAACTTCTAGCATCGCTGGCAACTTAGGCTGCCAGGGCTTCCTTGTTTTGCTCAAGCTCGCGTACCAGCGGCAGGACTTTTTCACCAAAGTAAGCCACCTCCTCTTGAAAATGCAGGAAGGCAGACAACACTAGGTCAACACCTACCGCCTTCAGCGCCACGATGCGCTCTGCGATTTGTTGTGGGGTGCCGATGAGGTTGGTCTTGAAGCCGTCGTTGTATTGCACCAGATCTTCAAAAGTCGATTTTGCCCAGTTACCCTCGCCTTCAGGGCTGGCTTTACCTGCCTGCTTAGCCGCGTCACCAAAGGCGTTCACGGCCTCGGGGTCGGCCTGGGCGATGATGTCATGCAGCACCGCACGCGCTTCTTCTTCCGTATCGCGAGCGATGATAAAGGCATTCACACCTACTTTCACAGAATGACCATTCGCTGCAGCTTTGGCGCGAATATCATCCACTTGGGCTTTAATGCCCTCTACGGTATTGCCATTGGTGAAATACCAGTCGGAAACACGGGAAGCCATATCACGCGCAGCGCGTGAGCTACCACCCTGGAATATCTCGGGATGTGGCCTGCCTTGCGATGGGTTATTCAGTGGCTTAGGCTTGAGGGTGTAATCGTGGAAACGATAGAAATCGCCCTTAAAGGTAAAGTTATCGGTAGTCCAGATACCTTTGAGCGCGCGGATGAACTCTTCAGAGCGGCGATAGCGTTCATCATGCTCCAGCCATGGTTCGCCGATGGCGGTGAATTCACCCTTGAACCAGCCTGACACGATGTTGACGGCGACACGGCCACCGGTGAGCTGGTCAATGGTCGCCAGCTGTTTCGCCGCCACAGCAGGGTTCCACGGGCCGGGCAGAATAGCTGCGATTACTTTCAGCTTGGTTGTTGCGGCCAGTAGTGCATGTGAAAATGCTACTGGCTCATGCTGAAATTCAGCGCCATAGCCAGCAGTGAACCTGATCTGACTTAAGGCATACTCAAAACCGCTGTGCTCGGCGATTTGCGCCAGCTTACGGTTGTAATCAATATCCCAGCTAGTGCGCTGTTCGATCTTACTCACTACCAGACCGCCACTGACATTGGGCACCCAGTAGGCGAATTTAATGGCTTCTTGTTGATAGTTTGGTGTACTCATGATTTTTCCTCTCATTCAATGTGGCACGGTGTTCATGCCATAAATTTACGTTTATTTAAAAGCTGTATTCGATTTCAATTACGCTTTGCTGCAATCCCTATTCATTACTGCAATTTCTAGCAGTAATGCCTTTCTCCTTAGCGTACTGTGCAGCCGATTTTTCAATCAGGGGGCGCAGTAACTGGCGGTCCGCTTGTACCCAGTCGCTGATCACCACCCAGCGCTTACCATCCCACTGCTGGAACTTCACGGCACCGCCGCCTTCATGGTCAGCGCAACTCAGCTTTATCGGTTGCAACAGTCCCTGCGCACCGAGCTCATCCAAGCGTTTGGAATTAATGTCGATGTGCTCGAACCCCCAACGCAACTCGTCACCCGTTAATACGCGCTTGCCGAATTTCGCCTGTGCCACACGTACGGCTTCCACATGCAAAATGCCGTCGAGTATGCCCATGTTGTAATAGATGCTACCGACGCGTTCAGGCTCAATCTTGCCCTTGCCAGCACCGTAGACGTATTTCTTCACGTCCTGCAATACCGGGAAGTCAGTACCGGACGGATGCGTAGTCGCGGAAATATAGCCTTTAGCGGCCGCTCCAGCTGGCTGTGCATCTTCCTCCGAGTTACTCCATACGTTGCCGATGATGTGGTCTACCGGAAAGCCGGTTTTTTGTGCTGTCTTGATGGCGACCGGATTCATCACGCCCCAGCCGCGGAGAATGACGTAGTCCGGTTTGATGCGGCGAATATTGAGCCATTGCGATTGCTGGTCGTTGCCGGGATGCGGCACCTCGATCTGGGTATTTTCGAAGCCATATTTTTTCGATAGCAAATCGAAAATAGGGATAGTTTCTTTACCGTAAGGAGAGCCGTGATACAGCGTGACAATCTTCTTGCCCTTGAGCTTATCCAGCCCACCGGACTTTTGACCGATAAAATTGATAATGGCGGAAGCCTCACTCCACGGATTCAAAATGACCGGGAAGATAAATGGAAACACGCTACCGTCAGTGGAGTCGGTACGCCCGTGATTAGGCGTAATCACCGGGATTTTATCGGTCGTGGCACGCTCAATCACGCCGTAGGCAATACCTACGCTAAACGGGTTAAAAGTCGTTGCCTGCTTTTTAGTACGTTCATAGCACTCAACACCGCGTTCAACGATGTATTCCGTCTCGCACTCGGTCCAGCCCAGCTTGATGCCATTCACACCGCCATCGCGCAGATTGATCAGTTGCAAATAGTCTTCCAGGCCGCTGGCCTGGCCGGAGCCACCTGCGGCATAAGGGCCGATACGATACCCGGCAATACTGAAATGCTGCTCTGCCTGCGGCGCAGCTTGAGTTGCAGAACTCATGGCAACAGCCACTATGCCGAGCAACAATCGCGTCTTGAATGATTGATTGAAAAGTTGAAACATTAAAACTCCCGTTAATATTCAAATGCAGCTAATGAAACTCAATTGGGCTATGCCAACATCTATGCTGGCTCAGCTGCCAATATTTGTGTTGCTGGCGTCTGCGATGCTTCGATCTCGCGTACCAGCGGGATAATCCGCTCGCCAAAATGTGCCAGCTCCCAGTCATAATTCAGTACTCCGACCAACACGAGATCTATGCCGATGTCGCGCAGGTGTGCGACGCGCCCGGCGATTTGCTCCTTGGTGCCTATCAGACCAGTCTTGAAGCCGTCATTAGGCTGCACTAAATCCTGTTTACGCGATTGCGCCCACATACCAAGCTTATCGCCTGTTGCCAGACCCGCCTGCTGCACTGCCTTGGCAAAGCCTTCGATAGCCTCAGGGTCGGCCAAGCGTATGATTTCCTCCTGCACGGCTTTCGCTTCGGCTTCACTATCGCGAGCGATGACAAAAGCATTCACGGCAAATCTGACAGTGCGCCCTAGCTTTGCGGCAGCCGCCCTTACTTCGTCTATCTGCGCTTTCAGCACTTCAGGCGCGGCGCCATTCATGAAATACCAGTCGGAAACGCGCGCCGCCATTTGTCTGGCTGCACTGGAATTTCCACCTTGGAAAATTTCTGGATGCGGCTTCTGCACAGGGCCAGGCTTGTATGCCAACTCATTGATGCGGTAAAAATCGCCCTTGAAGGTAAACGGCCCTTCACCCCACAAGCCTTTGAGCACACGGATAAATTCTTCAGAACGGCGATAACGTTCGTCATGTTCCAGCCATGGCTCACCCAGCGCGGTGAACTCTTCCTTAAACCAGCCGCTCACGACATTAACAGCCCAACGGCCATTAGAAAGGTGATCCGCCGTAGTTGCCAGCTTGGCAAGTAATGCGGGTGGCCAGATGCCGGGCAATACCGCAGCAATCACCTTTAGTTTGTGCGTGGCTTGCAGTAAAGCCGAGGTCAGGATGACCGACTCATGCTGGCCATCCGCTTTGTAACCACCCAAAAAACGGGTAGCCGTGAGTGCATATTCAAAACCCACTCGCTCTGCCGTCTGCGCCAGGCCAATGTTGTACTCAGCACTCCAGCCTGTGGCCTGCTCAATCTCGCTGACCACCTGGCCACCACTCAGGTTAGAAACCCAATAGGCGAATTTAATAGCTTGCTTGCTCATGCGTTTTCTCTAGTCATTTAAGAAGAGCTGGCAACGAGTTTGCTGGCTTCTGTAAGCTCAATACGCCTATGCCTCAATAGCGGCAGGGCACGATCTACGGCCAGCTTGATGCGCGCTTTAAGCAGATCATTGCTCACCTTGTAATTGGTAAAATCGGCTTCGGATGCATAAACGCCGATAGGCAATGTGTGCGCTTGGAAAAAACTAAAGAGGGGGCGTAACTGGTGATCAATCACCAAGGCATGCCGCTCACTACCACCGGTAGCAGCTAGCAACACTGGCACGTCAATTAATGCTTCGTGATGGACGAAGTCGAACAGATGTTTAAACAAACCGGTGTAAGAGGCCCGATACACTGGGCTTGCCACTACCAGCAAATCAGCAGATTCAATCGCCGCAATATCATTGACAACCCGCTCTGGCAAATCTGCGTGGCTCAGTGCGCCGCCAAACAGCGGGCCAATTTCACTTAGCTCAATTAAATGGGTTTCAATCGGCAGTGCCGCGCCAAGGTTGCTTAGAATTTCCTCTACCAACGCCAGTGTTCTGGATGGCAGTTTCAGGCCGCCGGATACGGCGACGACTTTTAGCTTCTTACTCATGCTTACTCCTGTTCAAATATGTGCTTTAAATATTCGCTCGCTTCCGTCGTCGAAAGCGGCTACCCATACTGAATAGCAGCAACCATGCCACTGTTATTTAATAATATATTTCAATAACTTATATTAATTTTAGACACTTTTTGTATGTTGCTAAAGCTGCTGGAATGCTGACAAGCTGCTGCTAAATCAGCACTTTTTGATGGTTGGCAGCACGTTTTAGGGCCTCTATGTGAGGCGAACAAACCACTTTTTGGCTAAAAACTCGAGATATCAACATAGGCTGCCTATATCAACACCTGCTCATGCTGATTAATCAGCACATGGCCAGCAACTTGCTGCTGCAACGGCTGATTTATGATCAACTTCAATAAAAAATCAATTAATTTCATAGAGTTACTGACTGGCATAGTAAATGCAACAAGCCTATCCATCATGGCCAATATTTACTCAACTTGAACTACTCACATTTAATTAAAGGAACCTGTATGACAGCATCAGCCCTACACAAGGAACAGACGCTAGAAATAGTGCCTCGCCCCAAAGCCCACATTATTCAATCGGATGCCGAAGCGATTGCCGTAGCCAAAAAGATTGCGCCACAAATCGCAGAAGAAGCCGCCGCGCGCGACGCAGAGCGACGCCTGCCACGCAAAGAGCTTGATCTCTTTTCTCAAAGCGGCCTGTGGGGGATTACTGTGCCGAAAGAGTATGGTGGCGCTTTTGTCTCAAACAGCACACTGGCAGAAGTGATTGCCATCATTGCTGAAGCCGACCCGAGCGTAGGACAGATTCCGCAAAACCATTTGTATATGGTGGAAGGCCTGCGCCTGGACGGCACTGACTACCAGAAAAAATTCTTCTTTGACCTAGTGTTGCAAGGCGTGCGCTTTGGTAATGCCTTTTCCGAGATCGGTACCAAGAGCGTCAACGATGTGCAAACTCGACTGACGCCTACAGAAGGCGGCTATTTACTCAACGGTAAGAAATTCTATTCATCCAGCGCGTTGCTGGCCGACTGGGTACCAGTTGTGGCCAAGGACGAGTACGACAACACCGTAGTGGCCTTTGTTAAAAAAGGAGCGCCCGGGTTAACGATTATTGATGACTGGTCCAGCTTCGGCCAACGCACTACCGCCAGCGGCACAACCATTCTGGAAAATATCTTTGTCCCCGCCGAATACGTACTGCCACACCACCTGGCATTTGAGCGCCCCACGACCATGGGACCCATCGCGCAAATCATCCAGGCTGGCGTGGATACCGGCATTGCCCGTGCCGCCCTGCGCGATACCATCCACTTTGTGCGCAACTTCACCCGCCCATGGATAGATACCGAGCTGGAACATGGCTACGAAGATCCACTCACCATCAAAGACATCGGCGACTTGCAGATCCGCGTACATGCCACCGATGCACTGCTCAAACGCGCAGGTGACTTTATTGATGATGCCCAGCAAAACCCTAACGACGACACCGTAGCCGCCGCTTCCATCGCCGTTGCCGAAGCCAAAGTACTGAGCACCGAGACCGCCCTGCTTGCAGGCAGCAAACTATTCGAGCTCGCAGGCACGCGCTCCACCCTGGGCCAATACAACCTGGATCGCCACTGGCGCAATGCCCGCACCCATACACTGCACGACCCAGTTCGCTGGAAGTATTACGCAGTAGGTAACTACGCATTAAATGGTGAAAATCCACCACGGCATCCGTGGATTTAAAGTTTCATTAAGTTAGATAGCAATTAGCTTAAAACAGAAAAGCCCAAGAATAAAATCTTGGGATTTTCTGTTTTCTACCTGCAATAGATATCGACCTAAAAATCGAAGCTAAATCAGGCGTGATAACTAATCGCAGCATCCAGCAAACGATGCTCACCCAAGCCCTCACCTATAGTTGATCGAGCTTCACTCGGCACCCCCTCTTGCTGACGATAAACAATCAAATCTGCAATACTGATAATCGCCAACCCATGCTGCTTGGCAAAAGCGAATAGCTCAGGCCTGCGTGCCATGGTGCCATCGTCATTCACTACTTCGCATAGCACACCTACAGGCTGCAGGCCCGCCAATGCTGCCAGATCATGGGCGGCTTCGGTGTGGCCCGGGCGTTCCAGCACACCGCCTTTACGGCAGCGCAAGGGAAAGATATGGCCGGGACGGGCAAAGTCTGCGGCTAAACTTTTGGGGTCAGCCAGCGCATTGAGTGTGAGCGCCCGGTCTGCAGCGGAGATACCTGTGCTAGTGCCGTGCAGGTAGTCGACACTGACAGTAAAAGCGGTGCGATATGACTCAGTATTGCGCTCTACCATCAACGGCAATTTGAGCTGACGCAGCCGCTCGGCAGTCATGGAAACACACACAATGCCACTGCTGTGGCGCACCATGAACGCCATCTGGCTGGCAGTGATTTTCTCTGCGGCGATGATTAGGTCACCTTCGTTTTCGCGGTCAGTATCATCCACTACCAATACAAATTCCCCGCGCGCAATTGCAGCAATGGCTGTCTCTACTTGATTGAAGGTTTCTTTTATAGCTTGCATGTGTACTTCCTTAATTTTTCCTAAGCCTGAATTTTCTAGGCCTTAATTTTGAGCAGGCGCTCGGCATTCTGGTATAAGACTTTATCCAGCACGCTCTCTTTAAACCCCAAGGCAGCGAAATCCTCCACACTCTGCTTCATCTCGCGGAACGGGTATGAAGAGCCGAATAGCAACTGGTCTGCAAGAAAACTGTTGGCAGCTTCTACATACAACTGCGAGCCGGGCTGGAAGATATACATATCAGGCACGAGATAGATATTGTCGTAACGGAAAGCGGCCCCGACGATTTCATTTACATACGGGTAGTAACCGTGGAAGCAAATAATCTTGAGCTGGGGATAGCGGCGTGCCAGACGAGCTACAGCGTTAGGATGGGCATAGTCAAAATCTGGCGTGGTGGGGCCAGACATCAGGCACACTGGCACGTCGAAATGCAGGCACTCTTCGTAAACAGGATAAAACACCGGGTTATCCGCTTGTAGCGCTGGCTCGCCAAAGCCGGGCTCAATATTGATGGCACGAAATCCGAATGTATTGATGGCGCGATTGATTTCGGCGATGGTATCTTTTTCGCCACGGGTCTGGATATCGACGGAACCTAGTCCCACCAACAAATCACTCTGTCCTACTAGCGCAGCGATTTCGTCATTATTAATAGTCAGGCCAGGTGTTTCTCGACCCACGACGATAGCCTTGTTAACGCCAGCATCTGCAATTTCCTTAAGATACCCTTCTAATGTGTAAGAGCGCTGAAAGTGTATGTCGTCTTGCGAACCTACACGGCGATTAAGCCATTTGGCCGTTTCAAAAGCTGCCGTGCCGGGAGTTGCCCCGAAAAAGTCGTGCAGGTAAGCAGGACGACTACGCATATCGATTATTTTTTGTGTCATGTTTATTCAGTATTCAAGTGATCAGTGTTGGAAATTCCGGTATCAGGAGTAAAAACTGGGGGTTGGATAATTACCGTTGAGCGCCCAGTCGCCCAAATCCTTGAGTTTGTAATCGACCGGGTCATGCAGCGTATATACCCGCAGATTGCGCCAGTAACGATCTAGCCTCAATCTGGCGGTAGTGGCACGAGCACCGGCCACTTCGAAGATACGTGATGTAACATCCAGCCCAGATTTAGTGATATTCACCTTGGCAGAAAACACGGCAAGTGCGGCTTTGCCACGTTGCTCTTCACTCAGGCTCAGATCTTGCGCCCATGCCTGATCAAGAAGATTAGCAGCATGATCTGCCAGCAACCCTGAAGCATCGAGACTGGCCCAGAACTCGCCGTAATGCAGCAATGTGTAAGGATCTTGCTGAACGTTATCCGCCAGTGATCCACTCCAGACACGCGAACTGTTCTGCGTATATTTAACAGCCTCGGCCAATGCACCTTCAGCGATGCCCTGATAAATGTTGGTGAAAATGAGTTGCGCTATTAGCGAACGCAGGCTGGAAAAAGGTGAGCTCAAGGGACCTGGGTTCATTAGCAACTCATGCGGCTCAACCCGCAGATTAGTGAACTCTGCGCTGCCGCTATCGGTCTGGCGCTGGCCCATATTGTCCCAGTCATTATTGAGCTTGATACCAGCCCGAGGGGTTGGCACTGCGGCCACAAGAAAACGGCCGGTACCCTCCTCTAATGCAGAAACAATGAGTCGATCTGAATCTATAGCACCCGAGCAAAAACTTTTCTGCCCATTGAATAAAAAATGATCGCCTTGAGGAGTTGCAATCGTGCGGGTGTCTAGAGGGTTGAGAGCGTTGCCCCACCACAGATTATATATAGCCGTTTCACGCCATAGGCATTCCCACTGGTCAGTGGTGGCATACAGCCTGATAGAGGCCAGCATAAGAAACTGGAAAGCAAATACCTGTGCCAGCGAGCTATCTGCGCGGGCAATGATGCGAATAATACGGTAAATATCTGCCCAGTTTCCACCCAGTCCGCCCAACTCCTTGGGAATTAAAAGCTTAAGCAGGCCACTTTGCCTCACTGCTTCACGTTGCTCGAAAGGAGTACCCCCGGCCACATCCCTTTCAGCAGCGGTGATTGCAAAATACGCGCTCAACTGCTCGGCGATTTGTTGCGGCGTGCCAGACAAGCTGGGCAAGGGGATTTCATTTTTGCTGATAATGCTCATGGATAACCTTTAATGCGCTGATATGTTTGACTGGCGACTGGCAAGGGCTTCGCCAAACGGGCCTGTCATATTGGTCTTGATGGCAGCCTCGTTACCGGGCTGCAACTCTACTGGCAGCAGCGGGAATAGCAGTTCTGCGACGCGATAGGACTCTTCCAGGTGCGGATAGCCGGAAAATATGAAGTGATCGATTCCCAGTGCTGCATATTCATTGATACGGTCAGCCACCTCCTGCGCACTGCCCACCAGTGCTGTACCAGCCCCACCACGTACCAGGCCAACACCGGCCCACAGGCTGGGTGAAACAACCAGCTTGTCTCGACGGCCACCGTGCAGTTCTGTCATCTTTTTTTGCCCGACGGAGTCAAACCTGGATACGGCTGCTTGGGCAGCTGCGATGGTGTCATCCGTGACATGGGAAATCAGTTCATCTGCAGCTTGCCATGCTTCTTCACTGGTTTCACGAACGATGATATGTAGCCGTATACCAAATTTAACCTTGCGCCCTTTTACTGCTGCTTCAGCACGTACACGTTGAATTTTCTCGGCAACTGCCTGAGGTGGCTCGCCCCATGTTAAATAGACATCTATGTGTTCTGCAGTGAGATCAATAGCCGCATCAGAAGACCCCCCGATAAAGAGCGGCGGGTATGGTTGCTGCAATGCGCCAGAGGGCAAGCTGGCATCTTTAACGTGAATGTAGTCGCCATCAAGGCTAATAGTTTCACCCTGCAGAACAGCTTTCCATACCTCAAGAAATTCGCGCGTCTCAGCATATCGTTCGTCGTGGGATAGAAAACTGCCATCGGCTTGTTGTTCCGCAGGGTCACCACCTGCCACCACATTAATCAACAGTCTGCCACCAGAGATGCGATCCAGCGTAGATGCCATGCGTGCAGATACCGTAGGCGAGGTAAAACCTGGGCGCACTGCCACCAGAAACTTGAGGTGCTGGGTTTCGTTGATCAGTGCGGAACTGATCACCCACGGATCTTCGCAAGAACGACCGGAGGGCACCAGAACGCCTTTGAAACCAAGCCGATCAGCCGCTTGGGCGATCTGCTTGAGATAACTATAAGTCGCTGGCCTAGCACCGTGCGCAGTACCTAAGTAGCGCTGGTCGCCATGGGTCGGCAGGAACCAGAAAATCTGCATTTACTATCCTTTTTTGCTGAAAACATTTAAATAATTAATTTTTTGATATAGCAATTCAGCAAAGAGTATGCCATTGGCTCTAATGCTTGTTTTTGTTGAGTTTTATCTGCGACAGCGTTAGCAGTGTGCTGCTTAATCAGCACACCCCGTGCTGGGTTGCTGCTGCAAAAGCAGCAGTCAGGATAGCTGTTGATGCCGCAAAGACCGCCACAACGATAATTGGCAACATACAGCGCGCTGCCACAAAGCCCGCAGCAGCAGAGCCTTGCTGCTTTTTCAGCATATGCTTCATCCGCAGCATATGAATATTCCAAACAAGTATTTCAAACTGGCACGGTCCCTGCTGTAGTGTCCGTATATTAAAAACTGGGAATATAAGCATTGGCTATAACAAAACAAGTCCTGTCATTACAAAGTCAGGGAAGTGATTCGCCGATTAATCAGCAATCATCAGGTGAACAGGCTGGGCACCCCATGGATATAGCACGTAGTCTGGCAGCCGAGTTTGCATTAACTGCGATCGAGCGCGACCAGCTTGGCGGGACACCCAAGCAGCAACGCGATGATATTCGCCAGAGCGGGCTGCTGGGCTTGGTGATTCCCTCTGAGTTTGGTGGCTTAGGCGCCGACTGGCAGCTCACCATGCAAATCGTGCGTGAGTTTGCAAAAGCCGATAGCTCGATTGCCCACGTATTTGCTTTTCAGCATTTAATGCTGGCCACCGTGCGTTTGTTTTCAAAACCGACACAATGGCAACCCTGGTTTGAGCAAACCGCCAGACAAAATTGGTTTTGGGGAAACGCACTTAATCCACTTGATGAGCGCACTGTTAGCCGCAGCTTCAGTCATTGGCGCGAATTTTCCGGTCAAAAAAGTTTTTGTTCCGGTGCGCTGGATTCAGAGATGTTGATTGCATCAGCCGCCGAACCCACCGGGGATGGAGCTGGAAAATCCAGACTGGTGATTGCTGCATTACCGACTGGGCGCACCGGCATCCACGTATTGCAGGACTGGGACAACATTGGCCAACGCCAAACTGATAGCGGTAGTGTCAATTTCGAGCGAGTGCGGGTAGAAGAGAATGAGTTGCTGCTTGACCCGGGGCCGTTAAGTACCCCTTTTTCTTGTTTAAGGCCACTGATTGCTCAATTAATATTGACCAACATTTATCTGGGAATAGCAGAAGGCGCTTTTAATGAGGCACGAAACTACACGCTATATGAAGCCAAGCCTTGGCCTATCTCAAAATTGCAAAAAACACACGACGATCCATATATTGTTAGTCACTATGGCGACTTCTGGGCAGCACTGGAAAGTGCACGAGCATTGACCGAGTTAGCAGCGACGCTACTGGATGAAGCCTGGCAGCAGGGAGAAGCATTGACAGAAACCGAACGCGGAATGGTCGCGCTCAAAATTGCGGCAGCTAAAGTGCTTACCACACGCACGGGGCTGGATATTACCAGCCGGATGTTTGAGGTCACAGGCTCCCGCTCTACGCATGCAGGATTGAGTATGGACAGGCACTGGCGCAATTTGCGCACACATACCCTGCATGACCCTATTGATTACAAAATTAAGGAACTGGGCGAATGGGCATTGAAACAGCAATACCCGACGCCAACATTTTACTCATGAACAATTTACTGGCTAGAGATTTTAATCTCGCAAAATACGAATTTAATGAAACTCCTCAACAGGAGAAAGAAAATATGAATTTACTGACACTTCCTAATTCACAGGCGCTTACAAAATCAATACGCGCCACTGCCCAGGTGTTTGAAGACCCAAAATCCCAAGCACTGTTAGCACGCATTAAACAAATTGCACCGAGTGAAGCCAACGTCTTGATTATTGGTGAAACGGGAACCGGTAAAGAGTTAATCGCACGCCATGTGCATGAACTGAGCCAACGCAAAAATGGGCCGTTTGTGGCCGTCAATTGCGGCGCGTTTTCTGAGGCGCTTGTGGAAAGCGAATTGTTCGGCCATGAGAAAGGCGCATTTACAGGTGCTTTTGCAGCGAAATCCGGCTGGTTCGAAGCGGCTAATGGCGGTACTTTATTTCTGGATGAAATCGGCGACCTGCCACTCAGCAGTCAAGTTAAATTGCTACGCGTTCTGCAGGAGCGTGAAGTCGTCAGGCTGGGTGCACGTAAGGCTACGCCGATAGATGTCAGGCTTGTCGCTGCCACCAACGTGCGCCTGGAAGAAGCCGTATTGGCAGGACATTTCAGGGAAGACCTTTTCTATCGGCTGCGTGTAGCCCACATTGAATTACCCACCCTGCGCGAGCGCCCTGGCGATATTCTGCCTTTGGCAGAGTATTTTGTAGGGGAATATCGCAGAAGACTGGGCTATGGCGATATCACGATTGATGCCGATGCAAAGCAGAAACTGCAATATCATCCGTGGCCGGGCAATATCCGCGAACTGGAAAATGTGATTCATCACGCCTTGCTGATCTGCAAAAACAATATTGTGCGCAGTGAAGATCTGCAGCTTTCTTCAATCCAGCTCAATCGTAACAGAGCAGAAACAACGGCTAGCAATCAACTGCCACATAACCAGTTACTTCAGGCTTTACATACCTTATTTGAAGATGGGCATCCAGATCTATATGAGTATGTTGAAGATACTTTAGTAAAAGCTGCTTATCACTATTGCCATAACAATCAAGTCCAGTCAGCACGTCTGCTGGGCGTTAGCCGGAATGTAGTTCGCGCAAAACTAATAAAAATTGGGGCTATCAACGCGCTTAGATAGAAATATCAAGCATGAAAAACTCATGAGCAACATTGTTTACCTATCCTCATCAAAATTACCAACAGCATTTGGTGATTATGTCATTCACGTTTATCAGGACTTGCGGACTCATTCGGAGCATGTAGCTCTGGTGATGGGCTCCGTAACAGAAAAAAATAATGTTCTGACCAGAGTCCATTCAGAGTGCCTAACAGGAGATATATTCTCATCACAACGCTGCGACTGTGGTGAGCAACTAAAACTAGCACAGCAGATTATTTCTAAGGAAAGGACTGGAGTAATTATTTATCTACGAGACCATGAAGGAAGAGGCATAGGTCTAGGCAATAAAATCCGTGCTTATGAGCTACAAGATAATGGGTTGGATACTGTCGATGCAAATCTTGCACTCGGGCTTCCAGTTGATAGCCGATCGTTCGAAATAGCATCAGACATCATTCAACATTTGAAGATTAACTCGATTAATCTTCTAAGCAATAATCCGCACAAAAAGAGCGCATTAATCAAGCTTGGAGTTTCTGTTAAACAGCTAACCTCTCTAGCTATTGAATCAAATATAATTAACCGTCAGTACCTTCAAACAAAATTACACAAACTTGGGCATTTACTAAGTAACTAAAAAGAATGCTCGTAATTATCTAAATATCTTACGAACATACAATACACGACCTCGAATAAAGTTCGCACAAAGCCTAGATTAGATGGACTGTAAAGCGATTTGTTGGCGGAGAGGGAGGGATTTGAACCCTCGATACGCTTGCGCGTATGCCTGATTTCGAGTCAGGTACATTCAACCACTCTGCCACCTCTCCACACCTACTTGCCAAATTGACTTGATAGCTCAGTAGATAGGCTATTTTAGCATGCCCTATTTTAATTTCCTGGTCATATTCTGCCGATCTTTCCTAGGCCAATAAATGAATAGCCATGAAAACAAACTAGTAGACAAAGCATGGTAACTTGGGGAAACTTTGCCTGATGCGTATTCTTTTCATTCTGTTCATTTCGCTAGTACTCACCGGCTGCGAACCGCCCCCGGCACCTTTAGCAAAAGCCGTTGCTACAAAAGAGCTGGTGGTAGTCACCCATAACGGCCCCAATACCTATTATGTGAATGGCGAGAATGAATATGCCGGGCTGGAATATGACCTTGCCAAGCTCTTTGCCAAGGAGTTTGGACCTGATTACAGTATAAAATTTCTGGTAGTAGATAACATCACCAAAGTCATCCCTACCCTGCTCAAAGGCCAGGCGCATTTCGCTGCAGCCGACCTCAGTATTACCGAATTGAGGCAGCATCTGGTGCAGTTCACAGTACCTTATGAAAATACGCAGCAACAGGTGGTGTATAACAAGGAGTTGGGAACTGCGCCTAAATCGCTGGAGGAGCTGATTGGAAAAAGAATAGCCGTGCCTGCTGGCACCAGCTATGCCGAGCGCTTAAGGGAGATCAAGCAACAGGAGCCAAGGCTGACTTGGCGTGAGCCAACCAACAATAGCGCAGATGAGCTGCTTGAACAGGTGGCAGATGGCAGCCTGGATTACACGGTGGCGGACGCACATCTTATTGCTTTACTGCAGAATTACTACCCGAATCTGGGTGCAGGTATGTCACTGGGTAAGGCGGAGAAAATTGCCTGGGCCTTCCCCAAGAATGGTGACCCGGTGATCTATCGGAAGGCCAATGCATTCTTTGCCCGCATCAAGAAAGACGGGACATTACGTAACCTGATTGATCGCTACTATGGTCATGCAGAACGCCTGAACCCGATAGACATCACCACTTTCCTGCAGCGTACGCGTAGCTTGCTACCCCGCTACAGCCCCATCTTTAAACAGGCACAGGAACTCACCAATATAGACTGGCGACTACTAGCAGCCATCAGTTATCAGGAATCACACTGGGATAGATTAAACACTTCCCCCACTAATGTGCGCGGCATGATGATGCTTACCGAGCAGACCGCTGACAGACTGGGGGTGACTGACCGTTTGGATGCTAAGCAAAGCATTATGGCAGGCGCTCGTTATACGGTGATCCTGAAAGACATCATCCCTAAACGTGTACCGGAGCCTGACAGAACCTGGATGGCATTGGCTGCCTACAATATAGGCTATGCACACCTGGAAGATGCGAGGGTATTGGCAGTGCGGCTCAAGCTAAACCCTGATAGCTGGGCCGACCTGAAGAAAACTTTGCCCATGCTCAACAAGGCTGAGTATTACACCACCCTGAAATACGGCTATGCAAGTGGCGGCGCACCAGTTGTTTTCGTGGAATCAGTCCGCACGTATCACAAGATACTGGAGAAATACTTGCCACAACATACGCCCATGCTGCCTAACTTTGACATCGCCAGCCTGGCGCAGGGTAACCAGCCTATTCCACAATAGGCTGGGCTTAGAAGTAGGCTAGTTAGACAGTCAACTGCTTTATACCACCCATGTACGGCACCAACACTTCTGGCACCGTAACGCTGCCATCGGCATTCTGGTAGTTTTCCAGCACAGCAACCAGTGTACGGCCAACTGCCAGGCCAGAACCATTCAGTGTATGCACCAGCTCAGGCTTGCCAGACTCATTACGGAAGCGTGCCTGCAAGCGACGTGCCTGGAAAGCCTCGCAGTTGGATACTGATGAAATCTCGCGATAAGTATTCTGCGCAGGCAGCCACACTTCCAGGTCATAAGTCTTGGCAGCACCAAAGCCCATATCACCGGTGCAAAGCGAAACGACGCGGTAAGGCAAGCTGAGGGCTTTAAGTATATTTTCAGCGTGTCCCACCATCTCTTCCAGCGCTTCATAGCTTTTATCAGGATGAACAATCTGCACCATCTCCACCTTATCAAACTGGTGCTGGCGTATCATGCCGCGCGTATCACGGCCATAAGAGCCCGCCTCGGAACGGAAGCATGGTGTATGCGCCGTGAGCTTGATAGGCAAGGCATCCAGCGCCACGATTTCATCGCGTACGGTATTCGTGAGTGTTACTTCGGACGTAGGAATCAAATACCAATTAACCGGAATAACTTCAGTAGGTTCACCAGTTGTTTTGCTAACGTATAAATCGAGTCCTACCGCTTTCTCTTTTGATGCACCGAAACTTACTTGAAATAAATCATTTTCAAATTTAGGTAATTGACCTGTGCCAAGTAGGCTATTTGCATTCACTATATAAGGCGTGTAGCACTCGGTGTAACCATGCTGCTCAGTCTGCGTATCCATCATGAACTGGGCAAGCGCACGATGTAGCTTGGCTATCTTGCCGCGCATCAAGGTAAAGCGCGCGCCTGCAAGCTTGGCACCGGTATCGAAATCGAGGCCTAACGGTGTACCCACATCGGTATGATCCTTGATTTCAAAATCAAAATTACGCGGCATCCCAACTTTACGCACTTCTATATTCTCTTCTTCTGACTTACCAACGGGCACGCTGGCATGTGGCAGATTGGGTACATTAAGAAGCAGGTTTTGTAATTCGGTTTGCAATTCCGTCAGGCGCGTTTCATCGGCCTTTAACTGGTCGCCCAATCCGGCGACTTCAGCAAGTATTGCCCTGACATCCTCGCCTTTTGATTTGGCAATGCCTATCTGCTTGGAGCTGGCATTGCGCTTGGCTTGCAGGTCCTGGGTGCGGGTTTGTACAGTCTTGCGTTCCTGCTCCAGCGCACTGAATGTGGCTGTATCAAACTCAAATTTACGCGTGGCCAGCTTGGCCACGACTGCATCCAAATCATTACGTAAAGCTTGTATATCTAACATGGGGTACCTGAATGGGTTTAATAAATAGACTGATTGACTCTTTAATTTCTTGTTATTTGTTCTTCTTGTTATTCGCTTTTGCATCCAGCTCGCGCAGATGCGCTAGCTTCTCGCTAATTTTACCTTCTAAGCCGCGTGGTGTGGGCGTATAAAACTGCACATGCTGCATATCATCCGGCAAATAACTTTCACCTGCAGCGTAAGCATCCGGCTCATTATGGGCATAGCGATATTCCTTACCGTAATCCAGCGCTTTCATGAGCTTGGTCGGCGCGTTGCGCAGATGCAAGGGTACAGGCCTCGATTTATCATTGCCAACAAAAGCCTTGCCTTGATTATAGGCGTTATAAGCGGCATTACTCTTCGCGGCGACAGCAAGATAAATCACTGCATTCGACAAAGCAAGTTCACCCTCTGGTGAACCTAAACGCTCATATATCTGGCAGGCCTCCAGCGCCATGGTCTGTGCACGCGGATCGGCCAGGCCGATATCTTCGACTGCCATGCGAATGATGCGACGGCCAAGATATAAAGGATCCGCGCCGCCATCCAGCATGCGTAAAAACCAGTACAGGGCTGCGTCCGGGTTGGAGCCACGAACAGACTTATGCAACGCTGAAATCTGGTCATAAAAGGCTTCACCGCCTTTATCAAAACGGCGCATCTTGCTGGCCATGGTCGACTGCAGGAAATCGGCATCGATCTCTTTAATATCTGCTGCTTGTGCAGCATTGAACAAGCCTTCCACAAAATTGAGCAGGCGACGTGCATCGCCGTCGGCATACGCTAATAGCTGTTCATGTACCTCCGCCGTCATGCTCAGCTCTGAGGCCATGGCTTGCTGAGCCCTGTCCAGCAACAGGCCAAGCTCAGCCTCGGATAATGCGCTGAGCACAAACACCTGTGCACGGCTCAGTAACGCACTGTTCACCTCAAAAGACGGGTTTTCTGTGGTAGCACCGATAAAGGTGATCAGGCCGCTCTCAACAAAAGGCAGAAACGCATCCTGCTGACCCTTATTAAAGCGGTGTACCTCATCCACAAACATGATGGTACGACGGCCAGATTGCTGCAAAGTATGCTCAGCCAGTTCAATGGAGTCCCTGATGTCCTTAATGCCGGAGAGTACAGCAGAGATAGGTATAAATTCGGCATCTGCAGCGTTAGCGATCAAGCGTGCCAGCGTAGTCTTGCCCACCCCAGGTGGACCCCAGAGAATCATCGATGGCAGCTTGCCAGAATTAAATGCCAGACGCAGTGGCTTACCCTCCCCTAACAGGTGTGACTGGCCGACGACCTCATCCAGCGTCGTTGGTCGCAATCGCTCAGCAAGCGGTGCCTGTGGACTTATTTTTTCAAACAAACTATTCAATGATAAATCTCATTTTTCTCAATAGTAGGAATATCAGTGGTGGCTGGTAAGAGTCCAGCCTGATAGCGTTGCCACACTATCGAATAGGCATGTTCGATCTGCCTGACTGTTAGTTCGGTGTTAAATAAAGGGGCAGTATAACGTTTAGCTTTGAGTTTTTCGCGCATGGCAAATAGCTCTTCTGCATGCGTTGCATAGTAAATAGCTGTTTTTTCGTAATCTTCTAAGTTAGCCATAATCAACTCCGGCATTTCCAGCGCACTAATAATCGAGGCAGCCACTCGCGATGAGGATACTTCTCCAGGGCATGTAATAACGGGCAAGCCCTGCCACACAGCTTCAATCGCGGTTGTATGCGCATTGCACCAGTAGGTATCAAGAAACAAATCAGCTAATTGGTATCGTTGTAAATGTTCATCAACAGGTAGTTTTGACGCAAAGATCAACCGTTCTTTTGATACCCCTAGCTTTTCAGCCTCAATAGTAAGATTTTCTTTTACTTCCGGAGCATATGCAATTAACCAGATCACGCTGCTTGGGATCGCTTTTAGTATATTCATCCAAACCCTGAACATCACAGGTTCAATTTTAAAATTATTGTTAAATACACAAAAAACAATCTCATGTTCAGGTAGGCCGACATCTGCTCTCAACATCTTTGTAGGCTTATTGCTGATATCAGTGTCGTAAACATATAAACATGATGGCAGCCTGATTGTTTTTTCATGCCAATCATCCAAAGCTTGATCTGGAATTATCACAGCATCTGCTAATGCGTAATCCATGTAGTCTGCCCCAAGCGTATGTATGAATCCGAGATAAGATATCTGTAATGGTGCTGGCCTTAATGCAAACACCTCGGGGCGTGCTAATGCGGTATATCCTGCCAGATCAACCAGAATATCAATCTTGTCTTGATAAACGAGATCAGTCAGCTCTACGACACCCATCGAATCAACATCACGGAATACATGGCTATGTGTCTGAATAGTCTCTCTGTAATTGTCACCCTTAATATCTGAGCCAAATGTAGCGTAGGTATATATTTCAAATTGTTGTTTGTCGTGATGCTCAAAAATTTTCTTGCATAACACTGCTGTTGGATGCTGGCGATAATCTGGTGATATATAACCGATTCGGATGCGCTTGGTTGGAGTTTTATCAAACTTATAAGGCGGGCAAGCTTTTAGCCAAGCAAAATCCTGCACAATGTCGGACAGCCCTTGCATAAGCGCCTTACGTGTTTGGGGGCTTAAATTCAATGAGAACACTTGAAAAGCAAATGTATAGCTTCGAATGACATCATAAATACTATCGGGACTAAGAATCGCCTTTTTTAAAGTTTCTATAAAATCTTGGCGTTGTTCCCAAAAACAGGCCTGCTGCTGATCAAACATCGCCTCAAAATAAATAATACTTGGGTTAACTTCTGCACTAAAAGACTCAGGGAGACATTTATATTGAGGCATCAACTCGCCAATAATGGCTGGATTACCAATTTGTGCGTTTGCTAGCCACAGCTTGGCGGCATCAAACTGTCTGGTGACAGCTAAAATCAATCCCTTTGCCAACTGCAGATAAGCATTCTCTGGGGCTTTTGCCAGTCCCTGATTACATACATCCAAGGCCTGTACGTATTTAAAATTAGCAATGCAGGCATACGTCAGATTATGCATAATCTCTAGGGAGTCGGGGTAGCGCTTATAAGCCTCCAAGTTACTCCTCAGCCAGGCACTTTTTTCACCCATGACCTTGAACAAAATACCGCGATTTTGCCAGGCCATCACATAGTCTGGATCGTGCTCAATGGCTAGATCATATAGATTAAGCGCTTCTTTAAACTGACCTAGCCTCTCAAAAGAGCTTGCCAAGTTTGCAATTACTTGCGTGTTCTTAGGTTCAAGCTGATAAGCTTTTTGCATCATCTGATTGCATAGTTCGGGTTTATCCAGCAACTGGTAAGACAGGGCACAGGCATTGATGATGTTGACATTAGGAGCATCAAGCCCATGAGCCTCTAATAGGCTACCTAGAGCAGGGAGCAACTTTCCCTGCGACTGCTGGGCAACACCCAGCAAAAACCACAATTGGGCATGCCGGGGATGTGATTGTAAAAAATAGATGGCCTGACGTTCGGCTTCTGCAAACTCAGCAGCATCAATCCGATTTACAATGCTCTTTAATACGTCACTCAAATTATTTGACATCACCATGACAGAACCAAGCCTTATCTCCTATTCCAACCTATCAAATCCAGTCCATATTCTCGCACCTTTTCACCATACCAGAGGTGGGGATTGGAACATGATTGATGTCTATCAACACTTGTCTTCACTCAATCAATATGCGATTCAGGTATGGAGCCCACAAGAACCTACTGCTTCATATAGGGCACACGCTAAAATTGAGAAGATATCAGCCTACTCTGGAAAATTCCCGCAGGGTGGAACCTTTATTATCGGCGGTTGCACTACAGAAATCGGGCAGTGGTTTGATCATGTAAGTTTTGACAAGATTATATTGATACACAATGAGTACAATCCAGGATTATTGTATAACTACATGCATCGCTTACGCTTTATTGATAGGTCAAAAATTGAGATCTGTGTAGTTGGTCAGTTTGTTCAAAAAGCACTTGGCATACCAAGTAAAATCCAGCCGCATTACCCTAACAGCCAGAGATTTTCCAAGCTATTAAACATTGACCGAAGTTTTGAAATAAATCACAAGCCAAGTCGACCTTTTACTATTGGCAAATGTAGCAGAGATGTATTAAGTAAACACCATTTCAGAGATCCAGCTTTATACAAAAAACTGAGAAACGCTGGATGTAACATCAGATTACTCGGCGCCACATGCTTGCGCCCGTGGCTAGATAATGAAGCTGGGATTGAGCTACTTAGGGAGCAAGCACATAGTCAACTTGCTGAATATCTGAGCAGCGTAGATTGCTTTTTTTATAGGACATGCATCAGCTACAAAGAAGCTTTTGGTACGGTTGTGCTTGAGGCAATGTTAGCAGGTCTTCCCGTCGTTTGTAGCCGACAAGGGGGATATGCAGACCTGATTAATCACGGTAAAAATGGCTTCTTATTTGATACTGATGAAGAGGCATATGAGCTAATCATGCAACTTAAGAATCAACCCAAGCTAGCAAAGACCATAAGCCAACAAGCGCGTCAGCCTATAGACTCTAAACTAGTACACTATTTATAGTGGTACATTCAGCTTAGGCAATAAATTTAACAAGAGCTAAAGCCCAGAAGTGCCAGAAGATGCTGCTGGAACATTAGGAGCGTTGAAATTTGCACTGCCGCTGCCAATTGATCCGCTCTCTATAGAGTAGTTGATACTTGCTTGTTGGGCAGTAGGTCCCTTCAAAGCCCCTGTTGCGGTTAATACGCAGTTACTGTAGCAACCGAAGCTAAAGCCATTAGAGCCACTATTCAATGACATATTCAGGCCTGCATTAGCAGTATTTAAATTACCTGACCCAGCGAATTGAATCACATCAGTAACCGGCCCACTTCCGTCATTATAAGTCGCAGCAACAGCCAAAGAACTGCTGACAAAACCATCCCCAAAAAATACTGTGAAACGACTAAAATGGCTGCTTCCGTTGTCAATCAGTTTGAGTGAATCATAAAAACTGGTTGCGCTGCCTATATTGGTTGCATCATCAACAAGAATATATTGACCTATTGCATTTGCAGCAGCATAAGTCTGTATTGCAGAAAGGGTATCAGCACCCGCAGTGAAGGCTAACGGGGTGCCATCGCTAGTGTACTGTTCATTAACAGTAAATATTGTGCTGTCTTGTCTTTCTTTGTTTTGTTCATTCTGGTTGCGCTGCGTATTATCTGGACCTTGTGCAGTCACGCCCCCTGCATTATCAGTACGCTGTGGCGAGCCACTACCTGTCACCTCACCACTTTGCCCTTTATAAAGAACCATATCTCCCTGGTCATTTTTAACGTAAAGCGCCCCATCTATAGTGCTCAGATAAAGTTGCTGGCCATTTGCACGATACACAGCAACATATTCCGTGCCACGAATACCGATAGTAGCAACTGGAGTACTCAGCTTGTAGTTAGGGCGATTCACATGACCAATAGCGCCAGTAATAGCACGCAAACCACCTTCTACTAACCTGAAAAATCCTTTCTCACTACCATCAGTTTTACCACTATAGCTATAGTCTTCAATTTTGAACTGAGTTTGCGGCTGAAATGACATATAACCGCCATCAGTAAACTTGACCTGCACCCGACCATCTGTTGTCTGGATTGTATCCCCAGTATTTAATTCGCTACCCTTGCTTAATGGACGGGCTCGACCATCGGCACCAATTGCCGTTACGCCACCAATGGCAAACTCTACTCGGCCTGCAGCGCCTAGCACATTTGCGGGAAAAGCAGCAGCAACTAATAAAGCGATACATGCCTGGCGGTTTAGATTGAATGCGTTATTAACGTTCATTTATATAGTCCTTATTTCGGTTTAGAATTAATTAGTAATGTTTAGAAATTTCTTAAACTTACCAATTAAAATCTTTGCGAACATTCACAGACAGAATGGTCCGGTCAAAATCAAGTAATGAAGTATTAGAGTCGTTGGTGATATAGCTTAGCTGAGGTTTGATAGTCCAGTCCCTGATTGGGATGTATCTTAAGCCAACTGTTACGTCATACTGGTCGTCACGCCTGTCGCTAGTAAATCCACCGATAGGGCCGTCATATCGACGCTTCTCATATCCTGCGCCTGCATATCCAACCCATTTGTAATTTAAAGCAAGTTGACCACTAGCACGCAAGCCATAAATATCATTATCCAGGTTGGATGCATCTGCGTTTTCTTTACCTGTATAGCCATTCAGGAAAATAACAGGCGCTTTATCACCAGAAAATGCATGCCCCCATCCAGCACCGATAATGGCCCGATTTGCATCACGGATGGAGTTATCTGGATATTCAAGATGTGAATAATTACCAAAAATGCTTACTTGGTTTTTATCATCAATATCCCTTAGCCATTGCGCATTGACACCATTAGATGTCCTGAATCTGTCACTACCAACAGTGAATGAACTGTTTTGTAAGGCCACAGAAAAAGTATCAATAAATTTTTTGTAGCTTAGCCCAATATTAGCATCTACAGAGCTTGTGTCGAATTGATCATTAGCCCAAGTGAATCGGTTGTTGCTACCGACCGAACCAAATAAAGCCAAGCCTTTCTTTAAAACTGGCGTTCTAAATGAAATGCCGCCTGCGACTGACATAAAATTGCTTGACTGCTCTCTAGAATCTTTAGTTAAGGCAATTTGACCTGTTGGGCTAAAAACATTACCAACGAGACCGGGAACAGTAATTATTGAATTCGAAGTTGCACTGTTAATATTACTGTCATGCCCCATACCATAATCAAGATAGGCACCAAAAACAGACTTTTCGCCAGTTGCCTTGTCTATGGCCTGTAAATTACCTTCAATAACCTTGGAAAATTCTTTACGTGTATCTTGTTGCTGAACATTCTTGAACTCTGCCTTGGCATTCTCGGTCTCGCCAGCTTGATAGTAAGCCTTTCCAATAATAGCTCTTGCTTCTAGATTATTTGGCTGTAATGCAAGAACTCGCTCAAGAGCAAAAATACCGCGGGTTGTATTGCCACTCTCTACCCCAGCAACACCGAGAAGAAAATCATAATCCACCGTACCTGACCGCTCTCCCTCTAAAGGCTCCAACAGATTATAGGCTGCTTTGTAATCTTGATTTTTAATAAGTGCCGCCGCTTGACTAAGTACATCGTCTGCAGCTTGAGACAATGGAGAAATTATCAATAATACTAAAATCACAACCCTGCACATGCTAGCTTTTAACATAACCCCATCCCCGATAATTTATTGCCCAACTATACACAATTATTGCTTTTTTTAGGGTATATGTCATATGTTTTTTTGGTATTTATCTAGCTAAATCAATGGCCGAACATCAACTTTTGATGGTGGCAGCCCTTGTTGATATCTTTTCCATACAATTTCATAACATTGTTCAATATGTCGCACAGTCAACTCGGTATTAAATAAAGGCGCGGTAAACCGTTTTCCCTTCAGTTTTTCACGCATGGAATTTCGCACTTGATGATTTTGCGCGTACCAAATTACCAGCTTTTCATACTCGTCTAGATTGTTTGTAATTAACTCTGGCATTTCAAGTGCATTCAGCAATGAAGCAGCCAAGCGTGCGGATGGTACGTCACCCATACAAGTAATCACCGGCAAGCCCTGCCAAAGTGCGTCGATAGCAGTAGTGTGGGCATTGTGCCAAAGGGTATCAAGAAACAAATCTGCAATTTGATAACGTTTTGCATGTTCTGCATAAGAAGTAAATGGGGCGAAAATAAGTCTCTCCCTATCCAACCCTTTATCAACAAGCACATCCATGAGTGTCTTTTGTGTCGCTGGGTGAGTCGCCACCAACCATAAAATGCTATTTGGTATCGCCTTTAGCAATTTTATCCACGAATTGAAAATGATTGGGTCAATTTTATAGTTTGAATTGAAGCAGCAAAGAACAAAAGCATCTTCTGGTAAATTAAAATCCTGCTTATTTAACGCAGTTGGCTGATTACAGATTGTGTAGTCAAAGGGGATATTAGCGTATGGCAGGCGTATTACCTGCTCTCCCCATTCATTGTCAGCCCCCTCTGGCGCAATGACAGAATCAGCAATCAAATAGTCAATAAAGGGGGCATTCAATGTCCCGGGGAACCCCAAGTATGCAATTTGTATAGGCGCAGGTCGTAACGCCAGAGTTTCTGTTTTGGCATATCCAGTGTATCCAGCCATATCTACCAGGATATCAATGCCGTCTTTATAAATCTGGTCAGCTATTGCGACAAAATCTTTTTCGCTAACATCAATAAAAAAATCACAGGAATTGGAGATTACTTGGTAAGTTTCATCATTTTTATCTTGAGGTATTACCAAGGAATAACAATAGATCTCATATTTGTCTCTATCGTGAAGTCCATAGATTAACCGACTTAAAATACCTACCGGATGCCTGCGAAAATCTGGGGATAAATAACCAATACGTAGCTTCGTCTTCACTATTGGTTTATGTTGATAGGGAACTAAATTTTTGAGCCATGCAACTTCCACATACTCTTCTGCTATTTTCCCCGCCAGCAGTTTTCTGCTATTAGCGGAAATTGGTAACGAAGTTGCGTGAATAGCTACATCTACCAAAACATGAGGTTCTATGGCATCGCTATTATTCAACAAATAATCTGAGATAAAATTGATATAGAAGTCACGGTCTTGCCAATCACAACGCTTTTGTTGATGGCTTGCCATATTCAAGTAAATTTGCTCTGGTACGACTATTAATTCTTTATCCATCGATTTATTGCGTTCTGTATATTCATATAGATGCGGGTAATAGTCCTTCACTATTTCCGGCCTTATCAATCTTGCCTTAGCTAAATAATGTCGCGACAAATCGAAATCATGCGTATATGAGAGAACCAAGCCATATTTAAATATTAACGCAACATTATCAGGATCGAGAGAAAGCCCCTGATTACATGTATTTTTTGCTGGTTCAAACTCAAACAATTGAATATGAGCCTCTGCCAAATTGATATAAAAATCTATATCCGTTGCCCATGATGCAAGGGCTTTTTTGCAATAATCTTTTGCAAGATTAGACTGACCATTTCTTACCAGAAGAAATGACAAATTGAGTAAAGCAGATCGATCAGAATCATCTATTGCAAGCACCTGAGAATATAAGTTAATTGCCTGCGTGTAATCACCTAACTGTTGATAAGCAATCGCCAAGTTAGATAATGATTTGGGATTATCTGGCTTTATAGCTAGAGCCGCTTCGGCAGAATCAAGTGCTTGTGGCAGCAAGCTCATTTTTGAGTAAATGCAGGCTTTCGCATACCATGCATCTACATTCGATGAGTCAAGTTCAATTACATTACTAAATACACTAAGTGCCTCCTCATATCTATTTTGTGCATCTAGTGAAGCGCCCAGATAAAACATAGTTGTTAATATTGCATCACCTTGGCTAGCTAAAGAGCCATTACCCAAGTTACTCAGCAGGAACATGCAGGCTTTTTCTGCCGCAATAAAATCCGCTGCCTGAAGATTTTCTTCAATTTGCGAAAGGGTGCTAGTAATATCGTCGGCTGAAAGTATAGGTTCACTCATAAGGCAATAATAACTGGCAGATTAATCAGAAAATACAAGAATGCAGCATATCATAGCGCCATTTGACAAGTTTGCAGCCGATGCCTGGCATGAAGATATATGGCATGCATTTCGTCTCGCCATGCGCTTCGAACGTCAGCAGCTTGCATATCAACTATGGGCTACCGAGCCTTTATCTGCTGCGTCACTATCCAAACTAAAGGCCATGAGTTTATCGATTAAATTCGATATCCAGCAAATTCAGCCTTATCGAGGGATTGCACCTAACATGGGGAATTTATGGATAGTGGGAGATATTCACATAGGATCGTGGTATGACTATCATCAGTATCAAACAATCTCAGTAATTTACGATACCATGCGATTAGATAGTTTCTTTCAACACCTTCACAGATTAAGAAAAAAGCCATCTATTGAATTGAAGGTTATTCATATATCGAAAAGCCAAGAAATAAAATCAGGCGTTACCAATAGTGAAGTGGAGTTTGACTTACTGGATATTAATTTCTGGAATAATGAGGATTTGCCCCAGAAGACCTTAAATTCAGTCTTTACTGTAGGGCGAATAAGCCCTGACTTTTCGGACTGGCATCATTATCATGATCCCAGTCTTTATAACATACTGGCTCAGAGAAACTTTCGTATCAAGCTTGCAGGTGCCGACTCTATAAAATCTTATATTGAATCAAATGAAAAGTTTGAATTCTATGACTCCGACTTTTCTATGCAAAAATTCATATCAAGTATTGATTGCCTGATTTGCCGTAGCTCACCAAAAAAGCCTAAAAATTTTATGCCAAGCATTAGCTTGGCAATAAAATATGACATCCCAATTATCATCGACTCAAGGAACTCATTAGCGGAACATTTAAGCAACTATCCAAAAGCTTACATCTCAAATTGCAATGATAAAACACTAGGAATCATCAATGTGTTATCACAAAAAGACATAGAGGCCAGCGATCAAGGTGGGGATGCGTAACCGAAGCCACCCAAAGTTGCATTTCTAGGGGCCTGAAAGTATCCGCTACCAACATTAAGGCCGTAATTAATAAAAGCTTGAGTGAGGTCGGATGAGTTTAATGAGCCAGAATTGAGGGTAAGCGTGCCTGTTGTGGGCGATGCAAAGATCGATCCACCACTAATAACTGTAGTGCCTGTTGAGCCGGAAGGGCCAATAAGAAAAGTACTTGAGTTTAAAGAAAGTCCAGAAATTCCTCCAGACAACGTAGCTCCAGAAGCTGGGCCATTAGTGAAATTACCGGCAATCGATAAAGTGGCGGAGTAATCAGAGAAATCCAATCCCATTATCAAAGTGCCATTCCCAGACGATGTCGGACCAGCTCCAGTAGATATGCTAAGAATCTCACTTGCGCTATACACCCCAAATACGCCCATAGAGTTAAGTGACGGTAAGTCAGCCCCTGTTTTTCCGGCAAGCAAGTTAACTAGCGGAGCAGATGATAACTGATCACTCAAACATGAAGACGATGTTTGACACAATCCGGCTTCAACCTCATTTGCCAAACGGACATTACCATCTACATAAGTTGCCTGATTTTTATTTTCTTGGTCTTGCTTGGTTTTGTCAGGAGAGGCTCCTGCAGGGCCAGCTGCGTTCACTGAGGTTGAGTCACTACTTTGTTTAGGCTTGCCTCCGCCTGCTCCAACCTCGCCTACCTGCCCCTTATAAAGGGTAATGTCGCCTGCAGAGTTAACCAGATAAACAGCCCCATCTCCAACTTTCACTAGAAGCTTGTTGTCATATTGAGCCAAAAACTCTGTGCCACGTATACCAATTGTAGCTACCGGCGTATTAACCCGATAAGTCTGACGGTTAGTGTGGCCAATAGACCCGGTGATTGCGCGCAACCCCCCTTTCACTAAACTGAAAAATCCTTTTTCAGTACCATCAGCTTTGCCATTAAAATTGTAGTCTTCGACTTTAAATTCAGTATTAGGTTGTAATGAGATGTAGCCACCGTCAGAGAAGCGTGCTTGCATACGCCCATCAAGAGTTTGCAAGGTGTCACCCTTATTAATCTCACCACCCTTTGTCAGCAGCCTTTCTCGTCCATCCGGGCCTACTGCACTAACAGTTCCAATAGCAAACTCAACCCTTCCTGCAGCAGCAAAAGTCGTTGTTGGAAATGCTGCTGCTACCATTGCGGCAATTACTGCTGGGCGACTTAAGCGAAAATTAGCTTGTGAATTCATATTAATTTAGCCTCTATTAAACTAGAACTACAGACTACCAATTAAAATCGTGACGAAAGTTGACAGAGACGACCGCGCGATCATAGTCATTGATAACAACATTAGAGTCATTCCTGAGATAACTGATCTGCGGCCGAATTATCCAGTTATATCCAGGCAGATATCTTAATCCCACTGAAAAGTCATATTGCTTATCAAGCCTGGATCTCAAAAAAATTGGATCGGTATCATCATAATCCCGATGCTCATAGCTAGAAGCTGCGTACGCTACCCACTTAGTGTTTAGTGACAGTTGCCCACCAGCCCTAACACCGACTATTGCATTACTTAAAAAATCTGCTCCCGTGTTACGCGCATTTTCTTGCCCTCCGTAACCACTGAGAAACAACACAGGGGATTTATCTCCCTCAAATACGTGTGCCCAGCCACCCCCCGCTATATAACGATCAGCATCTCTAAATGAGTTACCTGCATAGCTTATCCGCGCATACTGACCAAACAAACTCACTTGATTATGATCATCTAAGTCACGCTGCCACTGACCTGTAGCGCCATAGGTATTCCTGAATCGGCCACCATCAACCTCAAATGTGCTTGCTTGTATAGCAGCTGAGAATGTATCGGTGAATTTTTTATAACTTAAGCCACCATTAAAGTCTAAGTACGTTGTATCAAATGTAGTTTGAGTAACATTAAATCGATTACTTAGATTCAATGCAGAGAAAACAGCGATTTCGTTATTGATAGGCTGACGAAATGAAACACCACCAGCAAGACTTGTAAAGTTATTAGCGCGTTCTCTCGATTGAGGATTGAGTGCAAATATAGCACCGCCAAACACTGGCACTGCCACGGCAGATGTGGAGGTAGCACTGTTTACATTTGTGTCATGACCCAATCCAAAATCAAGATAGGCTCCAAATGTTGTCGTCAAACCAAGCGACTTATCTATTGCATTCATGTATCGATTGATGGCATCGGTTGCTTCTTTGGGAGGATTTTGACTCAGGAGATTCTTAAACTCTGTTTTAGAGCTTTCTACCTCACCCAATTTGAAATGGGCTTTTGCTATTTCTGTACGTGCATTATTGTTTGCAGGGTCTATAGCTAAAACTCGCTCCAAGGCAAATACGCCACGTGTAACATGCCCACTTTCAACTGCCGCAACCCCAAACAAATAATCATAATCAACATTACCAGAGCGCTCTTCCTCTAAAGGCTCTAGCAAAGCATACGCAGCCTTATAGTCTCGCGCTTTGATAAGCGTCATTGCCTTTGTGAGAGCTTCATCTTGGGCAAATGCCGAACTTGTAGCTATCAACAGGAGTGCTAGTGAAAGAGTGAGAATTTTAGATTTCGACATAAACCGTCCCTGATTTATTAGTTCTATGCGCTAACTATACAGAAACATTGATATTTTTAAAAGTTCAATGTTTAATTTTTTAACTGATACCAACCACAAAAAATAATACACTCTTGGATTAATACAACCCAACTACTCTCCAACAACATCCGCTCCTTTTGGCACTTTGAAGAGAAATGAATTGGTTGTTAGTGATGGATTACGCTCTACATTTGAAAACACAATATTGGTTCTATTGCCAAAACTGTCGTGTAATTCCATCTCTTGCAGTGAGTCGCCTTTAAACCCAAAGAATACGCGCTCAAACTCGCCATCTTTATCTTTTGCTGTTGCCAGCACCCACTCCAGCCCTCCCTTACGACTGGTGTCCTTGAGCTTGAAATGCTTTTCCATTTCATTGTTGCCTGCCAATAAGGCTGCCGGGCTGGAACCTATAGCTTTCGTCAACTCACGGACTGTGACTTGATTGAGTTCAGGATCATATAGCCATATTTTTTCGCCATCGCCAACGATTTGCTGCACATAAGGTTTGTCATAGTCCCAGCGGAATAGACCCGGGCGTTGCAGCTGCATGGTTCCATCAACCTCCTGCAGCTTGCGGCCCTGACTATCAGCCACTGTCTGGTGAAACTCTGCCCGCATTGAGTTGATGTTTTTGAAGTACTCTTTAAGCCTGTCTACACCACCCGCATTGGCGCTTAGCGAAATAGACAACAACGAGCCTGTCAGGACTTTCAGTAGCTGGACCTTCATAAGTAACCTCGAACTTTTAGCATTAGCACTTGCGACTCCTGAAACGCTTTGAGCAGCAAGGCTGGAGATATTGAGCAAATATTAATCGCTATTTGCGGGAGCCAGGACTTCGCGATTGCCATTACTCTGCATGGATGACACTAGGCCAGCGCGCTCCATCTCCTCAATCAGGCGTGCCGCACGGTTATAACCTATACGCAAATGGCGCTGCACGGCAGAAATGGAAGCCCGGCGTGTTTTAAGCACAATGGCAACTGCATCATCGTAGAGCGGATCAGATTCACCGCCGCCACCTTCCGATGCTTCGCCAAGCTCCCCGCCTTCTTCTGCAGCATTATTGAGAATGCCTTCGATGTAATTTGGTTCACCCAGGCTTTTCAGGTTTTCCACTACACGATGTACTTCTGCATCGCTCACGAACGCACCATGTATACGTTGCGGGTAGCTAGTGCCGGGTGGCATATAGAGCATATCGCCCTGTCCAAGCAAAGCCTCGGCGCCCATCTGATCCAGAATAGTCCGAGAATCGATTTTGCTGGAAACCTGAAACGCCACACGGGTGGGAATATTCGCTTTAATCAGGCCAGTGATGACATCTACTGATGGACGTTGAGTTGCAACAACCAAGTGAATACCACAAGCACGGGCTTTTTGCGCCAAGCGCGCTATGGGCTCCTCTACCTTTTTACCAACGACCATCATCAGGTCAGCCAATTCATCGATAATGACCACGATCATCGGCAGCTCTTCCAGCGGCTCTGGGCTGTCTGGCGTGAGTGTAAAGGGATGCGTAATTGTTGTGCCCTCTTTAATCGCATCCCGTATTTTCTGGTTATAGCCAGCCAGATTACGTACCCCCAACACTGACATAAGCTTATAGCGGCGCTCCATTTCCGCCACACCCCAGTTAAGCGCATTTGCAGCCTGGCGCATATCGGTAATCACAGGAGCCAATAGATGCGGGATACCCTCATAGACAGACAACTCCAGCATTTTTGGGTCTATCAGTATCATGCGTACTTTGCTGGCTTCAGCCTTATATACCAAGCTCAATATCATGGCATTGATGGCAACAGATTTACCGGAACCAGTCGTACCAGCAACCAGTACATGCGGCATCTTGGCCAGGTCAGCAACGACCGGTTTGCCAGAAATATCCTTGCCCATGGCAATCGCCAGGGGTGAATGCACATCTGCATAAACCTGTGATCCCAGTATTTCGGAAAGGAATACGATTTGACGCTTGGGATTGGGAATCTCCAAACCCATGCAGCTCTTGCCGGGAATCGTTTCAACCACGCGGATACTCACAACCGACAATGCGCGTGCCAGATCCTTGGAGAGGTTAGCCACCTGGCTACCTTTGACGCCAGCAGCAGGTTCCAGCTCATAACGGGTAATGACAGGCCCTGGCAAGGCAGTGAGCACCTTGACTTCAATACCAAAATCCATGAGCTTGCGCTCAATCAAACGCGAGGTGAAATCCAGGGTTTCGGCAGAAGGCAATTCGGTCACACTATTGGGCTCATCCAACAAGTGCAATGGTGGCAATGGTGAGTCAGGGTGCGCCTCGAATAATGGGGCTTGGCGCTCTTTTTCTACCCGCGCACTCTTGCGTATCTCCAGTTCAGGCGTTTCAATGTGTACTGGTGGCCGGTCTTCGGTGCGTTTACGCTCGCTGTCGACAAACTCAGTGCGCAACTGCTCTGCGACCCGCCCCAGTTTTCTATCCTGCTTATCCTGCCATTTGTTGCGTGCAAACTGGTATGTCCACTCGATCGCAGCACCCAGTTTCTCCGTCATCATGATCCATGACCAGCCGGTAAACAGGCTGAAGCCCACAGCTATACCAAGCAGCAAGGCCATGGTAGAACCGGTAAAGCCAAGCATGCCTTGCAGAACGCCGTCAGTGACGCTACCCAGCATGCCACCTGCACCCAAGGGCAACTCAGCCGGCAGCGCAAGAATGTGTCCGGCTTCCAGCGTCGATGACGCTAGCAATAGCAAACCAAACCCTACAAAATTGAATAGCAGCAATGGCCGCTTGCTAGTTGCAACCACTTCGAGCCGCAAATACACCAGCCAAATTGCATAAAACGCAAACACCACCCACCACCAAGCAGAAAAACCAAACAGGTAGAGCATCATGTCAGATACCCAGGCCCCGACTGCACCACCGGCATTATGGACAACTGCACTATCACTGGCGCTGTGTGACCACGAAGGATCGTCGCGGTGATAACTAAAAAGGATGACTGTTAAATACAGGCCAATCACCACTAGTACCAGCCACCACGCCTCTTTAACGAGACCTGATGTTTCGGGTGCTGCAGTGGCTTCACGGCGGCTATTGAGTGGTGTCGACTTTTTTTGAAAAAACAAGATAGTTAAAACCTTCAGATCCAGATTAATAAATGCAGATTAAACAGCACTTAATTAAACAGCAAGATTAAATTCGTATTTTAGATTTCAGGGCTAAATTCAGCCCGACTTCCTGCTCAGATTATAGCAGTATCAACGCTATGGAGTATCAAGCCGCTGGCAATGACTGATAACCCTTGAGATGCCTGATAAATAATGAGGCTCCCTAAAATTCGCGTAAAATTAGCCTATCAAACAACTTAATTTAAGCATTATCTATAGCCATGACTCTGACTGAACTCCGTTATGTAGTTGCCGTATCACGCGAGCGCCATTTTGGACGCGCGGCCGACGCCTGCTTTGTGAGTCAGCCAACTTTGAGCGTGGGTATAAAAAAACTGGAAGAAGAACTTGGTGTTGCCATTTTTGAACGCGGCTCCAATGAGATCAGCATGACGCCAGTAGGCGAGCAGATTGTGGCGCAGGCCTCACGCATCCTTGAAGAAGCGGAAAGCCTGAAATTTATTGCCGAGCAAAGCGGCGACCCGCTTGCCCATCCGCTGCGCATAGGTGCCATTTACACCATAGGCCCTTATCTGCTGCCGCAGATACTGCCCTTGATGCGTGAGCATGCCCCAGATATGCAGCTCATCATTCACGAAAACTACACCAGCCACCTGCGCGAGCAGCTCAAGCGCGGAAAGCTGGATGTGATTATCATCTCACTGCCCTTCTCAGAGCCGGGCATTACCACTGAAGCGCTATACGATGAGCCATTTCAGCTTGCCCTGCCCGCTGATCATGCCTGGGCTAAAAAAACCAGCATTTCACCTAAATCACTGGGCAATGAGACGGTACTGCTATTAGGCGCTGGGCATTGCTTTCGCGACCAAGTGTTAAAAATCTGTCCCCAACTCGGTACACATGAAACAGCTAGTGGCATCCAGCAAACCCTGGAAGGCAGCTCGCTGGAAACAATACGCTATATGGTCACCTCCGGCGTCGGCATGACAGTATTGCCTGCCACCGCCTGCATCCCTACGCGCGAAGAAAACCGCATGCTATGTTTCCGGCCTTTCACCGAACCTGCTCCTACGCGCCGCGTTGCCTTGGCCTGGCGTAGCAGCTTCCCACGGCCAGAGGCTATACAGATTGTGAAAGCGGCCATATTGAATGCAAAATTGAGCGGTGTAATTCCAATAGAAAAATTGGAGCCCTGAAAATACATCCCAAAAATTAAATCCGACACAATATAGATAATACTTATCAGCCATATTTACACAATCAATTTGCACTATGAAGTACTTGAACCTAACATAGGGCCCATTGTCTGTTTGAACTCATCATTTGATTTTTTAAGTAACTTTTAAGGAGCACGATATGGATATTGGAATTACAGAAAAAGATCGTAAAAAAGTAGCTGAAGGCTTATCCAAGTTTCAGGCTGACACTTATACGCTTTACCTGAAAACCCATTACTTTCACTGGAACGTAACCGGCCCCCAATTCCGTACCCTGCACCTGATGTTTGAAGAACAATACAATGAATTGTGGGTAGCAACCGATGCCATCGCTGAGCGTATCCGTTCGCTGGACTTTTTTGCACCAGGCACTTACAGCGAATTTTCACGCCTGACCAGCATCAAGGAAAGTACAACTGTGCCTTCAGCTGAACAAATGATTGCACAACTGGTAGAAGGCCATGAAACCGTGGCACGTGTAGCACGCAACCTGGTGGCGATTGCTGATGAAGGCTCTGATGAAGCCACTGCGGATCTTGCCACTCAACGCCTGCAGATCCATGAAAAAACAGCGTGGATGTTGCGCAGCTTGCTGGGTGACCGTTCTGCGACCAAATTAAGCACTCCCAAGCCAAGTAGCGCCAAGCCAGCAGCGACTAAGGCTCGCAAACCTAGCAAGAAGTAATTAATACAGTTAAACATAGTTAACTTTTAAACCCAGGCCAAATGTACAAACATTTGCCTGACAATTAATACAGTTTCAGGAGTTTCAAGATGTCGACCAAACATGCTCACCTGCTTATTCTGGGCTCTGGCCCAGCAGGTTATTCTGCCGCGGTGTATGCCGCGCGTGCCAATCTCAAGCCCGTGCTGATTACAGGTATCGCCCAGGGTGGTCAATTGATGACCACTACCGAGGTAGATAACTGGCCAGCAGACGTGGATGGCGTGCAGGGCCCTGAGCTGATGGATCGCTTCCAGAAGCATGCTGAACGCTTTAACACCGAGATGATTTTTGACCACATCCATACCACCAAGCTGAACGAAAAGCCTATCCGCCTGATTGGGGATGCCGGCGAATATACCTGCGATGCGCTGATTATTGCTACTGGTGCTTCAGCCCAATATCTGGGGCTGCCTTCAGAAGAAGCATTTGCCGGCAAAGGTGTTTCTGCATGTGCGACCTGCGATGGATTTTTCTACCGCAACCAGGAAGTTGCTGTAGTAGGTGGCGGCAATACCGCTGTTGAAGAAGCGCTTTACCTGTCCAATATCGCCAGCAAGGTGACATTGGTGCACAGGCGCGATAAGTTCAAGGCAGAAGCTATCCTGGTGGACAAATTGATGGAGCGCGTCAAGGAAGGCAAGATCGTCCTGGAAACATTCAGAACCCTGGATGAAGTGCTGGGTGACAACTCCGGCGTTACGGGCATACGCCTCAAGAGCGTGAATGACGGTAGCACCAAGGATATTACACTTAAGGGCGTGTTTATTGCGATCGGCCATAAGCCCAATACTGATATCTTCGAAGGCCAGTTGGAGATGGAAGGTGGTTATATCGTGACCGAAGCAGGCCGTAAGGGTAACTTTACCGCCACCAGCGTACCTGGTGTTTTCGCTGCAGGCGATGTACAAGACCATATCTACCGCCAGGCGGTGACTAGCGCCGGGACTGGTTGTATGGCCGCGCTGGATGCAGAGCGTTACCTGGATGGTATTGGTGATGCCGAGCTGTAAAGCAAAGCAATAAAATAGCACGGTAAAGTATGAGAAAATAACGCACGGCTTGGCTTACACCATCCCGTGCGTTTTTTATGCCCACAACCATGGCAGGCCAGCGTGAACGATAGCGACCAGGATAAGGATGGCAAGACACTGTTTCTAGAAGCAGTCAAAGACGCTCGTCCAATCAAGGCGCCTCGCATCCACCATGCTGTCCCTCGCCCCAAGCCCATTCCACAGCAGTTTCTGCGTGACGAGCGCCAGGCGCTGGTTGACTCGCTCAGTGACAACTACATCCCCGCCCATGAATTGGAAAGTGGCGAAGAGCTACTCTACCTGCGCGAAGGCCATTCACCAGATATCCTCAGCAAACTAAGGCGTGGCAATTGGGTAGTGCAAGCGGCGATAGACCTGCATGGCCTAGTCGCTGATGAAGCACGGCTTTATGTGGCGGAATTCCTGGCAGATTGCAAAAAGCGTGGCATACGCTGCGTACGCATTATTCACGGCAAAGGCCTGGGTTCACGCAATCGTGAGCCGGTGCTTAAACACAAGCTACGCAACTGGCTGATGCAAAAAGATGAAGTGATCGCCTATGCCCAAGCCCGGCAGACAGATGGCGGCAGTGGCGCAGTGATTGTGTTATTGAAAGCATAAGTTCGTTATGTAAGGCTGCTGTAAGCATATGCATTTAGATTGAGTGTGTGTTTAACTCAAATCAGTGTGGTTCAGTTGTTTAAGTCAGACCCTAATATCAAAAATGCA
Source organism: Methylophilaceae bacterium (assembly GCA_035459965.1). GTDB lineage: Bacteria > Pseudomonadota > Gammaproteobacteria > Burkholderiales > Methylophilaceae > DATHXC01. The sequence goes on from DATHXC010000010.1 coordinate 48,650, forward strand.
TCCTGCAATCGCAGCATGTTCAGCCTGTATGTTTTATCCTGCCTTACCCTGACAGTATTAAGCTGCAACCTTGCATCAGCGGCCGAGGTTAACTCAGGTTTGCCGAACGTAGCCCAATTGAGCCTGCACGACACCGAACTACTATTTCGTGAAAACAGCCGTGAGCTACTGTTTGCAAAGCGCATGGTAGAAGGCTCGCAGGCCGATACCATTAGCGCTGGCCAGCGCCCTAACCCGACTCTGTCCATGAACTCGACCAACTTCAAGCTCAACCAGAGCAATGGCAGCGGCGGCTTGAATGATAAGACCATAGACAACATCATCCGTGTAGACCAGTTGATAGAGCGTGGCAATAAGCGCGAACTGCGTTTAGCCGCAGCGCAGGATATTTTGCAGGCCAGCCAGTTCGATTTAAAAGACACATTACGCCAGCAAAAGCTCACATTAAGAATTAGCTATTACGACCTGCTACTAGCGCAGGAAAAAGAACGGGTGCAGGAAAATAATCAGTCGCTGTACCAGAAGACACTCGAAGCAGCCGAACTGCGTTTTAATGCCGGTGATATTGCGGCTACCGATGTATCCCGCATCCGGGTGGATGCTTTGCGCGCAAAAAACGATTTACGCCAGGCCAAAGCTGACCTGGAGAAAGCACAGGCCAACCTGGGCTATCTTATAGGCAGGGAAAATGACGCGCGCAGCATTATTGCCAACGATACCTGGCCTAGCCCTGACACCAGCAGTTCAGAATATGCGACTGCCGATACCAGCTCAGCACAGCCTGCCTCGGTATTAGATCAACGTCCTGATGTACTGGCTGCAGAGGCCCGTAAACGCTCTGCGGAAGAAACCCGAAAACTGGCCGAATCACTCAAAACGCGCGACATTGTTGTCGGTGTGCAATATGAGCATTACCCCACTGATAGCCGGAATACCATTGGTGCCGGCGTGAGCATCCCCCTATTTACCAATTACCAGTACCAGGGTGAAATTGCGCGTGCTGAGGTGAACTACACCGCAGCCATGGAGGCGCAGGAACAGACGCGTGCCGTGGCAGTAGGTGAAATTGCGCGTGCCAAGGCAGACCTTGAATCTGCTACAGACAAACTACAACGCTTTGACCAGGAAATGCTCGCAGAAGCACAGAAAGCGGCAAATGCCGCCGAATTCGCCTATCAGCATGGTGCCATGGGGGTGACCGACCTGCTGGATTCGCGCCGCGTCCTGCGTAGCCTGCAACTAGAAGCGGCAACCGTACGCGCCGACTATGCAAAGTCGCTTGCCGCCTGGCAAGCCGCTATTAATCCCGAGGAAGCTGAATGAACCGCCCTACCATTTTGATGCTAATGCTGTTGAGCATGACTGCTTATAGCCCTGCATATGCTGCTGATAAAGCTCTACCTAAAAAACCTGTTGCCAGCACTGATGAAATAGTCCTTCCAGCGAACTCACCCCAACTGGATAGCCTGAAAATCGAGCCTGTGACAGAAGTGACAGCCCCAGCCAGCGAACCACTCAATGGCAAAATTACCTTTGATGATAACTACACTGCACGCATCAGTTCGCCGGTAATCGGCCGTGCGGTCAGTATCAAGGCGCAGATTGGCGACCAGGTAAAAGCAGGCCAGGTGTTGATGGTGATGGATTCGCCAGACTTGGGCAGTGCCGTGGCTGATACACGCAAGGCAGAAGCTGACCTGCAACTAAAGCGCCAGGCTTATGACCGTAGCAAGATGCTGCTCAATGGGGGTGTGATTGCACGCAAGGAAGTTGAAGGTAGCCAGGCCGACCTTGCGGAAGCTGAAGCCGAAGCAGAACGGACGCGTGCACGACTCAAAAACCTGGGCGCCAGCCGCAACAGCAATGAGAGCTATACCGTGCGGGCGCCTCTGGCCGGAGTCGTGGTCGACAGGCAAATCAATCCCGGCAGCGAAGTACGTCCCGATGCGGCAGCCCCGCTATTCATCATCACTAATCCCGATCATCTATGGGCCACCATCGATCTGCCGGAACGTGACCTGAGTAAGGTGACTCAAGGGCAATCATTGTCTATCGAAGTGGCGGCATATCCCAACGAAGTATTTAATGGCAGCGTGCTATCGATAGGCGTAATGGTGGATCCAACTACCAGGCGCATCCCGGTGCGTTGCTCGGTCGAGAGCAAAGGCAAACTCAAGCCAGAGATGTACGCCCGTATCACACCATTGAGTAAGCTGAATAACAAAGTAATCAGGGTCCCCAACACCGCCCTGATCACCGAAGGTCTTTATAGCTATGTGTTCGTTGAGACCAGCCCAGGCCATATCAAGAAACGCCGCGTCACACTCAACATACAGGAGCGCGACTTTGCGACCATCAAGGAAGGCCTGCAGGTAGGCGACCGTATCGTCAGTTCAGGTGCAATCCTGCTCAACTCTGAATTGGCTGCAGGAAAATAGACGCCCATCATGCTAGAAAAAATCATCACCTTTTCATTGCAACAGCGCGTCTTCGTGCTGATTGCGACCCTCGTACTAGCGATTGCGGGCTGGATCGCTGTGCAGAACCTGCCGATTGAAGCATTCCCCGATGTTGAGGATGTACATGTGGGCATCGTCACGCAGGTGCCGGGGTTGGCGCCTGAAGAGGTTGAACGCGTCGTCTCGCTGGCGATTGAACATGAAATGAGTGGCGTGCCACACCTGACCCAGATGCGCTCGGTATCAATCACGGGCCTATCCGTGGTAACCCTGACTTTTTCAGAACATACCGATGATTACTTTGCCCGCCAGCAAGTGTTGGAGCGCTTGCAGGGTGTGGATTTACCGCCTGGCCTGCAGCCTACCCTGGCGCCACTTTCTACCGCAGTCGGCGAGATCTATCGCTACCTGATCGAAGCACCAAAAGACATGCCGCAACGCGAAGTACGCGCAATCCAGGATTGGCAGATCCAGCCTGCCTTGCGCACAGTGCCGGGCGTAGCCGACATCACCAGCTTTGGCGGCGCGGTGAAAGAATACCAGGTACGGCTGGACCCTTACCTGCTCAAGAAATTCGATATCAGCATCGACCAGGTCAATACCGCACTCAGCAATAACAGCAACAACGTAGGCGGCGGCCTCATGCATCGTGGTGATGAGGCTTTGGTAGTACGTGGTATCGGGCTGTTCAAGAGCATAGACGATATTGCCCAGACCATGATTATCTCACGTGGCGGCAAGCCTATCCTCGTCAGTGATGTTGGCCAGGCAATCATCGGTGATAAAACCCGATCCGGCATCGTCGCTTTCAATGATCGTGATGATGTTATTGAAGGTATCGTCATTATGACCAAGGGGCAAAACCCGGCCAAGGTGATTGCCACCCTGCGTGATAAGGTAGATGAAATCAACAAGAAACTACCGCCTGGCGTCAAGATAGCCCCTTTCTATGACCGCACCAGCCTCATCCATCACACCGTGCATACCGTGACGGAGAACCTGATCGTTGGCGCGCTGCTGGTAGTCACGATCCTCATCGTGTTTCTGCGTAACTGGCGTGCCGCGCTGATTGTAGCCTCGGTGATACCGCTATCGCTATTATTCGCATTTATCATCATGGATATCCGCGGAGTGTCAGCCAACCTGATTTCTTTGGGCGCAGTCGACTTCGGGATCATCATCGATAGTGCCGTGGTGCTGGTCGAGGCGCTCATGGTCAAGCTTGCACTGACCCAGGTAGACAAGTTTCCACAACACGCCACCTATGGTTGGCGCATCCATACCCTGAAGCAGACCGCGATTGAAATGGGTCGCCCTATCCTGTTCTCCAAGGCCATTATCATCCTGGCATTCCTGCCGATTTTCACCTTTCAGCGTGTTGAGGGAAAAATCTTCTCTCCCATGGCGTTTACACTCAGTTTCGCCCTGCTGGGTGCCATTACCCTGACACTGACCCTCATTCCGGCGCTGATGTCCTACACCATGCGGCGTGAGGATATGGCTGAAAAACATAGTGGCTGGATGAGTGCAGTGCAGACCGGCTATAAAAATTTCCTGCTGGCAATGGGGAAAATCAGGTTACCGGTGGTGTTGGTATCCATCGCGTTGTTAGTCATTTCCTTACTGCTTTCTCCCATGCTTGGTTCAGAGTTTCTCCCGAAACTGGATGAAGGCAATATCTGGCTGACCATCAGCCTGCCACCCTCCACCAGCCTGGAAAAAACCAAAGATGTCGAACGTCATGTGCGCAAGATCCTGAGAAGCTACAAAGAGGTCAATCTGGTCGTCAGCCATGTCGGGCGGCCTGATGATGGTACAGACCCTAAAGGTCCGAACAACATCGAAATACTGGCTGATCTGAAACCCAAGGACACCTGGAGCTTTGCCACCAAGGAAGCCCTGATTAGTGACATGTCACGCAAGATCCATACGATGCCGGGCATCCCCACCAACTTCTCGCAAGTCATTCAGGACAGCGTGGAAGAAGCTTTATCCGGTGTAAAAGGCGAAATAGCCGTGAAAATCTTCGGGCCGGACCTGGGCATTCTCGAAGCCAAGGCGGATGAGGTAGTGGATGTATTGAACTCAATCAAAGGCGCGACCGATGTGGCAGCCATCCGAATCTCCGGCAATTCCGAGCTGGACATCACGCTGGATAGAGCCAAGCTCTCGCGCTATGGCATCGCAGTGGGGGATGTGAATGCCACCATACAAACTGCGCTGGCCGGCAATACCGCGAATACCTTTTACGATGGTGATCGCCGCTTTGATGTGACTTTGCGCCTGGATAAGCCATTCCGTGATGCATTTGATGATATTGCCGAGTTGCCAATCAAGTTGCCCGACAATGCAGGCAACGATACAACTAGCACTATTCCGCCCATTACCATTCCTTTAAGCGAAGTTGCTGATATCGCCATCAAACAAGGTGCCTCGCGCGTCAGCCGTGAAGGCGTATCCCGTATTGTGTCGATCAAAGCTAACCTGATTGATCGCGACCAAGGCAGCTTTGTAAAAGAGGCCATGGTCAAAGTGAAAGAGCAGGTAAAACTGCCACCCGGCTACACCATGACATGGGGCGGCCAGTTCGAGAACCAGCAACGTGCCATGAAACGCCTGGAAGTGATTGTGCCACTTTCCATCCTGCTCATATTCGTGCTGCTATTCTGGGCATTCAAGTCAGTACGTAACGCCCTGCTGGTGTTGCTGATGATTCCATTCACGCTGATTGGCGGTTTAGCAGGACTTGGCATTGCAGGCTTGCATTTATCAGTCTCTGCAGCCGTTGGCTTTATTGCATTGGCAGGCATCTCCGTCCAGAACGGGGTGATTATGGTTGAGCAGATCAAATACCTGACAAGAGAAGGCCGTGCCTTGTCGAATGCGATACTGGAAGGTGCCGTAGCCAGGTTGCGCCCCATACTGATGACGGCATTGATGGCCGGCCTGGGCCTGTTGCCAGCTGCACTGTCGCACAGCATAGGCTCCGAAACTCAGCGACCATTTGCGGTGGTGATTGTTGGCGGCCTGGTTACCGCTACATTTTTCACCTTGCTGCTGTTACCGCTACTTTTCCCTTACTTCTCTGATGAAGCAAAAACCAAAGCATGGCGTAGCGAGCAGTAGTAATTGGCAACAGTTGTTGAATAAATAAGCAATAAAAAAACCGGCCTTTCAGCCGGTTTTTTTATTTCAAACTTGATACTTATGAATTAATCACGTTCACCTAGCAATGCCATCAGTAACTGGAGTAAGTTAACAAACAAGTTATAGATGTCGAGGTAAAGGGCGAGCGTTGCCATCACGTAATTGGTTTCGCCACCATTCACGATACGGCTTACGTCATACAGGATAAAACCTGAGAACAAGAGCACAGCGGCCCCAGACAATGCCAGTGAAAGCGCTGGAATCTGGAAGAACATATTAGCCAGTGAAGCCACAATCAGCAGGATGATACCCACCATCAAGAACTTTCCCATAAAGCTGAAGTCTTTTTTGGTAGTGGTAGCAATACCAGCCAAAGTCAGGAAGATAATCCCGGTACCGCCTGCAGCCAGGCCGACTAGCTGTCCGCCGTTACGCAGGTTTAACGCCACTTGCAGAATAGGCCCAAGCATAACGCCCATAAAAAACGTTAAAGCCAGCAATAAAACTACGCCAAGCGAGCTATTACGATTCGCCTGGATCCCGTAAAACATGCCGAACATGGCAGCCATCATGCCGATAGCAAATATGAACGGATGTTGCGCCGCCCATGAAAAATTCATTGTCATACCCACGAAAGCACCAATGACGGTTGGAATCATGGTTAGTCCCAACATCATGTAAGTGTTACGCAGAACCTTATTGGTCTCTGTTGAGAGGCCTTGTGCACTGCCTGAAACTTGATAATTGGATTGCATATTAAGTATTTCCTTTAATGAATAAAACGATAAAGCCAGTAAAACTACTTCGTAAGACTAGCGGAGTATGCTTAAAGTTTCAACCGCAAATCCACTATGGATATGAAGTTTTAATGAATCTTAATATTCTAGCCCAACGTTAAAGCCTAAAACTAAAACTAGACAGCGAATGGAAGCTCGCCTTCGGTTACGCCCACCTGCGCCACTTGCTGGACTGCCTGGATATACTCTGCACTTTCACGCAGTGTCGTCATATCTGCCGGATGCCCTTCTACCAGATAATGACGGCCATGCATGCGGGCCAGTCTTGCCAGGCTCTGGCCGGATATATCCCATTGCAGGTTCGCCAGAAGCTCATCGGCAAGGTCTGGGCGATTGCACAACAATACCATGTCACAGCCGGCATTAAGCGCGGCCAATGCCCGTTGCGTCACATCGCCCGCCACTACTGCGCCTTCCATCGAGAGGTCATCACTGAAAATCACGCCATTGAATTCCAGGCGCTGGCGCAATACTTTCTGCAGCCATTTCTCGGAAAAACCGGCTGGCCTGCTATCCACCTTGGGGTAAATCACATGTGCAGGCATGATGGCAGGCAAGCCATCATCTATCATCTGGCGGAACGGCTGCATATCGGCTTGGGCGATTTCGTCAAAGCTGCGTTCGTCCACCGGGATCGCCACATGCGAATCCGCAGTCACAAAGCCATGCCCGGGGAAATGCTTGCCTACAGCAGCCATGCCGCCCCGTTTGAGGCCTTGCATCAGCGAATATGCCAAGTCGTTAATCGCCTGGGTATTACCATGAAAAGCACGGTTGCCGATTACCTGGCTTTCGCCGTAATCCATATCCAGCACTGGCGTAAAGCTGAAATCGATACCGTGCGCACGGAGCTCTGCCGCCAGTATCCAGCCAGCTTCCTCGGCTAACTGTTTCGCTTTTTTCGGGCTTTTATCCCAGATCTTGCCGAATTCACGCATGGGCGGGATTTTGGTAAACCCATCACGGAAGCGCTGTACCCGCCCCCCTTCATGATCCACCGCAATCAGCAAAGGTGGCTGGCGAACCGCATGGATACTCGCTGTCAGCGTCTTCAATTGAGCGGGTGAAGTGAAGTTTCTCGCGAACAAAATGACACCACCCACTAGCGGGTGCTGCAGGCGGCGAATATCGTCGGCACTTAGTTCCGTGCCGACCACATCCAACATAATGGGGCCAAGTGACATAGTTAGTTTTTCAAGGTAAATGGGTTGAAATCAGTATTTCTATCGTAATAATCTTCGTTTTCGACCTTTTTAAGCCAGGCCACGACTTTATAAGTCACCGGCGTGAATGCTACTTCAACCCCCACCTTTGCTACAAACTGCGCCAGCACTACCAGCGGCAACTTGTCATCCGGGATGATGCCCGTGCCATAAAATGCCAGCGGGTAGAAGATGATGGAATCCACACCTTCACCGAAAATGGTCGAGCCTATGGTGCGTGTCCACAGCCAGCGGCCTTGTGTCCATACTTTCATTTTAGCGAGGATCACAGAATTCACAAACTCGCCCGCCGCAAATGCCACCAGGCCCGCCAAGGAAATACGCCAGGCCGAGCCAAAAGCGATCTCGTAAGCTTCCTGGTTATGCCAGAAGGGGGCAGCAGGCAGCGCCACAATCATCCAGGCCATGAACGAGGCAAATGTGAGTGCGGCAAAGCCAGCCCAGATCACGCGCCGTGAGGCCGCATAGCCATAGACTTCGGTGAGGATATCGCCGAACACGAATGAAATAGGGAAGAACAGAACCCCAGCCCCAAAGGTCAGCAGGCCAAAAATTGGCACCTCTATCTGCGTGATCTTGGCCGGACCGATGAGGTTGGAGCACACCAGAACCGTGACGAAAGCTGCCATGATCAGGTCGTAATAGCGATAGTTTCGGTGCTTTGGTGCAGAGGGTTGGGGCACAGGTTGAGCTTGCATGCTGTCAGTCACTTTCATTAAAACGCGGCTTAGGCCTGTTTTGCATCTTATTTAATGGCGATATCCCAATAGTCGCGCAGTCGGTCACCCAGCACATTGATCGCCAGCACCAGCGACATCAGGCTCAAGCCTACTGCAAGCACATAGTGCGGCGCAACCAGCAAATAGCGTACGCCATCGCGCAACATGGCGCCCCACGATGCGGCCGGTGCCTGTATGCCCAACCCGAGGAATGACAAGCTGGCCTCGGCAATGATCAGGCTGGCAATGCTGTAGGTCGCCTCCACCACCAGCGGTGCTGCCAGCAAAGGCAGCATATGCCTGCCCATCATGCGTGGCACGCTGGCACCCAGTGATTCCGCCGCGAGTACATGTTGGCGATTGCGTAGCGACAAGGCCTGGGCGCGGGTAAGGCGCGCATAGCCCACCCATGAGGTAATACACAAGGCAAAGATAAGATTGTTAAGCCCAGGCCCCAGCACAGCTGCAAAGGCAATTGCCAGCAATATCCCGGGAAACGCCAGAAATACATCCGTCACCTGCATCAGCAGCCTGTCCAGCCAGCCACCATAGAAACCAGCCAGCATGCCTATGGTCGTACCTACGCTCAAGGTAATCGTCGTCACTACGATTGCAACCAATAAAGACACCTGCGCCCCCGCCAGCAAACGGCCGAATATATTGCGCCCGAGATCGTCATTACCCAGCCAGGCGTGACTATCGGGTGAGGCTAGAATGCTATCCAGATTGATGGCATTAGGATGCAAATCCACCATGGCGGAAACCAGCACTGCGCTTATCCACAGAAGCAATACCAGTTGTGGCCATTGCAGGCGCCTCATGCCGCGAACCTCACGCGCGGGTCAACACGCATATAGACCACATCGGTCAGTGCATTCACCACCACATACGTCAGCGCAATCACCAACACACAGGCCTGTGTCACCGGGTAATCGCGCTTCTCGATAGACTCCACCAGCAAGCGACCTATGCCATCCCAGCTAAACACGGTTTCGGTAATCACGGTACCGGCCAGTAGCCCACCAAGTTGCAGGCCCAATACAGTGACGATAGGCAACAAGGCGGCACGCAAGGCGTGACGCAGGATGATCTGGTTCTCCGGCAAGCCCTTGGCACGCGCCGTGCGCACAAAGTCCTCATGCAGCACTTCCAGCAGGCTCGCCCTTGTCATGCGCGTGAGAATGGCGGCCAGGCCGAATCCCAAGGTCAACGCAGGCAGGATAATCGATGTCGCGTTATCCATCCCGCTCACCGGCAGCCAGCCCAGCCACAACGCAAACACCAGCATCAGCAAAGGCCCCAGCCAGAAATGCGGCATCGCGGAAAACGTCAGGCTGGTCACAGTCGCCAGTCCATCGGGCCACTTGTTTGCATTCAATGCCGCTACTACGCCCAGCGGCAAACCAATAGCAATGGCGATCACGAGTGCCAGTAATGCCAGCCGTGCAGTATTGGGGATGCGCTGCGCCAGTAGCTGTGAAATTTCAGTTTTTGTATGAATCGACCGGCCAAAATCGCCATGGGCCAGCTTACTGATATAGCTACCAAGCTGCTGCAGCAAAGGCTGATCCAGACCCAGGTCAGCCCTTAGCTGTGTACGATCCATGCTGGAGGCCGATTCGCCCAGCATCACTTCAACCGGGTCGCCCGGCACCAGGTGCACCAGCAAAAAGGTGAGCAGCAATACCCCGAAAATCACAGGCACTATGCCCAGCAGGCGCTTAATCATCAGTGATGGTAACGGCAGTGCCCGCAGGCACCATGTCGAACAGGGTCACGATATCCTCATTGCGCATACGCACGCAGCCATGTGAGCCGGGCTTGCCCATCTCCACGATATCCGGGCTGCCGTGGATATACACATAGCGCTGCATGGTATCGACATTGCCAAGCCGGTTAAATCCAGGCTCACAACCGGAAAGCCACATGATGCGCGTCAATATCCAGTCGCGATCCGGATATTGCTCACCCAGCTCAGGCGTCCAGATTTCCCCGGTTTGGCGCCTGCCGCGGAATACGGCATTCGGCTCAGCATCCCCACCGATCTTGGCACGCACGATATGGCGACCCCGTGGGGTGCAATAGCTATTCTTGAGTTCGCCTGGGCCATTCGCCGCTGTAGATACTGGATATTCAGCCAATAGCTCGCCATCGTCATTGAGGATGGTTAGCGTCTGGGTCTTAATTGAAATTTCAATGTTCATGACGGCTTATTGTAGCAAGTCCATCCCAATTCCCATCCGGCTTAAGGCTAAAATTTCTCAGGCCTTTGCGCATGGCAGCGAACTGGCCTTCGTACCATAGCGGCACATAGGGCAATAGCTGGTGGATGCGTATGGTCACTGCTGGCCAGTCCTGCTTTGCTATCAGCGCATCCAGTTCGGCATCTGCAAAATGCCCGCGGTTGGCGCCTTTGGGCGGTATGGATTGTGAATGGAAGGCCAGGCGGTAGATTTCCGGCGTTTTGATACCGACCCAGTTCAGGCTATACAGCTGGAACTTACCCTGCTTGATGTCATCGAAAAACGTGCCCCAATCCAGCGAGCGGATTTCCAGGTCTATACCCGCAGGCTGCATCTGTGCCTGCATGATGGTGGCTAGTCGCACGCGTTGAGCATCGGTGGAAGTTTTGTAGGTGAGCTTGAGCGGCAGCGTAATACCGGCCTGCTCCAGCAGCTTGCGTGACAATGCCGGATTGTAGTCGTAAGGCTTTAGCCCCGCGTTGCCCGCCCAGTGCTCAAGCGGCAATATGGCGCCAGCGGCACGGCTGTTATCCGCCAGCACTTTACTGATAATGGCCTGGCGGTCGATGGCATGCGCAATCGCCTGCCTGACCAAAGGATTACTGAGCTGGACATCCTGCATGTTCAGGCCGAGATAGGAAAAGTTGGACCCTATCGAGGTCATCACCTGAATGCCTGACTTGCCTTGCAGATAGCGCACAAGCTCCGGCGGCAGGTCACCTTGCAGCAGATCCGCCTCGCCACGCATCAGCTTGAGGATGCGCACGGTCGGATCTTTCACCTCTTGCAGCGTAAAGCGCTGTTTATCTGCAATGCGTTCCAGCTTGAGCGCGCTATCCCAGCTCACAAACCGGAGCGGTCCGCTACCGATAGGCTGATGGCTGAAATCATGGTTTTTAGCCAGCAACGCTGCGGGCATGATGCCGATGATCAATCGCGCGGAAAAACCATCGTCAGGTTGCTGGAGTTGGAACTCAACTGTCCGGTCATCCACCGCGTGGATCTCACGAATATTGGCAAACTCGGCAGTGTGCGGGGAATCCTTCAGCGCCAGCAATGATTGATACGTGGCAACAACATCGGCCGCTTTCAACTGGCTGCCACCATGAAAATTTTGCTGTTGAATCAGCGTGAAACGATAAATCGTAGGCGTCAGCACCTGCCAGCTTGCTAACGCTGGCGTGGGTCTGGATTGCTCGTCAAAATCAACCAGCGGCTGGTAGATTAGCCGGTTGATACGCTCGGATGCGGCATCCGTGGCATAACGTGGGTCAAGGGTCAGCGGTGCCTGGGCGATGGCAAAGCGTATTTCATCAGCAGGTTTTGATGGCTGGCATCCTGTAAGGCCAAGTAGCAATGGCACAACCAGGACGAACATCAATAAAAAGCCCGGAATGCGGGCCACAGGAAACTTGCTCATAGGGCAAGTTTAGCATGCGGCCGAAGTGTTTCAGCGCTGTAAAGTAGATTTGAGTACCACTACCGAACCCTTGCCAAAGCCATAGCTGGTGGTCAGCAAGCTGGCAAACAAGTACACCGTAAACCATGTCGGCGGCGGCATATTCGGGGTATCCAGCACAGGGAAGATCGCCATCAGCAGGAACAGGCTGGAGTTGGTAAATGCCCCTATCACCATGGCCCAGCGCACCGTCCCCGGCAGCGGAATCCTCGCGCCGTAAAAGCCCAGTATCAGCGCACTCATCAGCAGGAAATCAATGTGTGCCTGCAGCAGGCGCGTGAATTTCCCGGCAAAGATTGCCTTGAATGGCGGCACGCCAAAATTGATCGCCACCATGCACCAGGCCAGCAGCAGCGCCATGATGATCCATAAAGCCGCCCCTCTTATCAGCACAATATTGCCTGCGTGTTTTGCGTCTTGCATGTAATTCTCCTTTATGGAGGCTCTCCCTAATGCGAGCCTCCTGATTTTTTGATGTTGTTTTATTTTTTCATTGCTGCGTTGCCTGCAACGAGTATGGCGAATCTGGGATCTCTCCGCCCGGCTGCAAAGGCACGAATACTTGACTGAAACGGTGGTTTGCCATTTACTGAGAGTTAATTTGCAACGTAGACTGATGCAAAGCAGAACTGACCCAATGAACTTGCCCAAAGAGGGAGTCATCGTGATAAACGCGCAACCTGCATCAGAGCTACAAGCAGCCAAGCTAAAATCAGCAGCCACTGTAATCGGCACCACCATCTCCACCGCCGACATCGCCCCGCAGGACAGGCGCGAATGGATGCATCATGTCTTGCGCAGCGAATACACCAGGGCCGAAGTAACGCCCCCAGCCGATGGCAGCCTGTTCAACGAGATGACCTTTTACCCGTGGGATGCGCTGCGCCTCGACGTAATCCGCTCCAACGCCATCACCATCAACCGCTATGCGCATGAGCCCCACCATGCCAGCCAGGATACTTACCTGGCCGTGGCATTACTCTCCGGCAATTACCTGCTGGAACAAAACGGCCGCGAGGTGTTTCTGCAGCCCGGTGACATGACCATTTACGATACCACCCAGCCCCACCGCATCCACTGCTCGCGCGAATTCAGCAAATTGCTGGTCAGCATTCCCCGTAGCATGTTGCGCAGCCGCTTGGCTGGTGTGGAGCACTGCACCGCCGTGCGCATCCCCGGCGACCAGGGCATAGGTGCAGTCACCGCCAACCTGATACACAGCACCGCCAGGCAGGCCGCAACGCTCAAGCAAAGCGAATTTACCGCGCTGGCCGAAAATTCGCTCGACCTGCTAACCCTCTCCCTCGCCTCGGTACGCCCGCAAAACTACACCCTCTCCCGCAGCCGCTCGCTATCGCTTGCCAGGGTGAAAGACTTTGTCGAGCGCCACCTGCAAGATGCAGATTTAGATACCCTCCAGGTGGCAATAGGGACGGGCCTCTCAGCCCGGTATATCAATGACCTGTTTCGCGATGAAAACACATCTCTGATGCGTTTTGTGTGGCAACGCCGCCTGGAGCATTGCCGTCAGGATATGCTGAGCCCGCTACACAACGGCCACCGCATTTCGGAGATTGCGCTGCACTGGGGGTTTAATGATTTTTCGCATTTTAGTCGGGCTTTCAAGCAGAGGTTTGGGTGTGCTCCTAGGGATTTCAGGCAATAGTTATTACTTGAGCACTATCACATTGATTTCAATGTGATAGCTTGAGTGTCTGAAACAATATATCTGTTATGCCCCGTGTTACATAAACGGGAAAATCAATTAAGGGGATAACAATAAAAATGATAAATATCAAAGTTGAAAATTGCAGAAATATAAAAAAAGCCGAAGTCACATTAATTCCAGACCAATTGAACATACGCTATGCAATGAATGGAACTGGAAAAACCACAATTGCCACAGTTATTGAATTTTTGACTCAAGGCAAAAATCTAACTGACCTTAAGACCTTTGGCTCGGATATAGAGCCAGCATGTGTAATTGAGCCAAATTTGGGCAAAGTATTTATCTTTGATGAAAAATTCCTATCAACAATCGTATTTCAAGAAAGCGAAGTAATTACCGATGCGTTTGAGATTTTTATCAAAACCCCTGAATATGATGGAAAACAAAAACTTATTAATGAACGTCTGAAATCAATGAATATTGATATATCGGAAAATCCAGAATATGGCATTTTGGTAACCACGGGTGAAGCAGTTTTATCCAAATTTACAATGACAGCAGGGAATGAGTTTAAGAAAACAGGACTTATCAAAAGTCTAATAAGCTCCGAGAGCATTTATCAGCTTCCTGAGAAACTTAAAAAATTTCAACCAATGATGAACAAAGATTACAACGTTGAATGGGTAGGCTGGAAAAGTGATGGCGCAAAATACGATGACAATGAAATTTGCCCATTCTGTACAGAGGAAATTGGAGAGGTTTATACAGAGGAAAAGAAGCTTTTCTCTGAATCCTATTCGAAATCAAATGTAAAAAATATTCGTGAGATGCTAGGTTATTTTGAGACTGTTGCTGAGTACATGCTTCCAGAAAAACACGAGGCTATGTCTAAATGTATAAAAGAATCTGTTGATGAGGAAACCATTACAAAATGGGTCAAAGACTTTTACCAGGATTTAGACTTCCTCGTAAAAAAAATTAGAAAGGTCGTTGGATTTAATGCCTATCACATTAAACAAGAAGAAATTTCTACGTTAGCAGACAAATTAAATGAATTGCTAATAGATCCCGATGCATTAACTCTATTTAAAAGTAAAAAAACTTTAGATTTAGTCGGATTGTTAAACAATGAAATAAAAAAGGTAGCTTCTGAAGTTGATAAATTAAAAGTTGAAATAGGTACCTTGAAAGGAAATATCAGCGCTTCTTTACATGCTGCTGTTTCAGATATAAATGAATTTCTTGATATGTCTGATATTAATTACGTATTAGAAATACAACACTTATCTGTAACAGAAACTAAAACATTACTTAGGTACAAGCCGCATGGAAAGGATTCGGTAGCAGTTAATGATATTAGAAAAAGTCTAAGCTGGGGTGAGAGGAATGCATTTGCGCTTATTTTGTTTATGCACTATGCCCAAAGCAAAAATCCAGACTTAATAATTCTTGATGATCCCATTTCTTCGTTCGACACCAATAAGAAATACGCAATCATTAGCAGATTATTCATTAATGAAAAGACAAAAAAGTCTTTATATAAAAAAACGACTTTGATGCTCACACATGATTTTCAGCCAGTTATTGATTTCATTGTAAACAACAAGCCGAATGGTGGTAATTCAAACGCTGCATTTTTGAGAAACGATAATGGGGTAATTTCTCAAACTACAATTCAAAAGTCAGATATTCGTCCTTTTGCTTTACTTTTACTGGAAAATTGCACCAATAATGATTTAAATAAAATTCATAGAGTAACTTGCCTTCGTAAGCTACTAGAGCACACAAAGCCTAATGAAATCATAAATTTAGAATACAATTTAATATCTTCATTATTAAAAGTTAAAAACATACCAAGTTATGCAGACGAAACACCAATGTCGCCCGAGGAAATTGAGGCCGCTGAAAAAGGTATTCGAATTTATATTGAAGATTTCAAATATGAAACCTTTTTGGCTGAAACTCTCAACCAAGAAACACTTGTGAAACTCTATCAGGAGGAGCCAATAGATTATTTCAAACTTCAAATTTTCAGAATACTTCTGGGAATTAACGATCTTAGATCTAAAATTTCAGACCCATTGCTCAAATATATCGACGAACAGTTTCACGTTGAAAATGATTACGTGTTTTATCTGGATTATGCGAAATACAATACCGTACCTAGCTATATCCTGCCAAAATGCAATTCGTTTTTACAAAATGAAAAAGTAATTCCTGTTGTTGCTTAAAAGTTTAAAACAATTTTTCAGTTACGAAATTCATTGAAGTTGGTGACTTAAAGGCTCGAAGTTTAGCCTTATTAATTCAGACAAAAGATTTATGAAGGTAATTTAAAATCATTACAAGCTAATTCACTTAAGGAGATTCACATGAATTCATTCATACACCTAGCAGGCCGAATTTTATTGGCCATCATCTTTATCCTGGCAGGCATAGGCAAGATCAAGGACCCGGCTGGCACCATCGGCTATATGCAATCGGTAGGCTTGCCCGGCATATTGTTGTGGCCGACCATTGCGCTTGAGGTATTGGGTGGGCTGGCGATTGTGGTTGGGTTCCAGACCCGTTTGGTGGCGTTTTTGCTGGCTGGGTTTACCATTGTTGCCGCTGTGATGTTCCACAATAATTTTGGTGACCAGATGCAGATGATCATGTTCCTGAAAGATCTCTCCATCGCGGGTGGCTTGTTGTTGCTGGTGGCGAGTGGATCGACTGCGTTGAGTGTAGATACCAAGCGATAAGCTTTAAAAGATAAGCTTCAAGCAGTAAGGTCTAAATATAAGGCTGGCAAACATTTTGAGTTCGCCAGCCTTAATCATTTCTACAGCTTGAATACCTTGATGATCAATGTCGTGACAACAATGATCACGATGTATTTGAGTAGCTTTTTAAATTTGGCTGATTTCCTGCGTTCTGCCTGACGCCGGTCTTCAGTACGACGGTTCTGCCCTTCGAAAAGGGGCTTCTCGTTACGTTCACCCATTTCTTTCTCCTCATAAAGCAGCCAGTACTATTAGTACCTGAGAGTCTATGCTTGGCTTGCCAGTTCAAATAAAGCGATCGATTCCACATGTGATGTATGCGGGAACATATTGATAATGCCACAGCTTTTGAGCACGTAGCCTTTTTGTATCAGCAATGCTGCATCGCGCGACAAAGTGGCCGGGTTGCAGGATACGTAAACGATACGCCTGGGGCTGCCTTTGCCATCCGCATCAAGCGATTTAACCAGCTCCATCGCGCCGTCACGCGGCGGGTCGATTAGCCATTTATCAAAATAGCCCAGCGATGCCAGGCTCTCTGGCGTCATGTCGAATAGATCGGCCTCCCGGAAAATGACATGGTCATCCAGGCCATTCAAGGCTGCACTCTCAACGGCACGTTGTACCAATGGCGCCGAGCCTTCCATGCCGAATACGGATGCGCCACTGCGGGCAATCGGCAAAGTAAAGTTGCCCAGGCCGCAGAAGAAATCGGCGATACGTTCATCAGGCTGCGGATCAAGCAGCTGCATGGCGCGGCGGATCATCACGCGGTTGATATAGGGGTTCACCTGCGTGAATTCAGTGGGCTTGAAGGGGTAGCTCAGGTTGAATTCAGGCAAGGTGTAATTCAGGCCGGGGCCATTGAGCGGATGGAAAGGTTTGACCGTATCCGGCCCTTTGGTTTGCGTCCAGATTTGGACGCCGTGGGTATCGGCGAACTCCCTCAATATCGGCTCATCTTTGGGCTCCAGCGGCTCCATGATGCGGAACACCAGCACGGTGGCATTCTCGCCCACTGCGAGCTCGATCTGCGGGGTGGCATCGCGGATCGTGAGCTGGATCAGCAGCTCCTGCAACGGGACTATCAGGGCAGATACATGTGGTGGCAATACCTGGCAGCTTTTGATATCGGTCACAAAATGCGTGGCTTTCTCATTAAAACCAACCAGCACGCGGGCCTTGGCAGGCACGTATTTCACACGCAGCCTGGCCTTGTGGCGATAGCCCCAGGCTGGCCCATAGATAGGCGATAGCATTTGCTCGGCTTTCACCCGGCCGATATGCCACAGGTTGTTTTCCAGCAGGCGCTGCTTGGCCGCTACCTGGCCCGAGAACTCCAGGTGCTGCATGGCACAGCCGCCACACATATGAAAATGTGGGCATTTAGGCTCTGTACGCAGATTGGATGCCTTCAAAACATCGACTACCGTGGCGAACTCATAGCTGGCTTTGCGACGGGTCGATTTATAGCTGACCTTTTCGCCGGGCAAGGCACCTTCGATAAAGATGACTTTACCGTTGGCATGGGCGACCCCCCTGCCCTCCTGGTCCAATGATTCGATGGTGGCAAATTCGGGTGCTTGAGTTCTGGTGTAGGGCTTCTGCATGACGGTAATTCTTTAGTCCATAGGTGATATGTGCCAATTTTACCGCAGTCAAAACAATCCGCCGCGGGCTTTTCAATTTAGCGGGCGGGCATGGTGCGCTCAAGTAAAGTGCACATCCTTCAGCTACGCCGTCTTTCGGTGCAAATAATACGATTTATCTGGTTGATTTGTATAAATAAAGCTGTTTTTCCGGGCATGTTTATTGCATAGTGTGATTAACTGAATTTATTTCATCAAAACCATGCAAATACTCCATCAGGATGTAAAGAAAGACTGGCAGCCAAAGAGTGGTTTGCTTAGTTATCAATCCACGGCTGATTTCGAAGAGCAGGCAGCGTTGCTGCAAGGATGGAACCAGGATTACGCGCAGCTTTCATCCGGCAGTTTTACCGGTTATGTATCGGAAATGCGTTTTGATGATGTGCACCTGTTCCTGGAGTTCAGCAGTCAGCATCTGTTCCAGAACGGCAAATTGCCTGACGATATAATTGCAGTTGGCGTGCCGCTGGAATTTACCAGCAACGGCCTGTTTTGCGGCACGGCCTGTGACACCGAATCCATGCATATTTTTTCTGGTGAGCATGGCTTTGAGTTTTTCTCGCCGACCGATTTATTGATGGGTGGCATTTCGGTAAAACGCGAAACGCTATTCGATGCGCTAACCGACGAAGAACAATCCATTGCCAGCCAGCACTGTTCTTACGCACACCTGCTGCACATGGAATCCGACAAGACCAAGGCACTACGAAACTTCATGGGTGGTGCCTTTGAAATGGTGCGCCATAACCCTGCCCTGCTTGAAAACAACAGCACGCGCGAATCATTGAATAAAAGCGTGATTTCACTGCTAACCGATGCGCTGGTAGACCACTCATCACTGGCTTACCGTCCCATTTCCAATGCCAAGTGCTGGAACATCATCGGCGAGACGCGTGCGCTGGTGCATCAGTATTCTGAAAACCCGATCAGCGTGGCAGAGGTGTGCCAGCAACTAGGCATTAGCCGCCGCACATTGCAATACTGTTTCCAGAACCTGCTGAATACCAGCCCGGTGGCTTATCTGCGGGCGGAACGACTGAATAATGTAAGGCGTATGTTGAGGAGTGCCAATTCGGTGACCGAAGCCGCCGCGCATTGGGGCTTCTGGCACTTCGGGCATTTTTCACAGGAATATAAAAAGATGTTTGGGGAGTTGCCTTCTGCAACCTTCAAACGACTACATACGCTGAACTAGCTTTTTTATCCGCTAGCTTTTATCGGGAAGCGAAGGCGAAGCTTCTACATCAATCTGTACCGCATCGCTTTCATCCTTGAGCGCAACTCCTGAAACCTGCAAGCGCATTGCCTCTTTAGCCAGCCACATCATCTTTTTGGCGGCTGCCGGATAATTGAGGCCTTCTGGCCGTACATTGGAAATACAGTTGCGATCAGCATCGCTATAACCCACCTTGGGTGCATAAGTCAGGTAAATCCCCAGGCTATCGGGTGAACTTAAACCTGGCCGTTCGCCAATCAACATCGCCGTCATGCGTGCGCCTAGTGTTTCCCCGATTTCATCGGCAATCGCCACGCGGGCCTGGCTGGCAATCACCACGGGGCCAACCACCCATGTGCTGGGCATACAGGCCTGGATTTCATTCAGCAAAGGCACAACATGGCGCTCAACCGCCAATGACGACAGGCCATCACCAACTACCACCAGGAAATCAATCGGGGTTTGCGGCTTGCTGACTTTCAGCAGATCCAGACTGGCTTCGTCGAGCCGACGGCCCCAGTCCGGGCGCAATAAATAGTTAGCGCGATCAGGCGCACGGCTGTGGACGCGGATGGTTTTGCTGCCGATATCATTGATGGACTGTTCAAGTGCATTGACATCCAAAGCCAGGTGCACTGCGTCTCTCGCCATGGCATGTGCCAGACCGAAATCCAATACTTCCTTGGTTGGCAAGCTGCTGCCTACCCTGCCCAAAGCAATACGGGCACGGGTGAACTGCCTGAGTTGCTGCCATGGATCCTGGATGGAAGTATCCGGAGCGTCTCGGGGAGATATCGGTTTATCTGTGCTCATATGACTACGTGACTTAAGCAGCTGCCAGCAGATGCTTGGGCATATTCTGCAACATATGGTGTGCGGAAGTGACAGGCTGCACCTGGCCATTGTTGTCCATAATGCGCATCTTTTTCAGCCATGTCTCGAACTCGGGCGCGGCTTTCAAGCCAAGCACCTTACGCAGGTAGAGCGTGTCGTGGAATGAAGTGGTCTGGTAATTGAGCATGATGTCATCCGCACCCGGGATGCCCATGATAAAGGTCAGCCCGGCAGTGGCCAGCAGGGTCATCAGTGTATCCATGTCGTCCTGGTCGGCCTCGGCGTGGTTGGTGTAGCACACGTCACAACCGAGCGGCACGCCCAGCAGCTTGCCGCAGAAATGGTCTTCCAGGCCTGCGCGGATAATCTGCTTGCCATCGTAAAGATATTCCGGCCCGATAAAGCCGACGACAGTATTGGTGAGCAACGGCGAGAAGCGCCTTGCAATGGCGTAGGCACGCGCCTCGCAGGTCTGCTGGTCTACACCGAAATTGGCATTGGCGGAAAGTACCGAGCCTTGGCCTGTCTCGAAATACATCACGTTATTACCTACTGTGCCACGCTGTAGTGAAAGCGCGGCTTCCTGCGCTTCCTGCAACACTGCCAGGTCGATACCGAAGGATTTATTGGCTTTTTCAGTACCCGCAATCGACTGGAACACCAGGTCCAACGGTGCACCCTTTTCGATCAACTGAATCTGGTTGGTGACGTGGGTGAGGATGCAGGACTGGGTAGGAATCTCGTACTGGTTGATGATCTCATCGACCAGGCAATACAGATCCATCAATGCTGGGATGCTGTCGGTGGCAGGGTTGATGCCGATCACCGCATCGCCGGAACCATACATCAGACCATCGAGGATGGAGGCAGCGATACCACGCGCATCATCTGTAGGATGATTGGGTTGCAAGCGACAGGAGATATGCCCGGGCAAGCCAATAGTGTTGCGGAATGCGGTAATGACATGGCATTTCTTGGCGACCAGTATCAGGTCCTGGTTGCGCATGAGCTTGCTCACGGCGGCGGCCATTTCAGGTGTAATACCGGGGGCAACGCGTTTTAATGTAGCTGAGTCAGCTTCGTCGGATAACAACCAGTCACGAAAATCTGCGACGGTTAAATGACTGATTTCGGCAAAGGCTTTTTGATCGTGGCTATCAATAATCAGCCGCGTGACTTCGTCAGTCTCGTAGGGAATCAACAGCTCTTCAAGAAAGCGCTTGAGTGGAACTTCCGCCAAGCACATGCGTGCTGCCATACGTTCTGCGTAAGTCTCTGCCGCGACACCGGCAAGATAATCGCCTGATCTGGCAGGCGTGGCTTTCGCCATCACCTCTTTCAAATCGGCAAACTGGTAAGTATGCGTTCCTGCGCTATAACGATAGGCCATGATGCGTTCTCGCTAAAAATAGGTTCAGCTATTTAATTCAAGCTAGCTAATAAAGCTAAGTTACCGTGCTAGAGCATTTCTCCAGCACGGTAAAACTCTATCACTTTAAGCAGGCATTTTGTTATCTGCAGATGCATCACGATGATGCTGTGTCATGCTGAAGTATACAAAGCCCAGTGCCATCAGGATGAAGAATATCAAGCTAAGCTTTTGGTTGTAGTAAATCATGGTCACTAAGCTAATCGAAGCCAATACCAATGCAATGCCAGGGAAAAGCGGGTAGGCAATTGCCTTAAATGGACGATCTAAATTCGGCTCATTTTTACGCAATGCAAACAAGCTCAGCATGGAAACGATGTACATCACAATCGCCCCAAACACGGCCATGGTGATCAGGTTGGCTGTTAGCGTCATTCCATTGAACTGCAGGTCATCACTCAGGATTGCCGCTACACCGACTACAGCGCCAGCAATGATGGCGCGATGCGGGGTCTTGAACTTGTTATTTACTTCACCAAAGAACTTAGGCATGAAACCAGCGCGTGACAGTGCGAAAATCTGGCGTGAGTAGCCCAGAATAATGCCGTGGAATGAAGCGATCAGGCCGAACAAACCAATCCATACCAGCATATGCAACCAGCCACTATGCTCACCGACAATCATCTTCATAGCCTGTGGTAATGGGTCATTGATGTTGGAAAGTACTTTCCAGTCGCCAGCGCCGCCAGCAAACATCATCACACCAATCGCCAGTACGGTTAATGTCAGGATACCTGCAATGTAAGCTTTAGGAATGGTAGTTCTAGGATCTTTAGCTTCTTCTGCTGCCATGGCGACGCCTTCGATCGCCAGGAAGAACCAGATGGCAAAAGGAATCGCTGCCACCATGCCCGGAATCGCTGCCATGCTGAATGTATTTTCACCAGACCAGCCATTTGCCACAAAGTTAGCCATGGAGAAGCCAGGAGATACTACGCCCATAAATACCAGCAGCTCGACGATGGCGAGGATAGTCACGAACAACTCAAAAGTCGCTGCAATGTGCACGCCAATAATGTTGAGTGCCACAAACACTACATAAGCGCCAACTGCGAAGAGCTTAGGGTCTACGCCCGGGAACTGGACGTTGAGGTAAGCACCAATCGCCATGGCAATGGCTGGCGGTGCAAACACGAACTCGATGAGGGTAGCGAAACCAGCCACATAAGCCAGCTTTGGGCCAAACGCGCGGCGCGCATAAGCAAAAGGGCCGCCTGCGTGTGGAATAGATGTGGTCAGCTCTGTAAAACTGAAAATGAAGGTGGTGTACATGATGGCGATGAGGATGGACGTGACCAGGAAGCCCAGCGTACCAGCCTGTGCCCAGCCATAACTCCAACCGAAATATTCACCTGAAATTACCAGGCCAACTGCCAGCCCCCATAAATGCCAGCCATTCAATGTTGCTTTTAGTGACGATCCCATAAACCACTCCCTTAAATGTGAACCCGTTTAATTACTTCGGTGATCTGCTTCAAACATATGGCAACCGATGGTTACCACGCCGCGGTAAAAATACTACTTTTCACAATACTGATACTTAAGCGGGAGTTTCACTATCCCATATTGGCAACTGCCAGTTTATTTACCTGCTTAATTTAGGGGATCACCCATGATGAGGCTGCTTATGCGGCAGCCTGGCCTGCGGATTCTTTCAGGTAACTACGCCAGCCGCCCAGATCGGAGATATCCACCGCATCCAGCGTAGCATAGGCTTCACACAGAAAGCCCTGTACCTGCGTGCCATCCTTGAGCACCAGCGTGCCGAAGCCAAGCGGTGCCGGCACCCCGGCGACAAAAGCCCCATAGTTCTGTATGGGCAACTTCCACACTTCTACGCAAATGGATGACCCATGCTCGGCAACGCGCAACAAACCCGGGCGTTCCGGCTTGAAGCCGTTCAGCCTGAACAGCTTGTAATAAGGGGCTGTCTTGGTTTTTTCTACAAATTCACCACCGAGTGCTACCAACTGCGGATTAAGCGGCAGGCCGCTCATGTGCGCACCACATACGGCAACATTGATTAACTGTGGTTTTGCTTCGCTCATATTGACCTCTTTTGATATGCCACTCCCGTGGCGCCTAAAGTTTTACTGTCTAAGCTCTGTAAGCAAGAAGCGAGCTCAAGTAGCATCACGTCACTATGTGCCTGTGCAGAGATGGTAATGCCGAAGGGCAAGCCATCAGCCTGGAAGCCGGTAGGAACAGCCACAGCAGCCAGATCCAGCAGGTTCATGAAGTTGGTGTAATAACCCAGGTTGGAGTTGCAGCGCACCGGATCGGCATTGACTTGATCAATAGTGTAGATGGTGCCTGCAGTAGGCGTGACCAGCACATCGATCTCGCTCCAGACCTGAGCGGCTGTACGTTGCATGGCCTTGAGCTTATACAGTGCAGCAAAGGTATCCGCTGCACTGAATCTGGTCGCCCCGCCAATGATCTGGCGGGTGACCGGGAAGATGGAATCTGCGCTGGTTTCAAAAAACTCGCGGATTGCAGCATAGCGCTCTGCAACCCACGGCCCTTCATACAACAAGCGTGCGGTATCGAGGAAAGGTGCAAAATCAATTTCCACCGCCTTGCCACCCAGCAACTCAAGTTGCGCGACTGCCTGCCTGAATAATGCCGGCGATTCCGGGTTATCGAAATAAGCCAGTTGCTCAGCCCTGGGGATGCCGAAAGTGAAGCTTTCGGGCAATTCGGGAGCAGCGTCAACTGGTGCTTCACGCGAATAGGCATCGTCCGCATCAAAGCCCTGCGCGCTTGCCAGCACGGTTTCTGCATCGTATGCAGTCAAGGCAAAGATGGATACGCAATCCAGGGTGCGGCAGGCGGGGATGACACCACTCGTGCTCAACAAGCCGCAAGTCGGCTTGAGCCCGATCAGGTTATTGAAGGCAGCAGGTACACGGCCAGAGCCAGCGGTATCAGTCCCCAGGCTGAAACTGGCCATGCCGAGCGCTACCGAAACGGCGGAGCCTGCACTGGAGCCACCGGACACATATTGCGGATCAAAGCTGTTCTGGCATGCGCCATAGGGCGAACGCGTACCGACCAAGCCGGTAGCGAACTGGTCGAGATTGGTCTTGCCGACAGGTATCGCACCGGCATCGATCAACTTCTGCACCACGGTGGCACTTTTTTGCGGGGTATAGGCGTAATCCGGGCAGGCAGCCGTGGTGGGTATGCCCGCCAGGTCGATATTGTCCTTGATGGCAAACGGGATGCCGTAGAGAGGCTGGCTGGCCGGGTCTTTGCCTTCGAGGTTTTGTGCATAGGCTAGCATTTCATCCAATGTAAGCCGGCGTATCCAGACATTCCTGGAGTCTTCTGACCCTATACTGGCATCCAGGTATTTCACCAGGGCTGAAGGGCTTAGTTCACCGGATAAATATAACGCGCGCAGTGCGGCGATTTCGAGGTTAACTACTCCCTGTTTGTTATCACTCATGATGCTGTTTCCGTTTCAATTACAAAAAGATTCTGCCCTGCAGCTACCGAGCCGCCTTCATGGCAGAGCACGCGGGATACTTTGCCGCTGAATGGCGCGGCCACCGTGATCTCCATCTTCATGGATTCCACGATCACTACCGCATCACCTTCGACCACTGTATCGCCCTCCTTTACCTTCACTTGCCAGAGGTTGCCCGCCACATGCGAGGCCACGGCGCGGCTGTTTTCAGATAGCACCAGCTCGTCTGTATCAGCGGCTACCAGCTCGGATTCGTTGCTGTAATTGGCCTGACCACTGGCGATCCAGCGTTCGCGTTCCGCATCGAATGCAGCTTGCTGGCGGGTTTTGAAAGCCGTGATGGATTCAGCCTCATTGCTCAAGAACTGGTTGTAATCCCTGAGGCGGAAGGTCTGTTCTTCAATCTTGAGCTGGAATTTTCCGCGCGGAAAGTCCTCGCGCATCTGCAACAATTCTTCAGCTGAGACCGGGTAAAAACGAATCTGGTCAAAGAAGCGCAGCAGCCAGGGTTTGCCATCTTTAAAGTCGCTGGCTTTATCCTGCCTGAAGGCACCCCAGCGATTCCACATCTGGATAGTACGACCGACGAACTGGTAGCCACCAGGGCCTTCCATGCCGTAAACACACATATATGCACCGCCGATACCGACTGCATTCTCGGGCGTCCAGGTACGCGCCGGGTTGTACTTTGTGGTGACCAGGCGATGCCGCGGATCGACCGGCGTAGCAACGGGTGCGCCCAGGTACACATCACCTAGCCCCAGCGTCAGGTAGCTCGCGTCAAATACAATCTTCTTGACGTCTTCTATACTGTCCAGCCCGTTGATACGGCGGATGAATTCGATATTACTGGCATTGCCCGACGCCGTGTCACACCAAGGGGCGTCCTTTCGTACCGATTGCATGTATTTCTCGATTGCCAGCTGGGTGGCGGCATCGCTCCAGGACAATGGCAGGTGCACGATGCGCGTGTGGACTTCCATGTCTTCAATCGCAGGCAGCGCCTGCTCGGCCTGGTGCAGGATATGCAGCAGTGCGCTGATACGAAGTATCTTGCTTTCGTAATGCACTTGCAGCGAGCGGATGCCGGGCGTGAGGTTCAATATGCCAGCGATACCCTGCTGCTGAAGCCACTGCATCAGTGCATGCACGCGGAAGCGCAGATTAAGGTCGAGCACCAGTTCGCCATATTCAACTAAGAGGTATTTATCGCCAGCTTGGCGGTAGACGACCTTGATTTGTCCGGTAGTCGGTTCGATTTGACTTAACACCGGGCTGGCAGGATTATTCGACGAGCTTCCCAGAGCAGCCTGTTTTAGGCTTGATGCAGAAAGTGTCGCAATCATTACGTCTTGCGCAGCTTCCAGCGCATTGGCCTCAGCTTGCGTCAGCTGCCTGAAGCGCAGTTTATCGCCTGCCTTAAGCTGGCCCATTTTCCAGAGCTCGGCCTGCACGATGGTCGCCGGGCACACAAAGCCGCCCAGGCTAGGACCATCTGGGCCGAGAATCACGGGCATATCGCCAGTGAAATCCACGGTGCCGATGGCATAGGCATTGTCGTGGATATTAGATGGGTGCAACCCGGCCTCTCCGCCATCCGTACGCGCCCATTGCGGCTTGGGGCCGATCAGGCGGATGCCGGTGGTATTGGAGTTGTAATGCACCTCCCAGTCGGTGCTGAAAAACATGGTGATATCTTCAGCGGTAAAGAAATCCGGCGCGCCATGTGGCCCATATAGCACGCCGATTTCCCACAGGCTGGTGTAGGCTGGTTGAAGCTCAGGCGCCAGTACCTGCGGCTGGTAGGCAGCGGTGTCCTGCTTGAACAGGCGCAATACATCGCCCACGCGCAGGGCACGCCCGCCATGGCCGCCGAACTGGCCTAACGTGAAGGTGGATTTGCTGCCCAGGTAATCCGGCACATCAAAACCGCCTTTGACTGCCAGATAGGCACGGCAGCCTTCTGAAGTGATCTTGCCCATTTTGAGCGTACTGCCGGCCTTGACGACATGCGACTGCCACATGGCAAGCGGCTTGCCATCCAGCGTCAGCTCCATAGCCGGACCAGTCACCGCGATGATGCTATCCGTATTGAATGTCAGCCTGGGGCCGATCAGGGTGATTTCCAGCCCGGCCACGCCCTCTGCATTGCCCACCAGTTTGTTGGCCACGCGGAATGCCAGGTGATCCATAGGCCCTGAAGGCGGCACACCCACTGCCCAGTAACCCATGCGGCCGGGATAGTCCTGGATGGTCGTCATCACGCCGCCATCCAGCACATCGATTGTCGTTGGCAGGTATTGAAAAGCGTTGAGGTAGCGCGTGATCTGCTCACCTGCTGGAAATACGCTATCCGCAAGCACCTGGCGCAGGTAATCGAGGTTAGTTTCTATGCCATGCAGGCTGGTTTCATCCAGCGCTTTACGCATATCGTTAACCGCGCTGGTTCGGTCGCTTGCATGCACCAAAACTTTAGCAATCAGCGGATCGTAGAACGGCGACACTTCGCTGCCGGTCTCCACCCACGTATCGATCCGGGCATTTGCCGGAAACTTAACTTCGGTCAATACCCCGCTGGATGGCTGGAAATTCTTGTTGGCATCTTCTGCGTAGATGCGTACCTGGATGGCATGACCCAGCGGCTTGTGCTCATAACCTTCCATCAAGCCGTTTTCACCTGCGGCCAGGCGTATCATCCACTCCACCAGATCCACTCGTTTGCTGGCATCCGGCCCGCTGACCAGCTCCGTCACGCCGTGCTCCACCTGCAGCCGCGTATTGACCTCAAGGAAATAAAATTCGCTGGTCGTCTTGTCGTAAACGAACTCTACCGTACCGGCAGAGCGGTAATTCAAGGCGCTGCACAGCTTCACCGCCGTTGCGCACAAGGCCTGCCGAACCGGCTCGCTGATATGCGGTGCAGGAGTTTCCTCGATCACCTTCTGGTTACGGCGCTGCACCGAGCAATCGCGCTCGCCTAGCGCAACTACTTTACCCAACCCGTTGCCGAATACCTGCACTTCAATATGGCGGGCGGCCTGCACGTATTTTTCCAGGTAGATGCCGGTTTCCTTGAAGTTGGCACGCGACAGGCGCTGCACCGACTCGAATGCAGCGACCAGTTCATCTGCGCCCCAGATTAGCTGCATGCCAATACCGCCGCCGCCAGCCGTGCTTTTCAGCATGACCGGGTAACCGATTTTTTCGGCTTCAGCCTGTGCATGCGCAGCATCTTTCAGCAGGCCGGTGCCTGGCAAAAGTGGCACACCATTTTTTTCTGCCAACTCGCGAGCAGTATGTTTAAGGCCAAAATCCCGCATGTGCTGTGGGGTTGGACCGATAAAGGCAATACCTGCTAATTCACAGGCTTCGGCAAAGGCAGGGTTTTCCGAGAGGAAGCCATAACCCGGATGGATTGCCTCAGCCCCGGTCTGTCTGGCTGCTGCCAGTATTTTTTCTATATCGAGGTAACTCGCTGCTGCGGGGGCAGGCCCGACGCAGACGGCTTCATCCGCATCCAGCACATGGCGAGCGCCAGCATCCGCTTCTGAATAAACTGCGACGGAACCTACACCCATTTTTTTCAAGGTGCGGATAATACGGCAGGCGATTTCGCCACGGTTGGCAATGAGCACTTTTTTAAACATAGTTAATCTCACAACTCTGCGAGTCGTCTCGCTTTTTATTGATGCCAGATGGGCCGTCCCACCTAGCTTGTTGCATCAAACAGCATCCCAAACGAGTAACCTGACGGGTGTCGGGTTATACGCGTTGCACGGGTTATTCAATTGCGGGCAGTTGGAAATCAGCACGACCACATCCATCTCCGCCCGCATCTCTACATATTTGCCGGGGGCAGAAATACCATCAGCAAAACTCAGCCCGCCCTCTGCCGTCACCGGCACGTTCATGAAGAAATTGATATTTGCGGTGATGTCGCGCTTGCTCATATGGCGATGCGTAGCGCAGCCGCAGGTATTGAGCGCATGCATGAAGCTGTCGCGGCAGCTATGCATGGGGCGTTTATCCAATGCGTAGCGCACGGTGTTGCTTTCGGCCGCACAGGCACCACCCAGCGTATCGTGACGACCGCAGGTGTCGGCGGTGATGGTCAACATCGGGTTGCCTTCGCTGGAATACAGCACCGAGCCGGTGGTGAGGTACAGCCTGCCCTGGCGGGCGATGGTATCGACCGCGCTGTAACGTTCTTCCGGGTCAGCTGCACTGTAGAACAGGGTATCCACCGCCTGGTTGCCTTCCAGGTCGAGGATGCGGAATGTCTGGCCTTTCTTGACCTCGGCCATCCAGGGGTCACCCGCCTTACATACCTGGTCAAGTACTGCCGTTTCAGGAGCTAGGGTGCTTTCTGTCAGTGTCTGGTTCATAGGTAGTATCTTTCCGTATTGATAAAGCCACGGCCGTTCTGCTCGCAGGAGTTGCGACACACATCATCGCGCGCTGCCAGGCCGGAATGCCAGGCGGTGAGCTTGACGGCGGCAGGCTTGTATTCGCTGCTTTTATCGAGTGGATGCGGTGCCGCAGAAAGTACCAGCAGCACGTTCATATCGAAGCGCACATCGACAAAGTTACCGGCTTTGCTGTGGCCGTTCACAAAACTCAACTCACCCGCCTCGTTCGCTTGCACCTTGCCAAAGAAATTCACATTCGCTACCAGGTCGCGCTTGCCGAGACCGTATTTAGCGAGCTCTACCAGCAGGCCGTCCTTGCCGTTGCGGTACATATCATTGCGATGGCTCTGGAAATCGGCATGGCCATATTGAGCCTCTATCATCGCGGCATCGGTCACGCCACAAATAGTGTCGTGCCAGCCTATGTTGTCCTGGATAATTGAGCACATCACGCGCCCCATGTCGGAATAGCAGACATTGCCGGTAGTAAGGAAGGCCGTGTGCTGCGCCTTGAGCGTGTCCGGCATGTTGTAGCGCTCGAGCTTGTCTTCCGGGTTGTAGAACAAAGCAGACAGATTGGCACCACCTTCCAGATCGGTGATGCGCAAGGCAGTACCACGGCGGATAAGTCCAGACCAGTGATTACCGCCTGGTATGGTCTCCTGCCACAGTATGTTTTCAGGTGAAAATTTACTCATTGTTTTCTCAAATAAAATGTTTTCAATACTCAATCAATGACTGTGTGGGATGAAGTGCAAGGCGCCCGGAGCGCAAAAAGCGAGACAGCACATAAAGTACGGCGAGCTTTTGAGCACCGCGCAACGCAGCAATTCGCCCACACAGCCATTGATTTAGAAGAACTTTAGATAGCGCTTCAGCTCCCAATCCGATACATGGTTGTGGTAATCAATCCACTCGTTACGTTTGAAATCGACATAGGCATTGAACATATCCTCGCCAAATACCTCTTTCGCCAGACTGTCAGCTTCGAAGGCATCAATGGCTTCACCCAAGGTGCGCGGCAAATGCTTCACCTTCATCTCATCCAATTCAGCCTGGGTGTGCTTGTACATGTTTTCCGCATGCGGCATGCCGGGGTCCAGCTTTTCGCGTATGCCTTCCAGGCCGGCCGCGAACATCAATGCAGCACCCAGGTACAGGTTGCAGGACATGTCCGCAGCACGGCATTCCACGCGGCCGCCAGCTAAAGGCACGCGCAGCATGTTGGTGCGGTTGTTGTTGCCGTAGCAGATGAACACCGGCGCCCAGGTAAAGCCAGACATACCGCCCTTGGAAACCAGGCGTTTGTAACTATTGACGGTAGGTGCGATCACCGCGCTGATGGCTGAGGCATGCTTGAGGATACCGGCGATGAACTGGTAGCCCAGCTCGGAGATGCCGCAGCCACGCGGGTCATCCGTAGTCTCAAACAGGTTCTCTCCAGTCTTGAGGTCAGCCAACGACATGTTGTAATGCGCGCCGCTACCAGTGCGATTGCGGAACGGCTTGGCCATGAAGGTGGCAAAAGCGCCGTGCGGTTTCACCAGCTCGTTGATCATGAGGCGAAAGAAGGTAAAACGGTCCGCCATCTTGAGCGCATCGGTATATTCGAAATCGGTCTCGAACTGGCCGTTTGCATCTTCATGGTCGAATGAATAGACATCCCAGCCCAGGCCGTTCATGGCCTCGACGATCTCATCCAGTATCTTGTAGTTATCGAGGAAGCCACGCACGTCGTAACATGGCTTCGCCAGCGTGTCGCTATCGCTGGTCGGCACCGGCGTGCCATCTTCGCCATCTTTTAAAATAAAAAATTCGGTCTCAATACCCAGGTTGCATTTGTAGCCCATGTCCGCGGCCTGCCTCATCACACGCTTGAGGATATTGCGTGAGCAGGCTTCGAATGGGCCTGCCGACATATGCAGGTCGCTGGCGAACCAGGCCACTTCCTTATTCCATGGCAATACCGTGGCGGTTGCCATGTCCGGCCTAGCGGAGACTTCTTCATCGTTGATTTCCTGCGGTACCCCATCCAGTGCGGCGCCGGTAAACAGTTCGGAACCTGCGGCCATCTGTTCGAAATGCGACATCGGCACGATCTTGCTCTTGGATATGCCGTGCATGTCGGCAAAGGTCGCCAATGCGTATTTCACGCCCTGCTTCAATAAATCGGCCTTGACTGACTTTACGCTAGTCTCCACGTGGGTTGCTTTCGTTGTTTCTATGGTTTTCATTAATTGCTCGCTCTGCTGTAAATTTAGGAATTTAATTTAATTTCAGTCAGCCAGCGCCTATCACTAAGGCTGACCCTGCATCCAGTCATCTACAGATGGCGTGCTGGTTTGGGCGCACCCGAAAATGACGATTAGCCATTCCCTGAGCGTATTTAGTGCAAACCTTTTCATAATGAGTGTTCCATAAGATTCAAGAGACGCAATTGATGCCCAAGTTATTCCACATTGTCCGCAACATTCACAAAACGGATCATATTGGGTTTGACGATATCCTCTTCAGAGGGCTCAGGCACAGGCGGATGGATTAATGCCTCCAGCCTCGCCTTGGTCGCCAGGAATTCCGGGCTAACAAACTGCTCGGCACTGCGCGGGCGCGGCACCGGTACTTCAATCAGCTCCTGCACTTCACCAGGATGGGCTTTCAGCACCAGGATGCGGTCCGCCAGGAAAATAGCTTCATCCAGGTCATGCGTAATGAATAAAATGGTGATGTCGATGTTGCGCCAGATCTCCAACAGGTGCGCCTGCATCTTGCAGCGGGATTGTGCATCCAGCGCGCCAAATGGCTCATCCATCAGCAGGATACGCGGTTGGTTGACCAAAGCACGGGCAATCGCTACGCGCTGCTTCATGCCGCCGGATAGCTCATGCGGATAGGCATTGGCAAATTTCTCTAGGCCCACCAGCTCCAGCCAGACATCGGCTTCCAGCGCTGCTTCCGACTTGTTCATATTGTTCATTTCCAGGCCGAACATCACGTTCTCTTTAACCGAGCGCCATGGAAACAGGGTGTAACCCTGGAACACCATGCCGCGATCACGGCCAGGGCCGTTCACGGGCTTGTTATCCAGCAACACATCGCCCGAGCTGTGCGGCTCCAGGCCAGCCAGGATGCGGATCAATGTCGATTTTCCACAGCCGGATGGGCCGATCACACACACAAACTCACGCCTGTGGGTTTTGAAATTGACGTTTTTCAGCGCAACGGTTTCGCCTTTGGCAGTCTTATAAACCTTGTTGAGGTCTTTGACTTCCAGTATCACTTCGCGTGATTTAAGGCGGTCAAAACGCTCTTTTACAGCGTCGGACTGCTCGAGATAACTGGGCAGGTTGATGGCATTTGTCATGATGTATTCCTTTATTCTTTGCTGACTTACTCTTTGTTAGCCGGTTTGTCCCAGGGAAAAAAGCGCCTGCCAAGCCAAGCCAGTATCAGATCACTGCCTAGCCCGATAAAACCAATGATAAAGATGGCGGCATAGACGTTGTCAAAGTGCTGGTAGCGTGCCTGTTGCGTGATAAACCATGTGATGCCGGATGAAGTGCCAATCAGCTCGGCCACAATCAGGTAGGTCCAGGCCCATCCAAGCAGGATGCGCTGGTCACGGTACAGTTCAGGCAATATGCCCGGAATCACCACATGCTTGAGCAGCTTGATCTTGCTGGTGCCCAGCGTTAATGCGGCTTCCAGCAAGGCGTAATCCAGCTTGCGCGTGGTGTTGGAAATAATCAGGATCTGCTGGAACAAGGTGCCAATAACGATGACGGCGATTTTAGGGCCGTCATAGATACCCAGAATAGCCACTGCCAGTGCGCCGAAAGCAGGCGCAGGCAGATAACGGAAAAACTCGATAAACGGCTCACTCAACCTTGAGATTGCACTGTAGGTGCCACACAGGATACCCAGCGGCACACCGATCATGGATGAAATAAAGAAGGCCATGAAAATGATCTGAATGCTGTGCCAGAGGCTTTCATGCAACCATTGACCATCACGCTGCTCCGGCGCGGTAGTAAATGCTGTATATAAGGCTTTTGCCACTTCATGAGGGGCTGGCAGGTAAATAGGATTGGCCGGAGAGCCCGATGGGATAGCCTTGCCAGCCGCTTGCATATTGGCAAGTTCACTCTCGAATACCGCATCATCTACCAGCATATCCACCTGAAAGTAATCTACATCACCAGGATTACTCACCATGACCATGGGGTGCCAGATAAATGGCACATAACTGACCGCACACCAGATCAGCAAAGGCAACAGGAATGAGCCTATGCCCAGAAACCTGCGCTTACTAGGCGACAGCTCCCTGCGCACCACAAACCAAGAGGAAAGACTCATTCACTGCCCTTTCTAAAACCTAAGATTTTATAAACTTTGTGCTTACTTACTATTCACTAGAGAAGGATCGATGGCCTTGTTCAAGTCCATAGGTTTTTTGTAAACGCCGTATTTAACGTTGAAGTCGTCAGCGATCTTGGATGAGCCATACAGGGATTTAAAACCATCCGCTTTCACCATGATCTTCTTGCCGTCTTCCAGGCTTAGCAGCTTGGTACCCTTGAGCAATGGCAGGTAGGCTTCCGGCTTTAAACCAACACGTGCAGACATAATCTTGACGGCATCGGGCTGGGTTTTCGGGTCATTAATATAAGTGACAACCTTGTCCCATACCTTGACCACTTTTTGCCAGTCGGCTTTGCGGCTGGATAAGCTGGATGGGCTAACTGTGAGCACGTCATAGATCAGGCCGGGCTCATCTGCAGAAGTGTAAATAGGCTTAGCACCAGGAACGCGCATCATCGCTTCGCCAGAATTAGGTTGCCACGCACCAATCGCCGCCAAGTCGCCAGATGCCAGCGCTTGCGCAGTTTCATTGGTTTTGGTGTTAACGATGGTGAGGTCAGCTTCTTTCAGGCCGGCTTTTTCCAGGCCGTTCAATAGCAGCAGGTGTTCAACCAGGCCGACTTCCAGACCTACCTTCTTGCCCTTGAGGTCTTTCAGGCTTTTGATGCCGGGCTTGCCAACAATCATGTCGTTGCCGTTAGAGTAATCCGTCACGATGATCATGACATTTTTAGCACCGCCGGAGCCTGTGACCAGCGCGTCACCATTGGTCACGGTCACCGCATCGATCTTGCCTGCTGCGAACGCATCCATTGAGGCGGAGTAATCAAACCAGTCGAATTTGACATCGACGCCAGCTTCTTTGAACCAGCCTTTTTCGATAGCAACCTGCCATGCTACCCAGCCCGGCCAGTCGCTATAGCCGATCTTGAGAGGTGCAGCTGCTTGGGATAATCCTGAAAAAAGTAGGGTGCCAGCTAGTGCAGTAGTAAGGGATAAACGCTTGAAGAAACTTGTACAGTTTGAGTGCATGGTTGGCTCCTAGGTTGGTAAAAAGTCGAGAAGGCGGCATTTTAAAAACGCGTCCTCCCGGGCTTTTATCCCTCCGTGTAGCCAACTGCTTGTGGCCGACAGCTCTCGGACCAGCACCCCCATTTAAATCATGAGAGCCGGAACCCTAGCCATCTTTTCGATACTATTAGCGGCATTATACTCATGTGAATATTAATAATGCTAGCCGCTTTCTCGCTTGCTGAATGAATTAGCAAGCAATGTGCCAGACATAGTTAGCAATTTAATACCGAATTAAAATCAAACGCTTATGTAAAAATTTATTTTCCCAGCATTTAACTATCGCGATATGCGCACCAACAATGTGCCATAAGCTATATGCGTGCACTATGGGTTGGCGAGCATATGTTCGGGCCTAACGATTTAAACAAAAGCGCATCATGCCCATTTTTAAAACGATAGTTCCCTCCAGAATAGATTTTGGTTTTTCATTCAATCGCTCTGGCGAATCCCCATACAATTAAACAAACAATGATACATAGCGCAATAAATGCATAGACGCCCTGCCATCCGAGAAAAAACATGAAGTTCTCCTTCTCTAAAATTCACGTCAAGGCTTGATACTCAGAGAAACTTCATCAGCTCGCATGTGCGCTGAATATTAGATATTTATTAGCTTCATCCGATATTGTGATGTCGCGCTTTATATCCAACCCATTCATCTTCACCGATATCCCATCCTTTAGATTTACCTCTTTAACTGTTGATTTAAACCCTGCTATTTCGCAAGTATCAATTTCGTAAGATTTGAATGTATATAGATTCGGCATGATGCTTCTCCCGATAGTTAGGTTGTTTGGACTTACCTTTAAAATGAATCAGGTGGCACTAAGAGCAGAATAAAAAGCGCCCACGGGGTGGGCGAAAAATTAACAAATCAAAGGGGGAATGATCAGTTAATTAGTAGCGCTCGGTAAACCAAGCCCACTGGAATAATTTATACATGGAGGAGTTTGCAATGTATGTACGTTAGCAAACTTATAGAAGTCCCTTTGAAAACTACGCGAAAAATACAGGCGTAGTCCTACAAGCAAATCAGAAGAATGCGCATGTTGACATGGGCCTTGGCAACTTATGATAGGCATATATCCGTGAGCATACGGATTCATTAATAAGGAGCAAACAAATGAACACAAGCGAAATCAAACCAGATATGCCAGTCGTATGTTCACAGGATGGTCAATTTGCGACCGTTGATCATCTGGAAGGTACGAACTCGATCAAGCTGAAAAAAGACAAGCTGGGTCAGCACCACTATATTCCGACCAGCTGGGTAGTCTCTACTGCCGATGGCAAAGTTAAGGTTGACCGTCCTGGTGAAGAGGCAATGAAGGATTGGACTGATACTCCAACCATCAAGCTGAATAGCTAAGATAAATTAGAGGAGCCTATGCCCCTCTAATTTTGTTATTGCTTATCCGAATGGTCATTTTATTAGAACCACTCCTTAATTCAGTAGTCGGACTTGTAACTCATAAATTAATAAATACTTGGATCACAGGCTTAATAGATATGAGATCCGGTATAAAAATGCAGTTTCATCATAAGTATTCTAAGGTTTTAATATCACTCGGGGATTGAGGCAAAGCCTCTACTAAAGCAAGGCTTAAGCGCAAATGTTTGCCGCCCGTGCTTACAGTTCACTCTCTCAAACAACACGCTAGTCATCAATATGCAAAGGAACAGGCTTGGTATTGAACGCACAAAAAAATCAAATAAGATTCCCAAAAGGAATTGCCAGCTCAGTCGGCATATTTGGCGAGGTGCTCGCTGATGTGTTTCCTGACGGAAGCGTCCTGGGCGGAGCGCCATATAATGTCGCACGTCATTTGCGTGCATTTGGCTTAAACCCCCTGCTCATCAGCAGGACTGGCAATGACAGCCTACAGCAAGAGCTGCTGGGGGATATGGCCAGGCTGGGCATGGATGCTTCCGGCATCCAGTCCGACCCGACGTATCCCACGGGGCAGGTACAGGTACATATGCTAGCTGGCGAACACCGCTTTGATATTTTGGCCGACCAGGCCTACGACCACATTCACTCCGGGATAACTCACCTGGTTACTATGGCACTTAAGCCAGACCTGGTGTATTTCGGCACGCTGGTGCAAAGAAGTACTACATCACGGCTGGCACTCGATAGTTTTCTCAATGATGCGGGCGGCCCTAAATTCCTCGATATTAATCTACGCGCCCCGTGGTTCGACAAGCACATTATCCGGCGCTCGCTATTGCGCGCCGATATGCTCAAATTGAATGACCAGGAACTGACAGTGCTGGCTGAGTTGTTGCGCCTGCCCGGCAAAACCCCTCAGGAGCAGGTCATCACGCTGATCCACCGTTTCAAGCTGGAAAGCGTAGTAGTGACATGCGGCATGTATGGAGCATGGTCAATCAACAAAGATCTGTCGCAATTCTCAGCCGCCGGCCACCCGGTAGGTAGCGGCGTAGCAGACAGTGTAGGCGCTGGAGATGGCTTCGCCGCGGTCTACCTGCTAGGCACATTGCTCAACTGGCCTGGAGACATTCTTCTGGCACGCGCCAACCAATTTGCAGCTGCCATATGCCGCATACGTGGTGCAGCACCAAAATCCGCCGATTTCTACACACCATTCTTGCTGGAGTGGGACGGATGAAGATTGACGCCATCGACTTCGATAAACCTAAAAAGGCTGATTCGCTCTATATCCTGATGATCAGTGTGCATGGCCTGATACGCAGCCATGACCTGGAACTGGGCAGGGATGCCGATAACGGCGGCCAGATCACTTATGTTACTGAGCTAGCCAGAACCCTGGCAAAGCATCCTGAAGTAGAAAAGATCGACCTGCTTACTCGCCTGGTTGATGACCCTGATGTTTCACCGGATTATGCACAACCGGAAGACGACCTTGGTAAGGGGGCACGCATCATCCGCCTGTCGTGCGGTCCCAAACGTTATATCCGTAAAGAAATGCTGTGGCCGCACCTGGACCAGATGGTGGACAAATGCCTGCATTTCCTGCGCCAGCAAGGCCGCTTGCCGGACATCATCCATAGCCACTACGCCGATGCGGGCTATGTAGGCCAGCAACTGTCACTACTATTAGGTATTCCACAGATACACACCGGACATTCTCTGGGCCGGGCAAAACAAGAACGCCTGATCGCCAGTGGCCGCAAACAGCATGCTATTGAGCGCCAGTTCAACTTTGAGCGCCGCATCAATGTGGAAGAAGAAGTATTACAAAACGCTGCCTTGATTGTCACCAGCACACGCCAGGAAATCACCGAGCAATACGGCTTGTACCAGAACTTCGACAATCAGCGCTTCGTAGTGATACCGCCTGGCACAGACACCTCACGCTTTTCACCCCCTGGACGGAAGAAACCCGAATCTGAGCTACAAAAAATGGTAGACCGCTTTTTATCTGAACCTGACAAACCACTGATATTGACCATATGCAGGCCAGAAATGCGCAAGAACCTGAAAGGGTTGATCACTGCCTATGGCAATGACCCGCAACTGCAAGAGACAGCCAACCTGCTGATCGTAGCCGGGACGCGTGAAGACATTCGCGACCTGGAAGAATCACAGCAAAAAGTCATGCGCGATCTGTTGCTGGATATAGATCGCTATGACTTGTGGGGCAAGGTTTCCATCCCCAAGCACATCAGCCAGGATCATGTACCGGAGCTCTATAAGCTGGCAGCCAGGCGTTGCGGTGTGTTCATTAATGCCGCACTGACCGAGCCATTCGGCCTGACCCTGATAGAAGCAGCGGCAAGCGGCCTGCCCTTTGTCGCCCCTGATGATGGCGGCCCCAGGGACATCGTCGGCAATTGCCACAGCGGCATCCTTGCCAACACGCTGGATAGCACTGAGATTGCGAATGCGATACATGAGGTACTTGCTGACAGGAAAAAGTGGCGTAAATGGGCAAGCAATGGCCTGATGGGAATCCGCCGCCATTACAACTGGAATGCACACGTCACGAAATACATGAAAGAAGTACGTTGCGTGCAATACCGTAATCGCAAGCAGCTCAGGCGCCAACAAGCCCTGTCATTAAGTGTCGGCAAATCACCGATGCCACTAGTCAAAATGGCGCTGGTAAGCGATATCGACAATACGCTGATAGGCGACAGGAAAGCCCTGAAATCGCTCATCCCCATGCTCGATGACAGTAGCGGCGCGCTGGCATTTGGTGTGGCGACCGGGCGGCCCCTGGAAAGCGCAGTGAGCATACTCAAAAACTGGAATGTGCCGCTACCGGACGTGCTAATTACCTCGGTAGGCAGCGAGATTAACTACGGCGCTAAATTGGTCCCTGATAAAGGCTGGGCGCGCCACATCAGTCATTTATGGCGTAGGGATGCCCTTGCCAAGGCACTCTCCAGCATCCCCGGACTTAAGCTGCAAACAGCAGAGAACCAGCGTGAATTCAAGCTGAGTTATATCGGCCTGCCAACAGAGATGCCACCGCTGGAAGAGCTTTACCATCACTTGCATAAGCTGCACCTGCACGCACAACTCATTTATTCACATGACGAATTCCTGGACGTGCTGCCCATGCGCGCCTCCAAGGGACATGCCATACGTTACCTGGCCTATAAATGGGGGTTGCCACTCAAAAGTTTCTTGGTAGCAGGCGATTCCGGCAATGACTACGAGATGCTGGTTGGCGATACGCTGGGGGTCGTCGTGGGCAACCATAGCCACGAACTGGAAAAACTCAGGGACCAGGAGCAGGTGTATTTCGCTGAAGGCCATTATGCCGCCGGCATCATCGAGGGCTTAGCCTACTATCGTTTTGGCAACCTTAAGCGTTTTGGCAAGCCAAAAGTCTCTGGTAAAGCCAAAGGCATTACCAAAACCCAGCCCACAAAAAAACCATCAAAACTGGAAAGCTGATTATGTACGAACAGGTCTCACATTCATTACTCAACGATATCCTGATTGCGTTGGAACCGCAGATCAAGAAACAGGATCTGCAGCATTTCAATATACGTCTTGGTGCCAATTTCTACGCCATCCACTCCCTGTTCAGCCTGCTATATGGCGATCGGCCTGATTTCAAGCAGCAGATGCATAAGCTGGTTGAAACCATGACGCGGCAATATATCCAGCGTTCGCCTGATTTAAAGAAGCTCGACCTGGCGCGTGAAAAAGACCACAACTGGTTTTTAAACCAGAAATGGGTAGGGTTTGCATTGTATTGTCAGGAATTCGCTGGTGACCTTGAAGGTCTGCAATCCAGGCTAAATTACCTGCAGGATCTTGGCGTGAATATGCTGCACATCATGCCGATACTCGACTGTCCAAAAGGCAGGAGTGACGGTGGTTATGCCGTGCGTGATTTTCGCAAAATCTACGAAAAAATCGGCTCGCTGGAAACGCTGGCATCCCTGGTGGAAAGCCTCAAAAAACGTGACATCCTGCTGACGCTGGATGTGGTTGTGAACCACACCTCGGACGAGCATGAATGGGCGCAAAAGGCCAGGCAGGGCGACCAGAAATACCAGGATTACTACTTTGTATTTGATGACCGGGAAATCCCCGATATGTATGAAGAATCCATGCCTGAGGTATTTCCAGAGAACGCCCCAGGCAACTTCACTTGGGATGCCGAAATGGGCAAATGGGTGATGACCGTATTCAATGAATACCAGTGGGATCTCAATTATAAAAACCCGGAAGTATTCATCGAGATGCTGGACATCATCCTGTTCTGGGCCAACCAGGGTGCCGATATTGTGCGCCTGGATGCAGTAGCGTTCTTATGGAAAAAGATCGGCAGTACCTGCCAGAACGAGCGTGAAGCACACCTGATATTGCAACTGATGAAGGACTGCTGCCAGGTCACGGCACCGGGTGTTCTGTTTATTGCCGAAGCTATCGTAGCGCCTATTGAGATCATCAAGTATTTCGGCGAGGATGCCATCAATGCCAAGGAATGCGAGATGGCCTATAACGCCACCATGATGGCGTTGCTGTGGGAAGCGGTAGCGACTAAAAAAACCACCCTGCTCAACAAAGGCATCAAGAGCATCCCGAACAAACTGGAACGCGCTACCTGGATCAATTACATCCGTTGTCACGATGATATCGGGCTAGGCTTTGACGATAACGATATCCGCCTTGCCGGTTACGACCCCAAGCAGCATCGCCATTTCCTAATCGATTATTTCACTGGCAATCGTGACGATTCTGATGCTACCGGCATGGCATTCGGCCTCAATGGCAAGACTGGCGATGCGCGTATCGCAGGCTCGCTGGCATCCCTGGCCGGACTGGAAAAAGCACTTAAAAATAATGACCTAGAAGCCATAGACAGGAGCATCAGGACCGTATTGCTGCTGCACAGTGTGATCATGTCTTTTGGCGGCATGCCGCTGATCTACTATGGCGATGCAATCGGCACGCTGAATGACAATACCTACCTGGATGACGAACTCAAATACCATGATAGCCGCTGGATACACAGGCCAAAAATGAACTGGGATAAGGCCGAATTACGCAACCAGAATGGCACGGTAGAGAACCGCATTTTCAGCGGCATCAAAAAAATGATCGCAGTACGCAAGGAGATCGTGGCCTTTGCCGACCACAATAATCGTGAGCTGATCGATGTTGATAACCCCCACCTGTTTATTTTCTCGCGCTTTGATATCCAGAATAGTCAGTCGCGTGTACTGGTCATCTGCAATTTCGACATTGCCCCACAAGCGCTGGATATTGAGCCTTTGCGCCACCTGGGATTTCTCAAGCTGGCTAATGTGCAGGACCTGTATTCAGGAGAGGGCTTTTCGACGCTTGAAGATCAGCTGGTGATCCCGGCGCTCACTTTTTACTGGCTGCAAACCTGAGTTTTGGTTGCTCACAGGTCGCACTCGCTTTAACTCAACTATCTTTAACCAAGAACAAACTTTAACTATTAGCAAGGAAATATGATGGAACATTTCTTATCATTACTCGGCATTACCGACGTCAAGGAAGTGATACTGATCTCGAAAACAGCACTGAAGATATTGCTCATTCTGCTACTCGCGGCCATTGCCATGCGCCTGGTAGGTAAAGGCATACGGCTATTAAACGAGCGCCTTAAAGGCCATGCGCTGGATGACTCGGAAGAACTCAAGCGCATAGAAACCTTGTCGAGGGTGTTCCGCTATATTGCGACTATTGCCATTGGCGCCATCGCCATCATGGAAGTACTACATGAAATAGGCATCTCAATTGCCCCTATCCTTGCGGCGGCTGGCGTGGTCGGTGTTGCCGTGGGCTTTGGTGCGCAGAGCCTGATCAAGGATTTCTTCACCGGGTTCTTCCTGTTGCTGGAAAACCAGATTCGCCAAGGCGATGTGGTGGAAGTCGGCGGCAAGGGAGGCCTGGTAGAAGAAGTCACACTGCGCTATATCAAGATGCGGGACTACGATGGCAATGTCCACTTTATCCCTAACGGCACCATCACTACCGTCACCAATATGAGTCGGGGCTATGCGCAGTCAGTGATTGATGTGCGGGTGGCTTATGGCGCGAGTACTGATGAAGTCATCAAGGTCATGCAGCAAGTGGGCGAAGAGCTCAGGAAAGACAAGGAATATAAAAACAAGATCATGGATACGCTGGAAATTGCCGGGGTTGAGAATTGGCTGGAATCAGCGCTTATCCTGCGTTGCCGCTTTAAAGTGCTGCCTCTGGAACAATGGGGGGTGAAACGAGAATATCTGAGGCGGTTGAAATATGCATTTGACAGCAGCGGGATAGAGATTCCTTGCCAACCCTGGGCAAAGTAGGCGGTTAAATCAAGTCGCTGCAAGTGAACAATCGCGTGTCCTCAACCATGTCATCTGGATGACTTTTGCATCAATACTGGCGCGGTGCCTGTCGACTTTGATCTCCTGTAACACTTCAAGCTTGGTATTCTCCCACTCGACTTCCTGCTGATGCGTCAGTACGTGGCGCAGGTCTTCCAGCTTGAAATGCGGTGCCATGTCAGCAGCATCGAACAGGCGGGCCATCCAGATAAAGTCGTGTATCCAGCCATCGGTATACACCACCATGCCCTGCAGTCGGTCATTCAGTTGTTGCGCCACCTTACTAGCGCTGAGACCATATTCATATAGCGTCTCGCGAGTAATATGGTGCGTCTGCTCTGCACTTGCCTCCCAGTGCTGCCAGTCTGACTCCGGCTTGATGAGCGAACACCAGGTTTCAGCCTGCTCAGAGATAAAGCCGATCTCGATGGGGTAGCTATTCTTGCCAAAGCCGGAGGCTTCAATATCAATAATGATTGGTGGCTTCATGAATTAATCTGCATAGGTGGGATTGCAAACGAGCCTCTTCTTAATGAAACACTGATTCATACAAGGCACAATTCAAGCCAGCCTAAAAACGAGTTAAGCACTCCAAGCAGCCAGAAACTCTTGCCAATGCTTACCGCTATAGCTTGCTAGTGTTTCGCGAACCAGTAAGATTTCTTTGGCATAAGCCTCAGGATTCAACTGCCCACGCATGAGCTGAAACCTTAAAAACACCAGGTAAGTATTGACCACGTCGGTCTCGCAATAATCGCGAATTGCGCCTATCTGCCCAGCTTTAAAAGCGTCCCACACCTTGCTGCCATCCATGCCCAGCTTACCCGGGAAACCGCATAGCTGCGCCATGTCGTCCAGCGGGGCATTAGCGCGCGCCTGGTACATCGCCATTAGGTCCATCAGGTCAAGATGCCTGGTGTGGTAACGGCTGATGTAATTGTTCCACTTGAATTCACGGTCGTCCTCGCCCATGTCCCAGTACCGCGGCGCCTGCACGCCATGGATCAAGCCGCGATAGTGCAGCACGGGCAGGTCAAAACCACCACCATTCCACGACACTACATTGGGGGTGTATTTCTCAATGCCGTCAAAAAAACGCTGAATCAGTTGGCCTTCCGGCTCATCGGGGGCACCGAGTGTCCATACCTTAAAATTGTCACCCTCGCGCAAGGCGCAGGAGATCGCCACCACACGATGCTGGTGCAACGGCAAAAACTCGCTGCCGTTTTGCTGACGGCGTTTGTGGAATGCGATATTGGCCACATCCTCAGCTGAGGTTTCGGCAGGCAGGCCATATAAGATTTTCAGTCCCTCCGTATCGGGGACGGTCTCTATATCAAAAACCAGGGTGGGAGTCATATTGGCATATCCAGCATCATATTTTGCAGCGTCATTACTTCTTTGCCCAACCGCTACCATCCTGGTACCACCAGCCGGGTTGCGCTTTCTGTACCCAGCGCTGCGCAAAGGTACTGCGCACTTCGGCCTCCCATTCAGGATGGCCGTTGCCGGTGGCAATTTCCTTGTATAGCGCGTTGCGGTCAGCATTTTCTGCGGATACCAGGCCATTTACAGATTGGCGCTGTGCCAAAGGCACACTATTGGCATCGCGCACGGCAATCATGCCATCACGGGTGAGGCCTACAGCGCCACTGGCATAAAAAGAGGCAAGCTGGCTGTGGCGGGCCTGCATGCTATTTTTGATGCCTGAGATCGCGGGAGTATTGATTTCAAGATCAGCTGCTGCATAAGCTGGGGATACCACTAACAAAGCAGCTGTCAGCAACATGAAACAAAACGTGTATGTAATGCGGATATTGTTCATGACCATTTCCCTTATTTCGTTTCAGTTGATGTTGATGGCGCGGCCTGATCAGCTGGTTGGCTAGATGGCGGATTGCCATCCTGCAGCTTCCACACCTCGTCGATGATCTTGTCTGCCGCTTTTTCAGCCGCTGCTGCAGGAAAGTAGATATTGATAGTGACGCATGCAGGCAGCACCAAGGCCACTGCGGCGGTGCTTAAGATGCCGGCCCATGACCACTTATTGTTGATGATGTTTTTCATTTAGAATCCTCATGAGTGGGCTATTTTAAGCAGAGCCCTATTTAATTA
Organism: Methylophilaceae bacterium; assembly: GCA_035459965.1. Classification (GTDB taxonomy): domain Bacteria; phylum Pseudomonadota; class Gammaproteobacteria; order Burkholderiales; family Methylophilaceae; genus DATHXC01. The sequence continues at coordinate 93,485 of DATHXC010000010.1, forward strand.
GCGCGCTATTTTATAATGGGCGCCACATTACCCGTGGTGATGCGCTTGATGCGTTCCAGCAAATCGCTCCAGTTCACCGAATGATTGTAACCCATGACCGTAATCGAGGGCACGCCACTCCCTTTAACGATGACATAGCCTTGCCCGGTTGACTCGACACCATTCATTTCGCACACATCTTTGCGCAGTTTGCAGCTCAAGCCTATCTTTTGATAATTGAATTCCTTTAGGAACCTCAGAAAACTACGCTGTATAGCAGCTGCTGCGCCCGCGCCGCCCAGGGCAGAGATATTTTCTACCGCGCGCTGTGAAATCTTCTTCGGATAGCGTCCATCGCTGCTATGAAAATCCGCATCGAAATTGACGGGTTTCCAGTTCACCAGTTGCAGGTTGCTCACATCACCATCCAGCTTGCCTTCTATGGCGCCAAAAGCAAAAGTCCGCGTCAGTGCACCAAGGTCAAGGTTGCGCATCTGCATATCGGCAGTAAGCCTGGGGGCTGAACCCAGCGGGGTTTGCATCGCAAGATTTTTCACCAGGATACTGCCATCAAACAGGTTAAAGCCCATCTCGCCATCCACGCCTAATTGCCCCGCGCTATAGGTCACAAGGGGAATGGATGCCGCAACTTTGCCTTCCATGCGCGGCAAGCCCAATGCTTGGCTCAGCTCCACCATGTCGATAGGCACCACATTGGCACGCAGATGCCAGTGCCATTCATTATTGGCCCACGCGGCAGAAACATCAGCAAGGTTGAGTGCGCCATCCAGGATAGGCAGTGTCACCTGGGGAGCAGTCAATGCATAGCGATTGAGCTCCACATGAATACTAGCTGGGCCCAGCGGAACCTTGAGCAGGTTGCCACCCGCATAAGTGAGGCGGGCATTTTTAATCTCATCGTAGTCCCACGGGATGCTGGCATTGAGCTTGTATAGTGCAAACCGATGATCTTTATCATCGACATCTACATTGTCCAGATCAAGCAGGAATGCAGTTGGCTGGCTGCCTTGTATCGTGAGTTGCAGACTGGCATTGCCAGCCATTTCCAGATTATCGAGTGAGGTCTTTTCCAATAATGGCTTAAGCAGTAAGGGATAAAGTGCTTCCAGGTCCAGGTTCGGCGCACTCAGGGTAAGGGCTTGCAACGTGTTATCGCCAAGACGCCATTGCCCGCTGAAACTGGCCTTGCCTACGTTTTTCAAACTCAGTTCGGCGGCATCCACATTTAAGAATTGCGCATTCAGCACCCCACTGGCTTGCAGGCTATGCCCGGCAGATGCAAAGTAGAACGGCTGCCAGAACGCCTCGCCTGCGAGCCAATCCAAATGCGCCTGCCAGGCCCATTGATTATTGCTATGTGTGGCTTTTGCGCTTAGTTGCGCACTGATTTTTTCACCCGCATGCAAGCCTGCGGCATCGCTTAAATTTGCCTGCTTTAGATTCAATGAGGCTGATATCTGAGGCGAGCCATGCTGCTGATCGAGACTAAGGCTAAAAGAGAAAGGCGCGTTGATATGCGCAGTGACCAGCTTGCCCTGCTCACAGCCCCACTGCTGGCTTGTCGAGCCAGTAGCAGGTTTTTTCATCACAGCGGGCAGAGAAATTCTATCGCAGCTCAGGCTGAGATCTGACCAGATTTTTTCATTAATGGGTTTGAACTGGGCATTGAGCGTAACGTCTGCTTGCTTAGCGCCTGCATTGACAGGGCTAAGCTGATAACGCAACTTGAGGTTGCGCACATTACCTTGTTCACTCTCAATATTGTCCACATCAATAGTGATCGCCGAAATTGCATGCGCGGGTTGTGTTGCCAGACACAGCCAACATAAGCATAAAATTTTCACGTAATTCGATATTTGCATAAGTATTTATTTAAAATTTATTGCTACTTACCAATTACATCCTTAATTCACTTTACTATCATCAGCAACTTGGATAATCTTGTTTTAAAAAGAGTTTTAAATAAAAACAAGAGTTAATAATGGCTAACCAAGCTCGATATTCTTATAGAGTTGCTATGACTGTCCTGGGGTTCTATCTGGCAGGGCGGCTAAGTATATCTCTTGGTATTGGCGCTGATGGCATCTCCATCATATGGCTACCCTCCGGCATTGCCCTGTTAGCCGCTCTGGCCTGGGGTTATCCTGGCATTATTGGAACATTTATCGGTGCATTCCTGTTGCAGCTCTATGGCTGGCTAACCCCCAGCTTTCCCAACTTTAACATGCTGCATCAAACTGTGCCGCTCGCGTTGATCCTGGCGATAGGCGGCACTTTCGAGGCGACACTCAGCCGTTACTGGATCCAGCACTTTATCGCAGACTTTAACTTCAATCGTCTGCGCCAGATCGTTGCCTTTGTCACACTGACCTTAATCAGCTGCTTTATCAATTCGGCAATTTCTAGTGTAGCGCTGGATTATTTTGACGTCATTAGTCATGAAGCCGTTAGCTACACGCTCATCACATTCTGGATAGGCAACTTATGTGGGGTGCTGCTGATTGTGCCTGCAGGGCTTGCCATCATTCGTGACAAGGGCAATATCCGCAATATCATCTTTTATGGATTACCTATCATCGGCCTCGGCCTTAGCCTAACCTTCATGGCCACCTATTTGGCTTTTCAGCTAGACCGAAAAACCAAGATCAAGGAATTTACCCACGCCAGCGAGCTAGCGGCCTCTGAAATCAAAAGTACGCTGGAGTTAGGTATCCGCGACATCGCTACATTACCTGCGCTTTTCTACAAAACAGAGATCAAGCGCAACGAGTTCGTCAACTCAGCGTTGCCTCTGTTGAGCCGAAATGGCTTTGTTACCAAACTAAGCTGGATACCTAGGGTCCCGGCACAGCAACGTATAGCCTTTGAACAATTGGCGAAGCAACAAGGCCTGAATGACTTCTATATTTTTGAGATGTCACCAGCGCGCGGGCGCATCCCGCCCAAACCCAGGGATGAATATTTCCCCCTGTTTTATATTGCCACCAGCAGCGATGAGCAATTGAATTATGGTTTTGATGCAGGCTCGGAGCCAATGCGTATGGCTGCCATCAATGCTGCAATGACATTGGGGGTTGAGTCCGGCACAGCACCCATCAAACTCATGCAGGACCGGCAGCGACTCAATACCATGAATGTGTATTGGCCTGTATACCGTGGTGCTTTTGAGGAAGATACCAGCAAAAAGCTACCTGAAAATGTGCGTGGACTCATTGCGGCATCTTTCAGTCTGGATCATATGGTGGAGGATGCATTAAAGCAGTTGCCCCCAGCGAAGTTTGAAACGCTGATGTTTGACATCACCAGCCCTGACCAACTGATTGGGCTGACCTCCATCCAGGAAATCCCGCAGAACGCATCCCTGGCAAGCCTGCGTAACGGGCTCTTCACTGAAAAAATACTACATGTCGCAGGTCGTAGCTGGCTGATCCATATCCGGCCCAGCAAAAACTCTGGCTTGATGACGCCGCCACTGGTGCCGGTAGCCGTGTTCCTGATCGGCCTGGGTTTTACGTTACTCATCGCCATGCACATCCTGGCCCGGCGTCGTCATGAAAAACTGGCGCATGATAATGAGCTCAGGCTGGCCAGCCAGAATCAATGCCTGGCACAACTGACCAAGAAATATGCTCTGGCAGGCGAAGTCACCGCCAGTTTTGAAGAAATCACCGAGGCGATTGCCGATTCTTTGATGGTAGATCGTGTCAGCGTATGGATGTTTGAGCAAAACAAATCCATGCTGGTCACCAAACGCCTGTTCCAGCGACAAAGTCGCAGTCATGAGTCTGGCATGACCATCATGGAGTTCGACTACCCTATCTATTTTGCCAATATCAAAACCGCGAGCATCATCGATGCCAGTGATGCCAATGAAGATTTGCGTACCCGTGAATTCTCCAGCAACTATCTTAAGCCTATGGGTATAGGTGCCATGCTGGATATCCCCATCTTTGGCGGCGGTGAATTAATTGGCGTGCTATGCCTGGAACATGTGGGGGGTAAACGGACTTGGACCACCGACGAAAAAACCTTCTCAGAAGCATTACGTAGCCTGATTACCCTGTCGATTGAAAGCAGAGCCCGCCGCCAAGCGCAAACCTTGCTGGAGCTTGCCAATGCAGATCTGGAGCAAAAAGTCGCCTTACGTACCCAGGATATGGAAGCCGCCAATAACCATTTGCGCGAAGAAGTGATAGAAAGACGCAACGCAGAAACCCAGCTCAAGGTATTCCAGCTATTTGCTAACGATGCGACTCAAGGCTTGCTGATTGCCACATTTGATCGCGCCATACGCTATGCCAATCCATCACTGCTAAAACTGCTGCAACTGGATAACGCGGAACAGATCGTGTCGTCTGATCTAGTCGCCTATTTCACCGATGCTGACCAGGCAAAACTGCATGAAGCCGTCCTGCCCGCTATCAACACCCAGGGCCAATGGTCGGGCGAATTAAACTTGCGGTGTCCCGATGACAGTTACCGCCCTGTCTATGCCAGCATATTCGACTTGCATGATGAGCAGGACAACCCCACCTATATCGCCTGCATATTGGCTGACATCACCGCACAAAAAGAAATGGAACGCCAGTTATTGAGTGCCAAAGCCAGTGCAGAAGCCGCTGATCGTGCAAAATCTATGTTCATTGCCTCCATGTCCCATGAGCTACGCACCCCGCTCAACTCCATCATCGGCTTTTCCAGCGTGATACTGCAGGGCATTTCAGGAGAGATCAATCAACGCCAAAGCGATCAATTGGGACGCGTACTGGGGTCTGCCAAGCACCTGCTCAACCTGATTACCGATGTTATCGATATTTCAAAAATTGAAGCTGGCTACACCGACATTCATTGCGAGGACTTTGAGCTTTTCAAAGTGATTGATGAAGCGGTTGCCACAATCCATAATCAACGCAAAGAAAAAGGCATCGCCTTGATATTGGATGTAGACCAGCATATTCAATTGCACACGGATAGAAAACGTACTTTTCAATGCGTGCTCAACCTGGTCAGCAATGCAGTTAAATACTCGGAGCAAGGCACCATTACCATCAATGCGGCACGCGTAGGGGATAAAGTAATGATTAGCGTTGCCGATACAGGTATAGGGATTTCAGCAGAAGCCCAAGCCAGATTATTTATGCCCTTTGAGCGCATAGATACCCATCTGCGGGTAAAAAATCCTGGCACCGGGCTTGGTCTTTACCTGACGCGGAAAATAACACAGGAGTTTTTACATGGGGAAATTACGATGACCAGCGTTGACGGCAAGGGTAGCGTGTTTACTATAGAGATACCGCAGACCAACCCCAACAAAAAGTAAGAATATTTCAGCTTAAAACTTGAACTTAAAAATTAACAATTTAAAGACTATCTAATGACCCAAACCGCACTCGTGATTGAAGATAATGAAAATAATATGGAGTTGATTACCTTCATACTTGAAACCAATGGTTACAGCACCATGCGCGCCGAAAATGGCCGTGATGGTATTTACGCCGCACTCAATCATCAGCCCGACTTTGTGCTACTGGATATTCAGCTGCCAGACATGGATGGCTCTGAAGTTCTGCATGCCATACGCGCCGATGTGAATGGTATCAACCTGCCGGTGATCGCAGTGACATCCTATGCCATGTCGGGAGATCGGGAGCGCTTACTGGCACAAGGCTGTACTGGTTACCTGGAAAAGCCGATTGACCCTTGCACTATCATTGATAGCGTCAGATCGATACTGAAAACTCCCTCCTGAAAATTCCACCATGAAAATCTTTATCGCTGAAGACGACCCAAACTCTCTCATACTGCTTGAGATGATTTTATTGTCCCGCGATTATGATGTGGTGGTCGCCCGTGATGGTGCCGAGGCCTGGGCGCTCTTGCAGAATGAAACACCTGACCTGATTATTTCCGACATCCTGATGCCAGGCATCGATGGTTTCGAACTATGCCGCAAGATCCGTGGTGATTCACGCCTGGGCAGGGTACCGATTATTATTTACTCTGCCACTTATGTTGAAGCGCGTGACGAGCAGCTCGCTATTGCCGCAGGTGCTAACCGCTTCGTCCTCAAGCCGATAGAGGCGCTCAATATGATACAGGTGGTGTCTGAAGTGCTGGAAGAGGCCGCAGCAGGCACGCAGGTAAAACCCGACATCCAGGTCAGCCTGCATGAGCTGGATGCCATGCATATCAATGTGCTGCAAAGCAAACTGCAGAACAAAATCCAGCTACTCTCAGAAAACAACAGCGTGCTTGAAGCACAACGGGAAATACTGCAACTAGCCTTGGAAACTTGCGGCATGGCGGCATTTGAGTGGCTGCCCGATAAGGATGTGTTCTTTGGTGATGAGCGTTTGAACATGCTGCTGCATGGCATCAAAAAACCGTTATCAGTGAGCCATCAGGAGTTCATCAAGCACATACACGAAGAAGATCGCGAAGAAGTGGAATCTGCATTCCAGCGTCTGGTGTATACGAATGCACCGATTTTCCTGCGATTTCGTTATATCCGTGCCAACCAGACAGTGACCACGCTGGAATTGCATGCAAAGAAACATCTGACTTCCAAGTCCAATGAAGCCTTGCATATCATTGGCACCCTCATGGATCCGAATGCTTCCTCAATCTGGCAAAGCACACAGAACCAGACTGACATTAATTATGCCCGCCAGCATGACCCGCTTACCGGCCTGCCCAACCGATCCTATTTCAGCGAGCAAATGGATCAGTGCATCAAACAGGCACAACAGACCCAATCAGGCTTTTCGATCATGATGCTCGACCTCGACAATTTCAAGTTGATCAACGACAGCCTGGGACATGCCAATGGCGACAAACTGATTCAGTCCATAGGTGTGCGCATACAGTCATCTCTCGGAGAAGGCCATGTAGTTGCCCGGTTAGGCGGAGATGAATTCGCAGTGATACTGCCAGACAATAATGGCGGAAAAACGACAGAAGAGCTGGCAAGGGCATTACTGGTTGCCATTGCGCATCCGATCAAACTGGCTGATGAACAGATCAGCATCACTAGCAGCATCGGCATCAGCCATTACCCTAGCAATGGTAACGACCGCTACTCACTGTTAACAGCAGCTGACACTGCCATGTATGCCGCGAAAAACCTCAGGGGTAATCGGGTCTGCGTCTACGAAAAGGAAATGGCATCGCGCTCATCGGAACGCCTGATGATAGAGCAAGGCTTGAAGCGCGCACTCGAACAGAATCAACTGGAACTGCATTACCAGCCCAAGCTATCCCTTACCACCGGGCATATTACCGGCGTTGAGGCACTGGTGCGCTGGCGTCATCCTGAACGTGGCTTGATACAGCCAGACCGCTTTATTACGGTGGCTGAAGAGAATGGATTGATTGTACAGATAGGCCGATGGGTATTGCGCAAGGCTTGCTCTGAGCCATTGTTGAGGCGATCAATTAACGGCATGCAAATGACCATTGCGGTGAATGTATCCGTCAGGCAATTCACCCAGGATAATTTCGTCGACTTCCTGCGTGCCACCCTTTATGAGTTGAATATGCCAGCCCAATACTTACAGCTCGAAATTACCGAGAGCACACTGCAGGTACTGGAACATAGCCGACAGGTACTGGATGAAATCCGCGCCATGGGAGTGAGCATTGCCATTGATGACTTTGGTACAGGCTATTCTTCCTTCAGCGTACTCAAGCATCTGCCTATAGATACCCTCAAGATTGACCGTACTTTTGTCAAAGATATCCCCGGCAACCTGAACGATGTAGCCATCGTCAATGGCATCGTCGGCTTGAGCAAGACCCTGGGAATGTCAGTGGTAGCAGAAGGCGTAGAAACTGTGGAGCAGCTGAATACGCTGCGTGAGGCTGGTTGTGAGGAGTATCAAGGCTACTACTTCAGCCGCCCGATTCCCATCAAGGAACTGGAAAGCTTACTCAAGCTCAGGCAGGAGGATGAGCTGGCTGCCAGCGCAATGCTGGCAGCCGTGCTTGAACCAGCTCAGCCCGGAAATACGCCTGTAGAAAGATAGCGGTCACCACGGTCACAAACGATCGTAACAATGACGGCATTTTCCAGTTGCTTGGACAATTGCAATGCAGCATACAAAGCGCCACCGGATGATATCCCCGCAAAAATCCCTTCTTCACTTGCCAGTTTACGTGTGGTTTTTTCGGCGTTGAACTGGCTTACATAGATCAGCTCATCAATGCGCTTGCTGTCGTAAATGCTAGGCAGGTACTCTTCCGGCCACTTGCGGATACCTGGAATCTGCGCCCCCTCTTCCGGCTGCACACCTATGATTTGCACATCGGTGTTTTGCTCCTTGAGGTAGCGTGAAGTACCCATGATAGTGCCTGTGGTGCCCATGCTGGAGACGAAGTGGGTCACCTGGCCATTGGTATCACGCCAGATCTCCGGGCCGGTACCTTCGTAATGTGCCAGCGGATTATCCATATTGGCAAACTGATCAAGCACAATGCCCTCGCCTTCGGCCTGCATCTTGATCGCCACGTCACGCGCCAGCTCCATGCTGCCGTCCTTGGGCGTCAGCACCAGCTCGGCCCCAAACGCTTTCATGGTCTGGCGACGCTCTGTGCTCTGGTTTTCGGGCATCACCAGCACCATTTTATAGCCACGCATGGCAGCCGCCATCGCCAGGGCAATGCCGGTATTACCGGAGGTCGCTTCTATCAGGGTATCGCCAGGTTTGATATCACCACGCGCCTCAGCGCGCTTGATCATGGAAAGTGCCGGACGGTCTTTTACCGAACCTGCCGGGTTATTCCCTTCAAGCTTCACCAGGATGGTATTGCTGGTATTACCGGGAAGTCGTTTCAACTGGACCAACGGCGTGTTGCCGACAAAGTCCTCTAATGTCTTGTACATGTGCTGTTAATTCTTTCTATCTAATTTTTTATATTTAAATTTTTCTTAACGTTGCAAGCCATAAGGCGTAAATCGCCAATCCCACAAAACACACCAGCGATAATTGCGGAATGGTTAACCCGAACAATGTCCAGTCTATCGCGGTACATTCGCCCGTGCCTTTAAACACCAGATCCAGTGCCTTTTTCAGCGGGAATGTATCAAAAATATAGTCAAAACCTGCGCCGCATTCCGCCATTACCTTGTCCGGGTTAGCTTGTATCCACATGTGCCGCGTAGCAATACCGGCGCCAGTCGCAGCACCTATGAAGTGGATTAAACCATAGATGCGCCTGCCAGTTTTGTCAGGGTTATGCAGGGCCGCAACCAGAAAAAGTATACCCAGCGCCATAAATGCAATGCGCTGCGAGATGCAGAGTGGACAAGGCTCAAGGTTATGTTTGGTCTGTATATACAGTGCAAATGCCACCAGGCCGAAACTGGTCACGAAGCCAAGTAAATAGCCCATTCTGGAGCCAAGGAGTTTGTTTAACATAGGTTTTGCTCAAGCCTTATAATAATAGCCAATATTGTAACGGATAAGCTGCAACATGACTGCTGATACAAATGCGGGCATTAATGACGATAAGCCTAGTGATAGCATGCCTGATAATCACCGACCTCGCGTTCTGACCGTCACCGAGCTAAATCGTTTAGCGCGAGATGTACTTGAGCGAAGTTTTCCACTGTTCTGGGTCAGTGGTGAGGTTTCCAACCTGACTCGTGCCGCCTCTGGCCATTGGTACTTTTCACTCAAGGATGCAGGCGCCCAAGTGCGCTGCGTCATGTTCCGTGGCCGGAACAGTTATCTAGGTTGGATACCAAAAGAAGGCAATAAAGTCGAAGCCCGGGCGACCGTGACTTTGTACGAAGCACGCGGCGACTTTCAACTCACTATCGAGTTTCTGCAACGCGCCGGCCTTGGTGCACTATTTGAAGCCTACGAACAGCTCAAGGCGAAATTGCAGGCAGAAGGCTTGTTTGATGCAAGCCGTAAAAAAAATATTCCAGAGCACCCCAAACAAATCGGCATCGTCACCTCGCCAGATGCCGCCGCCTTGCACGACGTGCTCACCACGCTCAAGCGTCGCATGCCAGGGATTCCCGTTGTCATCTACCCCACGCCGGTACAAGGCAAGGGCGTAGCAAAACTGATTGCGACAGCCATCAATACAGCATCTGCCCGTGCCGAGTGTGATGTACTGATTATTTGCCGGGGTGGTGGCAGCATCGAAGATTTATGGCAATTCAACGAAGAAATCGTGGCGCGTGCGATTGCTGATTGCCCCATCCCCACCATCAGCGGCGTAGGCCATGAAACCGACTTTACCATCGCCGATTTCGCTGCTGACCAACGCGCGCCAACCCCGACAGCCGCAGCAGAATTAGTTACACCTGATCGCGTTGCGCTATTGAATGGCCTGCAACAAATGCAGCAAAATATGACTCGCCAGATGGCCTACCTGCTGAATCGACGCTCACAACAGCTGGACTTTCTTGCCCGGCGACTGCTCTCACCTACACAACAGGTGGAATATAAGAGCAGTCATCTGCAGCAACTGAAATTACGCCTGCATGAAAGCATAAACAAAACCCTGCAGAAGCAGGTGCAAAAACTAAGCAGCCTGGGGCAAAACCTGAACCACCTCAATCCGCAATCTGTGCTTAAACGCGGCTATGCGCTGGTGCATAACGAGTCGGGCGAGTTGGTGTATTCAAGTGAGCAACTCCAAGAGGGTCAGGCTGTGCAATTGACGCTGGGAGATGGCAAGGCGGATGCAGAGATCAGTTCTGTGCAACGTTAATATTGGCTCAGTCTTTCTATTCATCGACAGTTCGCATTTAAACAATTTTTGAGCCTGCACCTTCATTGCCATCAGATACAAAATCCGCGAAATCATCTACACTCAATACCATCATCAATCACTAACAACCCGCTGGAGCACAGCATGAATATGGAAAAAGTAGTCTTCGGTTTTTTTATCGTGCTGGCGATGACGCTGAATTTTGGGTTTTTTGTAGGCGACATCGACAACCCTAATCATCACCATGTTTATGAGCTATATGTGGCGATTGTGGTCAGCTTGATTGCAACCGTGCTCAAGTTTGGTGACCGCACCCATGTTGGTGCGATTTTGCTTTCTACCAGTCTGGCGGCCGATTTGCAGCTGATTGCCGCAGCCATTATGTGGTCTGCGCTTGATGGCAAGATGGAAGAGGCGAACTTGATTACCTATGTGGTTTCCTTGTCTGGCGGGGCACTCATGGCGAATTTCGTTTCGGTGATTCTGCTAATAGCTGAGACGATTGCACAACGCCGATAACTGGATATGCCGGGCCTCAGCGCCTGGCAATAACTCATGAACAGCATTTTCTTCCTGATATTGCGACGTTTACGGCGGCCGCTGATCGCCATCATCATAAGCTTTGCTATCGCCATTATTGGTTTGAGCCTGATGCCCGGTGTGGATGACAAAGGCCAGCCCTGGCACATCAGCATATTCGACGCCTTTTATGTCATCAGCTATACCGCCACCACCATCGGCTTTGGTGAGATTCCCTACCCCTACAGCCATGCCCAACGGCTTTGGATGTCTTTCTCGATCTACCTGACCGTCATCCCCTGGTTTTATGCTATCGGCAAAATCATTGCCTTGTTGCAAGACACAGGTTTGCGCGTGGCAATCGCCAGTGCACGCTTTGCCCGTAGTGTGCAACAACTGCAGGAGCCATTTTATATTCTGTGCAGCTATGGGGAATCAGCCAGTTTGTTAGCCAAGGCGCTCGATGACAAAGGTATGCGTGTAGTGGTGATTGAGTCGCAGCAGGAGCGCCTGGACGATCTTGCGCTGAGTAATTCCAGCTCTTTCATACCTAGCCTTTGTGCAGATGCAAAGCTCCCAGATACCCTGCTCAAGGCGGGTGTGCATCATCCATTATGCAGTGGCGTGGTGGCCCTCATCGATGATGATCATGTAAACCTCGCCATTGCAGTTGCCGTCAAACTGATGAATCCAAAGCTCCAGGTGCTGGCACGCGCAGAGAGTGATGACATCGCAGCCAATATGGCATCATTTGGTACTGATCATATTATTAACCCCTACACCCTGTTTGGCGATCAACTGGCGATGCGTGTGCACTCAATAGGCACCTACATTCTGCATGAGTGGTTGACGGATGTGCCAGGTGACACATTAGCCCCGCCAGAATGCCCACCCATAGGTAAATGGGTGGTGTGTGGATATGGGCGTTGTGGAAAATCGGTGGTACAAAACCTGGAGCGTGAAGATATCACGACCACTATCGTAGAGACCGACCCCGAACTCACTGGCTGTGAAGTTTACATTTTAGGTAGCGGTACCGAAGCAAAAACCCTCATTGAGGCCGGTATTGAAAATGCAGTTGGCATCGTCGCCGGTACTAATAATGACATCAACAACCTGTCTATTGTGATGACAGCCTGCGAACTGAATCCAAGTCTTTTCGTGGTGATCCGCAAGAACCGGCGCCACAATGAAGCGCTGTTCAAGCAGTTCAATGCGGATATCACCATGCAACCCAGCGATATTATTGCGCATGAATGTCTGGCCCATATGATTTCGCCTTTGCTTGCTCACTTTCTGACGCTTGCCCGCAGCCAGAGCAATGACTGGTCCAACCAACTCATCAGCAAACTGGTGGGGATTGTTGGTGAAACCGTACCCGAGACTTGGGCCGTCACAATCGATGCGCAGAATGCACCGGCTGTGGCTGAGCTGTTAGGTAAGAATATAGCGGTGACATTGGAGAATCTGACACAAGACCCTGCGGATCGTGAACAGCGCCTTGAGCTTGTTCCACTTATGCTCAGCCGCAATAACCAGCAAACACTTGTACCACCAACCTCTACATTGTTGAAGGTCGGCGACCGCATCCTATTCTGTGGGCGCCCGGTAGCAAAATCGGCACTGCCTTCGGTGTTGAATACCACCAAAGCGCTCACCTACATTGTGGATGGCATAGAAATACCTCATAGCTATGTCTGGCGCTGGCTTACTTCAAAATTAAAGCTTTAATGGTATTGGCCTGTCAGCCCCACATCTAGCAAATTAGGGTACATGCAAAAAATTAGCAATAATCCGAGCGCACTTACCTGCTAAAATTCACTTTCGCTAAAACTACACAGCCTTCTTGAGCAGCCTGCATGGATTCATCCAAAGTCAGCAAGACCCCACTACCTGCTTTAGCGCTTGCTGCGCTGGGTGTGGTATATGGTGATATCGGCACCAGCCCGCTCTACACCATGAAAGAAGTATTTGCTGTGAGTCCGCACCCCGTGCCGCTCAATCATGACAATGTATTTGGCATACTGTCGCTGATTGTATGGGCATTGATTATGGTGGTTTCGGTGAAATATGTAGCCTTTATCATGCGTGCGGATAACCGCGGTGAAGGCGGCATCATGGCGCTGTTGGCGCTAGCCAGCCGCAACGTGGCAGGTAATGTAAAAAAACAGCGCGCCATTATGCTCATCGGCATACTTGGCGCATGTATGTTTTATGCCGATGGCATGATCACCCCGGCCATCTCGGTACTCTCCGCAGTTGAAGGCCTCGAAGTCGCTGCGCCCGGCCTGCATAAATTGATTGTCCCCATTACGCTGGTAGTCATCTTCCTGTTGTTCTGGGCACAGAGTAAAGGCACGGCGCTGATGGGCGCATTTTTTGGCCCCATCATGCTGGTCTGGTTTAGTACCCTGGCTATCCTGGGTATCATCAACATCACCCTTGAACCCTCGGTTCTAAGCGCACTTAACCCGTACTATGGCTTCAAGTTTTTCATGCTGAGTCCCTGGGTCGCGTTTGTTGCACTTGGCTCAGTGGTGCTCGCAGTGACAGGGACTGAAGCACTGTATGCCGATATGGGTCATTTTGGCCGCAAACCCATACGTCTGGCCTGGTTTGGCTTCGTTCTACCCGCGCTGGTTCTTAACTATTTCGGGCAGGGCGCCCTGATATTGCATGAACCATTGTCAGTTAAAAACCCGTTCTACCTCATGGCGCCGGACTGGATGCTATATCCATTAATCGTACTGGCCACGCTATCCACCGTGATTGCCGCACAGGCCGTCATTTCAGGTGCATTCTCAGTGTCCCGCCAGGCATTGCAGCTTGGTTTCCTGCCACGCATGCCGATATTCCACACCTCAGATAGCCAGCAAGGTCAGATCTATATCCCGCGTGTAAACTGGGGCCTGATGATTGCAGTGATGGCGCTGGTGATAGGCTTCAAGTCATCCGGCAATCTGGCAGCTGCCTACGGTATTGCAGTGACGGGCGACATGGTGATCACGACCATACTGGCTGGTGTAGTATTTCATGGCATATGGGGATGGAGCTGGCTACGCACCGGCACTATCGTATCGATATTCATCGTGGTCGACCTGGCCTTCTTTGGTGCCAATGTCATGAAGATACCTGATGGTGGCTGGTTCCCGTTACTGATCGGCATCATCATCTTCACATTGATGACCACATGGAAAACCGGCCGGGCTTTACTGTTTGCCCGTCTAAAAAATGATGATATGGCACTTGATCCTTTTGTCGAAGCCATAGGCGCACATCCGCCGACCCGCGTCCCCGGCAATGCCGTGTTCATGACCCCCAATCCACAAGGCGTACCACATGCACTACTTCATAACCTCAAGCACAATAAGGTGCTACATGAGAAAGTGATCCTGCTCACAGTCAAGATTGAGGATTTCCCTTACGTCCCGGAAAATGAACGCATAGTCGTTGAAAAGCTACCGCATGACTTCTATCGCGTAACTGTCACTTACGGCTTCAAGGATGATCCTGACTTACCAGAGGACATCATGCTATGCAGCGACCAAGGGCTTGAACTGGACAGCATGGACACCTCATATTTTATCGGCAAGGAAACCTTGATTGCAGTCAAACACTCAGACATGGCGTTCTGGCGCGAAAAGCTCTTCATCACCATGTTCCGCAATGCCGATGCCGTGACCAGTCACTTCAAATTACCCCCTAACCGCGTGGTAGAGCTGGGTGCACAAGTTATTTTGTAAGAGCTACAATTTACTAGGCTGGCATTTAAAAAATCCAGACCCGCATTAAGGAGATCAACATGAAAAAACTATTACTGGTACTACTGTCATTCAGCGCATTGCAACTCAGCGGTTGCGCGACCACTACCAAATCTAGTGTATCCGGGGTTGAACGCAAGCAATTCATGATGCTTTCCGAGAAGCAGGTAGAGACGATGTCTGCACAGAGTTATGTCCAGACCTTGAAAGATGCAAGCACCAAGAAAAAACTTAATACCAACAGTGCCCAACTGACGCGTGTGCGCAGTATATCCAATCGACTGATCGCACATACCGATACCTTCCGCCCTGATGCCAAGACATGGAAATGGGAAGTCAACGTTGAAGAGAACGATGAGGTTAATGCCTATTGCATGCCGGGCGGCAAGATCATGGTATATACCGGACTCATCAATAAGCTCAATGCCACCGACGACGAACTGGGTGCAGTGATCGGCCATGAAATTGCCCATGCGCTACGTGAACATGGTCGCGAGCGCATGTCGATTGCATCAGTGCAGCAAATGGGACTGACAGGTTTGGCAGTGCTGGCCAGCACATCCAAAAGCAAGAACGCCGCAGCACTGGGCGTACAAGGCGCAGCTCTAGGGGCCAATCTCTTCTTTGCTTTACCCAATAATCGTGAGCAGGAACGTGAAGCCGACCGCATCGGCCTGGAACTATCTGCACGCGCAGGCTTTAACCCCAATGCCGCCATTACGCTATGGCAAAAAATGAGTGCCCAGGGCGGCGACAAGCCGCCTGAGTTTCTTAGCACCCACCCTTCCAATGAAAACCGTATTGCCGATCTGCGCGGCTTGGTGCCAGGCGTGATGCCGCTGTATGAACAGGCAAAATCAGCACAGAAATAAACCTCAAGGATTTAGCCTGTAGCTGTTGCCTGTTAATTCACCAAGCATCCTATAAGCATAAGCGGCAACAGTTTATTCAGTAGTAGCAGTTTCGGGTAAAATAGCGGTTTTAGTTAATTCCATGGAAACTGTTATGAGTCTGCAAGCCATTATCGAAGACGCGTTCGAGCGTCGCGCCGATATCAATCCAAGCAATGCCAGCAATGAGATCAAGGAAGCTGTAGCCAGCGTCCTGGCTGATCTTGACAGCGGCAAGCTGCGCGTCGCCAGCCGCAAAGGCGATAGCCAGGAATGGGAAACCCACCAGTGGCTGAAAAAAGCAGTGCTACTGTCTTTCCGCTTACAGGATAACGTGCTGCTGGATGATGGCGTCACCAAGTACTACGATAAAGTACCGCCAAAATTCGCAGACTATACCGAAGAAGATTTCAAGGCTGGCGGCTTCCGCGTAGTGCCTAACGCTATCGTGCGTCGCGGCTCCTTCATCGGCAAAAATGCGGTCCTTATGCCCTCTTACGTCAATATCGGCGCTTATGTCGGCGAAGGCACCATGGTCGACACCTGGGCTACGGTTGGTTCATGCGCGCAGATCGGCAAGAATGTGCACTTGTCTGGCGGCGTGGGTATTGGCGGCGTGCTGGAGCCAGTACAGGCAGGCCCGACCATCATTGGTGATAACTGCTTTGTGGGTGCCCGTTCTGAAGTGGTTGAAGGCGTTGTAGTAGAAGATAACTGCGTAATCTCCATGGGTGTCTATATCGGCCAGTCCACCAAGATTTATGACCGTGAAACCGGCTCCGTAACTTATGGTCGCGTACCTTCTGGTTCAGTGGTTGTTTCAGGAAACCTGCCATCGAAAGATGGTAGCTACAGTCTGTACTGCGCTGTCATCGTCAAGAAAGTCGATGCCAAGACCCTGGGTAAGGTTGGCATCAACGAGTTGCTACGCGGCATTTAATTCAGTCATGAAGCTGTATGGCATCCCTAACTGCTCAACCGTCAAAAAGGCCCGCACTTGGCTTGACGAAAACAAGGTCGCCTATGAGTTTCATGACTTTAAGAAGCTTGGGATAGACCAGGTAACTCTAAGCGAATGGCTCAAACAGATGTCGTGGGAAAAGCTGGTCAACCGCGCTGGTATGACCTGGCGTGGTCTGAGCGATGCACAAAAAACAGCGGTACAGGACAATGCCTCAGCGATTGCACTGATGCAGGATAAAACCTCCGTCATTAAACGGCCCGTGCTAGTCGATCATGGCAAGATTATTGGCTTGGGATTTGACGAAGCCAGTTACCAGGCACTTTTGAAGTAGGAGCGATAGTCATGAGCAAAACCCTAGAGCTTGCGAAAGACCTGATTTCCCGGCGATCCAATACTCCGGAAGATGCAGGCTGCCAGGAACTCATGATTTCGCGCCTTGAGCCGCTGGGCTTCAAGATCGAGCGCATGCGTTTTGGTGACGTAGACAACTTCTATGCACGTCGCGGTAGTAGTGGCCCACTGCTGGTGTTTGCAGGGCATACTGATGTCGTGCCTACCGGCCCGGTAGATAAGTGGCACACCCCGCCTTTTGAGCCCACCATCAAGGATGGCATGTTGTATGGCCGCGGTGCAGCCGACATGAAAACCTCCTGCGCAGCCTTTATTACCGCGATTGAAGATTTTATCGAGTTACATCCTGACCATGCAGGCTCGATTGGCTTGCTGATTACCTCAGACGAAGAAGGCATCGCCATCAACGGCACAATCAAGGTGGTTGAGATATTGCAGGCCAGGAATGAGTTGATTGATTACTGCATTGTTGGCGAACCTACCTCCAATAAAGTCGTCGGTGACATGATAAAGAATGGCCGTCGCGGCTCACTATCCGGCAAGCTGACTGTTAAGGGTATACAAGGCCATATCGCCTATCCTCATCTGGTGAAAAACCCCATCCATATGGTGGCACCGGCCATCAAGGATATGGTGGAAACGGTTTGGGATAATGGCAACGAATATTTCCCGCCAACCTCATGGCAGATCAGCAATATGAACGGTGGAACGGGTGCGACGAATGTCGTGCCGGGCGAAGTGGAAATTTTGTTCAACTTCCGCTTTAGCACCGCCAGCACTGAAGCCAATTTGAAAGAACGTGTCCATGCTATCCTGGACCGTCATGCGCTGGATTACGACCTGGTGTGGGAATACTCCCCACCATACATCACCCCGCGCGGCAACCTGGTAGAAGCCATCACCTCGGCGATTGAGCAGGCTTATGGCGTGACGCCAGAGCTATCTACCACTGGCGGTACTTCTGATGGTCGCTTTATCGCCGACATCTGTAAACAGGTGATTGAGTTCGGGCCGCTCAATGCCACCATTCACAAGCTCAACGAATGCGTGGGTGTTGCCGATATCGAGCCACTAAAAGATACCTATCGCATGACGCTGGAAAAGTTGTTGCTCGCCTAAGACTTTATGGAGCTGCTCATTATCCTGGCAGTTGCTGGCGGCCTCATCTGGTTGCTGAGTAGTGCCAGCAAAAATCCTGAGCCGACACATCCCCCTATCAATGAAGAACACAATGACAAGCAAGCCCACATCCATGACCAAGAATAATGCTGCCGAAGAGCTCATCACAGTGCGTGACTGGCTGCGTTATAGCGTAAGCCGCTTTGAAGAGGCTGGCATATTTTACGGCCACGGCACCGATAATGCTTATGATGAAGCGGCTTGGCTGGTGCTTGCCGCTTTGCATTTGCCGCATGACACATTGGAAAATTTCTTCGATGCAAAGTTGATCACATTAGAAAGAGACCATCTTGCAGCATTGATTGAGCGCCGCGTCACAGAGCGCACGCCAACAGCCTATCTGGTGAATGAAGCATGGCTCAAGGGCTTCAAGTTCTACGTGGATGAACGTGTCATCGTACCCCGTTCGTTCATTGCAGAACTTCTGGAAACTGGCCTGAGCCCCTGGATCGAATATCAGGAAATGGTGGAAAGTGCGGCGGATATCTGCACCGGTAGCGGTTGCCTTGGTGTGTTACTGGCACACGCATTTCCCAATGCGGCGGTAGATGTGATTGATATTTCGCCGGATGCTATCGCGGTCGCCAATATCAACATTGCCAACTATGGCTTGCAAGAGCAGGTAACTGCGATTGAATCCGACATGTTTACGGCTTTGTCAGGTAAAACCTATGACCTCATCATCAGCAATCCACCCTATGTAGATGCGCCATCTATGGCCACCCTGCCTGAAGAGTATCGCAATGAACCACAACTGGCCCTGGGCAGTGGCGATGCTGGACTGGACCATACACATACTATATTGCGCGAAGCTGGAAAATACCTGAACGATGGCGGCTTGCTGGTAGTTGAAATCGGCCACAATCGCAACGCCCTGCTACAGGCTTACCCTCAATTGCCATTTACCTGGCTGGAAGTTGCATCGGGTGATGAGTTTGTATTCCTGCTGACTAAAGAGCAATTAGATATTTAAGTACAACTAGATACTCAACACTAGAGTCTGAGTCATAGTACTTATGAGTCAATAGCCAGCCAGGCCAGAATTGCGATGGGCAGGCACAGCGCCCAAAAAGACAGGTATTGAAACCCCAAGCCTGCGCAGATCGCGCCGATAAAAAACAACATCACTGCAGGATATAGCTCCCTCACGCGACCGCGAGCCTGATCCTTCAACGCCTGATTCTTACTGTTAAAAATATCTACCAAACCAATAATCAGTGTCGTGACATTGCCGGTCATGACAGTGGTTGACACTGTCGGTGTTAACAGCGTGCTGCTGCTAATTGCGTTCTGCATACCCATGGCGAATGCTGCGGATATGCCAGCCAGGATTGCCGCCGTACCGGTATCGGAAAGCATAGGTCGACCCATCAAACCGACCACCATGAATGAAGTCAGCAGCACCATTTCCATCCCATAGAGCAGCTTTAACGGGGAACGATCCCTCTTGTCAAAATAGAGGATGACGATGCGAGTGATTGCTACAGATAACATGAAAGAAGGAAAGACAACAAACTTGAGCAGAACCCCGGATGCGGGGTGCACCAGCATGCTACCTATCAGGACGAAGTTGCCGGTTATATGCGCGGTAAATAAGCCGAATAAGGCAATGAAGCCCAATGTGTCGACATATCCACCCACAAAAGAAAGCATCATGGTACGAATGCGTGAATACGCTATATACAAAAAATCACCTTAATTAATATCTATAAAGCAAGCCATGAAAGGACATCAGGAAAGGCACTCTGGAAATGCCGACTGGCTTAATTGCTGAGCACCTACTTTTTAGCGGCGCGAATCTCTAGCAATACTGCATCCATGGCCTTGTTGATGCGCAGATCGGGGTAACGACGAAATTCATCGATATAACCCCAGTACTTCAGCTTGCCCTCTTCGAAGCAAAGCAGATAGACATCCCCAAAGCGGCCGTTGCTGAGGAAATAGCGGTGAAAAGTATAATGAATGCCATCCACCTTCGTTTCATGTACCGATAGTGGTGGTTGCTGCAACGCAGAGGCTGTCTGCGCGGAGTTCATGCCTTTATCAAGGCTTACCAGTTGCTGATGGTAAAGCTGGGCAGTGCCACAAGCCGTCAAGACCACCAGAGCTATCATGGCAAGTGTATTACGTATGCAGATCATTGCTTTCTCCTTGCTGCTTCATACGATGCCTTGAGTGCAGGCATGATGCTACTGACAGCGTCATCAGGGCTGCGACTCAACTCTTCCACCATGCCCCATGCGAATACTTTGTCTGATGGCTGTTCAAACACCACCACATAAGCATCCATGATAGGGACGTCATAAAATACCGGTGTACAGCCACGTCTACGATGGCAGCGCATATTCATATCCTGGCGTGTACCTGTCAGCAGGTCATAATGCTTAGCGAGGAACTGTTTGCCGTTCGCAGAAAAAGTGTGGCTGGCAAGCAGGGTGGCCTTGCCCACCGCATTATCAACCTGGATCTGGTCGGCACCACGAGTGATCTGAGCGGTCTGTGGACGCTGTAAAGGGATGAAGCCAGCACAGCCGCCCAGCATCAAACTGAGTAGCAATGCAGGAATCCAGAATTTAAGTCGCATACTATTCATTTCAATCCGACCATTAACCGCGACCACGGTTCCTGTCGCCATCTTTCTTTAAATCCCCAGCCCTTTTAGACTCTCCTGCCTTTTTAGGTTTAGCAACAGGCACATCACTGCCCTGCCGAATTCGTCGATTGGCAACTGGTTTTTTTGCTTTAGCTGTAGCACCTGATTTACCAGATCCGGGAGCTTTGCCTGCTACCGGCCTACTCCTGGATTTTCGTTCAGTACCCGTCAGCGTTTCAGCCAGGCTTGGTGGCCTTTCGCGCTCGACATAATCTTTGCGTCTTGCAGGGGCAGCTTCACCTAGGCCAAGATGATCTTTTGTCTCTTTACCCGACTTAGGGGTGAAAGCCTTGCCTGCTTTTTCTTTTTCACGCGCACTTAACTGGCGTAGTGGCGTTTTCGGTACTTCCAGGCCAGCCCATTCCAGCAGACCCAAGACTACTTTAGGATCCAGCTCCATCATCATGCCGCGCTTGAGCCTTGGGGGCAGGTTGACAGGGCCAAAGCGTACACGCATCAGGCGACTCACTGGCAACTGGAAAGCCTCGAACAAACGGCGAACTTCCCGGTTGCGACCTTCACGCAGGATGACCTGATACCAATGGTTAGAGCCTTCACCACCCTGTGGCTGGATTGCATCAAACTTAGCAGGGCCATCATCCAGTTCTATACCAGATCGGAGCAAGCCCAGCTGTTCGTCGGTCAATTCACCAAAAATACGTACTGCATATTCACGCTCCACCTCGTAACGCGGGTGCATGAAATGGTTGGCAAGGTCCCCGGAAGTAGTAAACATGAGGATGCCAGACGTATTAATATCCAGGCGGCCAATCGCAATCCATTTTGCGCCTTTGACGTGCGGCAGCTTATCAAACACTGAAGCCCGGTTTTCCGGGTCGTCCTGGCTCACAATCTCGCCTTCCGGTTTGTGGTAGATCAGCACCTTGGCCATTGGTGCCTCAAAAGGCAGATGCAATGGGCGACTATCCAGGCGAATGACATCGGTTGAAACCACACCCGCACCAACCTGCGCCACCTGGCCATTAATGGTGATACGACCACTCGCAATAAGTGTCTCCATATCACGGCGCGAACCCAGACCGGACAATGCCAGTAGCTTATGCAGGCGCCGTGGAATTTCATCCGGGTTGGCGACGACTATCCGGGCGGTAGGACGCAAGCTTTCATTAGGGTTGCGCTGCTGTTTGAAGGGACGTGCCATAAAATATCTGCTTGCTGAAGTGTAATGTACTGATTTTACCGCAGATTAGGCCCATAGCTGCTGTTTATGTCGCGGTTTATACCGGAAGCTTTATCTCGGGAATTATATTTTGCACAAAGAGTCACTCAAATCTAGATGCCTTTCCAGAATCGTCTAAAATACGCTGAGATATTAGGAAAAACTTGATGTACAAATTTACGACTTTGCTCTACTGCATACTACTCGCTGGCTGCGCATCAGCACCCAAGCCGCCCGAAACCAAGAAAATAGTTTTATCCCCGGAACAGGCAGCACAATGCAAGAAAGACTGCTTTGATGACCGGGTAGCCTGTTACAACCGCGCAGAACAAGCATGGCGTTGCGAAAATACTTACGGTTCGTGTACTCAGGTTTGCACGCCGCCCTAATCAATTCAATAGCCAATTCAATAATCAATCTTTCCCATCAATAATTCAGGAGTCAACATGAGCGATAAAATCGTAATGCGCGTAGCAGAAGCACTGGTAGCAGGCGGCCCTCCCGGTACAGCAGCAGAGCCGGAAGTTGCCATTGGGGAGATGGATGGCCCGATGGGCGTGGCGTTTGCCAACCTGCTAGGTGACCAGGTAAAAGGCCATACCCGTGTGCTTGCGCTACTCAACACCGACATCATGGTGCGCCCGGCGACCATCATGGTCAGCAAGGTGACCGTGAAAGATCCGAAATATACCAATATCCTCATGGGCACAGTGCAGGCAGCGATTGCTCATGGTGTGCTGGATGCAGTGCGATGTGGAGATATACCAAAAGAAAAAGCCAATGACATCGGCATCATTGTGTCGGTATGGCTAGCGCCTACAGTCGTCGATATCGTAGACCTGGATCATCAGATTCTATTCAATATCCATAGAGAAGCGACAGCAAAAGCCATCAAGAAGGCGATGAATAATGAGCCGAGTATTGACTGGTTACTTGAGAATCAGGACAAGATCACCCATAAGTATTTCCAGATGGGCCTGGATGGAAAAATTTAATACGCTGGCTTTATAAATCCAGCGGTATATCACCCTGCATAAAATTTTCCATGGGTGGCAGCTCAGACAATGAGCGCAGATTCAGGTCGTCGAGAAACGCCTTGGTCGTGGCATAGAGCGATGGGCGGCCAGGGACGTCGCGCTGACCCACGACATCGATCCAGTCACGTTCCTGCAATTGGCGCATGATATTGGGATTGACTGCGACACCGCGGATTTCCTCGATATCACCACGTGTCACCGGTTGGCGGTAGGCAATGATGGCCAAGGTTTCCATGGCGGCACGTGAGTAACGCTGCGGCCTTTCCGGATTCAACCGTGCCAGGAATGGCGCATATTCGGCACGCGCCTGAAAGCGCCAGCCGCTGGCGACTTGTACCAGCTCCATAGTTCGCGCTTGCCAGTCATTCTTGAGCTCATCCAGTAGCATCCTGAGCGTCGTGCGCTCCATGCGGCCTGCAAACAGGCGGAGGAGCTCATCCATGCCCAGCGGCGAGCCTGCGGTAAGCAGTGCAGCTTCCAGCACCAGCTTCATTTCGGTAGTGTTCTGCGGCTCAGTCTGCATGGCTGATCTGCAAGTAAATGGTGGTAAAAGCCGCTTGCTGGGTGATCTTCACCAGGCCTTCGCGAGCCAGCTCCAGTATGGCAAGAAAGCATACGACAAGTTTGGGAATGCCTTCATTGACGATATCAAACAGGTCAGTGAATTCCACCATTTTGTCCTGCTTTAAACGGCGCAGAATCTGGCTCATATGCTCGCGTACCGAAAGCTCGGCGCGGCCTATCTTGTGATGCTGGAAGTTACTGGCACGCGCGATGACCGATTGCCAGGCCGCCATGAGGTCTTCGAGCGAGACTGTAGGCGGTTGCACTTCGATGATCTGCTCATAATAAGCCTGTGCTACCAGAATCTCGGCACCAACCTGTGGCATGGCATCCAGCCTTTGTGCAGCCAGCTTGATGGATTCATATTCCATGAGACGCCTGACCAGTTCCGCACGCGGGTCATCTTCACTTTCAATCTCGGCAGGCTTGGGCAGCAGCATGCGTGACTTGATCTCGATCAGCATGGCCGACATCAGCAGGTAATCTGCCGCCAGCTCCAGCTTGATGGATCGCATCTTCTCCACGAACTCCATATACTGCCGAGTCAGGTCAGCCATGGGGATATCGAGGATATCCAGGTTATGTTTGCGAATGAGGTAGAGCAAAAGATCCAGCGGCCCTTCGAAGGCCTCAAGGTAGACTTCTAGCGCATCAGGTGGGATGTACAGGTCGTGCGGCAGCTCGGTATAAGCCTCACCATGGATGCGGGCATCTAGTGCTGGCTTAGCTGTTGTAAGCTGGGTTTGCATATTGAATTAATGCGCCACCGATTTGGAAAACACGTTAATTACTACCACCCCTGAAATGATCAAACCCATACCTAACATTGCAGGCGTATCCAGCGTTTGTCGATAGACGATCCAGCCAAGAATGGAGATGGACACGATTCCAACCCCCGACCAGATTGCATACATGATGCCGACCGGCAATACGCGCAGGCTGATGGTCATGAAATAAAACGCCGTGCCATAGCCGATTACCACCAGCACTGACGGCCAGAACCGGGTGAACTCGTTGGATGCCTTAAGTGAAGTGGTGGCAATCACTTCAGCAATGATTGCAATTGAGATGGCGAGCCAATGGTTCATATCGCAACTGCCTTGTTTAGATTATCAGGAATAATTCAGGCCCATGACATCGCGCACTTCGCGCATGGTTTCACGCGCCATCTTGCGTGCTCGCTCGCAGCCTTCAGCCACTACATTCTTCACCAGCGTCGGGTCTTCAGCATAGTGCGCGGCGCGCTCCTGTATCGGCTTCAGCTCGGCCAGCACCGCTTCAATCACTGGCGTTTTGCATTCGATACAGCCGATACCGGCAGTTTTACAGCCGTTTTGTGCCCACTCCCGCGTACTCTCATCCGAATACACTTCATGTAGTTGCCATACCGGGCACTTGGCCGGATCGCCCGGATCGGTGCGACGGATACGCGCAGGGTCGGTCGGCATGGTCTTGATTTTTTTGGCGATGGAATCCGGTGCTTCACGCAGGGAAATGGTGTTGTTATAGGATTTGGACATTTTCTGCCCATCCAGGCCTGGCATTTTGGAGGCAGGTGTCAGCTTGTATTCCGGCTCGACCAGGATCATCTTGCCACCGCCCTCCAGATAGCCCAGAAGGCGTTCACGATCACCCAGGCTCAGGCCCTGTTGCTCTTCTATCATGGCTTGTGCCGAAGCAAGCGCCTCATCATCGCCGGTTTCCTGATAGCGTGTCCGCATCTCTTCATATAGCGCACCACGCTTATTGCCCAGCTTCTTGATGGCGGCATGAGCTTTTTCTTCAAAACCCGCCTCACGGCCATAGATATGGTTAAAGCGTCGGGCAATCTCGCGCGTGAATTCAATATGCGGAATCTGATCTTCGCCCACCGGCACTTGCGTTGCCTTGTAGATCAGGATATCCGCGCTTTGCAGCAATGGATAACCAAGAAAACCATAGGTCGACAGATCTTTCTGCGCCAGCTTTTCCATCTGGTCTTTGTAAGTCGGCACACGTTCCAGCCAGCTTAACGGGGTAATCATGGAGAGCAAGGTATGCAGCTCGGCATGTTCTGGCACGCGGGACTGGATAAAAATAGTGGCATTTGCAGGGTCTACGCCAGCTGCCAGCCAGTCGATCACCATCTCCCAGACGCTTTCCTCGATGATTTCTGGCGTATCGTAATGCGTGGTGAGCGCATGCCAATCCGCCACGAAGAACAGGCATTCATGCTCGTGTTGCAGCTTAATCCAGTTTTTTAAAACGCCGTGATAATGTCCAAGATGCAAGTTCCCCGTAGGACGCATGCCCGATAAAACGCGCTCGACTGCCATATTATTTTAATAACCCTGATTTGAGATGATTCTATTATACGAAAACTCTGGCAGAAAAAAGGGTTATCGCAGCAACTCTACAAAAAAACTCTGTAAATGGCTTTAGAAAAAAGCTTTAGAGAAAAGTTAATCTAGATGAAGCCATATAGCAAAGCTTTATAAAAATATAGCGGAAACGATACTGAGTACCACCACGATAAAAGGATTCATGATCGTTGAAAGTACACCCGTGAATAGCAACACCAGCAGGATGATGAAACCATAACGCTCCAGCATGGCGAATTTAAAGGCCAGCTTGTTCGGCAGCAGACTCACCGCGATACGGCCGCCATCCAGTGGCGGCAAAGGCAGCAGGTTAAGCACCATCAGCACAGTATTGATCATGACACCCACCGCGCCCATAAAGGCTAGTGGCAATGTGGCAGAAGAAGGAAATAGCACACTGAATTTAATGACCAGCGCCCAGATCACAATCATCACCAGATTGGATGCAGGTCCGGCAGCAGCTACCCATAACATATCCTTTTTCGGATTGCGCAAACGTGAAAAATCCACGGGCACCGGTTTGGCCCAGCCGAATAAAATACCGCCGATGACCAGGGTAATGGCGGGGATCACGATAGTGCCCACCGGGTCGATATGCTTGATCGGGTTAAGCGTGATGCGGCCTTGCTGGAATGCAGTCATATCGCCAAAGTATTTCGCCACATAGCCATGCGCAGCTTCATGCACGGTAATGGCGAAAATAATGGGGATCGCCGAGACCGCGATTTTTTGTACGGTGCCTAATGCTGCCAGGCCGCTTAACAATTCAAATAACATGTTTCATTTTCCAATTTATAGAGTTTAGGTTTGTTAGCTGATGTTTAGAGCGGCTCAAGCCCGAAAGGTTTGAGATCCCCCGCGCCCTGCCTTACCAGTTGCGGGATTTCCCCCGTCAAATCTATCACTGTGGTGGGTGTAGCACTGCAAGGACCTGCATCAATGACTAGGTCCAGCTGATGCTCCAGGCTATCGCGTATTTCCCATGCCTCATTTGGCGGATATTCCTCACCCGGTATAGACAGCGTCATACTGAGCAAAGGCTCATTCAAGGCTTCAAGGATAGCCTGGGTCACCGCATGTTCCGGTACGCGCAGGCCTATGGTACTGCGCTTGGGATGTTGCAGGCGGCGTGGTACTTCACGCGTCGCTTTCAGGATAAAAGTATATTGTCCGGGCGTATTGGCCTTGAGCAAACGAAACTGGCTGTTATCCACCTGCGCATAGGTGGCAAGCTCTGCCAGGTTGCGGCATACCAGTGTGAAATGATGCGACTCATCCACACCACGGATATCACGGATGCGGGTTTGTGCATCCTTGTTGCCCAGCACACAACCAAGTGCATAGCTGGAATCGGTAGGGTAAGCCACAACACCACCACTATTAAGGATTTCAACAGCTTGGTTGACCAGCCTGGCTTGTGGCGTTTGCGGATGAATAACGAAATACTGAGCCATTAACTCGCCTTTGGCCGTGAGGCATGCATGGCAGCGAGTTCCGGCCAGTCTTTCCAGACAGGTACGCAGCCATGTGGCAAATCAGGCAGGCGCCCCATATCCATATAAGAATGTGCTGGCCCGTGATAATCCGACCCCATGGAAGCTGCCAGGTCAAACTGCCGTGCCACTTTGGCAAACTCCTGATACTGCTCTGCGGAATGACTGCCGGTGACGACTTCAATGGCCTTACCACCAAGGCTGCGAAACTCCTCCATCAGCAACAGCATATTGGTGCGTCCAAGATCATAACGGCCGGGATGCGCAATCACTGCCACCCCGCCACTATTGATAATCCAGCTCAACGCCTCCTCCAGGCTTGCCCATTGGTGTTCCACGTAACCAGGCTTACCTTTAACCAGGTATTTCTTGAATACACCACGCATATCCTTGGCATGGCCTTTTTCTATAAGATAGCGCGCAAAATGGGCGCGGCTGATGATGCCCTGGCTGGCATATTTATAAGCGCCTTCCAGGCTGCCTGAGATGCCAATCTGCTCAAGCCCGGCAGCAATGCGCTCCGCCCGCGTATGGCGCCCGGCACGAATCGCCTCAAGGCCATTAGCCAGTGGCGGATATTGGGGGTCTATCCTGAGACCGACAATATGCAATGTGCGCCTACGCCAGGTGACCGAAATCTCTACGCCATTGATAAACTGGATACCATGCACATTAGCGCAAGCACGCGCTTCATCCAGGCCAGAGATATCATCATGGTCGGTCAGCGCCATCACGCGCACCCCTTGACGCGCGGCATGCTCAACTAAAACCGTCGGCGTGAAAAGGCCATCAGAGATAGTAGAGTGACAGTGAAGATCAATTTGAGCAGGCATGATTGGAGAGTTGATAGCTAAGCTTAAAGATTATATGGGGCGTAAAGTCTTGTGATACAAGGCTAATCATAGCAAAATACACATCCTGCTCATACCGAAGCCTGTAAGATTGAGCTTTTCTGATTAAGTATTGTCACAATCCAGACTTATAATTTCACACCTGTTTAATTCCAATGACACACTTGGCATTCATAAATTGAAAGTTCCTGCATGAAGTTTTTATTCGACCTGTTTCCGGTCATCCTGTTTTTTATTACATTAAAAGTTGCAGAGAAAGCAGCTTCTGCCAGTCTGGTACTAGGCAAAATCCTTGGGTTTCTGGGAATTACTGCAACAGTCAAACCAGACATGGTCCCCATCATGCTGGCGACCATTGCTGTGATTGTCGCCAGCATCATTCAAATTGCCTGGGTTAAGCTGCGCCACGGTAAGGTAGATAAAACCCTATGGTTGAGCGCCATGCTGGTAGTGGTACTGGGCGGAATGACGCTGTATTTCCAGAATGATACTTTTATCAAGTGGAAACCGACTGTACTGTATTGGGTATTTGCTGTGGTGCTGGTTTGTGCGGATTTGTTCTGGAAAAAGAATTTCATCCGCACCATGATGGGTAACGATATCGGGTTGCCTGAAAAAGTATGGAAAACACTGAATGTGTCATGGGCTATATTCTTTTTATGCCTGGGTATTCTTAATCTGTATGTCGCTTTCAACTACTCTATCGATACCTGGGCCAGCTTCAAGCTATTTGGCACCATGGGTCTGATGTTTGTATTTATCATCGCGCAAAGCCTGGCGATTAATAAATACATCACCGTGGAGGATAAAAAATAATGTTATACGCCATCATGGCGCAAGACACGCCCGATAGTCTGGACAAACGGCTTGCCAACCGCCCTCCCCATCTGGCGCGCCTGCAGGCCTTGCAGAACGAAGGTCGATTGCTGCTGGCAGGTCCTTTCCCCGCCATAGACAGCATAGACCCAGGCCCCGCTGGTTACAGTGGCAGCCTTATCGTGGCGGAATTTGATAGCCTGGCCGAGGCAGAAACATGGGCAAATGCTGATCCATTTGTGAACGCAGGCGTATATGCCACTGTCACAGTCAAGCCATTTAGAAAAACGCTACCGGCTTGATGACTACATTAATAGATGAAATCCGCCGTCGCCTGGCGCCGCTTGAGCCGATCTCACTTGAGATTGAGGATGACAGCGCCAAGCATGCCGGCCACGCAGGCAACACTGGTGGCGGGCATTTCACGCTTACCGTGGTGAGCTCGCAATTTTGCGAAAAATCGCAGATAATTCGACATCGCCTAATTTATCAAGCTGTTGCAGACCTGATACCAACAAAAATTCATGCACTTAGCATCCGTGCTATTGCCTCTGATGAAACCCAGCTAACCTAAATCCAGACTTTACGATCCATGCTATACGTAACTATTCACATAACCATAAGGGAACATTGAATGAAACTAACCAAACACGCGCTAATTGCTGTTGCAGCATTAAGCTTCTTACCCGCTGCACAAGCTGCCGATACAGCTGCTGCTACCGTCAATGGCAAGGTAGTCAAGCAGTCATTGGTAGATTTCATCGTAAAAGATGCGACAGAACGCGGCCAGAAAGTTGACGACAATGTCCGTGATGTCATCATGAACAAACTGATCAGTAGCGAACTCATTCTGCAAGAAGCCCAACGTTTAGGCCTGGACAAGACTTCTGACTATCAAGCCAAGGAAGAATTGTCACGCCGCGAATTGCTGGTCAATACATTCCTGGCAGACTACCTGAAGAAGAACCCAGTAAGTGAAACTGACACCAAAGCCGCTTACGACAAGTACAAGTCCGAGCTGGGCGATAAGGAATACAGCGCACGTCATATCCTGGTAGCCACAGAAGCAGAAGCCAAGGACATCATTGCGCAACTATCCAAGGGTGGCGATTTTGCAAAGATTGCTAAAGAAAAATCCAAGGATCCAGGCTCTAAGGAAAAAGGTGGCGATCTTGGCTGGTTCTCACTTGGCGGCATGGTTAAACCATTCAGCGATGCCGTGACTGGCCTCAAGAAAGGTGCTTCAACCACTGCACCAGTGCAGACACAGTTCGGCTGGCATGTTATCAAGCTGGAAGATATCCGTGATGCACAACCACCAGCTTACGACAAAGTAAAAGAAGGCCTGCAGAAGCAATTGCAACAACGTAACCTGGAAAAGTTACTGACTGATTTGCGCGCTAAAGCCAAAATCGTTGATAACTCCAAGACAGCTGCTACTGCTGCACCTAAAAAGTAAATAATCTAGTCTGTAGCATGCATCCGGATAAACCGGATGCAATCAAAAACGGCCTGCTTGCGGGCCGTTTTTGTTTTATTTATCCAGCCATTAGCTATGCAACAGAACTTTATTGCGACTACCAGCCTCTATTCGTGGAATATGGCACAATAAGAACTATTATCAATTAAGCTTTTCTTCAAGACACTACTCCATGGCTATCCTGCAAAAATTATCACCTCCTTCACTCACTGTTAATGCGCTAGCTGCATGTGCAATCTTTTTTATATCCAGCCTTGTTTCAACCCAGGCTATGGCCGAAGTCACCAATGATGAAAAAGCACAAACTGCCGTACATATGCTGGATTATGTCAGCGTCGATTACCCACAGTTTGTTAAAGACGGCGTAGCGCTTATCCCGGCGGAATACGAAGAACAGCTGGAGTTTGCGACACAGGCTGGCACGCTTGTGGGCGAATTACCAGCTAACCCACAACAGCCCGCGCTTTTAAAGCAGGCGGCAGAATTGCGTGACCTGATTTCACAAAAGGCAGACGGCAAACGCGTTTCTGACTTTGCCAATGAGCTGCGCATCGCATTGATACGGGCTTACAAGCTTACGGTGGCGCCAAAAGATACCCCAGACCTCAACCGTGCCGCCAAGCTATTTGCCAGCAACTGTATGGCCTGCCACGGAGCTAGTGGGTATGGGGACGGCCCAATGGCGAAAGACCTTGATCCACATCCCAGCAATTTCCACAACGAAGACCGCATGCGCCAGCGCAGCATCTATGGCCTGTATAACACCATCACCCTGGGCGTAGGCGGCACGCCTATGAAAGCATTTACCGAGCTGAGTGAAGCTGATCGCTGGTCACTGGCCTTTTATGTCAATAACCTGCGCATTACCGCGACACAGCAGCAACAGGATGCTGATGTGTGGAAGCAACGTAGTAGCAAAGTGGATTTCACTGACCTAAAAAGCCTGGTCAACGTTGCACCTGAGGAAGTGATTACAAAATTTGGCAATGACGCTGAGGCTATTCAACGTTACCTGACCTTACATCCAGAAGCACTGAAACGCTCTGCGCTTGACCCTATCGCGGTCACCAGGCTAAAGCTTGAGCAAACGCTGACAGCCTATGAACAGGGCGATAAGCAATCTGCCCGGCAGTTGGCTATCAGCGCCTACCTGGAGGGTTTTGAGCTGATAGAAAACAGCCTAAAAAATATAGATGAGCCACTACGCCTGCAAGTTGAACGCGAAATGATGGATTTGCGTACTTCCATTGCATCTGCAAAACCTGCCGAAGATATAGGCAACCAAATCGGCAAGATTAATACCCTCTTAGAGCGAGCAAATGAAAAACTGACGTCAGGCAATCTCTCAAGCTCCACGGCGTTTGTGAGCTCGCTCATCATCCTGTTACGCGAAGGCCTGGAAGCCGTGCTGGTATTGGCTGCCATCAGTGCCTTTATCGCAAAAACCGGCCGCCGCGATGCGCTGGCTTATTTCCATCTAGGCTGGATCCTGGCGATTGTATTGGGGATAGCGACCTGGGCGGTAGCGAACTACCTGCTCACTATTTCAGGCGCAGGACGTGAACTCACAGAAGGCATAACGGCGCTGATTGCTGCTGTCATGCTGCTGTATATCGGCTATTGGCTACACAGCAAATCGTATGCACAAGCCTGGCAGAATTTTCTCCGCAGCCAGGTCGCTGCCGCCCTCGACAAACGTACATTGTGGGCGATGGCTGGCGTTTCATTTATCGCCGTGTATCGCGAGTTATTTGAAACCATCCTGTTCTACGAAGCCCTATGGGCACAGGTTGGCCCGGATGGGCATTCGGCAGTACTGGGTGGCATTGCCGCTGCAGCCATCCTGCTAGCTATCCTCACATGGGCAATACTCAAGTACAGCGTCAAATTGCCATTGGGTAAATTCTTTGCTGCAACTGCAAGCCTGATGGCCCTATTAGCTGTGGTGTTTGCAGGCAACGGAGTAGCGGCATTACAAGAGGCAGGGATGATAGATTCGCACGTGCTTCAGCACTTCATTTCAGTGCCATTACTGGGCATACACCCTACCGTACAAGGCATAACCGCTCAGGTCATCGTATTACTGCTGATATCAGCAGGCATGCTGCTTACGCGCAGCCAACAGGCGAAAGCGGCTTAGGGCTTCTGCTCTGGGAGGCGCTCTGTTATTGCCTCCCAGGCTGGTGCTTCATTCTTTTCATTTTTACGATACGCTCATTATTTAAGCCAGATTAGCAACGGTAACAAAATAAATATAGCTACCACCACAATAACTGCAATTACAAAGTTGACTCTGCTCTTATGAGAATCATTGGGTGGAGGAAAACCAAAGCCGACCACTGAATTAGCTTCTAAACATAAAATAAACAGCACCCATCAAACATAAACCTGCCCACAAGAAATCCAGCTTAACGGGTTGATGCATGTAGAACACGGCGAATGGCAGGAACACACCGAGCGTGATGACTTCTTGCAGGATTTTGAGTTGGGCCAGCGATAGTGCGGTAAAGCCGATACGGTTGGCGGGGACTTGCAGCAGGTATTCGAACAGGGCAATTCCCCAACTGAGGAATGCGGCGATATACCAGGGTTTGTCGCTGAGGTTTTTAAGATGGGCATACCATGCAAACGTCATGAAGACGTTTGACATGGTGAGCAATATGACGGTTTTTAAGATTACAGGCATAACAGATGCTGCCTTGAGATAAAGCTACAAACTTAGGAAGCCGTTTTCTAGATAGCTGCTTCGCCTGTTTCACCAGTGCGGATACGGACAACCTGCTCGACTGAGGTGACGAATATCTTGCCATCGCCGATCTTGCCGGTACGGGCGGCTTTGATGATGGCTTCCATTGCTGGCTCAACCATATCAGCTCCAACTACCAGCTCAATCTTGATCTTGGGCAAGAAATCCACAACGTATTCTGCACCGCGGTACAACTCGGTATGACCTTTTTGACGACCAAAACCCTTCACTTCAGTCACAGTCAAACCATTGACACCAATCTCGGACAAGGCTTCACGTACTTCATCCAGCTTAAACGGTTTAATGACAGCCTCAATTTTCTTCATACCTGTTTCCCCTCAGTCTATTATTTAGTAAAACACGTCCATTAAATACAAATTTGGATGTTATAGGATAACGCCTGTCTTTGCCAAATCCACGTTGCGTAATACGCACGCCAACCGGCGCTTGACGACGTTTATATTCATTGCGGTCTATCAGTGTGGTCACCCGCACTACATCCAGCTCACGGTAGCCCATGCCGATAATCTCGGAACGGCTACAGTCGTGCTCGACATAGGCCTCCATAATAGCATCCAATATCTCATAAGCGGGCAAGCTATCTTGGTCGGTCTGGCCATGACGTAGCTCGGCTGTAGGCGGTCTGAGGATGATACGCTTTGGTATCACTTCAGAAACACCATTCCGATAATTGGCCAGCTTGTAGACCAAAGTCTTTGGCACATCCTTCAACAATGAGAAACCGCCCGCCATATCACCATACAACGTGGAATAGCCTACCGCCATCTCGCTCTTGTTACCGGTGGTGAGCACTATGCTGCCAAACTTGTTGGAGAGCGCCATCAGCAGCATGCCACGGATGCGCGCCTGCAGATTTTCTTCTGCAGTATCAAATGGTAAATCAGCAAATTCTTTGGATAATGTCTCGCGGAACAGCTCGAATAAATTCTTGATAGGCAGCTCGCTATAATGCACGCCTACCCGCCTGGCCATTTCCAGCGCATCGTTTACGCTCATCTCGGCGGTAAATTCGGAAGGCATCATCACTACGCGCACTTTATCGGCACCCAGCGCATCCACTGCAATGGCCAGCGTCAATGCCGAGTCAATGCCACCGGATAAACCCAGCACTACACCGGGAAAGTTGTTTTTGTGGACGTAATCCTTGAGTCCCAGGCATAAGGCTTGATACACCGAAGCTTCGAGCGGCATGGTTGCCGTGATTGTTGAGGCAAGCGGATTCGCTCGATTGCCATTGCTGGCATCAATGCTGACCAGTTCAATCGCCTCTACAAACTCCGGGAGCTGTTGCACCAGCGTGCCGGCTTTATCCAGTACGAACGAGGCGCCATCAAAGACCAGCTCGTCCTGGCCACCCACCATATTGGCGTAGATGATGGCCACACCGGTTTCTTCAACACGGTGGCGTACCACGCCATAGCGCGCTTCTTGTTTTTCCAGATGGTAAGGTGAAGCATTGAGCGCCAGCAATATTTCAGCGCCTGCATTTTTAGCCAGCTTGGACGGGGCGGCTTCCCATACATCAGCACAAATCACCACACCAAAGCGCATGCCTTGATGCTCAAATACCAGCGCTTCCTTGCCCTCTGCGAAATAACGGACCTCATCGAATACGCTGTGATTGGGTAAAACGTGCTTGTGATAGGTTGCTGTAATACGGCCATTGCTGAGTACGGATGCAGCGTTGTAACACAATCCCTGAAAATCCCTGGGATGCCCGACGACTAAGGTGATATCGGGTACTGCCACAGCGAGGCTGTTGAGAGCATCATCGCACGCCTGGTTGAAGTCATCACGCAGTAGCAGGTCTTCTGGTGGATAGCCGCTGAGGGCAAGCTCGGGGGTGAGCATCAGGCTGGCGCCGAGGGCCTTGGCACGGTGGGCAGCTTCGATAATTTTTGCAGTATTGCCTGCCAGATCACCTACTGTGCAATTGATTTGTGCAATTGCGATTTGTATCGCATCTGGCATGGACTCAGGATGATTCATGGCATCCCTGTTAATAGTTGCCACCTGCATCCTTAATCATTTTCACCAATGCAGCATTATTGGCCTTGAGTGCGTAGACCAACACCGTCAAGCCATACTGATCCTTGGCCTTCACTTTTGCGCCGCTGTCGATGAGTAATCTAACCATATCCACCGAGCTGTTATCGACAGCAATGTGTAATAGCGGCGTACCTTCTGAATCCTTATGATTAACATCCGCTTCCTTGGCAATCAGGGCCTTAGCGACTTCTACTTGGTTTTTCTTGACTGCCCAGGTCAGTGCTGTCCATTTGGATTGATCTTTATCATCAACCTTGGCGCCTTTATTCAGCATCAACTCAACCGCTTCTGCATGCCCTTCACGCGCCGCATACATCAAGGCTGTCAGCTCAAAACGATCACGTGCCTTAATATCTGCGCCATTCGCAATCAAGGTCTCTATAGTGGCCAGATCGCCATTCTTGGCGGCGTACATGAGGATACTTTTGCCATCATCACTCTTGGAGCTGGCATCAACGCCATTTTTGATCAGCAGGTTCACCACCTCTGAATACCCTGAAGTAGCCGCCATACCCAGTGCGCTCCAGCCAGAACCATCGCGCACTTTAGGGTCAGCCCCTTTCGCCAGCAGCACTTTAACGGTATTCACAAAATTCTTTTTGGCAGCAAACATCAAGGCCGTCCATCCGCCTCTATCCTTGAGGTTGGGGTCTGCACCCTTGTCCAGCAGTAAACCAGCAACCTCAGCCTGATCCTTGCGCGCCGCATACATCAGTGCGCTAATGCCGTCGGCATCCTTGGTGTTGGGATTGGTGCCGCTTTCCAGCATGGCGCGCACGGTGGCAATATCCCCCTTGGATGCGACCGTCATCAAATAAGGCACGTCCTCATCAGCCATCGCCATCCCCGCCGACATCGATAGCGCTAGGCATGCAGATAACATCAGACGGTAAAAATGACGGTGCATATATTTCCCGGGTTTAATATATTCTAGGTTTTAAGTACTACTACTAACTACTTTGCAGCATTAATTGCAGCTAGCACAGCTTCACCCAGGCCTGCAGGTGAACTGGCAACGATTACACCCGCTTTTTCCAAAGCGGCGATCTTGTCCTCTGCCTTGCCACTACCGCCTGAGATGATCGCACCAGCATGACCCATACGCTTGCCTTTCGGGGCAGTCTGGCCTGCGATATAACCAGCCACTGGCTTGGTCACATGGCTCTTGATGAATTCAGCCGCAGCTTCTTCATCCGCGCCGCCAATCTCACCCACCATGATAATCGCCTCGGTTTCCGGGTCGGCCTGGAACATCTCCAGGCATTCGATGAAATTCAATCCACGAATCGGGTCGCCACCGATGCCCACACAGGTTGATTGACCTAAACCAAGCGCAGTAGTTTGATGCACAGCCTCATAAGTCAGCGTACCTGAGCGCGAGACGATACCCACCTTGCCTCGAAGGTGGATGCTACCGGGCATGATGCCGATCTTGCATTCATCCGGCGTAATCACGCCCGGGCAATTGGGGCCTACCAGCTTGACGTTGTTGGCTTTCAATGCGGCTTTGACATTGAGCATATCCAGCACCGGGATACCTTCGGTAATACAGATAATCAGTTCGACACCCGCATCGCAGGCTTCCAGTATTGAATCAGCCGCAAACGGCGGCGGCACATAGATCACCGAAGCATTGGCGCCAGTCTGGCGCACCGCATCACGCATGGTATTGAATACCGGCAGGTCGAGATGCAACTGCCCGCCCTTACCCGGTGTTACGCCACCGACCATCTTGGTGCCATAGGCAATCGCCTGTTGCGAGTGAAATGTACCTTGTTTACCGGTAAAACCCTGGCACAGCACCTTGGTATTTTTATCAACTAGAATTGCCATCTTATGCTTTCACTATCGCTTTATTCACTGGTGCTTTGTTAGCTGAATCCACAGCCTGTTTTGCCGCATCGGTCAGACCTGATGCCGAAATAATGGATAAGCCACTTTCGCTGAGCATCTTTCTGCCAAGTTCAACGTTGGTACCTTCCAGTCGGACAATCACGGGGATTTCTACACCGACTTCTTTCACCGCAGTGATAATCCCCTCCGCAATGATGTCGCAACGCATGATGCCGCCAAAGATATTCACCAGAATGGCTTTGACGTTGCTGTCAGCCAGGATGATCTTGAAAGCCTTGGATACTGTCTCGGCTGTCGCGCCACCGCCTACATCGAGGAAATTGGCTGGTGCGCCACCATGCAACTTGATCAAATCCATGGTCGCCATGGCCAGGCCAGCGCCATTGACCATACAGCCGATATTGCCGTTGAGTGCGATGTAATTCAGCCCCGCGTGATGCGCCTCGGCTTCCTTGTTATCGTCCTGGCTCCAGTCTCGCTGCTCTGCGAGCGCCTTCTGGCGATAGAGCGCGTTGTCATCCACGCTCATCTTGCAGTCCAGCGCTACCAGCTTGCCATCTGTAGTAATAACTAAAGGATTGATCTCAAGCAAGGCCAGATCATTTTCCTTGAATAACTTATACAAACCTTTTGCCAGCTTGGTGAATGCGCCGATCTGGTCGCCTACCAGGCCCAAAGCAAACGCCAGGTTACGTGCCTGGAAATCCACCAAGCCATTCAATGGATCGCATATTTCCTGCAGGATTTTTTCAGGCTGGGTCGCTGCAATCTCTTCAATATCCATGCCGCCAGCAGAGGAGGCCACCATGACGACACGCTCCAAGCTGCGATCCACCAGCACCGACAAATATAGCTCGCGCGCGATAGGCAGGGTTTGCTCTACCAGTAATTGGTGCACAGGCTGGCCATCCGGTGCGTTCTGGTAGGTAACCAGCGATTTACCCAGTAGGCTGTAAGCCACGGATTGGGCTTCAGAAGCTGTCTTGACGATCTTTACACCGCCAGCTTTGCCACGACCACCAGCATGCACCTGAGCTTTCACTACCCAGGCATCACCGGCAATTTCCTTGGTTGCTGCGGCGGCAGCTTCTGCCGATTGCACTACTTGTCCGTTGGGAACCGCTAGGCCATAGCGTTGGAGTAATTGTTTGGCCTGAAACTCATGCAAATTCATGTGGATACTTTTAAGATTGAATCAATATGACATTTTCGCGCAAAACGCGCCAATACGCCACCCGATAGGTATTAAAGATTTGCAAAGATGGTCATTGCGGCTGCTTATTATTGATGCGACTCAATCAGGCAAACCGCTTCTGCTGCAATGCCTTCACCTCGTCCGGTGAAGCCCAGCTTTTCAGTCGTGGTGGCTTTCACATTCACTGCATCCAAAGCGACATTACAATCAGCAGCAATATTGGCGCACATCTGCGCGGTATGCGGTGATAGTTTTGGTGCTTCGGCAATTACCGTCGCATCGATGTTAACGACCTGATATCCCTTAGATGCCAGTAGCGCAATCACATGCTGTAGCAGCGCACGAGAATTGATACCCTTGTAGCGCTCATCCGTATTGGGGAAATGCTTGCCGATATCTCCCAAGGCAGCCGCGCCCAGCAATGCATCACAGATCGCATGCAGTAAAACATCCGCATCGGAGTGGCCATCAAGGCCCCTATCGTATGGAATCAACACCCCGCCAATAATGCAGTCGCGACCAACAACTAGCTGATGCACATCGAAACCATGTCCTATTCGTATCATTTAACCTTCTCTTTTAGTCATTATCATTGCGCAATATCGCCTCTGCCAGCACCAAGTCTTGCGGATAAGTGATCTTGAGGTTACGCAACTCTCCTGCGACCAGCTTGGGTTTATGTCCCAGAGCCTCAACAGCCTGGGCTTCATCTGTAGGCGCGCCAGCAGCGATCAAAGCACGCTTTAGTAAATCGTACCTGAACATCTGCGGCGTTTGTGCCTGCCATAAGCTATCTCGAGGTTCGGTATTTGCCACGCGTCCAGACTGGTCAGCGCGTTTCAATGTATCTGCCAACGGAATCGCCAGCAATCCGCCAACAGCATCATCCTGTAGATCATCCAGCAATTTGTCTAACATGCGCATGCTGAGCCCAGGCCGAGCCGCATCATGCACCAGTATCCAGTCATTAGCAGCCACCTTGTCTTTGATGGATTGCAGGCCATTCAGCACGGTTTCTGCGCGGCTTAGCCCACCGCAACGCTGTATATTAATATTTTGGTTTTGACTGATTTCCAATGCGTCCCAGTGAGCATCATCAGCGCTCAAGACGACGGTGATAGAACTGATACGGGGACAGTTTAAAAACACCTGCAATGTCTGCGTGATAACGGTATGGCCAGTCAATAGTAAATATTGCTTAGGTGTCTCGCTACCCATTCGGCTGCCGGCACCGGCAGCAGGGATCAGCACATGGAATTTATTATGGTTAATGTCATTCATGACCGAATTTTAGCACGGCTGATTTCACGCACATCCGACAACGTACCCAGGCATCAAGCATTTTCCACAAAGTTGAGGTAATCTTTCACCATCCATTTCGAGGAAACTTCA
The DNA here is from genome assembly GCA_035459965.1 of Methylophilaceae bacterium. GTDB lineage: Bacteria > Pseudomonadota > Gammaproteobacteria > Burkholderiales > Methylophilaceae > DATHXC01. The sequence continues at coordinate 133,565 of DATHXC010000010.1, forward strand.
ATGAGCACAGACAACAATAATAGCAGCGAAGCCCGACCACCCTTTCCACCATTTACGCTGGAATCCGCAACCCAGAAAGTACGCATGGCAGAAGACGGCTGGAACAGTCGCGATGCTGTGCGCGTTTCTCTAGCTTATACGATGGATAGCCAGTGGCGTAACCGGGCAGAATTCCCCACAGGTCGCGAAGAAATCGTGGCGTTCCTTACACGCAAATGGGCGCGCGAACTGGAATACCGGCTGATCAAGGAGCTCTGGGCATATCAGGGCAACCACATCGCGGTGCGATTTGCGTATGAATGGCAGGATGATGCCGGCAACTGGTTTCGCTCCTACGGCAATGAGAACTGGGAATTTGATGAAAATGGCCTGATGCAAAAGCGTTATGCCAGCATCAACGATCTGCCTATTCAAGCTTCAGAGCGGAAATTCCACTGGCCGCAAGGTCGTCGCCCTGATGATCACCCAGGGCTGAGCCAGCTAGGCCTTTAGGCAAAATATAGCAATACTACTATTTGCCTTATATTTTTTAGTCTATACAGACTATTGTTTACTACGCTTATACGCTGTACATTTCATAATTCACTAATTCCAAACAAAAAATCATGTCAGATATCGTTGCAGTCGGCCTTCCTGAATTTAAATCTAAATACGACCTCACCGAGCTGGACTCCAAGCAGTCTTTCGATGGTTATGAGGTCGTGGTATTCGATTCATTGACCTATTTACGGAATAACCTGCCACATGAAATGGAGTATCTGAGTGCGGAGGCTTCTGTCACGGCCAATGAGCATCTCAAGCGCAGGTCGGATGAACTATGGAAGTTCGTCGAGCAAGGCGGCCTAGTCATTTACTTCCCGCACTCCCAGCTCGAATATAAGGGTTACCTCAACAACTCGATGAAAAACCTGTCCTTCAAGGATCTGGTGTTCGAGAAAAACCTGACTGCGTCAGTGGGCAAAAAATTACAAGTCGCAGGCAAGCTGAATGCGCATATCAGCACTTTCCTGAATAAGCTACAGGATCTGCTGATCTATCGCGTCGTTCTCCCGGACTATGCAGAATATGAGGCATGCCTACTGATCAAGGAACAATCGCAAATAGTTGGTAACTACAAGCTACATGAGTCTGGCGGTGCCATACTTAACATCCCCACACTGAGCTTTTCCTCTGAAGAGAATATCTCCACCTTCATTGATGCGGTATATGAACTCAGGTACGCGTTATCCCCCAAAAAGCAGACCAAGGCAATTGCCAATATCAAACCAGTTGATTCTGGTCAATTGCCAGAATGGCAAGCCGACTATCTGACGCCAGCACAACAGCAAGTTGCCGAATCGATATCAACCCTTAAGGATGAAATCAGTGGCCTGGTAGCCAAGCTTAATAGCAAGAATGCTGAATTTAAAAAACTCGATGCCTATAAACAATTAATCACCGCACAGGGAAAACCGCTGGAAAAGATCGCATCTACTGTATTACAGAGCATGGGACTTAAAATAGAAGAGGATCCTTCAGGTGATGGTTTGATTGGCACTTATAAAGACCAGGTGATACTGATAGACGTGAATGGAATAGCCCAGAAATCGGCTACTGAACTGGATGGCGTGCACCTTGAGAAAAAGGCTGCAAAATACTTTGAGGACAACAACAAGCATGCCAAGTCATTGCTGATATTTAATGGCTATCTCGACATTCCATTAGCTGACAGGCCAGAAGATATATTTCCTGAAAAGCTGCTCAAATACTCATCAAGGCGCGAGCACTCTCTCTTATCCGGCCTGCAATTATTATGTCTGTATTGCGAGGCAACACAGAACCCGGATAAAGCAAACGCCTATCTGGAAAAGCTACTGGAAAATATAGGGTGGTTCCCGGATTACAAAGGTGATGGCTGGAAAAAAATACTGACCAATTCTCAGCTTTGACCAGAAAACAAGCTCAACGACTTTAGTCGATTACCATCAAACTTCAAGTCGATGAGCTTTGATACATATTATTTCTTTACCAATTCCGCTTCGAACGGCTCCAGCACACATCTAAGCTCCAGCACCTTGGAACCACGCTCTGCATAACCCGCCTTTTTTTCGTAACTAATCACATTCTTCTGCGGGTCAGTCCAGATCACGCCTCCTGCAGCTTGTACATGGGTCGCAGTATCTTGCAACGCTGTCATGCATTGCTCTGGGGTATTTTTCACTGAGGTTTTCAGCAGGTAGTGATTATTGGAGCTATCCAGAATTGCCACCACGGTGGTCCATTGTCCGGGAGAGGGATTCAGAGACTCTGAAGTTGGTGCCTCTGCTGCAATTGAAGATATTGGAAGTAGAACAATACTGCTGATAACGCCAGCTAGAATTCGGTTTGAGATTTGATGCATGGTTTAGTCTCCTGCTATGGTTGCAAATAAAAGTATCTACCCCACAACAATAATGGAGACGCGTTTGCGCGCTCAGACTGATGTGTCTGATAGTCATGTAGGAGAGTTCTGATAAGCCAAATAAGGCCTTACTCATATTTATTATTTATTGACGGCGGTCTATTTACTTAGCCATATATTTTATGCAATATGAATCAATCATTTATCCGGGGAAACACCATGTTTGAATCCGCAGAATTAGGGCACCAGATTTCCAAAGAGGTCTACAAACGAGAGTCCGTCGCGTTGCGTGAGGCCTTGCTTGAGGTGCAGTATGATCTGGCCGAGAATAAATCCTTTCCTGTCGTGATCATCATTGCCGGAGTAGATGGCGCTGGTAAGGGAGAAACGGCCAACCTGCTCAATGAATGGATGGACCCACGCAGGATACATAACCACGCATTTGGTTTGCCAAGCAGTGAGGAGATGCAAAAGCCACCGATGTGGCGCTTTTGGCAGGCACTGCCGCCTAAAGGTGATATCGGCATTCTTTTCGGCTCATGGTACTCCGCCCCCATCATCAGCAAATGCTATGGTGACACCAATAAAAATGCGCTGGATAATTCGCTGGAAGAAATAGTACGTTTTGAACGCATGCTCACTGATGAAGGTGCGCTGGTCATCAAGTTCTGGTTTCACCTCTCCAAAGAGAAGCAGAAAGCACGCATCAAGACCTTGCAAAAAGACCCCAAAACACGCTGGCGCGTTAGTGAGCTGGATCTTAAGCATCTCAAGCTCTACGATAAATTTCGCAGTATTGCAGGCCATGCCATCCGTGAGACCAGCACTGCAAATGCACCATGGATAGTCATTGAGGGCTTCGATGCCAATTATCGTAACCTGACAGCCGGAAAGTATGTGCTGGAAGCAATCAAGTCGCGCTTGAACGAGCCTGCAAAAAAGCCACGTAAAGCGGCTGCGCCACCATTGTTGAAACCAATCGACCACCTCAAGATTATCGATACACTCGATCTCAGCAAATCCATCTCCAGCACAAAATATGCTGCAGAGCTGGAGAAGTACCAGGGCAAGCTTAACCTGCTTACAAGGCATGAGAATTTTAAAAAGCTATCTGTGGTGATTGCCCTTGAAGGCGCCGACGCCGCTGGCAAAGGCGGGAGTATACGCCGCATTACTCAGGCCATTGATACACGCATCTACAACATCGTGCCGATTGCGGCACCCACTGAGGAGGAGCGTGCGCAGCCTTATTTATGGCGCTTCTGGCGACATATCCCAGCTCATGGCCGACTCACTATTTTTGATCGATCTTGGTATGGGCGCGTGCTGGTCGAACGGGTTGAAGGTTTTTGCAGTGAACAGGACTGGATGCGCGCTTATGCGGAGATTAATGATTTTGAAGAGCAGCTGGTGCAAAGCAATACCCTGATGCTCAAATTCTGGTTACAGATCAGCCCTGAAGAACAATTAAAGCGCTTTGAAGAGCGCCAGCAGATTGCATTCAAGCGCTTCAAGATTACCGAGGAAGACTGGCGAAACCGCGACAAGTGGGACGAATATCAGGGCGCCGTATCGGACATGATAGACCGCACTAGCACTGGCATGGCACCGTGGGTGATGGTTGAGGCCAATGATAAACACTTTGCGCGTATCAAAATATTACGCACCTTGTGTGAGCGGCTGGAAGAAAAACTAGGGAAAATTAAATAGCTAAAGTTAAATAGGTAAATATCAGGCGGCATCGCTGGCATAACCAACGAGCAGATGGTCAGCGGCGTCAGGGTCGCCAATCCAGAAATGGTAGAACTCACGCACCACTGACAGAAACAGCTCACGGGTTTCCCTGGACTGAAAGAAAAACATGATTGAATCCACGGATAAACGATATTGTTTATTGGTAGGCTCTGGGGCTGTCCTGATTTGTACCACCACCAGCTTGACCAGTTTGACACGAGTATCAATCAATGACTGACTGGCGCCATGCTGTTTTAGGCCATGGGTATAAGCTTTAATTGACCATGACTCTACAGTCGTGAATTTCTCCTGATCCAGTTTTTGCCATAAAGCCTTGAGTGGCCCTTGCAGCAACTCCATCACCACCGGCTCCAGATCAAAAGTCGGGTCACTACTCATGCCCACGATGGTTTTGATATCCTCAACCCAGAACGAGTAATACTCACGAACCACTGAAAGAAAGAATAACCATTCTTTTCTCTCAATATCCCGCTCGAAGGTTTCTACTGCAAGACGATAGGCATCACCATTGCACTCAATCCTGTCAAGCTTGGGAATGAGTTTCTGCAGGAACTGGTTCCTTTTTTGCAGGTTGGTGACTGTTGCGCCTTTATTCTGCAGAAATTTGATATACGCATCAAGGGCGTGCTGTTCACGTGGTTTATTCATGCGGGTATATTTTCATGTAGATGCATCATCACTCGTTAACGACGTCTCCAAAGATTACTGAATACTAATTACGAAAATTAAGGTAAAAAAATGTACTTCATTTGAGTTTATGCCCGCGTTTTTTCGCTAACTTAGCCGAGTTGGCCAGAAAAGAACGAAGTCAGCTTGAAGCAATAACTTATCCCAATTAGTATAGCCACAACACATAAAGTTTTAACCAATCTTAGATATTTAATCAATGTTAAAAATCCCTCATTAGATTTCAGGCGTACGGAGCAAAAATATGAATGATGAACAAGCCCTGGCGTATATGCATAACCTGTTGCGCGCCATGCTCGAAAAGAAAGCCTCCGATTTATTCATCTCGGCTGATTTTCCGCCTGCCATGAAGATCGACGGCAAGATGACCCCTGTCACCCAACAGAAACTCTCTGGGGAACACACACAGGCATTTGCCTACGCCTTGATGAGTGAAAAGCAGCGCAATGAATTCGAGCTGGAGAAAGAATGTAACTTTGCCATCTGGCCCAGGGAAATAGGCCGTTTCCGCGTGAATGTGTTTGTACAGCAGGAAAAAGTAGGCATGGTACTGCGGACCATCACCACCAAAATCCCTAACTTTGATGAAATGGGCCTGCCCCAGCAGCTTAAAGAAATCATGATGGCCAAACGTGGCTTGATTATTTTGGTAGGTGGCACGGGTTCCGGCAAGTCCACTACCCTGGCGGCGCTGATCGATTACCGCAATGAAAACACGCATGGACATATCATCACTATTGAAGATCCAGTGGAGTATGTGCATCCCAGCAAGAACTGTTTGATCACGCACCGCGAAGTCGGCCGTGATACCAATGGCTGGTTTGCCGCACTCAAAAACACCCTGCGCCAGGCACCGGATGTCATCCTCATCGGGGAAATCCGCGACAGGGAAACCATGGAGTTTGCACTGGCTTTTGCCGAAACCGGCCACTTATGTATGGCCACGCTACACGCTAATAGCGCCAATCAGGCACTGGATCGCATCGTCAACTTCTTCCCTGAAGAGCGCCATGCCCAGCTACACATGGACTTATCCCTTAATTTACGTGCCTTCGTATCGCAACGCCTGGTGCCGAAAAAAGGTGGGGGACGCTGTGCTGCGATTGAAATCCTGCTGAACTCGCCGTTAGTCGGCGATCTGATACTCAAGGGCGAAACAGGGATGATCAAGGAAGCCATGGCGAAATCGGTTGAACTTGGTATGCAGACTTTTGACCAGGCGCTGTTCACGTTATGTGAGGAAGGCAGAATTACTCAGGAAGATGCGCTGCGTAATGCTGACTCCATCAATGAATTACGCCTTAAATTCAAGCTGCACGGTAAAAACTCATCGACCAAAGATGCTCCATCGCGCATCGACCACCTGTCATTGCATGAAGATGAGCCGGAAGAAGAGCCAGAGGGTGCCAGCGTCTTCGCGGCAAGCCCTGAAACAAAACCAGCGACATCGGCGTAGTCTGTTATGGAATGGATTTTACTGATCGGCTGCCTTGCTGCGGCCTGGTTCTGGATTGACAGCATTTCAGCCCGTGAAGCAGCGATTGCCACAGGCCGTGACCTGGCAGAGCGCACCCAATTACAGATGCTGGATGAGACGGTTGCATGCAGCCGCCTATGGCTGGGGCGCAATAGTCGCGGCCACGTGCAACTGTTACGCACATATGATTTCGAAGTCAGCGCCAATGGTGCTGACCGCCTGTCCTGCCAATTAACGTTGCTGGGGAAACAGCTTCAATCTTGGCACATCCCGCCTTATCTGCAACCGCTGCACTAAATCCAGATCACGCAATATCGCGTTTTACCCTACTGGCTAAAGCATATTGGTAAAAAATACTTACATTGGCCGTTTCGCGCCTTCCCCCACCGGTCCCTTGCATTTTGGTTCACTGGTAGCGGCTGTTGCCAGCTTTCTTGAAGCAAAGAGCCGCGAGGGACTTTGGCTGTTAAGAATGGAAGACCTCGATCAACCGCGGGAAGTGCCAGGTGCTGCAGACTCAATACTAAAAACGCTGGAAGTATTTGGCTTTAAGTGGGATGGTGCAGTCATGTACCAAAGTCAGCGGCAGCAGGCTTATGCGGCAGCCCTGCATCATTTGCAGCAGGACCATTTTGTTTACCCCTGTGCTTGCACCCGTAAAGAAATTGCAGACTCAGCCATACACGGCATTGATGGGCTGATATATCCCGGCAAATGCAGGGATGGGCTGCTTTCTGGCCAACACGCACGGGCCTGGCGTATCAGGGCTGAAGCGACGATTACGTTTAACGATGCGATACAAGGCAGCATGTCACAGGATTTAGCCCGCGATATTGGAGACTTTGTACTGAAACGTGCGGATGGCCTGTTTGCTTATCAGTTGGCGGTGGTGGTAGATGACGCTGAACAGGGTATCAGCCATATAGTACGCGGTGCCGATTTACTGGACTCTACCCCACGCCAGATCTATTTACAGCAAAAACTTGGATTCAGGCAACCACAATACGCGCATATCCCGGTTGCCACTAACGCCCAAGGTGAAAAGCTCAGCAAACAAACACTGGCATTAGCACTCAATGCTAACGAGGCAAGCAAAGAACTCTGGCAGGCCTTATATTTCCTGGGGCAACATCCACCTGCAGCGCTCAGGGACTCGCCACTATCAGAGCTGTGGCGATGGGCTTATGAAAACTGGAACTTAAGCTATGTCGCAAAAACGAGATCGGGACAAGATATAGACGAAATCCAGACTGGCGCCAAGCCCTAGCTGAAAGCACTTTTCAGCCTGGGATTACTGTTCCCAGTATGACGCCTTGCGCTTTCAGGTCTATCAGGATGGCATGACCAAACTGAATGATGCTTTGTGTATCACCCTGGCCCATTTCGGTAGCAATGCTTTCCAATGCCTGACGTCCTGAGATTGAGCCTGACAATTCGCCATCCTTCAGCAAGCTGATTAGCCTTGCTGTTAGCGCATTCAACTCGATGAATCGCACATTGTCATCGCTGGCGCGGAATACCAGCAGGTTTACCGGTTGCGGAAGTGGTGCATCAGGCCTGAATCTGGGCGAAATAAGTTGTACCGGATAATCGTAGCTTAGCAATGCCAGAGAGGCTGCCAATACAGGCTTACCCTCCAGCAGGTCACCCGCTGGATCAGCAGTTGCATCCTGAATATCCGCAACCGATATAGCCAGCTCTATCCATTCATAATGCGCCAGGCTATATAGGTAAGGCGGCAAGCTGGGCGCCATACTCAGGTATTTCAGGAACTCTTCCGGGATTTGGCGAAAAATAGGCGTTGCAGATTGATAGTGAATAAAAAAATCCCTGACCAGACGGGTCCAAGCACGTTTACCCAACACCTTGCTTGCTACCGGAAAGCAAGCAGAGACTGAAGACTGAAGATTATTGAATACAATCTCGGTATACACCTTCATCCTGCTGGCTGGGACTTTGGATGGAAGCTTGTTTTGACCGGGGTTACGAATGTGCGCAGTAAACGCAAGCTGATATTGCTGGAATGCAGGCAGGCTTTGTGCGTCTACATCGTTTCCGGCAGTCATCTTAATGCCACTTTTTTCCGGATCAGTGATTCATCATGAATAAGATAAGGGGCCTGATAGGCCGTAATCATATCGACTTCACGCATCAGCTCGGATAATGGCGGTATATTGATGTCACGCTCCAGCAAGGTCGGGAAGGCGCCAAACAGCTGGTAAGCCTCCACCACTAACGCCCAAACAGGGTCGATCACATCTTCACCATGCGTGTCTATGATCATGTCCGGGGCTTCCTGGTAATGCCCTGCGACATGCGAATACACTATGCGTTCGCCTGGGATACCACGTAAAAACTGGTGTGCATCAAAACCAAAATTGATGCTATTGACGTAGATATTGTTGATGTCGAGGTGCAGGTCACAATCCGCCTCCTCCAGCACGGCACGAATGAATGTTAGCTCATCCATCTCGGATATAGGGGCTGCCACATAGAACGAGGCATTCTCCACGGCGATGCGACGCTCAAGAATATCCTGGGTACGGCGTATGCGCTGCACAACGTAATGCACAGCTTCTTCCGTAAACGGGATAGGCAATAAGTCATAGAGGTATCCACCAACACCATCGCGGAAGTCAGTGCAGTAACTTAGATGTTCGGTATATAGAGGGATTTTATGCAGGTCGAGGAACTGCTTAACCTGATGTAAAAAATCTTCATTGAGCGGGTCGGGTCCACCCAGAGAAAGTGACAAACCATGGCAAGCAACTGGAAAACGCTCGGTAAACCACGCCAGCTGCTTGGCTGGGCGGCCACCGATGCCTATCCAGTTTTCTGGCGCAATTTCCAGAAAGTCGATATTGGCAATAATGGGTTTACCAAACTCAGCCTGTACCTGTGGAATCAGCTCTCGCTTCAAGCCCAAGCCAGCACCCTTAATTGCGGCGTATCTGCTATCTGACAATTGCGCCATTTTTAAACAAGTTCCTGGAGCTTACTTCTTCTCAGCGTGGCAAGAACCGTCTTTCATCTTGTCAGCGCTGCATGAAGCTTCCTTGGCTTTTTTGTCTGCACTGCAAGAGGCTTCTTTAGCTTTATCACCGCTGCATGAACCTTCTTTGGCTTTGCTTTCCATTGCCTTCTTCTTGTCTGCGCCGCACTTGCCGGTTGAACACTTGCCATCCTTCATCTTGCTAGCATCGCTTGCATCAGCAACCATGTAACCAGATGAAAGTGTTTTAATCGCGAAAGGATTTTCAGCTGCATTGACTGAAGTTGCTGCGACAGAAGCTGCGAATGCACCGCCGATAACAAGTGCCAGAGTTTTTTGAGTTGCGTTCATGTGATTCTCCAAATTTAAATAATTAATAAAGATTGCTGTAATTAACTTTTTGCTATCGACGACCAGTGTCAATCGCGTCGGCAATACGCTGCTTTACGTCGTCTGGGAGATGAATATGCTCATCATGCTCAATCTGTTGCCGCTGTACTCTTACCACAGCCAGCATCTGGTTAAGCTGTTGATTAAAACGCCTGCAAAAATCGCACACTGCAAGATGCAAACGCAGACTGATGCGCTCACGCAATGACAAATGACGATCCAGTGATTGGGAGATCAATTGACTAGCTTGCTGACAACTTAGCATTTTTTACCTCCCCATCCAGTGAATTTCCAGGCATTTTCTCAACCCCATCCGGGCGCGATACAACATCACCCATGCATTCGTCGAAGTGATGGCTAAATCCTTACAAATTTTTTCGTTATCTTCCTCCTGTATGTCGCGCAAGGTGAAAAGTGCGGCCAGTTTCGCAGGTAGCCTGTCCATGCAGCTTTGCAAAATAAGCAGGAACTGCTTTTGCTCAAGCTCGCCATCAGGCTGTGCCCACGACTGCGGTTTATCACTCCAGTGGCCGTCTTCGGCAAAGAACTCTTCCATGCCAGGTTCGTCCGGCAAATCTGCGGAGATATCCTCGCCAAGGTTCTCGGTAGGCTGCTCGCGTATCTGTTTCCGCATGAGGTCGATGATTTTGTGCTTTAGTATGCCAGTCAGCCAGGTACGAGGCGCTGACTTGCCTTCATAGCTCTGGTTCTGGATTGCTGCCAGCAGGGTTTCCTGCACCACATCTTCCGCCTGGTGCGGATCGCGCAATCTGGCCAGGGCGAACCGGTAGAGATAGTCTCCATGCTCGTTGAGCCAGTCGTGGGGGGAAGTAGCCATAGCGCCTATTCAATCATAAAACTATTTAATGGCACTATACATCGAAGCATTCAAGCCAGGTTCGCCTTGCGTTGCATGCAGGCGATATAAGCCTCTGCATCCGGGGGCTGCCCGGTGCGCTGACCTTGCCAGATAGTTTCTGCCAAGCAGTCCATGAGATCATGCTGGGCATCCGCCTCGTTGCCATGTTTAGCTTTGAGCGCTTGGTAAGCAGTACTGATACCTGGCGGCTGATTAATGCCGACCTGCTCAATAATCGATAAGTGCAGGCTCATGTGGAGAAAGGGGTTGGTCTCACCCATTTCAGGGAAGTATGCCTGCTCCATGAAGCGTTCTGGTGCATCAAGTACTGTGTGATACTCTGGGTGCATTTGTATCACTTGCAGCGCAATCGCCTCCAAATCTGTAAGTGGTTTCTGTTGCCGAAACTTTGCCCAGCTATCGAAAAAGAACTGCCGGACCTGGTCACGACTGGGATTGAACAGGGCCAATTATTTCTCCGACTCGGAAAGCATGAGTTGTGGCTCTTCTACAGATACTTCGATATCAACAATTTCATCCTGCGCAATCCTGAGCTCAGTATCCTGTGAGAACAAAGCTAGCACCGCGGAATATTGCAATAACTCACTTACGCCATTGATAGGAGCGATCTCGCCATTGCCATAAAAGCCTATAAGAGGCATGTTGGGAAACTGCTGCTTGAGCAGCATGAGGTCACGATCGACCCCGCCATAAAAGTACGGTCCACGTCCCATGCAGGAAAACAGCAAGCCAAAGTCCGGGGTGCTTTGTAATTGCCTGCTGAGCTGCTGCGCCGTTTTCTTTAAATCAGCTTGTGCTGCGTCCACATCACGCATGGCCCAACGCATGTGCTGGCCCACTTGCAGGCGCTTGGATAAAGTTACGGAGCCTTCACCTTCATTGCCATAGAGCAGGGTAGAAAGATGGTAATCACCATGCTCCAGCGTCTCCAGAGTGTCCGCATATACTGCCATCAGCAGGTGCACCGGTAAGGATTCATAGCCTTTGCATACATTTGATAGAGACTTGAGCGCAGGTTTGCCCGCCAGGGTCTGCAAATTATGCCCATCCACTTGGGTGACAGTTTGTGGCTCGGACAGGAAGCGCAGGCCATGAGCAGCCTTGACGGCACCTCTCACACCAGTCAAGGCAGCTTCACATTGCCCGGTCACTGTGCCTTTGGCATTCTGCCATACCGAAAAAGGGCCTTGCCCCAGTGCGTCACCAGACACCCCTCCGAAACGCTGCCCCGGCGCGGCCAGCCAGTTAGTGTTGATTGCATTGGGCGCAGTGAGGGCGAGTAGCAATTGATCCGGTTCCGGGTTGGATAATGTCTGCAGACTGATGTCACCTGAAAACACCATGGCAGCCACCGCGGGCGCATCCAGCACCCAGTCCTGATCGGTGAATATGCCTGGGGCTGAGCAGCCCATCACCTGCACGCAACTTGCGGCTTTGGCGGCAGCCTTGATAGCCGGTAGCGGATCACTCGCAAATTCAGAAGTGATGATGAGCAACACACTGCTGGCGATCGTAATATCCAGTGTTTGCATGGCCTGCAACACTGCCTGTGCCGCCAGGTTGGGGTCCGCTTCTGTACCTGTTGCGAGGCCGGTAGCCACTTTCATCATAGTTCTTTACCCTTGAATTCACAGAGGTCATGAATCACGCATAGACCACATTTTGGTTTGCGCGCGACACAAGTATAGCGCCCATGCAATATCAGCAGATGATGTGCATCATGCAGGTATTGCTGAGGGACCACTTTCATCAGTTTTTTCTCTACATCCAGCGGCGTCTTACCGGGCGCCAGGCCAATACGATTGCCGATCCGGAATATATGGGTATCCACCGCAATCGTAGGGTGTCCAAACGCCGTATTCAAGATCACATTGGCCGTCTTGCGGCCCACGCCGGGCAGCCGCTCCAGCGCGTCACGATTATCAGGCACCTGGCCGTCATGCTGCTCCACCAGCATCTTGCAGGTAGCAATTACATTCCTGGCCTTGCTGCGGTAAAGACCAATGGTTTTGATATATCGTTCCAGCCCTTCCACACCTAAGGCCAATATCGCGGCTGGAGTGTTGGCAACAGGGTAAAGCTTTGCTGTGGCAAGATTGACGCCCTTGTCGGTAGCTTGCGCTGACAGGATAACGGCAATCAGCAACTCAAATACGCTATTGTGCTTAAGTTCGGTGACAGGCTCAGGGATAGCAATGGCTAGCCGACGAAATATTTCCAGGCGCTTGTCTGCATTCATACTGGCTTATCAGGCTCTTGAGATTTTTGCGCTTTAACTCTTGCCATCGCAGCAGCGATGGCCGCTTTCTTGGCAGCATCTGCAGCGGGATTCCCAGCAGTGCTGGCATTTGCAGTTCTTTGCGCACGTCGCTGGCTGTGCTCCTGCTTGTCCCGTTCAAGGCGGAACAATCTAAATATATGGCGCTCACGCGCCAGATCTGCGGCTGTATTCAGTATCAAAGGCTCCGCCTCTAATGATTCCATGCTGATGCAATCGACAGGGCAAGGCGCCAGGCAAAGCTCGCAGCCTGTACATTCTGACGCAATCACCGTATGCATCTGCTTGGCAGCACCGAGGATCGCATCAACAGGGCAAGCTTGAATACAAAGCGTACAGCCTATGCAAAGGTTTTCATCAATGACTGCCAAGGCTTTTGGCTTGTATTGGCCGTGCTGCGGATTTAGCGGTTTATATTCAACACTCAGTAAATCTGCAAGCGCATAGATCCCATCATCCCCGCCCGGTGGGCACTGGTTGATATCGGCCTCTCCGGCGGCAATTGCCGCGGCATATGGTTTGCAGCCAGCATAGCCACATTGCTGACACTGCGTTTGCGGCAATATGGCATCAATACTGGCGATTAAGAGAGAGCTTTCCACTTATGATTTGAATAGGAAGGTAGCAGAATTAAGCATTTGAGTAGTCATAATTATACAGGCATTCATTACATGAAATAAGCTTGGAAAATGGTATGCCAACATTGTAAAACCTGCCCTGATGCTAACAGTTAAAGGCTTAGCCAAAGAACTTCTGACATATCTGCGCAACTAATGCATACGATTGAACATCAGCACCGAGGTGCCAAGTTGTAAAAAGCGTGTTCTAGGTCTGGTAGTTTAAGTTAAAATGTATTGATTTAATTCAATTGTCAGGTAAAACCATGCTGCAAGGCAGTCTTGTTGCCATTGCCACCCCCATGCATGAGGATGGTGGCCTTGATATCGATGCATTACGTTTGTTGATTGATTTTCATATCAATGAAGGAACAGATGGCATAGTCGTTGTAGGCACTACTGGGGAATCCCCCACAGTTGATGTCGAAGAGCACTGCCTGCTGATCAAAACCACCGTCGAGCATGTTGCTGGGCGCATCCCGGTTATTGCAGGCACAGGCGCCAATTCAACGCGTGAAGCCATCGAGCTCACGAGGCACGCCAAGGCACTGGGTGCCGACGCTTGCCTGCTAGTAGCGCCTTATTACAACAAGCCCACCCAGGAAGGCATCTATCAGCACTACCGCGCGGTTGCTGAGGCAGTGGATATCCCGCAGATTTTATACAACGTGCCTGGGCGTACTGCTTGTGACATCAGCAATGAAACCACGCTACGCTTGGCAAGTATTCCCAACATCGTAGGCATTAAAGATGCCACCGGCAGTATTGAGCGTGGCACGGATCTTATTTTACGTGCCCCGGATGGATTTTCAATTTTTAGCGGCGACGATGCCACAGGTATGGCCTTAATGCTGCTTGGTGCACACGGCGTCATCTCAGTGACTGCTAATGTAGCTCCTAAATTGATGCATGAGATGTGCGTCGCTGCCATGGCAGGCAATAGCAAGGAAGCCTGCGCCATCAATGCACAGTTATTCCCCTTGCATCAGAAACTGTTTATCGAAGCTAACCCGATTCCTGTTAAATGGGTGTTGCAGCAAATGGGTTTGGTTGGGCCAGGGCTGCGCCTGCCATTAGTCGCACTATCAGCGCAGTATCATGATGCATTACGTGGCGCCATGAAATCCGCGTCCATCCAATCTAATTAGTCCCATCATTCAAGAGAACCGCATGAACCACATCCCTTTCTTCAATGTTCGAACGATAGCAATAGCAAGTCTGCTTGCAATGACGCTTAGCGCTTGCAGCTCACTGCCGTTCGTAGATACAACACCAGATTACAAGGCGGCTGGCCGTTCGCGCCCACTTGAAGTGCCACCCGACCTGACCTCCATTTCATCCAGCGATACTTATGCTGTGCCCGGAGGCTCTACCACTTATTCAAGTTATAGCCAGGGTAAGGAAGAACCCGGACAGGAGCAGGATAAAGTATTGCCTAACCCTGACAATGTGCGGCTTGAGCGCGCTGGCTCTCAGCGCTGGCTGGTAGTGCAGGCCTCTCCTGAAAAAATCTGGCCGGTGATTCGTGATTTCTGGTCCGAACTGGGCTTTGCCGTGCGTGTTGAAAACCCACAGACAGGCGTAATGGAAACCGAGTGGGTTGATCCAAGCAGCCTGACCAAAGACGATAAAGCCAGCTCCCTGGATAAGTTTCAAGGCTGGTTGGACAAGCTTAACACCCTCAAGACCCGCCAAAAGTTTCGTACCCGTATAGATCAAGGCACCGAAGCGGATACGACAGAAATTTATATGAGTCATCGCTCGATCTCTGACGTTGAAGATGATGGCAAAGTCCGCGTGCGTACTATTGCCGGTGATATTGAGAATGGCTATGCCCCTAGATCGAGAAGCAAAAACGACGATGCCCGCGCAGATGCCGAGGATATTGATGCAGAGTTGTTGCGTCGCCTGATGGTCAGGCTCGGTGTTGAAGAGCAGAAATCTCGCGCTATTGTGGCATCCGGTAGCAATGAGCTACGTGCCACAGTTAACAAAGACAGCAATGGCACATTAAGTTTGAGTGTGAATGACCAGTTTGATCGCGCTTGGCGTCGCGTTGGTTTAGCACTGGATCGTGTTGGATTTGTAGTGGAGGATAAGGATCGTTCCAGCGGTATCTATTACGTAAGGTACACGGATACCGACATTGACAGTGATCCCAAGAAAAAGAAAGGCCTGCTTGATAGCCTTAAATTCTGGGGAGATGATGATAAGGTGGCACAGCCTGAACCTAAAAAAGAAAATACCGGCATGGTTGACAAGCTGAAGTTCTGGAAAGCAACTGACAAGGAAGGCAAGGTCGATCCTGACAAGCAATATCGTGTCAAGATTGAGGAAAATAGCGATGCCAACTCACAAATTACCATTACCGATAAGGATGGCAATCTCAATCGCTCCAACACAGCTAATCGCATCATTAGCCTGTTATATGAGCAACTAAAATAGTGACAGCCCCAATACGCCTGCTATGCAAAACCAGAGCAGGCGCACGTAAAAACAAAGTGATGGCTTAGGCGATTTATGCGGTTTGCCTCATTGGGTAGTGGTAGTAACGGCAACGGTCTGGTGATAGAAAGAAATAATACCAAGCTGCTGCTGGACTGCGGTTTTGGTTTGCGAGACACGATTTCGCGATTGAGTCGGCTGCAACTTTCACCAGATCAGCTAAGCGGCATTTTAGTGACTCACGAACATGATGATCATGCGTCTGGGGTATTCAAGCTTGCCAGCAAATATCAAATCCCGGTATGGCTGACACATGGCACATACATCATGGTGGAGCGCCTGTTACCCACCAATCACCAGCTCGACATACATATCATTGATAGTCACCAGTCTTTCCACATTAATGACCTGCATGTACATCCTTATACCGTGCCACACGACGCACGCGAACCAGTTCAGTATGTTGTGGGTGACGGCTTACACAAGCTAGGCGTACTAACCGATACAGGAACAAGCACACCGCACATTGAAAGCATGCTAAGTGGATGTGACGCATTGGTACTGGAATGCAATCATGACCTGGATATGCTAATGAACGGGCCTTATGCATGGTCGCTCAAAAAACGGGTGAGTAGCCGCTTAGGACATCTAGATAATGCAGCATCTGCGACTATTCTGAAAAACCTGGATACAAGCAAGCTGCAACATATAGTGGCAGCCCATCTCAGCGCAAAAAACAATTCTCCAGAACTTGCCAGTAAAGCACTAAGCGAGGCCTTAAGCTGCACGCAACAATGGATAGGCATAGCTGAACAGGACAAAGGTTTCGACTGGCGAAGCCTAGGTTAAAACTGCAAGGCCCAATACAAGTAGTCTGTTAGAAATCTAGATAACAAAAAAGCCGACATCAAGTCGGCTTTTTTGTTTTGCTTTGAATTTCCACTACTCAAGAATATTGGAAATTCAAGCTTACCATGCTAGTTACCAGGGCTAATTACTTAGCTTCAGTAGCAGGAGCTGGTTCAGCAGGAGCAGCTTCAGCTGGTGCAGCTTCAGCAGGAGCTGCTGGTGCAGCCTCTGGAGCTGGAGCAGCTTCTGGAGCAGCAGCAGGAGCCGCTTCAACTGGAGCAGCTTCTTCAGCTGGTTTTTGGCCACAAGCAGTTAGAGCAAGAGCTAATAATGCAGCAAGCAAAGCAGAACGTGTCATTTTTTATTCCTTAAGAGATTAACTAGTTAAAAAAACTTTTTCGATAACTGCATTAAGATACCTCTACTTAAGTAGTTTACCTAGTCTGCTATACCGAGTGGCTTAAATTTTACCAGTAATTTAGAA
>DATHXC010000011.1:0-136993 GCA_035459965.1 Methylophilaceae bacterium
GCAACCCACACAACGGTTATGTCTGGCGTCCATAGCGAATTGGAACCACCCCTTCCCATCTCGAACAGGGCCGTGAAACGATTCTGCGCCAATGATAGTATGCTCTTCGCATGCGAAAGTAGGTCAACGCCAGGCTTCTTAATACTAGACTCAGCTAGCATGCAAGCTAGCTGATGTCGCTCAAAAGCCCTCTTTGCGAGGGCTTTTTTGTTGTGGTTGTTTGTTCTATTACCAATTCATTGAATTGGTTGATATAATAGTGATATCAGATGGTAAAAATTGATGGGCGTTAAGCCCATTTTTTGTTTCTGTTAACCGTGCCTGAAAAAGCATGGTTAGACAACATGACGAGGCAGGCAAGGTGCAGGATTTATACTCATTAATAGAGCGTTCAGTAGCTCAGCTGGGTTATGAAATGGTCGATCTGGAGGTATCCAATCGAGGTAAGTTACTACGTCTATTTATTGATAAGCCAGAAGGCGTCAATATTGATGATTGCGTGCTGGTCAGCAATCAGGTGGGTAATGTGTTGTCTGTTGAGCACGATATAGACTATGACCGGCTTGAGGTTTCCTCGCCGGGATTAGACCGTCTTTTGAAGAAAGACTCTGATTTTATAAGGTTTACCGGACAACGCGCACAGATAAAGGTGCGCATGCCGATCGAAGGCAGAAAGAATTTTATAGGGTTGTTGCAGGGGTTGGAGCAGGGCGAGTTGTTGCTTGAAGTCGAAGGGGTGCAACATAAAATCCTGCTGACTAATATTGATAAAGCGCGTTTGCACCCGGAATATTAGTCCTGAGTGAATACCAAAAGATTTTAAGCGGAGAATTGAGATGAGTCGCGAAATACTATTGTTAGTGGATGCCTTGGCGCATGAGAAAAGTGTAGCCAAAGAAGTAATTTTTACTGCTCTGGAGCTGGCGTTAGCTTCGGCAACTAAAAAGCGTTTTTCTGAAGATGCCGATGTGCGCGTGGAAATCAACCGTGAAAATGGTGAATATGACTCTTTCCGTCGATGGACAGTGCTGTCTGATGATGAGGCTTTAGAAAACTCTGCTGCTCAGATGTACGCAGATGATGAACGTCTGGCCGGTATAGAGATTTCAGAGCTTAATACATTCGAAGAGCCGCTTGAGTCCGTAGAATTTGGGCGTATCGGTGCGCAGGCTGCCAAGCAGGTGATTTTGCAAAAAGTACGTGAAGCAGAGCGTGAGCAGATCCTGGATGATTTCCTTGCACGTAAAGAACACTTGGTGACAGGCGTTATCAAGCGTATGGAAAAGGGCAATGCGATTATCGAAGTTGGTCGTATCGAATCCTTATTGCCACGTGATCAGATGATCCCTAAAGAAAATTTACGCGTGGGTGATCGCGTCCGTGCTTATTTGATGCGTATCGAGCGCGGTGGTCGTGGTCCGCAATTGATTCTGTCACGCATTGCGCCAGAGTTCTTGTCCAAGCTATTCGAGCTGGAAGTACCCGAAATTGAAGATGGCCTGCTGGAGATCAAATCTGCAGCACGTGATCCAGGCTTGCGTTCCAAAATCGCTGTTAAATCTAATGACCAGCGTCTTGACCCGGTAGGTACATGTGTAGGTATGCGCGGTTCGCGCGTGCAGGCGGTGACTGGTGAATTGGCTGGCGAGCGCGTGGATATTGTGTTGTGGTCTATGGAGCCAGCGCAGTTCGTGATTAATGCCATGGCACCTGCCGAAGTTTCCAGCATCGTGGTTGACGAAGATGCGCACAGCATGGATGTGGTGGTGGATGAGGAACAATTAGCCCAAGCCATCGGCCGAAATGGGCAAAATGTACGTCTGGCTTCCGAGCTGACTGGTTGGACTTTAAATATCCTGACCGAAGAAGAAGCTGCCAAAAAGAACGAAGAAGAATACAGCAACACTCGCCAGCTATTTATTGACAAACTGGATGTAGATGAAGAGGTAGCTGACATCTTGGTGCAGGAAGGTTTCAGCACACTGGAAGAAATCGCCTATGTGCCTATCTCCGAAATGAGTGAGATCGATGCATTCGACGAAGACACCATCAATGAATTGCGCAAGCGTGCTCGTGCCGCATTATTGACAGAAGCCATCGCCAAGGAAGAAAAGCTGGAAGAAGCTTCAGAAGATCTATTGGGTATGGACGGTATGGATGAAGCCACGGCGCATCTCCTGGCGTCTAAAGGTGTTTCAACCATGGAAGATCTGGCCGATCTGGCAGTGGATGACCTTGTTGAATTAACCAGTATGGATGCAGAGCGTGCCAAGCAGCTGATTATGACAGCGCGCGCACCTTGGTTTGCATAGTTTCAAGGTTTGCTGAATCCTAAAGGTTTGCAAAATATTAAGTTCGCCTGATTAGATTGATTGTCGCCAAGCCTGCTTAATTTTGAGCGAGCTTGGAAAAAAGAATGAATTTAGTAGTCGTGTAAAGAATAGACTGGAGTAACAGGATGGGACAGACAAGCGTAGCACAATTTGCCAGTGAGTTAGGCCTGCCGGCTGAGCTTCTGCTTGAGCAGTTGAAGGGCGCAGGCGTCAATAAGACTGCATCGGCTGACCAGTTAACTGAGCAGGACAAAACTTCATTGCTTGAGTATTTGCGTAAAGAGCATGGCGCAGAGGCGCCAAAAACAAAAATCACTTTGACACGTAAGCAAGTCACGGAAATTAAAAAGTCTGACAGCACTGGCAAGGCCAGAACGATACAGGTTGAAGTGCGTAAAAAGCGCGTTCTGGTACGTCGTGATCCATCATTGCCTGATTCTGACGAATCGGCCATGGTCGATGTCGCAGAAGCGGCAATCGAGCCTGAATTGGAAATTCAATTAATTGCAGAAACTCAAGCAGAAGAAATTGTTGAGCAAGCAATAGAAATTGAAGCTGTATCAGAACCAGAGCCTGAAGTAGTTGCACCAGAACCTGAAAAGCCAGTTGAAGTCATTGAGCCTGCGCCTGTAGTAAAAACATTGAAAAAGAGCCTGATCAGTGCAGACCAGATGGCGCAACGCGAGCATGAAGCCAAGCGTCATGCTGCCCTGATGGCGATCCAGACGGAAGAACTGCGCAAGAAGCAGGAAGTGCTGCAAAGGCGTCAGGAAGAAGAAGCTAAAAAGGCTGCTGAAGCAGCTGCCGCTGCAGCAAAAGCTGCAGCACCCAGCAAGCTTTCAGAAGGTACTTTGCATAAGCCTGCTGCTAAAGAAGGTGCAAAAACAGAAGACAAAACCGCCAAAAAAGGCGTTAAGAATAAAGAATGGGCAGATGCCGAGAACAAAAAGCGTGGTATCAAGACACGTAATGACTCAGGCGCTAACCAAGGCTGGCGTGCGCACAAAAGTAAATCTAAATCCCATAAAGATGGTGATGACCAGCAACATGCGTTTACTGCACCTACCGAGCCTATCGTGCATGACGTATTGGTGCCAGAAACCATTTCTGTAGCTGACCTTGCCCACAAGATGGCAGTCAAAGCCAGTGAAGTAATCAAAACGCTCATGAAAATGGGCATGATGGTGACGATTAACCAGGTGCTGGATCAGGAAACTGCCATCATTATCGTTGAAGAAATGGGCCATACAGCAAAAGCTGCTGCCGCTAACGATCCGGAAACGTTTCTTGAGGATACCGAACATGACGAAGCTGTCATGGAAACACGTCCACCCGTAGTTACTGTGATGGGTCACGTCGATCATGGTAAGACTTCATTGCTGGATTACATTCGCCGCAGCCGTGTCGCCTCTGGCGAAGCAGGTGGCATTACTCAGCATATTGGTGCTTACCACGTAGAAACACCGCGCGGTATGGTGACATTCCTCGATACACCAGGCCACGAAGCGTTTACTGCGATGCGTGCGCGTGGCGCCAAGGCGACTGACGTAGTGATCCTGGTCGTAGCAGCTGACGACGGCGTGATGCCGCAAACCATAGAAGCGATTCACCATGCGCGAGCTGGCAACGTACCTCTGGTCGTGGCAATTAATAAGATCGACAAGCCGGGTGCGAGCTCTGAGCGCGTGAAGCAGGAGCTGGTTGCGCAGGAAGTGATTCCTGAAGAATACGGTGGCGAAGCCATGTTTGTGGAAGTTTCTGCTAAAACTGGCCAAGGCATCGATGACCTATTGGAAGCGGTGTTACTGCAAGCTGAAGTGCTTGAGCTGCAAGCGTCAAAAAATACCCCAGCCAAGGGCCTGGTGATTGAAGGCCGTCTGGATAAGGGCCGTGGTCCTGTGTCTACAATCCTGGTGCAATCCGGCACGCTGAAGCGTGGCGACATGATACTGGCCGGTAGCGCATTTGGTCGCGTACGCGCCATGCTGGATGAGGCAGGCAATGATGTTAAAGAAGCTGGCCCATCTATCCCGGTAGAGATTCTGGGTTTGTCCGATGTGCCGAACTCTGGCGAAGAAGTGATTGTGCTCAATGATGAGCGTAAAGCACGTGAAATCGCGTTGTTCCGTCAAGGCAAGTTCCGTGACGTGAAGCTGGCTAGACAACAGGCTGCCAAGCTGGAAAACATGTTTGAACAAATGGGTGAAGGCGAAGTTAAGACACTGGCCCTGATTATCAAATCAGATGTACAAGGTTCTTACGAAGCGCTGGCTACTTCATTGCAGAAGCTGTCTACAGATGAAGTCAAAGTGAACATTATTCACACTGGCGTTGGTGCAATCAGTGAATCCGATGTAAATCTGGCCGTGGCCTCCAAGGCAGTGGTCATTGGTTTCAATGTACGTGCCGATGCAGGCGCACGCAAGCTTACTGAGAGTGCTGGCGTGGATGTGCGTTACTACAACATCATTTACGAAGCGGTTGATGAAGTTAAGGCAGCTCTGGGTGGCATGTTGTCACCAGAGAAGAAAGAAAATGCCATCGGTATGGTCGAAATACGTGAAGTATTCCGTATCTCTAAAGTGGGCGCAGTTGCTGGTTGTTACGTGCAGGACGGCGTAATCAAGCGCACTTCGAAGATCCGTGTACTGCGTGGCGATGTTGTGATCCATACCGGCGAAC
The DNA here is from genome assembly GCA_035459965.1 of Methylophilaceae bacterium. Taxonomy (GTDB): domain Bacteria; phylum Pseudomonadota; class Gammaproteobacteria; order Burkholderiales; family Methylophilaceae; genus DATHXC01. Next base: position 5,016 of record DATHXC010000011.1, read on the forward strand.
TCGACTCACTGAAGCGCTTCAAGGATGACGTGAAGGAAGTGAAATCCAACTTCGAATGCGGTTTGTCACTGAAGAATTTCAACGATATCGAGGTGGGTGATTTGCTTGAAGTGTTTGAAGTTGTTGAAGTGGCACGTACGCTTTAATGGCAAAAGACTTTTCACGTAGCGACCGCGTTGCAGAACAAATGCAGCGTGAACTTGCTGACCTGCTGCAGTTTGAAGTAAAAGATCCGCGCGTGGGCATGGTCACCATCACAGAAGTTGTTGTGACTGGTGACATGGCTCACGCCAAGATTTATTACAGTGCAAAAGCAGGTACGGATGAACTGCAAAAAGGCCTGGAAAAATCAGCTGGTTTTTTGCGTAGCCAACTTGCAAAGCGCATGCTGCTGCGTACTGTGCCGCAACTCCATTTTGTTTACGATACCTCGATTGATAACGGCATGAAAATATCGCGCCTGATTGATGACGTACTTGCCGATAGTCCTCCCGCAGATAATCCATCCACAAATAATTCAAAAGACTAGTTTCAGCCAAATCTCATGGCCCAATTCAAAAGAGCCAAGCGCAATATCAGCGGCGTGCTATTGCTAGATAAGCCCCTCGGCTATTCGTCTAACCAGGCATTACAAAAAGTGAAGTGGCTGTTTCAAGCGGCCAAAGCTGGCCACACCGGGACGCTAGACCCGCTAGCAACAGGCCTGTTGCCGATATGCCTGGGTGAAGCCACCAAATTTGCACAATATGTCACCGATGCCGATAAAACCTATCTGGCTACTATCAAGCTTGGGTCAACTACCACCACCGGCGACTCAGAGGGTGCAACCCTTACCACTGCACCTGTAGACGTGACGCCTCAGCAGTTTGAGGTCGCATGCCAGCGCTTTATTGGTGAAATCAGCCAAATGCCGCCCATGTATTCTGCCTTGAAACACCAAGGTAAGGCATTGTATGAGTACGCCAGAGAGGGCGTGGATATTGAGCGCCAGGCCCGCTTGATTAGCATTCGTAGCATTGTAGTCAATGACTTTGCTGGGGATGTCGCAACCGTCACCGTGATCTGTAGCAAGGGTACTTATATTCGAACCCTGGCTGAAGATATAGGTGCCAACCTTGGCTGTGGTGCGCATTTAGTTGGGCTACGCCGCACAGAAACAGCTGGCTATCAATTACAGGACGCTATTACCCTGGATGCGTTAGAGGAGATTTCTGCAGAATTGCGCGACGAGCGATTATTGCCAGTCGACTCAGCCATTGTCAGTCTGCCCAAAATCCTGTTAAAGGCTGATGCTGCTCATTACATCATGCAAGGGCAAGCGATCTGGATGGCAGGCAAAATACCAGACAGTGAGCTGCGGCTTTATGACGAGCATGATCATTTCTTGGGTTTGGGTTTTTTGCAGGATGACGGAAAAATAGCCCCTAAACGCTTAATTAAAAATTCGCCTCAAGTTGCTGACTAGTTATGTTGGTAATTCCAATGAAATTAGATCAAATCAACTAGCATATATTGAAAATCTGCTTGATAAAACACAGGGTTATGCATTAAACTATTGCGTTGACGTAAAAGAATGCACTAGTGGGATCCACCTACTTATGCATTGTCGCTAACTAAGGAAAAAAAGATGGCAACTACCAACCATGACACCGCAAAAATCTTAGCTGATTATCAGCGCGCACCAAACGATACAGGCAGCCCGGAAGTACAAGTGGCCCTGTTAACAAGCCGTATCACCTATTTGACTGAGCACTTTAAAACCAATAAAAAAGACAATCACTCACGTCGTGGTTTGCTTGCATTAGTCAGTCAACGTCGTCGTTTGTTGGATTATTTGAAGCGTAAAGACCAAAGTCGTTACCTGGTATTGATTGAGCGCTTAAGTCTGCGTAAATAATATATTTACAAAAGCGACACACAATTTTTGTGAATTAATAAAAGCCGAAAGCATTGCGCAAATTAAAAGTTGGCGCGGTGCTTCTCGGCTTTTTTATTGATAGTAAAAAGTAGTATTAAAGTTAGTAATCATAGAGTCGCCTGTTATTAGTGCAGTAAATAGCCGGCATTAAAGAGTAAAAGGACAAAAAATGTTTAACAAAGTTAAAAAAAGTATTCAGTATGGTGCCCACACGTTAACGCTTGAGACTGGTGAAATTGCCCGTCAGGCAGCTGGCGCGGTGTTAGTTAGCTATGGCGATACCGTTGTTTTGGTCGCCGTTACTGCAAGACATGATGTTAAAGCGGGCCAGGACTTTTTCCCGTTGACAGTCGATTATCAAGAGAAAACGTATGCTGCAGGTAAGATTCCAGGCGGCTTTTTCAAACGTGAAGGCCGCCCTTCAGAAAAAGAAATCCTGACTTCCCGCTTGATTGATCGTCCATTACGCCCGTTATTCCCAGAAGCTTTCTATAACGAAGTGCAAATCGTTGCGACAGTATTGTCTTCTGACAGCGAAATTGATTCTGACATCCCAGCCATTATCGGTGCATCTGCTGCCCTGGCAATCTCCGGTATTCCTTTCTATGGCCCGCTAGGCGCCGCACGTGTTGGATACCTGAATGGTGAGTATGTCTTGAACCCAACCGCCAGCCAAATGAAAGAGTCAGAGCTTGATTTGGTCATTGCAGCGACTGATACTGCTGTCATGATGGTTGAATCTGAAGCTAAAGAATTGCCGGAAGATGTCATGCTGGGCTCTGTTGTGTATGGCCATGAACAAATGCAGGCTGTCATTAATATCATCAATGAAATGGCTGCTGAAGTTGGTAAAGAGCCATGGGATTGGTCAGCACCAGAACCTGACACTGCATTGATTGAAAAAATGGCTGCTTTAGCTGCTAATGACATTAACGATGCATTTAAGATCAAGGCCAAGGGTGAACGTTCAGCTAAGCTGGACGAGATTAAGAGCCGTGTTTATGCCGAGCTGATTACTGAAGAAACTTCAACGACTGAAGCCAACAAGATCAAAACAGAATTGTTTAATCTTGAAGCTAAAACCGTACGTAGCCAGATCTTGAATGGTGAACCACGTATTGATGGCCGTGATACCCGTACAGTACGTCCTATCAGCATCCGTACCGGCGTGTTGCCACGTACCCATGGTTCAGCATTGTTTACACGCGGGGAGACTCAGGCGTTGGTTGTAGCAACATTGGGCACTGGCCGCGATGAGCAAACCATTGATGCGTTGCAAGGCGAGTACAAAGACCGCTTCATGCTGCATTACAACTTCCCTCCTTACTGTACTGGTGAAACTGGTCGTGTTGGTACTCCAAAGCGCCGTGAAATCGGCCATGGCCGTCTTGCCAAACGCTCACTGGTTGCGGTATTGCCTAGCCAGGAAGAGTTCGGATACACCTTCCGTCTGGTTTCAGAAATTATGGAGTCAAACGGCTCCAGCTCCATGGCATCTGTCTGTGGCGGTACTTTGGCCCTGTTGGACGCTGGCGTGCCTTTAAAGGCGCCGGTGGCTGGCGTTGCGATGGGCTTGATTAAAGAGGGCAACCGCGTTGCTGTATTGACCGATATCCTGGGTGACGAAGATCACCTTGGCGATATGGATTTCAAGGTAGCGGGTACTGAAGAAGGCGTGACAGCCTTGCAAATGGACATCAAGATTACCGGCATTACCAAGGAAATCATGGAAGTTGCTTTGTCACAAGCCAAAGAAGGCCGTCTGCACATCCTCGGCATCATGAAAGAAGCGATTAGCGGTGTTAGCCAGGAGCTTTCTGCATTCGCACCACGCATTATCACTATGAAGATTAATCCAGAGAAGATTCGTGACGTGATTGGTAAAGGCGGCGCTGTGATTCGTGCCCTCACCGAAGAAACAGGCGCGACTATCGATATCGAAGATGACGGCACGATCAAAATCGGTTGCGTAAGTGCCGAGGCAGGTGAAGAAGCCAAGAAGCGTATCGAAGCGATTACTGCAGAAGTAGAAATCGGCCAGACATATGAAGGTACAGTCATCAAGTTGCTGGATTTCGGCGCGATTGTTTCGCTGTTGCCAGGCAAAGATGGTTTGCTGCATATTTCACAAATCGCGCATCAACGTGTAAACGCTGTTGCTGATTTCCTGAAAGAAGGCCAGGTTGTGAAGGTCAAGGTTGTGGAAGCTGATGAAAAAGGCCGCGTGCGTTTAAGCATGAAGGCATTGATCGATGCGCCAGTCGCTGAAGAAAAGACTGAAGCTGACGCTCAGTAATAGCTAGATGAAGTAAACAAAAAGGCCAGATGAAAATCTGGCCTTTTTGTTTGTGCGGACAGCATTAAATTATTTAATACTTAACCTGATAACTATTTATTTTGCTACCTGGCGCTCACGTATTTCATCCAGTGTTTTGCAATCGATACAAAGCGTTGCCGTAGGGCGGGCTTCCAGGCGCTTAAGGCCGATCTCGATGCCACAACCATTGCAATAGCCGTATTCATGCTCACTGATTTTGCCCAGTGTTTCATCTATTTTCTTGATCAATTTACGTTCGCGGTCACGGTTGCGTAATTCTAGCGCCATGTCAGATTCCTGGCTGGCGCGATCATTCGGATCGGCAAACATGGTCACTTCATCCTGCATGGTATGTACAGTGCGATCAATATCGTGGCTCAGCTCTGATTTCCAGTTATTGAGTATCTTGCGGAAATGATCGAGTTGCTTCTCGTTCATGTACTCTTCATCAGGTTTGGCCTGATAAGGAACAAATTGTTTTGTAATTGCTTCAGCCATGTGCGCCTTGAACTATTAAATTACGATTCTTGAACTATTGGCTAGCTATTAGTCAGCTAGTACTCAACAAGTTAACTGCATTAACATAAAATTAAAGCGGTGCAAAGTGTACACTGATTGCAACAGCTATGCAAAAAACTCAATCTTTAGCAAGCAATTTTTAAACCTCACGCATTTCCAGCGCAAGCAAAGTGTTTTCCATCAAGGTGGCAACCGTCATGGGGCCAACACCACCGGGTACCGGCGTGATCCAGCCGGCACGTTCTTTTGCAGTGGCAAAATCGACATCACCACATAGCGAGCCATCCGCCAGGCGATTGACGCCAATATCAATCACAACCGCGCCCGGCTTGATCCATTCACCTTTTACCAATCCCGGTTTCCCTGTTGCTACCACAACAATATCAGCGCGCTGAATGTTCGCTGCAAGGTCTTTAGTATGCCGATGACAACAGGTGACAGTACAGCCTGCCAGCAAGAGCTCTAATGCCATTGGCCGCCCCACATGATTGGATACGCCTACGACAACGGCATCCATGCCCATGAGGTTAATACCTACCGAATCCAGCAATTTAATTACGCCAAAAGGGGTGCAAGAGCGCAAGGTGGGCTGGCGTACCGCCAGCCTGCCAATGTTGTAAGGATGGAAGCCATCTACATCTTTAGCTGCACTGATTTCTTCGATCACCAGTTTTTCGTTAATGTGCTCCGGCAGTGGCGATTGCACCAGGATGCCATCAATCGCATCGTCCTGATTTAGCTCATGGATGAGCGTAAGCAGCTCGGTTTCACTGGTAGAGGACGGCAAATCATAAGCCACAGAGCGTATGTTCACTTTGTCGGAAGCCAGGCGCTTATTGCGCACATAGATGCTCGATGCCGGATCCCCGCCTATCAATATCACAGCCAGGGCTGGCGCCCGTTTGCCGGAGGATAAACGCTCTTCAATTCGCGCTTTGATGGCCGTCAACATCTCTTCTGCGATGGCTTTTCCGTTGATTATTTGTGCCGACATATCAGGGTTCTGCAATGTAAAAGCGCTATTTTAACAGGCAATTGCTAAATATTAGAATTGACCATTGCTTTGAATTGCGCTATATTCTCGGCCCTCGGGGTGTAGCGTAGCCTGGTAGCGCGCCTGCTTTGGGAGCAGGATGTCGGGAGTTCAAATCTCTCCACCCCGACCAGTTTACATAGTTGTTAATTTATATAGTCATTTAGCATTGCACTATTGAGATTCGACTATAATTTGCCCGTGAATCTGCCCGTAGCTCAACCGGATAGAGCACCAGCCTTCTAAGCTGGGGGTTACAGGTTCGATTCCTGTCGGGCAGGCCAATTCAGATTGGCCAATCGTTTTGCTTCAATGGTGGCCGTAGCTCAGTTGGTAGAGCCCTGGATTGTGATTCCAGTTGTCGTGGGTTCGAGCCCCATCGGTCACCCCAATATTCCCGTCAAAATATCCAAGCATTTTTCATATCGCTATTTCTAGCTTGCCTTAGCCCTTATCGTTTAGTCGTGGGCTTTTTGGCAGATTGATACAACGCATTATTACCGTTATAGTAGTGCTATGAACACGTATATTCACTATCTGAAATTCAGCAGCAGGGGCTTTATATAATGGCTGCAACCCTCCAAGCAAAAGCGCGTCCTGTCTTAATCATCATTGATGATGATCCACTGATCACCGATACCCTGCATTACGTATTAAGCAAAGATTTCGAAGTCTGTGTGGCAGAGTCCAGAATTCAGGCGCAGAGCCTGTTGCGTCAGCTGGATACACCGCCTTCATTGGCCTTGGTAGACTTGGGCCTGCCACCTGTTCCGCATAAGCCTGATGAAGGTTTCAAGGTGCTTGCCGAGCTGTTAGCGCATTCGCCGACGATGAAGATACTGGTGTTGTCGGGTCAGAACGAAGAGGCCAATGTTAAGCATGCGCTGACGCTGGGCGCTGTCGACTTTATCCCTAAGCCTTGTGATGTGGAGCGCTTGCGTGAGCTGTTGCATAACGCGCTTAAATTGCAGGATGCCGAGCTAGGCGAAGATCAAAGCAAGCAGAATAGTTGTGGTTTATTGGGTGAAAGCTTGCCAATGCAGACTTTGCGTACCCAGATCGGTCAATTTGCCGATGCGCCATTTCCGGTACTCATCGAAGGTGAGTCAGGTAGTGGTAAGGAATTGGTAGCCAACTGTCTGCATCGCCTGAGCAAAAGATCTAAGCATCCATACCTTTCACTCAATTGTGCCGCTATCTCTCCCACGCTGGCAGAGTCCATCCTGTTCGGTCATACCAAAGGTGCTTTTACCGGGGCCGCTGGTGCTAATACTGGTTATTTTGAAGATGCAGGCGAAGGCACACTATTCCTGGATGAAATTGGCGAGCTGCCATTGGAAATGCAGGCCAAGCTGCTACGCGTACTGGAGAATGGTGAGTATCAGCGCATAGGTGAAACACAATCACGCCGTAGCAAGGCGCGTATTGTTGCCGCGACCAATCGTGATCTGCGCGAAGAAGTGCGAGCTGGCCGTTTCCGTATTGATCTTTACCATCGCTTGAGCGTATTTGCCGTACGCGTGCCGCCGCTATGCGAGCTGGATGAAGATCGCTATCTGCTGCTTGAGCATTTCCGCGATTTTTACGCGCGCGAAACCGCACAAAAACCATTCAAATTTGATGAAAGAGCTAAGCTACGCTGGCTCGGCTACCACTTCCCGGGCAATGTGCGCGAGCTGCGCAATATCATTATTCGGCTGATCGCCAAGTATGCAGGGCAAACCGTAAGCGATACGCAACTGGCATCTGAATTAGATTTGATGCAACTTGGCGATTCTGCAGAGCTGCCATTGCTAGGCGATGAAGGTGCATTAAGTGCCCATGCCTATCGACACTTGCAGACACAAGCTAACGTGAATCTGGATGTGGTCTTGAAGTCATGGGAAAAAGCCTATGTGGATGCCGCCATGAAAATGACGCATGGCAACCTCAGCCAGGCGGCCAAGATGCTAGGCATCAACAGAACCACCCTGTATAGCCGTATCCAGAATCAAGACGAATACAAAGATTAGCAATGTACTACGCGCACTTTGGCCTCAAAGAGCCGCCATTCAAGATCACCCCTAATACCGAGTTTTTCTTCACAGGTGGTAATCGGGGAGCAATTCTCGATGCCCTGATGTATGCCATCACCAGCGGTGAAGGCATCGTCAAGGTAGTAGGTGAGGTCGGTAGCGGCAAAACCATGATTTGCCGCATGCTGCAAACCCAGTTGCCTGAGCACGTGGAAAGTATCTATCTCGCCAACCCGAGTGTGGCGCCAGAAGACGTGCTACATGCTATCGCCTTTGAGTTGCAGCTGCAATTGCCGCAAAATGCCGATCGTTTGCAAGTGATGCAGGTATTGCAAAAATATCTGCTGGATCGCCATGCCGAGGGCAAGCAGGTAGTGATATTCGTGGAAGAGGCGCAGGGCATGCCACTGGCAACGCTTGAAGAAATACGCCTGCTGTCCAATCTCGAAACCAAGCATGACAAATTGCTACAAATCGTCTTGTTCGGCCAGCCAGAGCTGGATGTCAATCTTAATGCCAACCATATACGCCAATTACGCGAGCGTATCACCCACAGCTTTAATCTTGGTCCATTGAATGAAAAAGCCATCGGTGAGTACCTGATTTTCCGTCTGCGTGCAGCAGGCTATTTTGGCCCGCACCTGTTCACAGCGCCCGCTATCGCCATGATAGCCAAATCTGCTGAAGGCCTGGTGCGGCGCGTCAATATACTGGCTGATAAAGCGCTACTGGCAGCATTTTCACAAAACGTTTACCAGGTCACGCCCAAGCACGTGAGCGCGGCCATCAAGGATAGCGAGTTTGGTGCAGAGCAAGTCAAACGTGCATTAAAGAGCCGCACTTTGGTTGCGATTGTAGCGACATTATTGATAGGCTTGGTGACTGGTTATCTGGTTAACTCATGGCTACCGAAATTATCAACGTCAACTAACGCAAGCTCCCAAAAACTACCAATGGCGAAGACTGAGCCCGAGATTTTGCTTAAGTCTGTTGTGGTCGATAAGGAGTCGGCAAGTCCAGCGGCGGCAAGTAAAGAGTCGGCTGAAGCTTCTAAGGATCACACACTGACAGCGCCAGTGCCTGTTGTTCCCTTGGCCGCTCCTGTACCACAGCCAGCGCTACAACCGGCTCCTGTAGCTCAGGCCAATCCGGTCAATCAGGCTGTTGTACCAAAGCCGGCAGAAATGCATCCATCAACACCAACGGCGCCCGTGGCAACTAAACTAAATGGGGCGCCCAAGATGATCGTGGCTCCGTTGACCCCTGTTGCGCAGCCTTTATCCGCGCAAGCTGCAGCGCCACAAGCTGTAACTACAGCCGCTGCATCCAATTCGTCCATACCAGAGGCAGTAGTGGCAAAATCTCAGCCTGAGCCTGTAGCAAATAGCAACGTAGCGGAGCCGTTAAATTCGGCTGATATATTGCAATCCCGCCTTGATGAGGCCCAGTTATGGCTCAAGCAGCAGCCTGCATCTACTGTGACCATTCAGTTGTTTGGTTCTGCTAATGACGACCAACTAAAGCGTCAGTTAACTACCTTGGTTAGCCAGCTGGAACTGAATGCAGTTTATCCTTTCCGCACCAAGGTCAGCGGCAAGCCATTTGTCAGTGTGTTGTACGGCAGCTTCGCCAGCAAACAAGAGGCATTGCAAGCCATAGCAAAATTGCCATCCAGCTTAAAAGCCTATCAACCACATTTAAGAACAGTCGGTGGAATTTTAAAAGAAACAAATCAATTTCAATGAGTTAGTATTGCAATCTAAAGCGATTTATGCGATAACACGGGTAGATTGCTTAAATCGGGGGATGCTTTCGTGCGCATATGAAAAACTTATGGGTTGTTTCAATTTCATCAATACTGTTGTTGAGTCTTGCAAGCTGTGCGCATCAGACAACAGTCGTTCCATCCAAAGGCCACATAGATGGTCAGCTCAACGAACAAGAAGCTAGTAAGCCAGCTGTTGTTGCGTCAGATATACCCAAGCCTGTCAAAAATACGGCCTACCTGCCACCACCCAAAGCCAAAGTAAAAGAACAAACCTATAGCGTGGTGGTGAACGAGGTTCCGGTGAAGGAAATCCTGTTTGCCTTAGCGCGTGAGAGCAAGCTCAATGTCGATATCCATCCTTCCATTCAGGGTCGCGTTACTCTCAACGCAGTAGATCAAACCCTGCCCGCAATCCTGGAAAGACTCGCCAGGCAGGTGGATTTAACCTACAAGATTGAAGGCAATGTGCTTTATATCGGCCCGGATATGCCGGTACTAAGGACGTACAAGGTTGATTACGTGAATATGTCACGCGATACAACAGGCTTTATCGGAGTAGCTGCAGAAATTTCCGGTACTGGTAGAAGCGCATCTACAGGTACATCTGGTAGCACTTCAGGCAACTCAAGCGGCTCCACGGGCAGCTCCAGTGGTGCAGCATCCAATAGTTCAAGAACCCAAGTATCCAGCATATCAAAACATCATTTTTGGGAGACCCTGATTCAGAATATTAAGGATATTCTGGCCGAAACTGACAAAGAAGTAATTATTGGTAGAAATGGCAATACAGCGCAGTCTGAAAATTCAGGGGGGGCTTCATCTGCAGAGTCTGGGGATGCAACATCTCCAGCTGTACCAACTGCTAGTGCTGTTGTATCACTAAGAACCAGCGCGCAGGAACGGGAGGAGGCCCGCACCGAATACAAAACACTTTTTGCAGCTACCGTCATTGCCAATCAGGAAGCTGGCATCATCAGTGTGCGTGGTACCAACAAGCAACATGAAAAAGTGCAGGAGTTCCTAGATAAAGTGATGTCTAGCGCCAAGCGCCAGGTGTTGATTGAGGCAACAATAGTTGAAGTGCGCTTAAATGACGGTTATCAAGCAGGGATTAATTGGAGTCGTCTTAGCGAATTGGGAGGGACGGGATTTATTGGCTCAGGAGTTTTAGGCCCACAAATTGCCACAGGACTCAGTGGGGCTTCAATTACAAGAGGCGCTTCTAGTCCAGGATTAGTTGCAGGATATGTAAATGGAGATCGAGGAATTTTAAGTTCTGTCCAGCTACTAAAACAGTTTGGCGATACTAAAGTGCTTTCTAGTCCAAAGTTGATGGTTTTGAATAACCAGACTGCAGTCTTAAAGGTGGTTGATAACCTTGTGTATTTCACCGTGCAATCACAAATATCGCAAGCAACAGTTGCAGGAGGGGCAAATTTACAGGCAATCACAACTACCGCAAATACTGTACCAGTGGGAGTAGTTATGAGCGTCACCCCACAAATCAATGACGGTGGCGCAGTGAATATTAATGTAAGGCCTACAATCTCAAGTTTATTACGGTACGTGGCTGATCCAAATCCGCAGATTCCTGTATCTAATCAAGGTATCCCCGAAATCCAAGTGCGTGAAATGGAGTCAATGCTACAAATTAATAGTGGTAACACTGCAGTGCTGGGTGGGTTGATGCAAGATCAAATCCAGCGTAATAGCGATAAAGTTCCTGGATTATCTGAGATACCAGGTGTTGGGAGAGTTTTTACGGGACGTAACGATTTTAGTAGGAAAACAGAGCTGGTAATTTTCTTGCGCCCAACCGTCATCCAAAATGCTAGCCTTGAAAGTGACGAACTTCAGGGTTACAAAACATATCTGCCAACACCTCAACTCGAGAAAAGACTCGAAGGTAATGGTTACTAAGGACGATGAGTCTGTTAATTAAAGCCTTGGAAAAGGCAGAAAAAGGTAAAGCAGCTGATGGTAGTGGCGAGCTTATGCTCGAACCCATGACCAAAGCGGCAGGGGCGGCTCCTAGCAATAATGATAAGCAGGTGAACCAGCAGGCTGCCGCTACCGTTTTTGCAGCGAAAAATGAGCAGAAACCCCCGCCACCCTCAAACAAGGCCTTGTTGGTTGGCGGTGCAATTTTAATGATACTTGCCGTGGCCGGTTTACAGTTTTATGCCTATTTAAATGGCTTGAGCAAGCCTGAGGCTGTGATGCCAAGGCGGTCGGTAGTGCAGGTTGCAGCTAAGCCAGCAGCCCAGCCGGAAGTCGCAGCGCCTGTGGTTGATGCCAATGCCAGTCAGTCATCTGCTACCGATACGGCATCCACTTCTAACTCAACAGTGTTGGCAGTAGCGAGTGAGCAAAAGCCTGGACAGGCTCTTGCAAATCAAGCCCCTGCAAATTCAGAGCCAAACTTACAACAAAGCACAGAGCCGTTGGCGAAAACGAATACAAGCAGTCAGGTATTTGCTGGTCAATCTTCTTCTGACAGAGCGCCTGTGAATCAAGCGCTGGGTAATCTGGCTAATCCCAGACAAACAGTAATGGCTACAAAATCGCAGCAGCTCAAATTTGGTGAGCCCGTACAGATGAGTCGCGATACCTCAGTACAAGTAACACGCAACCAGGCTGCAAGCGGCATCAACCCTAACCTGTTGGCGGGTTACCAAGCATTTAATGCCGGGGATGATGCAGCGGCGCAGCGTAATTACCGGCAGGTACTGCAATCTGATGTGCGCAATGTAGATGCCTTGCTGGGCATGGCTGCGATAGCTGCCCGTCAGGGTCGTAATAATGATGCAGCTGGCTGGTATGGCAAAGTGCTGGAGGTTGAGCCCAGAAATAATGTGGCTCAGTCTGCCATGGTCAACGTATTGTCTCAGGCTGACCCGGTGAGCAGCGAGTCGCGTATCAAGAATTTAATCGCACAGCAGCCTGAAGCCGCCCATTTGTATGCGTCGCTGGGTAATCTGTATGCTGAGCAAAATCAATGGCCATCTGCGCAGCAGGCCTATTTTCAGGCATACCATTTTGACCAGAATAATGCTGAATATGCTTTTAACCTGGCAGTCAGTCTCGAGCAAATAGGCAAGTCCGGGCTGGCGTTGCCATACTATCAGCGGGCATTGCTATTATTGCCAGCGAATAGCGCAAGCAACATAGATCGCGCCCAGCTCGAAACCCGTATTGCCAAACTACAATAATTGTCGGTAAAAATTATGGCTGAACCCTTTATACCCGAACCAGTAATGTCTGAACAAAGGCGAAAATTACGCCTTGGTGAGTTGATGGTGCAACAGGGCCTGATCAGTCAGGATCAGCTACGCATCGCGCTCATGGAGCAAGATACCAACAATATGCCGTTGGGACGCCAACTGGTGCGACTGGGTTTTGTTACCGAAATCATGGTGCGCGACCTAGTCGCACATACCATAGGCCATGAGAGTATCGACCTCACCACCGTGATCGCAGATAGCGATGCCATGAAGCTGGTGCCGGAAGACTTTGCGCGCCGTCATCACCTCTTGCCGATTGCCTACGAAGAAGCCAGAAAATCACTGGTAGTCGCCATGGCCGATATGTTCAACGTGGTGGCGCTGGATCAGCTGCGCGCCATGCTGGGCGGGCAGATCCAGGTCAAGCCAGTATTAGCGGCTGAAGCGCAACTTGAAGAGTATATCGACCAGTTCTACGGCTATGAATTATCTGTTGATGGCATCCTGCGTGAAATCGAAACTGGTGAAATTGATTACAAAAGCTTGCAGGCCGATGGTGATGAATATACCCAGCCTATCGTGCGCCTTGTGGGTTCTTTATTGATGGATGCTGTAAAACGTAACGCTTCGGATATCCACTTTGAGCCGGAACATGCCTTTTTACGTGTGCGCTATAGAATTGACGGAGTGCTGCAACAGATCCGCAGTCTGCATAAAACTTATTGGCCTGGCATAGTAGTGCGTTTAAAAGTCATCAGTGGCATGGATATCGCCGAAACGCGTGCGCCGCAGGATGGCCGCTTGCAGATCAACTTGGGTGGACGGCCTATCGACTTCCGTGTGGCCAGCCATCCGACCATCCACGGCGAAAACATCGTACTGCGGGTGCTGGATCGAGAAAAATCCATCATGCCGCTGGAGCGCATGGGGTTGCGCCCTGAGACACTGGCAGAACTCAAGCTTATGATGACCCGTCCGGAAGGCATTGTGGTCGTCACAGGCCCTACCGGTAGCGGTAAAACCACTACGCTGTACTCATTGTTGTCATTCCAGAATACTGAAGCCGTCAATATCATGACACTGGAAGATCCGGTGGAATATCCTGTCACCATGATGCGCCAGACCTCGGTTGCTGAAGTGAACAAGGTAGATTTTGCTAACGGTATTCGCTCTATCATGCGGCAAGACCCGGATATTATTCTTGTCGGTGAAATCCGTGATTCGGATACCGCTACCATGGCCTTCCGCGCTGCCATGACAGGTCATCAGGTATTCAGCACCCTGCATACCAATTCGGCTTTAGGCACATTCCCGCGTTTGCTGGATATCGGCATCCTGCCCGACATCATGGCGGGCAACATTATTGGGGTGGTGGCGCAGCGTCTGGTGCGCGTACTGTGCCCGCATTGTAAGGAGGCGCACACCCCCAACGATGACGAGCGTAAGCTGCTGAATGTTACCCAGAGTCAGGATGTCACTATTTATCGCCACGTAGGTTGCAAGCGCTGCAATTACACCGGTTATCGCGGGCGTATGGCGATTATCGAGTTGCTTCGTATTGATAACGACATCGATGGCTTGGTGGCACGTCGTGCGCATATGGATGAGTTGCGCAAAATGGCGCACGAAAAAGGTTTCGTCACACTGGCCGATGATGGTGCGCGCCGTATTATTGAAGGTTACACCAGCCTTGCAGAAGTCATGCGCGTGATCGATCTCACCAGCCGCATCCGGTAGTCCAGATTACTTAAAGTCGCCCACCCGTGCCCATCTATAACTACAAAGCCGTTGACCAGATAGGCCGCCCTGCCAGGGGGCAGGTAGAAGCACAAAATGAAATTGACCTGGAATTAAGATTGGAGCGCATCGGCCTAAGCCTGATTACGTTCCGGGCCACGCGCAAAAGCTCATCAGTATTCAATGGCAGGAAAGTCAGCCTGCAAGACCTCATGATGTTCTGTTTTCAGCTGGAGCAACTCACCGGTGCCGGTGTTCCCTTGCTGGAAGGCCTGACAGATTTACGCGATAGCACGCCAAACTTGCATTTCCAGAAAGTCATCGGTGCCGTGGTCTCTGATGTGGAGGGCGGCAAGATGCTGTCTCAGGCCCTGGGTGAGCATCCCAATGTATTCAGTAACGTGTTTGTCAGCCTGGTGCAGGCTGGTGAGCAAACCGGCAAGTTGCCGGAAGTATTCGATAACCTAGCAACCACCTATAAGTGGCAGGATGAGTTAGTGTCGCAAACCAAGCGCCTGATCGCCTATCCGTTGTTCGTGCTGGTGGTGGTACTGGGTGCGATTACTTTCCTGATGATTTATCTGGTGCCGCAGATGGTGTCATTTTTGCGCAATATGGGGCAGGAGCTGCCCATGCAGACCAAGATACTGATTTTTATCTCCAACGCTTTCGTTAATTACTGGTGGCTGATTTTTTCTGCACCGGTGATCGCTATCGTGGTGGGGGCCATTGTCATCAAGCAAAGCCCGGCTGCACGATATAAGTTTGATTACATTAAACTGCATCTGCCTGTGACCGGCGACATTCTGCAAAAAATCATCCTGGCCCGGTTTGCGCGCTATTTTGCGTTGATGTACCAGACGGGGATACCCATACTCGATGCCATTAAAACTTGCGAGGATATCGTATCCAATCAAGTGGTAGCAGACGCATTAAGCCGTGCCCAGCACCAAATTAATGCAGGTGATAGCATGAGTGAAAGCTTCCGCAACGCGGGCCTGTTTCCGCCGCTGGTGGTGCGCATGATCCGGGTCGGTGAAAGCACAGGCGCGCTGGATAAATCACTGCTCAAGATCAGTTATTTTTATGACCGTGATGTAAACGACTCGATTGAGCACATGCTTAAATTGATAGAGCCTGCACTCACTGTGATATTGGGTGCGATTTTGGCCTTTATCATGTTCTCCGTGCTAGGCCCAGTGTACGATTCGTTCAGTAAACTTAAACTTTAAAGTCAGGCAAAAGACAGTTTTTATATACCATGGCGATGTTTGAAAAAATCATACTGTGTGCCACCAGCTACCAGCTTACCGCCGGGATCTGGCGTGCGGGCAAGCTGCACTCATACCAGGTGTATCAAAATGATGAGCAGGGTCACACAGATTTCACCCAGTTTCTGCAACAGCACAGCAAGACCAATGTTTACCTGCTGGCCGATGCCGTTGAAGAAGATTACCGCCTGGAAAGCCTGCCCCACACCTTTGGAGGTGCGCGACGTGAGTTGGTTGAGCGTAAATTAAGCCAGCTATACCGCGGCGTAGTCTATCGCGCTGCACACTTCATCCATAGAGAAAAAGACAAACGCAAGGATGATCTTTTTCTACTGATTTCACTTAACAATGCCGAGTTTATGCAGGGCTGGGTAGCCTGCATTGAAGCACAGCAGGCACCATTGGCTGGTGTGTATTTGTTACCGATGATGAGCGAAGTGCTGGTACAGCGCTTAAAGCTCAAGGCGACACATTTATTGCTAAGCGAACGCCTCAATTCCGGTCTGCGCCAAACCTACCTGCACAACGGGCGCCTGCGCATCAGCCGCTTGGCACCTATCCCCTCGGATATGCTTAACCGGCTGGGTTATTTCTATTTAACAGAAACTGAAAAGACCCGGCTCTATTTAATTAGCCAGCGCTTTGTTACCAGAGATACCGCCTTGCACATGGTGCTGCCAGCGCTTAATGAGAGCAGTCGGCAGATTTGCCGCGCCATTGAGCAAGAGCATGGCATTATCTGCGAAAGCGTCAATCTGGCTGAGGTTGCGCAAGACTTTAAGCTGGACGTCAAGCAGCTGGAACTCAACCCCGAGCTGTTGCATATGCATTTGTTGGCAAGCGGTAGTGCGCCAGACAATATCGCACCAGCCAGCCTCGTTAAACATCACAAAATAAATGCACTACGCAAATCGATTAATGTGGCAACAGCGTTTGTTGTATTGGCTGGGCTGGTATTAAGCACCTTATATTTGAAGCAAAGTGTGGATGACGCCGCGGAGCTCAAGCAAACCATTACCGATACGCGTATGCAAGAGCATCGTTATAACGAAGTGGCCAAGAATTTCCCGACTACACCTATCCCGAGTGCAGAGCTGCAGGTGGCAGCAGAGCTGAATGAAGCGATCAGCAAGTATTCCAAGGCACCGAAGCGCATGATGCAGGTGGTAAGCCGTGCTCTTGATAAAACACCGGATATCCAGGTTAACAGGCTACTATGGATGCAGACCAATAACGTCAATATACAGGACGAAGATAGGGCACAAGTCACCCCTAGTGTCTCATCAACACCAGCTGCAAGCACTATCAGTGCTTTTGTCCCAGACCCTGCCGTGCTTTATAAAGTCGGTTTTGTGAGTGGCGAAATAAAACGATTCTCGGGCGATTACCGTGCAGCTTTAAATCTGGTAAGCCGGTTTGCGGATACGCTCAAGGCAGACCCGGAAGTACAATTTGTAGAAGTGGTACAGGCGCCCGTGAATGTGAGTTCATACTCCAATTTACAAGGAAGTACCACAGACGAAAAGACAGCATTAACTACAGCAGCATTATTCAAGCTTAAAGTCATATTGAAACCGCAAGGGCAGCCAATATGAAACTCAATCAACAAGACCTGAAAATGCTGCGCACTCCACTAATCGTATTTGGGGCGGCACTTATTTTGCTGACGCTTCTGGTGAGTTATGCCGAAAATCGCAAAAACGAGGCGGAGCAAGCATTACAAGCGCAAAAGGGCCAACTTAGCCAGGCCCGCCAGCGCTACCAGACCTCAGGCCAGGAAAAAGACCAGATTGTTAAATATCTGCCCATATACCAGCGCATGATTAAAGATGGCTTTATCGGCGAAGAACGGCGTATCGAGTGGGTGGATAGCCTGCGTAATATTCACCAGCAGCATAAGCTGTATACCGTTAATTACAGCATCGGTATGCAGGAAGAATACAAGCCTGCGTTTACCCTCAATGTCGGCTCATTCAAACCCTATCGGTCCGTCATGAAGCTGGAGCTGGCAATGCTGCACGAAGGCGACCTGCTGACGCTGATAGACGCGCTGGATAAAACAGAAACTGCCCCATTTATTTTGCGCCAGTGTGAAATCACCCGCCTGAGTTCAGCAAAACCAACAAACCTCACCCCCAATCTGCTCGCCGCTTGTGAGCTGGATTGGCTCACGATACGTGAGCCCCAGCTCAATGGGGTTGCCACGCCATGAGTAAATGTCTATTTAAGTTATTCGGACTTCTTGCCTGCTTGATCCTCTCCGGGCAGGTGTACGCCGTTGAGGGTCTGGGGCGTTTGTTCACCACCCCGGAAGAGCGCGCAAATCTGGATTACCTGCGCCAGACCACCAAGGCTGAGGTACTTAAGGCAAGTACAGAAGCTAGTACTGATGCAATCGTGCCGGTGGCGCCAGTGATCCCTCCCTCGGTTTCCATGCAGGGCTATGTTAAGCGTAGTGATGGTAAAAAAGGCACCGTATGGGTGAATAACCATCCGATGCAGGAAGACACTGCAAACGGCGATATAGAAGTAGGAAAACTGGGCCGCGATGGCAATCAGGTGCAACTGAAATTGCCCGCTAATGGCAAGAACTTCAATCTTAAGGCGGGGCAAAGCTACTCATCAGAGAGTGATAGTGTCACTGAGTCGAGCCGGGCAACTACTGTCAAACCAGTCAAAGAGAGCGGTACGATAGGTGAGCCATTGAATAATCAGCCGCCTTTGAATGTGCCGAATCAATTAAATCGCTAATGATTGATAAATGAGTGTCTTTGTAAGAAAGCAGCAAGGTGCCGTGCTCATCTTAATGATGTTCATAATAGGACTGGCTGTTGCAGCGTATACGCTCAAAGCATTTAATGCGGCCTCTCTCCAATCCCAGCAAGATGAACAGACAATGCAAGTGCTTGGGGAGGCAAAACAAGCTTTGATTGCCTGGGCAGTTAGTCATCCAATCAATCCAGGACAACTTCCTTTTCCAGACCGCTCTACAGGTGGTGGCTATGATGGGAAGAGTGATTGTTATACTGGGACATTTCAATATAGCTTTTTGTTAGGACGCTTGCCACTTATTGGTCAATCCAATCCTTGCATTAATCCGCATACGGGTGTCGGTGGTGATTGGCTTGATGCACAAGGTAATCGACTCTGGTATGCAGTCTCTCGCAATCTGGTACATGAGTATCAAGCACCTTCATCCGACCCAGTGATAAATCCTAGTATTATTAACAATCCGAACTATCAATGGTTGCAGGTTCTTGATCGGAACGGCAATCTTATTTCAAACCGTGTTGCTGCAGTAATTATTTCTCCAGGTGAGCCGCTTGGCGGCCAAGATCGATCTTCATCGACTGCCGGTGCTAGCGAGTATTTGGATAGTTTTATGATTGGTGCGGCTACATACAGTAATCGCGGATATGCAACAGATGATGAAGATTTTATTTTTGGTGAAGATGGTCGTCATCTAAGTGCAAGTGATATCACATTTCAGCGGCCATATTATTTCAACGATAAGCTTATATATATTACAGTTGATGAGTTAATGGAAGCACTTGAGCATCGCTCGGCATTGACTGCACGCCAAGCATTAATAAACTATAAAAATTGGACTAGTAATTACCCCCATGCGGCAATGCTTGGATCTACAAATAATCATAGTTGTATATCATCGAACTTGAAGGGATTTTTACCAACTGAATCAAAAAATCCACTTTGCTCATGCAACTGGGGATCATCAAGATCTTGCAAATGCGCATTTACTGATGTGGATTCAATAAGTTTTACAAAGACATCGGGCGCTGCTTTTTCTGCAAGTTATTCTGTAGGAGCTTGTACTAGATTGTCGAGCACTACCTGTTCTTGTAATGGCGCTGGTAGCTGCAGTAGCTCAACAGCTACTACAAATTTTACTTGCCTAACAGATGGATCATGTACCTCTACAGTAAATGGCAGTTACACATTTTACGGTGCATTTAATGGAGCAACAGGTGGTTGTTCACTTAACTCATCTCCAGGTTGTCCAACGGGTAATAACAATTCTGTAAGTTGCAGCAGTACTGGTGGACTCTCTTTCCTAGGGTGTGCTGAACCGCCATTTAATTCAATAATTACTAACTCAGCATTACCAGCATGGTTTTCCAGAAACAAATGGCAAGATTATATTTATTACGATGCTTCACTTACGATAACTGTTGGTAATAGAGCTGGCATTGAAGCGTTACTTATTAGTACAGGAGCTTCAATTATTAATGCCCCGTTTGCAGCATCTAAAAATGCTGCGCAAACAAAACCATCTTGTAGTAGTGCAGACTATTTAGATAGCATAGAAAACGCTAACGGTGACAATGTCTATGATAGAGTTGGTGTACCTCGTAGTAGCTCATATAACGATAAGTCATTCATCATTTCACCATGAAAATAACCCAGTATAAAAAAATAAAAGGTTTTAGTTTGGTAGAAATGGCTATTGTTTTAGTCATTTTAGGGTTTGTATTGGCTGCACTTTTATTACCTTTGCAGGCTCAGAGAGAGCAACTCTTTCAATCTCAAACAGAAAATACATTGGAAATTGCTAGGAAAGCTTTATTAGGCTATGCACAATCACAGGGTCGGTTACCTTGCCCCGCAACTGCGGCGAGTAATGGTTTACAAGATCCATTGGCGGGTGGGGCATGTACAGTGACGGTTGGGTTTCTTCCAGCAGTTACACTGGGAATTCAGCCAGTTGATATTCAAGGGTTTGCTTTAGATGCTTGGAATAATCGGATTCGGTATGCTGTTACTCAAGTAAATACGCCAGCTATTTTACCAGCCACCCCAGATTTCACTACAGCCAATAAAGCCAGTAATGTAGGTATAACGAATTTGAGTCCAGATCTTCAAGTATGTAGTGATGCGGCTAATTGCTCAGTGGCTAGTTATCTAGTTAATAATGCTGTTGCGGTGATTTTTTCAACCGGCAGGAATTTCTCGCAAACTGCTGGTATAGATGAAACATCAAATTTGTTGGCTTCGCCGCCAAATCCGAGATTTTTCAGTCGTACCCCAACGGCATCAACTGCAGCAGAAGGTGAGTTCGATGATATCGTGACTTGGATTTCGCCATTTGTTTTATATAACGCTATGCTCCAAGCTGGACAGTTACACTAATAAACACGGCTTTCATGAACGACAATCAACTCCTGCGGTATAGCCGTCATATTCTCCTCCCGCAAGTCAGTTACGAAGGCCAGGAAAAGCTCGTCAATAGTCATGCCCTGATTGTTGGAGCTGGTGGCTTGGGTTCGCCAGTGGCTTTATATATGGCTGCTGGCGGTGTAGGTACGCTGACAATTTGTGATTTTGATGACGTTGATCTGACCAATTTGCAGCGGCAGATTATTCACACTACGCAATCTGTTGGTATCAACAAGGCAGCCTCGGCACAGCAGGCATTGCATGCCATCAACGCAGAAGTCGTTGTAAATACAATTCAGAAAAAATCTACTGAAGAAGCTTTTGAAAAGCTAGCAGCAGAAGCTGATGTCATTATTGATTGCTCTGACAACTTTGCTACACGCTATGCCCTTAACCGCATATGTGTGAAGTTAGGAAAACCGTTGGTTTCTGGCGCTGCTATTGGATTTGAAGCACAGGTAACGGTGTTTGATATGCGCAATGCCGCCAGCCCTTGTTACCATTGCCTCTTTCCTGATATGGGCGATGAAGAAGCCTTACGCTGTGCTGAAAATGGGGTATTTGCGCCGCTAGTCGGAATTATCGGCGCTACTCAGGCGGCTGAGGCCATGAAGTTGCTGATGGGCATAGGTGAAAGCCTGCAAGGGCGCCTGCTGTTGTTGGACGCACTTAGTATGGAATGGCGAACCATTAAGCTCAACAAGGATCCCGCTTGTAAGATTTGTGGGGCCTAGTTTTTACTCCTCCCCCTAAATGGCGAAGGAGTAATTAAAAACCTCTTATTTTCCGCCTACCAGCGCCTTGACTGCGCTCACTACATCACCCGGCATTACGATAATCTTGCTGTTTTCTGAGGCAGACATCTTCTGTAAAGCCTGAATATAACGGTCACCCAACAAGAATGTCGCTGAGCTATTGTTTTCTTTCACTGCCTCAGAAATCAGGCGGATGGATTCTGCGGATGCCTTGGCTGCTACCTCTTGCGCTTCGGCATCCTTGCGAGCCGCTTCCAGCCTGGCTTCTGCGTTGAGTATAAGTGATTGTTTTTCGCCTTCAGCACGTGTTACCACAGCTACGCGCTCACGTTCTGCTGATGCCTGCTGTTCCATGGCGTGTTGCATATTGGCAGAAGGTTTGATGTCCTGAATCTCGACCGATTTCACGGTGAGGCCCCAATCAGCGGCTTCATCGGCTACCGCTGTTTTCAGTTCAGCCTTGATGCGATCGCGCGATGTCAGCGCCTGGTTCAAGTCCATACCGCCGATAATGGAGCGCAGGCTGGTCTGTACCATATTGCGCATGGCCTCGTGAAAGTTATCAATGCCGTACACGGTGCGCTGGATATTGGTCACTTTGATAAAGGCCACCGCATTTGCCAGAATCACCGCATTGTCACGCGTAATCACCTCTTGCTGGGGGATTTCCAGGATGATGTCCTTGGTCGTGACTTTGTAGCTCACCTTGCTGAATATCGGGTTGATGACATGCAGGCCAGGATTCAATACCGAATTGAATTTGCCCAGACGCTCCACCACCCACTCTTCACCTTGCGGCACGATGCGAATACCTTTCCAGGCGAGGATCGCCACCACAATAATCAGAACATATAAAAATTCCAGCATGATTTTTCCTTAAATTGATAAAGCCAGGTTTTTTAGATTTATTGCTTTTTCACTCGCAGGCTATTGCCTTCAATGCCCGTAATGACGGCATCTGCGCCTACATCAATATCTTCATTGGCAATCGCTGCCCACTCACGGCTGCCCATCACACCTTGTGCAAATTGAATCCGGCCATTTTTCCTGGCGCTCACGGCCTCGATAATAATGCCGACGCGGCCAATTTCATCACCCTCTGATTGTCCAATTTTGAGATCGGTGCCGGTTTTCTTGTAAAAGCGTCGCCAGATCGCCAGCGAGCCCAGCGAAAGCACGGAGTACAGCAACAATTGCAGCGCAACGTTAATAGAGGGAAATATGCTGAGCGCACCAGCTAGAATCAATGCAGCAATCCCAAACCAGAAAATATAAAAAGTACCGGTCGCCATTTCAAATGCCAGCAGTATCAAGCCCAATATGCCCCAGACCCAGAGTGCATCCACGTAGAGTTCTCCATCAAAGTGAATTAGCATCGTAACAGAAAAAACTGACAATTTTGAGCCTGTGCAATTGCCACTGATCTGGATCGACATTGTATGGATATGCGCTTGTCATTACACTTGCTGTAGTGGTTACTGCTGTATTAAAAAAGCAAATAGAAAAGTACGATATTCAATTTTAAAAGGGGCGCAGTATGTTTTTTGATTTATTAGAGAAGCTGTTTGGAACCAGTCATATACTCTGGTTTATCGTACCCATCCTGATTTACCTCGTTCTTCGCTACAACAGCCTCGTGACCGTAAAACATAACGTCACCAAGGCTTTATCCAATATCGATGTGCTGCTAAAACAGCGCCATGATGAATTACCCAAGCTGGTCGCTACCTGCAAGCAGTATATGCAGCATGAACAAACTACCCTGGAAAAAGTGATTCAAGCACGTAATCGTGTTGCCGCTGCTAACAACGCTGGCGATATTGCAGCGCTGGGTGTTGCAGAAGGTGCTTTGCGACAAAGCCTTGGCAGCCTGTTTGCCTTATCTGAAAACTACCCCGATTTAAAAGCGGATCAACAATTCACTCATCTGCAATCTCGCATCTCCAGCCTTGAGAACAACATTGCAGACCGGCGCGAGTTTTACAATGAAGCAGTCACCATCAATAATGCACGCATCGAGCAGTTTCCTGATGTGATCATTGCGCGCTTGTTGAATTTTCAGGCATTCAGGACACTCAATTTTGAAGCTACAGAGCTAAGCGATGTCAATGTAGAAGCGCTTTTTTCCAAATAGGCCATGCGGTATCAATTACTGCTGGTTTTTACACCGGTTGTCCTGTTTCTATTCATTCTGATTTTCCGTAAGCCGATCAACAAATACATAGCGGCCTATGGAAAGCGTCTGTTGGTGCCGCTCGCTGCAGTCTTGCTAGGTGGCGCCAAAGGTCTGTTGATGGTGCTGCCGTTTTACAGCATCTATTTTTTCTTACGCGAGTACAAATCCGCACAAGCGATTGCGGACATTGCCACCTCAAAAATATCGTCTGCCGCACAAGGCTATGTCGAAATTATCGGCAAGGGCGTGCCTGTCGATGCAGCGACTTCGCCTGTCAGCGGCAAGCGTTGCCTTTGGTATGAGTATCAGCATTACCGCACAAAGGGTTGGATAAGCCGCTTGATGCTAGGCTTGGACAGGAGTGACTGGGAGCTAATAGCCAGCGGCAAACAGGAAGACATTTTTAGCATTAGCGATGGCTCTGAGCACTGCTTGGTCAACCCTAAGGGCGCACAAGTCAGCGAGCTGGATTATGAGGAATGGTACGAAGGCAATAATTTCTACAAGGAAGCGCGGCTGCTGCCAGGGCGCGATTTATATGTGCTCGGTAATTTCATTACCCAAAGTGCCTCACAACAACGCACCGAGTTCAGCCGACAGGTCGGTGCACTGATTGCAGAGTGGAAACAGGATCAGAAGCGCTTTCTTCAAAGGTTTGACCTAGATAATGATGGCCAGGTAAGTGAGCAGGAGCTTGCGCTGGTGCGGGCCGCTGCAACTCGTGAAATACGCAATGAGCTTGGCGAGTTAAAGCCGCAAACCACTATCAGCAAGCCCGCGGATGGCCGTCCTTTCATTATTTCTCACCATGCCCATCATAAGCTCATCAGGCGGCATAAGCTGCACAGCTACTTTTACATTGCCTTGCTTTTGGCATCGAGCGCCATGCTGGCCAATATGCTCTCTACGCAGCATGGCAACAAGCATCATGCGGACGAGGATGGCTATCCAAAAGGCTGGGCAGCGTTGGTACTCGATCCCTACCGTAACTCATGCAGTGATCTTTCCGGCACTTACGCTACGGTGAGCAACGCAGGCAATATCAAGCTTGCAGATACCTTTGTCGGCAACCGTTTATTGAAGCCGGCTTTCGAAGTCTCCAAGCTGGCGATTTTTCGAGATTGGGATACCTTGACCATCAGTCAAGATGTGGAAACCAATGGTGCACAGCGCTATGGAACTACCATGGTAAAACTGATTGCGGAGCGCAGCCCGGAAGCTATGCAAGCGCTAGAGGCGGAGTTAAGCGCCAAAAGCCCGGAACAATATACGCGTTATCAGACCATGATTAACCCCGCCACGCGTCAAAAATCCAGGTATTACATTGATGAAGAGCAAACGACATTTTTTGAACCAAACAATATGTCCAACGATGACTTTGAGAATGCCATCGATGGCCAATTTTTCTGGCACTCACATCGGTTTATATTGGATAAAAATCGCGCAGAATATTCATGTGAGGGCGGCTGGGTGACTAGCTATATCAAGTCTGACGACCCTGTACATCCATGGCTGAAAATTGCAGTGACCAAAGACCAGGCAGGCAATCTGATTGCCCGTAAGTTTTACTCCAAGCCCAATGTCATCGCGGGTGTGATATTTGATGAAACCATCGTGGTGCTGGACTGGACCCGGTGGCCGGCAACCTCGCCTGCCTGGAGTTCTAACCAAAGGTAGCGCAGATGTACTCCTTGTTTTATCGAAAATTCACTAGCTACTACCTGAACCCTGCGGCCTTATGCTTTTCTACAGCATTGACGATAGTGTTTATTGGCAGCTTTAAGCTTGCGCCTGAAGATGATGGCTATCGAATTGCCATCGCTTTGCTCATTGCACTGGTGAGTGGGTTTGCATGTGCGTTTAACTTGCGGCGTTTTCTGGGTATAGAGGAAACGCCCATTTCCAGTATTGGTGCTGCAGCCCAGGGCTATATCGAATTGCTGGGATTTGCGCGCAGCCTGACTCCCATGAAAAGCCCGATCCATGGCATTCCCTGCGTGTGGTATAGGCTCTGGGTCTATGCCCGTAACGACCATGGTCTCTGGCAGCTTGAGGATTACCAATATAGCCATAACCAATTTACGCTGAGCGACCAAAGCGGCGAATGCGAGGTGAATCCGGACGGTGCTGAAGTCATTGCTGCAATCCGTCACCAGAAACAACAGCATGATCATCGCTACATTGAAGATGTGCTGCCCGTTGGCAAGCAAATCTATGTGCTGGGTGAGCTTGATACGCTCAATCAGCAACCCAGCGAGCATGAGCTGTGGCGAGAAGCCAATCAGCTGGCGGTATCTTGGAAGCAGAATCCAGCCAAGCTAAAAGCGCGTTTCGACCATAATTTAAATGGCGTGATAGACCTTCATGAATGGGAGCTTGCTCGCCATGAGGCCTATCATGAGGTCAGCAGAAGATATGATCCGCACGCCGTGGAGAAACATGTGATTTCCCGCCCCAAGAATCATGACAGGCTGTACCTGATCTCCGGCGTTTCACCGCATGTGCTGCGCGAGCGCTATCGATTCTGGGCATGGCTGCATTTTGCAATTTTCAGCACGGCTGCTGCGGCCAGCATCTGGCTGGGCTACTAGACTTCGCTTTTAACAGGTTTTCTCAGTATCACCCTATCAGCACATGGTAGGCCCTGTGGTAAAATCTCGTCCCTATGAGCACACAACAAACTACTGAAAACACTAATACTTTAGCAAAATCCTTCGACCCGAAATCCATAGAAAGCAAATGGTACGAGTTCTGGGAAAGTAAGGGCTATTACGCTGCCGGGCTGGATACCAGCAAGCAGGATAACTTCTGCATCCTGCTGCCGCCGCCGAATGTCACGGGCACGCTGCATATGGGCCACGGCTTCAACCAGACGCTGATGGATTCGCTTACCCGCTATCACCGTATGCGCGGCGACAACACGCTTTGGCAACCTGGTACCGACCATGCGGGCATTGCCACGCAGATCGTGGTGGAGCGTCAGCTGGATGCGCAGGGCATTTCGCGACATGACCTAGGCCGCGAAAAATTCCTGGAAAAAGTGTGGGAGTGGAAAGAATATTCCGGCGGCACCATCACCAAGCAGATGCGTCGTCTTGGCACCTCGCCAGACTGGTCCCGTGAGCGTTTCACCATGGACCCGGCGCTCAACAAAACCGTCACTGAAACCTTTGTGCGTTTGTATAACGAAGGCCTGATCTACCGCGGCAAACGCCTGGTGAACTGGGATGTGAAGCTGGGTACAGCTGTCTCCGATCTGGAAGTGATCCAGGAAGAAGAAGATGGCTTTATGTGGCACATCAACTATCCGCTTGCCAATGGTGAAGGCCATTTAACTGTGGCTACAACCCGCCCGGAAACCATGCTGGGTGACGTGGCTGTGATGGTGCACCCTGAAGATGAGCGTTATGCCCACCTGATTGGCCAGAGCGTAAAACTACCGTTGTGCGGCCGTGAAATCCCGATTATTGCCGATGACTATGTGGATCGTGAGTTTGGCACTGGTGTGGTGAAAGTCACACCAGCACATGATTTTAATGACTACTCTGTAGGCCAGCGCCAAAACCTAGATACATTGCCTATTTTGGATTTGGATGGGAAAGTCATTGATGAGAGTACTCCTTGGACTTCTGAAAGAATTAAAGAGCTAAATATTGTTGCTAGACTTCGTTCAACAAATAAAAATACTGCTATCGCCAGCGCTTTAGCTGATGGGCTGCTCGCGAAGCCTTATTACACAATTGTTCCTGAGCAATATAGAGGACTTGATCGTTTCGATGCACGCAAGCTCATTGTGGTTGACCTTGAAGCACAAGGCTATTTGGTCAAAACTGAAAAGCATAAACTCAAAGTCCCTCGTGGTGACCGCACAGGTGTCGTCATTGAGCCCATGCTAACCGACCAGTGGTTCGTCGCCATGAGCAAGCCATCTGAAGATGGTAAGAGCATCACGCAAAAAGCGCTGGATGTCGTAGCCAGCGGCGAGATCAAGTTTTACCCGGAAAACTGGGTCAATACTTATAACCAGTGGCTGAATAATATTCAGGATTGGTGCATCTCGCGTCAGTTGTGGTGGGGTCACCAGATCCCCGCATGGTATGGCGATGCAGGCCAGATTTATGTAGCGCATGATGAGGCTGAAGCCAAAGCGCTTGCTGCAAAAGATGGCTACACCGGGAACCTGAAGCGTGATGATGATGTGCTGGATACCTGGTATTCATCCGCGCTCTGGCCTTTCTCCACATTGGATTGGACTGGTGACGAAGCCAAGGACAAAGCCAATACTGCGCTGGATTTATACCTGCCTTCATCAGTGCTGGTGACGGGTTTTGACATCATCTTCTTCTGGGTGGCGCGCATGGTGATGATGACCACGCATATCACCGGCAAGATTCCGTTTAAGCATGTGTACGTCCATGGCCTGATCCGCGATGCGGAAGGCCAGAAGATGAGCAAATCCAAGGGTAACGTGCTGGACCCGATTGACTTGATTGATGGCATAGGCCTGGATGAGTTGATCAAGAAGCGCACCACCGGCTTGATGAACCCGAAAGATGCCGAAAAAATCGAGAAGCGCACCCGCAAGGAATTCCCGGAAGGTATCGCCGCTTACGGAACGGATGCTCTGCGTTTCACTTTCGCTAGCCTGGCCTCACCCGGTCGCGATATCAAGTTTGATTTGCAGCGCTGCGAAGGCTATCGCAACTTCTGCAACAAACTGTGGAACGCCACGCGCTTTGTGCTTATGAATACACAGAACGAGGATGGTAGCCCGCAGGATAACGGCATGGAAGAGTGCAGTACCATGCCTGAAGGTTACCTGAGCTTCTCGCAAGCCGACCGCTGGATTGTCAGTCTGCTGCAAAAAGTTGAAGCAGATATAGAGAGGGGCTTTGCAGATTACCGCTTCGATATCGTGGCGCAGACTATCTACAAGTTTGTATGGGATGAATACTGCGACTGGTACCTGGAGCTGGCAAAGGTTCAGTTACAGAATGGCAATGAGGCTGAGCAACGTGCCACACGCCGTACCTTGCTTCGTGTGCTGGAGACCATTCTGCGCCTGGCGCATCCGGTAATGCCATTTATTACCGAGGAAATCTGGCAGACCATAGGCCCCATGTCTGGCCGTACCGGACCAAGCATCATGCTGGAAGCTTATCCCAAGAGTCAGCCAGGTAAGATCGATGAGGTGGCCGAGGCTTGGGTGGCTTTGCTGAAAGAGTCTGTGGATGCGTGCCGCAGCCTACGTGGCGAGATGAATATCTCACCTGCAACGCGCGTGCCATTGATCGCATCTGGCGATATTTCGCAGCTGCAAGCCTATGCTCTACATTTGAAGGCGCTTGCCAAGCTTGCGGACGTTGAGCTTGTGAGTGAATTGCCGGAAGCTGATGCACCAGTGGCACTGGCAGGTAATTTCAAGCTCATGCTCAAAATCGAGATCGATGTTGCGGCTGAAAAAGAGCGCTTGAGCAAGGAAATCGCTCGTATCAGTGCTGAAATCACCAAGGCAGAAGCCAAGCTTGGCAATGCCAGCTTTGTCGATCGTGCGCCAGCGGCAGTGGTAGCGCAGGAGAAAGAGCGCCTGGCTGGTTTTAGCGCAACGGTGGAGAAGCTGAATGTGCAGTTGGCTAAATTAAAATAAGCCAACAAGCTGGCAGTGAATAATAAAAAAGCCTCTGAAAAGAGGCTTTTTTATTACCTGTGTTTAGTTGCTACGTTTTCGGATATGAAAGATAAATTCTTTCTTGGGCCCAGCTTCAAGCTCTTCAAACGAGAGCATTTCATGCCCAGTCTGTTTGCAGAATGCCTGAAAGTCTTTGACTGACCCCGGGTCTGTAGCTACGACTCTCAGTACATCGCCGGCTTCGATTTCCGCCAAGCTTTTTTTACAGCGTAATATTGGCAAAGGGCAATTGAGGCCGCGTGCGTCGAGTTCTTTTGTGAATTCCATGAGTTCGCTTGTCATCGATTGTATGCGCTTAGATTAGGTTGGTAAAAAAGCTTGCTAGATAAAACTGATTTGATCAAAAGGGTAGCCAGCACGACCCCACGCTAACACGCCGCCTTGCAGGTTGTATACCTGCTCATGATCTTTGCTCGCCATGTAGGCCGCTGCCTGAGCAGAGCGGATACCACTATGGCAATAGAATACGGTAGCAACTTCTTTGCTGAGGGTATCGTGCTTAACGGGGACAAGGGATAGGGGGATATGAATGGCACCGGGAATGATGCCAGTGAGGACTTCAGTATCATTACGGACATCAACCAGTGCTACCTGCTGGTTGGCCATCATTTCGAATAGTTCGCTTGCTTCGATTACTTTATAGCCGGCCATAAAAGTCGCCAATTCTTCTAATCTGTGTATTTAAAGGCTAACTTTGAACGAATCTGATGAATTAGGCAACTGTTGCGGCGCAATGCTGAGGTGGCGATTAACCCAATTATCTTGGGAAATTCGCATTAAACGTATGTTTTTATGGGAAATTGCCAATTAATGGCTAATTTATAGTGAAGATGAGTATGGTGGCCGGGGACAGAATCGAACTGTCGACACGCGGATTTTCAATCCGCTGCTCTACCGACTGAGCTACCCGGCCAACTCTGCGAAGGCCTGTAAACAGCCGTTGTAATTATCGCAAGGTGCGCATTATAGCAAACTTCATTAAAAAGTGTCCTGAATGTCCGAGAAAATATTATCGGGCTAGGAAAGTGCCTTGCAAAATAAAGGTGGGCAGCATATCAGCAGTTAATATTGTGTGATGAATGGTTGTTGTTTGGAAAACCATGGGCAAAATGTAAAGTTTAAAAAATGAGCGTAGTCGGGTATGCTCACATCACTATTCATCATCATATCCAACATGCCCAAATTTACTATCACCCAGCCCGATCAAGCCTTATCCACAGCCCTTATTGAAAAGATCAACAACAAGACCAAGCCACTGGGTGCGCTCGGTCGGCTAGAGCAACTTGCCTTGCAAATCGGGTTGATCCAGAACAGCTTGTCGCCTGTTTTGAACAAGCCTGTGATGATGGTTTTCGCTGGTGACCACGGCATCGTGGAGGCCGGAGTCACGCCATATCCCCAGGCCGTGACGCAACAGATGGTGCTGAATTTCCTCGCTGGCGGGGCAGGTATCAACGTATTCGCCAAACAAAACAATATAGAAGTGCGCGTGATTGATGCGGGCGTTAATCACCAGTTTGCGGTGCATCATGATTTGATCGATGCCAAGGTTGGCATGGGTACGCGCAATTTCCTGATCGAGCCTGCGATGACTGAAGCGCAATGTGAGCAGGCGCTAGCACGCGGCGCAAGAATGGCGCAGCATGAAATATCACTAGGAAGCAACGTGTTGGGCTTTGGTGAGATGGGTATAGGCAACACTTCTTCGGCATCAGCGCTGATGTCGGTACTCTGTAACTTGCCTGTAGCTCAATGCGTGGGGCGAGGTACCGGCCTGGATGATGTCGGATTGCAGAAAAAGATCGGCGTGATTGCCCAGGCTTTGCAGTATCACAACCTTGATGCAGCAAGTCCGGAGCAGGTATTGGCGACATTTGGCGGTTTTGAGATAGCCATGATGGCGGGTGCCATGCTGGGTGCGGCAGAGCAAAAAGCGCTGCTACTCATCGATGGCTTTATCGCTACCGCCGCCTTGCTGGTGGCTGCGCGTATGCAGCCAGCTATCCTTGATTATTGTGTGTTTTCTCACTGTTCTGATGAATCTGGCCACCGCCTGATGTTGCAAAATTTAAATGCGAAACCACTGGTGCAACTGGATTTGCGCCTAGGTGAAGGCACAGGCGCTGCACTGGTTTACCCCTTAGTGCAAGCTTCTGTAAATTTCCTCAATGATATGGCTTCGTTTGAATCGGCCAGTGTCAGTCGCCAGGCTTAAGCTAAAACATGAATAAAGAATGGCGGTTATTCAGTCTGGCTGTCGGGTTTTTTACCCGTGTGCCCATGCCTTCGGTTCCTGACTTTCAGGAATCCGACCTCAATCACTCAGTCAAGTATTTCCCGCTGGTCGGTCTGCTGGTAGGTGTGTTGGCTGCATTGGTTTACTGGCTCGCAGCAAAGATACTTCCAACAGAAATTGCAGTTATCCTGAGCATGATTGCTACCATCTACGCGACAGGCTGCTTTCATGAGGATGGCCTGGCAGACGCAGCAGATGGGCTGGGTGGAGGCTGGGAGAAGGAGCAGGTACTCACCATCATGCAGGATTCCCGCATTGGCAGTTATGGTGCAGCGGCAATGATATTGGCCTTGCTCGCCAAGTTTGAATCTCTTAACCATATCTCGCCCCTACTAACGCCAGTGGTGCTGATAGCAGGGCATGCCCTTAGTCGCTATGCTGCAGTGCTGGTGATTTACACCCAGGTTTATGTACGCTCATCCGGTAAATCCAAGCCGCTGGCGACCAAGTTGAGCACAGCTGAATTAGTCCTCGCTAGCCTGTTCGGGCTGGGGCCATTGGTTTTTTTATCTTTGCATTTGTTGTGGGCTGTGTTGCCGGTGGCCTTGGTATGGGTCTGGTTCAGCCATAAACTGAAGCGGCGTATCGGCGGCTATACCGGCGACTGCCTGGGGGCCATGCAGCAACTGACCGAGATTGCATTCTATCTGGGTATATTAGGTTCAATAGGGTTCCAAATCTGGAGCGTTTCTTAACATGGATTTATATCTGGTACGTCATACCACCCCCGATGTACTGCCGGGAATATGCTATGGGCAGACCGACCTGGATGTAGCGGCCAGTTTTGCGCAGGAGCTCACGGCTGTGCATGGCAAATTAAAGCATTTGCCACCATCGGCGCTATACAGCAGTCCGCTACAGCGTTGTTTAAAGCTGGCTACCGCGAGTGCGCAATCGCTAAGTTTGGGTGAAGTAACGCAGGATTCGCGATTGTTGGAGCTGCATTTTGGCGATTGGGAAATGCAGGCATGGAATGATATTCCACGCGGACTGATCGATGTATGGGCCGAAGAGCATGTCATGCAATCGCCCCCACAAGGTGAATCTTTTCATGCGCTGCACCTAAGAGCAAAAAGCTTTCTGGATGAAGTAAGCGCTAACAGGAGTGGGGAACCGGTTGTTGTATTTACACATGCCGGCGTGATTCGGGCATTGGTGGCAGAGGCGCTCAACCTGCCATTGATGCATGCCTTCCGCCTGCAGATTGATTATGCGAGTGTCACGCACATCATTGTGGAAGAGAAAGTCACGCGAATCGGCTTTGTTAACCGCTAAAGCCTAATCTAGCCCGTCTTAATCTTCCAGGCCATACTCGCTAAAGTTCTCCAGCGCAGCTTCCAGCCTGGCCCAGCCGTTGGCAGACGGCAAGCCGAATCTAAGTGCTGACCATTCCGGAAATATCCGCACCCATATACCCTGCCTGGCAAAGTGCAGCTGCCAGGCTTCTGCATCCTTGTGAGGCATCCATTGAAACAGCGCATGTTGGCCCTTAGGCTCAAGCCCATATTGCTTTAACAGCCGGTTTAACTGTTGGCTGCCGGCATTCAGATTTTTTCGAGTGCTGACTTGCCAAGGAGTGTTTCTCAATGCATGGCTCGCTATGAATCTAGCGGGCCCTGAGAGAGGCCATGGGCCGAGCAATTCGTGTAGTTGATCCAGCAGTTCTTGCTGTGCCAGCACAAAGCCTACGCGCGCGCCAGCGAGGCCAAAGAACTTGCCTAGCGATCGCAATATGATCAGCCCGGGTAAATGCGCATAAGGTGCCAGGCTGAATTCTGGCGAGACATCCATGAAGGCTTCATCTATCACCAGCCAGCCACCACGTTTAGCCAGTTTGGTGTGCCACTCCAGTAATTTTGTAGTGGGGATGATCTCGCCTGTTGGGTTATTGGGATTGCATAGCAGCACCACATCTGCACTATTCAGTAATGCTGTATCGGGGCTGCCTGAAAAGAGGGTCACGCGGTGATGATTTTGTGTCCAGTTCCTGGCATGCTCGAGATACATCACCTCCGGCATCGCTACATGGCATGCACTGCGTAGCCTGGGCAAGGCTTGAATAGCGGCCTGTGAGCCGGCAGTTGCCAAGATATGCCGGGCATCATAATAAGCCAGCGCGACTTCATGCAGCCCGTCATCATCCAGCGGCAGGCGCTGCCATACGGCGGGTGGAATACTGGGTACAGGGTAGCCATTGGGGTTGATGCCAGTAGATAGATCCAGCCAGTAAGGCAGAGGAATGCCATATTGCTCAGCTGCGCTGGAAAGATTGCCGCCATGTTCAAGCATGAGAGCCTCCTATGTATCCTGTAGCCAGATAAATGAGCGTTATAAGCAGGCACCAC
Source organism: Methylophilaceae bacterium (assembly GCA_035459965.1). GTDB lineage: Bacteria > Pseudomonadota > Gammaproteobacteria > Burkholderiales > Methylophilaceae > DATHXC01. Next base: position 39,254 of record DATHXC010000011.1, read on the forward strand.
AAGATCACGCTGCGCTTTACCAGTCGGATGGCAAGCAAAATATGCCTTGGCGCCACTGATTCGCCCACACCCAGCAAAGGCCTTATTTTGACTTCGCCCTGATAAGGTGCTGCTCCACCCAATTGTACATTCAGTGCACCCGCGCCTGCCGACATTACTGGTCCCGCATTCGGGCTGTACCAGTTGCTTGCTTGCTTGCGCCAGCAATACAGTGCTTGCCTGCTGTGCCCGCACAATGCATAACTTAAAGCAGTCAGCCTTGCGGGGATTAAGTTGAGCAGGTCATCCAACCGCGCTGCTGCCCAGCCAAAATTGATAAAGCGTGGTGTGCGATAGCCCCACATGGCATCTAGGGTGTTGGCCAGCCTGAATGCAAGCGCGCCGGTACCACCGAAAATAAGAAACCAGAAAATGGCACCAAAAATAGCGTCATTGCCGTTTTCAAGCACCGATTCAACCGTAGCTGTGGCGATTTCATTTTCGTCCAAATTCTGGGTGTCACGACTCACGATCATACTGACAGCTAGCCGTGCTTTGGCAAGATCTTTGCTTGATAAGCCATGGTAAATACGCATGGCATGTTGTTTCAGGCTACGTGCGCCGATGGCAAAATAAAGTAGCAGGCAATCGGCAATCCAGCTGAATTCAAGGCGGTTGAGGTAGAGGCTGAAAGCGATAAACGGGCTTAACAATAGGAGCCAGGCGCCAAGCCCCATGAGCTTATTAATCAGTGGGTGTTGAGCATGGTTCAGTTGTTTTTCCAGCCAGTTGGCAAGATTGCCGAATCCGGCCAGCGGGTGCCAGCGACTTGGCTCGCCCAAAATTCGGTCTAAAAGCAGGGCACAAATAACAATGCCAGGCACAATTAACGATGCAGTGTTAAGCCAAGAAATGGGATAATAGTCAGATGACATCTACAAAAACAATCATGGTTCAGGGAACCACTTCCGATGCGGGCAAAAGCACGCTGGCAGCGGCATTATGCAGATCATTGTATCGCAAGGGCCTGAAAGTCGCCCCATTCAAGCCTCAGAATATGGCGCTTAATTCAGCCGTGACGGTGAATGGTGGCGAGATAGGTCGCGCACAGGCCGTACAGGCCATGGCGTGCGGGCTGGAGCCTCATACCGATATGAACCCGATATTACTGAAGCCCAATACTGACACGGGTAGCCAGGTCATTATTCAAGGCAAGGTAGCTGGCAATATGGAGGCTGCGGGCTACCATGCCTATAAATCCATCGCCATGGATGCGGTGATGGGCTCATGGCGGCGCTTGCAGGCGCAATATGATTACATCGTAGTGGAAGGCGCTGGCAGCCCGGCAGAGATCAACCTGCGTGAAGGCGATGTTGCCAATATGGGCTTTGCCGAGGCGGCAGATTGCCCGGTAATCCTGATCGCGGATATTGACCGTGGTGGTGTATTTGCACACATCGTGGGGACGCTGGCATTGCTTTCTGAGACTGAGCGCAAGCGCATCATCGGTTTTGTGATTAACCGTTTCCGCGGAGATATTGGATTGCTTAAGCCAGGCCTGGAGTGGCTGGAGCAGGAAACCGGTAAGCCGGTTATCGGCGTATTGCCCTACCTGCAAGGGCTGCATATCGAAGCCGAAGATGCTGTGCCGGATATCGGCACCCTTACGACCTCCAGCGAGGGTAGGTTGCGCGTTGTAGTGCCAATCGTGCGTCACATCTCCAATCACACCGATTTCGACGCACTCAGACTGCACCCCGATGTGGATTTTCAGTTTGTGCGGCTGGATGAGGTTATTCCACCCTGCGATTTGATTATTTTGCCTGGCAGCAAGAATGTGCGGGGCGACCTGGAAAGTTTGCTGTCGCATGGCTGGCGTCAGATACTGGCCAAGCATCTGCGCTATGGTGGCAAGGTGCTGGGTATTTGTGGCGGCTTCCAGATGCTGGGGCAGAAGATTCACGACCCGCATGCACTCGAAGGTGCAGCAGGTTCAAGCGCAGGTTTTGGCTGGCTGGAGATGGAAACCACGATAGAGACTGAAAAGCGCCTGGCGCGCGTGCAAGGCAAGATGGCTTTTGCCGATGCTAGCATCACCGGTTATGAAATCCATATGGGCGTCAGTACTGGCGATGCGCTTGAGAACCCGGCGCTATATATCGATGGTAAGCCCGAAGGCTCTACCTCGGCAGATGGTCACATTGTGGGTACGTATCTACATGGTATTTTCGATCACCCGGAATCCACTGCAGCATGGATCAAGTGGGCGGGTAAAGATACCGTGACAGAGAACTATGATTACACCGCTTTGCGTGAAGAAAGCCTGGAGCTATTAGCCGATAGCGTAGAGCAGCATCTGGATTGGGATCTCCTGAACCAGCACATGTAAACCCGCTGGCCTTTATTTGAGCTTAAGCGGCAAGCCTGCAGCAATAAATAACACTTCATTGCTAATTGCAGCGACTGCCTGATTCAACCTGCCCGCTTCATCCTGGAACAGGCGGTTGATTTCACCCAGCGGCACAATGCCCATGCCTACTTCGTTGCTGACCATGATGATTTTTCCTGGCAAGCTGGGTAATGTTTCCAATAGCTGCTTGCGTTGCAAAGCCCAGTCCACGCCTTCTGGTGGCGCACATTCCGGGCAGATGCATTGCGCCAGCCACAGGGTAAGGCAATCTATAATCAGGCAACGATTTTCGCTTGCTTCCGCAACCAAGGTTTCAGCCAGTTTGTGGGGGACTTCAACCGTTTGCCAATCGCTAGGGCGGCGTACTTTGTGGTGAGCAACTCGTTGGCCAAACTCATCATCGTAAACCTGCGCGGTGGCGATATAAGTCACTGCTAGCTCGCTTTCAGCCGCCAGTTTTTCTGCATAGGCGCTTTTGCCGGAACGGGCACCGCCAAGGATTAAGTGAGTTGTCATGATGAAGAGGCTCTGTTAAGTACGAATTCTAACTCATGCATGTTATTTAAGGACTCTCTTGCCGACTAATATCCGGCCAAAATGCAATAATACTGTAAGGTTTTTCGACTTGGTAAGTGATTTATTACAGCCTTTGTAAAACAAGGCGCGCCCACTTTACGTTCTCTTTGTTACTTAAAATACTAGGCTGATTTTGTAAGTTTAAAATGCACTCAAAGCCATACTTTTTAAATTTCTCAATAGTGAGTACCGCGTCGGTTGGGTAAACTCGTGTGCCCATACCTGCCGGACCACTTCTCAACGAGATTGCGCATTTCCCTTTCTTTTTTATAATTGCTGAAAGTCGGATGACCGTTTGTTCTCTTTCTATCTCATCAAGATGGTGCCAAACCCCATCAATAAGCACAAAATCGAATAGTTCAGTATCTGAACTCAAGCAAGTAAGGTGAGGAAGGCTACCACTGAGCCATCTTACTGAAATGTTTTTGTAGGTGGTTTTAGCTGCATTTAAAAACTCTGAGATTGGCTCTATTGCAGTAAGCGTAAAGCCAAGCATTGCAAGTGCCGCAGCATTTTGACCGGCTCCTGAACCAGCATCAAGTATATTGGCTGGTTTTGAGGGTAAATGCTCTATGAAGTCTTTGCAGACTTTATGAAAATCTAAGGTTTGACTGCTTTTAATAAACAGAGAAATAAACTTTTCGTAGCCCTCTGTTCCTGCGGTCATTTCTTTTTCACCTAATTCAATCCTGAAAAAACAGTATAACAACGAAGTTGAGATTTAGAAGAGCCTGCCTAGCTCCAATGTTTGCTATGGGCCTGTCGGGCGCCCCACTGCTGGATAATGGCTTGTAACTCTTTCAGGCCATGGGTAATCAGCGATGGCCCGGGCTGCAATATATCTGCAGATTTTATCTCGACTACAAAGCCATTTTTTACTGCGGGTATCGCTGCCCAGCCCTCGCGTGCCATTACTTGTTCAGGCTGGAATTTCTTGCCGCACCATGAGCCGATGATGATATCAGGCATACGTTCTATCACTTGATGTGTTTGTATGGTGCGTTCGCTGGCACTGTGGAATTGTGTCAGTTCTGGGAAGCAATCCTCGCCGCCAGCAATCTCAATCAGTTCGGCCACCCAGCGGATGCTACAAATAACAGGGTCATCCCACTCTTCAAAATATACCTTGGGCTTGGCGGGAAGGTAACTCGCGGTTTCGCGCACCTGAGCGATGGTACTTTCCAGTTCGGCGATGAGGCTGGCAGCCTTATCTGATGCGCCTACCAGAGCGCCGACTGTGGCGATCATATTCAATACTTGTTCTATAGAGCGCTGATTGAATATATGCACCTCCACACCCGCACGAATCAGCGAAGCAGCAATATCCGCCTGCAAATTGGAGAAGCCGATGACCAGGTCAGGCTTTAATTCAAGAATCTTGTCGATTTTAGCGCTGGTGAATGCTGCGACTTTTGGCTTCTCTTTGCGTGCAATGGCAGGGCGGGTGGTATAGCCGGAGATCCCGACGATGCGGTCCTGCTCGCCCAGCAGATAGAGCACTTCGGTCGGCTCAGTGGTGAGGCAGACGATGCGCTGTGGGTATCTGTCAGGCTTTAATGGATCAGTCATGATGCTTGAGTCCAGCCGTTATCCATCACCATCTCGGATAGTGGTTTTTCCTGGGCCCAGCCTTCTTCTACCAGCATGGGTTGTGCATAAAATCGCCCTACATGGCCGATGCATAAGATTGCGAGCGGTTTCGCCCCTTCGGGCATATTGAGTAGATTAGCCAACGCTTGTGGATCAAACATGGAAACCCATCCCATCCCCAGGCCTTCTGCGCGCGATGCCAGCCACATGTTCTGTATGGCGCAGCAGACCGAGGCAATATCCATTTCCGGCAGGGTACGGCGGCCAAAAATATGCTGCTCGCGCTTATCACATAGTGCCGCGACTAACAGCTCACCGCACTCCAGTATGCCCTCTACCTTGAGGCGCATGAACTCGGCCATGCGTGCAGTCGTTTCATATTCGCCCACTGCTTTAGCGGTGTTGATACGCTCTTGCTGGACTAACTCATATATTTGCTGGCGTACCTGAGGATCGGTAATGCGGATAAAGCGCCAGGGTTGCATCAGGCCCACGCTGGGTGCGCGATGCGCGGCATTGAGTAACTTTGCCAGCAACTCCGGTGCTATATCGCCCGGTACAAAATGCCGCATATCACGACGCTCTGCAATGGCACGGTAAACCGCAGCGATTTCAGGATCAGAGAATTTCTGCGTCATGATAAAAACAAGCCAGCACTGGCGGCAGGGTTGGAAGCAAAGTAAAAATGCAAAAAGCTGGCGTTGATGGAGCCTTGTTTATATAGCGCTTCACCTTTGCCAAACGCGGTTTCAGCGATGCTGGTGGGGGCCAGTTTGGTTTCAAAGCTGCCATAATGGAATGTGTGTGCGCCAAGTTTACCGTTTACTAGTTCTGCATGTTGCACGCCTAGCCCTTGCAGGCGTTTGTGCATCTGGCTGGCGCCATCCAGCAACCCGAATGCCGGTTGCCCATTGATGGAATGTGACAGCGCCATCATGCCGCCACACTCGGCGAGTATGGGTTTGTGTGCATCGTATGCGGTTTTTAGTGCAGTTTGTATCGCGCTATTAAGGCCAATTTCTTTTAAATGCAGCTCGGGATAGCCGCCTGGCAACCAATAGGCATCTGCCTCTGGAAGGGCTTGATCATGCAGTGGCGAAAAAAATTCAAGGCTAGCGCCCATGTCGCTCAGGCATTGCAGGTTAGCCGGATAAATAAAACAGAAGGCCTGATCGCGTGCAATGGCGATGGTTTTACCTGCTAATAGTTGAGGTAATTTTTTCTGTTCATTCGTGCTGAAGGTCACCGCAGGTGGCAATGGCAGTTCACTGGATAAGCTCAAAGCTGTTGCCGCGCTCTCAATCCTAGCTTCCAAGTCACTGATTTCTGCTGCACGAAATAAACCCAGATGCCTTTCCGGCAGTGCATATGCATCATCCTGTGGCAGTGCGCCCAACCAGTTCAAATTGCGTGGCAGGCTATCTCGCAACATATCTGCATGGCCGGTACTGCCAACTTTATTAGCGATGGTGCCTGCCGCTATGAGGTCAGGCTGGTATGCCAGCAGCCCTGAAGCCAGCGCCCCAAAAGTCTGGGCCATACCGCTGGCATCTATGGTGAGCATGACCGGCAACTTGTATCGTAGGGCAATATCTGCACTTGATGGTGTGCCGTCAAATAAGCCCATCACACCTTCCACAATGATGACATCGGCAACGGCGGCTGCCTCATAAAGCAAGGTCTGGCCATCCGTTTCACCACACATGGCCAGGTCCAGATTGAACACAGGCGCGCCAGTGGCTTGCTCAAGTATCATGGGGTCAAGGAAATCCGGGCCACATTTAAAGGCGCGTACGTGCAGGCCTTTATTGCGCCATGCCCTCGCTAGTGCTGCGGTGGTGAGGGTTTTACCCTGGCCTGAGGCAGGTGCAGAGACTAAAACCGCTGGGCAGCTAGCCTCTACCATTCGATGCCAGGCATCGCTTTGACGCCATTCTGGTAAGCATGTTTTACCAGGTCGATATTGCTGACAGTGTCGGCGATGTCTATCAGCCCCTGCGGCGCAGCGCGGCCGGTAATCACTACATGTTGCATCTCAGGTCTGCTTTGCAGGGCCTGGCAGACTTCTTCTATGGTCAGCCAGCCATATTTGAGTGCGTAGGTGAATTCATCAAGGATCAGCAGGTCAACCGCCGGGTCGTTCAGGTAGGTGAGTACCTTATCCCACGCGGCTCTTGCTGTTTGCATGTCTTGCTCGGCATTCTGGGTTTCCCACGTGAAACCATCCCCCATGACATGCCAGACAAGATTTGGAGATGTACGGAAAAAAGCTTCTTCGCCGGTATCGGAACGGCTTTTGATGAACTGCACCACGACGGCTGACATGCCATGGCCCAAGGCGCGTGCCAATAACCCGAAAGCTGCGGTGGATTTACCTTTGCCGATACCGGTGTGGATGAGCAGCAGGCCTCGTGTATCCTGGGCAGCATTAATACCCGCATCGACCACCGCCTTCTTGCGCTGCATACGCACAACATGGCGGCTGTCTTTAGCGCTACCGCCACTCACGCGTGATGAGATTTTTTCAGTGACAGGTGATTAGCGAACAGGCGGGTAACGACCCATGCAACGCCAAGATACATCATGGCATAACCTACGTAAGGCGTGTAATACTGGGCGACGCGCTGCGAAAATTCTACTATCGACAATGTGGCAACCTTGTCGGAAAAACTGTACCAGAAGGCATTTGAGATCACGAAAGCTAAGCTGGCAGCAGCCCAGCCGAATAAAGCGTATGGTAGAAAAGAAAATGGCTTTTCGCGTTTTGCCAGGAATCGACCAGCACCCCACACCAGGGCATAGGTAGGGATCAGCCCCCAGTAACCAGGCGACATACAGTAATCCGAAACGCCTTTGTAACCCAGCGCATAAAAATCCATACCGAAGGCAGCGACGATAGCCAGACCTAACCAGCCACTGCGAGCAACCAGCAAGCCGCCGAGAAACAATACTGCCAGGGTAGCGTCAGGCAGGTAAATGCTGTCACCAAAGTGGTTGGTGCGTGTGAGTAAAATCAATGCGATAAGTATTGAACCTATCCATATTGAGTTTTGTTTGCTTGTGAACATGAACCACTCCTTAAGTAATTAACAATATTGTAAACCGTATCAGGCTTTTTTGCCCGATACGGTTTAACAGCCTAGTTGCTTGGTGCGTAACGTACACTTACGAAGATATTGGAGCCGGGAGTGTTATAGGCTACATCGCTGAATGTGTCATATACCAGGGTATAGTTCTTATCCAGTGCGTTGTTCAGGCGCGCTTGAAGTTTCCAGTCCTGGTTAACTTTGTAATCTGCTGTCAGATTCAGTACGCCATATCCACCCATGCGCTCTGTGTTTGCTGCATCAGCATAACGTGCAGAAGATGCGATGAATTCTGACCCAAAGCGCCAGTCACCCCATACGCGGCTCAGATTTAAACTGGCATGGCGGTTAGCGCGGCGTACCAGCAAGTTATCTGTTTCAGTATCTCTTGGTGATTGCACATCAACACTGCCTTTTAATAACCAGTCATCCAGCCTTTGTGAGCCAGCAAGCGTAAGACCTTGGATGCGGGCTTCATTCAGGTTAAACACAAAAGGTGCAGCACCAAAATCGAAAGCGATCAGATCTTTGATCTTATTTTCATACACAGTTAAAGATGCGCTGTTAGAGGTACTTTCATAACGCAAGCTGGCTTCAGCATTCTTTGATTTTTCTGGCTTCAAATCCGGGTTACTAAAGCCGGGAAAGTATAAATCATTGAATGTGGGGGCCTTGAAAGCAGTACCGTAACTTGCTGTAGCCCGCCAATTAGGGCTGAAGCTAAAGCCATAGCCAATACCGCCCGTATCATTCGTGCCAAATTGTGTGTTGTGATCACTACGATAGCTGGCCTGGAACGAGTGTGCGCCAAGATTCAACAAGTAGCTGCCGGTAAAACCATCGTTGTTACGCTTATTCTCATCAAAGTCTGTGGTTGATATAACGCGTTGCTCCAGTCGGTCATACAACAGCGATAATGTGCCCACCGGCAAGCTAAAGTCGTTTTGCCATGAGTATTGTGCCTGCTTGGTTTTAAACTGCGAGCGACTATTAGGGGCGCTATGATCCACCGAATCGTCTATGCCTTCACCTAGGCGAACAGTAGATAGCCAAAAAGAAGTGATCTGGTTTTTACTGAAGATGCTGTAGCTAAGCTGCGACAGATTTCCATAGTTTGAAAATGTGTTGCTGCTGTCGTAGCGATTGCGGCCTTCACTACTGAAAATTTGCAATCCAAGATCATGGCCTTCTGCAATACGATGTGAAACGCTACCGGTAAAGGACAGGTTGCGATAGCCGTCATCATCTGACTGAATACCAGTCCTGAAACGCTTTGCAGAAAAACCATCCGTATCCAGGCTGGATGCATTTAATGAGAATTTAGTATCCCCAGCACTCCCTCTTACACCAGCTTCAGCAGTTTTTGTGTTGTAGCTACCATAACCAGCAGCAGCATTGAATCTGATAGCACCGCCACCTTGCTTAGTGAAAATCTGAATAACCCCGCCTATCGCATCCTGACCATACAAGCTAGTGGCTGGGCCGCGTAAAATTTCTATTTTATCGATTTGTGCCAGAGGAATATTCTCAAATGTTGTAGTGCCTGCTGTGGCGGAGTTAACACGGATACCATCAACTAGAACCACAATATGGTTGGAATTAGTCCCGCGCATAAATATGCTGCTGGTTTTACCTGCGCCGCCGTTAGAGCTGATTTCTATGCCCGGTTGGGTCTGTAATAGCTCAATGAATGTTGATTGCCCGGCGCGTTCGATTTCCTCGGAATTAATAACAGTGACGTCTGCAATAACGCTTTCACGACTCTGCGAAACACGACTTGCAGTCACGACGACATCTTGAGTTTGGATCGCAGTAGTTTCAGCAAAAATAGAATGCGAGAAAAGCAAGCCGATGAGGCTCGCAATGGTGGTTTGTTTCATGATGTTCCCTAGCTAAGACATGCGGCCCCGCATGTCATAATCAAAATAGGAAATACCACGTGAAAACCCTTATCGTGCAGACACAATATGAGTAAATAGAAAAGTACAGAACGAAAGCCAGAAGTCCAGAGATAGGCATTGCGTTTGAGTACCGTCACCCCGCGGTATTTCCAAGCATAGGTTGTTAGGCCGGTCTCCGGGCTCACAAGACTTGGTTCATCGCCTTCCCAAACAGTTTGCTGATTGAATCAGCTAGTTCAGTGGCATGTGGATGAACCCACGCTTGCTTACCGTTGCGGGGGCAGCACAGGGATTGTATTGGCATGGCTCTGGCAATACGCACCTGTTTCCCAGTTTCACCTAGTCATAGATTCACGACATCGGCACCTGACAACTTGCATCGATTATATGTTATTCATTCTGTATGCTGCAAAAAAATATTTTACAGTTAACATACTGTAATACTTTCAAAATTCACGCTTAGCAGTTGACCAAGCAAGGTTTTTACAATTATAGTGCTGCCATGGATACGGATTTAAAAGCTTTAGAAGAAAAGGTGGCGCAGCTGGTTACCTTATGCCAATCTTTGCGCACAGAGAGTATCGAGTTGCGGCAAGCGCTTGCGCAGGCGCAAGATGAAACGAAACAGATCAAAGAGCAAATGGCAAAAGCCAGTACACGTCTTGAAGCCCTGATTGATAAACTGCCAGAGGGCACATTATGAATGACACCAGAGGTGTTGATGTCAACATAATGGGCCGCGAGTTCAAGGTTTCATGTTCCGAAGATGAACGAGAAGGCCTGATTACTTCAGTCAATTATCTTGACAAGAAAATGCGTGAGATACGCGACACTGGCAAGGTGATAGGTGTTGAGCGCATTGCTATTATGGCAGCGCTCAATCTTGCACACGAGTTATTGACCACCCGCAGTGGTGGCGTTGACATCGGTGATTTGAAGCGTAGAATCGTTGCAATGCAGGAACAGATTGATGGCGCTGTAGCTGAGCAAAATAAATTGTTCTAAAGTTGGGTAGCTAAGAGTTAAGTACTAAAGGTTGGAGCCAAAAATTATTATTGGTTAAGCAGGTTGTTTTAAGTGAATTAATTTTCTCAGCTGTTTTTCTTCTCTAGTATTCAGGTTGTCATCTTTCCTAGTTATATTATTTAAGCGCCATTTTGTTTCAAGGCTGTCTTAAGTATCAGGTTTCCTTTGTTCCCTGCGGTGTTGTTTAAGCTATATATTCCTAGAACTAGTTTATAGCATCGGTTTCGGTCATTCGAGTTGCTGTGAGCGCGCTCTGCTTTAGTAATAAAGTGCGGGTGCACCTAATGCGCTCTAGGCTGTTACCACTTGAGCCTTTTTGGTTCAGGATGCTGGCTTAGGCTCCATTTGCAGGGAACATCCCCCTTTTCTTTTATAAACCAGCGATTACGGCGTTGCTTTCGGCTCGCCGTACTGGACGTACTGTCTTCGCCTCGGCGCCTTGTACTCACTGATTTATAAAAGAAAATACTGCTGTGACTGATTTATCTCAAAGCGTGATATTTCAGGTCCGCCAGGCTTACCTTATCCAGGCATTTTTCATGAGTGGCTTCCAGTATTACTGGCGGTGCGAACCCGGCCTCTGCAGCTTCATGCCAGCGCGCGGCGCATAAGCACCAACGGTCGCCTGGGTGTAAGCCTTCAAAGCCATATTCCGGGCGGGGTGTGCTTAAATCGTTGCCCTTGGACATTGAAAAAATCAAAAATTCTTCAGTGACTTGTGTGCATACGGTATGGCTACCTAGATCTTCTGAGCCGGTTTCACAGCAACCCGTGCGGGTAAATCCAGTGAGTGGATCCATGCTGCATTCCTGCAAGGTGGTTCCCAGTACATTTTTTGCCATGGTTCGCTCCTGAATCAATATTAAGTCAGGTTATGATACGAGAATGCCTGCGCAATAGAGCATATTTTAGAAACAAATTAATGAGGTTGAGTAAATGCGTTATTGGCTGATGAAATCCGAACCGGGCGATGTGTCTATTGATGACTTGGCGGCGATGCCTAACCAGACGGTTGATTGGTATGGGGTGCGTAATTATCAGGCACGAAACTTTATGCGTGACCAGATGAAGATAGGCGATGGCGTGCTGTTTTATCATTCAAATTGCGATGAACCGGGGATTGCAGGCATCGCGGAAGTGAGCGCTCTGGCTTACCCGGATCGCTTGCAGTTTATTAAAGGACATAAGTATTTTGACTCTAAAGCGACGCCGGAAACCCCGCGCTGGTTCAATGTGGATGTCAAACTGGTGCGCAAGACCCGCCTGCTTAGCCTGAAAGAAATGCGCGAAACGCCGGAACTGGCAAACTTGCGCATATTGCAGCGCGGTAATCGCTTATCCATCACGCCTGTTGATCCACGTGACTGGGAAACTATCATGGGCAAGCTCAAGTAAGGCTGATAATTAAAAATGGCACAACGTTACCCACAGCTAAGCCAAGACCACATCCAGTTTATCTGGAAGCAGAACATGTTTTTTGTAGCGACTGCAGCAAGCGATGGTCATGTGAATCTGTCACCTAAAGGGCTTGATTCGCTACGAGTCATTGATCCAGTCACCGTTGCCTGGCTGAATGTGACAGGTAGCGGTAACGAGACAGCAGCGCATCTACTGGAACATCCCCGCATGACGCTAATGTTCTGTGCATTTGATGGCAAGCCTCTGATTCTGCGGTTGTATGGTGAAGCAAAGGCTGTTCATCCGCGTGATCCAGAATGGGAGGGGTTATTAGCCAAGTTTGAGGATATTCCGGGTAGCAGGCAGATTTTTCTGCTGAATATTGAGTTTGTACAGACATCGTGCGGGATGGCAGTGCCTTTGTACGAATATCAGGGGCAACGTAAGCAGCTCACCGACTGGGCCGAGAAGAGTGGAAAACAGGGTATGCGTGAATACTGGGAGAAAAGGAACCAGCGCAGTATTGATGGTAAACCTACCTGTATATTGGAATAAAAAAAGCCTCGCAAGCGAGGCTTTTTTAACGATTATTTAGAAGTAAGAAGCGCTTGTTTTATTAAGGCTTATCCAGGCTACCCATAGACTTGGGATAAGTCACGATGCCCCATGGCATATCCTTGTCACCGATTTCTTTTACTTTCTCCAGTTTTTCTACATCAATCACCTGAACTGCGTCTGATTTGCCGCAAGCCAGCAGAATCTGTTTGTCGTCAGGTGTGAATGTGAAATGCCAGCAGCGATTACCGGTGGGGATATCCTTGATTTTTTCATAGGTTTTAGCATCGTAGACCTGCAAGGCTTTTTCCTTGGAGCTGGCAACGTAGATGCGCTTGCCATCACGATCAAACGAGATGCCATAAGGCGAATTGCCAGTATCTACAGTGCGTAATACCTTGAAATTTTTGTCCAACACCAAAAACTTGTTGGCTAGCTCCAGCGTGGCGACGTAAATACTGCCATCTGGAGACACCTTGATACCACGTGGACGATTGCCGTATTCTTTAGTTGGAATCGTTTTTAGCAACTTACCTGTTTTCAGGTTATGGACAGTAATCGTGTTGTCAGCTTCATTGGTAATAATGAGCTTTTTGCCATCTTTGGAAAACTCAATGCCTTCGGTTTCTGGGCCGCCGACGATCTCGCGTATTTTCTTGCCTTTCTTCAAATCAACCACTGCAATACGTGCAGGGATTGCATCATCGTCATCATCGTCCTCTTTTACGACTTCACCCGGCTTTGGCGGAGGGCCGCCTTTAGAGCTAGGTTCGGTAGACACAAACACAAAATTACCCATGACGCGCACGAACTCAGGGTTCTTGCCAACTTCGATATGCTTGACCAACTGGCCGGTAGCGGTGTCAATCACCGAAATATTACCGTCATCCTTATTAGCAGTAATCAGCAATTTCCCATCCGCTGTCACGCCTATGCCACGCGGGCTTTTGCCCTGAATATCAATCGTGCCCGTGGTTTCCATGGTGTCGAGGTTGATTACCGTAACGCCTGCATCCTGATTGGACACATATGCGACACCTTTTTCGCCAGCGATTGCGCTGGATGTTGTCAGCATGCCTACTGCAGAAAAACACAATGCAGCGCATAGGGCTGACAAGCGGGGGGTATATTTCATGTTCACTATCTCCTTGTTATTCTGTTTTAAATCTAGCGATTATTGTGCTCTTTAGTCACTAGCGCGGCGTCTTAGGTTCATTTCCGCGATTTTTCTGTTGCACAGACAGTAATATGCCGCAAGATTTGTTCTAGGCGCTTTGGAATTTAAAAGTGATTATTAAACATAGCGTTGAGATTTTATAAGCCATATTTTGGTTAAATACAGCCAATGCGGTGGCTGTATTTAACCAAAAACAAGCTGAATTACCTTGCCGAATAATCAGCCCAGGAATTTAACCTAGGAATAATTGGTAGGCTGGGTTATTGCTCTCATCCCAGTAGGGATAACCCAGGTTGTTCAGGAAAGCCTTGAACTCTGTCTGCTCCTCTGGTGGCACCTGTATGCCGACCAGCACCCGACCAAAGTCTGCGCCGTGGTTGCGGTAATGGAACAGGCTGATATTCCAGTCGTGGCCCATGGTATCGAGGAAGTTCATCAGGGCGCCTGGCTTCTCAGGGAACTCAAAGCGATATACACATTCATTATCAGCCTGCGGCGCATGCCCGCCGACCAGATGACGCAAATGCAGCTTGGCAATTTCGTTGTCACTTAAATCCAGCGCGGGCAGCCCTTGTGCAATTAATGCGGCGACCAGTTGCGCAGATTCTGCCGGGTTTTGCACGGCCAGACCGACGAAGATGTGTGCACGTTCCGGGTCGGAAAAACGATAATTGAATTCGGTAATGCTACGGTTGCCAAGCAAGCGGCAAAATGTCTTGAATGAACCCGGTTTTTCGGGGATCGTCACTGCCAGTACTGCTTCACGTTTTTCGCCGATCTCGGCACGCTCTGCTACAAATCGCAGGCGGTCAAAGTTCATATTGGCACCGGAGGCAATCCCTATCAGCGTTTTCCCGGTGAGCTTGTTACGTTTGATGTATTCCTTGATGCCGGCTGTAGCAAGCGCGCCAGCTGGTTCCAGTATCGAGCGGGTGTCTTCGAACACATCTTTGATTGCAGCGCAGATGGCATCGTTATCCACCACGATCATTTCATCCACATACTCCTGGCACAGGCGGAAGGTTTCTTCGCCGACCTGTTTCACGGCAGCACCATCAGCAAACAGCCCAACCTGGTCTAGCATCACGCGCTTGCCGAGTTGGAGCGATTCTGTCATCGCTTCAGCATCTTCTGCTTCCACGCCGATGATCTTGATTTCAGGGCGCAATTGCTTGACGTAAGCCGCAATGCCCGCGATTAAGCCACCGCCGCCCACGCAACAGAATATCGCTTCTATGGGTTCAGGATGCTCGTTGAGGATCTCCATGGCGATGGTGCCCTGACCGGCAATCACGTCAGGATCATCATACGGGTGCACGAAAGTCAGCCCCTGTGATTTTTCCAGCTCCAGTGAATGCAGATAGGCATCGGAATACGAATCACCAAAAAGCACCACTTCGCTACCACGGCTACGCACGGCATCTACCTTGATCAGTGGCGTTGTCGTCGGCATCACGATGACAGCCTTGCAGCCCAGCTTTTGCGCGGAGAGTGCTACGCCTTGTGCGTGGTTGCCCGCAGAGGCAGTAATGACGCCGCGTTTGAGGGCATCTGCCGAAAGGTGCGCCATCTTGTTATATGCACCGCGTAATTTGAATGAGAACACAGGCTGCATGTCTTCCCGTTTGAGCAGAATACGGTTGCCAACTCGTGCAGACAGGTTGGGCTGAAACTCCAGCGGAGTTTTTTTAGCCACGTCATAAACGCGGGCAGAGCGAATTTTTTCTAGGTAGTCGTTTTTCATTGAGGGTGACGAGGTGTATGATTCAAGGTTGTGCGAGAATATTGATTAAGTCTGTAAACACAGGATTATAAAGAAAACATAAGGGTAAAAGTAGAAATGACTCAGGACGAATTGAAACAACAGGTAGCACAAGCCGCAGTTGCCTATGTCAAGGGCGGCATTATTGGTGTAGGGACAGGCTCTACAGCCAATTTCTTCATTGAAGAGCTGGCCAAAGTAAAATCAAAGATCGATGGCGCGGTTGCCAGCTCCGAAGCCACAGCGCAGCGCTTACGCGGTCATGGCATCGAAGTGTTTGACCTAAATGCCGTAGATGGCATGGATATCTATGTAGATGGTGCCGATGAAATCACCGAGCATTTGCATATGCTGAAAGGCGGCGGCGGCGCATTGACCCGCGAAAAAATCGTGGCGGCCTGCGCCAAGAAATTCATCTGTATCTGTGATGAAACCAAATATGTGCCGGTCCTGGGTAAATTCCCCTTACCTGTTGAAGTACTGCCGATGGCCCGCAGCTATGTGGCACGTGAGCTGATCAAGCTCGGTGGTCAGCCAAAATTGCGCGATTTCACTACCGATAATGGTAATGTCATTCTCGATGTACACGGCCTGCAAATCATGAACCCGGTCGAGATGGAAGCGAAAATCAACCAGATCGTTGGTGTGGTCACCAATGGCCTGTTTGCGGCTCGTCCTGCTGATGTGTTGTTGCTGGCAACCGCTGATGGGGTTAAAACCTATCAGCGTTAGGCTGTTGTCTGGCGCATTGCTTTTAAAGTGACTTGAATTAAAAGCAGCGTCATTCATAAAACTGTCACAAATCGGGGTTAGGCTGTAGTATTTAGTCAATACTAAATTCATTTGCCGTTTTTGAATGCGGTATTGAAGCAACTCTTACAAGGAAGTGCATCATGCAATTTGAACATACATACAAGCAATACGATGCCGAGCTGGAGTCAGTGCGCGCCAAGGTTCTGCAAATGGGCGGCCTGGTGGAGCAGCAGATTGTGAATGCACTGGATTCACTGGTAAATGCAAATGCCAATCTGGCGCAAAGCGTGATTGCTAACGATCATCGTGTTAATGCACTCGAAGTACAAGTGGATGAAGACTGCAGCCATATCATTGCACGTCGCCAGCCAGCAGCGGGCGATTTGCGCATGATCATGATGGTAGTTAAAACCATTACCGATCTTGAGCGTATCGGCGATGAAGCGACTAAAATTGCGCGCGTGGCACAAAAGATCTGTGAGTCAGATCGCATGTACACACCACGGTTTACCGAAATCAAAACCATGGTGGCACAAGTACGTGAAATGCTGCGTACCGCACTGGATGCCTTTGCGCGCTTGGATGTCACTAAAACAGTTGAAGTCGCACGTCAGGATGAGTTGGTCGATGAGCAGTTCCGCGCTGCAATGCGTCAGCTGATTACTTTCATGCTGGAAGATCCGCGCACTATCTCCATGTCACTGGAAGTGCTGTTTGTGGCCAAGGCAATTGAACGTATCGGTGATCACTCCAAGAACATTGCAGAGTATGTGGTGTATATGGTTAAAGGCAAGGATGTGCGCCATACCACTGTGGATGAGATGGAACGCGAAACGCTGGAGCCGTAGGCTACAGCCTCTTAGGCATGATCTTTACTGTTTGCTGTATCTTGGCTTGCATTAGCAGCGCTAGATGTAGCAAACAGTATCTTAGTAAAAAATCGCAAAGCTGCATTTACATCCATCTGAATTTCGAGGTTTAATGAGGCATGTGCCTTCAAGGCTTTGTTTAGGTGTTTCTCCCCGTATGTTTTCTGATTTTCTCACCAGTCATCTGGTAAAAGGCTGGTTTTGTCGATAAAGCAGCCCACCTTTTCCGAGATTGCCGCTGTCGATCTAGGCTCCAACAGTTTCAGGTTACAACTCGCACGTGTTGTGGATGGCGATCTGATTTTTCATGACTCCCTGCGCGAAGCTGTACGCCTGGGCGCTGGCCTCGATAAAGACAATTACCTGGATGCTGACGCACAGCGCCGTGCGATAGAGTGTCTTAAGAAGTTTGGAGAGCGCCTGCGTGGATTGCCGCCACAGGCGGTGCGTGCGGTTGCCACCAATACCTTCCGGGTTGCCAAGAATTCACGCCAGTTACTGGCAGAAGCGCAGGCAGCATTGGGTTTTCCTATAGAAATCATTGCGGGTCGCGAAGAGGCCCGCATGATATTCGTAGGCGTCAGCCACAGTTTGCCTGTGGCGCCACATCGGCGACTGGTGATTGATATTGGTGGTGGCTCTACCGAGTTCATCATCGGTGAAGGTGTCGAGCCCATTGAGATGGAAAGCCTGTACATGGGCTGCGTGAGCTATAGCTTACGTTTCTTCGGTGATGGCAAGCTCAGCGAAGAAAACTTCCAGAAAGCCCAGCTCTCGGCGGCTACCGAGATCCAGATCATCCGCAAAAATTTTGCATCAGGCCGTTGGCAAGAAGCAGTTGGCTCCTCCGGTACGGCACGTTCACTAGGCGAAATCTTGCGCTTGAATGGCCTTACCGATGGTGCCATTACGCGCGAAGGGCTGGAAGGCCTGCGTGCCTTGATGATCAAGGCAAAAGATACCAAGAAGTTACAACTGGAAGGACTCAGTGCCGATCGTGCTGCGGTATTACCAGGCGGTCTTTCCATCATGTTGGCGGCATTCGAACTGCTTAAGATCAATGACATGACCATCTCCAGCAGCGCGCTGCGTGAGGGCGTACTGTACGAATTATTGGGACGCATGCATCATCAGGATATTAGGGTTGCCACCGTCAGCAGCTTTATGCGGCGCTACCATGTGGACCGTGACCAGGTAAAGCGCGTGCAAAAGCTGGCATTGGGCCTACTGGGGCAGGTTGATGATATGTTGAGTATGGATATCGAGGCGGCGCGTCAATACCTGGTATGGGCCACCAAGCTGCATGAGATCGGCATTTCCATTGCCCACAGCGGTTATCACAAGCATTCGGCTTATATCGTTGAAAATGCAGATATGCCAGGCTTCTCAAAAATGCAGCAGCAGACTTTGGGCTTGCTGGTACGCGGGCAAAGACGCTCACTTAGTAAGCTGAGTATGCCAGTCGTTGGAGATGATATTTGTTTGCTGGTACTGATTTTGCGGCTGGCAATCCTGTTCCATCGCAACCGCTTGGATGACAACTATCCGCAGCTGAATCTATACTGGGGCTCCAGTGGGTTTGATCTGCATATTGCGCCGGGTTGGCTGGATAATAACCCGCTGACGCAGGCCGAGCTCAATAACGAAGTGGCTTACTGGAAAGAAATCGGCGTCAATCTGTTGCTGAATTAACCGCCAAACGATTACGCGTTTAGCGGTTTAGCAAGTTGCGCTATCAATCAGTGGGCAAGTCGTGCCCAAACTCAGCAATCAGGAACTGTTGCGAACCAAAAGTAGTGCCGCGTCGAGCTGGGCGCAAGTGGTAAGTGCTATCAGGCAGCATTTCCCAGGCATTGGAGTTGTCCTTCAGGTAAGGCTCCAGGCCTTCTTTCATCACGCGTTTTTTCACCTTGGCATCCAGTATCGGAAAGCACACCTCGATACGACGGAAGAAATTGCGGTACATCCAGTCTGCACTCGATAGATACAGGTTTTCTTCACCATTGTTATGGAAGTAGAAAATACGCGTGTGCTCCAGAAAGCGGCCAATGATGGAGCGCACACGGATATTCTCCGACACGCCAGGAATGCCAGGCTTAAGCGCGCAAACACCGCGCACAATCAGGTCTATCTGCACGCCAGCGTTAGAGGCATCGTAAAGCTCACGGATAATATCGGCATCCAGTAAGGCATTCATCTTCGCAACAATCCGTGCTTTCTTGCCCGATTTAGCAATTTCAACTTCTTTATGGATCGCCTTGATCAGGTTCTGATGCAAGGTAAACGGCGATTGCCATAAATGCTTGAGCTTGCTGGCCTTACCCAGGCCGGTGAGCTGCGCGAACACATCGTTCACGTCCTCGCATATCTCGTCAGCGCAAGTCAGCAGGCCGAAATCGGTATATAAGCGCGCGGTGCGCTGGTGGTAATTGCCGGTAGAAAGGTGCACATAACGGCGCAGCCTGTCTTCTTCACGGCGCACAACCAGCGCCATTTTGGCATGGGTTTTGTGGCCCACTACGCCGTACACCACATGCGCACCGGCGTCTTCCAGCAGCTTGGCCCAGTTGCTGTTGGCTTCTTCATCAAAGCGCGCAAACAGCTCGACGACTACAGTGACTTCCTTGCCTCGCTTGGCTGCTTCTATCAGCGATTTCATCAAGGTGGAATCAGCACTGGTGCGGTAAAAGGTCTGCTTGATCGCCAGCACGTCAGGGTCTTCCGCGGCCTGCTGGATAAATTCGATGACCGGGTTGAACGACTGGAAAGGATGATGCAGCAAAATATCGTGCTTGCGGATCGCTTTGAAGATATCCGGTTCTTTCAGCAATTCTTTAGGCGTGCCAGCTTTGTAATAGCTGAACTTCAGGTCTGGCCTATCTACCGAATCCGGGATTTGCATCAGGCGCACAAGATTGACCAGGCCATTGACCTGATACAGGTCATCCTGCCCCAAGCCAAATTGACCAAGCAGGAAAGACGACATCTCAGCCGGGCAGCTATCAGCTACTTCCAGGCGTACGCCGTCGCCATATTGGCGGTGTGAAAGCTCGCCTTGCAAGGCTTGGCGCAAGTCGGTGGTGTCTTCATCATCCAGTGTCAGGTCACTGTCGCGCGTGACGCGGAACTGGTAACAACCCTTGACCTGCATGCCTGAGAACAGCTCATTCACATGTGCGTGCAAGATGGATGACAGGAAAATAAAACCATATTCGCAACCGGCAATCTCGGCTGGCAGACGAATCACGCGTGGCAGAGCGCGTGGTGCCTGCACAATGGCCACGCCGGAATTACGCCCGAAAGCATCCTTGCCTTCCAGCTCCACTGCAAAATTCAGGCTCTTATTCAGTACGCGTGGAAATGGATGCGCTGGATCAAGGCCAATCGGCGTGAGGATCGGCATCAACTCGCGGAAAAAGTAGCTGCGTATCCATTCGCGCTGCACGTCGTTCCACTGGCCGCGGCGCAGAAAGCGAATATCTTCTTCTGCCAAGCGTGGCAGCACTACTTCATTGAGGATTTTGTATTGATGGTCGATCAGCTGGTGTGCTTCGGTGCTGACCATGCTGAATACCTGTTTTGGCAATAAGCCATCCGGCCCGGCATGGATGTCGTTGAATTTGATCTGCTCTTTGACGCCCGCCACGCGCACCTCAAAGAACTCGTCCATGTTGCTGCTGAAAATGCACAGAAACTTGAGGCGTTCCAATAGTGGCACGCGGTCATCTTCAGCCTGTGCAAGTACGCGTCGATTAAAGGCCAGCAGGCCGAGTTCGCGATTAATAAAGTGATCTGGATTCAATTTTGGCTGCGGCAAATTAAAACCCTACTTTATGTCGTTAATGTGACAAAGTGATGACAAAGCTATCGTTACAGCAAGCCATCTAGCGATTAAACCCGGCAACTTGCAAGCGCTAGTCTTTAGGTGGCACGTAACCAGCGGCTGTATCTGCACCGCCGCCAAAGAAATAAGCTTCTGTCTGCTGTTTCAGGTATTGACGTGCTGAAGGGTCAGCCAAGCTCAGGCGGTTTTCGTTTACCAGCATGGTTTGCTGTTTGAGCCACGCCGCCCAGGCCTCTTTGGAAACATTCTCGTAAATACGTAAGCCAAGCTCGCCTGGGTAAGGCGGAAAGTCCATGCCATCTGCTTCGTGACCTAATTTAATACATTTGACTGTGCGTGCCATGATGTTGACTCTGGGAAAGTGAATTTGAATCGCCTATGATAACGCATGCAATGCGCTAACGTCAGCTATTGCGCCAGATTTGGCGTGGCTGCCTGTAAAGGGATTATCTGATGGAATCAGTATTCCCGGCGACTTCAACCCTGTTTCTCCCCGCAGCTTTTGCTTTGTACAAGGCTTTGTCAGCAGCACGCAGCAACTCCTCAGTAGTACTGCCGTGTTCAGGAAACGCTGCAACACCAAAAGAGGCAGAAACCTGCCCTAATGATTGACCAAAGTGCTGTAGCTGCAATGCCAGAATCACGGTCCTCAATTGCTCACTCAGTTCAATGACGATATTTAGTGGTGCTTCCGGGAAAATCACGACGAACTCTTCGCCACCAAAACGGCAGGCGATATCCCCGGCACGAGAGTTCTTCGCTAACAAGGTGCCAACCTCCCTCAGCAAGAGGTCGCCTGCATCATGGCCAAAGGTATCGTTAAACGATTTGAAATGGTCCAGATCAAGAATGACTACACCCAAGGGCCTATTTTTACGCTGCCCTGTCGCCAGCTCGCGTTGCATGGATTCTTCCATGTAGCGTCGGTTGAACAGGCCAGTCAGCGGGTCGCGTACGGACAGGCTACGCAAGGTCTCGCGTAGTTTCATGCTGGACATGGCCAGCGCAATCTGGCTTGCCAGGGTATGGGCCAGGTTGCGTTCATCCAGGTTGATCTCGCGGTTAGCCGGGTTTTCCAGATGCATGATCCCCAGCACATTGCCCTGCGCCACAATCGGGATGCATACACTGCAAATCTCCCCCCAGTCCTGTAAATGACGGCACGCAATTGAATGGGTGGAGTGATCCAGGATGTGCGATTCGCCACGCCTGAGCGCCCAGCAATCCTCCGGCTGGAAAATCACATCACTCTTGGATTCTGCACCCCAGCTCACACTGACTTCAACCTGGTTACGGGATTCATGAAACAGATATAAGCCACCTGAGCTTGTATTGAGTAGGCGCGTGACATATTGGCAAATGATATCAAGCGATTCGTCGGTGTCTGAACAGGCCTGCAGCAGGCTTGTCATCTCACCCATGAGAGACAGGTTACGCACGGTCATTTGATTGGCGGCCTGACTCTCCAGCAAGGCCTCTTCAGTGCGCCGACGTTTGCCAATTTCGCGTTGCCCGTTCCAGAACGCAAACCCCAGCATGGTTAGAAAGCCCAGGCTGACCAGCGCTAGCCACGTATAGAGCTGGTGTGATTTTTTCAGGCTATCCTCGCTGCGGACACTGAGCAATATTTCCTCTACGGATGTCAGTTCTTCAATAATGCCTTTAATCTGGTCAATCAGATATTTTGCATGAATCATTGTTTCCGCCTGCTGGCTGGTGCTCTGGTTTTTCGTCTCAATTTCGGCTTTTGCCAGGATAAGCAACTCACGGATAAGCGGGTTTAATTTCTCCAGCCTTTGTGCTTGCTCAAGGTTATCTTCCGTCAGTTTTTTCAGTGCAGACAAATCGACCGGAATATCTTTCTTGGCCTGAGAGTATGGCCGCAGGTACTGATCCTGTTGAGTAATCAAATAGCCACGGCGTGAACTTTCCACAGCCTGGGTACTGATACGTAGGTGACTGAGCTTATTAAGCACGTTGTAGGTATGCTCAACCCATGCACGAGAATGGTTTAGCTCACGCGTAGATTCTAAAACCAGCCATATCAGCAGCGGAATAATTGAGACCGCCAGAAATAGCGCCAGGTATTGTGATGTATGTAAGGAGCGAAGGCGTGTCATAAAAAGGGCCGGAAGGTCATGAATTGATTATAGAAACATCAATCTGTCACTACAACACTTAATTGCCTTCCAGTTTTGCTGCAACTTCAGAGTCGCTGAGACTAGCGCTGACACCAAAATATCAAAACCACTGCCCTCGACAAAAGCATTTAAGGGCATGCCCTGGAAGGCTCATGGATATTGCCTCGCAGGGCAATGAATTCTCCAACTTTAGCTCCGCATGAAATTCAAGATCGTCGGTAACAGCACAGCGCTCAATACGCCATTCATGCCCATGGCCATACTGGCGTACGTGCCGGCTTCATCGTTGATGCTGAAAGCGCGGGTGATGCCCAGACCGTGAGCGCCAACACCGATGGCAGTGCCGCGCATCCACCAGGGTTTGAGGCGGATGGCATTCATGATGTAGGGCGCCAGAATCGAGCCTATCATCCCCGTGGCAACAGCAAAGACGGCGGTGAGTGTGGGCGATACATGGATGCGCTCGGCGATGCCCATGGCGATGGGTGCGGTCACTGATTTTGCGTACATGCTGCCCACGATGTTATCGCCTGCACCCATGTAAGTGGCGATCAGCACCGCACTGGCGACTGAGACGATGCTGCCGATCACCAGCGCCAGGGTAATGGGGAAAAGCTTGCCTTTAAGGTCATTACAGCCGCGGTAAATGGGCACAGCCAGCGCCACGGTAGCGGTGCCCAGCAAAAAGTGGATAAATTGCGCACCCTCGAAATACTGTTTATAGGGCATGCCGACGAGTGTAATGCCCACAGTTACAATCAGCACCGTTACACCCACCGGGTTCACAATCGGGTGGCGGTTGGATTTCACATACAGCATGAAAGCCAGCTGATACGCGGCCAGCGTGAGCACCAGGGCGAATAAGGGGTTACCGGAGAGATAAACCCAGATTTCCGAAATCGGCAGGCGGTTATTCGTCATGGTGCGTCGCCTTCCAGAATATCTTGAGTACCAGCCCGGTCACCGCGATGGTCAGCACCACGCTCACGACCAGCGCCGTTGCCACGGCCAGCGCATGCGTTTGTAAGTCCGGTAAGAATAGAATCACACCGACAGAAGCTGGCACAAATAACAAACCAAGGTGCTGGCGGAAACCATCTGCCACCAGCGCCAGCGGTTCGTTCACATGACCTTTAAAGTTGAGATACGCGAATAAAAACAGCAGGCCAAGAACAGGGCCAGGAATATTAGGGAGCAGAAACTGCGAGACCAACTCGCCCAGACCCTGCCAGACAAAGAGCTGTACTAAGCCATCAATCATATTGACCGTCTATCATTGTTGTCCCCCCGGATTGTTTTCAACAATATAGCAAAAAATCACTGCCCTGTGAGGCAATATCCATGCGGCTCTCAGGCCAGTCATTTTCATATTGTATAGGTGTGCAAACAATAAGCCGTTTGCACACCCTACGCTAGCTAATCAGCTTGTTTGTCGTGGGTTTTGCTAGCCACATATTGCTTGATGTCGTTAATGGTTTCCGTAAAGCGGCCATCTACATTGTTGGCATCAAGAGTCGCGATAGAGGCTGCTGCTTTTTCCTGTAACTCACTTGCAGATAACGAAGTGTCATCTATCAGGTTGCCGAGAAAGTTTAACTCATTCAGCACAATGTCTTGCCTGGCCCTGGATGCCTCCTCAAGAACATCTTTCGCCTGTCTTTTTAATCTGACTTTGCGCTGATCGTAGATCAGGTAGAAAACAAGCAGGGCTATAGCAACAGCAGGAAAAATCCAGGGGAATTGTGTGGGCATGTGTAACCTTTAAATATTCAAGGACTGCGCTGTGAGGCAATATCCATAAGGACCCCGGGCCAGTCTTTTATTCATTGTAGGGTGTATAACAGGTAGTTGTTTGCAACCTTCGTCAGCTAATTTGATTTGCGGCAGAAATTAGATTGTAAATAGCATAGATGCCGACTAATACAGGAAGTAAGAACTCAAACATCGCACGTGCAACAGAGGCAGGCATTGCAAGATTATTCGGCCATTTTGAAACCCAATCTTTTGGATAGGATGTCGATGAGTCATTAATGCTCTTAGGTTTTTCGAGTATTTCGTCGAAGACCTCTTTATACACAGCTTTAATGCTTTCGTTATATGAGAGCCGCCATGATAGAAAGTCTGTGAGCCCATAAAGAATAAATGCGATGACAAAATAGATCACTACAAATGCCATCATTTGCAGGAATGCTTGTTGGTCTGCTTGCTCAAAATCTATACCAAGTGCTGAAATCTTGGAGGGAACTAGTTTGGTCTTTGCGATGAATAAGGATAGGGCACTAATGCCAAGTAGCATTCGCCGCTCTCTCCGGCTCACTTCGCTAAGTGGGTCTAGCAAACTCACTTGCAAAGGTGGATGGATGCTCATGTTTTATAGAACCTATTTATTAATCAATCACGTGTAAGTATGTTGACAGGCTTTATACCTGTCAACATAAAGAGCTAAACCTAAAACTCCCCGCGCAAGCCCACCAATACTGACCTGCCGCCTAGCGGTGCGATGTCTTTGAGGAAGGAGCTATGCTCGCGGATTTCCTGGTCCAGCAGGTTGTAGCCTTTGGCGAAGGCTTCGAGGTGGAAGCTGGCCGGGATCAGGTAGGTGAGGGTGGCGTTGACCGAGGTGTAGCCATCGGTGGTGGTTTCGTTATCGGCATTGCGGTCTTGCTTGAATGCGCGCAGCACGTCCACTCGTGAGCCGAAGCGGTTGAGCTGGTAATTCAGGCCAAAACCTAGCTTAAGCGGGGAGATGCGTGGCAACGGCTCACCCGTATCACGATTGGTCGCACGTACGTAATCGCCGCGTAGCAGCAGGTCCAGCTTGCCGGTGTCTTCGTAAACCCTGAATTTACCGTCGCCTTCTATGCCTTTGAATACAGCGGGTACGGCCACAAACTGGGCGCCGCGCAGGTTATCAATGGGGTCGTCCAGGCTGGGGTCGTTCTGCAGGCTAATGAAGTTGCTGAAACGGGTGTAGTAGCTGCCGATGTTGAATGAATCGTGGCCGGATTTCCAGCGTAACTGGGCGTCGATACCATTGGCACGTTCTACATCAAAATTGGCATCGCCACGCTCGAACTGGCCAGAGGCGATATGCGGCCCGTTGGCGAATAGCTCGAAATAGCTAGGTGCGCGCTCGTTGTGCGACAGGTTGCTGGCGATGGCCCAGTTGTCATTAAGCGTAAACAAAGCGCCAGTGGCCGCGCTTTTGGGGTTGAAGGTTTTTGAGGTGGCCGGGCCGAAGTTGGCGCCACCGTCAGAATCCAGCTTGGCGTTTTCGATGCGGCCGCCGAAGGTGAGCTTGAGCCTGTCCAGATTAAGCCCGCTCATGGGTAGCTCTTCATACACATACACGGCTTTACTATCGGTTTTGTTCTTGGGCACAAAGGCTTCATCACCCAGCGCTTCAAAGTTGGAGTTCTGGAATTGCAGCCCTATCACGCCAGACATATCGCCTATCTTGGCGTGTCCCGCTTCAATCGAACCTTCCAGCCCGCGATTCTTGAAGGTGGTGCCTACTTCGCCACCTTCAATCTCCTGGTGCTGGTAGTCGGTGTGCGCCAGATGCACTTTTACGCGGTTGATCACGCTGCCCAAGTCTTTGAACTCGGAGGCGAAATCCCAGCGGTCGCTGTTCTGGTCGATACGCACGCCGGGCTCGGCCACGGTACCGTAGTTGTTGTTAAAGGTGGAGTAGGAGACACCTGCATAGCCTTTTTCAAACTGGAGTGAGGCACCCAGCGCGCCGCCATTGGCCTTGGCCGAGCTGTTGACGAGTCGGCCACGTTTATCTACTACCGGGTCAGGGTTCGCTGCGCGTAGCTGGCTGGTGCGCGCAAAACCGGGGATCTCCAGGTCGTTGGTTTCACGGCCATAGGCATCGGCGTGGATAGTTAACATGCCATTACCGGCATCCACCACCACGGCGCCGTTTTTCTGGTCATCTGCACCGCCAAAACGTACTTCACTGCGGCCAGTTGCGCCATCAATCGCCTCTTTCGGGATGCGGTGATCAATCGCATTCACCACCCCACCTACGGCGCTGCCGCCATACAGCAAGGCAGCCGGGCCGCGTACCACGTCGATCTGCTCGACGATCAGCGGGTCTACAGCAACGGCATGGTCAAAGCTCAGGCTGGAAGCATCGAGGATGCCAACGCCGTTTTGCATGATGCGCACGCGTTCGCTATCCAGCCCACGAATAATCGGGCGCGATGCATTGGGGCCAAAGTAGCTGGAGCTTACGCCGGGGATAGAGTTGAGCGTTTCGCCCAGCGTGCTTTCGCGCCGCAGTGAAAGCTCGCGGCCATTGAGCACGGCCACGGGTACCACCAGCTCATCCGAGCCAACGCCCAAGGGGTTGCCTGTGATGGGCACACTGGGGGCTTGGATGTTGACTTGGCTTTGTGTGGAGTTATCAGCCGCATGCGCCTGGCTGATGAATAGCTCAGTCATTAGCGGGTTGCCCAAAGTGAGTGTTACCGCGATAAAGATTTTACGGCGCAGGATGCTGCTCGCAGCAATACGCGGGGATTTCGGATGTTGAATCATCATAGTGTTGCCTCTTAAGCTTTAAGTATTTGCTAATGCGAGCCGAGCGACAGAACACTATCGAACAGGCATAACACATAGCGATGCCAGCCATGCAAATGGCCGGAGTCAGAATAAATTTAGAGCTAAGAGGCTAGCGGCGGGCCGCGCGCTAGATAGGAAAGAAGGGTGTTGCTGGGATGGCTGCTGCTGCTGAAAGCGGTGAGTTCATAACCCGCTGCCAGTATCGGTGGCGTAAAGTAATGCACGCTCAATGCGCTGGCAAGTTCACCATAGCTCAGGCATTTGTCACACACGGATGAATGTGGCGCTTTGTCTTGCTGCTGAGAGCTTGCATCTAAATCAGCATAGTGCGAAATCTCGTGCAGCACTGCGCCCTGTTGGCCCAGGGCAAACAGGAATATCAGTGAAAAACTTAAGATTAAGCGCCGTAACATGAAATGATTTTAACAGACAAATATGTGTGAATTATGAAATCTAAAATTACATCCCCGAGTAAACCGGCCCGCTACCGCCCGCTGGCGGCACCCAGACGATATTCTGCGTGGGATCCTTGATATCGCAGGTTTTGCAATGAACGCAGTTCTGCGCGTTGATCTGCAGGTGGTCAACTTGCAGATCATCTTTCACAATTTCATACACACCAGCCGGGCAATAGCGTTGTTCCGGCGCATCGAATTTCGCGAGGTTGATGCGGATGGGCACCGTGCTGTCTTTCAAGCGCAGATGGCAAGGCTGGTCTGCATCATGCGCAAGATTGCTGAGGCTGATGGAGTTCAATATATCAAAGCTGAAAACGCCATCGGGTTTAGGGTAAGTTAGTACTGGCATTTCTTCGGCTGGGCGCGTGCAGTGGTGATCGGCGCGTTGGTGATGCAATGTCCAGGGCAGGCGCACATTGAACGATGCAAGCCACATTTCGATGCCTCCCAATAATGTGCCACCCCAGCTACCAAAGCGCGACAGCATGGGTTTCACATTGCGCACGGCCTCCAGATCGCGCCAAACCCACGATTCTCGCAGCGCCTTGGGGTAAGCATGCAGTAGTGGCTTGCCCTCCGCTGGTTCTGTGGATAAAGCCTCAAATGCTGCTTCTGCTGCCAGCATGCCGGATTTCATTGCGTTGTGGCTGCCCTTGATGCGGGGCACATTGACCATGCCCGCGCTGCAGCCAATCAGCGCACCGCCCGGGAATACCAGTTCCGGCCAGGATTGCAGGCCACCCTCACTAATTGCCCTCGCTCCATAGCTCAGGCGCTTGCCATCTTTCAGCAGTGCCTTAATGGTAGGGTGGGTCTTGAAACGCTGGAATTCTTCGAATGGTGATAGATGTGGATTGGCGTAATCCAGGTGCACCACAAAGCCGATCGAGACCAGCTGCTCGCCATAGTGGTAGATGAAAGAGCCACCGCCGGTATCGGCATCAAGCGGCCATCCCAGGCTATGTTGTACCAAGCCTGGCTGGTGCTGCTCTGCGGGGATGCGCCATATTTCCTTGAGCCCGAGGCCGTATTTTTGTGGTGAGGCGTTATCGCGCAGCTTGAAGCGGGTTTCCAGTTCGCGCGTCAGCGATCCACGCGTGCCTTCTGCAATCAATGTGTAAGGCGCACGGATCTCAATGCCGGGCGTGTATTGCGATGTCTCTTGGCCTTTCGCATCCACCCCCATGTCGCCGGTAATGATGCCGACGACTTGCCCTTGCTCGTCATACAGCATTTCCTGCGCGGAGAAACCGGCATAGATTTCCACGCCCAGGCTTTCTGCCTCCTGCCCCAGCCATTTACACACATCACCCAGGCTGCCGATGTAATTACCCTCATTGTTCATGAGGGGCGGCATCATCCAGTGCGGCACGGCCCACGATTTTTCTTCACTCAGTAATAAAAACTCGTCCTTGCTCACAGCCGTATTGAGTGGGGCTCCCTTACTCTTCCAGTCCGGGATGAGCTCGTATAACGCCACCGGGTCGATTACCGCGCCAGAAAGAATATGCGCGCCGACTTCTGCGCCTTTTTCCAGTAAGCACACGCTTACCTCGCGCCCGGCTTTTTCCGCCAGTTGCTTGAGCCTGATTGCCGCTGCAAGGCCTGCAGGGCCTCCACCTACAATCAGAATGTCGTAGTTCATTACATCACGTTCCATATCAGGGCCTGTTCATTTGTAGCAATTAAGCAATATAGGGTAAATCGACCTGGTCGCTACGGGTAGCACCAGCGGTCATTTCTCTGCACAGGGCAAGAAATTCGCGCATGCCCGCCGTCTGGTATTTTTGCTTATGCCAGAGAAAATAGAAATAGCGGCTCAAGTTCAGGTTGGGCGTGGCAAGCGGTACCAGGCTGCCACGGCGGAATGCATCCTTTAATGCAAGGTGCGAGATACAGCCTATGCCCAGACCAGATTCTACCGCGCGTTTGATGGCTTCGGTATGTTCCAGTTCCAGCCGGATATTGAGTTGTGCGTGGTGGTTGTGAAAGGCACGGTCAAACGTCTCGCGCGTACCGGAGCCTTTTTCACGCAGAATCCACGGCTCCTCCAGCAATCGTTCCATGCTGATTTTGCGTGCTTCGCCTTTATGCAGCTTTGCCAGCGGGTGATCCGGCGCGCTGAATACCACTAGCTCATCCGCGATCCATGGCTGTACTTCAATATCCGGGTGGTGGCAATCGCCCTCTATCATGCCCAGGTCCAGCTCGTGATTGGCGATCTGCTGCACGATGCTCCTGGTGTTATGCACCTTCAGCTGAATGCGGCTTTCCGGATGCGCCTGCAAAAAGCGCGCAACCAGGATGGTTGCAAGGTAATTGCCTACCGTGAGAGTTGCA
Source organism: Methylophilaceae bacterium (assembly GCA_035459965.1). GTDB lineage: Bacteria > Pseudomonadota > Gammaproteobacteria > Burkholderiales > Methylophilaceae > DATHXC01. The sequence goes on from DATHXC010000011.1 coordinate 69,691, forward strand.
CCTATAGTCATGCGGCCCAGGCCGCTCTGGCCGCCCAGCAGGCCTTCTATTTCTTTGGCTCTGTCCAGCAATTCCACCGCGCGGGGCAATAGCTGCTGGCCTGTCTCGTTGATGCGCAGGGATTTGCCCAGGCGATCGAACAATTGCAGGCTGAATTGCTTTTCCAGCTCACCCAGCGCAGTGCTGGTGGCCGATTGCGAAAGCGACAGCGCCTCCGCAGCACGCGAGACGCTCTCGGTGCGGCTGATGGCTACAAATATCTCAAGCTGTCTTAAGCTGTAGTTCATAGGCTATAATTATGGGTTATGTTTTGTGTAGTCTTTTGATTGATTGTGTTTTTTAGTCATCAATCGAGCTTAATCGCTGAATTGCATGCGGGTGGACAGGCCACCGTATCTATCCGGCTATATCTATTACGTAGATATATAGTATCTTTATAATTCATTTAACAAATATTATACGCTAGTATAAAATGTGCGGCAAATGAAGAAGTTAGCCTAATAAACCCTGTAGTCAGGGTGCTGGTAATGAGGAATAAGTAATGAAAATACTGGTCGCAGTAAAGCGAGTGGTCGATTATAACGTCAAGGTACGCGTCAAGGCTGATGGCTCGGACGTGGATATTAATAACGTGAAAATGAGCGTTAACCCCTTTGATGAAAATGCCATCGAAGAGGCATTGCGCCTGAAAGAACAAGGCAAAGCCACTGAAGTGGTGGCAGTTTCATTCGGCTCGGCAGCCAATCAGGACGTGCTGCGCCATGCGCTGGCCATGGGTGCGGACCGTGCCATCCTGGTGGAAAGCCCTGCTACATTGCAGCAACTGGGCGTAGCCAAGCTCCTGAAAGCAGTGGTTGAGCGTGAGCAGCCAGACCTGGTGATCCTCGGCAAACAGGCGATTGACGATGATGCAGGCCAGACCGGCCAGATGCTGGCAGCCTTGCTGGATTACCCTCAAGCGACTTTCATCTCCGAAATTAAAGTTGAAGGCAATGGGATCAGTGTGACACGTGAAGTGGATGGCGGTACCGAAAGCCTGGCACTGACATTACCGGCCGTGGTGACTGCGGACCTGCGCCTGAATGAACCTCGTTTCGTCAAGCTGCCTAACCTGATGATGGCCCGTAAAAAGCCAATCGAGAGCATCAGCGCTGATTCATTCGGCGTAGATACCGCACCGCGCCTCAAATTACTGGGTGCCAGCGAACCACCGGCAAGAAAATCCGGTATCAAGGTCGGCAGCGTGCAGGAGTTGCTGAGCAAATTACGCGCTGTTGAAGGGATTGCACTATGAGTATCTTATTATTGGCCGAGCATAACGGTCATCAACTAAGCCCTGCAGTTTATAAGGCTGTTACCGCAGCCCAGTTCTGGAATGCACCAGTGCATGTGTTATTGGCTGGTGGCAATAGTGAAATCTTGCAGCAAGTCGCGTCTATCCAAGGCGTAGTGCGCGTGATTCATGCCAACGCCGCACACCTAGCGCATCCATTGGCAGAAGATGTCGCTAAGTTGTTAGTGACTATCGCTGGCGAATACAAGGTCATCGTTGCTGCACACGGCTCTTTCAGCCGCAATATCCTGCCACGCGCCGCTGCCCTGCTTGATGTCGCCATGATCTCGGACGTGTTGGAAATCAAGCCAGATAACACTTATGTGCGTTCCATCTATGCAGGCAACATCCACACCACTATCCAGAGCACGGATGCACTCCAGATTTTGACTGTGCACAGCAGCAACTTTGCAGCTGCCGCGACAGGTGAAAATGCTGAGATCACCAGTGTTGAAGCCCCGGCAGCATTTGGCAAGACGCGCTGGATGTCTGAGCACCATGCCCATTCAGAAAGACCGGCATTAAGCTCAGCCAAGGTGGTAGTTTCTGGCGGCAGGTCATTAGGCAGTGCCGAGAATTTCGAAGGCGTATTGGCACCGTTGGCAAGCAAGCTGGGTGCGGCGCTCGGCGCTACGCGTGCGGCGGTGGATGCAGGTTATGCGGCCAACGAGATGCAGGTCGGGCAAACCGGTGTGGTGGTTGCGCCTGAGCTGTATATTGCCGTGGGTATCTCCGGCGCTATACAACATACCTACGGCATGAAAGACAGTAGAGTCATCGTTGCCATCAATCAGGATCCTGAAGCGCCTATTTTCCAGGTCGCCGATTATGGCTTGGTGGCTGACTTGTTTGAAGTAGTGCCCGAGCTGGTTTCATCTATCAACTAATTCAACTTTTAAAGAAACAAAACCATGAGCAAATTTGCTACCGAGCGCGTACTGAGCGTCCACCACTGGAACGATACCCTGTTCAGCTTCAAGACCACGCGCGATCCTGGCCTGCGTTTCGAGAATGGCCAGTTCGTGATGATCGGCCTGGAAGTCGATGGCCGCCCATTGGTGCGCGCTTACAGTATCGCCAGCCCTAACTATGAAGAGCACCTTGAGTTCTACAGCATCAAGGTACCTAATGGCCCGCTGACATCACGCCTGCAACACCTTAAAGTGGGTGATGAAGTGCTGGTCAGCCGCAAGCCAACCGGCACGCTGGTAATCCATGACTTGAAGCCTGCTAAAAACCTGTATTTTCTGTCTACAGGTACAGGCCTGGCACCATTCATGAGCTTGATCCAGGATATCGAAGTGTATGACCGCTTTGAAAAAGTAGTGCTGATCCACGGCGTGCGTCACGTGAGCGAACTGGCTTATGCGGACTTTATCGAAAAAGAGCTGCCCAATAATGAGTTTTTTGGTGAAGAAGTGCGCAACAAGCTGATCTACTACCCCACAGTCACCCGTGAGCCATTCCGCAATCAGGGCCGCCTGACCGACCTGATCAATTCAGGCAAGATTTTCGACGAAATCGGCCTGCCACCATTGAGCCCGGAAAATGACCGCGCCATGATCTGCGGTAGCCCGCAAATGCTGAAGGATACTGCGGCATTGCTGGATGAGCGTGGTTTTGTAGTCTCGCCCCATATCGGCGAGCCAGGTGACTATGTGATTGAGCGTGCTTTTGCCGAAAAGTAAGACGTAATCCTTTAATATCAAAAAGCATGAAGCCCCGAATTAGGGGCTTCATGCTTTTTACGTTTCAAAATCCGCTCAAGTTCTGGTAATCGATAATCCACCATCGACCAATGATGCCGTGCCAGTCACAAAAGATGAGTCATCAGAAGCCAGGTAAAGTACTGACTTCGCAATCTCTTCTGGCTTGCCTACACGTTTCAGCGCATGCAGGTTAGTAATAAAGCCCTGTGATTCAGCGGTGTTATTCATTTCCTGGTACATATCGGTATCCACCGCGCCTGGCAATACCGCATTTACGCGCACACCGACAGGGCCGTATTCACTGGCAAGCGACTGGGTAAGACCGATCAAGCCTGACTTGCTGGCGGCATAAGCGGCAACACCTGGAAAGCCAACGGTATAGCCGACAAAGGTTGAGGTGAAAATGATGGAGCCGCCACCTTGTTTCACCATTTCCGGTATCTGGTATTTGGCCCCTAAAAAGGCGCTGGTGAGGTTAATCGCCAGTGTTTCGCTCCAGCCTTTTTCTGAGATTTCGCTAATTGGGCCCATTGCACCCAGCGTGCCTGCATTGTTGAATGCGATATCCAGTTTTCCAAAGCTTTTCACTGTTAATGCGACCAGCGATTTGGCAAACTCTTCAGACTGCACATCACCTGCAAAGGCAATGGCTTCACCACCATCGGCAACGATCTCGGCCACCAGTGTTGCCAACTCAGCCTCGCGGCGTGCAGCAACGACTACTTTTGCACCTTCCCTGGCGAATAGCTTGGCAGTGGTGCGGCCTATACCTGAACTGGCGCCGGTGATGATGGCGACTTTGCCTTCCAAGCGTTTAAAGCTGGCCTTATTTGTAGCGTTTGACATGATAGAACTCCTTTAAGTAATGAATGATATGTAACGACGAGTTCAGTATGCGCTAGTGATTCCATACAAATAAGCCATATATCGGTAGAATTACTTTATACCAATAGTCAAAGGTGAGGCCTGGCTAAGGGCTCAGAAGAAACCATGGAAACGCTCAGCAGTATTGAATCGTTTGTGCGTAGCGCCGAGCTGGGCAGCTTCTCGGCAGCTGCACGGCGGCTCAGCATGACGCCGGGCGGCGTGAGCAAGAATGTCGCCAAGCTGGAGGCAGACATGGGCGTGCGCTTGTTTCACCGTAGCACGCGTAGCCTGACGCTGACCGAGGCTGGTGAGCAATTTCTGTCGCAGGTTGCCGATGGGTTGGATAGCATCCAGGCGGCGGTGGCCAATGCCAGCAGTGCGGGCGAGCAACCGGCAGGTACCTTGAAGGTAAGCATGGCCATGGCATTTGGCCGTGATCATATCCTGCCGATGCTGGGCGAGTTTCTGGCACTGTACCCAGCCATCAAGCCAGACTGGCGCTTTGATAATCGTCAGGTTGACCTGATTGGTGAGGGTTTTGACGTGGCGATAGGTGGAGGTGTCGAATTAGCGCCCGGTGTGGTGGTGCGTGAGCTCGCAAAGATACATACGATATTGGTCGCATCGCCAGCCTATCTTGCCAGCAAAGGGCCTGTCACAACACCTGCGGATTTATACAAACTGGATGCGCTGCTACGTTACTCACAAACCACGCATCGCATCACGCCGTGGCATCTTAAAACAGTGAAGGGTGAGCAGGTCACGATTGAATTACCTCCACGTGCTACCTTGAATGACCCGGAGGCCCTTTGCTATGCAGCAATGGCAGGCCTTGGCATAGCCCATGTACCCATGCCGCACGCAATAGGCTATCTCGAAAGTGGCGCCCTGGTCCGGCTGTTGCCGGAGTGGTATACAGAAAGCACGGTGATTTCACTGTATTTCGCCGCGAAGAAGCTTATGCCGGCAAAGACCAGGGTATTTGTCGACTTTATCGTGGAGCAATTCCGCAAACGGCAGTTATCAGAAAAATGGTCAGCGTTTTAAAAAGCAAATCTTTACACTGTGTACGTTAGCGAACATACTGATTTGATGGTAAGCGCGTAATGAATAGCAGTAGACTAAACAGGCAGCAAAAAGCGGTTATAGAAAAGTAGCACTACATAAAGAGCTGTATGTTGAAATTCCGTTTTGCGGATCGTACTGGCGAAATAAAAAGTAGACCGCAGGGCACTTCGGGAATCCAACGTCAAAAATCCCCTCTTCTGGCACTCTCTCTTACATCCCAACATGTGCTTACATCGCCGAATGTAAAGCCACCATCAAGTAATAATAAAGTCAGGTTCTCCAGCCGCCAGATTTTCCAGCACAGCCATGTCAGAAACCCAGTCAAGGAACTGCCATGACCAACCCAAAAGCTACGATACTGATCGTTGATGATGAGATAAATAACAGTAAGCTGCTGACGGCGATGCTAGTGCCCGAAGGCTATGTCACAGTTTGCGCCAATAGTGGCCTAGAGGCACTGGCACTCATCGAGAAGCAGCCACCAGACCTGATATTGATGGATATCATGATGCCGGACATTGATGGTTACCAGATGACCGCGATACTCAAGGCTGACCCCGCCACCGCTAACATTCCTATCATCATGATAACCGCACACAGCGATGAGACTGCCTGCCTGGCAGGTCTGGAGGCAGGGGCTGAAGAGTTTCTAAGCAGCCCTGTGGGTCGTGTAGAAATGTGTTTACGCATACGCAATCTATTGCGCCTGAAGACCTTTGACGATTATCTGCAGAACCATAATGCCTTGTTGGAGCAGAAGATAGAGGAGCGCACTGCCGATTTAAAGCGTTTTCGCCTGGCCATGGATGCGACGACCGATGCGATTACGCTGGTTGACCGCGCCAGCCTGCGCTACGTGGAGGTGAATGCCACTGCCTGCGAAATGCTTGGTTTCACGCGGGAAGAGTTGCTCCTGATCGGCCCGTCAGAGCTGGGTGCTGGCACGCCGGAAGAGCTGGCGGCCGAGTATGATTCGGTCATCAATGGGCATAGCAAGTTTGAGTTGAAAGAGACGCACCTGAAACGCAAGGATGGCTCCGAGTTACAGGTGGAAATATACCGGCATGCCCAGCGCTCAGGTGAAGACTGGATTATTGTCGGCGTAGTACGCGATATCACCGAGCGCAAGGAAGCCGAAAAACGCCTGCATCATATGGCGCATTATGACCCACTCACCGGCCTGCCCAACCGTACTCTGTTTTACGAGACTCTCAAGAAAACGCTGGCGCAGGCCATTGAAAGTAGCTGGCTGGTCGCCGTTTTGTTTATTGACCTGGATCACTTTAAAAACGTGAACGACACGCTGGGCCATGCCATCGGGGACGAACTACTCGTCGAATTCAGCAACCGCCTGGTGCAATGCGTGCGTATCCGCGATACGGTGGGACGGCTGGGGGGTGACGAATTTGCCTTGATCCTGCTCATGCAGGACGACCAGCAGGATGACCTGCAAGGTGCCAAGATCGTCGCCAATAAAATCCGCGATGCGCTGCGTGCGCCGTTTAACCTGAGTGGCAACGAAGTTACCATCACCGCCAGCATAGGCATCACCGTGCATCCTGACGATGCCTCAGATCCGCAAACGTTGCTCAAGTATGCCGATACCGCCATGTATCGCGCCAAACAGGCAGGGCGGGATACCTGCCGCTTCTTTACCGCACAAATGAATGTGGATGTGCTGGCACGCCTCGACCTGGAAAAAGCCTTGCGTAAGGCCATCGAGAATGAAGAATTCGAGCTTTATTACCAGCCCAAGGTCCAACTGAAAACCGGCCGCATTATCGGTGTGGAAGCCCTGATTCGCTGGAACCGGCCCGGACAGGGCATGGTATCCCCACAATTCTTCATCCCGGTACTGGAAGATACCGGCATGATAGTCCGTGTGGGCAGCTGGGTCATCGCCACTGCATGTAAGCAGATTGCGCTTTGGCAGCAATCTTCCATCGGCCCGCTGCAAATATCCGTCAATGTTTCCGGCCAGCAATTTGTAGAAGGCGATCTGGAAGCTGATGTGATCAAGTCACTCAATGACAGCGGTATTCCGCCTGACCTGCTGGAGCTGGAGCTGACGGAGAGCTCGATGATGGTCAATACCGAACATACCATTGCCATCCTGGATAACCTTAAAAAACTGGGGGTACAGGTTTCCATCGACGACTTTGGCACCGGTTATTCCAGCCTGGCTTATTTACGCCGCTTTCCCATTGATAAGCTCAAAATCGATATCGCCTTCATCCGCGACATCACCAGCAACGTCGATGATGCCGCGCTGGCGCTAACTATCATTCGCATGGCGCACAGTCTCAAGATGGAGGTCATTGCTGAAGGCGTGGAGACCGTCGGCCAACTGGCGTATTTGCGGCATTATCGCTGCGACCATATCCAGGGCTATTATTTCAGCCCGCCAGTCGCCATAGCCACGCTCGAAAAAATGCTGCGTGAAGCAAAGCGCATGGCAGCACCCGCCATGCGGTGGAATATGTATACGGTCGAGAATGTGGCCTAGGCGGCAAGCCCTGATTATTCTGGATTTATAAGCATTAAAAGCACTGGCCTGCGAGGCGCTCTGGTATTGCCTCGCAGGCCAGTGCTTTATTTATTTGCACACCAATCAAATCAAAATAATATGGCTACGCTTGTTGTATCCCTGCAAGCAACCATACGGCTTTGGCATCCCGCAAATTCTTTTGCACATGCCAGATTTCATCTACATTTTCTGGCGCGCCCTTGTTCTCACTCAGTTGCCCGGTAAAACGCACGCTGGCAATCGAGTAGTCGCCTTCAGTTGCTACTTCCAGCAGTTCTGCATTCAGTGCCAGTACATCGGTTTTTTGGATGGCATCGCCACGTTCCTGCGTCTGCATGGATATTTCCGCAAACATCTCCGGCGTGGTGTATTCACGAATATCGTCCAGATCTTTGCGATCATTGGCAGCTTGCAGGCGGATAAACGAGGTTTTGCCGTTACGCAAAAAACTATCTACTGGAAAATCATGCGGAATGTTGGCTGTAACCGGGGGCGCTAATGGCGCATAACTGCCACTGAAGCTTGTCGGTTGCGGTGTCTGGTTGAATTGCGCGCCACTGAATTGACTACCGAATGGCGTCGCCGGTTGCTGCGACTTTTTGAATCTGGATAACATGAACATGGCGATACCCGCGACCAGCAAGATCATCAACAGTGGCCCCATCATGCTGCCGAAAGCACCCATGCCGCCACCAGCAAACATCGAGGCCAAGCCCGCGCCAATCGCCAGACCAGCCAACGGCCCTAACCAGCGGTTACCGGTTGGCGCAGCCGCTGGTGTAGAAGGGGCAGGTGCTGGCGCGGCTGCGGGAGCTTTTTGTGCTTGCTGCGCAGGCATGGCGCGCTGCTTGCCAAAACTGGTGCCACCGCCCAAACGCCGTGCTTCTGCCACGGTAGCAAACAAGCTCATGCAGGTTATAAGAATGGTGAACAACATCAAAAATCGTTTCATGTCTGCCTTATTGTGATTGAGTAAATCTGGAAAAATATTTTTGCGGATTTAAATCTACTGAGTTTAAATCTTAAGCTGGAGTTAGGAGTAGCAAATCAGCATTTAGTTTAATCGTTTATGTAGCATCTAATTTAATGGAGGTGACCTGGTTCAACGCTGTTGCCCACAATACTAGACTTTGCGATGCAAAAGTCCCATAAAGTTTTTAGCAGGCCGCATAAAGAATGCGTAAAAATGCATTTGAGTAAACGGTGGGAACAAGTTAACTCAATACTTGAATCTTTGACTATAGTAGTTAACGACAATTTTGACTTGATGTACCATATGACCAATAGGTGGCGATAGCAGAGCTCCACCGGTCGTATCCAAATCGGCAATATAAAGGGCATGTATATTGAAATCCCCCCCGATTCCTAAAAACGAAATACAGCGTCTTCTAGCCTTAAAGCAATACCAGATTCTGGATACACTGGCAGAAGAGTCGTTTGATGACATCACCAGTCTTGCCTCGCAAATCTGTAACACCCCCATAGCACTTATCACCCTGCTGGACGAAAGCCGCCAATGGTTTAAAAGCGCGGTTGGCATTAGTGCCACCGAAACCCCTCGTGAGATTTCTTTCTGTGGGCATACCATTCTCAACAATGAGCTTTTTGAAGTGCCTGACGCACTTGAAGACGATAGATTTTTTGATAACCCCCTGGTCACTGGTTATCCAGATATCCGTTTTTATGCAGGTATGCCGCTTATCACGCAAGAGGGATATGCACTTGGCACATTGTGTGTGATTGATAAAACCTCCCGCAAACTGACCGCTGACCAACGTGGTGCACTAAAAAAACTGGGGCGCCAGGTCGTCATGCAGATAGAGCACAGGCTTAACATGATGTCAGTCGCTGACATCGCGTCTATGCTTGAGCGTACTGGTGAAATGGCCAAAATAGGTGGCTGGGAGATCGACCTTGTGACGATGGAAAGTATCTGGACCAAGGAAGTATTTCGCATCCACGAGATCGATGGTCCGACACCACCGGCTGTCGACGGGGCGATAGCCTTTTATGCACCGGAAGCACAAATCGTAATCAGGTCGGTGGTCGACAATGCCATTAGCATGGGTCAGTCGTGGGATATTGAGCTGCCTTTCATTACCGCAAAAGGCAGGAAAATATGGGTACGGACGCAAGGCAGTGCCATTATTAAGGATGGCGTTAGCGTCCGTCTGATTGGTACCTTTCAGGACATCACAGAACGTAAAAAGGATGAGCTTGACCTTGCCTGGCTCAATCGTGCACTGCTCATGCTAAGCAAGTGCAACGAGACGCTCATCCATATGAGCAACGAGAGAAACCTGATTGTAGAAATCTGCCGCATCGCAGTCGATGTCGGCGGTTACCGCATGGCCTGGGTGGGGTATGCAGAAAATGACGAGTACAAATCGATTACGCCTAAAGCCTACTTCGGGCACGCCAATGATTTTCTTGAGAATATCAAGTTAAGCTGGTCGGAGCAGCATGCAAAAGGCCTTGGCCCCGGTGGCAAAGCCATACGTAGCGGCAAGGCTGTGGTGGTAGAAGACATGATGCTGGACCCGAGCTACCCGGTAATAGACGAGGCTTTGCGAGAAGGCTATCGCGCATTGGTTTCCCTGCCACTTCGGCACAAAAACCATACTTTTGGCTTATTGGGTTTGTATTCTTCCAAAGTGCGTAGCTTTTCTGAAGGTGAGCTCAGCTTATTGCAGGAGCTTACAGACAACCTGGCAGCAGGCATCATCAACATCCGCGCAGAGCACGAGCGCCAGCAATTGCATGATGCCATGTTGATGGTCGCCAACGCGGTGAGCCAGAATACCGGGCAGACATTCTTTCCTAAGCTATTGAGCAATGTCATAGAGGCGCTTGGCGCACAGGCTGGCTATATCGCCCAGTTCATCACACAAAAGCCCTGGAAAGCCAGGACCGTCGCGGTGCAGGTCGATGGTGAAGCTGTCGAGAATTTTGACTATGCAATCCCTGATGCGGTGGCGGATACCCTGTTTGCTTCTGCTGATGTGCGCATAGAAAGGCAACATGTCGCCAGGGATTATCCCAACCTCGTCATGCTGCGTTTTTATCCCTACCAGGCATTTGCCGCGCTGCGCCTGATTGACTCCAGTGGCAATCCGATCGGGCTCATGTTCGTATTATTCAAGGAACCGCTGTCAGATTACCTGCATGATGTGGTGAGTTCCATGCTCAAGATTTTTGCCACCCGTACTTCCAATGAACTAGAGCGGCTGAAGGATGAAGCGATTATTCGTGAGCAGGCATCTCTGCTTGAAAAGACCAACGATGCTATCGTGGTAAGAGACATGGAGCACCGAATCACTTTTTGGAACAAAGGTGCACAAGCCCTGTATGGCTGGACATCAGCAGAAGCGCTCGGCCAGCCTATCAATAAACTGCTGCAACATAGCCCCGCAGTATTTCGCCGTGCCGTCAATACTGTACTCAAGTCCGGCCAATGGAATGGCGAGGTAGCAGAACGCCATAAAAATGGCGAACTACTCATCATTGAAAGCCACTGGACCTTAGTGAAGGATGAGAGGGGCCAGCCGAAATCCATCTTTGCCATAAAGACCGATATTTCGGACCGTAAACTGGCCGAAGAGCAGATCAAGCAACTGGCATTTTATGACCCGCTCACCAAGCTGCCCAACCGCAGGCTATTGATGGACAGACTGGAAAAAGCGCTCAGCGCAACGCGCCGCAAAAAGCTGTTTGGCGCCCTGATATTCATCGACCTGGATAATTTCAAGATGCTGAATGATACCCTGGGCCACGACAAGGGTGACCTGTTGCTGCAAGAGGTCGCTACACGGCTTAAACGCTGTGTGCGCGATTGCGATACAGTGGCAAGGCTGGGTGGCGATGAGTTTGTGATGATGGTAGAAGACCTGAACAGTGTGCAGGCGCCTGCCATTGCCCTGGCCCGTATCATCGGGCAAAAGATACTCAATGAGCTCAACCATACCTTCGATTTCGATGGCTACCAGCACCTCAGCACGCCCAGCATAGGTATTGCCCTGTTCAATCACCATACCAAGGATGTCGATGAGCTGATCAAGCAGGCCGACACTGCCATGTATAAATCCAAAAGCGCTGGTCGCAACAGGCTGACTTTTTACCAATAAGTAGTCTGTCGATTTAGTCTATGGGACAGCTCCTACATATAAATAGGACAGTGCCTATACCTCGCCCCACCCATCAAGCCTAACATTTTCTCTCAACAGGTATTCGTCAGTTAAATGCCTGAAAATCATTACACCTATAAAACTATAGATACATTTGGAGAGAGAACATGCGTAAATTAATGGTCGTTGTTTCAACCTGTGCACTGATGAGTACAGCCTTTTTGGCCTATGGCGCTGAAGCGCAAAAAATGGATGAATCCACCAATGCCAACACCAATGTCGATGTCAAAACCCAAAACCTGCAACAAAAACCAAACAGTCACGAGGCAGAAGGCAGTAGCGTTAAGACTCAATCTAAAACCCACCATGACCATAAGTCCAATGTTGACCAGGCCAATGATGAAATGAACGGCACAAAGGGAAGCTCAGACGTTGAGAAGATGCGCCAGAAACCTAACTAAATTAGCTATTTGTATTAAAAGCACTGCCCTGCGAGGCGCTCTGGTGTTGCCTCGCAGGGCAGTGCTTCTTCTAGCCGTTATTTGCTTGGCCGAATTGTGATGCTAGAGTATCTCCCGAGTCGGGAGCAGCAAAAGCATCTCGAAATGTAAAGGCATGAGCGCTTGGCCCATGCGCTTTAAGGTGCGCCAAGCGCTCAGACGCTTCTAATGCATTAGGGCGGTGATTCCGCGGAACCCACCACAGGACGGGGTAAGCATCAGACATACGCGCAAACCACTCACGCCGACGGCGCAATATCTCAACGTGCGCAGAATGGAAAGCAAAGGCCTGCAGCGCCTCAACACTCTCCCATACCGACATATTCACAATCACATTATCGCCAAACGGGCGGATAGCCGTAGCATCTCCCGCCTCATCCATCAGTCGCCAGACAAACCCCGGTGATTGTTCTGCGAGACTATTGATACGATCAAGATTAGCAACAAAGTCCGCCAGCCGAGGGGATTCAAGTGGCTCAAGCAAAGTGGCGATGTTCAACTGGGCTAATTGGTAGTGCGACATTCAAGCTCCGTAGTTCGTAGGTTTTACCAGCATCGAGATCAGCTCTCGAACGATGTGCTGCGTTCCTTAGCGCATCCTACGCGAGCTTTAGATGGAGTTGTGACGTCGGAACGGAAAGTTTAAGATAGCCAATCGATGCAGCATTTACTTAAATAATTAGCCAGGAAGGAAAGGGAAGCGATGGACTTTCTCGATATTGCGGTCATCCAGTTCGTTAACAGTTTTGCCCGCAAATCCGTCATGTTCGACCGGATTGTCCTTGAAATACTTCAGCTAAACAGCCTTAAAATGATGCCGCTGGTCGTCCTGATGGTTTGGCTGTGGTTTTCCAGCGAACAGCATACAACCCGTAAAGCCGTGTTTTCAGGGTTCTTTGGCGGATTCATCGCATTGGTCATGACACGCATCGTACAAAATCTGGGTTTCCATAGACCACGTCCTGCATTGAGCGGAAATTTTGATTTTGTGATGCCGGCAGGCGGCTATACCAGCGACTGGAGTTCATTCCCCAGTGATACAGCCGGACTTGCATTCGCAATGGCGCTAGGGATATGGCTGGCATCGAGGAAGATAGGTATTGCGGCATTTTTTTGGGCCACCATCATAATTTCATTTCCCAGGCTGTATGGGGGCTTTCATTATTTAAGCGACCTGATGGCGGGGGCGATTATAGGGATGGCCTGTACCTATCTGTTCTGGCGGCTCCGGAGAGTTTCCGACCCATTATTCAATACAGCACTCAACTTTCAAAAAAACCACAAACCATGGTTTTATGCGCTTGCATTTATCATGGCATTTCAGACAAGCACTTATTTTGGCGATGTCAGAAAAGCCGGCGAAAAGATCTTACATTCCATCGGTGCGAAATAAGCATTTTTTAAGTTTTTCCAGTAGCATCAGGAAAACTAGAGCTTCTGGTATCCAGAAAAAATAGTTGGATATCTCAATAAAAGCGTTCATTGCTGCCACCCATTCAAAAAAACAAATTTAAATGGTACTAACCAATTATTACGTTAATGTGATGAAGGAATTATAAAGTTGTGCATGGAGTCTGCCTCCATCAACGTTTGGGGCTATATATCAGTAAAGGAATTATGAATGCCCATGACGCAGACGTGGAGTATCACTATTATGCTGAAAGCTAGGATGTAATGTTCACGCTTATATTCTCTGACCTGAGTTATTCCGGCTGTCATTAAAACAACGTGGGTACAAATATTTAGGGGCTGTAGTAGATAAGCCCTGACGTAATTCCTACAAATCCGCCCACATAAGGCGGTTTTTAAGAAAAGAAACGCTTGCGCTAAGAAGAAATGCAATAAGCAAGTTTACTGAAAAAGCACCCATTGAAGCCTTTGGGTAACAGTTGATATAGAGACCAACCGAACTCTTTATAATATTGGTGTTATGCAAATAAACATAGTTTTATGATTGTTTTTAATCACTTGAATCATTATGCGTTGCCATATAAATTAATGCAGAAAGCGCCAGTAAAATCTGCATTAAAAAATTCCTTATCATCACACTGGCAAAATCCAGAAATTAAGGTAATATGGCGGCCTTCGTAAGCACCGGGTGCTTAGCTCAGTTGGTAGAGCGTCGCCCTTACAAGGCGAATGTCGGCGGTTCGACCCCGTCAGCACCCACCAGTTTTTCGAAGCGCTGTTGATTTGACAGCATGGAGTGGTAGTTCAGTTGGTTAGAATACCGGCCTGTCACGCCGGGGGTCGCGGGTTCGAGTCCCGTCCACTCCGCCAATACAAAAAGCCCTGCTTGACTTAAGTCAAGCAGGGCTTTTCAATTTCAATACTTCTAAAGTGCCTTAGCCGGGTTGTGCCCAACCGCCACCTAGCGCACGGATCAGCTGCACGCTGGCGCGTAACTGGCGTGTGTTCAAGTCCAATAAGTCGCGTTGCGTTTGCAGTGCCAGTGCCTGTGAAGTAGCTACTTCCAGGTAGCTGGCCGCGCCGGCTTTGTAGCGGCTCATGGCGAAATCCAGCGATTGCTGTGCGGCGGCAGATGCCGACTCTTGTGACTCAGCCGCAGCGCGATAGTGATTGAGCAAGGCTAGGTTGTCTTCCACCTGCTGGAATGCGCCGATCACCACGCTACGGTAGCGTGCGCCGGATTCATCCAGTGCAGCCTCGGCCTGGCGTACCTGTGCTTTGCGTTTGCCTGCATCGAACAGGTTCATGAGCAGCGACGGGCCTATCGACCAAAAAGTATTAGGCGCAGCTATCCAGTTGCCCGCAGTATCGCTCTGGAAGCCGATAATGCCGCTAAGTGTAAGGCTGGGGAAGAACGCAGCGCGTGCTACGCCTATGCTGGCATTGTCCGCCGCTACACGGCGTTGCGCGGCGGCGATATCCGGCCTGCGTTGCAACAGGCTGGAAGGTACGCCCAGCGGTACTTCCGGCACAGGCATCTCTGCCGCAGTTGGCGCAATGCTGAATTGCGAAACCGAAGTGCCGACCAGCGCAGCAATGGCGTGCTCGGTAATTGCACGCTGCGCCAAGGCCTGCTCAACTTGCGATTGTGCGGTGTCATGCTGGGTCTGTGCACGTGCTACATCCAGCTTGGGCGCAATACCGCCGTCATAGCGCGCTCTGGTGAGGTCCAGGCTTTTCTTGTTGGCGGTGACAGTATCTCTCAGCAGCGCGATCTGTTTATCCAGCCCACGTAGTACCACGTAGTTTTCCGCCAGTTGTGCCTGCAAGCTCAGGCGGGCTGATTCCAGGTCGGCCCGCGCTGCTTCTGCACTGGCTTTGCCTGCAGCGACCTGGTTGCTGACGCGCTTCCATAGATCAATCTCATAATCCGCCTGAACGCCTATGGAGTAAGAACTGTATTCGCTATCGCTATTGGCACTACGCAATGGGCGTCGGTCTGACTGCCGGTTGCGCTGGGCATTGCCGGTGCCTGTCAGGGTTGGGAAGAGGCCAGAACGTAACTGGTCGCTATAGGCCTGAGCCTGCTTGTAGTTTGCAACAGCCGCTGCCAGGTCGGGATTGTTGGTAATCAACTGCTCTTGCAGTTGATCCAGCTGCGGGTCACCAAACAGCTTCCACCAGGGCCCGCGCGATAGCTCATCGGCAGGGCGCGCTGGCATCCACGGTGCGGTTTCCTTATAGTTCTCGGCCACTGGTACTTCTGGTGATTTCAGTTCTGGCGCAAGCGAGCAGGCACTAAGAATGAGCGCTGATGTCAATGTCAGTGCGAGCGTCGATATTACTTTGGTGTTCAACCGTTTCATTTCTTATCACTCTTGGCGGTTGCTTTAGCATCCTCTTGCTTGCTGCTATTGTCGGCAACGTGCACAACATCGCCATCAGCGATGCCATCTGGCGGGTTCTCTATCACGCGGTCATCCGCATCCAGCCCTGAATTCAGCTGTATGGTCTTGCCAAGGTCGTGCGCGATGGTAATGGTTTTCACGGTCACTTTATTGTCTGTACCCACAGTTGCTACGCGCAAGCCGGACTGGTCGAAAATCAACGCGCTGGAAGGCACGCTCAGCAAAGCCTTGTTGCCCGGTAAATCAAAGCTGACATTGGCAAAGCCGCCGGGCAGCAATTCGCCAGCCGCATTATCGACTGCCAGTTGTACCAGGATAGTGCCGGAGGCTACATCGATAGAGCCGGAGGTTGATTCCACTGTGGCGGTGTATGCCTTGCCCGGATGTTCCGGGACTGTGATGTTGGCTTTAGTACCTGCATTAGAGCCGTTGCGGGGCTTGATGCTGGTGACGTAGTTTTGTGGCACATTCACGTACAGGCGCAATTTGCGTGTATCAGAAACCTCAAACAATGCTGGTCCACTGCCGCCACCTGCATTAATCAGGGCGCCGGTATCTGTATTCCGGGCTGTCAGCGTACCGTTGAAAGGGGCCACGATGCGGGTAAAGCCTTTAAGGGCGATGATGCGGTCTACGTTGGCCTGCGCCGCCTTTACCATGGCCTGCTTGGTAGCGTAGTCACCAGTCTTGTCGTCCACTTCCTGCCTGGAAACCGAGTCGGTCACCAGCATATCCTGCCAGCGTTTGGCGGTGGTCGCAGCGAGCCCAACATTCGCCTGTGCACTGGCCAGATCGGCACGCGCCTGCAGTAATTGCTGGTCGAGATCTGGCGTTTCAATTTCACCCAGCAACTGGCCTGCTTTAACAGGCGCGCCTATGTCCACTTTCCAGCTTTTGAGGTAACCGCTGACACGCGCATAGATAGGCGCACGCGCATAAGCCTCAAAGCGGCCTGGCAACTCCAAGCTGGAGCCATCGCCAGCACCACCGGGTGGATTGACGCTGACGGTAGGTATGGCCTGCTTGTCTGTCCATTCCTTGAGGTTTTTGTTGTTATTGGCACGTGTCGTCACCCCGGTGACCACGATGGCGACTGCCACGATCACGGCGACAATGCCGCTGATGCGCAAGGTGCGATTGTTGGCTTGAGGGCGGCCGGAATGATTAGACGGCATGAAGTTCTCCAATTGGATCTGGTGCAGATTGTTTTTTGTAATGCCTGTGTACGATGCTGAACACGACAGGAACGAACATGAGCGTGGCAATAGTGGCGAATATGAGGCCACCGATCACGGCGCGACCCAGCGGGGCATTCTGCTCGCCGCCTTCGCCTAGGCCAAGTGCCATAGGCAGCATACCGATGATCATGGCCAGTGCAGTCATTAATACCGGACGGAAACGCACGAAACCTGCATCCAGCGCTGCAGCAGTAGCATCACCCAACTGCTCCAGGCGCTCACGTGCAAAGCTGATCACCAGCACGCTATTGGCAGTGGCAACGCCCATACACATGATGGCACCGGTCAGGGCCGGTACGGATAGTGGCGTATAGGTCACGAACAGCATCCACACGATACCTGCCAATGCGGCAGGCAATGCGGTAATAATCACGAATGGGTCGCTCCATGACTGGAAGTTGACCACGATTAGCAGGTAGATCAGCACGATGGCACCGAGTAGGCCAAACAGCAGGCCGGAGAAGGCACTATCCATGGTCTTGACCTGGCCCAGCAGGGCCACGGTTGCCCCCTTGGGCACCTGGTCGGCAGTATCTGCGATGATGCGCTGGATATCCTTGGCCACTGCGCCCAGGTCTCTATCCTGCGTTGCGGCGTTGATCTGTACCATGGCCTGGATGTCGTATTGACTCAGCACGGCATTACCGGTGCTCCGTTTGAAGGTGGCGAGTGCGCCCAGTGTTTGCGAGCTATTGCTGCCAGCGCTGCTGATAGGCAGGTTGGCGAGTGCATTTAAGGTATCCAGCCGATATTGTGGTGTCTGCATGACGATAGGGTAGGACACGCCGTTAGCTGGGTTTAACCAGAATGTGGGCGCGACCTGCGAGCTACCGGCAAGATTCACCACCAGACTGTTAGTCACATCTCTTGTGCTGATGCCCACCTCTTGTGAACGTGTGCGATCAACATTGATGTCAAACACCGGGTTGGCGCGTGACTGCTGGATACGGGCATCGACTACGCCGGGAATCTGGCGGATTTTGGCCAGTAGCTTATTGGCGTAATCGAAATTATCTGAGAGCTTGCCGCCTCGAATCTGCAGGTCGATAGGCGCAGGCGAGCCGAAATTCAATATCTGGCTGACGATATCAGCAGGCGGGAACGAGAAGGTAGTGCCCGGGAACTGACGTGGCAATTCTTCACGCAAGCGGCGCACATATTCTGCGGTCGGTTTGTGGTCTTCCTTGAGCGCGATCTGGATATCGCCATCCTGCGAACCTATCAGGCCGGTATTGTTGTAGGTCATGTTGATGCCGCTGGTCGGCATGCCGATATTGTCGACGATAGTGGCAATCTCTTCTGCCGGGATAATGCGCTTGATGGCCGACTGGATGACCGCAAAGCGCGTAGCGGTTTCTTCCACGCGGGTACCAACGGGTACGCGTACATGCATGAGTATTTGCCCGCCATCTACCGCCGGGAAGAAGTTACGGCCCAGGAATGGAATCAGCAGGAAAGACAGCATCACCACAACTAGGAAACCCAGCACGAAGATACGGCGATGTGCCACCGCCATTTCCAGCAAGCCTTTATAACCAGCACGGAAGCGCTCGAAACGCGCTTCGAAACCGCGCTGGAAATGCACCAGCGGATTGCGGGTTGGAGTCAGTGTTGTGCCATCCTCATCGGTATGTGGAGCATGAGGAAGGAGCAGGTAGTTGGCCATGGTCGGCACCAGGGTACGCGACAGGATAAATGAGCTCACCATGGCGAACATTACCGCCTCGGCCATCGGCACGAACAGGAAGCGTGACACGCCCTCAAGGAAGAACATCGGCACGAACACGATGCAGATACATAGCAGCGACACAAATGCTGGTGTGACGATCTGCGCTGCACCGTCGAGGATGGATTGCTCAACCTGCTTGCCTTGTTCCAAGTGCCAGTTGATGTTCTCGATAGTCACCGTGGCGTCATCCACCAGTATGCCCACTGCCAGTGCCAGGCCGCCAAGGGTCATGATATTGAGGGTTTCACCGATGGCTGATAAGCCCATGATAGCGCCCAGGATGGACAGCGGAATGGACACGGCAATAATCACCGTAGAGCGCCAGCTACCTAGGAACAGCAAAATCATCAGGCTGGTGAGCACCGCCGCCAATACACCTTCAAACGCCACCCCGGTGATGGCGGCGCGTACAAATACTGACTGGTCATTGATGGGCGCAACCACCAGGTTGTCTGGCAGGCTGGATTTGATTTCCGCCAGTTTGTCTTTCACCCCAGAGACAATTGAAAGCGTCGAGGTAGCACCGTTCTTGAGTACTGACATGAGTACCGAGCGACCACCATCGACGTGCACGATATTGCTTTGCGGCGGGTTGCCGTCGCGCACATGCGCTACATCGCGCACATACACGGTCGCGCCATTCACGACTTTTACCGGCAGGTTGCCAAGGTCTTCAATCGCTGCTGCCGAGTTGTTGAGATGCAGGGTGTATTCGAAGCTCCCTATCTTCTGCGTACCTACCGGAATAATCAGGTTATGCGCAGCCAATGCATTGGCAACGTCTTGTGCCGATAATCCGCGCGCCTGTATCGCTGATGGGTCAAGGTCGATCTGCACCTGTCGGGTTTTGCCGCCAAACGGGAAAGGCACGGCAGCGCCCGGCACCGTCACCAGGCGGGTACGAATGACGTTCAGGCCGAGATCAGCAAGATTCTGCTCAGTCAGGCCTTTGCCGGAAAGTGCGATCTGCAGTATAGGCACGGTGGAAGCACTGTAATTCAGGATAAGCGGGGGAGTGGTGCCCGTCGGCATCTGGCGTGTAACCGCCTGCGATACAGCTGTCACCTGCGCATTGGCGGTAGCGATATTTACACCAGGCTGGAAGAAAATCTTGACGATGCCAAAACCGGTATAAGAATTGGCTTCAATATGCTCAATATCGTTGACGGTGGTAGTCAGCACGCGCTCATAGAGTGTGGTGATGCGGCCTGCCATTTCGTCTGGTGGCAAGCCAGTGTATTGCCAGACCACGGCAATCACCGGTATCTTGATTTGGGGGAAGATATCCACCGGGGTGCGTAACGCCGCCAATGTGCCGACAATCAGCATCAGTAGCGCCATGACCACAAAGGTATATGGCCGCTTTAGAGCAATACTAACTACATTGAACATAAAATTGAATCCAGCAATATTCAGTCATACAACACCGATTGAGCCGTGGCTTGCAGCTGGCAGGGTGGCGGAAAAGTGGTGCCAAATACCTAGCCTGATTTAGGCGTAAGTTTGGCCTATGGCATGATGCATCATGCGATCATCGGGTACAATTCCCTATATATTCACAGTAGATGTGAAAAAATGCGCAAAACTAATTAATTTAACATTAACGCCAGATTGTGAAAATTTGATGTTTGACTGGGAAGACCTCCGCTATTTCGCTGTATTCGCGCGGGAAAAATCGTTATCTGCGGCCGCGCGCCAATTAAAAGTGGATCATGCCACCATCGCTCGCAGGATCGCCGCCCTGGAACTGGCCTTGAACCTCAAACTGGTGGACAGGCGCCCTAGGTCATACGAGCTCACGGATAATGGTCGCCGTATTGCCGCGCTTGGCGCCAAGATGGAGGATGAAGCCTTTGCTGTGGGTCGCGCCGCCATGGCTGGCCAGCTTGGCCTTACAGGCGAGGTATCCATCAGTGCGCCACCCACCATGGCCAATACCCTTATTGCCCCGCACCTGGGCAAGTTGCGCCAGAGGTTTCCAGGTATTCATATCAGGTTGATCGGTGAAGCTCGGATTGCTTCATTGTTGCACCGCGAAAGCGATATTGCCGTGCGCCTGATCCGGCCCACGGAGAGCAATCTGGTGGCGCGCAAGATCGGGAGTGTGACTTTCTCCATGTATGCCTCACCTGCTTACCTGGCAATGACTTCACCAGAAAACTACACCTTCATTGCCTTCGACAAAAGCATGGAAAACCTCACGCAGCAACAATGGCTGAAAGGCTACGCAGAGAATCGGCCCATCGTATTGCGCACGTATGACCTGGAAACACAGCGCATCGCCGCGTTGGCAGGCGTTGGGATCGCAGCACTACCGCATTATGTAGCCAACCGTGAACCTGACCTGGAAAGGCTCGATGTCGATAGCAGCACGCTGGCGAATGACATCTGGCTGGTTGTGCATGATGACTTGCGCCATGCTCCAGCTGTTAGGGCGGTGATGGATTTTCTGGTGGACTGCTTTCAGGGCGAACAGCTGCCGTCAGCTACAAAAAGTTGAAACTTAGCGCGGTACGCGCCACAAATACCAGGCCGCAATGCTGCGATAAGGGCTCCAGGCCTGGCCTAGAAGTGTGATTTCCTTGCTGGTCGGTGGTGCATCTAGCAATTTCAATCGTTTGTAGCCATCCTTCACACCAAAATCATCTGCGGGTAGCACATCAAGCCGCCCCAGCGTGAATATCAGCAGCATCTCCACCGTCCAGCGGCCTATGCCTTTTAAAGACACTAGCCGCGTAATCAGTTCATCGTTGGACATGCCCTCTGCTTCCTGCCGTATAGGCACCACGCCATTCATAGCCGCACTGGCGATGCCCTGTATTGTTTCTATCTTGCGCGCAGAAAATCCACAGGCCCTTAACTGGTCGAATTCTGTCGCTACCAATTGCGCTGGCTGAGGAAACTGGTCAGCGTAAAGCGCCAGCATCCTTCTGGTAATGGCCTCTGCCGCCTTGCCATGTAGTTGCTGATAGGCCACCGCCCGCACCAGTGATTCGTATGGATCCTGCTCAAGTTCGGCATCCAGCAGGCATGGCCCGACGACTGCTATCAGGCGCGCCCAGTCGCTATCCACTTGGGATAGAAAATCAGTGGCTGACTGATACGGATAGTTGGTTTCGGTTGCAATCCCCATCATAAAATACTGGCTATTTTATTATTGCAATAGTCGATGAACTGACGAACTCGAAATGGAATTTGAGTTCTTTCTGAGTAATAAATGTAGATGCCCAGTCTTTTGGTTCTTCCTTCTGGGATCAAGCTGACTAACTCCCCAGCTGCTAACTCTTTTTTCACTAGATATTCGCTTAATTGACCTATGCCTATGCCGCGTTTAACAGCCTCGATCTCAGATTCAATGTTGTTGAATCTGGCAACTGCGGGTATGTGAACATATTCCAGCTCTCCTTTAATCTGAATCTCCCAAGGCAATTCCTTGCCAGTTTGCGGATGTAGAAAGCCTGTGCAACGATGATTTTGAATATCTTGCATGCTGCATGGTGTTCCATATTTTTCAAGGTAGGATGGTGCTGCGCATATTACAGAGACAATATCACCCAGTTTTCTGGAAATGACATTTCGCTCAGGTGAAAAACCAGTCCTGAATCCTATATCGATCCTCTGGCTGACCGTATCGACAAACTCGTCACTCAGCATGAGATCGAAATAAATCTCATGATGGGATGCCTGGAACTCATCTATCAATGACACTAAAACACGATTGCCAAAAGCCAAAGGCGCAGCTAAACGGATCCTGCCTTTCATGCCACGCCTGTTTTCCTCAAGGCCTTCCAGTGCATCGCTGAGCATTTGCATGCCGGGGTTTGCACTCTGGAATAGATGTTCACCTTCTTCAGTAAGGCTTAAATGGCGAGTAGTTCTGTGCAATAGCTTTAAGCCGAGATGTTTCTCAAGATGCTTAACGGCTTTGCTAACAGCCTGTGGCGAGACACCTTCATCAATTGCCGCCTTCCTGAAACTCATGGCATTAGCGACGGCCAGGAACATGGTGAGTGATCGGGTCAATTCCATATAAGCAACCTTTGGTTGATAATTAAACAATTATATTGTGTATTTTCTTATCAATCCAGCTTAATTATGATGATCTCCATGTACTGCAATTCGCAGCACATTCACTAAAGGAGAGCAACATGAGCACAAATTCAAAGGTATGGTTTATCACAGGGGCATCAAGAGGTTTTGGGGCATTGATAGCAAAAGACGCATTGGCGCGTGGTGACAAAGTAGTCGCCACTGCACGTAATCCACAGACGGTGATAGATGCTTTAGGAAACCATCCCAACTTGCTTGCACTAAAACTGGATGTAACAAATGAAATTGCCGCCATTGAGGCAGCTAAGCTATCTATACAACAGTTTTCGCGGATCGATGTACTCGTGAATAATGCCGGTTATGGCTTACTGGGCGCGGTGGAAGAATCCGGTGATCAAGAAGTAAAAGATTTATTTAACACCAATGTCTTTGGTTTGCTTAACGTCATTCGCGCTGTTGTACCTTATATGCGCAAACAGGCGAGCGGACATATCCTCAATATCTCCTCAATCGGCGGATATGCTTCATACCCTGGCTGGGGTGTATATTGTGCAACCAAATTTGCAGTTGAAGCGCTCACCGAATCTCTTGCCTATGAACTCAAGCCATTAGGCGTGATGGCCACAACGGTAGAACCAGGTTTTTTCCGCACAGACTTTCTAGATAGTACATCCCTGGTTTCAACCAAAAACAGTTTTGCTGAATACGCAGAGACTGTAGGTAGCATGCGTGATTTTGCAGCATCAGCGAACCATGCCCAACCCGGTGATCCCGCAAAACTGTCACAGGCGATATTGAAGCTGGTTGATTGCAAAACCCCGCCATTAAGATTGCCACTGGGTTCAGATACCGTGCATAAGATTACTGAAAAGAACCAATTTGTAGAAAAGGAATTGAGCGATTGGAAAGAGGTCGCGATTTCTACCGATTTTGAATAATGCTAATTATTCCCGGCATCAAATAAATGATATCGGGAATTTGGCTATGCTGAATATTGATTGACAGCCGAATTCAAAAGCAAGAGTCGGAGTGTGTGATTAGGCGCAGGTGGGTAAAGTGGTATTCATCATGTGTATCATGACAATGGAAACGAAATGAAGCTACGAGACAAAAATGCACAACTGGCTGCCGCTACAGGGCGCGATCCGCGCTGGGCTAGCGTGCTTGCGCGTGATGCCAGTGCCGATGGCAGCTTCTATTATTCGGTCAGGTCTACGGGCGTCTATTGCAAACCATCCTGCGCCGCACGTACCGCACGGCCGGAGAATGTACAGTTTCACCCAACCATGAGCGAGGCAGAGCTTGCAGGCTTTCGACCATGCAAACGCTGCAAGCCGGACCAGCCCGCACTTGCTGAGCAGCATGCGGCTATCATCGCGGCAATCTGCCAGCAGATAGAAAATTCGGAAACAGCAATCCAGCTGGATGAATTGGCTAGCGCCGCAGGCATGAGCGTCTATCATTTTCATCGCGTATTCAAAGCCGCTACCGGTATCACGCCCAAAGCTTACTCGTCAGCGCATCGAGCACAGCGATTGCGAAGTGAATTGAGCAAGGGTGGCAGCGTGACCGATGCAATCTATGAAGCTGGCTATAACTCCAACAGCCGTTTTTACGAGAAATCCAGTCAGGTATTAGGCATGACACCCAGCAACTATCGGGCTGGCGGCATCAATACCGAGATCAGGTTTGCAATCGGGGAATGTGCGCTGGGCTCAATACTGGTGGCGAGCAGCAAGATAGGCGTGTGCGCGATATTCCTGGGGGATGACCCGGATAGACTGGTGCGTGATTTGCAGGATGCTTTCCCGCGTGCGCGCCTGATTGGCGGTGATCAGGACTATGAGCAGCTGGCTGCCAGGGTAGTTGGCTATATCGAGGCACCAGATAGTAATTCCGAACAGTTCCGGCATTTACCGCTGGATATCCGTGGCACTGCCTTCCAGCAAAGAGTATGGCAGGCGTTACGTGAAATCCCGGCTGGTAAAACCGTAAGTTATACCGACATCGCCCAATTGATAGGTTCCCCCAAGGCGATACGTGCTGTTGCTGGCGCTTGTGCGGCTAATACGCTGGCGGTTGCTATTCCCTGTCATCGAGTAGTGCGGAACGATGGCGCTATATCGGGCTATCGCTGGGGCGTGGAGCGTAAACGTGAATTGCTGAAGATGGAAGCTGGAACGGACTCGCACAAATAAAAAGGCCAACTGATAGCAGTTGGCCTTTTTACAATCCAGCTTAAGCTCGAATATTAAGCAAAGTTAGCAGCAGCAAAATCCCAGTTGGCCAATGAAGCCAGGAATGTTTCTACAAACTTTGGGCGTGCATTGCGGTAGTCGATGTAATAGGCATGTTCCCATACGTCGATAGTCAACAAGGCTTTGTCGCCAGTGGTCAGAGGAGTTCCTGCCGGGCCCATGTTAACGATATCGACTGAGCCGTCAGCCTTTTTCACCAGCCATGTCCAGCCGGAACCGAAGTTGCCGACCGCTGAAGTCTGGAATGCTTTCTTGAATTCGTCGAAAGAACCCCATTTTGCATTGATCGCATCAGCCAGCGCGCCGGTTGGAGCTCCACCGCCATTAGGCTTGAGGCAGCTCCAGAAAAATGTGTGGTTCCACACCTGGGCTGAGTTGTTGTAGATGCCGCCAGAAGATTTCTTGATGATGTCTTCCAGGCTGGCGTTTTCAAACTCAGTACCCTTGATCAGGTTATTGAGGTTAGTCACATAAGCTTGATGGTGCTTGCTGTAGTGATAGTCAAAGGTCTCTTCTGAGAGATGCGGTGCTAAAGCGGTTTTAGCATAGGGTAGTGGGGGTAGTTGATGTTCCATGACAGTCCTTTAGAAAATGAAGAAAGATTCCACATTTGGGTGTTGATACTTCAAGCCCGATTTTGCCACAAGATGGCGGTGATAAAAACTGCTATATGGTTAGGGATTATTACCCAGCACAAGTTCCATTGATGTTCGCTGGCGTACAAAGTAGCGTGACAGCAATGTTATTTCTTACGCGCCCTTGGGTGCGCAGCGTCATAAACTTTCGCCAGATGTTGAAAGTCAAGATGCGTGTACACCTGCGTGGTACTGATATTGGCATGCCCCAGCATCTCCTGCACTGCACGCAGATCCCCGCTAGATTGCAGTACATGTGTTGCAAAGCTATGACGCAGCATGTGCGGATGCACACTGCTGTTGATACCTTGTTTGATCGCCCATTCTTTAAGCCGGTATTGCACGGCTCGGGCACTGATGCGGCGGCCCTGCTGGGTGATAAACACTGCATTTGCATCCGCGTTGGGAATCAGTGCGCGAGCTTGCAACCATTGCTGGATGGCACTCATGGCATGGCTGCCCATGGGCACGATGCGGGTTTTGTTACCTTTGCCGGTGACCTCTACAGTGCCTTCCGTAAAGCTCAAGGCGTCAATGTTCAGCCCAATCAGCTCTGCCAGTCGTAACCCGGAAGAATAAAAAAGCTCGACGATGGCGTGGTCACGCAGGGTGAGAGGGTCATCACCTTGCAGGCTGACAAATTTAACAGTTTGTTCTACCGAGAGTGCTTGCGGCAACGTTTTGGGTGACTTGGGCGCTTTCATGCCGGTGCATGGATTGTTAGTGAAATCGTAATGCTGGATCAGGTAATTAAAAAAGCCACGCCACGACGACAGCATGCGCGCAATGCTTTTTCCACCCAGGCCTCGCCCGTGCAAGCTGCCGATAAAGCGTCGGATATGCGCAGCTTGCGTTTCATTGAGAGGCTGCTTATCTGCTAGCGCCAGCAGCGTTTTGATGTCCCGCGCGTAATTTTCTCTGGTGAGCGGGCTCAAGCCGCGCTCAAAGGTTAGGTGGTCGAGATAATTGGCTAGATAATCCACTGGGCGTGTGTTGTGCCTAGCTGATATAACGTAATAGTGAGGCGCTTACCAGTTCGCCAATGCGCTTGAGGTACATGGTGCCCATATCCGGATAAAAGCGTTTTTCGTCGTCGGAGGCGATTGCCAGCAGGCCGAATACTTTCTCGCCGCGCAGTGCTACCAGCGCAAAGGATTTTGGTGTGGCGTTTTCACCGAACCAGCTGCTGATATCCAGGCCAGGTTTATTGCCACAGTAAGGCTCGCTCAAACCTTCAGCCCATTGGCTGAGCTCACTATCTACTTGCTGGAATACTGGATTGCCTACGTGATTGCTATTCTGTGGTTCTACCCAGATGCGCAGGCCGGCATAAGGTACGGCAAAATCCTCGCGCAGTGAATCCAGCGCAGAGCCTAGCGCCATGAGTGAACCGGCCTGGGGTGTAGCAAAGTCTTCACGCAGGGTTTCCATCAGGATAGGAATCAGCACCTCGAAATTTTGCGCAGCCAGCAGACCCAGGCTTAACCTGTGAACCTTGGCGCTGATCGTGTCGTTTTCCTGTCCGAATTGCAGGAACTCACCCAGTTTTGCTTCAAGCGAGCGTATCTTGTCGCGTTGTGTCTGCTGTTGCCTTTCTGCCAGCGACACGGTGCCACTACCATGCGGGCTGGGCAGGTGCATGATGGCCAGCAGGTCAGGGTGATGCTCGAAAAACTGCGGGTTATTGCGCAGGTAGTCGGTGATATCTGCTTCAGAAGGCTGGCCTTCAAAACCGTTGGTAGCTTCCATTGTCGATTCTTCGTTCATGATTTTCGCTTTTAATTTAGGTATAAGTGCAAAGTAATAGTGCTGAGCGTTAAGTAATATGCATTAAATAATAAAAGTACCTTCAAATACCGTTTCGGCAGGGCCTGTCATCCACACCGGTGCCTGCTCGCCATCCCAGCGTATGGTCAGATCCCCCCCCCGTGTTGAGACATTGACTGGCGATTGTAAATAGCCCAGTTGTATGCCCACGACTGCAGCAGCGCAAGCGCCCGTGCCACATGCCAAAGTTTCTCCACTGCCGCGCTCAAATACGCGCAGGCGAATATTGTGGTCATCCACAATCTGCATGAATCCGGCATTGACGCGCTGTGGGAAACGAGGATGCGATTCAATGAACGGTCCCTGCAATCCCACTGGCGCAGTATCAACATCGTCAACAATCTGCACGGCGTGTGGATTGCCCATGGACAGGGCAGAAATCGTCAGGTTTTGTCCAGCAACTTCTAATGGATAGGTCGGTGCCCGCGCATCCGCAATAAATGGAATCTCCGCCGGGGCGAAGATAGGCGCCCCCATATTCACAGTGACTTGCCTGTTGGCTTCAAGGGTCAGGTAGATAATGCCACTGGCGGTTTCGACGCTGATTTCTGTCTTTTGCGTAAGGCCTTTATCATGCACAAAGCGTACGAAGCAGCGCGCACCATTGCCGCACTGCCCAACTTCGCCGCCATCAGCATTGAATATGCGATAACGGAAATCTACATCGGGCAGCGTGGGGCGTTCAACCAGCAACAACTGGTCGCAGCCGACACCAAAGTGCCTGTCGGCAATACGCTTGACCAGCGCACTGCTTAGATTGACCGCTTGGCTATAGCTATCGATCACAACGAAATCGTTGCCTATACCCTGCATTTTTGTGAAATTAATCTGCATATGTTTATTTTCAAGAATCTTTAAGGCTGTTTATAGCGCCTGTAGCTCCATAAATATTGTTCCGGCCGCTGACGCACCAGGCGTTCTATACCATGGTTAATGTTTTGCGGTGTGGCCTCTGCATTCAGCGGCTCAATATGGATTATATAGCCTCTACCCCAGGGTAGTCTTTCGCCAAACGCTAGTAATATCTTGGCATTGGTAGTTTCGGCAAGCTTGCTGACCAAGGTCATAGTGTAAGCCGGATGCCCAAAAAAATCTGCCCATACCCCATCGCCCAATTCTGGCACCTGATCCGGCAAAATGCCTATGGCTTCGGCGCTGCGTAACGCTTTAAGCAAACTGCGTACACCGCGCATATTCGTCGGTGCCAGCTTTACCTGGCGCTTGCTGCGTCCCTCTGCCACCAGCGGGGCCAGCCAGCCTTGCTCTGTGGGTTTAAATAGCACGCTGATGGCATGATGCTGTGCGTAATACTGGGCGGTAATCTCGAAGCAACCGAAATGCGGTGTCAGGAAGATAATGCCGTGTTTTTCTGCAAGTGCATTTTCTACGTGTTCCCAGCCATTGCATTGTTTGACCCATTTCAAGGATGATTCCGGGTTCCTGAACCAGATGGCAAAACTCTCGGCGATGCCCTTGCCGGTCTCTTTGATTGTCAGCCAGGCTAAACGTTTCTGGCTTTGGTTTTCTTGTGAGATGTTGGCGGTAGCCAGGTTGTTGCGTACACGCCGGGAGATTTTTTTATCGAACAGCATCATGCAGCCAATCAACACACCAACCGCATGAATAATGGGGAGTGGCAGGCTGGCGTAAATGCGCAGTAATGCTTTAAGCATGAATTTCTTTTTGAAGCTTGAGTAATTTGTTATTCTAGCAATCTTTTTTGCAAACCACAGACTATCTCATGAGCGAATATTTATTTACTTCCGAATCCGTATCCGAAGGCCATCCTGACAAAGTTGCCGACCAGATTTCCGATGCGATTCTTGATGCGATTCTGGAACAAGACCCAACCGCGCGTGTTGCTGCAGAAACCTTGACCAATACCGGCCTGGTTGTACTGGCTGGTGAAATCACCACAACCGCCAATGTCGATTACATCAAGGTCGCGCGTGAAACCATCAAACGCATAGGCTACGACAATACCGATTATGGTATCGACTACAAAGGTTGCGCGGTGCTGGTGGCTTATGACAAGCAATCGCCGGATATCGCCCAGGGTGTAGATGGCGCGCATGATGATCCCCTGGACCAGGGTGCTGGTGACCAGGGCTTGATGTTTGGCTATGCTTGCGATGAAACGCCGCAACTCATGCCTTTGCCGATCTGGCTGTCGCATCGTTTGATGGAGCGTCAGTCACAATTGCGCAAAGATGGCCGTCTGCCATGGTTACGCCCCGATGCTAAATCCCAGGTCACAATCAAATATGTTGATGGCAAGCCTGACTCAATAGATACCGTTGTGGTGTCTACGCAGCATGCGCCGGAAATGTCGCTGGAAGCCATACGTGAAGCGGTGATTGAAGAGATCATCAAACCTGTACTACCCAAGGAATTGATCAAGGGCAATATTAACTTCCTGGTCAACCCGACTGGTCGTTTCGTCATCGGTGGCCCGCAAGGCGATTGCGGCTTAACCGGCCGTAAGATCATAGTTGATACATACGGTGGCGCTGCGCCTCATGGCGGCGGTGCTTTTTCGGGTAAAGACCCATCCAAGGTAGATCGTTCTGCTGCTTATGCTGGACGTTATGTAGCCAAGAACATCGTAGCTGCTGGCCTGGCATCACGTTGCCTGGTACAGGTGAGCTACGCAATTGGCGTGGCCAAGCCTACCAGTGTGATGGTTGAAACTTACGGTACAGGCAAGGTTTCCAACGAAGTGCTGACGGCGCTTGTGCTGGAACACTTTGACTTACGTCCTAAAGGCATCGTGAAAATGCTGGATCTGTTGCGCCCGATTTACCAGAAAACTGCGGCTTACGGTCACTTTGGCCGCGATGAGCCAGAATTCACGTGGGAAGCCCTGGATAAGGTATCTGCATTAAAGCGGTAAATTAACCTCTTATCCGGTATTTGCTGAATGTTCTGCGAGGCGCATAATAGCTCGCAGAATGTTAAAAACAATACCATTAAAAAAAATCAGGTTGGGGATGTTTATCCAAGAAATGAAAGGCTCTTGGATAGATCACCCATTCTGGCGCAAGTCATTTGTCCTGCAAGACCCCGAAGATCTTAAAAAATTACGCGTAAGTAAAATTGATGGCGTGGTGATTGATACCACCAAAGGACTGGATGTGTTAGAAGAGCCAGTGCCTGAATCAGCCACTCCGCAGCCCCCTCCCGCCGAAGTAGCGCCAGTTGAAGTTAAGGCAACAGCCCCACAAAGACAACTGCGCGTATCTGCCACTAAAGAGCGTGAGCAAGCGGTAAAACTGCTTAACTCCTCAAAAGCTGCCGTGACGCTGATGTTTGACGAGGCGCGCATGGGTAAGTCTATTAATGCGCAAGCGGCTATGCCATTGGTAGAGGAAATTACCGCTTCTGTATCGCGTAACGAAAGTGCACTCATTAGCCTGGTTCGCCTCAAGAACAAGGATGATTACACCTATATGCACTCGGTGGCTGTGTGCGCCATGATGGTGGCCTTGGCGAAGGAATTGAATTTCGACGAAGATGAAGTCAAGGGCGCCGGGCTCGCTGGCTTATTGCACGATATTGGCAAGATGGCGGTACCACAGGATATTCTGAATAAGCCGGGTGCACTGACGCCAGAAGAGTTTGAGCAGGTTAAGCTACATCCAATAAGAGGTCATGAGCTTTTATTAGAAGCTAGTAATGTAGGCGAAATCGTTTTAGATGTGTGCCTGCATCACCATGAAAAAATTGATGGTAGCGGTTATCCAAACAAGCAGACCATAGACGAAATCAGCATGTTCGCCAAAATGGGCGCAGTGTGTGACGTGTATGATGCCGTAACCTCAAACCGACCTTACAAGGCTGGATGGGAGCCAGGCATTTCCTTGCAACGTATGGCGCAGTGGAGCAATCATTTCGATCAGGGCGTGTTCAAGGCATTCGTGAAAAGCGTGGGAATTTACCCGATAGGCTCCATGGTCAAGCTCAAATCCGGCCGCTTGGCTGTGGTGATTGACCAGTCAGAAAAATCCTTGCTGACGCCTACAGTCAAAGTATTTTTCTCGACTAAGTCGAAAATGCGTATTCCCATGGAAATCCTGGATTTATCCAAACCATCCGCGCAAGATCAAATTATTGGTCACGAAGACCCTATATTATGGGGAATTTCTGACGTTAATGAACTTTGGAGTCAGTGACAGTTCCTAACTTCCGATTGATGGCTTTGGTTTGTGCGAAATAAAATATCGCGTATAATCATGGCATTCCGAGGAGCGCTGCGAGAGAATTTCTCCCAGGCTCGGAAAATGCAGTAAACGGCGCTCACCTTACTAACCCGTGCCGGACACGGGATGTGGGTGAGAAAAGCGTCTCAGATATTCTCCAGACCTTGCCAGCCCCTTCCCTCCGGCCACAAATTCAAGGATATACAACATGAATACTGTGGCTGACATCAAAGACTATGTTATCGCCGATTTGAACCTTGCTGCTTTTGGCCGTAAGGAAATTGCTATTGCCGAGACCGAAATGCCAGGCTTGATGGCGATTCGCGAAGAGTATGCCGCCATCAAGCCTTTGAAGGGCGCGCGTATTACTGGCTCTCTCCATATGACTATTCAAACAGCGGTGCTAATTGAAACCCTTAACGATTTGGGTGCTGAAGTTCGCTGGGCTTCATGTAATATTTTCTCTACACAAGACCATGCTGCCGCTGCTATTGCCGCTGGCGGCACACCAGTCTTTGCCATCAAGGGCGAAACGCTGGAGCAGTATTGGGATTACACGCATCGCATTTTTGAATGGGCAGATGGTGGCTACACCAATATGATTCTGGATGATGGTGGCGATGCAACCCTGTTGCTACATCTAGGTACCAATGCGGAAAAAGATATTAGCCTGCTGAGCAACCCGACTAGTGAGGAAGAGATTTGCTTGTTCAACAGTATCAAGGCAAAGCTTGCTGTTGACCCAACTTGGTACTCAACCCGCCTCAAGCATATTCGTGGCGTGACTGAAGAGACCACGACTGGTGTGCATCGCTTGTATCAAATGCATAAAGAAGGCCGTTTGGCTTTCCCAGCCATTAACGTTAACGATTCAGTGACCAAATCAAAATTCGACAATCTTTATGGCTGCCGTGAATCACTGGTTGATGCGATCAAGCGTGCGACTGACGTGATGATTGCAGGTAAAGTGGCTGTGGTTGCTGGTTATGGCGATGTGGGCAAGGGTTCTGCACAAGCGCTACGCGCTCTTTCTGCTCAAGTTTGGGTAACGGAAATTGATCCAATCTGCGCATTACAAGCTGCGATGGAAGGTTATCGTGTGGTGACCATGGATTATGCGGCTGAGCATGCTGATATTTTCGTGACCGCTACAGGTAATTACCATGTCATTACCCATGACCACATGGCCAAAATGAAAGATCAGGCGATCGTTTGTAATATTGGTCACTTTGATAACGAGATTGATGTCGCCTCACTGGAAAAATATGAGTGGGACGAAATTAAGCCACAGGTAGATCATGTGATATTCCCAGATGGTAAAAAGATTATCCTGCTGGCTAAAGGTCGTTTGGTGAATCTGGGCTGTGGTACTGGCCATCCAAGCTACGTCATGAGTTCTTCTTTCGCCAACCAAACAATCGCGCAAATTGAGTTATTTAGTCATCCAGAGCAATATCCAGTGGGTGTTTATACATTGCCTAAGCATCTGGATGAAAAAGTGGCAGTATTGCAACTCAAAAAGTTGAATGCGCAACTTTCAACCTTAACTGACCAACAAGCAGCATATATTGGCGTATCGAAACAAGGCCCTTACAAGCCAGATAGCTATCGTTATTAATCAGTATTAATACAATTCCCGAAGAGATTCGGGAATTGTAAATTGCTTAAAATAAGGAGTTGCCTTGAAGCTGTTAATTGCCTGGTTGTTAAATGCGCTAGCGCTGCTGGCTGTTGCCTACTTGATGCCCTCCATCCATGTGGATGGTTTCACTACTGCACTGATTGCAGCAGCAGTGATTGGCCTGGTGAATATTTTTATCAAGCCGATACTGGTGTTGCTTACTTTGCCTGTCACCATCGTGACTTTAGGCCTGTTCATTTTTGTAATTAACGGCCTACTGTTCTATTTCGTCGGCCATCTGTTGCAAGGCTTTGAAGTAAGAAGCTTGCTCGCAGGGATACTGGGCGCATTCTTGTACAGCCTGATTTCATGGGCTTTATCTGCGCTGGTGCCAGGCGACTGAGTATCGACTTAATATCAATCGACTATATGAGTAATATAAATAGCCCCATGATTAGCTTTGAATTTTTCCCTCCCAAAACGGCTGAGGGCATAGCCAAGTTGCGCGAAACGCGTAAGCAACTGGCAGGCTTACAGCCTAAATTTTTCTCTGTGACCTTCGGTGCAGGGGGATCTACGCGTGATCGTACGCTGGAAACCGTGCTGGAAATACAGAATGAAGGGTTCGAAGCTGCGCCACATATCTCCTGCATTTCTTCGAGTAAAGAAGAAATTATCGCCTTGCTAAATGAATACCAAAGTCACGGGATATGCAGACTGGTTGTGCTGCGAGGTGATTTGCCCTCAGGTGAAGTCAGTACGGGCGACTTTCGCCATGCCAATGAGCTGGTAGCTTTTATCCGGGCACAGACAGGCAGTACGTTCCAGCTTGAGGTAGCCGCTTATCCTGAGTTTCACCCTGAATCGCGCTCACCAGCCTCGGATTTAAAGCATTTTAAAAGCAAGGTGGATGCAGGCGCCAACGCGGCGATCACCCAATACTTTTACAATGCTGATGCTTATTTCCAGTTCATGGATCAATGCCAGGCGATGGGTATTACCATTCCCATCGTGCCGGGTATTATGCCTATCTACAACATTACGCAGTTATCACGCTTTTCTGATGTGTGTGGTGCGGAGATTCCACGCTGGTTACGCCTGCGGTTGCAGGATTACGGCGATGATATTGCTTCGTTACGGGCTTTAGGTGTGGATGTCGTCACTGGGCTGTGTGAGAAACTGCTGGCAGGCGGCGCGCCAGGTTTGCATTTCTATACCTTGAATCAGGCGGGGATTATTTCTAGTATTGCGGATAATATCGGACTTAAAGCCAGGCCGTAAAGCCTGGATCCTGTTTTTGCTGATTGCTAGTTAGTGCAGTGTCGGACTGTTATCGCCGAAGACTGCATCTTCAACAAACAAGTAGTCGTTTGCCTTACCCTGATTCCACAATGCCATCAGCACGATCCAGCGTGTTTCTTCAATGCTGACTTCGGGTTGTGGAAGAGCCATGGCACGATCAATCACCAGTTCACGCTGGCTGGGGTTAAGTATCTTGGCTTGTTCCAGAAACATCATGAAACTGAGACTTTCAGCACTGATTTTCTTGGTTTCTACTTCGGCGTAAATCCTCAAACCTAAGCCATGTCCTGCTGAAGCATTGCTGGCCTGGTCGGTCATTTCTTCCAGTGCACTAAACCAGTCAAATGCGCCATTGATGTCGTCGGTGTCAAAGCCTGCTGCGAAGAGCTCTTTTGCGAGTGTGTTTTGGTCGGGACGTATATCTACTTCAAAGTAATTTTCAAACATATAAACCAAGACTTCGAACATGGATTCCCCAATCTGGGTGCTGCTAGGATTCAAATCCGTGCGTTAAACGCTTTGCTGCGGTGGATCTGCATCACAAATTTATCGCACTGAATTCTGAATTTTAGAAGCCTCCCTTAAGTTAACTGAATAAGTTAGCCAAAATTGAATTACGCGATACGCTGGTAGCGCCCTCCTGGTAAAGAAGCCACTTTATTCTCTAACTCCAGCATTAACAGCATGGCGGAAAGGTGCTCGCTCGTCAAGCCACTACGCTCAACTAAAGATTCCATACTTATTGGGTCGTAACCTATACATGCCAATATAGGGTCGGCCTGGGAGGCGTTTGCTACCTGGCTCGTAGGCATGGTGCTTTCAGCGTAACTGTCAGAGGAAATGCTACCCAGCTCATCAAGAATATCTTTGATATTGTCGACCAGCTTTGCCCCTTGCTTGATCAGCTCGTGGCAGCCTTTGGACATAGGCGAGTGAATTGAGCCTGGAATGGCAAATACTTCACGCCCTTGTTCAGCTGCCAGCTTTGCCGTAATCAGTGAGCCGCTTTGCACATTGGCCTCCACTACCAGACAGCCCAGCCCCAGCCCGCTGATAATGCGATTGCGTCGGGGAAAATTTTGCGCACGTGATGGCGTGCCAAGGCCAAACTCCGAGATGATCAGGCCACGTTCGACAATCTGGTGCGCGAGTTCACGGTGCCGCGCGGGATACACAATATCCAGGCCGGTGCCGACCACCGCAATAGTCGCACCGTTAGCCTTTAATGCGCCACGATGGGCAGCGCCATCTATACCAAGCGCCATGCCGCTGACGATGGTATAGCCTTGCTGGCAGAGTGCCTGCGAAAAGTCTTCGGCATTTTTCTCGCCTTGATGTGAGGCGTTACGGCTACCAACAACTGATATGGCAGGTGTGTTTAGCCAATGCAGATGTCCTTTTGCAAAGAGTAAAGGAGGCGGGTCCGAAATTTCCAGCAAGGCACGTGGGTAGTCTTTATTAGCCAGTGTGATGAGATGGTTATCTGCATTTTCCAGCCAATTCAGCGTGGATGAAGTGCTATCAAAATCAGGTCCGGCAGAGATTTGCTTGGCGATGGGTTCTGCTACAACAGTAATAAGCTGATTGTAGCTGGTGGCGAATATTTGTTCAGGGCTATCAAATGCTTGCAGCAGTTTGCAAAAGCTCTGGGCCCCCAAGCCATGTATTTGATTAAGGCAAATCCACAGCGCTAAGTCGTTCTCATCGAGTGAGTTGCTGGCTGTGGATGCCATATTTCGAAGGGCTTAAGGCTAAGGCTTTTCTACTACATCCAGAACCCTGACAGGTTCGGTAGCCTGCATGATGAGCCCATAAGATACTTTATTAAATGTACGGAATATCATCACCAAGCCGACGCGCTCATTCGGTAATCTCATGTAATCACCACTTTTTTCTTCTTGCTCTGCCTCAGCTTTTGCATCCTTGGGATCTTTTGAGTAATTAAGCATGCGTCTGCTTGGATCGACTTTTAATGAATCCTTAAATTGCGCCCATGCCCCCTTTGGCGGTGGCGCATTAGGGTTTTTAATCAAACGACCTTGTCGACTGATAGCAAGTACATGACCTACTTCTATCCCTTCATCTGTGCCTCGGTTAATCGCAATGATGGAGTTGCGCCCCGTTTCGGCAAGCCCACCCGTAATGGATATAACGCGGCCTTGAATGTCTGAATCCGGGGCATGAGGAACATAGCTGAATTCCAGAGTTTCAGGTGCAACAATCAACTTGTCTTTTGCAAAAATCTCTTCTTTGGAAGTGACTACGGTTGCGCTAGCGGGCTCACCATATTTGGTAATACGTGCATCACCCAGGTAAATCGCCTCTACTCCGAGTATTTCTTTTGTATCAGGGTCAATTAAATTTTTACCTGGACGATAGACGTTCCAGAATACTCCGGCATCTTCTTCAAGTTTATTAATATAGATGCGGCTTCCAGGGCTTAATATAACGCGATTATCCTGACCCGATATGATGTAAGGCGAATCGTCCAACTGGTCTTTCTCAACGACCAATGGTCGGCTCAGGAACGGACCGATAATACTGGGAGAAATGGAAGAGATTGCCTCTTTTGCCAACGGTTCTTCGCGCACGCCAGGTTGCAGTGTGACGGTTTCACGTAGCAGACGTAGCTGCGGTTTGCCGCTGCTCATGTCCAGAAATACCACATCGCCTGGATAAATCAGGTGTGGGTTCTTGATCTGTGCACGATTCATTTGCCATACTTTTGGCCATAACCAGGCGTTTTTAAGAAACTTGCCTGATATGTCCCAAAGCGTATCGCCTTTGACTACAACATGGCGGTCAGGATGGTTGGGCTGAAGCTGTATATCATCAGTGGCCGCATGTGCTGTCAGGCAACAAATTAGTAGCGGCGTTATAATGTATCGAAACATGCTGATGACCCCTTTATGACTTCTTGTTAACTACTATCGTGTAGCGCGGCTTATTATCCGCGAAGTTGGATTAAATTTTGCATGTAATTCATTCAACAATCAAGCTTTTATGGCAATTTCTTTATTATGGCACTCTTAAACATACTGAATTACCCCGACCCGCGTTTATACACAGTCGCCAAGCCGGTCAAAGAGGTGGATGCAGGCATCAGACGCCTGATCGAC
Source organism: Methylophilaceae bacterium (assembly GCA_035459965.1). Taxonomy (GTDB): domain Bacteria; phylum Pseudomonadota; class Gammaproteobacteria; order Burkholderiales; family Methylophilaceae; genus DATHXC01. The sequence continues at coordinate 107,615 of DATHXC010000011.1, forward strand.
GACATGGCGGAAACCATGTATGACGCACCAGGTATAGGCCTGGCGGCCACACAGGTCGATGTGCACCAGCAAATCATAATTATCGATTTCAGTGAAGATAAAAACCATCTGCAGGTCTTTATCAACCCCAAAATCACTGCAAGCAGCGGAACGCAGGATTACGAAGAGGGTTGTCTCTCTGTGCCCGGCATCTATGACATGGTGACACGCGCTGAAAAGATTAAGGTAGAAGCGCTGAACCGTGATGGCAAAGCATTCAGCATTGAAGCCGAGGGCCTGCTCGCTGTTTGTATTCAGCATGAAATGGATCATTTGCTGGGCAAGGTTTTTGTGCAGTATCTTTCGCCATTAAAACAGACACGTATCAAGAACAAGATGCAAAAGCGTCAGCGAGGCAGATAGCTTGAAATCATTACGTATTATCTTTGCGGGTACGCCCGAATTCGCCGTGCCTGCGCTTGCTGCATTGATTGCAGCAGGGCACAAGGTAACGTTAGTGCTTACTCAGCCAGATCGGCCAGCAGGGCGAGGCATGAAGCTCAAGCCTAGCCCGGTAAAAGTATTGGCGATACAACATCAAATTGAGGTGTTTCAGCCTGAAACGCTGAAAGATGAGGCTGCTCAGGCCAAGATTGCATCAGCAAACGCGGATGTCATGATAGTCGCGGCGTATGGCCTCATTATTCCAACCATTGTATTAAATATGCCACGGCTAGGCTGCTTCAATATCCACGCATCATTGCTACCACGCTGGCGCGGCGCGGCACCTATCCAGCGCTCGATATTGGCGGGTGATAAGGAAACCGGGGTAACTATCATGGAAGTTGTGCCAGCGCTGGATGCAGGTGCCATGATCAGCAAGGGTGTGCTACCCATTACCGATCATGACACTGCCCAAACCCTACATGATGGCCTGGCAAACATAGGTGCTGGTTTGATGGTAGATGCCATGGCCAAGTTGGCAAATGAAGGTAGCTTGCAAGTCACTCCACAGGATGAATCATTAGTCACTTATGCTGCCAAGCTGCAAAAATCGGAAGCAGCGATGGACTGGAATAAAACTGCCATTGAGCTATCACGCCAGGTGCGCGCCTTTAATCCTTTTCCGGTAGCGCACACAAGTCTCAATGGAGAGGTTTGCCGCATCTGGATGGCGACAGCGTTGCCAGGACAGGCCAGCCCCGGGACTGTGGCAGATTTGGTGGATGGCATTACCGTCGGCTGTGGTGAAGGTCTGTTGAAAATCGAAGAGCTACAACTGCCGGGCGGCAAGCGCCTGCGCGCACGCGATTTTCTTGCCGGCCGGGAATTGAAAGTTGGCCAATATTTTGGTTGATACCCTAGTCAGTATGCGATTCAAAGCATTGAATTTTTGTATAGAAGCCCCATCTAAGAAGCTGACTGAAGATATATTCAGGATAGCTGGAGAACTTTAAAAATGGCAGGTAACTGGTTTAAAACAACGGTGCTGATGGCAGGCATTGTGGCGCTATTTGGTGCAGTAGGTGCTGCTTTGGGTGGAGCGGGCGGTATGCTGATTGCATTGGCTTTGGCGGGCGCCATGAACATTTATGCCTATTGGTTTTCCGATCAGGCCGTACTCAAAATGTATAACGCGCAGGAAGTGGATGAAAACAGCGCGCCGCAGTTTTATCGCATGGTACGAGAACTGGCACAGAACGCCCAGCTGCCTATGCCGAAGGTTTATATTATTGATGAAGCCCAGCCAAATGCCTTTGCTACAGGCAGAGACCCCGAGCATGCGGCCGTAGCAGCCACTACTGGCATCATGCGCATACTAAGTGAGCGCGAGTTGCGTGGTGTGATGGCGCATGAACTGACCCACGTCAAACATAGGGATACCTTGATTTCGACCATTTCTGCCACCATTGCTGGTGCAATTTCCTCTATCGCCCAGTTTGGCATGCTGTTCTCAGGAGGCCAGCGTGACCGAAATGTGCATCCACTGGTCGCGATCCTGATCATGATACTCGCGCCTCTCGCTGCAATGCTGATACAGATGGCTATCTCGCGTGCACGTGAATTTGAAGCGGATAAAGGTGGTGCTGAAATCAGCGGCGACCCCGCTGCGCTTGCGTCCGCACTAAAAAAGATTCACGACTATGCCCACCAGATCCCACTCGAAACTGCAGAAATGCATCCGGAAACAGCGCAAATGATGATCATCAACCCACTATCAGCCAATGGTATCAAAGGCTTGTTCAGTACCCATCCGCAAACTGAAGAGCGTGTTGCACGGTTGATGGCGATGGTTCATTGAACGTCTCGCAGCAATTAGCCGCTACTGCTATCCAGCAGGTATTTGCTGGCCGTAATTTAAATGCTGTTCTGGATGCGCTTTTCCACAACAATACCCATGTAACGCCCCAGCAGCGTGCCGTAGCGCAGGATTTAAGCTACGGCACGCTGCGTTTTTATGGGCAGGTACAGGCCTTGCTGGCACAGCTTCTGGAGAAGCCCTTGCAGGACGAGCATCTGCGCTGTTTGCTACTGGTGGCGATTTACCAGCTACAGCATGACAAAGCAGCCTCCCATACCGTGGTAGACCAGGCCGTGAAAGCAGCCAGCTTGTCTAAAAAGTCCTGGGCAAAAGGCTTGGTAAATGGGGTGTTGCGCAATTTCTTGCGGCAACGGGATGCTCTACTACAAAAAACCGCTAGCGACGAAGTGGCGAGTTACTCTTATCCTAAATGGTGGATCAACAAACTCAAGGCGCAATATCCAGCGAATTGGCAAGCTATGTTGACAGCAGGTAACCAGCACCCACCGATGACCTTGCGTGTAAACCAGCGCCAGAATTCCGTCGCAGAGTATCAGCAGAAACTTGCTGAACAGAATATAGAAAGCCAGCATTTGGGTGGACAGGCGTTGATGCTGGCTAAAGCCTTACCCGTCGATAAAGTGCCCGGTTTTTTTGATGGTGATGCCTCGGTGCAGGACTATGGTGCGCAATTCGCTGCCGAGCTGCTTGATGTGCATGAAGGCATGCGTGTACTTGATGCCTGTTGTGCGCCTGGTGGTAAAACCGGACATATTCTGGAGCTGACCAATGTCGACATGACCGCTGTGGATAGCGATAAAACGCGTTTGCAGCGTACGCAAGATAATCTGCAACGGCTCAAGCTTGAAGCAAAACTGCTGGTAGGTGATGCGGCTTCGAATGAATGGTGGGATGGAGTGCCATTTGACCGTATTCTGGCTGATGTGCCATGTACCGCATCCGGTATTGTGCGTCGCCATGTCGATATCAAGTGGTTGCGGCGTGAGGCGGATATTGCATCATTTGCCAAACAGCAGGCAGCAATTTTGCCCGGAATGTGGCGGCTATTGGCAAAGGGTGGTAAATTGCTTTATGTGACGTGCTCGATATTTCATGAAGAAAATCAACGTCAAATAGAGCGTTTTCTGGGAGAGCAGACGGATGCGGAGCAATTGCCCTTATCCATATCACAGCCCGGTTTACAATTAGCCAACATACAAGACGGACAATTACTCCCCTGTGCACAACATGACGGCTTTTTTTACGCATTGCTGCAAAAAAAATAAACTGACCTCGTTCTCGATAATGAGGCTGTTGAAGGCCTGTTCATCGAGAATATCGACCCTAAAAAAATCGTTAATCGCTAGCATGCCATTATTGTTTGTGGCCTATGTCTGGGCTGCAGGCACCTACCTCAATATCAAGGCAGCTGACCTAGTACCAACAGATGATGCTTACTCACTCAGTGCAGCATTCGATGTCAATTTCACCCCGGTGGTAGAAGAAGCCCTAAACAAAGGCGTACCACTGACATTCCTCATTGAATTCCAGGTGGTATCACCGCGCCGTTACTGGTTTGATGATGAAGTAGTGACTGCAAGCACCCGTGTCATGCTGAGTTATCACGCCCTGTCGCGTCAGTATCTGGTTAACCGGGAAACACATCAGCAGGCTTACTCCAGTTTGCAGGATGCCAAGGAAGACCTGTCCCGCCTGCATGACTGGGTCGTGTTGGAAAAGTCACTGCTTAAAAAGGGTGAGGCCTATAACGCAGCACTGCGTATCCGGCTTGATCATTCCCAATTGCCTAAGCCATTGCAGGTCGAGGCACTTGGCTCGGAGAACTGGGAAATGGTGTCACAACGCTATCGCTGGACGCCTGTTTTTGTCCTTTAAGCAGGATCAACACCTTCAATGAGATACATCGTATTCCTGTCGGCACTGCTAGGCGCGGCTTTGCTATACCTGTTATCGCAAGCCAGCGCCAATACGGCGGCTAGCAGCAATCACTACACAGTCTTACTGGTACTCAATGTTGTGCTGGCTTCAGCACTGGTAATTCTGGTGTGCATGCAGTTGTGGCGCCTGTACCGGCAGATGCGCGCTCGCGTAATGGGCAGCCGCCTTACTTTACGCTTACTGGGCGGGTTTGCGCTGATGGCGATTATCCCTGGTTTGATCGTGTACGCGGTTTCTGTAAATTTCCTCACTCGCTCCATTGAGTCGTGGTTTAACGTCAAGGTAGAAGCTGCGCTGGAAGGCGGTTTGCGCTTGGGGCAAAGCGCGCTGGATATCATGCTGGCTGATATTGAGAAAAAAGGCGAAAGCATGGCGCTGAGTATGGCTTTTCAGCCCAGCAGTGCGCAATTGTCGGTGCTTAACGATTTACGCGAAAAAAGTGGGGTGCAGGATGCTGTGCTACTGACTGCGCAAGGCCGTATCCTGGCATTTTCAAGTGGCGACCCTTCCAGCTTTCTTCCTGAGTTGCCCAGTATTCCTCAGTTACGCCAGGCGCGGCAGCATGTATATGGCACTATCGAGCCCATTTTGGGTAAAGGCCTGTATTTGCGGGTGCTGGCGCCGATGACCACCGCGGATTTCGGTGGTGAAACGCGCATTTTGCAGTTGCTGCAGCCAGTTCCAAAAGCACTTTCCAATACCGCAGAGTCGGTACAGGAGGTTTACCAGGATTACCAGGAACTGTCGCTTAGTCGCGAATCGCTGAAAGAGGTTTTTGCGCTGACACTGACGCTGGTATTGATGCTGGCCATGTTGTCTTCCATATCCATTGCATTCGTGTTGAGCCGTCGTTTATCTGCGCCACTGGGCTTGCTGGCGGAAGGCACACGGGCGATTGCCCGTGGTGAGTACGGCACCATGCTACCGGTGCATGGCAATGACGAGCTTGGCGTGCTGGTGCAATCATTCAACAGTATGACCACCCAGCTCAATGAGGCGACGCAGGCGGCAAATCGCAACCGGGTACGTGTTGAGTCGGCAAGAGGTTATCTTGAAACCATACTGGCACATCTTTCATCGGGTGTGCTCGCGCTCAACGAGCGAGGGGAGTTGCGCACCTATAATGTGGCGGCCTCACATATCCTGGGGGTGACATTAGGCCATTTCGCAGACCAGCCTTTTTCGCATATCAGCGAGGAGTTTCCATCGCTGAAAAACTTTGTAAGTGCGGTACTGACGCATTTTGAAGAGAACAAGGAAGGTGAATGGCAAGAACAGATGGACATCGTCACCGCACAGGGTAATCGCGTGGTGCTATTGCGTGGCACACGCCTGCCATATAGCGCAGATAGTGGCTTTCTCGCGGTGTTTGATGACATCACTACCATGGTACAGGCACAGCGTGATGCGGCCTGGGGTGAAGTGGCCAGGCGCCTGGCCCATGAAATCAAGAACCCGCTGACGCCGATACAGCTATCAGCGGAGCGGCTTGAGCATAAGCTGTCATCCAAGCTGACAGGCGCAGATGCCGAAATGCTGCGCCGCGCTACCGATACCATTGTTGCCCAGGTGGGTGCCATGAAGACCATGGTGAACGAATTCAGCGAATATGCGCGGGCGCCGGCACTCAATCTAAGTGAGATAGACCTCACCCGCTTAATTGAGGACGTACTGGCACTATATGAATCTGTCGGTGCCCAACTCGAGGTTGTGCTGGCAAGCAAGCTGCCACTGGTGCTGGGTGATGCCACTATGCTCAGGCAGGTGCTGCATAACCTGTTGCAGAATGCGCAGGATGCACTGGAAGGCAAGCCGGATGGCTTGATTACTATCAGCACTTCAGTACAGGATTCTGAGGTCAAGCTGATGGTGATCGATAATGGCGAGGGATTTCCCCTAGAAACAATTTCCCGCGCGTTTGAGCCTTATATGACCACCAAGCGTCATGGCACCGGACTGGGTCTAGCCATTGTTAAAAAAATAGTCGAAGAGCATAAGGGTAATATTAAAATCGAGAATTCAGAGCAGGGTGGTGCCAGGGTGATCGTTACATTGCCCTTATCGGCAAAGAAAGCAGCAAAGAAGGCGGAGAGACAATGACGGCAAGACAAGTACTCGTAGTCGACGATGAAGTCGGCATTCGTGAGTTATTGCGGGATATCCTGCAGGACGAAGGTTACCATGTGCGGCTGGCCGAGAACGCGGCAGAGGCGCGGGACTGGAGGCAGCAAGCTCGCCCGGATCTCGTGCTGTTGGACATCTGGATGCCTGATTGCGATGGTATTACACTGCTCAAGGAGTGGGGTAATGGCGGCCTGCTAACGATGCCAGTAGTCATGATGTCAGGCCATGGCACGATAGACACTGCAGTGGAGGCGACCCGTATCGGTGCTTTCGACTTCCTGGAAAAACCCATCGCGCTGCAAAAACTGCTTAAAACCGTCAGCGCAGCGCTCAAGCATGGTGAGCAATTGCCCAAGTCCGACATGAGCCTGTTCAACCTAGGCAAGAGTGCTGTCATCAGTGAGTTGCGGCAACGCCTGGAGCAGGTGTCACTCATTAAAGCCCCACTACTGCTGATAGGCGAGCAGGGTAGCGGTACCGAGCAATGCGCCAAGTTTTTGCATCAACAAGGCACACCCTGGCTGGAACTGACCGAATACGAGAAACTGGCGGAAGCACCAGTGGATATTCTTGAGCAAGTGGGCGATGGCGTGCTGTTTATTCCTGAAGTTGCCGATCTGGGCAAGACCGAACAAAAAGGTCTGCTGGTATTGCTGGCCAAACTAGAAAAATACGGCACGCGAGTGGTATGTGCCACCGCACAGGCATTGCCGCAACTGGTGGCAGAGTCGCGCTTTGACCATGGGTTATTGCAATTACTGTCGGTGAGCTCATTGCGCATTCCCAACCTGGCTGATCATCGTGAAGATATTCCTGATCTGGCGCGAGCGATGGCGGTGCTGCTGGTGGAAACCAGCGAAACCCCCTATCGTGAATTTGATGTGGCAGCCTTGAATGCGTTGCGCAATGCGGAGTGGCCAGGCAACCTTGCCCAGCTTGATAGTGTCATCCGTAACCTCATGCAAACCAGCCTGAGTGAAAAAATCACGCAGGAAGATGTGAATCGCGTGCTTGGTCTGTTCAGTAACTACCAGCTATCGCCGATAGATACGCTCAATAGCGCAAGCAAACACCTGACATTCAATCTGGATGTGCCCTTGCGGGAAGCGCGTGATGCGTTTGAGCGTATCTATTTCGACCATCATATCGCCAAGGCCGGCAAGAATATGAGCAAAGTGGCCGAAGCAGTGGAGCTGGAACGCACGCACCTCTATCGCAAATTGAAGCAACTGGATATCAAGACCGGCAAATAACCGTTGCCAGTGTGTGCTCTTGGCTTAACAGCCGTACTAAACCCTGTAGTAGTTATTGCTAGTGCTCAGCTTCTTAGCGCTCAACGTTGTATCTTGTTTCCAGTAAATGCTTGAGTGTGCGCAAGTCATTTTCAACATGCGTGGCATCGTCGGCATAATTTACTTCAGACATGCCGGATGTGCGGAATAAGGTAAACATCACCTCGCTGCCACTGCCATTCGGTATCACGCGCATCGCATTGTAAACTTCAAGTGCAGCAGACAGCCTGACGATATGGTCCAGCACACCGAATGCATTGGTTTGCACAAAGGTCACAGCGGCTTGCCCAAGTGCTGATTCCGCAATCCATTCACCATCTGCCTGTGAAATTGACTGACAGAAACTGGGAGACCACAAGGGCAGGTTTTCAGGATTAGAGGCAAACTCATAGACAGTGGCTGAAGCAACAGCCACTGACAGTGTAATTGTTTTGGATTCCATCATTCCAAGCATTCCGTTCGCAACCATTTCATCAGACATGCCAGCTCCTTTAACGTGATGTAGTTACTGTAGTGACAACAGGATTAAGTGCTAAGTTTTAATTTTTTTGTTTGATGGCAAGCACGGCCTGGTTACGCAGTGTGCGCAACAATGACAGTTGCCTGGATGAGACTTGTGCTGAAACCTGGATGCTACTTGCTCTCGCCATATCACCATAAAACAGCGCAACAGGCTTGTTATTGACCATGACTGGCAGCAAAATAAAACTTTGGGCAGAGGCTATCTGCTTATACCAATTGGGAATTTTGTCCACAATATTTCCTGCTGCGACATTCTCAATCTGCAGGTCAGTACCCTTGCTCATGGCTAATTGAAATACATCGTTAAATGCATCTGGTGCTAACTCAGGGTTAATAACATCCAGTGCAAAACGAAATTTTGGCAGTATCGTGTCTGCATCCATACCAAAGCCGAAGCGTGCAGACATCTGACGGGTTTTGGCATCGAGCACCAGAAACAGGGTGTGATTAAAGCCCATGCCACGGTGCATGGTTTCCAGCACCATTTGAATTACGTCATTCAATTTATGCTCTTCCACCAGCGTCATCGTAATCTCCTGGATACCCTCGGTGAGTAAGGTCTCGGGGTCAGGGCGCACCGGTTCACCGGTGTTTTCATCCAGCAGCTCCATGCCGAAGCTGATATCTGACATCAGCTTGTCCGGCACTGCTTTTCTGGCAGCAGGCTCTTCCGATTTCGCGCCAATCCAGAGTCGAATATGTTTCATGAGCGCGCTTTTTGCCAGATCCAGGCTGATAATTCGGGCGCGCGCAGCAAGCTCGCCCAGACCGCTTTGCATCGCCGCTTGCAATTGGGGGTCGGAAATATCGACAGCATCTCCGTAGCGTTTCATCAGATGTTTAAGGTCTTTAGGTTTATCCGCCACATTGCCATGGCTGGCGATGTGGCATAGCTCATTGGCAAGGTTGACGGCGACTGACAGATTTTCCAGCTCGCCATGCGGCTTGGCGACTCTATCGCCAGCCAGTTTGCGCATACCTGCAATCAAACGTGGAGGGAAGCTCCAGCTCTTGGCGATCCCTATACCCAGCTCGTTATAACTAATCCCCAGCACCTCAATCGATGCTTTTTCCTCAGTACTGCCTTGCGCTACCAGCTGTGTGACCCGCTGGCTTTCTTCAAAGAAATAAAAACCTGCCAGCAGTTTGCCCAGGTTAAGGAACATCGAGCAGATCATCGCCTCTTCAGCATTCTTGATGTTGACCATGGAGGAGAATTGCGCCGCCACCATCCCCGCAAAGAACGATGCTACCGCATCATCTTTCAGCTGCGTGGCCTGTGCCTTATTTTGTAGAAAATCCAGCAGGATCAGTGTCATGGCGACATTGCGTACTGCCTCAAAGCCAAGTATCACCACAGCTTTTGAAATGGTATTGATCTTGCCGCCAAACTGACCGTAGGTGACGGTGTTCACCAGCTTCAACAGTTTGTTGGTCAGGGCGAAATCCTGCAGGATGCTCTGGGCCAGCAGGTTGGTACTGGCAGAGTCATCATCTACGATCCGGTTAATCTCACTGATCGTGGCAGAAAGCGCGGGGAAATCACTATCGCTATGTATTTGGCGCAGTAGCACGCTGAGCGTACTGTGTGGGCCATCAGTAAAGTGCTGTGTGTCCTGACTACCAGAATTAGCTAAGCCGGGCTTAAGCGTTGTACCAGTTGGTTCTGTTTTATCGGCCAAAATTTAATTTTCCAATATCAGTATTTGTGTCTAGTCTTTGGTACTTAGGCTTTGTTTCAAGCTATCCATCAACTCTACTGATTGTTAGGTGTTTTGCCAATGACTGTTACGCCAGGCAGTGTGTTGATGCGGACTCAAAAAAGTCCAGGCCACGATACGGCTTTTCTTCTGCCCTTGCGCCATATCGATAGTTTTGACTTGTAGCGCATGGGCTTTTTTAAGCGTGCGATACACTCCGGGCAGGCTGGTCGCCTTTGAGACTAAAGTGGTAAACCATAAACACCGGCTTGCAAACTGCACGCTTTCAGTAATCATTTTGCTGATAAAGGCCTCTTCGCCACCCTCACAATAAAGCTCTGCAGATTGACCGCCAAAGTTGAGTGCCGGTGCAGCATTTTGTGAGCTGGCTTTGTCCTTATTTTTGCGTACTGACTCGCCCCTGCTTTTGCTCAGCCCCTGTAATTTTCGACTGGTGCCTGCATTGGCTTCATCCAGCGAGGCATGAAAGGGTGGATTGCACATGGTGAGGTCAAATGTTTCATCTTCACGTATTATTCCGTCAAATATTGCAGCGCATAAAGTCTGTAAGCGCAGTTCTATCGAATCTGAAAGACCATCATTGGCATCCAGAATACTCTGGGCATTAGCTAATCCAACTGCGTCAATATCAGCACCCACAAAACGCCAGCCATATTCGCGTTGGCCGATGAGCGGGTAAATAGCGTTCGCACCCGCGCCTATATCCAGCACACTCACCTGTTTGCCACGTGGAATCACGCCTTGATTGTTAGCTCCCAGCAAGTCGGCAATGTAGTGCAGATAGTCAGCCCGGCCAGGGATAGGCGGGCACAGATAGTTTGGCGGGATATCCCAGCCAGTAATTGCATAAAATTTCTGCAACAAAGCCTGGTTGAGCGCTTTAACCGCCTGCACATTGGCAAAGTCTATAGAGATATCATTATAGGCATTCGGCCTCACAAATCTCGCCAATTGCGGACTGCTGCAAATAAGCTTCTCAAAATCATATCGCTCCCGATGCTTGTTGCGTGGGTGCAGGCCTGTTTTTTCTATGGAGTTGTTTTGCTGATTCAATATCACGATTGCGTCTGGTCTACTAATGCAAGTCTCCATAACGAAGTGAGTTCTTTGGAGCGTGCGTTATGTAATGCATCACTGCTGTCGCTGACTTTAGGATGTTGTGGTTTTACATCAATTTTGCCCAATACTCTTAAGCCTGCCTTGGCGATCGCGCCAAGTAACTCCTCCCGTGATCTTAAACCCAGATGCTCGGCAAAATCGGAGAGTATCAGCCAGCCTTCACCATCAGGCGTCAGGTGTTCAGCAAGCCCATTGATGAAGCCAAGCAGCATAAGGCTATCCTGGTCATAGATGGCATGTTCTATAGGCGAGCTAGGCCTGGCTGGCAGCCATGGTGGGTTGCACACGATAAGCGGCGCGCGACCGGGTGGGAATAAATCTGTTTTCAGCAGTTCGACCTGGTTGGCGTAGCTTAGCCTGTCCAGGTTATCTTGCGCACAAGCCAAAGCGCGTGGGTCCTGGTCGGTCGCGATTATGTGGTGAACTCCGCGTTTGGCCAGCACCGCTGCCAGTATGCCGCTACCGGTGCCAATATCAAATGCCAGTGTCGTTGAGGGCAATGGGGCATTTGCCACCAAGTTGATATACTCACCACGCACGGGTGAAAATACACCGTAATACGGATGGATGCGGTTAGCTAGCGCGGGGATTTCTACACCGTTTTTGCGCCACTCATGCGCACCTATCAGGCCTAGTAATTCGCGTAAGGAAATGATGAAGCCTTCAATTCGCTCCCCATAAACCTCACTAAAAGCTTGGTGTACCTCGGGTGAGCGCTTTAACGGGATGCTGTAATCGGCATTCACGGGTACGAGCAGCATGCCCAGTGTACGGGCGCGTTGTGATTGCGCCTGTCGATGCAGGTGAAACGCCTCTGCCGGTGTTGCTTGTTGTGATGCGGGTTGTTGGGCAGCAGACTTGGGCTTTTTTGCTTTGGATTTACTATCGACGCGCCTTGCCATGGCTTGCAATAGCTGGCGTGCGTTCTGGAAATCGCCGCGCCACAGCAGCGCTGTGCCTTCGCAAGCCAGACGGTAAGCGGCATCTGCCGTGATCGTGTCGTCAGCTACAACCACACGCTTATGTGGCAATACACCAGCTTCAGATTGCCAGACCGCTGATCGTGTTTCGCCTGCTTCTACCCAACTAATGGTGGGCAAATCACTCAAAACAGGGGCCTAGAAATACACATTTAGTTTAATAACTATCTTCTTCATCAATATCTTCGTCTTCAATCTCATCTTCATCTTCTTTTTCTTCAATCAGCGCCTGTACATCATCTACAAAAATACCTGTGCCGCCATTATATTTTTCAATCGCACTGGATGACATTGCCAGTACTTCGGTAGCCACATGCTCAGAAGCTAGCTGATGCATGTAATTGGTGAGGTTTTCCATAAATTCGGCGTAGGTGGTGTCTTCATCGCTTTCTTCAAAGGCAATATTGACGGCATTCTGGGCGATCTCGGCAAAGTATTCGTTGATCGCGCTAATGGATTTTTCATTGAGTGACATAGTGAGAGTCCTTGGTCTATTCTGGTTGGGGATACTTGCGGTCAATTTAACTTACGGTTAATTTCAAAAAAGCTTAAATCCGCATCTCTGGTAAATTAAATCTCAAGTCTGAATATCAAGCACGACAGGCGTATGGTCGCTTGGCCGTTCAAGTTTGCGCGGTGCCTTGTCTATCCAACTGGCCTTACAGTCTGCTACCAGTGGGGAGCTGACCAGGATATGGTCAATGCGCATGCCAAGGTTGCGCCTGAAGCCCGCCATGCGGTAATCCCACCAGCTATAGCTGCCTTCTGTCTGCTCGAATAGCCGGAAGCTATCATGCAATCCTAAATCTTGCAGTCGCTTGAATGCTGCGCGTTCCGGCTCACTTACCAATACCTGGCCTATCCAGGCAGCAGGGTCGTGACAGTCACGGTCTTCAGGGGCAATATTGTAGTCACCCAACAATACCAGTTTAGGGTATTTAACCAGCTCACCTGCCAGCCAGTTAGAGAGCGCATTGAGCCAGCCCAGTTTGTACTGATATTTATCTGAATCTAGGCTTTGCCCATTTGGCACGTAAGCACACACAACACGGATGCCGCCTATCGTGGCTGCAATCACACGTTTCTGGATATCTTCAAAATCGGCAATACCCAGCTGTATGTCAGCCATATCATGGCGGCTCAGAATAGCCACGCCATTGTAGGTTTTTTGCCCGCTATGAATAGACTGGTAACCTGCCTCGGCCAATGCTTCATAAGGAAACTTGCTGTCTTCCTGCTTGGTTTCCTGCAGGCCAAGCACGTCAGGCTGGTTTTCTTTTATCCACTCTAAAACGTGTGGCAGACGCACGTTTAAAGAATTTACGTTCCAAGTGGCAATTTTCATAAATTTACTTTTATTTAAATACTTTAATGTAAATCAAAGGTGCATTAAAATTTTAAGCAGTCATGCCGTTGTGACGGAGCAGTGCGTCAATATTTGGCTCACGCCCACGGAATGCAATGAATGATTCGAGTGCAGGGCGGGAGCCGCCCTGTGCCAGTATTTCGTTCCAGAAACGTTTGCCGGTTTCTGGTGACAGCACACCGTTTTCTTCAAACATGCTGTATGCATCGGCAGAGAGCACTTCCGCCCATTTGTAGCTGTAGTAACCCGCCGCATACCCCCCGGCAAAAATATGTGAGAAGCCATTAGGGAAGCGGCCCCACTTGGGTGGGCGCACCACGGCGACTTCATCGCGTACCTGCTCAATCAGGTCGAGTGAGGTGCTGCTACCGTTGGGGTCAAATTCGCCGTGCAGGCGCATATCGAAAAGGGAAAACTCGATCTGGCGCACGGTCTGCATGCCAGCCTGGAAGTTTTTGGCGGCTACCATCTTGTCAAACAGCTCACGCGGCAATTGCGCGCCGGTTTCAACGTGTTTGGTCATGTGGCGCAGTACGTCCCATTCCCAGCAGAAGTTCTCCATGAATTGGCTGGGTAATTCCACGGCATCCCATTCCACGCCCTTGATGCCGGACACGCCGTAATCCTCCACCTGGGTCAGCATATGGTGTAAGCCATGGCCGAATTCGTGGAACATGGTGTTGACTTCATCATGCGTAAACAGTGCGGGTTTGCCACCCACCGGTGCGGAGAAATTGCAGGTGAGAAAAGCCACAGGGGTTTCTACGCCATTGCTCTTCTTGCGGCGGGTAATGGCTTCATCCATCCATGCACCGCCGCGCTTGTTATTGCGCGAATACAGGTCCAGGTAGAACTGGCCGACAGGTTGGCCGTGCTTGTCGTTGATCTCATAGAAGGCAGCATCCGCATGCCACAACGGCGCTTTGGATTTCTTGACCTGTACACCGAAAATGGTTTCGGTGACCTTGAACAGGCCATGTAACACTTGTTCTTCGGGGAAGTATTGTTTTACTTCCTGGTCAGAGAACGCGTATTTGTCTTCACGCAGCTTTTCCGAGACGAAAGCGACATCCCAGGCTTGCATATCAGCGATGCCGAGCTTGGCTGCATAGTCGGTCAATTCCTGCATATCCCGCTTGGCAAACGGCTTGGCACGCTGGGCCAGGGTATCCAGAAACTCAGTCACTTGTGCAGGTGTATCGGCCATCTTGGTGGCTAGTGATACTTCAGCGTAATTTTTATATCCCAAGAGCTGTGCTGCTTCCAGGCGTAGCTTGAGAATCGCGCTGATCAGCGGCGTGTTATCCCATTCCGGGTTGCCGGATTCCGAAGCGCGTGTGGCATAGGCGCGATACAACTGTTCGCGCAAGTCACGGTTCTCGCCATATTGCAGTACCGGCATATAAGAGGGGTAATGCAGGCTGAATTTGTAGCCGGTTTTTTTATCGGCCGTAGCCGCTTCCTGAGCCGCTTGCAGCACATCTTCCGGCACACCTTTCAGTTCTTCAGCACTTTCAACAAACAGGGCGTAATCATTGGTGGTGTCCATCAGGTTTTCTTCAAACTTGGTAGTAAGCTTGGAGAGTTCATCCTGTATCTCTTTGAAGCGGGCTTTTTGCGCATCCGGCAACTCTGCACCACCCAGGCGGAAATCACGCAATTCGTTTTCAACAATTTTGCGCTGCGCCGGATTTAATTGGTCGTAGGCAGTACTTGCGCGTAGCGCGCGGAACTTGGCATAGAGGCGTTCGTCTTGTGACAGGTCGCTGTAAAAGTCGGTCAGCTTGGGTAAATTGGCGTTGTAGGCTTCGCGTAGCTCTGGGCTGTTCACTACGGCATTCATATGCCCCACTTGTGACCAGGCGCGCCCGATATGTTCTTCCATATCTTCCAGCGGACGCGCGAAATTTTCCCAGGTAAGCGCTTCTGGTGTCGTTGCCAGGCGCTCAATCAAGTTGCGTGCCTTATCCAGCAGGTAGTCCGTTGCTGGCGTGACATGCTCAGCACGGACTTCATCGAACCTTGGCAGACCGGTGAAATCGAGTAATGGGTTGAGGTCTAAAGCCGACTGCTGCGAAACTGGTTGTTGTGACACTTAAAATATATCCTTAATTAATTAAACGTAAAGCAAACGGGTAACGGTAATTTTCGCCTTTGCTGGTGGCGACTGCGGCCAGTATGCAAAGCACGATATTGGCTAGCCAGATCAGGCCCATCAGGGCAAACCCTATCAAGATGACAACCAGCACACTGCTGACAGCTTGGGCGATGAGCACAGTAATCTGGAAATTCAGGGCTTCACGCGCTTGCTCACCTATATATGGGCTCTCATCTTTTTTTAACAACCACACAATCAGGCTGGGAAATATACTGAAGACAGTGCCACCCAGATGCGTAAGCACCACGATATTCTTGTCATCAGCACTTGGTGTGCCAGAAATTGGGGTACCGGAAGATTGAGTGGTCGAAGTTTCAGTACCAATAGATTCGTTTTCAATATCAGTCATGATCATGTCCCCTTAGAGATTGATTTTCTGTAGTAAAGGTTCCATTCTGTCGGTTTCGTGATTACCCAGAATTTTACGTGCGATCGGCACCACGGTTGGTAGGTCGGTTTGCAGTACTTGGCGCTTCACCATCAGCACGTTGGACGGATGCATGGAGAATTGGCGCAAACCTAGCCCCAGCAACAACTTGGTCAGTTTGGCATCACCCGCCATTTCACCGCACACTGAAACCGGCTTATTAAGCTTTTGCCCGGCACGAATCGTCATCTCGATCATCATGAGCACCGCCGGATGCATGGGGTTATACAGGTGCGAGACGGTGTCGTCAGTGCGATCAATCGCCAGTGAATATTGAATCAGATCATTCGTGCCGATAGACAGGAAATCTAGTTCCTTGGCAAAAGCTTCCGCACATATTGCAGCAGCGGGAATCTCTATCATCCCGCCTACCTGTATATCTTCAACGAACGGTATTTTTTCGACACGCAGACTCTGCTTGGCACGCTCCAGCAATAACAGCGTTTGTCGCAATTCGGTGATGGAAGATAGCATGGGGATGAGGATTTTGATATTGCCGTAATGCGAGGCCCGTAGCAGCGCGCGCAATTGCACATGGAACATCTGTGGCTCCGACAGGCACAGGCGAATCGCCCGCAAACCCAATGCAGGATTGGTGCAGGTACGTGCAGTATCCGAATTCATTTCCTTGTCTGCACCCAGATCCAGCGTACGGATCGTTACTGGCAGGTCTTTCATGGCTTCTGCCACCTGCCGATAGGCAACAAACTGTTCTTCTTCATTCGGCATATCGCGCCGGTTCATGAAAAGAAACTCTGTCCGATACAGGCCCACTCCGGTAGCGCCTGCCGCCAGCACTTTGACCACATCGTCCGGCACTTCGATATTAGCCTGCAACTCTACGGCAGTACCATCCAGCGTAACGGGCTTGGTGAGCTTTATACGCTTGAGCTTTTGCTGCTCGATTTCCCATTGTTCCTGCCGCAGCTTGTACTCAGCTAGCGTATCTTTATCCGGGTTGATAATGACAACACCCTGATTGCCGTCGACGATGATCAGTTCGCCATCACGGATCAGTGTTCTGGCGCGTTGCAGGGCAACAATGGAAGGGATGCTCAGGCTGCGCGCCAGAATGGCGGTATGTGAGGTTGCACCACCTACATCGGTGATGAAAGCCGCAAACTGGTGCTGTTTGAACTGGATGGCGTCCGCTGGCGATAAATCATGCGCCACCAGGATAATGGCACTTTCCTGTTCTTTAATCTGTACCTGTCCAGGGTGGCCCAGCAATGTCTTGATCACCCGCTCAACCACTTGTATGACATCCTGCTTCCGCTCGCGCAGGTATTCGTCTTCTATCTTGTCAAACTGCGCAACGATATCTTCCATCTGTTGCTTGAGCGCCCACTCGGCATTGCACAGCTCATCTTTAATGATGTTTTTTGGTACTTGCGATAGCGCATTGTCAGCCAATATCAACAGATGCGTGCTGACGAATGCGCCTAACTCGGCAGGCGCTTTTTCGGGTAACTGGCTGCGTATGGTTTCCAGATCCTGACGCACACTGCTGACAGCATCGTCAAACCGCGTGATTTCCTGGGCAATCAGTTTTTTGGGAACTTTGTAGTGCACCACCTCAAGCAGCGCATGCGAAACCAGGTGCGCATTGCCAATCGCAATGCCGCCTGATACACCAACTCCGTGTACGGTAAAGCTAGCGTGTGGTGTATTGATATTCATAGTGCTTATTCGGGCTCACCAAAACGGCCATTGATGAGTTTCACCAGTGCATCCATAGCGGGCACCTCATCGTTGCCCGCGGTTTCCAGCGTGATGGTGCTACCCTTGCTGGCCGCCAGCATCATCACGCCCATGATGCTTTTTGCATTGACGCGTCTGCCGTTGCGCTCTATCCAGATTTCGCTGGCATACTGGCTTGCCGTTTGTGTGAGCTTGGTGGATGCACGTGCGTGCAGGCCCAGCTTGTTGATGATTTCAATTTCCTGCTTAATCATATTGTTATTGTTTCCCCATGTTTACCTAATTAGGTTTAGCTAATTAAATTGAGCGTATTAGATTTACTGCATTAAACCTACATTATTAAGCGTTATTTAATCGCCTTGCATGCTTCTTCTGTAAAGTGGATAACACCTTCGCGGCCACCGCTCAGGGCTTTGTCTGCGAGTGTGGTGATGCTGCCGTTACGATAGGTCAGTGCACGTACCAGCATGGGCAGGTTAACGCCCGCGACGCCTTCAATGTGGCCCGGCTTGAGCAACCTGCCCACGATATTACAGGGCGTAGCACCGTAAATATCAGACAAGATCAGTACGCCATCACCTTCGTTAAGCTCATCCACCATATGTAATGCCAGCGGCAGCATGGTTGCCGGGTCGTCATGCGTGCCGATACCCAGCTGGTTGAGTAATGGCGGCCTGCATCCCATTACGTGGCTGGCACAGTGAATCAAGCTTTCGCCCAGTGTGCCGTGGGCAATGATTAATATACCGATCATGATGTCAGTTCCAGTTCTCTATGCCTGATTAGGACCTTCTGTTTCTGCATTGCAAAATACTTACCTAGTTCTTCCACCAAGTGTACTGAGCGATGCTGGCCACCCGTGCAGCCTATAGCGACAGTCAGGTAACTGCGGTTGTCGTTGGTAAAACAAGGCAACCAGCGCTCGACAAAACCACGTATCTCTTCGTACATGGCGTTTACTGCGGGTTCTTTGACCAAAAATTCTTTTACTGGCGCATCGCGACCGGTTAACGGGCGCAATTCTTTGTCGTAATGCGGGTTGGGCAGGCATCGCACGTCAAACACAAAGTCGGCATCCAGCGGTATGCCATGCTTGAAGCCGAAAGATGCAAACAGCAGGGTGATGCCGCTATGTTCCTGCGCTGCAAAATCCTTAACCCAGCCGCGCAGCGTATTGGCGCTGAGGTTGCTGGTGTCGATGTGATGACCCATATTTTGCGCAAGTTCAGCCAGCGGGCTTAGCAGCTCACGCTCCAGTTTGATGCTTTCTGCCAGCGTTGTGGTTTCGTTGCTCAAGGGGTGACGACGCCGTGTTTCACTGAAGCGTTTAACCAGTGTTTCTACGTTGGACTCAAGAAACAGCACCTGTACCGCGATGCCTTGCAGCTTTAGCGCCTGGATATTGTCAGGCAGGGCTTCCAGCGAAGCGCTGCGGGTATCAATACTGATGGCGATGCGGTCCTGCTTGACGGCCCCCAGGTGCTGCCATATTTGTGGCAGCAGTGTGGCGGGCAAGTTGTCGACACAATAATAGCCGTTGTCTTCCAGTGCCTTGAGCACGATGCTCTTACCTGAGCCTGAAAGGCCGGTGACTATCACTAGTTGCATCGTTGGGGAGAAGGTCATATGGGCAGCTAATCGATTTTCTTGCCGACTTTTTTCTTGCTGGCAATTGGTGAAGCGTCGTTTTGCTTGCTATCGTTCTTGATCGAGCGGGTTATTTCACGATGCTGTCGCTGCATAAACTGCTTGGTGCCGTTGATGCCGCGTAATACCAGCATATGGTTACGCACAGCGACTTCTACCAGTACCGCGATGTTGCGGCCTGCTGCTACCGGAATCATCACTTTGGGAATCTTTACGCCCAAGATTTTTTCATTGTGCGATTTAATGTTCAGCCTGTCCAGCTTTTGCGGGCTGAGTGTGTCCGCCATTTCTAGCTGCACGATAAGGTCTAGCGGCTTGGTAGGTTTGACAGCATTATCGCCAAACAGCGCGCGAATATTCAGCACACCCAGACCGCGTACCTCTAGAAAGTCCTGCAGCAATGCGGGGCAGCGGCCTTCTATGCGGTCCGGCGCAATTCGGAAAAAATCAACCACATCGTCTGCTACCAGGCGGTGGCCGCGCGAGATAAGCTCAAGCGCCAATTCGCTCTTACCAATAGCCGGACTGCCCTCTATCAGTACGCCAAATCCCTGCACCTCGATAAATACCCCGTGTGAACTGACGGATTCCGCCACTGCCTGTGCGAGGTAATGGCTGAGCACATCCATCAGCCCGGGGCTTTGCAAGGGTGAGGTGAATAAAGGCGTACGGTATTCGTCCGCGGCTGTCAGCAGGGCATCGGGTGGAGTTTCGCCATTGGCGACTACGACTGCGGCGAGATCGGTGGAGAACAGGTTGCGGATGGCTTGTGCCAGCTCTTTGGTTTTGAGGCTGCGCAGGTAGTCCATCTCGGCACACCCCAGCACTTGTACGCGGTTGGGATGCACGAAATTGAGATGGCCGATTAGCGCCAGTGAGGGTTTGGTGACAGTCTCGCTTGATAGCAGGTTGTCACCGCCCGCATTACCAGCTACCCACGTCAACTTGAGGTTGCGGCGGGTGTCTTTATACAGCTGGTTTACGCTAATCTCAGCCATGGTTTTGTTGAATAATTACTCTGGTTCTATTTCGGACGCCTGGTGTTTCAAGGCGCCATTCGTTTTGTGGTGGTCGGCGTGCTTTTCCTTGTGTTTCAGCACTTGTCGATCCAGTTTATCGGCGAGGGTATCGATGGCGCTGTACATGTTTTCATCACTGCTTTCGGCATGGATGTCATTACCCGGTACATGGATGGTAGCTTCTGCTTTTTGTACCAGCTTTTCAACACTCATAGTGACCTTGACATCAATCACGTGGTCGAAATGATTACTGACTCGTGCCAGCTTGCCATGAATATATTCGCGCATAGCTGGAGTGATTTCGAGATGATGGCCGGTGAGGTTTAAGTTCATGTTTGACTCCTTAAATGTGAAACCTACTAAAAAGTACAACTACTAACTTAACGTAAAACGCTTACAGCAAATTCACAATGGGCAATTTATAGCGATTTACGTTGGTTCGCCGCGGGTATGTTGAGGGACTCGCGGTACTTGGCAATCGTGCGCCTCGCAACGACGATGCCTTGTTTACTCAGAACATCGGTGATCTGATTATCTGATAGCGGTTTTTTCGGGTTTTCTTCTGCCACCATTTGCTTGATGAGCGCACGAATCGCCGTGGCGGAGCAAGCGCCACCAGACTCAGTAGCCACATGGCTGCCAAAGAAGTACTTAAGCTCGTAAACGCCACGCGGTGTGAGCATGTACTTACGTGTAGTCACCCGTGAAACCGTGGATTCATGTAATTCCAGCTCATCTGCGATCTCACGCAGCACCAGTGGACGCATGGCCACTTCGCCGTGTTCGAAGAAGTTGCGCTGTCTGTCCACAATCGCCTGTGATACACGCAATATGGTGGAGAAGCGCTGCTGGATATTCTTGATCATCCATTTCGCTTCCTGCATCTGGCTCATCAGGTATTGGCTGGAGCTATCGCGGTTACGCTTGAGGATGCCCGCATACAGCTGGTTGATGCGCAGCTTGGGCACTACTTCATCGTTGAGGCTGGCGATCCAGATACCCTTGGTCTTCTTGACGATGATTTCATGCTGGATATAGTGATCCGAGCCGATTTTGGTGAACTCGCCACCTGGCCTGGGGTTGAGCTGGACCACTAGCTGTTGTACCAGGCGTAAGGTTTCATCGTCGCAATGCAGCAGTTTGCGCAACTTCACATAGTCACGTGCTGCCAGCAGGTTCAGGTGCTGTTCCGCTACAGTGCGTGCCAGATCAAGGTGCGGGGTATCTTCATCCATGACCTGCAGTTGCAGCGACAGGCACTCGGCCAGATTGCGTGCGCCTATGCCTGGCGGATCCAGATGCTGGATATGCTTGAGTGCGGTCTGCAGCTCCAGCAGGTCCACTTCCAGCTCTGGCGGCAATATTTCTGATAGCTCTTCCAGCGGGAACTCCAAGTAGCCATCATCATTGATGGCATCTACCAGCAGCCCGCACAATGTGAGGTCACGCTCGGATAGCGGCATGAGTGAAATCTGGCTGATCAAGTGTTCGCGCAAGGTGAGGGATATCGATTCCTGAAAGCCGAAATCATTGTCATCATCGCTGCCGGAGCTGTTCTCTTCCCAACGATTGCCGCTGCCCGAGAATTCAAAGTAATCATCGCCGAATTCTTCCTGACGTGGCGCTTCGCCTTCTAATTTTTCGGCAGGTGCGGGAGTGCTAGTCTCAGGCGCAGAGCCGGAAGGAATGAAGCTATCAGCAATTGCCGTGCCGTCTTCGTTTTTATCGGAGCGTTCGAGCAGGGGGTTTTCCTGCAGAATAGTTTCCAGCTCCTGATTGAGTTCCTGGGTAGATAACTGCAGCAAGCGGATGGATTGCTGCAACTGCGGTGTGAGCGCAAGGTGCTGGGAAAATTTGAGTTGTAAGCTTTGTTTCATGATGTTGTTGTCAGTCTGGTCGCCTATATGTTGTTTACAGGCGGAAATCCTTGCCGAGATACACTTCTCTCACGGAATCATTATGGATAATTTCGCTGGGTGCGCCAGCAGCAAATACACGACCCTCATTCACAATATACGCTCTATCGCAGATGCCGAGTGTTTCACGCACATTATGATCGGTAATTAATACGCCGATATTGCGTTCGGTTAAAAAGCGGATGATCTTCTGTATATCCAGTACGGCGATCGGGTCTATGCCCGCAAACGGTTCATCCAGCAGGATAAAACGTGGATTAGTCGCCAGGCAACGTGCAATTTCCACCCGGCGTCGCTCACCACCGGAAAGGCTAACTGCCGCACTGTTGCGGATATGCGTAATATGCAGGTCCTGCAGTAATGCTTCAAGCTGCGCCTGCATCTGCGCATCGGTGAGTTTTTGCAATTCAAGTATCGACAGGATATTTTCTGCCACCGTCATCTTGCGGAATATCGAAGGCTCCTGCGGCAGGTAAGCCAGGCCCATGCGCGCACGCTGGTGCATCGGCAGGCGACTGATATCCTTGCCATCGAGCAGGATGCGCCCGTCATCCAGCGGTACCAAGCCCACAATCATATAAAAGCTGGTGGTCTTGCCCGCGCCGTTAGGGCCGAGCAGACCGACGACTTCGCCGCTGTTAAGCTGTAGCGAAATGTCTTGCACCACGGTGCGTGCTTTATATTTTTTACGTAGACCGACTACGACTAATTCACTCATTTATTCTTATTCAGTTCAATCTTCCTGGGTTTTAGTTCTATGGTTTAGCTTAATGTTAAGCGGTACCAAACATTAGTTACTCGCTGGCGGAGTACCGGCAGCAGGTTTGTTTTTTGGCTGGATGATCGCTTTCACGCGTCCGGTGGGCGTGGCTGCAGTGGCAGCCTGAGAACCACCACCAATCACTTCTGCATATTCTGCATTGGCGTCATAGCTGATGTAATCGCCGTGCACAATGTCCTCACCGCGTTTTACCCAGGCCTTGGTGTACAACTGTACTTTATCCATACGGCCATCATACTCAATTCGCTGCGCACTACCTTCCATGTACTCGTCCTTGCCATCGCGCTTTTGCTTGAAGGTGGTCGGGTTGCCGTAAGAGGTGCTGTGCTGGAAGCCTTGCTGGTCTTCACGCACCACCAGTTTATCACCGCGGATAATCAACGTGCCTTGGGTCAATATGACATTGCCGGTGTAGATGCTGGTTTTTTTCGCATCATTCACGGTCACCGTATCTGCTTCCAATTCAATCGGCTTTTCCCGGTCGGCCTTTTCAGCTTGCACGCTAAATGCTGACAGCGTCAGTGTTATGAGCAGCATGCTACGGTGAAGCGTGTTGACCATATTATCTCCGGGTTTCATTTTGGACAGGTTTAGCATGGCGTTTATCTGCGGTTGAATTGGTTAGGTTGGTTTTAACAGTTTTTGTCCTGGTATTGCTCTTGTTCGCACTATCTTGGTCGACTGCCTTTTTACTAGTTGTTTTGCTATTACTTGTTTTATTAACTGCTTTTTTTACCGCCGCTTTCTTGGGTGGGTTGGGGTTTTCATAGTGGGCCCTTACCTTTTGCAGCAATGTCATGGTCTGCTGTTTTTTATCGAAAATCATGCCGGTGGCATGGATCACGGTTTTGGGTGCTTGCGTAATCACTACAGGTCGATCCGTTGTTGCCATATTTTTGTTGGGGTAAATCTTTATATATTCGGTGGCCAGGGTCATCTCCCCTTTACCCTCAAATGCTTGCCTTACTACTTTAACATTATCCATAAATTCGACATTCTCGCCATTGCCGGATACCACACCACGTTGACCCTCAATTTGCATATAGGGCTTGTCCACCCCATACATGGTAAACCTTGGCCGCTCCAGGTTGGTACTGTCATCATCAGGATAATGCTTCATTGAAACTGCCGCCAGCATGTACTCCAGATTTCCACTCACATCCGTTTTGGATGTCACAAAATTGTTCAGGAAGTAATCCGGATCATGGCGGCTATTTCCCGCTGGCTTTGGTTCCGGTGCCTGCACGCTATGGTCTATCCATAGTGTGAGCAAGGCCAGAAACGCAAGCAGTGCGAGTGGAAATAAAATTGTAGGGCGACCATACATGCAGATTACTTTTTAGATGCGAGCTTTATATTTAATGAGCAAATTAAAGGGACTATTTTAAGTACTTTGCCATTTGCCCATCAAACGTACCCTGTGCCTTCATGATGATTTCACACACCTCACGTATCGCGCCACGGCCAGCCTGCAAGGTGGTGACATAATGTGCATACTCTTTTACCAGTGGCATGCCATGCGGCACGGTAATCCCCAACCCTGCGCGCCTGATAGGTGGAATATCGATCACGTCATCACCCATGAATACACATTCATCAGCATTCACTTCCATCTCTTTAAGCAGCGCATTGAATGCTTCCAGCTTATCTTCCGCGCCTTGATGAATATGCTTGATACCGGTATTTTCTGCGCGCTTAAGCACCACTTGAGAAGTGCGTCCAGTCACTATTGCCATCCTGACACCGGTTTTGCGCAGCATTTTCATGCCCAGCCCATCGTGCGAATGAAAAGTCTTGAACTCAAGGCCATCGTCACCCAAGCCTAAGCCCCCATCCGTCATGATGCCATCTACATCCAGTACCAGTACTTTTATTTTCTTGGCACGTTCCATTATTTCTTGCATGTCCAGAACCATCTTTATACGACCTTTGCCATGAGTAAATCGTGCATATTAAGCGCACCCACAAGATTGCCCTGGGTATCGACTACCAGCAGGGCGCTGATCTTTCTTTGCTCCATCATGGCAACCGCATCCACTGCCAGTTGATCCGGCTCTATATGTTGCGGGTTGGCATGCATCACATCACGCATGACGGTAGTATTGATATTGACCCCGTTTTCAAAGGCACGGCGTAAATCGCCATCAGTGAAAATGCCGATAGGATAATTCGCCGCATCGACAATCGCTGTCATGCCCAGGCCTTTGCGTGACATTTCCAGCAAGCCGTCTTTCACGGAGGCCTCGGCTGCAATACGCGGTATCGCCTCGCCTTTACGCATAATATCGTGCACATGGATCAATAATTTTCGTCCCAGGCTACCGCCGGGGTGCGAGCGCGCAAAGTCTTCAGCTGAAAAACCGCGCAGATCCAGCACCGTGACAGCCAATGCGTCACCAAGGGCGAGCATCGCAGTCGTACTGGCTGTAGGGGACAGTCCCAAGGGGCAGGCCTCTTGCGCGACATAAGTATCAAGCGCTACATCGGCCTGTTCAGCCAGTGAAGATTTGCTGTTGCCGGTAATACTGATCAGCTTTGTCCCCAGGCGTTTTAGCACAGGCAATATCGCAAGTAGCTCATCGCTTTCACCAGAGTAGGACAAGGCAATCACCACATCATCCTTGGTGATCATGCCCAGGTCGCCATGGCTGGCTTCGGCGGGGTGCATAAAGAAAGCAGGGGTGCCGGTGCTGGCAAGGGTAGAAGCAATTTTATTGGCGATATGGCCGGATTTGCCCATACCACTCACCACAACGCGGCCCTGGCATTGTAAAATGAGGGTAACCGCACGCGTGAACTGCTCGTCCAGCCTTAATGCAAGCGCCTCAACGGCATGTGCTTCAATCAACAGAACTTCTTTAGCCAACTCGATGGGTGTCTTGGGCGCCATAGATGAATTTGCGACTATAGAAGAATTTGCAATAGATGTGCTGCCAGCAGGATTGATTTTTTGTAACTTCTTATTTGGTAAGTTTGATATTCCCATAGCATCAAGTATAAAAGGGAATGCACTGCGAATAAAGGAAGAATAAGCAAATAACGCTCACTTTTACCTGATTTTCTGCAAGCCAATGTAAAGGCGGCATAATTTTTGCCTAGATATAGCTAATGCCTAACTAATAGACTAATTAACACAACTAAAATAATAAATTATGCACGATACACTCCCAGCGATTTTAGTTTTGCTCACCAGTTCGGTGCTAGCCGTGGCCTTTTTTCGTGCTTTCCGCCTGCCAGCCATGCTGGCCTATTTTCTGGTAGGTCTGGCACTCGGTCCGCAAACCTTTGGTGTATTGCCAGATACTGAAGCCAATCGTGAGCTAGCCGAGTTTGGCATCGTCTTCCTCATGTTCAGCATCGGGCTGGAGTTCAGCCTGCCCCAGCTATACGCAATGCGGCGTACGGTATTGGGTCTTGGGGGTGCGCAAGTGGCGCTCACCATGGCAGGCACCATGGCCGTCTGTATCCTGCTCGGCCTCAGTTGGCCAGCGGCGCTTGTCATCGGTGGTGCTATCACTATGTCATCTACCGCGATTGTTTCAAAACTACTGGTAGAGCGGCTGGACCTCAATGCACGCCACGGACGCCTGTCCATCGGTGTGCTGTTGTTCCAGGATATCGCCGTAGTACCACTCCTAGTGCTCATTCCAGCATTATCCCAGCACGGTGGTGACCTGGTACATACCTTGATCATCGCGCTGTTCAAGGCAGCGGCGATGCTGACCTTCCTTTTCGTGTTTGGCAAAAGCCTGATGAATCGCTGGTTTGGCTTGGTGGCCCGCCAGCGTTCTCGCGAGCTGTTTGTGATGAACGTGCTGATGGTGACGCTCATGCTGGCCTATGCCACCAAGCTGGCGGGCTTGTCATATGCGCTGGGTGCTTTTATTGCAGGGATGTTGATCTCCGAAACGCGTTATCGTTACCAGGTGGAATCCGATATCGCCTCATTCCGCGACATTCTGCTTGGGCTGTTCTTCGTCACTGTCGGCATGTTGCTGGATGTGCAGCAACTTGCTTCCAATATTGGCCTAGTGCTGCTGGTGCTGGTGGGCTTGATCGTGTTCAAGTCTCTGGTCGTAGCCGTACTCAGCCGCCTGTTTGGGTATGAACCCGGCGTGGCAATACGCGCAGGGGTAACGCTGGCGCAGGCTGGCGAGTTCAGTTTCGTTTTGCTTGCACTAGGGCTGGAACACGGCCTGCTGACTGGTCAGGCCTTACAGGTGGTATTGGCAGCATCGCTGCTGTCCATGGTAATTGCGCCATTTATCATCCAGCACAACCTGCAGATTGCCGAGTTCTTCTCGCGTAGCTACACGCGCAACCGCAGCAAGCAGATAGAAGGCATCGAAGCGGCGGGCAAGGAATTATCCGACCATGTGATTATTTGTGGATTCGGCCGTAGCGGACAGTACCTGGCGCGTTTCCTGGCAGAAGAGCATATCCCGTTCATTGCGCTGGATATCGATCTCACCCGGGTACAAGAGGCCGCCGCAGCGGGCGAAAATGTGATGTATGGCGATGCCAGCAAGCGCATAGTGCTGCGTGCCGCCGGAGTAGACCGTGCCAAGGCGCTGATTATCAGCTATAGCGATGCGCCCTCCACCTTGAGGATTCTGCATGTCACACAGGAAAGCTATCCCGATTTGCCGGTGGTGGTGCGTACCGTGGACGATTCCAATATGGAATCTTTCCGCGCTGCCGGTGCCACCGAAGTCGTGCCGGAAGTGCTGGAAGGCAGCCTGATGCTGGCTTCACATGCGCTGGTATTGCTGGGCGTGCCGCTTAACCGCGTGGTCAAGCGCATCCGCCTGTTTCGTGAAGAGCGCTACAAAATGTTCAAGGGCTTCTTCCACGGCGCATCCGATCTCGAGCAGGAAATCCATGAAAGGCAACAGCCACGCCTGCATTCGGTGGCCATCCCACCGCGTGCCTATTGCATCGGCAAGCGCGTGATCGACATGGGGCTGGAAGGCTTCAGCGTAGAGGCCAAGACCGTACGCGGCATGAACCTCAAGCAGACTGAGGCCACGCCGCACACTGTGTTGAGAGAAGGCGATGTGATCGTGTTGCTAGGCGGGCCCGAAGATCTGGTGAGCGCAGAGAAAATCCTGCTCACCGGTAAATACAAATGAGCCTGCATGTTGTGGTTGTCGGCGGTGGCATTGTCGGCTGTATGACCGCCATGGAGCTGGTAGCGCACGGCTGCCGCGTCACTATCGTCGAGCGCAACCAGATCGCCAGCCAGACTTCCGGCGAATCCTCCTGGGCTGGTGGTGGCATCCTTTTTCCCCTGTTGCCGTGGATGTATCCCGACCCTGTTAACACCCTCACCACCCAGGGGGCACTCGCTTATCAATCGTTATGTCAGCGTCTGCAACAAGAGACCGGGATTGATTCCGGTTTTGATCAATCCGGCTTCTTATTGCTGCCGGCATTTGATGTTGAAGCCGCGCACAGCTGGTGTGAGCGTAACCAGCTAGCCGCGCAGCAAGTCAAGGCAAGCGCTTTTGGCGTGCAATCATTGAGTGGGGACGATGCGCTATGGTTGCCCACTGTATGCCAGGTGCGGCCACCCTATTTAATGCAGGCACTACGCAAATGGCTGGAGCAAAACAATGTCACCTTGCTGGAGCGCACCGAGCTCAAGCCGTTGCGCGAAGCAAAACCACTGCATGAGTGGGAAACGCTCACTGGTGAAAAACTAAAGGCCGACAAGTTCGTCGTCACCTCTGGCGCATGGAGTTTCGAGCTACTGAAAGACGTAGCCGAAAAACTCAATATCAAGCCCATGCGTGGGCAGATTCTGCTCTACCAGCCCAAGCGCAATCTAGAGCAGATCGTTTACCGAGAAGGTTTTTACATGATCCCACGACGCGACGGCTACCTGCTGGCAGGCAGCACGCTGGAAGATGTGGGCTTTGATGCTTCGACTACTGATACGGTGCGTGAAGAGCTTAAAGCCAAGGCAGAAGCAATCATGCCCGAGCTAAAAGGCATGCCTGTGATCAAGCATTGGAGCGGATTGCGGCCAGGTACTCCAGAGAATATTCCAACGATTTCAGCGCATCCGCAGGTTGAGAACCTTTATCTCAATACCGGGCATTTCCGTTATGGATTGACCATGGCACCGGCCAGTGCGAGGTTGGTGGCGGGGTTGGTATGCGGGGAGGAGAGTGGGATTGATTCGAGGCCGTATGCATTGGCGGTTTAAGCTGGCTTAAGTAACATTCCTTTTCGCCTTTAGGCGAGGTACTTTATTTTGCTTGTCCAAAATAAAGTACCCAAACAAAAAGACACCCCCTCCCACGTTCCTTCGGAATCCCCTGCGCTGCTCACCCTCATGGGCGTCAATCAAACTCGCCCTAG
>DATHXC010000012.1:0-37338 GCA_035459965.1 Methylophilaceae bacterium
TAAAGCTATATACACTGCCGCTACCAGTTACAGAGAGTGAAGAAAAACTAGCGGATGGCTGATAAGTCCCCGCCAATAATGTGCCGTAATCTTCTGTCGCTGCAAATGCAGGGGCTGCTGCAACTAGCGAAATCGCTAGCATTAATGTTTTGATTAACTTGTTCATGTTGTTGTCCATTAAAAACGTTACTAGGCCGTAACGATGGAAGCAAAGATACCATTTGCATGGATTTCATCAATAGTCCGAAAGGACTAATAAATTACTCGAAAAATTAACACAATTACCCGCAACCCTTGTCGATTCACAATTGAATAAAACAATAATGTTATTCAATAAAAACTCATTCACGTTGTGATTCTTACTGCCATTTTTACTTTGTTATCGGCGAGGGGGAAGTTGGAGGTAGCTCGACACTAGCTGTGTTGCTTTTATTGATACCTTACTAAAATTTCACCTGATCTGGATTCCCGCCTACGCGGGAATGACGATTGTGATCTTTGGTTGTGGACGTTGGGTTTGGACTGCGCTTTTGACCTACAATCCCCTAGCTCACGCTGAGTAGCGCAGACAAAATAAGGGACGTCGGCGAGCATTGTCTGAGCTCCGCGACAGCTAGCGTACTTTGCTAGCTGTCAGGGCGAGTTGCGCAGCCGCTTATTTTGTCGAGCAACGCAAGGAAGCCGTAGGCCGTGAGGTCGGGGTGTCTTTTTGTTTGGGTACTTTATTTTGGACAAGCAAAATAAAGTACCTCGCCTAGGGGCGAAAGAGATTACTCCCTACTCCGATATAAGGGCGCAATCAAAGTATCCATACATGGCGACTACTGCCTCTTTTGCATCATCCTCAACTACAGCAATAGGATGGCGCTTTTGAGCAACAAAACGATTAGCAAGTGTGCTCTCATGATTGCCAGGCTTAAGATGCGCGAATGGATTTCTGAGTTGTCGCAATTTATCAGCGCTATCAAGTAAATCACTACTAAATATTTTTTCTTCTCTTGCAATCTCAATTGCTCTTTCAAAAGAGATGCCGTATTTAGCTTTACTAATTTGGAGCAATTTATTAGAAATCAAATGCTCTATAACTGCAGTTGCAAGCATAAGAGTTGCAATGTAGTGCGCTTCAACAAAGCAGTTTCGAGCCTCTTG
Organism: Methylophilaceae bacterium; assembly: GCA_035459965.1. GTDB lineage: Bacteria > Pseudomonadota > Gammaproteobacteria > Burkholderiales > Methylophilaceae > DATHXC01. The sequence goes on from DATHXC010000012.1 coordinate 1,150, forward strand.
CAAAAGATGTATTACTTCTACCGAACCAGCTATTACTCCACCAATCTCATACTGTGATATCCATACAGTGCGCTCTGCACGCTTTAAACGTCTATCATTATCGCTGTGCTCTAACGCTTTAATTAGCAAATCCATATTTTAGCCATCATAGAAATCTACTTCTTAGCATATTCCCCCACCACCTTCATAAATCTCTCCTTCCCATCTCCCTGCTCTGCATACTTATCCATCGTCCCCGTCATCGTCGCATCCAGCTTTTCCAAGCGCGCTTGCGGAGTTGGATGAGTCTTGAACATCAGGGCCAGACTACTATCCTGTGGATTCATGGCGTCTAGCGTCTGCAACACTGAGGGCAAGCCATAAGGGTCGTAGCCTGCGCGTGCGGCAATCACCACACCCATGCGGTCGGCTTCAAACTCGTCATCTTTATCCAGCCCGCGTGACAGGATTTCGGAGCCAGCACTGATGGCTTTATCTTTAAGATAGGCATTGTCACTGTTACTGGTCGCCATGCTAGCGGCATCGGCAGCGAGGCCTAGTTGCGCGCTTTTCTGGATGGCATTGAGGTGGTGTTTTCTGAGCACATGCGAGATTTCGTGGGCCATGGTGCCAGCCAGCTCGGCTTCGTTGCGCATGCGTAACAACAGGCCCTTGGTGATAAACACATAGCCGCCAGGTGTGGCGAATGCATTAACGCTGTCGCTATCCAGCACGCCGAAATGCCAGGGCAGGTCCGGGCGCTCAGTCTGTTGCGCCAGCCACCAGCCGAGGCGGTTTACATAGGCTTGTAGCTTGTCGTCTTTTACCAAGGGCGCGGCACCCAGCAAGTTAGCTGCCACGCCATTGCCGATCTGGATTTCTGCCGGTTCATCGACCCCCTGCAAATCCTTGACCTTGCTCAGTGTGCTGGTGAGCTTATCAACATTGAGGTTGCTCAGGTCCCAGGCATGGGCTGGTATTGCTGGCAGGCTAACAGCCAGCATGATCAATAGTGTGCGGGCGTATTTCATTATTTTTTCCCCCGATTAAAGAATGAGCCTATGCCTGATTTTTCAGTGAGCGATGCCGATGCGAGGTATTCAACCTGCTGGCTTTGCAGCTTGCCCGCGCTTGCAAAGCTCTGACCTTCGCTTTTACCCTTGGGGAAAGACTCCAGTTTTTTCAGGGCATCAGGGTCGGGTTTGGCATTTTTCAACTCTTCCGGGCTCAGGCCTCGTACGCCGGTGGTGACGGTAACGCCGGTATTGCCGGAGCGCCCGCTACGCGCCACATTGAGCAACGATCCCCAGCCGCTTTCGCCTTTGGCGGCAGGCGCATCGCCATATTTGATGCTGGTCATCTTGAGCCAGCCTTCACTACCACCCGCTGGCTTTACTTGTACCCAGCCACCACGGCGTTTAATCACATCAACCGTAGTGCTGGCAGGCACGTTGGTGACAGTCGCTGCATCCGCAAACGGCTCTTGCTTGAGATCGACACTTAACAGCGTTTTCGCCGTTTCGCCAGCATATGACATCAGCGGCAGCGATAAAGCCAGCGCCAGTACAACCAATATTCGTTTCATGATTTTCCCCGAAAAAAACAACTACACCTTTAGTTTTGGTTCAAACAAGCGCACAGACTGCGCCCTGCCTTTTACTTCATAACTACCACAATCGATAAATTCAAACGGGCAAGCATCCACTGCCTGCTCCTCACACATGCGCTTGGTATCTTCTGAAACCAGCACGCGCGCAATGCCCTTGGTCTGGCCTTCTATGCGGCTGGCGAGGTTAACGGTATCGCCGATGGCAGTGTAATCCTGCTTGGTTTCGGAGCCGATAAAGCCGACCACCGCAGGGCCACTGTGCACACCGATACCTACATCCAAGTCACGCCCGAGCTCACCGGCCTGGCTGCGGAAATATTCCAGTTGCTGGCCCATTTTCAATGCAGCAGCTACAGCCTTGATGGCATGATCAGGCTGGTTCACCGGTGCGCCCCAGAACGCCATGATGGCATCGCCTATGTATTTATCTAGCGTGCCATCCTGCTCGAAAATCACCGCAGCCTGCAAGGTAAAGTAGGCATTGAGTAGCTCAACCACCTGTTCCGGCGTACTTTTCTCCGACAGGGAAGTAAAGCCACGGATATCCGAAAATAGCACACTGATCTCGCGGCTTTTACCGGTAAGGGATTGCATGGTCTCGCCTCGATCCACCAGCGCCTGCACTACGCGTGGATCAAGGAAGCGACCAAATGTCGCCATCGCCAGCATGCGCTTCTTGCGCTCGCTCCAGTACTCCATGAGGCCCGCAATCAGGAAGTACAGCCACGCAAATATCAGTGGCGTCAGTAGCCATAAAATCAGGTTTAAGTTCAGTGCGTAATAAGCACCCAGTAAAGTAGCGATTGTCACCAGCGCCAATACGCTGCCTATGCGGATCAGGTAGGTATAGCTGATAAATGCACGCGCCAGCCCAATCAACAGTAGCGTACCCAGAGCGACAGCCACGAAGGGCGATGCCAGTTGCAGTGGGTTGGTATTTTTGAGGTTATCAATCGCAGTGGCAAGGATTTCCACGCCCGGGTACAAACCATCGATGGGCGTGGCTCGGATATCATTCAGGCCATTGGCAGTGGCGCCAATGATCACGATCTTGTTTGCAAACTCGTCTGCCGCGCGCTGCGGCTGTTTGCGTTGAAAATCCTCATATACATCGGCATACGAGACTCGCGTGTAAGAAAGCGCTTTGCCATGCCAGTTCAGGTGGATTTTCTGTGCCTGATTAGCAGCGCCAAACCCAAGCCCTTCAGCCACCTTGGCTGGTAATGAAGGAATATGCCAGCCTTCCACATCGGTATATATTGGGTAACTGCGTACCACGCCATCACTATCTGGCACTGCGTTGTGTGTGCCGATACGACGTGTTTCCAGCATGGCCGGCAGCGGCAGCACCATACTGGCTTTGGCATCGGGCTTAGCTTTTGCGCTGGCAACAATACCCAGTTGCGCACCAAACTGGCTTAAAGGGATGCCGTCCTGCTCATCGGAACCTGTCAACTTCATCATGGGGAAATACAGGGTATCGTGCTGCGCAATCACATCGGCGAAGTATTTGTCATCTTCCGGCCGCGCCATGTCGGGGTCACTGAACAGGATATCGAACACGATGGCACGCGGCTTTTGTGCACTGATGCCTTCCACCAACTCCGCATGCAATGAGCGCGGCCACGGCCAGCGCCCTACGCTGTCCGCCATGAGAGACAGGCTGCGCTCATCGATATCGACAATCACGATATCAGTATCCGGCTTGCTATTCAGTGCATGGCTAAGCAGCATGCGGTCTGAGAGGCGATGCTCCAGTGGCGTCAGCGCCTTTAGCCATAGCGATTCGACCAGCATGCAGACGAATAAAATAAGGGCCAGAAGCACATAGCGCTGAGCATTGGATAATTTCATGCATGTAATCATAACCGCAGTCACAAAAGACTTCTACCTACAACTTTTAGGCAACTTTCCTTGTCTATACGGGCGTTTACTCTTATTATCTGCCAAACTCGCAACATTCTATGCAAAGCCCCCATGTCCAAACTGCTAATCGTTGAATCGCCCTCCAAGGCAAAAACACTCAAGAAATACCTGGGTAAAGATTTCGAAGTACTGGCTTCTTATGGCCACGTGCGCGACCTCATTCCCAAGACCGGCGCAGTCGACACTGAGAACGACTTTGCCATGAAATATGAAGTGATCGAGCGCAATTCCAAACATGTGGATGCGATTGCCAAGGCTGTCAAAGTGGCAGATGCCATCTATCTGGCAACCGACCCGGACCGCGAGGGTGAAGCGATTTCATGGCATATTGCTGAAATCCTCAAGTCCAAGAAACTGGTCAAGGATAAAATACTCAAACGCGTGGTATTCCACGAGATTACCAAGACTGCGGTGCAACACGCTATCGATAATCCACGCGACATCGCCATGCCACTGGTGAATGCCCAGCAGGCCCGCCGTGCGCTGGACTACCTGGTGGGCTTTAACCTTTCGCCACTATTGTGGAAAAAGATTCGCCGCGGCCTCTCAGCAGGGCGTGTGCAAAGCCCGGCATTGCGCCTTATTGTTGAGCGCGAGCTTGAGATCGAAGCTTTCAAGAGTCAGGAATACTGGACAATCCACCTGGAATCACGCAAGCACCAGCATGCGTTTGATGCCAAGCTGTTCCAGCTGGATGGTCAGAAGGTCGAACAGTTCACGGTGATTAGCCAGGATCAGCAAGCTGAGATCGTCGGCAAGCTGCTACTCGCCAGCGCTGGTAAAACCACAGTTTCCCGCGTAGAAAAGAAACAGAAAAACCGCAGCCCGGCTGCGCCGTTCACTACCTCCACACTGCAACAGGAAGCCGTGCGCAAGCTGGGCTTTACCACCAGCCGCGCCATGCGCATTGCCCAGCAATTATATGAAGGTGTAGACGTTGGTAGCGGCACTGTGGGCTTGATTACCTATATGCGTACCGACTCGTTCAGTCTGGCGACTGAAGCAGTCATGCAAATACGTGGTTACATCAAGAGCAATTTCAGCGCGGATTATCTGCCTAAATCGCCCATCATGTACAAGACCAAGGCCAAGAATGCACAGGAGGCACACGAGGCGATCCGTCCGACTGACATCAGCCGCACACCTGCCAGCTTGCAGGCCTACTTGACCCCTGAGCAGTTCAAACTCTATGAAATGATCTGGAAGCGTTCACTGGCTTGCCAGATGGCACCAGCACGTTTCGATGCAGTGAGCGTAGACCTTGCTGTAGGTAGTGATGCCAACCTGTTCCGCGCTACCGGTCAGACCATGATATTCCCAGGCTTTATTGCGGTGTACATGGAAAGCGTGGACGATGCCGAGGAAGAAAGCGAAAGCAAACTGCCAGTGCTTGAAACCGGCGAAGTGCTTGATGTACAGAAAATTTTTGGCGACCAGCATTTTACTGAACCGCCACCACGCTACTCTGAAGCCAGCCTGGTCAAGGTGCTAGAAGAATATGGCATAGGCCGCCCTTCTACGTATGCCAGCATCATCTCTACCCTGCAGGATAGAGACTACGTACTGCTAGACAAAAAACGCTTTACGCCGACCGATGTAGGCCGCGTGGTAAACAAGTTCCTCACCGAGCATTTCACGCGTTATGTGGATTACGACTTCACTGCCAACCTCGAAAACGAGCTGGACCAGATTGCCGATGGCGAACGTGAATGGATACCGGTGCTGGATGGCTTCTGGCAGGGCTTTAATCAGCAGCTGTTAGACAAGAAGGATGTGGATCGCCCGGGTACTGAACTGATAGATGAACTCTGCCCGAAATGCGGCAAACCATTATCTAAACAGTTGAGCCGTTATGGCAGCTTTATCGGCTGTACTGGCTACAACAGCGAGCCAAAATGCGATTATAAACGCAGCATTAATGGTGAGACTGCAGTAGGCAGTGAGCCCGTGACGATAGGCGTAGATACGGCAACCGGCAAAGATATTTTGCTGCTGGTCGGCCCTTACGGCCCTTATCTGCAACTGGGCTTGCCGGAAGAAGATGCCAAGAAAAAACCCAAGCGCGTCAGCATTCCCAAGGATATTGCACTGGCTGACGTCAATCTGGAAGTCGCCAACAAGCTCATCGCTTTACCGCGTGATCTGGGGCAGCACCCTGAAACCAACAAGAAAATTGTGGCCAACATCGGGCGCTTTGGCCCTTATGTGAACCACGATGGCAAGTTCAAATCCATCCCGCGTACCGACAATGTATTCGACATAGACTTGGGTCGTGCTGTCGAACTACTGGCCCAAGCAAATACTGGCCCGGCACCCATACGGGAGTTAGGTTCACACCCTACGGAAGATGGCAAGATCGAGATTTACGCCGGAAAATTTGGCCCTTATGTGCAGCATGGCAAGCTACGTGCCACACTACCCAAGAGCCTGGAACCGGAGTCTGTCACCATGGATGAAGCTTTAGAACTGCTTGCCGCAAAAGTAGCCAAGGATGCGCCTGCGAAGAAAACCGTTGCCAAGAAAGCGCCTGCTAAAAAAGCAGCGCCTAAGAAAGTTGCAGCAAAAACTACCAGTGTCAAAAAAACAGCAGTGAAGAAAGCTATCGTTAAGAAATCAGCCGTCAAGAAAAAACCGGCGGTAGTCGCTTAAAGCAATACCCTTGTTAAACGACAGGCAATAAAAAAGCGGCTGATGCCGCTTTTTTATTGCCTGAAAATTGCTTGTTAGCTATCAGCCCTGATGACGCAAACCATTAGAGCTTTCTACCCATTTGCGGATGCGCTGTGCATCACCTATACGCGACATTTTTCCAGCTGAATCAAGTAATACGATAATGAGAGATTGTCCTGCTATTTGCGCCTGCATGACCAGGCAACGTCCTGCCTCACTGATGTACCCAGTTTTTGAAAGGCCAATAATCCAGTCGCTACTGCTGTTGCGCACCAGGCTATTGGTATTCACGAAATTCACCGGGTTGCGATAGCCGTATACTGCGAACTCTTGTGACGCTGTAGTCGTCACCTGGCGAATCTGTGGGTATTGGTAAGCAGCACGCACCATCTTAGCCAGATCTTCTGCGGTGGAAACATTAGCGCTATTGAGTCCTGAGGAATCGACAAAGTGCGAACTCAGCATACCGAGTGAACGGGCCTTGGCATTCATGGCGGCTACAAAAGCGTAGATGCCACCTGGATAATTACGACCCAAAGCAGCAGCAGCGCGGTTCTCAGAGGACATCAATGCCAGATGCAGCATTTCGCCACGCGTCAGCTCAGTACCGATACGCAGGCGTGAACTAGTGCCTTTCAGCAGATCAACATCAGCATCGGTAATCGTCAGGTATTCATCCAGCGGCAAATAGGCATCCAGCATGACCATGGCGGTCATCAGCTTGGTTACTGAAGCAATTGGAGTGGGTGTATCGGTGCTTTTTGCATATAGGGTTTCGCCGGTATCCTGATTGATAATCAGGGCCTTGGAGGAGGCAAGACGAGGCAAGCCGAAGCCATCGTAATTATCGACAATACTCACGTCACGATCAAAGCTGGCATTTTGCAGATAACTGCCGCCGAGTCGGCGATCGGAACGTAAGGAAACTTTGACCCTTGGAGCAGCAACTCGCTGACGATTGAGCTTGCTACTAGCTAGTTTATTCTTGTTGAGCTTGTATTTACTGGCTTGCGCGATACGCTGAGATTTCTTTTGAGCGGCCTCTGCTGAAATTCCCGGTACGGCAAGCGCCAGCACCATAGTGAGTAATAACAGTTTTCTCATAATTTTGGCCCTTCTTCCTCATGACATAACGTCATTACGTTGTGCGTTACCTTATGCAAGGATGCAACTTATATTATATAAAATATTCCAATTTGTCATTAACATAGAGAATATTCTTTACATACACTCTCAAGCTTTGTATATCGTTTGTCACAACGTCAGTATATTTATACAGTTAGCCAGTTTATGAGAAAATAAAACCTACCTATTACTAACGGCACTTAACCCATGAAAATTCAAGAAAACCTATTATACAGTGCCGAACATTTGTGGATAAAAGCAGCCGACGATGGTCAATGGTTGGCTGGAATTACCGACTACGCCCAAGACCTGCTGGGTGACATCGTTTATGTCGAACCGCCTGCTGTCGGCACAGAACTCAAATTCGGTCTGCCTTGTGGCCTGGTAGAATCCGTAAAAACCGGTTCAGACCTGCATGCACCGCTTGATGGTACGGTCACAGCAATTAATGAAGAGCTGCAAGGCAATCCAGAACAAATTAACGATGCACCTTACTCGGCCTGGATCTTCAAATTTAAACCACAAAATACTGCTGATACTGGCAAGTTGTTAGATGCTCAAGCTTACCAGGCCTTATTGAATACAAATTGAGTAATCAGAAGGGCTAATCTGCCTCTTTTAAAATTAAGCTAGCCCAACTTAAAGGCCAGCTGAATTAAGATAGGTTGGTAGTCAGGCGTTGGCGCAACAACTCTAGAATGTCCTGCTCCAGCTTGCTAGTGAGCACCTTCTCCGCCTTGACCGACTCTTCCAGCACTGCCACTTTCACCGCTTTAAGGATCAAGGGCTGTATTTCTGCCAGAAAGCGATCAGCCAGTTCCTCAGTCAACGGTGCATTGGCCGCCATCGTTTCATTGGCCATTTGATTCAGCGTAGGGAAATGTTGCAGATTAACGGCTGTGAGCTGTGCATCTGCGCCGTCATAGACTTCTGTCAGCACAGGGATATCATCATTCTCTGCTACTGACTCTGTCGCAACTTCATTACGCTGCATCAATGCATTAATGCGGTTGAGCACCTGCGCAAGATCATGGTTCTCGATTGAAGTTTTATCACTCACAAGGCATTTCCCGTCACATCAAAAGATTTAATTTCATAACCACGGTCCCGATAGAACCGATAGCGAATGCGCGCTGCCGCTTTATCTTCCTCATCCACCCCGACAATTTCAATCAGGCGCCGAAAGCGGCTGAAGAACAATGGTTGCTGGCTTTGCAGATTCACCAACACATCATCATGCACCAGTTGCTCGCCTTGCCAATCGATAATAATCGGAGTTTCCGCGGCTAATGCATGATCGGCACGACAATGTGGCAAAAAACCTATAGATGGCTGCGACCACATGTACTGCTCTATGGCTGCCGCTGACTTGGCGTCCGCACTATAAAGCATGAGCCGACGCCCCTTTTTTACAGCACTATCGGCCAGGCCAGCGACTTTTTCCAGTTTGTTTTCTACATTGAAGAAAAACTCTATCCGAGTCATAGTTAATGCTTACTTGGCAGCACGCTGGATTAGAAACTGCGTAAGCAATGGTACCGGGCGGCCGGTAGAACCTTTTTCCTTGCCGGATTTCCATGCCGTACCTGCTACATCCAAATGCGCCCAATCGTATTTTTTTGTGTAGCGCGACAGGAAGCAAGCAGCCGTAATACTGCCGCCAGCACGACCACCGATATTGGCCATGTCAGCAAAATTGCTGTCCAGCTGAGGCTGGTAGTCGTCCCACAACGGCAGCTGCCATGCGCGGTCGGCGGACTCCTCACCTGCTTGTAACAGCTCTTTAGCCAAGCTCTCCTTATTACTAAACAAACCACTGGCATGATGCCCCAGTGCGATGACGCAAGCACCTGTCAGGGTAGCAATATCGACGACAGCTTCCGGCTCAAAGCGCTCAGCATAGGTGAGCGCATCACACAGAATCAACCGGCCTTCGGCATCAGTATTCAATACCTCGATTGTTTGGCCGGACATGCTGGTCAATACGTCACCTGGCCGGATGGCGTTACCGTCAGGCATGTTTTCACAGGTTGGGATAATGCCAACCACATTAAGCGCCAAGCCCATTTCAGCAATAGCCTTGAAGGTGCCGAGCACACTGGCAGCGCCGCACATGTCATATTTCATCTCATCCATCTCGCCGCCTGGCTTGAGGGAGATACCACCCGTATCAAAAGTGATGCCCTTGCCTACCAGCACCACTGGCTTTTGCGTCTTCTTGCCTTTTTTATGCTGCAATACGATCAGTTTGGGTGGCTGCACACTGCCTTGCGCCACCCCCAGGAATGAACCCATGCCCAGCTTTTCCATTTCTGCACGATCCAGCACCTGCACTTGCAGACCATGGGTTTTAACCAGCGCCTTCGCCTGATCGGCAAGATAAGTCGGTGTGCAAACATTGGGCGGCAGATTGCCCAGATCCTTGGCAAAATGAATGCCCGAGGCCAGTGCCAAGCCTTGCTTCAAGCCATCTTCTGCCTGCTTGATATCTGCTCGCCCAGCCACGTTAATCACCAATTTGCCAATCGTCTTGGATGCAGTTTTTGCTTCCTTGGCAGCTTTGCCTTTCATCTGATCAAATCGGTATACGCAATCACTGGCAACCTCTACCAGCTGAGCAACCTTCCAGGCATAGCCCTGCTTTTTAACAGTGACATCCGCCAGGAAGCTGGTGGCCTCGCTCACCCCTGTTTTTGCCAGCGCCTTGATTGAAGTGCTTACTGCCTTGCGGTAATCACTTTCTTTGAATTCTCGCTCTTTACCCAGACCGACTAGCAGCACGCGCTCGCTTAAGATACCAGGTAAGCTGTGCAACAATAAACTGGCGCCCAGCTTGCCATCCATATCGCCACGCTTGAGGACATTGCTAATGAAAGCTTGTGCTGCAGTGTCGATAGCCTCTGCAGCAGTGGAAAGCTTACGTGATTCGAACACGCCAACAATCAGGCAATCGCTACGGAGTTTTTCCGGTTTGCTGCTTTTTATGCTAAATTCCATTCATATTTCCTTTTGATGAATCTGCTTCATGATTATTTTTAGCAACGTATTCTGTATAGATCAGTCTGCTTAATTATCCTGCGTTTTTGCTCTAAATCAAACCTCATTACTAAACAAAATATTTCATAACCCTATGCTCTTCAAACGATCATTACTACAAGAGCTTGCCAGCACGGCAGTGGGCGCATTTCTGGTGCTTATCGGTATCGTCGTTGCGCAACGCGCAGCCTTCTATATCGGCATCGCCGCCAAAGGCAGTCTTGCCAGTGATGCCATCAACACTTTGTTGGGGTTCAGCATGATTAAGTTCCAGCCCATGCTACTTTCATTGACCTTGTTTCTGGCAGTTTTACTGACGCTATCGCGCTGGCATCGCGACAGTGAAATGGTAGTGTGGTTTAGCTCAGGTTTAGGTATTGCATCATGGATACGACCTGTGCTCACTTTTGCCTTGCCAGTGATTGTGGTGATTGCTGTACTGAGCCTGTTCGTAACCCCATGGGCAACCAACAAAGGTGCGGATTTCGCTGACCAGCTCAAAAGTCGTGATGAGCTGGCTTCCATCAGCCCTGGTGTTTTCAAGGAATCGCGTCAGGCAGACCGTGTATTTTTCATTGAGAGCTTTGACGAGCTTGGCAATGTTGTTAAAAATATCTTCGTGCAAAGCGTCCAGCACCAGCGCCTGGGGATAATTGTGGCAGCCAAGGGGCACAGAAAAACTGAAGCCAATGGCGACAATTTCCTGGTTATGGAGCAAGGCCGTCGCTACGAGGGCATACCCAATAGCTCCGAATATTCCACGACCCAGTTTGAAAGCTACGCTATACGCATAGAGCCTGCAGAAGTAAAGCAGCAGGCACCAACAACCCAGTCACTGGACAGCCTTGAGTTGTTAAAGAAGCACAATGCAAGCAACAATGCAGAGCTGCAATGGCGCCTGGCAATTCCCATTTCAGCATTTGTTCTGGTGTTGCTGGCGATACCACTCAGCTTTGTTGATCCGCGTGCCGGACGCTCTGCCAACATGATGATTGCCATACTGATCTATATTATCTACAACAACCTGCTCACCATTATGCAAGCTTGGCTGACCCAAGAAAAAATCAGCCCCATCATTGGTTTGTGGCCGGTGCACATCTTCTTTTTACTGCTGACGGTCTACCTGTTTTATCGGCGCATTTTTCAGCTACCCATTATTCCAAAACTAGCATTGCCAAACTGGCGAAAACCAGCCCATAGCGCAGATAGATAACACTCAGATGAAAATCATCAATCGCTATCTGATGCAGGAAATCATCGCCAGTGTGTTGCTTATCATGCTGGCACTGCTGGCGATGTTTGCCTTCTTTGACCTGATTCAAGAGCTGGAAAGCATAGGTAAGGGCACCTACGGCATCAGCAAAGTATTGCTGTTTGTGTTGCTAAGCGCACCTGGTCACGTTTATGAGGTAGTGCCGGTTGCGGTGCTGGTAGGCACTATGTATGCCCTTGGGCAGTTATCCAGGCACTCCGAGCTTATTGTACTGCGCGTCAGCGGCGTGCCGATTAGTAGGATTGCGATATCGCTCTTACGCGTGGGGCTGATTTTTGCGTTACTGACATTTGTGGTGGGAGAACTGGTCACCCCATACAGCGAGAAAACTGCGCAGCGCATCCGTATTAAAGCTACGGACTCGGTGATTGCACAGGATTTTCGATCCGGACTCTGGGTAAAAGACGGCAATAGCTTTGTCAACGTAGAGGATGTCATGCCAGATGCAGGCCTGCTCAATATCCATATCTACGAATTCGACCCGGAGTTCCGCCTGCGTAATATCAGTAATGCAAAAACCGGGCATTTTGACGGTAAGGGCTGGCAGTTACGCGATGTAACTCAAACGCATTTTAATCAGAACACCGTCCAGTCCAGCTTCTTCCCCGAGGCACAATGGCAGTCACTGATACGGCCTGAATTACTTAACGTGTTACTGGTAGTACCAGAGAAAATGTCGGCATGGAACTTGTATTTCTATATCCGTCACCTTAGCCTGAATAAGCAGAAAACTTCGCGTCATGAAGTCGCGTTATGGGCCAAGATGGTTTACCCACTGGCCTGTTTTGTGATGGTGATCCTTGCCTTGCCTTTCGGTTTCTTACAGCAACGGGCAGGTGGGGCAAGTGCAAAGATTTTCGCCGGGATTATGCTGGGGATTTTCTACCAGGTACTGAATCGGGTCTTTGTACATCTGGGTTTGCTCAACGACTGGTCCGTCATTTTCAGTGCAGTGACACCCACATTACTGTTCCTGATGACAGGCTTGTTTATGCTGTTCTGGGTAGAGCGTAGGTAAGGAATAATAAATGTTATTTGCCTTCCTTACTTACAAGAATCAATCGGCTACCAGTCAGTCTGTCATGCAAGAACTGGCCTTCCCTATCAAATAAAGCCCAGATAAAACTCGCGCCAAAAAACAGGGTAGCCAATACATAACGTTTACAGGCGTGTGCAAATGAAATGGGCTGTTCTGCTTTGTTAACCACACGGATGCGCCATGTTTGCATGGCCAGGGTTTGGCCGCTCTTGATCCAGCACCAGATAAAGTAAGTCCCTGCTATCAGCCACAGATAAGCCTGAAGCAGGTAGTGCTTGTACCCCACTGTAGCGTCTCCCAATACCCATAGAAAAAGCAGTGTAGCTGTTCCCAGTATCGCTATTAGCAACAGGCTTTCATAAAGCATGCTGGCAAAGCGCTTGAAAAGGCTGGGGGTATTCACTGGATACGGAGGGAAATTAGGCTTAAATAAATGAAACAGGCAATTAAGTCAGGAAATCAATTTTCCAGGTCTTCCTTGCCATAAATCTCGGGGTGCTCTTTACGTAGCGCTTCCCTCTGCTCTTCAGGCAGGCTTTGGTATTCTTGCCATTTATTGCGTAATTCCTGCTTCTTCTCTGGCGGCATGGCCTGGAACTGCTGATATTTCTTGCGTGCATTTTCTCGCTCAAATGGGGTCATACGACTCCAGTTGCTTAGATGCTTCTGAATCTGCTGTTGCCGTTGTGGGTTCATTTTGGGGTAATCGCGTGCGATATCGAGCATTTTTTCGCGCTGCCATGGCCGCAAGGTATCCCAGTCAGAGGCGAGTGGTGATAGCACTTTGCGCTGGCTATCGGTGAGCTGCGCCCAGCTCTGCTCACTAGCATTGTCTGCATGTGCAAAACTGAAAATAAGACTACCCAACAATACTAATGCTGCGAGTTTTGCGCTAGCCATGTATCAAAACCTTTATCCGCGTAAGCTTCCGGCGGCAAATCAGAACTCAGCAGGAATGCATCCCCTTGCTCAGATACGCCCTGCCCCGACATTTGTTGCGTAACCACAAATGCAATCAAAACAGCGCCACACAGCGCTGCACCCGACATCAAACCACGGTGATGATGAATATAATCACCGAACAAACTAAGCAGACCACCTCGACCAGCCACTGCAGCTGCTCGCTCATGCCCGGTCGCTGCTGCAACGGCTTGCTGACGGGCGTTAGCAAGCTTACCAAGAATACTTTCATCCAGCATTGCAGTTTTTTCATCCAGCATACGGACGATGTATTTTGCAGTCGCTTCTTCCTGATTCACAGGTGCCTTGTTTGCTGACTGTTGATTGATTAGGTCTTGATTCATTCGTTGTTGATTCATCACTTGACTCCTGAATTTTTCAGTGTCCTGATTGTGCGAGTTACAATTCCTTAGCTTAAATTTTTATGTTTACTGGCTTGCTTGAATTTCACGAAGCTTGCACTTATATCTTTTTAAGACCCTGTTTTTCCAATGTTATTGCGAGCGCATGCACGGCACGGGAACAATGGGTCTTAACGCTGCCCTGGGAGCAACCCATAGCAGCGGCAGTCTCTGCCACATCCATTTCCTCCCAGTAACGCATGACAAAGGCTTCACGTTGACGCGTCGGTAACTTTTGTAGGGCGGCTTCAATTATAGCAATAGTCTGGCTACGCTCTAGCTGGGCCTGCGGCTCGTCACTGTCGTCGTTATCATCGGACTCCAGTGTTTCCAGCGGATCTCGTTCATCACCATCTTCGCCCGTGCCACCAAATGATGACAGCAATGTCGTCCAAAAATTTCGTACTTTTTGCCTGCGCCAGTAATCACGCATGGTGTTCTGCAAAATGCGCTGGAACAACATTGGATACTCTGTGACTGGTTTTGCAGCATAATTCTCAGCAAGCTTCAGCATGGCATCCTGCACAATATCCAGTGCGGCATGATCATCACGTATGGCATAGGCCGTCTGCTTAAAAGCACGGCGCTCTACCTGTGCAAGAAAATCTGATAGTTCCTGTGCTGTTGCCATCTATTAAATATCTACGCTATCCTGAATTCGTGCTGAACTGCGTTGATTACGCATTACATTATCTGTGCTCGCAGAGTATATCAGGTTTGATTTTTGTTCTAGTGCGCGCTTTTAGCTACAATCTATATAACTTCACTATCTGGCAGGCACTTCAATTATGGGAAAAATCCTACTGCTCGCCATTGCAATCTGGCTGGTCATCACGATACTCAAACGTTATCGTCAAAGTGTAGAAAATCAGGAGTCCGCTTCCAAGCAAGCAACTGAGGCCAAGTCCGAAAAAATGGTGCAGTGCGCCAATTGTGGTGTACACCTGCCAAAAAGTGACAGTTTGTTGCTGAATGACCAGTATTTCTGCTGCGAAGCCCATAGCAAAGATGCTTAACATTGCCAGGCGTGACATCAGCCATGCTGAAGCAAGTACCTACTGGCGCTCTATTGGCATATTCAACCTATATCGCATCATCATCGCCTGCATTTTCATAGGCTCCCACTTTCTGTTACCCGACCATACCCAGCGCGACAATTACGATGGCACGCTTTACCTGGAATTCGCAACTGGCTATCTCCTGTTCGGCTTGGCAGCCATTATCTTTACCTGGTTACGCTGGCCACAGTTTGATCGTCAGGTAACGCTACAGGTCATCACCGATGTGATCTTCATCGTGATCATCATGTTCGCTGCCGGTGGTATCAAAAGTGGATTGGGCTTGTTGCTGGTTATTGCCATTGCCGCTGCCAGCTTAATCAGCCATGGCAGGTTGGCTTTGTTCTATGCCTCTGTAGCAAGTATCTCTTTATTGCTTGAGCAGTCTTACCAGCTCATTTCCTGGAATGAGCATTACGACGATTATTCGCATGCGGTGATGCTGTGCCTCAGTTGTTTTGCCACTGCCTGGCTAGCACATAGCTTTGCAAAACGTACCTACCTGAGTGAGTCGCTGGCATCGCAGCGCAAGATTGACTTGGAGAATCTCGGACAAATAAATGCCCTGATCACGCAAGAAATGCAGGATGGTGTGCTGGTCGTCGACAGTGAATTCAAACTGCGGCATCACAACGCTCAGGCCGAAGAGTTACTTAACCTCAGCAACAAAACTTCGTCCGTCCAGTTGCTTGATGAGTTTTCACCAGAGCTTGCATCACTTACGAGGCAGTGGATGACAGAGAGTACTGCGACCGGGTCGAATATAGCCAAACTCACTTCGGCTGACAAAGAGTTGAAACTACGTTTTATGCCGGTGGGTGATGATCGCAAGCAGGGAGCGGTGGTTTTCATTGAGGACTGGAGTCAGATGCAGGCACAGGCACAGCAGTTAAAACTGGCTGCGCTGGGCCAGCTCACTGCCAATATTGCTCATGAAATACGCAACCCGCTGAGTGCTATCAGCCATGCTACACAGTTGCTGCAAGAGGAAGAAAACCAGGACCCGTCATCACAACGCATGCTGCAGATCATTTCAGATAATGTACAGCGCATGGACCAGATGGTGAAAGATGTGCTGGAACTCAACCGGCGTGACCGTACCAAGCAGGAGGCCATCAATCTCAATCAGTTCCTGGCTGAATTTCACGAGCAGTTCTGTCAGATAGAAAATATCTCTGCGAATAACTTCAAACTCAATCTAAATAGCCAATCTGCACAAAGCCACCCTGTGCAAATAGTGTTCGACAGGCGACATTTGCACCAGATTCTCTGGAATCTGTGTCGTAATGGATGGAGGCATAGCCATCAGGCTGAGGCCAGCCTGACATTGACGCTGCGAAGCTCAACGCGTAGCCGTAGCACCTATATTGAAATAGTAGATGATGGAGCCGGGATATCCCAGGAGGTACAAGCACACCTGTTTGAGCCTTTCTTCACTACCGAATCAACGGGTACCGGGCTAGGGCTGTATATTGCACGTGAGCTGTGCGAAGCCAATAGCGCTACAATTAAATACACAAATCGCAATCCGGGTAGTTTGTTCACCATTCAAATCAAGAAATCACATGCCTGATACCAATAAAAAACCGAGCTGCCTGATTGTAGATGACGAAACTGACCTGAGTGAACTGCTTGTTATCACGCTCGAGCGCATGGGCATACATGCCGAAAGTGCCGATACCCTAGATGATGCTAAATTCATGCTCAGGCAGCGACAGTACGACCTTTGCCTGACGGATATGCGCTTACCAGATGGCAATGGCCTGGATCTGGTGCGCCATATCAGCCAGCACCACGCGGGTTTGCCAGTAGCAGTGATCACTGCGTTCGGCAGTGCAGATAACGCTGTATCAGCACTTAAAGCAGGTGCTTTTGATTACCTGACCAAGCCGATTTCACTGCAGCAGTTGCGGCCACTGGTGCAGTCCGCACTTAAATTGTCACAGCCACAGTCACCATTAAACACTAGCAGTCCAGTGAGCATGATTGGTGAGTCACCCGCCATTACGCAGATACGCACCAGCATTGAAAAATGTGCACGCAGCCAGGCACCGGTCTATATCAGCGGAGAAGCAGGCAGCGGCAAAGAGCTAGCGGCACGGCTCATATACCAGAACAGCGCTCGCGTGGATGGGCCATTTGTCATAGCAAGTTGCAGTAGCATTGCCGAAAATTTGATGGAAAGCGAATTCTTCGGGCATAAAAAAGGGGCGTTCCCCGGCGCAAGTCAGGATAAACAGGGCTTATTCCAAAAGGCGAATGGCGGCATATTATTTCTGGATGATGTTTCTGATTTACCGTTGAACATGCAGGTAAAGTTGTTACGTACTATCCAGGAAAAAAAGATACGGGTGCTGGGTGCAACCGAAGACGAAGCGGTTGATGTGCGCATCATCAGTGCAACACACCGCGATTTGGGCAAAATGATGGAAAAAGGTACATTTCGCCAGGATCTTTACTATCGGCTCAACGTGATCTCGCTAAAAATGCCGGCGCTACGCGAGATTGCGCAGGACATTCCATTGATTTGCGAATACTTGATCAAAAAGCAATCAGATCAGCTGGGAGTAACTGCACCCAAGCTGAATAACGAAGCCATCAACCAGTTAACAGAGCATCGCTTTACCGGAAATATCAGGGAGCTGGAATGCATCATCGAACGTGCACTCAGCATGTGTGATGGCAACACGATTACTACCCATGATTTATCGTTACCGGCTGACAGTCCAGCCCCAGCAGACACCAGCGCAGCAATCGCCCTGGATGCTAATGGCCTGCCATTGCCTGAGTTTCTGGAGAATATAGAAAAGCAGGCGATTCTCGTCGCACTGGAAAAAACCAGGCAAAATAAAACCGCTGCTGCAAAACTGCTGGGGGTTAGTTTTCGTACCTTGCGTTATCGCCTATCCAAGCTTGGCTTAAGCAAAGACGATGATGAAAAAGACCAGTAACTAATTACTGGTCTGGCTTTGGCTTTGGCTGCGACTATAAGATTTTGACGCTATTAAATTTAGATCAGCACTTAGATTAGCACAATGATCAAGTAAGTCACGTACATAGCCCCGTTCACCCACAAGTGCCATACCTTGATACCGCCACGCGCCACTACCAGACGTAGCCAGGCTGCCGCCATCAAAGTGATCACCACGCCGGACAGCACCTCTATCCTTGGCTGCCAAGGAGTCAACATAATGCCGATCGCTGGCAGCAGTGTGCCCTGAAACACCATGGCACCAGTAATGTTGCCAAAAGCCAGTGTGTCCTTGCCTTTGCGTATCCACAGGATGCTGTTCACTTTTTCTGGCAGTTCAGTCGCAATCGGGATAATCAATAACGACAATAATAAGGCCGACATACCAATAATCTCAGCAGCAGCCTCAACACCATGGATAAAACCTTTTGCGCCTGCTACCAGTAAAATCAGGCCGAGCACCAGTTGAAAAACAATCACCGGCATGTTGTTGGGCAGCCCAAGTCGACAAAGAAACATGGGTGAATCAGCTTCAGTAGCATGTCCTTCTTGGACCAGCGCTTTAGAAGCACGTATGGTCAGCATGATGTAGACAAAATAAATCATGACCATGCCAAAACCTAAACCATAGCGGACCGCGGTTTGTGTATGTGGGATGAAAAGCGCTATTCCTGCAAAGCTAAATGCAATCAGGAAAAAATCAAGATCACGGGTCAGCCCGGTACGCTCCGGCCTGAGTGCGCCATTTTTACCGCGTTGCGCTAGCACCGAGAAGGCCATCAATGCGATCGATAGCGTTGCCAACATCAGCGGCGCCCCTAATATGGCGCCCACCCCAATTTCTTCATTGGTTTGTATATTTTGTGTGCCTGCCAGCAGTGCCAACAATGGCACCGAAGTTTCAGGGAGTGCAGTGCCAACTGCGGCGAACAGCGAACCAGTGACCCCTTCTGAAATACCTAATTTCTCCCCTAAATGCTCAAGAGCATTGGTAAACACTTCTGCCGCGATTAGAATCACTATGAGCATCAGGAACAGCTGTAAAAATACCATGGTCAGTTTGCCAATTAATGTAATGAATGACGAATTTTATCGGATAACGCTCAATTTAGCATGAACCAACTCAAAATTAACTCACAAGGCATCCTGTCGGGTACAGCACATATCAAGCTGCAGTTCATTGAGTCACCCAATCAGGATGAGCGTCCGGCAGACAGCACCGTTTCCATGGTGGTCATCCACAATATCAGCCTGCCACCCCAGCAGTATGGTGGGAATGGCGTCATTGAGCTGTTCACCAACCAGCTCGATGCAAATGCACATCCTTATTATCAGGAGATTCATGGGCTCAAGGTTTCATCGCATTTTTTCATCAGACGCGATGGCAGCCTGATACAGTTTGTGCCTTGTAGCCAGCGTGCCTGGCACGCTGGGGTATCAAGCTGGCAGGGGCGTGAACGTTGCAATGACTTCTCAGTCGGAATAGAGCTTGAGGGTAGCGATGATGAAGCGTTTGAAGCAGCGCAGTACAGCACGCTCAACGCGTTACTGGCTGCTTTGAAAACACAATACAACATCCAGTACGTTGTTGGCCATTCGGATATTGCCCCTGGCAGAAAAACAGATCCCGGGCCTTATTTCGACTGGTCACTTATTTCAACTGAAGTAAAGTCATAGCCCAAAATTCAAACAATAACGAAAAGCAAAACGAGAAAGCATTCTGCATAATGTTCAAGTCATTACGATTAACTCAATGGTTGGTATCCGGTGTTTTTCTGGGACTAATACTGTCCGCCTGCGCTAAAAAGGACGAAGAACCCAAAAAAGGGCCGACACCTACATTAGTCAGCACTTTTGTCGCCGAGACAACCAAGCTGGAAATCCGTGAAGAAGCAGTAGGCACGATTGAGGGGTTGATGGATCCGACCATCGCGGCTGAAGTCACCGCACGCGTGCTCAAGGTGCTGGCCAACCCCGGCCAGCGCGTGAAAAAAGGCGAGTTGATCGTACTGCTGGACGCAACAGATTATGGCTTGCAGCGTAGCGAGGCCCAAAGCGAGGTAGCAAGGCTGCAGGCACTACTGAGCAATCAGAGCCGTATGGTAGAACGCAACCAGGCACTGGTGCAAAAGAACTTTATCTCTAAAAATGCGTTGGATGATGTGACTACCCAGCAGGCAGCACTGAAAGAACAACTTGCTGGTGCGCGCTCACGGCTGGATAGCATCTCCCACACCGGCAATAAAACCCGCGTGGTATCGCCTATTGATGGCGTAGTGGAGAAGCAAATCGTCTCCGTCGGCGACTTTGTCAAAATCGGCGACCCGCTATTACAGATCATCAGCAGCAAGCGCCTGCGCGCGCACCTGCCCTACCCTGAAAGTATCGCCGCCACCTTGCAGCCCGGCCTTAAGGTCCGGCTCACCACGCCGACTGCAAGCAATGAAGTGATCTCGACCATACACGAGCTTAAACCGCTGATAGGTGCCAACAACCGCGCGGTAGATGTCATTGCAGATATTGTGGATGAACCGGGCTGGCAGGCTGGCGCCAGCGTTAATGGCAGTGTGATCATGGGGGTACATGAAAATGCCGTAGTAGTGCCCGAGCAAAGCCTGGTACTAAGACCTGCGGGCGAAGTAGTCTATGTGATTAAGGATAATGTGGCACAGCAGCGCATTGTTAAAACCGGCCTGCGACAAGCAGGTAAGGTAGAAATTACCGATGGCCTGATAGTCGGAGAAATTGTGGCGGTAGATGGCGCGGCATTCCTCACCGATAAAGCCCAGGTTAATCTGCAACAACAAGCACGGCTAAAGGTAGCCCCATGACCTTGCCAGAATTATCAATCCGTCGCCATGTGCTGGCGTGGATGCTGTCTGGCGTGCTGGTGTTGTTCGGCATTATCAGCTATCAGCGCATTGGTCTCGACCGCTTTCCCTATATCGAATTCCCGATTATCTCGATCAGCACTACGCTAAAGGGGGCTAACCCGGATATTGTCGATGCCAGCATTACCAGCATCATCGAAACCTCGGTCAACACCACACCGGGCATCGAGCATATCCAGTCCAGCTCCTCACCCGGCGTGTCAGTCATCACCATGACTTACAGCCTGGAAAAGAACATCGACGTTGCATACAACGAGGTGCAGTCCAAGGTCAATCAAGTGCTACGCCGCCTGCCGGACGATGCAGACCCGCCCGTGGTGCAAAAAGTGGAAACCAATGCGCAACCTATCATGTGGCTGGCATTGCGCGGCGACCGTACAGTGCAGCAACTCAATCTATATGGCTTCAACGTATTGAAGAAAAAACTTGAAACCATCAATGGTGTAGGTGAAGTGCGTCTGGGCGGCCGACGTGACCGCACCATACGCATCAACCTGCTGCCAGAGCGCATGACTGCTTACAAGCTGGTAGCCAATGACCTGATTAGTGCCTTCCAGAAAGAGCATATCCAGCTACCGGGCGGTTTTCTGGTAGGTGAAAAAGCTGAAAAACTGATGAAACTGGATCTGGAGTTTCACAACCTGCATGATCTGTCTGAACTAGTTGTAACCTACCGTGATGGCGCAGCAGTGAGACTCAAAGATATAGCCGAGCTGGAAGATGGGCTCACCGACTACCGTCAGCTCGCCCATTACAATGGCGAATTAACGGTGGGTTTAGGCATCGTCAAAGTGGCCAATGCCAATACCGTTGCCATCATAAATGAAGTTGAGCGCCGCCTGGATACTGAAATCCGCCCTAACCTGCCACCTGGCATGCGCATTGACGTCTCCACCAATGATGCGATCTTCATCAAGGAAATGGTGAGCTCACTCAAGGAGCACCTAGTAGAAGGCACACTACTGGCGGCACTCATTGTGTGGCTATTTTTACGCTCGATACGCTCTACCCTGATTATCGCCACGGCCATTCCGGTATCGCTGTTGGGCGCCGTTGCAGTGATGTATTTCTCGGGTTTTACATTCAACACAATGACGCTGCTAGCCTTGCTATTGCTGATCGGTGTGGTAGTAGATGACGCCATCGTGGTCCTTGAAAACATCTATCGGCATCGCGAAAACCTGGAAGAAACTGCGGTCAGCGACCCCAATTTCGACGAGAGCAATGCCTCGCGTGAAGCGGCTATCACCGGTAGCCGTGAAGTAGCATTTGCGGTGATTGCGGCTACCCTGGCGCTAGTTTGTATCTTTGCACCTGTCATCTTCATGGATGGCATCATGGGTAAATTCTTCAAGTCATTCGCGGTGGTAGTCACAATCGGCGTATTGGTATCGCTTATGGTGTCACTCACGCTGACGCCCATGCTGTGCTCGCGTTACCTCAAAATCGAGCACCAGCATGGCAAGCTTTACTACTGGCTGGATGCGGTGTTTAAACGCATGGACCGCTTCTACATCAGGCTGCTGGGTTGGGCACTGTTGAATCGCTGGAAAGTTGTGGTGACGACCTTGCTGGTCGTGGCTTCCAGCGGTTTCTTCTTTAGCCATGTACAAAAAGAATTCGTGCCCGAAGCAGATGAAGGTCGCTTTGTCGTTAACTTCAAAACCCCTTTGGGCTCCAGCCTGGAGTACACCAACAGCCGCCTGGAGTTACTGGAAAAAATACTGTCTGGCCACTCTGATGAGATAGCCAGCTTCTTCAGTACAGTAGGGGTGGGTTCACAAGGCCAGGTCAACCAGGGCAATATCAGCATCCGCCTCAAAGATCGCAGTGAGCGCAAACTGAGCCAGAAAGACCTGGTGAAGAGGCTGCGCGAACAGTTCGATGAAATCCCGGGTGTACGTGCATTTCCGGCGGCTGTTGCCATTGTTGGCGGCCAGCGCCCGGAGAAATTGCAATTCAACCTGACTGGCCCCAATCTCCAACAAGTTGGGGCATTGGGTAAAGCTTTGCAGAAAAAGCTGGGTGATACACCCGGCATGGGCAAGGTCGATCTGGACATGCAACTGGATTTACCACAGCTGGTGATGAAGGTAGACCGCGTGCGGGCGGCCAGCCTGGGTATCTCGGCTACTGACATCGCCACAGCGCTTAGCCTGTATACCGGCGGTATCGACATTGCCAAATTTAATGACGAGCCAGGCGATGGCCAACGCTACGATATTCGCCTGAAAGCCAAGCCTGGCAGCTTTATCCAGCCTAATGACCTTACCAAGATCTACCTGCGCAGTAGCAGTGGTGAGCTAGTGCGGCTGGATGCAGTGGCCAGCTTCAAACAAGAGCTGGGTGCTGCCGTGATTGGCCGCTTTGACTTGCAATATGCAGCGAATATCTACGCCAACCCCATCATGCCGCTGGGCGAAGCCGTCAATATCGTCAAGGCTGATGCAGCCGAATTACTTCCTCCTGGCTACAACGTACGCCTGACCGGACAAGCCGAAGAGCTCGCCAAGACGGTCAAGAATATGGTGTTCGTGTTTACGCTCGCACTCGTGCTGCTGTATATGGTGCTGGCGAGCCAGTTCAACTCCTTCTTGCAACCGCTGATCATCATGCTGGCACAGCCACTGGCGATCATCGGCGGCGTCATGGCGCTCTGGCTCACAGGCAGTTCGTTGAATATTTTCTCTATGATAGGGCTGGTGCTGCTGATAGGGCTTGTAGCCAAAAACTCGATTTTGCTGGTGGACCTCACCAACCAGCTACGGGAACAAGGTAAACCGATTGATGAAGCGCTGAGTGAAGCCTGCCCAATCAGGCTGAGGCCGGTATTGATGACCTCATTAACGATTATCCTGGCATTGCTGCCAGCCGCTCTGGGCTTGGGTGCCGGGGCAGAGACCAATGGCCCGCTGTCTATCGCAGTCATCGGCGGCATGATCTCATCGACCTTGCTGACATTGGTGGTGGTACCTGCGGTTTATTCGCTGACTATGAATGGCTTGCTGCACTTTAATAACAGGAAAGCTGCGAATAGAAAAACAGCTTAGGCTTAGCTAACTTAGCCACTTATAGGCTGAGCAGTTTTTCCAATTTCTCTAATTGCAAGCCCGTCACTTTGGGTTTCCAGACATCAGGGTTGACCGGAAACTCTTTTAGCACCCCAGTCCGTCTGTAACCACGCCGCTCGTAAAATGCAATCAGCTCATGGCGCAGGGTGATTACCATCATGCTGAACCTGCTGGTGCGCCATCTTTCCGTCGCCGCCCATTCGGCCTCGGCCAGCAACTGCTTACCTATGCCTTGCTTTTGCAAGGTTGGCTTCACCACGAACATACCGATGTGCACACCTTCATCCATCTTTTCCAGGTGTACAGAACCCATGAGTTCGTTGCCATGCAGGCACAACATGATCATGGAATGATCGGATTCAATTAGCTGACGAACTTCGGCTTCATCGGTGCGCAGGCCATCCAGTAGGTCGGCTTCCGTGGTCCAGCCAAGACGGCTGGTTTCACCACGATAGGATTCATTGATCAGGGTAGCAATCTGGGTAGCCTCGTCGGCTAGCGCAGGGCGGAACGATAAAGCGGATGCCATACTGCTGACTACTTATCGCCCACTACTTTTTGTACGATCAGGCTGCCGATCATGTCGCCTTCTACATTGACCGAGGTGCGCAGGGTATCCAGCATGCGATCTATGGGTAGCAGGATGGCAATCGCCTCGGCTGGCAAGCCTACCGATTGCAGCACCATGACCATGGTGACCATGCCTGCACTAGGGATGCCGGGCGCACCGATGGCGGCGAGCATGGCGGTGAAAAACACGATGAGTTGTTGCACCATATTAAGCTCCACACCTGCCAGGTGCGCGATAAACAGAGCAGCGGCGGCTTCATACAAGGCGGTGCCATCCATATTGACAGTTGCACCCAGTGGCACGACAAAGCCTGCAATGCTGGGCGGCACCTTCATGTTGGTGATGGTGCAACGCATGGTGACTGGCAACGTCGCGGAGCTGGAACTGGTGGCAAATGCAGTGATCAGCGATTCGCGTGCATTACGCCAGAACCACAGCGGTGTTTTGCGAGTAACGACATATAACATCAATGGCAGCACCACCGCACCATGCAACAGGGTAGTACCTGCCACCACAGCCACAAACTTGCCCAGGCTTGCAAGTAAAGTCACATCCTGAGTAGCCACCAACTTGATGAGTAATGCAAAAATACCCAGTGGTGCCAGCACCATGATCCAGCCTACTATGAGCATAATGAGGTCGAGAAACTCTTGCAGTAACACCAGTATGTTGCGATAGCGCGCACCGCCTACAACGAGAGCAATGCCAGTAAAAAGACCAAAAATGACCACTGCCAGCACATCCCCTTTTGCCAGCGCGCTGAACGGATTTTGAAACAGGTTATGCATAAACTGGGTAACAAAATCAGGCAACGATAACTGCTTGGCCTGAAAATTCTGCATCGAATCCTGAAACATGCTCAGGTGCAGGCCCTGGCCCGGCTCAAAAACATTGCTGGCTGTCAGCCCAAGGATGATGGCTACGGAAGTGGAAATGGTGAAAAATATCAGCGTCGTCGTCCACACCTTGCGCGCCTGCTTGTGCTCCTGCAAATTGGCCACACCAACTGCAATCGAGGTAAACACTAGCGGCACCAGTATCATCTTGAGCAGGTCGATGAATATGCTGCCGACGATACCGCTGATGTAGAGCCCGCCCTGAGTGACCTGGCTATCCTGCCCAAGACTATGAAAATACAGCCCAACCCCAATACCAAAAACTGCAGCTAAGAGTATCTGGATGTTAAGGCTGGGCATTTTCATGTTTTTGCTACCTTGGCTTTAACTGACTTGGGTTTTATTGGCTTGGCTTCTGCTGTAACAGCTTCTACCGGATTTTCTTCGGCTGGGATTGCATCCGCCTTTTTACTGGCAGCTGCTTTTTTAACAGCAGGGGCTTTCTTAGCAACGACTTTCTTGCTTGCAGCTTTTTTATGCTTAACTGGCGCTGGCTGTTCATCTACAACAGTGACTTCCACAGCTGCTATTTCAGGCTGGGCTAACGCTGGCTTATTTTTCTCAACAACTGCTGTCACCTTCTCAAACACCGCAGCGAAGAAACCATCAGTCTGGTGCAAATGCGGCAACAGCTTCAAGTAGACACCCGTATCCAGGTCTATCTTTTGTTGTGCCAGAATCTCGTTGGCATTGACTAGACGATAGTCAGGATGTGTTTTCAGGAATGCATCGGCAATCTGCTCATTCTCTTCCTGCAACAAGCTGCAGGTTGCATAGACCAAACGACCACCATCTTTTACCAGCTTGGCGGCACGATCAAGAATTCGGGTTTGCTTGGCAGTTAGCTCAATGATGTCTTGCGGCATCTGGCGCCATTTCAAATCCGGGTTGCGGCGCAAGGTACCCAGGCCGCTACATGGAGCATCCACCAGTACACGGTCAAACTTGCCATTCAGGCGCTTGAGTTTGGGGTCCGCTTCGCTGGTGATGATTTGTGCATGCAGATTCGACAAGCCGGAACGCTTAAGGCGTACGCTCAGATTCTGCAAGCGCTTCTCGGATACATCGAACGCGTACAGGCGACCCGAGTTGCGCATCAGGGCACCCATTGCGAGTGTCTTGCCACCGGCACCAGCACAGAAATCGGCGATCATTTCGCCACGACGTGGGGCCACCAGTTGTGCCAGTAGCTGGCTACCTTCGTCCTGCACTTCTATCATGCCATCGGTAAATAGCTTATGGCGGCTGATGGTCATTTTCTGGCCCATACGGATACCATTAGGCGAATGCGGCGTGACTTGCACTTCGGTCTGTTCGCTGGCGAATTTTGCCAAAACATCTTCGCGATTAGTCTTGACCAGGTTTACACGCAGATCCAGCGGCGCAGGCTGGTGCATGCTGCGCGCGATAGTGAGCGCTTGTTCCTTGCCATATTGTATGACCAAGCTATTCCAGAACCACTCAGGCAAATCAGCCTGCATGTATTCCGGCAAATCGTCGGTCTTGCTGGCCTTGATCTCGTGCGCCCATTCTTTTTGCTGCTTGTTGAGCGTTTCATCCAGGTCGCGCATGCTCATGCCCTGTACTCGCAACAGCCAGGCCAGTAATAATTTACGTGGGTCTTCGCCCCCTGACACATAAGCCAGGTAAGACTTGCGGCGCAATACGCCATAAACAGATTCGGCGACAAATGCCCTGTCCTTGGTACCCAGTTCGCGGTTCTGCTTGAAGAACCAGCCCAGCTTGACATCAGCGGGGCCCGTGCCTGACAGCACATCCGCCAGCGCCATGCCGGCCAGGCGTAATAAATTTGGGTTAACGGTATTCATATGTTTGCTCTATTCGACAGAAATACGAGTCACGATCTGCTCGTACAGCTTGCCATCCTTTTCTCTCTTGCTGATTTTAACGGGTAGGTAATGATATTCGGTCGCGAGCCATAGCTCAGTTTTTTCTTCACCCTCGCCGCTGCTTTTGGCGATATGCACAGTCTGCAAATTGCCGAGTTTGGTAGTCAGTGTGGTTTCCCCTTCAAAGCTGTAGCCATACTGGCTGAGCTTCTTGCCATTGGTCACCGATACGACCATCTGCTGCAACGGTGGGATAAACATATATTGGTACATAAAACTCAATAAGTCTTGCGTGCCTGCAGGCAGCAATACAGTTTTATCACCCTTGCTGGTGTGCATTGTAAGCCTGCCAGCCTGCCAGTCAAAATCGGCCTGCTGATACTTGTCGGCATTGCTGCCGAACTCATAGGCAAAATGCACCGGCTGCAAACCATGCTTGGTGACTATGCCGGTACTGGTCTGGATGAGCTTGCTGGTAAAAAACAAAGATGCCAGGCCCTTGGCCTCAGTCTCGCTATGCAATTTGTAACTGCCGTCCTCACGCGACTCATAGCTGACACGGGTAATGCCTATACTGCTGCTGTCACCACCACGGCTTACATCGTAGTCCATGGCGACATACTGCGGCGCTGGCGGCATTTCAATGCCAGGCTCATCAGTATCATCTATGAGAGGCGCTTGCTGATTTTGAGCAGCCTCTGATGAACCTTCAGGCTGAGTCTGGTCTGTAATCTGCGCATGTTCACTGACGGGTTCTACTGGCTGCAATTCCTGGGCGGCTGACGGTTCTGGCACTAATACTGGTTCTGGGGCTGGCTTGATCTTGCGAGGCTTTTGTACGGGTTTTACGGGTGGGGGCAGCTTTGATTTAACTGCAGGCTTGGCAGGCATCACCAGTTCAGCCTGCATCAGGCTAGTCTCCTGCTTGGGTAAAGGCCAGTGCCAATCCAGCCCGCTCAGCAGGAGCGTATGTAGCAATAATGACAGTGCTAGCGCAATGCCTGAGCGCCAATAATTATTAAGGTGCCAATGGCGAAACTGAAGGTGTCGAAATAGCTTACTCAACATGCAGGCTGGTTAAGGTCTGCTCTATTACCGCACCATTTTCATCATGCATGATCAGGCGTACCGGTAAGTAATGACTTTCTACACCCAACCACAGCTCTTTGTCATCACTGTCTTTCTCTTTGGCTTGATTTTCCTTACCTAGGTTTTGCATGTGTATAGTCTTGAATTTTCCTGCAGCCACTTCTACAGGTTCAGTACGTTCGACCACCTGATAAGTGTAGCTACGTAATTTCTTGCCGGTAGTCACTGGCAGGGTGAATTCCTCCCCGCTGGGCTGTACGAACATGAACTGGTAAACCAGGCTCAAGATATCCTGCGTGCCTTTTTCCAGTGGTGCGGTGGTGGGGTTGCCTTTAACTTTCATGGTAAGCAGATTGGCAGGCCAGTCGAAATCGACATACAGCGATTTCTTGGCATTATCGCCTTGATGCAACTCAAAATGGCTTGGCTTCAAACCCTCAGCTGTCACTTCACCCTCGCTACTCAATATGCGCTTACCTAGCAGGGCATAAACGCCGATGCCCTTGGTCACGCTGTCAATCTTGTAACGGCCATTCTCGTGCTTGAAAGTTTCGGTGATGGTAGCGAAGGGCTGGCCGCCGCGAGTCACTTGATACACCGTCTCTACCTGCTTGGGGGCGGCTTGCACCATACTTGCGGTTAATAGCAAAGCGCCTGTTGCCAAAGATCGTGCGATTATTTGCAAAAACATGTTCATGACTTGTTCCTTAGGCGATGGGGCCTTAAACAGTACGGTTTAGTTTCAAGCTTGTTCAACGCGCCACCAGCCACATGGTTGGCGGCTTGTAAACTAAACCACCACCGTTGGAGCCTCGCCCGCCTGCTGGCTGCGTATATGACCAATTTCCCAAACCTGCTCGCCTTCTGCAGTCAGCAGGTCTTTGGCAGCAGCAGCATTCTCTTTCGACACAATCACCACCATGCCGATACCACAATTAAAAGTACGGTGCATTTCAGCATCGGTCACATTGCCTTGCGCTTGCAACCAGGTGAACAGTTGCGGCACTTGCCAGCTATCTTTTTTCACTTCCGCAGTGAGGCCTTCAGGCAATACACGTGGCACATTTTCGGTAATACCGCCGCCGGTGATATGCGCCATGCCTTTCACTGGCATCGCAGCCAGCAACTTGAGTAATGGCTTTACGTAAATACGCGTGGGTGCCATCACCACGTCGCGGAAGGGCTTGCCGCCAAAATCGCTGTCAAAATCAATGCCTGACTTTTCGATCAGCTTGCGAATAAATGAATAGCCGTTGGAATGCGCACCGCTTGATGCCAGGCCCAGCACAACATCGCCTGGTGCAATCGTCGTACCATCAATGATGGCCTCTTTATCGACTGCGCCAACCGCAAAGCCTGCCAGGTCATATTCGCCAGCTGGGTACATACCCGGCATCTCGGCAGTTTCACCGCCTACCAGGGCCGCGCCTGCTTGCTCACAGCCTTGTGCAATGCCTTTAATGACCTGCGCAGCGACGCCTACTTCCAGCTTGCCACAGGCAAAATAATCGAGGAAAAACAGTGGCTCGGCACCTTGCACCAGAATATCGTTGACGCTCATTGCGACGAGGTCGATACCAACCGTGTCATGTTTATTGAGTTGAAAAGCGAGCTTTAGTTTCGTACCAACGCCATCCGTGCCTGACACCAGCACCGGGTTCTTGAATTTTTTCGGCATTTCGAACAGGGAACCAAAACCACCGATCCCACCCAAAACTTCCGGGCGCATGGTACGCTTGGCATATGGTTTGATCTGCTCTACCAGTGCATCGCCAGCTTCCATATCAACGCCTGCATCGCGATAGCTCATGGATGGGCTTGAGGGATTGCTGTCGGGGGGGTTGTTCGAAGCACCGTTTGAATTGTTGGAATTCAAGTTGAGTTCTCGCTTTCTACAAGATAAATTAGTAAGTCTTTGCTGACTGAATACTGTAATTTTAACTTAAATGACCACTAAACGAGAAAACGTCTTACCCGATTACCGCATAATCTTGCTGGTCGCCTTTGTTTTGGTGATTGCCTACCTGCTATTACCCATCATGGGGCCATTTCTGGTGGCTGCCATCTTTGCCTATATCTGCAATCCTCTAGTAGATCGCATCAGCGGCAACAGCATTGGCAAGTTCAAGATAGAGCGCACCACATCGACTCTGCTAGTCATGCTGCTGCTGTTTGCCATCCTTATCGCCATTGTTTTGGTGATTGTGCCGATGTTGCAAAAAGAGCTGTCACAGGTCATCGAAAAACTCCCCCACTATATCGAAACCATGCGCCTGAGGCTTGATCCGTGGCTGCAACAGCATTTCGGCGTTGCCCTTAATATCGACGCTGCAAAACTGCAAGAGGTGTTCACCAAAAACTGGAAATCCGCTACTGACGTAGTCGGCAAAATGGTGGTGATCCTCAGCACACACGGCATGGCTTTCATCGGCTGGATCGTCAACCTGTTACTAATTCCGGTCGTACTATTCTATCTACTGCGCGACTGGCATGGCATGCTGAGGCGTATTGCCATCGTGATCCCGCGTCGTCACATCGCCAAAGTAACGGAAATTGGCATGGAGATCGACAGGGTACTGGCTGAGTTTCTGCGTGGCCAGCTTTCAGTGATGCTATTAATGGGTGTCTTTTACGCTATTGGACTTTCGCTGGCAGGGCTTGAGCTTGCGATCCCTATTGGAATGATTGCAGGTCTGCTGGGGTTCGTACCTTACCTGGGCCCTACCACCGGAATTTTACTGGCAATGCTGGCCGCGATTTTGCAATTTAATAGTCTTGGTGATTTGGTACCTGTAGCCATGGTGTTTGTCGTAGGCCAAGGCATAGAAAGCATGTGGCTAACTCCGTGGCTAGTAGGGGATCGCATCGGCTTGCATCCGGTTGTGGTGATTTTTGCCTTGCTGGCAGGCGGCGAATTATTCGGTTTTACCGGCATCCTGCTTGCCCTCCCAGTCAGCGCCGCAATCGCTGTCGGACTAAAACATGCCAAGCAATCCTACCTTGCCAGCGATGCCTACCTTAAATGAAGCAGCTGTTACTGGATATACAACCGGCGGCCACGCCGTCGTTTGATAACTTTATCGCCGGCCGTAATGCCGAAGCCTTGCATAGCCTGCAACAGGCGATTAATGGCTTAGCTGAAATCCGCTTCATCTACCTGTGGGGCGCTGAGGGCAGCGGTAAAAGCCACTTGCTGGCAGCCTGTGCCAGCCTAGAAATCGTCTGTGCCGACGATGTGCACCGGCTCAACAACGAGCAGCAGATCGCCCTGTTCAATACCTACAACCAGCTACGTGAATCAGGCGGCGTACTCATCGCCAGCGGCATAGCCGCCCCTACCCAAATGGGCCTGCGTGATGATTTGGCAACCAGGCTGGCCTGGGGCCTGACATATCAGTTGCATCCCTTAAGCGATGAGGAAAAAGCGCAAGCCTTGCGCAACCACGCTAAAGCGCTCGGCATGAAACTGCCAGATGAAGTGCTGGATTATAGCTTGCGGCATTTGCGCCGCGATATGCCATCGCTGATAGCGACACTGGATGCACTGGATGAATGGTCTCTGACTTACAAACGGCCAGTGACGCTGCCTTTGCTAAGAGAGTTGCTGCAACTGCCTACGAGATCCGACCAATAACTCTCATATCCATTTAGACTAGTTACCTAAATTTCATGCTCTCCTCTACCGATTTTTCAAATGATTTAGAGCTGTTCCGCACTGAAGCTGAAAGTGCGCTTCAATTTTTCTACGCCTGGGATTCGGTTCACGTTGTAGCGGCAGAAGATCAAAAAATACATCGCTTGCTCAATCAAGCACCCATGCTTTGGAATACATCTCTAGCAGCATTACAAACTTCGACATTTGTAGCATTAGGCCGGCTGTTCGATCCAGGCAAGAATAACCATAGCGTGACTCGACTTTTATCTACAGCACATTCAAATCTAGCCATGTTCTCAAAAGATGCCTTGGCAGAACGCAAACGCCAGCAGAGTGCAAACGCTGATGAATGGCTGCCTGAGTATCTCGAGACAGTCTATGTCCCATCAAGCGAGGACTTCCGAAGATTGAAGCGCCATCTAGCCAAGCGAAGAAAAATCTATGAAGCTAACTACAAGCCCCTTCGCCACAAGTTATTTGCACATCGCGGGGTTTCAAATCAAGCTGAAGTTGCGGACCTTTACGCTAAGACGAACATCCGTGAACTACAGCAATTACTTGTTTTTCTTCGATGCCTTCATGAAACACTTTGGCAGTTGTATTTTAATGGACGTAAGCCGGCACTGAGGCCAGCACGTTACTCAGTTCAGAGAATCCTAGATCAGCCCTCACCCAATCCGAAACTTGCTACTTTGCAAGAGCGTTTGGTTCATGAAGTGCGCTCCTTTCTCCATGCACATAGCAGAGATGCCTGAGTTAAAGGTTAAACTGCAGTCGTAGGGCGAATACTTGTAGATACAAATCAAGCCTTTTTCAGAAAACAGGTCTTGAGCACCAAACCTTTGACCTTTTCGGCATTGCACTCGATCTCTTCTTCGTCTTCGGTCAAGCGGATGTTCTTGATGATTGTGCCGCGCTTTAGGGTGACTGAAGTGCCTTTTACTTTGAGATCTTTGATCACCAGCACTGAATCACCATCGCTGAGTTCGGTGCCATTACTATCTCTTACAGTCATGTCTTTTTCCTAGGGTTTGCGGTTCGCTATTATCGCACTTGCAATCACAACGACACTAGTTCAAAAAGGGTTAAGCTGCAGTGACGGCAATCTCGTGACTACTTGATGCGCCTTTATTGTCGTGCCAGGTCACGGCAACCAGATCGCCGACCTTGGCACCTTTCAAATGAAAAGTCAGGTAAGGATTCTTGGAAACGCCAGTACCCCATTGCGCTTCGAGCACGGCTTTGCCGTTGAGCGTAGCAGTTACCAGTTGTACGAAGTGGGCGGGAATCACTTCATCCAGGTCATTCTTGCGGCGCCCGGTTTCCATGGGGTGACTCATCAGCACTTTCACTTCAGTGATTTCGCCCTTGAGCTGGGCGCGCATCTTGATATCGTTAGCCATGCCCGCTCCTAACCGCAACCATTTTCAAGTACTTCTACCCTGCGCGAAGCGGTAAAGTATTCGCTGCCGACTTTTGCCACCACTTTCACGTCCGAGGTTTCCGCCATCTTGATGCGTGTCACTACAAAGGGCTGTGCGCCATTGCTGAACATATAATTGGAAATGAGTGCGGTCGGGTTCTTTTCGACAAAGATCGCCAGAGCCTCGGTATTGGGAATATTGCTGGTGATCTCGATCTGTACCACGGCGCCGTTCTCGGCCTTATCGGGCGCGACGATGATGATATCCTTGCTTGGTTTTTCCTTGGAGATCGCCATGCCCTGCTCCGCGCCTTCCAGCGTAGTGGACTCAAATGCGGCTTTGTTCCAGATAGCGGCAATCGCATTCAAAGGCAGCCATAACAGTGCAGCTGTAGCCCCCACCAGGCCTTGCAAAAAGTGTCGTCGTTGCATCAGATGTGCTCCTCGTTATTACCAGTTCTTGTTATTTGGTACTTTAATAACTCTCTATATTTTTTTAGGGTCCACAATCTGCTGCTTCAGATCCTTAAGCCGCGCCTCCACGATGGAGTGCTGGTAGAAATCTCCATCCTTGGCTTTGGTGGCCAGATCCATTTGCTCAATTGCGCCCTGCAGGTTGTATTTGCGCACATAAGCTTCACCCTGCGCCTGAAAGCTTAGCAAGAGCTTACCCTGCATCGCATAGGCTTTGGCAGACATCTCGTAAAAATAAGGGTCCTCAGGGTATAACGACTGTTTGTCGGCAACGAGCTTGAGCGCCTTATCCGCTTGCCCAAGATTAAGGAAATGCTCGGCATAGCCATAAATGAGGGCCCGACTGCCGGGGAAATCCTGCAAACCCGATATGTAGAGTTTCACCGCCTGATCAGGCCGATTCCTGGCCACTTCGATATTCGCTGCCAGGCTGGCAAACATGGCGTGCTTGGGGGCATTGGTGCGTAACCATAGCAACTCTTTATCGGCGTTTGCAAAATCGCGATTCCTGACCGACGCCACGGCCAAACCATAATGCTGGGCCGCCTCATTGTTGTAACGGCGCTGCTCCAGGTTGGCCCTGAACACATCCACCGCCTGCGATGGTGTGCCGAGATCAGCCACCAACTTGGCTCGCACGTAATCAAAATCCGGGCTGTAGGAAATCATCTTGAAGTTGGCCGCCTCGCGCCCTTTTACATCAGAGATACGCTCCGAGGTCAGCGGGTGCGTGCGCAAGAACGATGGTGCTGCGCCTTCTGAAAAGCGCGAGCCTTTTTGCAGCGTCTCGAAAAACGTGCCCATGCCATGCGTATCAAAACCCGCATCGCCCAGAATCTGCATACCTACACGATCCGCCTCGCGCTCATGCTCACGCGTGTAATCCAGCTGCTTCTGTATGCCACCGGCACTCGCCGCCACCAGCGCGCCTGACCCCAACTGCGGGTTACCACGAGCAGCCAGCAAAGCCAGTGCCATGGTTGCCATATTGATGATGGTGTCGCGCTTCTGGTTGGCCAGCATGCGCGCCAGATGATGCTGCACCACATGGCCGATCTCGTGTCCCAGCACGCCGGCTACTTCGGATTCGCTATTGGCAGCCGTGATCAAGCCGGTATGCACGCCAATCACCCCGCCCGGCATGGCGAAGGCATTGATAGTGCGGTCTTTCACCACAAAGAAATTGAATTTCTGCGCTTTGTCTGGCCCTGCCGCCGCCAAACGGTTACCCAGGGCCTGCACGTAATCGTTGATTTCCGGATCCTGAATCACATCACTGCTGCGATACACATCGCGCATGATCTGGTCGGCAATGCGCTGCTCCTGCAGCGGTGATAACACCGTGGCCGATACGTCACCAAGCTCGGGCAAACCATCTGCCACCGCCAGCGGCACGCAACATATCAGGCATAGAATTACATAAAATAATCTCATCGTTGCTATGATAACGACATTAGGTTTCAAGTTCACTAGCTAGACCTCCAAGCATGGTGAGACTTAACAACAATAGAAAGAGCATACATGAGCGAGTTAACCCATTTTGATAGTGCCGGGCAGGCCCATATGGTCAATGTCGGCGAAAAAGCCGAAACCAAACGCGTCGCCATCGCCACCGGCAATATCCGCATGTTGCCCGCAACCCTGGCACTGATACTGCAAGGCGACAACAAAAAAGGCGACGTACTAGGCATCGCCCGTATCGCCGCCATCCAGGGCTCCAAACGCACCTCCGACCTCATCCCCCTGTGCCACCCCATCAGCCTCACCAAAGTCGGCGTCGAATTCAATATAGATCAAGCCAACAACACCATCCACTGCACCGTCACCGCCGAAACAGTGGGCCGCACCGGGGTAGAAATGGAAGCCCTCACCGCCACCAGCGTGGCATTGCTGACGATTTACGATATGTGTAAGGCGGTGGAAAGGGGGATGGTGATGGGGGAGATTAAGTTGTTGGAGAAGGTTGGAGGGAAATCGGGGCATTGGGTTGCAAATCAAGAATAGCAAAACTATTGCTCTGGAAGGCTCATGGATATTGGTTGGCAGGGCAGTAGTTTTTATTGTTATGGCTGGTTAAATTTGTTGCATGTCGGGGGTAGCCCGACAGCTAGTTACTTTCTTTTAACTGCCTAAAAAGAAAGTAACCAAAGAAAGCGGCACCCCGAGATCACGGCCTACGGCTCCCTTGCGTTGCTCAACAAAATAAGCGGCTGCGCAACTCG
>DATHXC010000013.1:0-250200 GCA_035459965.1 Methylophilaceae bacterium
TGAAATGGTGATGCCAGGTGACAACGTATCGATTACAGTTGCGTTGATTGCACCTATCGCTATGGAAGACGGCCTGCGCTTCGCGATTCGTGAAGGTGGTCGTACCGTCGGTGCTGGCGTCGTGGCTAAGATTATTGAATAAGTTGTAACTATTAAAACGGCGAGTAGATGTTGAATCTACTCGCCGTTTTGCTCTTTAGAAAATCGCTCTTTAAGGAAATAAAAATGGCAGCTCAGAAAATCCGTATTCGTCTAAAAGCTTTTGATTATCGTCTGATTGATCAATCAGCTCAGGAAATCGTGGAAACAGCAAAGCGCACAGGCGCTGTGGTTAAAGGCCCGGTTCCATTGCCAACACGTATTGAACGTTTTGACATTCTGCGTTCACCGCACGTCAATAAAACTTCGCGTGACCAGTTCGAAATCCGTACACACCAACGCTTGATGGACATTGTTGACCCAACTGACAAGACGGTAGATGCATTGATGAAGTTGGATCTTCCGGCTGGTGTAGATGTGGAAATCAAGCTTTAAGTAATTAAGTTGTAATAAGTAGTGCGTAGTAAGTTGTAATTTGGTGTGGGGTCGGCTATAATCCGGCCTCTCGTAAAAACAGGCTGGTCAATTGTAATCAGCCTTTTAATTAAAATAAGGAAACGATCATGAGCTTAGGGCTTATTGGTCGCAAGGTGGGCATGACCCGCGTATTTACTGAAGATGGCGAAAGCATCCCGGTAACTGTGCTGGAAGTTGTTCCCAACCGTGTGACGCAGATCAAGACACTGCAGAGCGATGGCTATACAGGCCTTCAAGTCGCTCATGGTGAACGTCGTGCCAGTCGTGTTAGCAAGGCGCTAACAGGTCATTACGCCAAAGCTGGTGTAACTGCTGGTTCCGGCATCAAAGAATTCTCAGTTGCTGATGACGTGCTTGCTGGCTATACAGTCGGTGGGCAGGTTACCGTGGAAATTTTCCAGGCGGGTCAATTGGTCGATGTGACCGGTACCTCACTTGGTAAGGGTTTCGCCGGTGCCATCAAGCGCCATCACTTCAGTTCTAACCGTGCATCGCATGGTAACTCCAAGTCGCACAATGTTCCGGGCTCTATCGGTATGGCGCAGGATCCAGGTCGAGTATTCCCTGGTAAGCGCATGCCTGGTCATTTGGGTGCTGTGAAGGTTACTACGCAAAATCTGCAAGTAGTTCGCGTTGATGTTGAGCGCAACTTGTTGCTGATCAAGGGTGCGATTCCTGGCTCTAAAGGCGGCGACGTTGTAGTGCGTCCTGCTGTAAAAGCAAAGGTGGCCAAATAATGGAAATCAAATTAATCGATAATAACGGCAAGCCGACCAAAACTGGTCTTGAGCTTTCCGAAGTGACTTTTGGTCGTGAATTCAACGAAGCCTTGGTTCATCAAGTTATCGTTGCTTATCAGGCTAACGCCCGCACTGCAACGCGTGCCCAATTGGGCCGCGGCAATGTGAGCCATACTACACACAAGCCCTGGAATCAAAAAGGTACTGGTCGTGCACGTGCTGGTATGAGTTCTAGCCCGATCTGGCGTGGAGGCGGTCGCGCTTTCCCAAATAGTCCAGATGAAAATTTTAGCCACAAGTTAAACCGTAAGGTTTTCCGTGCTGGTATGCGTTCAATTCTTTCTGAGCTGGTTCGTCAAGAGCGCTTGAATGTTGTTGAAGAATTTAGCGTTGATACTCCTAAGACTAAGAATCTGGCTGAAAAGATCAAGGGTCTAGGCTATGCAGCTAGTGTGTTGGTGTTGGTAGATGCATTTGATGAAAATCTGTATTTAGCAGCCCGTAACTTGCCAAACGTTTTGGTGGTTGAAGCTCAGTATGCAGATCCTGTGAGTCTGGTGCGCTTTCCTAATGTGATTGCGACCAAGGCTGCAGTCAAGAAACTTGAGGAGATGCTGGCATGAGCGCAAATCTAAATGTAATTCATAGCCAAGACCGTTTGCTGCAAGTTATCTTGGCGCCGCAGATCACCGAAAAAGCGACTCATATTGCTGACAAGTATCAGCAGATCGCCTTCAAAGTGCGCACTGATGCAACCAAGCCTGAAATCAAGGCTGCTGTTGAGTTGGTGTTCAAGGTTGAAGTGCAGGCTGTTACCGTTGCTAATGTCAAGGGTAAAGAAAAGCGTGCTGGTCGTGTGGTGGGTCGTCGTAAGGACTGGAAAAAAGCTTATGTAAGCTTGAAGCCAGGCCAAGAAATCAACTTTGCAGCGGGCGAATAGGAGAAAATCATGGCATTAGTTAAAGTTAAGCCAACTTCCCCTGGTAGGCGCGCCGTAGTTAAGGTGGTAACACCTGATCTATACAAGGGCAAGCCCCATGCGCCGCTGCTGGAGAAGCAAAGCAAAAATGCTGGTCGTAATAACAACGGCCGTATTACCATCCGTCACCAAGGTGGCGGTCATAAACAACATTACCGTTTGGTAGACTTTCGTCGCAATAAAGACGGTATCGTCGCCAAGGTTGAGCATATTGAATACGATCCAAATCGTAGCGCGCACATCGCATTGTTGTGTTATGCCGATGGTGAGCGTCGTTACATTATTGCTCCACGTGGTATTGCCGCAGGTGCGCAACTGGTAAGTGGTTCTGATGCGCCTATTAAGGTAGGTAATGCATTGCCACTGCGTAATATCCCGGTTGGTAGCACGATTCACTGCATCGAACTGCAGCCAGGTAAGGGTGCACAAATTGCGCGCTCAGCTGGTACTTCAGTTCAGTTGTTGGCACGTGAAGGTAGCTATGCTCAATTGCGTTTACGCTCTGGCGAAGTTCGTCGCGTGCATGTTGATTGCAAGGCAACCATTGGTGAAGTGGGTAATGAAGAGCATTCATTGCGTTCTATCGGTAAAGCTGGTGCGATGCGCTGGCGTGGTGTTCGTCCTACCGTTCGCGGTGTGGTGATGAACCCAGTTGATCACCCGCACGGTGGTGGTGAAGGTAAGACTGCTGCTGGTATGAATCCAGTGAGCCCATGGGGTACGCCAACCAAGGGTTATCGTACTCGTAGCAACAAGCGCACAGACAACATGCGTGTTGCTCGTCGTCCTGCGAATAAGAGGTAATCAATATGGCACGTTCAGTTAAAAAAGGTCCATTTATCGATGGTCACCTGGCTAAAAAAGTAGAAGTTGCAGCTGCAACCAGAGATCGTAAGCCAATTAAAACTTGGTCACGTCGTTCTACTATTTTGCCTGACTTCATTGGTTTGACCATTGCAGTCCACAACGGTAAACAACACATTCCAGTGTTGATTTCAGAAAACATGGTTGGCCACAAGCTCGGCGAATTCGCCCTGACCCGTACGTTCAAGGGTCATGCTGCCGACAAGAAAGCCAAGAAGTAGGAGATGACGATGCAAGTATCTGCTGTATTAAAAGGTGTTCATCTGTCCCCACAGAAGGCTCGCTTGGTTGCTGACCTAGTACGTGGCAAGAAAGTTGACTACGCACTCAATATCTTGAATTTTTGCCCAAAAAAGGGTGCTGAAATCATCAAGAAGGTCGTTGAGTCTGCGATTGCCAATGCCGAACACAATGAGGGTGCTGATATCGATGAGTTGAAGGTGACTTCGATCTATGTTGATAAAGGTGTTGTACTCAAGCGTATTCGTGCCCGTGCTAAAGGCCGTGCTGGACGGATTATCAAACCAACATGTCACATTACCGTGACAGTCGGTAACTAAAGGAATCGTTATGGGTCAGAAAATTCATCCAATTGGTTTCCGTCTGAGTGTCCAGAAAAACTGGTCTTCACGTTGGTATGCCAATAGTAAAAATTTCCCGGCAATGTTGATCAGCGATATCAGGGTTCGTGAGTTCCTGAAGAAAAAGCTATCACACGCTGCTGTGAGCAAAATCATTATCGAGCGTCCTGCCAAGAACGCAAAAATCACGATTTATAGCGCACGTCCCGGCATTGTGATTGGTAAGAAAGGTGAAGATATTGAATCTTTGCGTTCTAGCCTGCAGGGCCTGATGGGTGTGCCAGTACATTTGAATATCGAAGAAGTGCGTAAGCCTGAAATAGATGCCACATTGATTGCTGAAAGCATTGCGCAGCAGCTTGAAAAGCGCGTGATGTTCCGTCGTGCCATGAAGCGTGCTATGCAGAATGCAATGCGTTTAGGCGCGCAAGGTATCAAGATCATGAGCGCTGGTCGTTTGAATGGTATTGAAATTGCACGTACCGAGTGGTATCGCGAAGGCCGTGTGCCATTGCATACACTGCGTGCAGATATCGACTACGGCGTAGCCGAAGCACAGACTACTTACGGCATTATCGGTATTAAAGTTTGGGTATTCAAGGGTGAAGTGTTTGACAACAAGGGTGAACAACCTGCTGTTGCAGCTGCTGAGCCTGAAAAGAAATTAAGAAAGCCGGGAGCGAAAAATGCTGCAGCCAGCTAGACAGAAATTCCGTAAACAGCAAAAAGGCCGTAACAAAGGTATTGCTACAACTGGCAATAAAGTCAGTTTTGGTGAGTACGGCTTGAAGGCAATTGGTCGTGGTCGTTTGACTGCGCGTCAAATTGAAGCAGCGCGTCGTGTAATGACTCGTCATATCAAGCGTGGTGGTCGTGTATGGATCCGTATATTCCCTGACAAGCCTATCTCCAGCAAGCCAGCTGAAGTGCGTATGGGTAATGGTAAGGGTAGTCCTGAGTATTTTGTAGCTGAAATTCAGCCAGGCAAAATGCTTTATGAAATGGATGGCGTAAGTGAAGAGTTAGCTCGTGAGGCTTTCCGTTTGGCAGCTGCTAAGTTGCCAATCGAAACTACATTCACTACCCGTCATATTGGGAGCTAATGATGAAAGCAACCGAATTAAGAAACAAGACAGTTGATGAGTTGAATAGTGAGCTAATTGAGTTGCGTCGTGCGCAATTCTCTATGCGCATGCAATTGGCAACGCAGCAGCTGAATAAAGTGGACCAAGTAGGCAAAGTTCGTCGCGACATCGCTCGCGTCAAAACCGTGCTTGCAGAAAAGGCGAAGCAGGCATAATTATGAGCGAAACTCAAACTAAAGTAGTCCGCACATTAAGCGGCCGCGTAGTTAGCGACAAGATGGACAAGACTGTTACCGTGCTGGTTGAGCGCAAAGTGAAGCATGCATTGCTTGGCAAGGTGATCCGTCGTTCTAACAAATTTCACGCACATGATGAAACTAATCAGTGCAAAGAAGGCGACCTGGTTGTGATCGAAGAAAGCCGTCCGCTTTCGAAGACCAAGACCTGGGTTGTTAGCAAGATCGTAACTAAGACAACTAGTATTTAATAGTTATTGCGTCGCAGGTCATCGCGATATATAATGTTGGACTTTTCGGCACCCATGCCCCTCAAAAGGCTGAGCTGGTGCCCCAATACTGACCGTGGTCTACCGGCCGATGTAACTGGCGGCTGGTATTGGTTTAACGGATTAAGTTGGAGATTATTCTCATGATTCAAATGCAATCTAGGCTGGATGTTGCCGATAACACAGGTGCGCGCTCTGTAATGTGCATCAAGGTGTTGGGTGGCTCTAAGCGTCGTTACGCCGGTATTGGCGATGTGATCAAGGTCACTATCAAAGATGCCGCTCCACGTGGTCGCGTCAAAAAAGGCGAAGTGTATAGCGCTGTTGTGGTTCGCACCACAAAAGGCGTGCGCCGTCCTGATGGCTCGCTCGTAAAATTCGATGGCAATGCGGCTGTATTGTTAAATAACAAGCTAGAACCGATTGGTACCCGTATTTTTGGGCCAGTGACACGTGAGCTGCGTAGCGAACGTTTCATGAAGATCGTCTCTCTGGCCCCGGAAGTATTGTAAGGAGCTGCTTGATGAGTAAGATTCGCAAGGGCGACGAAGTCGTTCTAAACACAGGTAAAGACAAAGGTAAGCGCGGTACTGTATTGCGCGTGCTGGATTCCGGTCATGTGTTAGTTGAAGGTGTCAACATGGTGAAGAAGCACGCTAAGCCTAACCCGATGAAGGGTGTAACTGGCGGCATCATCAATAAGGAGATGCCACTTGATATCTCCAATGTTGCTTTATTTAATCGTGCCACCCAAAAGGGTGAACGCGTTGGCTTCAAAACGCTGGATGATGGACGCAAAGTGCGCGTCTTCAAGTCTAGTGGTGAAGTCGTAGACGCATAAGCGGAGGCGAGAAAAGCACATGGCTCGTTTAAAAGATTTTTATAAGGAAACTGTGGTCAAGCAATTGACGGAGCAGTTTGGTTATACCTCAGCAATGCAAGTTCCGCGCATCGAAAAAATCATCCTGAACATGGGTGTCGGTGAAGCGGTTGCTGATAAGAAGGTAATGGAAAACGCTGTTGGTGATATGCAGAAGATTGCAGGCCAGAAGCCAGTGGTAACAAAAGCGAAAAAATCTGTTGCTGCGTTCAAGATTCGTGATGACTATCCTGTAGGTTGTAAGGTGACGTTACGTCGTGAGCGTATGTATGAGTTTCTGGATCGCCTGATTACTGTTGCTATTCCACGTATTCGTGACTTCCGTGGTATTTCAGGTAAGTCATTTGATGGTCGTGGTAATTACAACATGGGTGTCAAAGAACAGATTATTTTCCCGGAAATCGAGTACGACAAGATTGATGCGTTGCGTGGTATGAATATCACCATCACAACGACAGCTAAAACTGACGAAGAAGCCCGTGCATTGTTGTCTGCATTCAGCTTCCCGTTTAGAAACTGAGGATCTCATGGCTAAGACCTGTATGATTGAACGCGAACAAAAACGTCGCGACACAGTTAAAAAATACGCAGCAAAACGCACTGAATTAACAGTGATTGTTAATGATGTTAAAGCTTCCGCAGAAGATCGCCGCGATGCGCGTTTGAAGTTGCAAAGTTTGCCACGTAACTCCAGCCCTGTGCGTTTGCGTAATCGCTGCGCCTTAACTGGTCGTCCACGTGGTGTGTTCAGTAAATTTGGTATTGGGCGTAGCAAGCTGCGCGAATTGATGATGCGTGGCGAAGTGCCAGGCGTCACCAAAGCCAGCTGGTAAACGGAGGAATTTAACGATGAGTATGAGTGATCCGATTGCCGATATGCTAACGCGCATCCGTAATGCGCAAAGCACTAATAAGCCTACAGTATCTATGCCTGCATCCAAGCTCAAGGGCGCTATCGCTAGCGTATTGAAGGATGAGGGTTATATTGATGACTTTGCAGTCAATGCAGTAGACGGTAAACCGCAATTAAATATCAGCCTGAAGTATTATGCTGGCCGCCCAGTAATCGAGAAGATCGACCGCGTAAGCCGTCCGGGTCTTCGCGTCTATCGCGGTAGCCAAGATATTCCTAAGGTAATGAACGGGCTCGGCGTGACCATAGTGTCTACGTCCAAGGGTGTGATGACTGATCGTAAAGCATTAGCTGCCGGTGTCGGTGGTGAAGTGCTGTGCGTAGTGGCTTAAGGAGCAAATATGTCTCGCGTAGCTAAGAATCCGGTCGCTATCCCAGCCAAAGTTGAGATAGTTTTAAGTGCCGATAATATTTCTGTTAGTGGTCCGTTGGGCAAGTTGTCCCACCCGCTCACTAATGCTGTGAACCTGAAGCGCGAAGGTGAAACTATTACTTTCGTTGCTGCTAATGACAGTCAACATTCCCGTGCTATGTCTGGAACGTTGCGTGCATTAGTGGCCAATATGGTACAAGGTGTCTCCCAAGGATTTTCACGTAAGCTGACTTTGGTTGGTGTGGGTTATAAAGCCCAGGCACAAGGTGCTATGTTGAACTTGGAATTGGGATACTCACATCCGATCAATCACAAGATGCCAGACGGCGTCACTGTGCAAACACCTACCCAGACCGAAGTGGTTCTGACCGGTGTTGATAAGCAGGTGATCGGTCAAGTTGCCGCGCAGATTCGTGGATACCGCGCTCCAGAGCCTTATAAAGGCAAGGGTGTTCGTTATTCCGATGAAGTGGTAATCATTAAAGAAACCAAGAAGAAGTAAGGTTTAGCCATGACTAATATAAATTCACGCCTGCGTCGTGCACGTAAAACCCGTGCCAAAATCGCCGAATTGAAAGTAACGCGCTTAAGTGTGCATCGCAGTAATGGCCATATCTATGCGCAAATTATTGCTGATACTGGTGACAAGGTTCTGGCAAGCGCTTCCACTTTGGAAGCTGAAGTTCGCAAGGATTTAAAAGGCGGCGGCAATATCGCTGCTGCAGCGGTAATCGGTAAGCGCATAGCTGAAAAAGCTAAGGCTGCCGGCATTACTACCGTAGCTTTTGATCGTTCGGGCTATAAATACCATGGTCGTATCAAGGCGTTGGCTGAAGCTGCGCGTGAAAACGGCTTGTCCTTTTAATCGTTGCTTGG
Source organism: Methylophilaceae bacterium (assembly GCA_035459965.1). Taxonomy (GTDB): domain Bacteria; phylum Pseudomonadota; class Gammaproteobacteria; order Burkholderiales; family Methylophilaceae; genus DATHXC01. Next base: position 8,373 of record DATHXC010000013.1, read on the forward strand.
GTAATAGACAGGATTAATGATGGCAAGAGAAAAAGAAGTTGAGCAACAGACCGATGGTCTGCGCGAGAAGATGATCTCGGTCAACCGCGTGACCAAAGTGGTCAAGGGCGGCCGTATTATGAGTTTTGCTGCACTGACAGTAGTTGGTGATGGCGATGGTGCTGTCGGCATGGGCAAGGGTAAAGCGCGTGAAGTGCCAGTTGCCGTGCAAAAAGCCATGGACGAAGCACGTCGCGGTATGGTGAAGGTGAGCTTGAATAACGGCACACTTCATCACGCAGTGACTGGTGTTCATGGCGCAGCCAAGGTATTTATTCAGCCTGCTTCAGAAGGTACCGGCATTATTGCTGGTGGCGCAATGCGCGCTATCTTTGAAGTGATGGGTATTACTAACGTGTTGGCTAAGTGTATTGGTTCAACCAATCCTTACAATGTTGTGCGTGCAACATTGAATGGTCTCCAGGCCATGAATACACCGGCTGAAATTGCTGCTAAACGCGGCAAGAGCATAGAAGAAATCAGGGGTTAATCATGGTTAAAGCTAAACAAGAAACTGGTTTGGTCAGAGTGACTTTGATTAAAAGCACAATCGGCAGAATTGCATCACATCGTGCCTGTGTGGCCGGTTTAGGTCTGCGTCGTATGCACCAGACTGTTGAAGTGCAAGATACTCCAGCAAACCGTGGCATGATCAATACGGTTAACTATCTATTAAAGGTAGAAGCATAATGAAATTGAATACTATTGCTCCTGCAGAAGGTTCTAAGCAGGAAAGACGCCGTGTAGGCCGTGGTATTGGTTCTGGTTTCGGCAAGACTGCCGGCCGTGGTCATAAAGGTCAAAAATCGCGTACAGGTGGTTTTCACAAGGTTGGTTTCGAAGGTGGTCAAATGCCTTTGCAACGTCGCTTGCCTAAACGCGGTTTTGTTTCTTTGACTAAGGCTGATACTGCACATGTGCGTACAGGTGAACTGGCTAAGCTGAAAGTTGAAGTGATTGACTTGCTGGCGCTAAAGGCTGCGAACGTAGTTTCTGGTAGCGTTAAGTCAGTGAAGGTTTACTTGTCTGGCGATCTGACTCATGCAATTACTGTACAAGGTCTGTTGCTGAGCAAGGGTGCACGTGCTGCTGTTGAGGCTGCTGGCGGCAAGATCCTTGAAGTTGCTCCAGAGTAAATCACTTGGCAAACGATAGTTTTTTGGGTTCTGTAGGAAAGATGAGCGAGCTTAAAAGTCGCTTACTGTTTGTAATTGGTGCTTTGGTGGTATATCGCTTAGGTGCGCATATACCCGTGCCTGGTATCAATGCGGATGTTTTGGCAAAGCTATTTGAGTCTCAGAGTAACGGTATTTTGGGCATGTTTAACATGTTCTCTGGTGGTGCGCTTTCCCGTTTTACTGTATTTGCGCTAGGTATAATGCCTTATATTTCTGCATCGATCATTATGCAGTTATTGACAGTTGTGTCGCCGCAAATGGAACAGTTGAAAAAAGAGGGTGAAGCAGGCCGTCGTACTATTACTAAATATACACGCTACGGTACAGTGTTCTTGGCTACGTTCCAGGCATTAGGTATTGCAATTGCACTTGAGCATCAGCCCGGATTAGTTTTGGATCCAGGCCTGTTGTTTAGATTTACAGCAGTTATTACGCTTGTTAGCGGCACTATGTTCTTGATGTGGTTGGGTGAGCAAATTACTGAGCGCGGCATAGGTAATGGTATTTCTATCATTATTTTTGCAGGTATCGTCGCTGGTTTGCCGCATGCAGTTGTGAGCACGTTGGATTTGGCGCGCACCGGTGCATTCTCTATACCACTAGTGCTGTTTTTGTTTGTGGCAACGATCTTGGTCACTGCATTTGTTGTGTTCGTAGAGCGCGGACAACGCAAGATTACTGTGAATTATGCAAAGCGTCAGGTTGGACGTAAGGTATTTGGTGGACAGACCAGCCATCTACCGTTGAAGTTGAATATGGCAGGTGTGATTCCTCCAATTTTTGCTTCAAGTATTATTTTGTTCCCTGCCACGATGGCGGGCTGGTTTGGTAGTAGCGAAAGCATGTCATGGCTGAAAGATATTGGGACTACGTTATCCCCAGGTCAGCCCTTGTACATCATGTTTTTTGCCAGTGCGATTATATTTTTCTGTTTCTTCTATACGGCGTTAGTTTTTAACCCTAAAGAGACAGCAGATAATTTGAAGAAGAGTGGTGCTTTTGTACCTGGTATACGCCCAGGTGAGCAAACTGCAAAGTATATTGACCGTATCATGGGTCGTTTGACTTTGGCAGGTGCGCTCTACATTACAACAGTATGCTTGTTGCCAGAATTTTTGATTTTGAAGTTTAATGTGCCGTTTTATTTCGGTGGTACATCGTTACTGATTATTGTTGTAGTGACCATGGATTTCATGACCCAAGTACAGGCGCATTTGATGTCGCATCAGTATGAAGGCTTGCTGAAGAAGGCTAATTTTAAAGGCGGTGCGGTTACTCCGCGTTGATTAGGCAGCGAGCATGGCGAAGGAAGACAGAATTGAAATGCAGGGAGAGGTATTAGAAAATCTCCCTAATGCAACATTCAGAGTTAAGTTGGAAAACGGTCACGTAGTATTGGGTTATATTTCAGGAAAAATGCGTATGCACTATATTCGTATTCTTCCTGGTGACAAGGTGACAGTCGAGATGACCCCATACGATTTGTCGCGTGCGCGAATTATTTTTCGCGTTAAATAGAATCAGAAGCGAGAGGCAAAAAAATGAGAGTTCGTGCATCGGTTAAGGCTTTATGCCGTCATTGCAAGGTAGTTCGTCGTCGTGGCGTGGTGCGTGTTATTTGCACTGACCCAAGACATAAGCAACGCCAAGGTTAATCAGGCGGCGCAAGACTGTTTTTTGAATAATGCAAGACCAATCATTAAATGCAGTTTGTTAATAATTGGTTAAGCTGTTAAAATTTTGGGCTTTTTTGGCGATTTGATTAAGTTAATTAATTGAAATAGTAGCGCCATTATTTTGGAGTAGAAACATGGCTCGGATAGCAGGGGTTAATATCCCAAATCATAAGCATACTGAAATCGCGTTAACGTCGATTTTCGGTGTTGGTCGTAACACGGCAAAGCAAATTTGCTTGGCTGCTGGTGTGTTAGCTACGACTAAAATCAAGGATCTGAATGACGCAGAAGTCGATAAGCTGCGTGATGAAGTTGCCAAGTTAAAAGTAGAAGGCGATTTGCGTCGTGAAGTTTCCATGAACATCAAACGTTTGATGGATTTGGGCTGCTATCGCGGTGTACGTCACCGTCGTGGCTTGCCTGTTCGTGGTCAGCGTACCAAGACCAATGCGCGGACTCGCAAGGGCCCTATCAAGCCTATTAAGTCTTCGAAGTAATAGAATCCTAGTAAGGAATAAGTCACATGGCAAAAGCAAACGTACGTGTACGTAAGAAAGTTAAAAAGAACATCGCCGAGGGTATTGCCCACGTGCATGCGTCTTTTAACAACACCATTATTACGATCACTGATCGTCAGGGAAATGCGCTTTCTTGGGCAACTTCTGGCGGTGCAGGCTTTAAAGGTTCTCGTAAAAGTACACCATTCGCTGCTCAGGTAGCGGCTGAAGCTGCTGGTAAAGCAGCGCAAGAATGCGGTGTAAAGAATCTTGAAGTGCGTATTAAAGGCCCAGGTCCTGGTCGCGAATCAGCAGTGCGTGCACTTAACTCTGTTGGGTTCAAGATCACCAGTATTTCTGATGTGACGCCAGTGCCACATAACGGCTGCCGTCCACCGAAAAAACGCAGAATTTAAGTAACTTAAGAATTTAAGCAGCGCCGCGATTTAGCTGCGTAAGATATAACAGGAGAACACCTTGGCTAGAAATCTCGATCCTAAGTGCCGTCAGTGTCGCCGTGAAGGCGAAAAGCTTTTCCTTAAGGGTGAAAAGTGTTTCACAGACAAATGCGCTATCGAAAAACGTAATTTCCCACCTGGGCAACATGGTCAGCGTCGCAATCAGCGCCTGTCAGACTATGGCGTTCAGTTGCGTGAAAAACAAAAGCTTCGTCGCATTTATGGCATTCTTGAAGGCCAGTTCCGTGGATATTACGCAGAAGCTGATCGTCAAAAAGGTATTACCGGCGAAAACTTGCTGCAATTGTTAGAGTGCCGTCTGGATAACGTTGCGTATCGTATGGGTCTGGGTGCTTCGCGTACTGAAGCTCGTCAAATCGTGCGTCACAACAGTATTTTAGTGAACGGTAAGCGCGTTAACATTCCATCATTCCAAGTTAAACCAGGTGATGTGGTGCAGGTTGCTGATGCATCTAAATCACAGCTACGTATTACTGGAGCACTTGCCGCTGCAGAGCTGCGCGGTTTTCCAGAATGGTTGGAAGTTGATGTCAAGGCACTGAAAGGTACTTTCAAAGCCAAGCCACAACGCGACGAATTACCATCCACGATTAATGAATCACTCGTGGTCGAGCTTTACTCTAAGTAGTATTGGCTCGAAGTAATCTTCACTCGAAGCAGTTCAGTATTGTAAGGAACAAGTTATGCAAAACAGTCCGACTGAATATTTAAAGCCACGTGTTGTGGATGTTGAGGTTATCTCACCTGTCCGCGCACGTGTAACACTTGAGCCTATGGAACGTGGGTTTGGTTATACATTGGGTAACGCTTTGCGCCGTGTATTGCTGTCTTCTATTCCAGGCTTTGCCATCACTGAAGTTAAGATCGATGGCGTAGTGCATGAATACTCTACCCTGGATGGTGTACAAGAGGATGTTGTTGATATCCTGCTGAACCTTAAAGGTGTTGCGTTGAAATTGAACAGCAAAAGCGAAACTATCCTGACACTTAACAAGTCAGTTGAAGGTGTAGTGACTGCTGGTGATTTTGAGACAGGCCATGATGCTGAGATTGTTAATCCTAATCATGTGATCGCTCACCTGACTAAAGGTGGCAAGATCAATCTTGAAGTTAAAGTTGAAATGGGCCGTGGCTATCAGCCAGTTCCAGCAAGACAACACACTGATGAAGATCGTGTACTTGGTTTTATCCAGGTTGACGCTTCATTTAGCCCGATCAACAAGGTGAGTTACCATGTTGAGAGTGCACGTGTTGAACAGCGTACCGATCTGGATAAGTTGGTGATGGATGTTGAAACCAACGGTGTAATGGAACCTGAACAAGCCATTCGTGATGCAGCACGCATCCTGATTGGTCAATTGTCAGTGTTTGCTGATCTCGAAGGCGCGCCTACAGAGATTGAAGTTAAGCATGCACCGCAAGTTGATCCTATCCTGTTACGTCCGGTCGATGATCTGGAACTGACAGTACGTTCTGCAAATTGCTTGAAGGCAGAGAACATTTATTACATTGGTGATTTGATTCAGCGTGGTGAAAATGAGCTGCTCAAAGCACCAAATCTTGGCCGTAAATCTCTGAATGAGATCAAGGATGTGTTGGCTTCTAAGGGTCTTACACTGGGCATGAAGTTGGAAAACTGGCCGCCGGTTGGACTTGAAAAAGTTTAAAAGTATAAATAGCAGAAAAGCTTGAGGGTAAAACTATGCGTCATCGCAACAGTAATCGTAAACTAAACCGCACCAGCAGCCACCGTAAGGCGATGTTGCAGAACATGACCAATTCTTTATTGCGTCATGAAATCATTAAAACTACTTTGCCGAAGGCTAAGGAGCTGCGTCGTGTAGCAGAACCTTTGATCACTTTGGGTAAGACTGCTACTTTGGCAAATCGTCGTCTGGCATTCAGTCGTCTGCGCGATCGCGACATCGTCGGTAAGCTGTTTAGTGAGCTTGGCCCACGTTATCAAACACGTAACGGTGGTTATCTGCGTATCCTCAAGTGCGGCTTCCGCGTAGGCGATAATGCACCTATGGCTTTAGTTGAGCTTGTTGACCGTCCAGATCTGACAACAGAAGCAGTTGTTGCTGAATAAATTCAGACAATAATAAAAAAGCCGGTTTAATGCCGGCTTTTTTTTGGCTGCTATTTAAGCTTTTATAATGAAATCCAGAACTTCATTGCTTGAAAATGGCCAGTAAAGCGCTTGACAGTTATCCTGCCGGAACAACACCGGAATAGAAGTACCATATTGCTCGAGCAGTTCATCATCGTCACTAATCTCGACTTCAATCACGTTGAGGTCATATTCATTGCATAAACTCTTCAAGAGCTCGGATGCTTGCTCACATAAGTGACATGCGGATGTACCGTATAGTTGTAAATTCATCATGATGTTTTTGGTAAGCTAAATAATATGCTTTGCACTGGCTATTAGGCGTTGATTAGTGTTTTCGTCAGCACAAAAAAGCACCATAATAACGAAGTTATTATCCGCTCAGTTTTGACTAAAAAATGACCGCTTGAGTAGCAATGATAGCAGGCAATTTCCTTCAAATGGTGCTTAAAACACCACACGGTGAGCTTACCTTATGGCTGAAAATCAAGAAATAAAAGAAAGCTTACAAGAGAGCCTGCAACAGGTCATCAGCTTGCTTAGCAAGCACAAGATGATCGAGGATCTTGTACATAAGCAGGATATGCCCAAGCACCAGCTGGTTGAGAGCTTGGTGCATAAGCAGAATCTTGCAGAGCTACAAAAGAAGCTGGATGTACTGCACCCTGCCGACGTTGCCTATATCCTGGAAGCATTGCCGCTGGAGCAGCGCTTGGATGTATGGGAGCTGGTCAAGGCTGAGCGCGACGGTGAGATTCTGCTTGAAGTTTCTGATGCTGTACGGCAAACGCTTATCGCTGACATGGATAGCGATGAGCTGCTGGCTGCTGCAGAACAGCTTGATACCGATGAACTTGCCGACCTTGCGCCAGACTTGCCTAAAGATGTGCTGCATGGCTTGTTGCATAGCCTGGATAGCCAGAATCGTGAACGCTTGCAATCCGCATTGGCTTATCCTGAAGATGCAGTCGGTGCGCTGATGGATTTTGATATCGTTACAATTCGCGAGGATGTCTCACTCGAAGTGACTTTGCGCTATTTAAGGCGTCTGGGTAGTTTGCCAGATCATACCGATAAGCTGTTCGTGGTTGACCGGCACGATATATTACGAGGTGTTTTGCCACTGAAAAGACTCGTTGTAAACGATCTTGATCTGGTAGTTGTCGAGATCATGGCGGAAGATGCCGTGGTATTTCATCCTGAAGATAAAGCTGATGAGGCTGCAAAAGCCTTTGAGCGCTATGACTTGGTGACAGCACCAGTTGTTGATGAAAACAACAAGCTGGTAGGCCGTCTGACAGTTGATACAGTAATGGATTACATCCGCGAAGAAGCCGAAAGTGACATGCTCTCCATGGCAGGTTTGCGCGAAGAAGAAGATTTGTTTTCATCCGTGTGGAAATCTGTTCAGAACCGTTGGACATGGCTGGCAATCAACCTTGTTACTGCCTTCCTTGCTTCCCGTGTTATCGGGGTTTTTGAAGGCTCAATTGAAAAGATAGTAGCACTGGCCGCATTAATGCCCATCGTGGCGGGTATAGGTGGCAATTCAGGCAACCAGACCACCACCATGATCGTACGCGGCTTGGCCATCGGCCAGATAGCTTCACACAATATGAAATCCTTGTTGCTTAAAGAGCTGGGCGTAGGCCTGTTAAATGGCCTGATCTGGGGGAGTGTGCTTGGCCTTGCAGCATATTGGCTGTATGGCAACATCAAGCTTGGTGCAGTCATGACAGCCGCGATGACGCTTAATCTGCTGCTTGCTGCCATTATGGGGGTGATGATTCCCCTGGTGATGACTAAATCTGGCCGTGACCCGGCAGTGGGGTCGAGTGTGCTGATTACTGCTGTGACAGATAGCGGTGGTTTCTTTATTTTCCTTGGTTTAGCAACAATATTCCTGATATGAACAATGAACTGAATACAGCCTGGCAAGAATTGCTGGTTGATTTATCTAGTGTTGCTATCATCTGGCAACTTGCAGTCATAGTCACTGCCCTGGTCGTAGCATGGTCAGTCAATGGCCTGCTTAGAGCCTATGTGATGCGTCATGCCCCCGAGAACTGGAAGATAGGTATAGGTGGTATCAACCGCGCTTTATTCCCACTGACCTCACTGGCTATCGTTTATATCGGCCAGCTGGTTTTGCACAATTGGCAACATACTAGTCTGTTGGGCTTAACTTCCAAACTGCTGATCGCAATGGCGGCAATACGACTGGCTGTTTATGCCTTGCGTTATATATTTGCGCCTGGCGGTTGGGTGCGGGCCATGGAAAGTGCAATTTCCTCAACTGTATGGGTCATATTGGCACTGCACCTGACCGGGCTTTTACCTGATCTGTTACAAGCCATGGATGATGTCACGTTTAAAGTGGGTAAAAATCCAGTCACATTGCTACTGGTTATTCAGGCAATCCTGACTATATTAATTACCCTGGTGATCGCGCTTTGGGTCAGCCGAGTTCTGGAGAACAGGCTGATGGCTACTCAGCAGATCAATATGAATCTGCGTGTGGTGTTGAGTAAGCTAATACGCATTATCTTCCTGGTGCTTGCCATATTGATGGCCTTGTCTACGGTAGGGTTGGATATCACCGTGTTATCAGTATTTGGCGGGGCGCTAGGTGTTGGCCTGGGCTTTGGTCTGCAGAAAATCGCAAGTAATTATGTGAGCGGATTTATTATACTGCTGGATCATTCCATGAATATTGGCGATGTGATCACAGTCGATGGGCATTACGGCATCGTCAGTGAGTTGCGTTCGCGTTATATGGTGCTGCGCAAGCTGGATGGAACACAGGTGGTGATTCCACATGAGATACTCATTACTAATGCAGTCATTAACCATTCATTTACTGACCGCAATGCGCGAATATTGTTACCTATACAGGTAAGTTATGAAAGCTCACTTGAGCAAGCCATGGCACTCATGCTGGATATCGCGCAGCGTCATGCCCGCGTGCTGATGGATCCAGCGCCCAATGTGCAGATCAAAGGGTTTGGCGAAAGTGGTATAGACCTGCAGCTATCTTGCTGGATCCCAGATCCGGAAGCTGGTTCTGCAGGTTTGCAGTCGGAATTATTTCTCGAAATCTGGCAGGTGTTCCAAAAGAACAATATATCAATTCCATATCCGCAAAGGGAAATCAGGATACTTGGGACGGCTAATGTTCAAACAAACGCTGGATAGCCTGTCCCGGTTGGCGTAAAGTAATACACAAATAATAATATTTATTTGCAGTTTCTGAGGGGTTAGTACATGAATTTCTGGTTAGTCGATTTGCCATGGTGGGGCTATATATTAGTCGTCCTGAGTTTGACGCATATCACAATTGCTGCCGTCACCATCTTCCTGCATAGATACCAAGCCCATAGAGCGTTGGACCTGCACCCTTTAGTCAGCCACTTTTTCAGATTCTGGCTCTGGATGACTACCGGTATTGTGACTAAGGAGTGGGCGGCTATCCACCGCAAGCATCACGCACGCTGTGAAACTGAGGAAGATCCGCACAGCCCGCAAGTGCTCGGCATATATAAGGTCTTGTTCGAAGGTTATGAGCTTTATCGTCAGGAAGCAAAAAATCAGGAAACGCTGGTTAAATTTGGTAGTGGTACGCCTGATGACTGGCTGGAGCGCAATGTCTACAGCAGGCATAGTGGGGTTGGGATCGTCATTATGCTGCTGATCAATTTAATAGTGTTCGGGCCCGTCGGACTAACTATCTGGGCCATACAAATGGCATGGATACCAGTTAATGCAGCTGGTATTATCAATGGCATCGGTCATTTCTGGGGCTATCGCAATTTTGCGGCTGATGATGCCAGCAGGAATATTCTGCCATGGGGTATTTTTATCGGTGGTGAAGAGTTACACAATAACCATCATGCCTATGCCAGTTCGGCCAAGCTTTCCAGCAAATGGTATGAGTTCGATATTGGCTGGATGTATATCCGCATCATGCAGTTATTGAAGTTAGCCCACGTTAAGAAAATCGCCCCCCAGGTGCGCTTTGACTGGGCCAAGCGCAAATGTGATCAGGATACACTGCAAGCTGTAATTACCCATCGTTTTGATGTGATGGGTAAATACGGTGCCATGCTCAAAAAGGCTTATAAAGAAGAAATTAATAAGCTGCATGCCTCCTATCAACATCATGGGCATGATTCAAAGGTATTGGAACGTTTACGCCACTGGCTGCATCTGGATGCGAATAACCTGCAAGACAAGGAAAAGCTTGCCCTCGCCAGCATGCTGCAACACAGCGTACGCCTGCAAACAATTTATGAGCTGAAGCAAGAGTTGACCAGGGTGTGGGCACGCTCTACGGCAAGCCAGGAACAGTTATTGAAGGATCTTGAGGCATGGTGCTACCGCGCTGAGCAAAGCGGCATACAGGCGCTGGAAGAGTTTTCGCGTCGTTTGCGTTGTTACAAAATGGCTTAAGATTAAGAGTAAATATATAGCCAATAAAAAAGCCCGCATTTGCGGGCTTTTTTATGCACTGAAAATATTATTTCAGTTTTGTTTCTTTATACAGCACATGCTTGCGAGCAACTGGATCAAATTTCTTGATTTCCATTTTTTCTGGCATGGTGCGCTTGTTCTTGGTAGTGGTGTAAAAGTGACCAGTACCGGCGCTTGATTCTAACTTGATTTTTTCACGCATTATCGTTTTCCTTAATTAGGCTGAATGTATCAGCGCCTTAAATCTTTTCGCCGCGTTCGCGCATACCAGCCAGAACAGAGTCAATACCGTTCTTGTCGATTGTACGCAATGCAGCGTTAGTGATGCGCATACTTACCCAGCGATTTTCGCTCTCAACCCAGAATTTGCGGTTTTGCAAATTAGGTAAAAAACGACGCTTGGTTTTGTTATTAGCGTGAGAAACATTGTTCCCAACCATCGGCTTTTTGCCGGTTACCTGACATACGCGAGCCATGCTAAATCTCCAATATTAAATCTTTACAGCTTGCCGAAATTCGAAAGACCGCATTTATACCATGAAAAGGCGAGCTAATTCAAGTTAATTATGGTCTTTTTGCATTGAATTGCGACTATTAGAAGAAAGCACGCTCAATGCTTACCGGTACTACCGAAGCCACCTTCACCCCTGTCACTAATGGCAAAATCTTCCACTATATTAAAACTCGCCTGGATCACTGGCACGATGACCAGTTGCGCAATACGCTCCATGGGGTTGAGCATGAAAGATTCTTTACCACGGTTCCAGCAAGACACCAGCAATTGCCCCTGATAGTCGGAATCAATCAAGCCGACCAGGTTGCCCAGCACGATGCCATGCTTATGACCAAGCCCGGAGCGCGGCAAAATCAGGGCAGCATAACCAGGGTCGGATAAATGAATCGCCATACCGGTGGGGATAAGCTGGGTTTCACCTGGCTGCAAAGTGGCCACATGCTCAAGGCAAGCGCGCAAATCCAGGCCTGCTGAACCGGGCGTCGCATAGGCTGGCATCAGGTCTTTGAGGCGCTCATCAAGTATTTTCAGATCAACTTTAAGGCTCATGGCTTTATTCTCGCAATTGTCAGGGTTTGTTGAGCATATTGGCGACATGTTGCAACAGCATGCGCGCTAATACAATTTTCGGTGCCAGCGGTAGTTCGTGGCTGCCTTGATCATCAAGCAAGGTCAGCCTGCTCTCATCTTTTCCCAAACTATCGGTGGCGATATTGGCTGCGATAAGTGGCAGGTTTTTGCGTTTGCGCTTTTCTTCTGCGTATTCGAGCAGGTGTTCACTTTCCGCGGCAAACCCCACGCAAAAAGGTGCATTCGGCAGTTTTGCAACGCTCGCCAGGATATCCTCATTTGGGGTCAGTTCGAGCATCATGGCTGCATGACTTTTCTTGATTTTTTGCTCGCTGGGTTTTGTCGGGCGGTAGTCTGCAACCGCAGCCACACTAATAAAAATATCCTGGTCGGCGATATTGTGCATCACCGCATCAAGCATATTTTCAGCACTAGTCACCTGTATGGTATTGATGTTTCCTGCTGTAGCCAAAGCGGTTGGCCCGCTGACTAAAAGTACCTTGGCACCCATCTCGTAAGCTGCTTGCGCAATACTGTAACCCATCTTGCCGGAACTGAAATTGGTAATGGCACGTACAGGGTCTATGGCCTCTACGGTTGGCCCAGCGGTGATTAAAATGCGTTTGCCATTGAGTATCTTGGGCTGAAAGCTGGTTTCGAGTTCAGCGAGTAAATCCTGAGGCTCCAGCATGCGACCTTGGCCCACTTCGCCACAAGCCTGCTCACCGCTATCCGGGCCAGCTATCAATATGCCATCCTGCCGTAATTGCGCAACGTTGCGTTGGGTCGCCGGGTTTTCCCACATCTGACGATTCATGGCCGGCGCCACTATTAACGGACATTCCCTGGCCAGACAAAGTGTAGAGAGCAAATCATCTGCCGCGCCATGTACAAGCTTGGCCATAAAGTCAGCACTGGCAGGCGCAACAAGGATGGCATCCGCCCGGCGTGACAGCTCAATATGCGGCATGCCATTGGCAATGCTGGCATCCCACATGCTGGTATAAACAGGCCTGCCAGATAGCGCCTGCATGGTCACAGGCGTGATGAAATGGCACGCAGCTTGTGTCATGACGACTTGTACTTCCATGCCCTGCCTCACCAGCAAGCGCACCAGCTCCGCGGCCTTATAAGCTGCTATGCCGCCGGTGATGCCTAAAACGATGTGTTTGATGGGTGAAGTCATGTTAAATTTCTAGGTGATGGCATTATTTTAACCCAGCAAACTGATCGTCGGGTTAAATACCAGAATCTGCGATATTGAACAGGAACAACAATAAAAACTTATGTGGCGTAAATTAAGGATCGCGATTTTATTATTCGTACTGGCGACAGTGGCACACCGTACATGGCTGCAAACCAGCCAGACCGACTGGAAGAAAAGCCTGTATGTCGCGGTGTACCCCATCAATATGGATGGCAGTGATGTCTCGGCTAGCTACATATCCAGACTCGATGCAGAGCAGTTCGATGAGATTGTTCAATATTATGCAGAGGAGGCTGCTCGCTATAAGCTCGTATTAAGACGCCCGTTTGAAGTACGCCTCGCGCCCAAAGTGACTGCATTGCCACCCCAGCCTGAAAAGCATGCCAGCATGCTGCAAACCATCCATTGGAGTCTCAGCTTCCGCTGGTGGGCGTATCGAAATAGTCCGCCTATCACTGTGCCGCCGGATATCAAACTTTACCTGCTGTATTTCGATCCGGCCACGCATCCGGTATTGCCGCATTCAACTGCGCTTAGCAAGGGGCGTGTCGGGCTGGTCAATGTGTTTGCCAGCAAAGCCTATAGCAGGCAAAACAACGTCATCATCGCGCATGAGTTACTGCATACGGTTGGTGCAACGGATAAATATGATTTATATAATAATCAGCCCGCTTATCCCACGGGATTTGCTGCGCCGGATAAGTCGCCACTTTACCCTCAGGAATTTGCCGAGTTGATGGCAGGGCGCATACCTGTTTCTGAAACCAGGGCAGAGATTCCGTTGAATCTTTCGCATACTCTGGTTGGAGGAGTAACGGCCAGAGAAGTAGGCTGGAAAAAATAATAAAAAATACAGGAGGAAAGTATGGCGATTACCGATTGGCCTGAGCAAGAGCGTCCTCGTGAGAAGTTGCTTCAACAAGGTGTAACAGTATTATCGGATGCAGAGCTACTGGCCATATTTTTGCGGGTAGGCGTTACCGGTAAAAGTGCTGTCGATCTGGCACGTGATCTACTCACAAGATTCGGTAGCCTCAATGGTATTTTCTCTGCAAGCCTGGAGGAAATTAACCAGGTGCATGGCATGGGCACTAGCAAATACGCACAATTGCAGGCCATTTTTGAAATGAGTCGCCGCGCATTGGCAGAGGAGATGCAAGAGCGGGATGTGCTCAGTTCGCCAAAACAAGTGAGGGACTACTTATGCCTCAAGCTAGGTGCCCTCACGCGTGAAGTGTTTATGGTGTTGTTTCTCGATGCGCAAAATCGCGTGCTGGCGCAAGAGTCCATGTTTGAAGGTACGCTTACGCAAACCAGCGTTTACCCGAGGGAAGTTGTGAAACGCGCCTTACATCACAACGCTGCATCCGTCATATTCGCGCACAATCATCCATCAGGCATTGCCCAGCAAAGCCGGGCGGATGAGTTGCTGACTACTGCGTTAAAACAGGCTTTGGCCTTGGTAGATGTGCGGGTGCTGGACCACTTTATTGTAGCGGGAAATAATACTTTGTCTTTTGCAGAGAGAGGCTTGCTCTAGCAGGCAATAAACATGCGCCTTCCAGCCATGCCTGATTCCCCTTAAAAGCGCTAGCTTAACGCCCTTTGCCGCTTAAAGAGCCGCGATTGAAATCTTTATCTCCGGGCTTTATGCATCCACCCAAACCGAAATGACCGCCTTGCGTGCCTGGTGGGCAAACCTGATTTTCCGGATATTGCTTGGAAATTTTTTCAGCTTCTACCGCTTTTTTGGTTTCGACGAATTCCCAGCGGCCGTTGGGGTGAAGTGTCACCTTATCACCATTAGGGGTGGTGGCTTCTACGTCACTGCCCATGTCTGCGGCGATGGTAGGTGCACCGATCATCAGGCTCAGGAATAGGCTTAAGCAAAATTTATTCATTAGTTACTCTCTTATCAGGCTGCTGTTTTGGCGTGGATTTGTACCAGGCGTTTAAGCTCCGGTACGCAAGAACCACACTCTGTACCGCATTTTAGCTTGCTTTGCAGCGTGATGAAATCCGCACCACTATTGATAGTATCAATAATCTCATTTTCCGCGACATCCAGGCAATTGCAAATGATCTTGCCGCGGCTCTGCTGGCCGGTTGGTGGCACACTGAGTGGTGCCAGCGCCCAGCGACGCAGATCGCTGGTGAACTCGCCTTGTGTCATGACTTCTTTTAGCCACTCTGTCGCCAAAGTCTCGCCTATCAGGCGTACGCCCGTGACCTGGTTGTTTTCGATAAGCACACGTTTGCTGATGCCGCGTTTGGCGTCATTGTAGTTTAGCATCGGTACATCTTCGGTCATTAACAGCATGGCATCCAGTTGCTTGACTAGCTCTGGCGATGGAGCCTCTGCATGTGCAGCACGCATAATCACGATGCCAGGGTTGCGGCCAAACAAGCCACAACTGGCGTAATCAAAATGCTTGAGCAGCGTTTGAATCTCGTGCAATAAATCCAGGTTTTGCCAGCTACGCATCACGGTCATGCGCCAAGGTAATTCCACTTTTTCCAGCTTGATGGCAGTGTGTTTGAGCTCCGGTTGCTTGGAGGTCTTATCAAATGCAGATGGCATCAGGGCATTGGCGCCCAGCCCGCTCATATACTTAGCGCCCCAATGCATGGGGATATAGGTTTGCGCAGGCATCATTTCTTCCGACGGCTGCGCCCGCAATATCAGGCTACCGCGTTTGTTGCTCACTTTGACCAGGTCGCCGGGCTTGATAGAGCGTCTCTCCATATCGCCTGTATTCATGCTGATAATGGGCTCTTCGGCATGGTTAAACAATTGCGCGACTGTGCCAGTGCGGCTCATGCCATGCCATTGGTCACGCAGTCTTCCCGTGTTGAGGTGCAAGGGATAACGTGCATCTGTTTTGTCAGCGGTGGCTTTATAAATAGTGTTGGCAAATTGCGCTTTACCGCCGGTTTTTTGGAATATACCGTCAGTATAAAGCCTTGCGCTGCCAGTGCTTACTCCCTCTGGAAATGGCCACTGTTGTGGGCCTATTTCATCCAGCAAGCCATAGCTCAGGCCGGTAATATCCAGGTCACGGCCACGTGTCGTTTCCCTGTGTTCATCGAACACCTGTTGTGGATTAATGTATGGAAACAGCTTATTTGCATCTGGCTGATGTTCGAGCAGGGCGGCAAGTTTGTGCGCAAATTGCACTGCAATCTGCCAGTCATGGCGTGCCTCATCGGGCGCTTGAACCGCAGGGATTACATGCGTGATACGACGCTCGGAGTTGGTGACTGTGCCTTCTTTTTCACCCCAGGTGGTGGCGGGTAATAGCACATCGGCAAAGGCATTGGTGTCGGTATTGTTGAATGCGTCCTGCAAAATCACCAGCTCAGCGGTATTCAGGGCTTCGTGAACGCTATTCAAGTCAGGCATGGATTGCGCCGGGTTGGTACAGGCAATCCACACCGCCTTGATGCTGCCTTCGCGTAACGCATTGAACAGCTCTACAGCAGTTTTGCCTGGCGTTTCAGGTACGCTTTCCACCCCCCACAACCTAGCGATTTCAGCGCGATGTTCCGGGTTAGCCAGGTCACGGTGACCAGATGCCAGATTGGCCATGCCGCCGACTTCACGCCCGCCCATGGCATTGGGCTGGCCAGTCAATGAGAATGGCCCGGCACCCAGCTTGCCTATCTGCCCGGTTGCTAGGTGCAGGTTGATCAGCGCGGCGTTTTTATCGGTACCGCTGCTGGACTGGTTGAGACCCTGGCAATACATGGAAAGCGTTGGGCCTGCGCCAAACCATTGCGCGGCCTTGATAATATCGGCTTCGCTGATGCCGCAGATATCCGCTACCATTTTTGGGGTGTACTCGCGTACCGTGTTCTTTAATGCATCGAAACCTTCGGTATGGGCCTGGATGTAAGCCATATCCAGCAGGCCTTCCCACAGCATCACATGCAGCATGCCATTGAACAGGGCAACATCGGTGCCTGGCAGAATGGCCAGATGCAGATCCGCAGCTTGTGCGGTGTCGGTGCGCCGTGGGTCTACCACGATGATTTTCATGTCAGGGTTATTCGCCCTAGCATCTTCAATGCGGCGATAGATGATAGGGTGGGCGTAAGCGGTGTTTGAGCCGGCGATGAACAGGCATTTGGTATGGTCGATATCTTCGTAGCACGCTGGTGGCGCGTCTGCACCTAGCGTTACTTTATAGCCGGAGACAGCAGATGACATGCATAGCCGCGAGTTGGTATCGACGTTATTGGTGCCGATCAGGCCCTTGGCCAGTTTGTTGAATATGTAATAGTCTTCGGTCAGTAACTGGCCTGAGATATAGAACGCTACCGCATCCGGGCCATGCTCGCGGATGATGCTGGCGAAGCGCTCGGCGATATAGTCCAGCGATTCGTCCCAGCTGGCTCTTTTTCTTGGCTCTGCACGATTTTGACGTAGCTCAGGATATTGCATGCGCGCATCAGGCTTGGCAGTGAGGTGCAGGGTAGAGCCCTTGGTACACAGGCGGCCAAAGTTAGCGGGGTGGTCAGGGTCGCCACGCACGCCAATGATTTTTGGCTGATTACTATGCTCATCCACTTCAGTCTGGATGATGACGCCACAGCCTACACCGCAGTAGCAACAGGTACTCTTTGTTTCAGCAATACTCAATTAGAGCTCCAGGTAAACCGTACCATCTTCTACTTTTACCGCGAAACAAGCAGTATGGCCCTCATCCGGTTCTTCGGCATTGCCGTCAGCCAGATGTATCTTCCAGCTATGCAATGGGCAGGCAACTTTGTCACCATATACGATACCCTGGGACAGCGGACCACCTTTGTGCGGGCACTTGTCATGCAAGGCAAACACCTTGTCGTCGGCGGTACGGAATACAGCGATATCGCCTTTGCTGCTACGTACCACTCTTGAACCCAGTTTGGGGATATCCTCAAGCGGGGTGATTTTGGTCCAGGTACTCATACTATTCTCCATTACTTCAAAACTAAAAATTGATCCAGCAAGCTACTTAAGATCAGATAAAAATCAGGAAACCAGCAGCAAATAGATCAGCAGGAAATTCACTACCATCGAGAAGATGGCAATCCATTGCCATTTCACCAGCCTGGCCCTGGCAATCAACGGTGTGCGCTGTTGCGCCGCGATGGGTTTCAGTTCCCCGTGTTCGAGTGCCAACAGCATTTCTTCCGCAGTTTCAAAACGAGCTGCGGGTTCACGTGCCACGGCTTTCAGCACGATATTCTCCAGCCAGCTTGGAATCTCGGGGCGGTAGCGTGTTGGCGCTAGTGGCTCACTAAAGCGCGGATGCTGGAAAGGCTCGATCTCGCCATAGGGGTAGCGGCGGGTCAGCAGGTGATACAAGGTCACGCCTGCGGCATAAATATCAGTGCTTACATTCGCCGTAGCACCTTCAAACAGTTCTGGCGCCATAAAGCTGGGTGTGCCAGGGTTTTGCATGCCAGCAGGGCTGCCGGTGCTGGCGTTCAGCGCTACGCCGAGGTCCAGTATGCGCAGGTTCTGGTCAGTGCCGATGTGGATATTGGCGGGTTTAATGTCGCGGTGAATGATATTGAGCCTGTGCAGTATGCCCAGGCCACGCATCAGGTCGGCGCCAATTTTTGCTGCGCCATTCACGCTGAAATGGTGACCGCTGGCGATGCGTTGCTGCAAGGTCGCACCTTCATGCCAGCTCATTACATAGTATAAGTGACGGCGGTTTTCCAGCGAACGTGGCAGCACTTGTGGCACATATTTGGAAACTACACGCTTGGCCAGCCACTCTTCGTTCATCAGTGCCTGACAGCTATCCACATCGTTGGCTAATATTGGCTGCAGCGTTTTTAGTACAAATAGCTGACTATTCTCGGTGTTGCGCACTTTGTAGATAATACTGGCACGCGATTCGTGCAAAATCCCCTCGACAGCAAATATGTCGAGCGTATCACCCACTTTAAGCTTGGGCGGCACCGGCAGGGTTTTGGCATCGGCGAGCGAGGCATAGATGGAGTCCTCGCCTATCTCCTGTATCTTCACTACCAGCACCGTGGCGTTGTCCTGGCCATTCTGTGCAATTGCCTGTTTAGTGAGCTGGTCGCAGATCATTTGCGGGTTATCAAACAGGTTAAGCGCGCTATGGATAGCCTGTTCGCCGACTACATCCCATACCCCGTCTGTCATCAGTGCAAAAGTGTCGCCAGGCTTGATGTCGCCTTCCGCAAAATCCACAGCCAGGTGTTGGTCCAGCCCCACGGCACGTTTCAGCACATGGCGCATATCAGGTCTGTCCCAGACATGGTCAGTGGTGAGCTGTTCCAGCTTGCCGTCCCGCAAGCGATATGCACGGGTATCACCTATATGCGCTAGATAGTAGCGCTGGCCGCGAAATACCAGTAACGACAGAGTAGTCGCCATGCCTGCCAGATCACGGTTGGCCGCAGCCTGCGCCAGTACCCAGCGGTTGGCGGCGGTCAGCACTTTATCGAGTGCTGTGTGTGGCTCCCAGGTATCGGGCGTGGCGTAGTAGTCAGAGAGCACGCTGCGCACTGTCATTTCGGCCGCCTCTCGGCCACCTGCATTGCCGCTGACGCCGTCGGCTACCGCTACCAATGCGCCCTTGGTGGCCAGCCGATCATCTGTCGGCGTAACAACACCAGCGTAATCCTCATTGCGCGGGCGTGGCCCGACCAGGCTACTTTGCCCCACGACGATCTTTAAAGACAGCGCAGTGGCAGGTGCCACGTATAAATGCGTTTGCTTTAAAGATATTTTGGTTGAAGGCACAGCGCTCTCGTTTTTGAATAACGCAAGGTTACACTTTAGCAGAGGTCATGGTGGCAGAGCCCCATGTTGTGCGCCAGCGGGTTTTTACACCCATCAGTCCGATCATCGCCAGTATCGCCAACGCGGAGAAAATCAAAAGCCCGACCTGATAGCTGCCGGTGACCTGCTTGGAATACCCCAGGCTGGAAGCCAGATAGAAACCGCCCACGCCGCCTGCCATGCCGATCAGGCCTGTCATGACACCGATCTCCTTGCGGAAACGCTGCGGAACCAGCTGGAATACTGCGCCATTGCCCATGCCCAGTGATAGCATCGCGGCTACCACGACGGCCAGGCCCGTGTATTGTTGTTCCATGCCGAAACTCAGGATGAACAGGAACAATGCTGCCGATGCATACATGACAGTCAAGGTGCGGATGCCACCTATACGGTCAGCCAGATTGCCGCCGAAGGGACGTACCAGCGAGCCTGCGAATACGCAGGCAGCTGTGAAGTAGCCTGCATGCACAGGTGACAAACCGTATTGGTCGTGGAAATAGATGGTGAGCGAAGAGGCCATCCCTACAAAGCCGCCGAAGGTCACGCTGTAGAAGAACATGAACCACCAGGCATCTTTATCCTTGAGCACGGCCAGGTACTGGCTCAGGGATTTACCGGCTGGTGCATCAGGTGCATCCTTGGCAAATATCAGGTAAACCACAAGTGCGAAAGTCAGCGGGATAATCGCCAGCCCGAATACATTATTCCAGCCAAAGGCAATTGCCAGCCCTGGCGCAAACAATGCAGCCAATGCGGTGCCGGAATTACCTGCGCCGGCAATTCCCAGGGCCGTGCCCTGGTGTTCCGGTGGATACCAGCGTGATGCCAGCGGCAGGGCGACGGCAAAGGCCGAGCCAGCCACGCCGAGGAACACACCTAGTAGCAAAGTATGCTGGTAGCTATGGATGCCATGCAGCCAGGCCACAGCCAAAGCCAAGATCACGATCACCTGGCCGATCAGTCCGGCCATTTTTGGCTTGATCTGATCCACCAGCACGCCCATCACGATGCGTAGCATTGCGCCTGCCAGTACTGGCGTTGCGACCATCAGGCCTTTTTGCGCCGGGGATAGTTGCAGATCGGTAGCGATCTGCACCGCCAGCGGGCCCAATAGCACCCACACCATGAAGCTCAGGTCGAAATACAGGAACGCTGAAAATAATGTGGGCTTGTGGCCCGCCTGCCAGAAACTTTTTTGCATGATATTTCCTTATTGAATGCGATACAGGTACTGGATTTAAACTGCAATGATCTCGAACTGCTTGTGCTCGTTACGCTTCTGCACACGCTCAGCCCATGGATCTACCGAGCCTTGCAATGCATATATCAGGCGTTCATAAGCGGCTTTGCGGCCTTCTGCATCTTCCAGCACGCGCTGCTTCACATATTCCATGCCTACCCGTTCTATCCAATGCACGGTGCGATCCAGGTAGCGTGCTTCTTCGCGGTAGATCTGGATAAAAGCGCCTGAGTATTCCAGCACCTCTTCCGCGTTTTTTACCTTGCACAGGAAATGCGCAACTTCGGTCTTGATACCGCCGTTACCACCCACGTACATTTCCCAGCCCGAATCCACGCCGATAATGCCTACGTCTTTAATGCCGGATTCTGCGCAGTTGCGTGGGCAGGCGGATACCGCAAACTTAACCTTGTGTGGCGCCCACATGTGGTCAAAGGCTTTTTCAATGTCAATCCCCAACTGCGTGGAATTCTGCGTACCGAAACGGCAGAATTCAGAACCAACGCAGGTTTTGACGGTACGGATGCTCTTGCCGTAAGCATAGCCGGATGGCATGTCGAGATCAGCCCACATATCGATCAGGTCTTCTTTCTTCACGCCCAGCAAGTCGATACGCTGACCGCCGGTGACCTTCACCATGGGCACGGCGTACTTGTCGGCCACGTCGGCAATTTTTCTTAATTGATCAGGCGTGGTCACGCCGCCGTACATGCGCGGAATCACCGAGTAGGTGCCATCTTTCTGGATATTGGCATGCACGCGTTCGTTGATAAAGCGTGATTGCGGATCATCCACTGCCTCGTGTGGCCAGGTAGAAAGCAGATAGTAGTTGAGCGCTGGCCTGCAAGTGGCGCAGCCATTGGGTGTGCGCCATGCCATACCGCTCATGGCATCCGGGATGTTCAGGTATTTGTGGTCGCGGATAAGCTGGCGGACTTCTTCATGATTTTTATCTGTACAGCCGCACACCGCTTTGCTACTGGATGGGGCAGCGTAGCCACCACCCAGTGTTGAGGCAAGTATCTGCTCCACCAAACCAGTGCAGGAGCCACAGCTTGAACCTGCCTTGGTTTGTTTCTTCACATCATCAATCGTGAACAGGCCTTGTTCCTTGATCGCCTTGACGATAGTGCCTTTGCACACCCCGTTACAGCCACATACTTCCATTTCGTTGGTCATGGCAGCCGCTTTGTCCTGGCCCTGGTGGCCGGTATTACCCAGGCTGTCCTGGCCGAACATCAGGTTATCGCGAATCTCGTGGATGAGCTTGCCATCACGCAGCATCTGGAAATACCAGGCACCGTCGGTGGTATCGCCATACAGCACGCTGCCGATGATCTTGTCATCCTTGATCACCAGTTTCTTGTAAACGCCACCTACTGCATCATGCAACACGATCTCTTCGCGGCCATCGTCAGCTGCGCCTTCTCCGCTGGCAAAATCGCCTGCGGAGAACAGGTCGATGCCGGTGACCTTAAGCTTGGTGGATGTCACCGAGCCTTTATAGAGGCCGATACCAAAGTTGGCCAGGTGGGTGGCGCATACCTTGGCCATTTCAAATAGTGGCGCTACCAGGCCGTAGGAGATGCCACGATGCGCTACGCACTCGCCCACAGCGTAGACGCGTGGGTCGTAGGTTTGCATGGTGTCGTTGACCACAATGCCGCGATCACAATGGATACCGGCAGATTCTGCCAGTGCAAAATTGGGGCGTATGCCGATAGCCATCACTACCAGGTCAGCCTCCAGCTCAGTGCCGTCTTTGAGGCGTAGCGCCGTGACTCGGCCATTTTCGCCGACGATTTCCTGTGTTTCCTGACGCAGGATAAATTTCAGCTCTTTTTCTTCCAGCGATTTTTGCAGCATCTTGCCTGCAGTGCGATCCAGCTGTCTTTCCAGCAACCAGTCATTACGGTGTACCACGGTGACATCCATGCCCTGGATTTTCAGGCCATTGGCAGCCTCCAGGCCGAGCAGGCCGGCACCGATCACCACGGCTTTGGGGTGCTTGCCCGCAGTATCTATCATGATGTCGACATCCTTGATGTCGCGAAAGCCGATTACGCCCTGAAGGTCGGCACCGGGGACAGGTAACATGAACGGCTTGGAGCCAGTTGCCAGCAGCAGGCGGTCATACTCCGCACTAGTACCATCTGCGCTGTAAACCACACGGTTTTTGCGGTCTATCTTATTGATGTACTTGCCAGTGTGCAGGATGATATTGTTTTCGGCATACCATTCACGGCTATTGAGAATAATGTCATCAATCGTCTGTTCGCCAGCCAGTACCGGTGACAGCATGATGCGGTTGTAATTGGGGTAGGGCTCATCGCCGAATACCGTGATGTCATAAAGGTCGGGGGCGATCTTGAGTAGCTCTTCCACTACGCGCATGCCTGCCATCCCGTTACCTACCACTACTAGTTTCATTTTTTGCATAATTGCTTCTCCGGTATTACCTGAATTTTTAGCTGCCTCAGGCAGCCACTGCTACATCATCGACGCACTGATTGCTTGTCTTCATCACTTGTGCCAATCGAACTACATCGCCCACCACGATAATCGCGGGGCTTGCCAAACCTTGCTGCTGTATCGCCATCGGCAGCATGCCCAGCGTGCTGATGACTTGTTGCTGCTCGGGCAGTGTGCCTTGTTGTATTGCCGCAGCGGGCATGTCGGCAGAAAGCCCGGCCACGATTAACTCAGATACGATAGATGGCAGGTGCTTCATGCCCATGTAGATCACCAGCGTAGTACCGCCTTGTGCGAGCGCTTTCCAGTTCTGCTCAGACCCATCTTGGGTGTGGCCTGTGACAAAAGTTACCCCTGGTGCGTAACCGCGATGGGTCACTGGGATGCCGATGCTGGCTGGTACAGCCATGCCACTGGTAATGCCGGGAATGATTTCGACATCAATACCGGCATTGCGCATTGCCAGCATTTCTTCGCCACCACGACCGAACATGAACGGGTCGCCGCCTTTCAAGCGCACCACAGTCTGGCCTTGCTCGGCAAGGGCTACCATCATGCGTTCGATAAAGTGTTGGGGCGTGGATTTGCAGCCGCCGCGTTTGCCCACTTCAATCACGCGAGCCTGTGGTGCGTGCTTCAACAGCTCGCGGTTAACCAGGTCGTCCAGCAGGATCACATCTGCCGTTTGCAGTGCCTTGACTGCTTTCAGCGTAATCAGATCTGGGTCGCCAGGGCCTGCACCAATCAGAAAAACTTTACCTGTCATCACATTCTGCCAATTATCTAGTACTAAAAGTAGTTGCAAGGAATGGGTCATTACAGCCCATTCCTCATGAGTATTAACTGATTAAAACGTGTACATCGCTGTCAGCCACAGTTTCTCGGTATCACGAATACGCCCGGCTGCATTGGCTACTGCGCTGGCACGGTATTGGTCATCTTCCGTGTATTTACCGTATTCAATCTTGGTCATGATGTTTTTGCTGTAGTTGTAAGTCACTGCAGCATTCCACTCTTTACCGTAGCGATCACCCTTGCCGCCGCCAACCTGGTTGAAGTCCTTGTCAGAATCAAACACATGAAAGTCGGTGTAGAACAGAAAATCACCATAACGATAGGTAGCGGTGACAAAGTTGTCACGAATACCTTCTTTAGGCGTAGTCAAGAATTTATCGACCCAGCCCTGGAACAGGTGATTGGTGCCGAATGGGGTCTGGAATGCATACTGGCCATTATTGCTGGAGAGCAATTCCTGATCTGCACGGATGGAGAAATTGTCGATACCGGCTCCGCCGCCAATTTTGTAGTAATGCGCGTCAATACGGTCATCACCACCTGAATAATCGGTTTGCTTGGCGTATTCGGCGGTGTAAAGTGCGCGCAGATTGGGGTTGAATGGATGTATGCCATCTAGGCGCAGGCCGAAAGTCTTGTTGCCCTGGTCGGCATTTACATTGGTAGTGCCAGCAGGCGCATTGAGTGCTGCCGGGCCGAACCAGCCATTACCGAAACCGAGGTCCGTAAAGTTGGAAAGGTAACCATAGCCCACTAAAAATTCGGTAGGTGAAATGCGGTATTTCACGTTGGCAATGTCCAGATCGCCACCGCGCTGCTTGGTGGTAATCTGCGTGACTTCTTCAAAGTGGGCGAGGAACACTTCGGTGTCAGGAATGCTCTTGTTGAGTACAGATACACCGTCGAATACCTGCATAACCTGGCGGTAAGCGATATCGCCGATAAAGCGTACGTTGTCCAGGTTCAGCTGCTGACGGCCGAGGCGGAACTTGGTGTTCTTGATGCCAGTCCAGTCGATGTAAAGCTGGTTAATGTCAGTGAAGTTGGGATCCACGATAAATGGATATTCTTCGCGGCCTTTTTCATTAATATTGTTGCGACGGTCGTTGTAGTTATCGACAAGCTTGGTGACACCGATCAGTTGTGCGCCAAAGCTGAAGTTATGAAATGGCGCGGTTTGCCAGCCAACCAGGCTGCGTAAGGTCAGGCCTTCTGCATCTTTGAGGGGCTGGGTATTCTTAGGTGCCTGGCCATTGCCATCCTGGTCTACGGTCTCGTAGCGTAGACGGAAACTGCTCAGGTTTTTGCCGCCTTTGACGGCATCCATAAAGGTATATTCAGGCAACACTTCCAATTCCTCAGCCTGTACTAATGGGCTTGCTACGCTGATGCCGAACAATGCGGCGATATAAACTTGACGCAGCTTGAATCTCATATTAACTTGCATTTGTTGCTCCTTTTTTCGCGAAAATGGGTAACTAGTACGCTAGTGTTTACTACATTGGAGTACGGGGCCTGTCCTGAAATGTCCGTTTCAAGCCAGGCCTTTTTTCTTTGCATCAATTGCTAAAAATTGCATCAGGCTGCCTTGGCATGGCGTTCGTAGAGGAAGCGCAATACTTCAGCCCGTAAGTGGTTGTAAGCAGCATCTTCTGCCAGCTCCAGGCGCTTTCTCGGGCGCTCCAGATCCACCGTCAGAATCTCACCGATACCTGCCCCTGGGCCGTTGGTCATCATCACGATGCGGTCAGACAGCAACACGGCCTCATCTACATCGTGCGTCACCATTACTGCAGTCGCGCCCGATTTCGCCATGATGCCCATCAGCTCGTCCTGTAGCTTGGCGCGGGTAAGTGCATCCAGTGCGCCAAATGGCTCATCCAGTAACAGCACTTTCGGCTCCATCGCCAGTGCACGGGCAATGCCCACGCGCTGCTTCATGCCGCCTGAGATTTCGTTCGGGCGTTTGTCTACCGCGTGGGATAAGCCAACCAACTCCATTACCGCCTGAGTGCGTGCCTGTAACTCTGGCTTGGATTCGGTACTGCCGAATACACGTTCAACAGCCAGGTACACGTTCTCTGAGCAGGTTAGCCATGGCAGCAATGAGTGGTTCTGAAACACGACTGCACGCTCCGGGCCGGGGCCGCCGATTTCGCGACCAGCACAGAACAACAGGCCATCCGTTGGGTGTAACAGCCCTGCAATCAGGTTAAGTACGGTGGATTTTCCACAGCCGGAGTGGCCAATTAGCGAGATGAACTCACCTTCCTTGATATTGAGGTTGATATCGCGCAAGGCCTCGAAAGTGCCTTTTTTGGTAGCGAAAGACATATTTACGTGTTCCAGCTGAACGTATCTTTCCTGCTTAATGATTTTATCTTGGGCTATTTTGTCTTGAGTGGTATTTTCCATGATCATTCCTATTCGTAGCTGAAGCGATTAGCGATAGCGATGAGCGCTTGTTCAAGTAACAAGCCAACGATACCCACGACAAAGATTGCGATGATGATGTGTTCAACATTCAGGTTGTTCCACTCATCCCATACCCAGAAGCCAATACCGACTCCGCCTGTGAGCATTTCAGCCGCTACGATCACCAGCCATGCCACACCGATGGAAAGGCGTACGCCAGTCATCATGTATGGCAGCACGTAGGGGAACAGGATCTTGGTGAATATCTTCCATTCTGAAAGGTTAAGTACCTTGGCGACGTTCATGTAATCCTGCGGGACTTTGCTCACCCCCACTGCGGTGTTGATGATCATCGGCCAGATCGCGGAGATGAAGATCACCCATATAGCTGCAGGGTTGGCAGCCTTGAACACCAGCAGGCCTATTGGCAGCCAAGCCAGTGGAGACACAGGACGCAGCATGCTGATAATCGGCGCTGCCATGCGTGACATGAACTGGAAGCGGCCAATGATAAACCCCAGCGGGATACCTACCAGCGCTGCCATGCCGAAGCCCAGTGCTACGCGTTCCAGCGAGAACAGGATGTTCCAGCCTATGCCCTGATCATTCGGCCCGTTGTTATAGAACGGATCGCTGAAAAGCGCAGTAGCCGAGTGCCATGTGGATACTGGGCCGGGCAGGTTGGGCGATTGCTGCGAGATCAATGTCCATACTGCCAGCATCAGCAAAACGCCAAACATGGGTGGAATAAACCACTCAAAGAAAGTACGTGCTTGCTGTGCAACTTTGCCTGAGCTGCCTGGTTTTTTCGCAGCTGGTTCTCCCTCTTTTGCGGCAGGCTTGGTTGTTACAATAACTTCTGCGGCGGCAACTGGAGCAACGGTGTTATCACTACTGGTGATGGACTGCAGGTTTTCTTTTCGAATGCTGACTACACTCATGATGGTTTCCTTTGAGAGTTTTTAGTCGGGTTAAAAACTTAAGCCTTGACCTTGAAACTGGCGGCGTAAGCTTTCGGGTCTTTACCATCCCAAACCACACCATCCATCAGCTTGCTGGAACGCATCGGGTCTTTCGGTACACTGATGCCGAGTTGTGTTGCAGCTTGGGTATACAGCTCGATCTGGTTAACCTTCTTGGCCACTGCCAGATAATCAGGCTCGGACTTGAGCAGACCCCAACGCTTGTGCTGGGTGAGGAACCACATGCCGTCTGACAGGTAAGGGAAATTCACCTTGCCATCGTTAAAGAATTTCATGTAATTAGGGTCTTCCCATTTTTTGCCGATACCGTTGTCGTAATGGCCGAGGAAGCGACCTTCGATCACTTCTTCAGGTGCATTCACATAGGATTTTCCAGCGATGAGCTTGGCCACAGCAGGGCGGTTGGCAGCAGCATCGATATAGCGGCAGGCATCCAGGATTGCCATGATCATGGCGCGCGCAGTGTTCGGGTTCTTCGCAACAAACTCTGCAGTTGTGCCCAGTACTTTTTCCGGATGGTCAGTCCAGATGTCCTGGCTGGTGGCGACGGTAAAGCCAACCTTGTCGAAAATAGCACGTGCGTTCCATGGTTCGCCAACACAGTAGCCATCCATATTGCCGATACGCATATTCGCGACCATTTGTGGTGGTGGCACCACGATGGTTTTGACGTCCTTGATCGGGTTGATGCCATTGGCCGCCAGCCAGTAGTAGAGCCACATAGCGTGTGTGCCGGTAGGGAAAGTCTGCGCAAATGTGTAGTCGCGGTTCTCGTTATCCAGCAGGCGTTTCAGGGTAGCTCCGCTGGTGACGCCCTTGTCTTTCAACTGGTTGGCAAGGGTGATGCCCTGACCGTTGTTGTTAAGCGTCATTAGTACCGACATGTCTTTTTGCTGACCGCCAATGCCAAGTTGTACACCATATACCAGGCCATACAGCACATGGGCTGCATGCAGCTCGCCATTCACTACCTTGTCACGAACGCCAGCCCATGAGGCTTCCTTGGATGGCGTAATCTTGATGCCGTATTTCTTGTCAAAACCCATTTCTGCCGCGACCACGATAGGTGCGCAGTCTGTCAGTGGGATAAAGCCGATCTTGACTTCGGTAATTTCAGGGGCATCAGTTCCGGCAGCCCATGCGCTGTTGCGGATTTTCTCTGGAACCATTCCCAGTAAAGCCGAGGCGCCCATAGCACCGGCACTTGCGCGGAAAAAATTGCGGCGGCTATTGTCTACAGGGCTAGTCGTTTTTTTATCATCAATACTCATTTAGTTCTCCTGGCTGAGTTGGCTGTAATTGCTTAAATAAAATTCAAAATCTGCGTAACAATTGCGTTGTAAAAAGACAAATAAAAAAGGCGTCCTGCGCACGGATTATCTCCATGTGCAAGGACGCCTTTGTCCGGTGGGCCATCAGTGGCCCGGTTTACTACTGAAAGCCACCCGTCGTTGGGTAACTTCCATCATTCAAAAACTCAAATTCTTTTACAAAACTAGAGCAACAACTTTGCTGCCTGTACTACTTGCTCGGCCAACGTTGCCAAGCGTATGTTCTGTTCCATCGCCATATTGCGTAACAGGCGGTAAGCTTCATCTTCATCGATGCCACGCCGCTTCATCAGCAGGCCCTTGGCTTTCTCTATCACTTTGCGTTCACTGAGCTTATTGTTCGCTTCGTTCAGTTCCAGCCGCAAAGCCTTGAATTCTTCGAATCTTGCAATCGCCGCATCCACAATTGGCTTCATGCGTTCATTCGGTAAACTACCCACTACATAAGCACTGACACCGGCGCGCGTCGCTTCGCGGATCTTGCTGGTATCGCCATCATGCGTAAACATCACAATCGGACGCGGCATGCTGGCATTCATCACTACCAAGTGCTCCAGCGTATCGCGGCTGGGTGACTCCGTATCTATAATCACAATGTCAGGTTGCAACTTGCGTACTGCATCATCCAGGTTAACCGTGTCGGATAAATGAGCAATAACCTCATACCCTGCATCAGTCAGAGATTGCGTAAGCGGCGCTGTGCGCTCCATGTGATTATCAACTAACATTACGCGGAGCATTGCTGACTCAATTTTAGACAACTCAGTGACCCCATAAGCAATGGCTATGCCAGATGCTAAATTTTTTTGTTAAGTATATGAAGTTTAAGATACAGATAGCGGAATTTCAATGAATACAGTTGTGTAAAAAAGCACGACTGTTGCACATTTCTGGTGCGTTTGCACCATAAGATTCATGCCGCTTTCATGGCATGTTGGAGATTTTTGATAGAAAAGTGGTTACAAAGGCAGTTGATTTTCTGCCTCGTGATCCATGCCAAACTGCAAACTTGCCAGCCTTGCATATAGCCCGTCCTGTTGTCGTAACTCGCTCGGGCTGCCGATTTCGACGATATTGCCATCTTCCATCACCACGATGCGGTCAGCCTTCTGTACCGTGGCCAGGCGATGGGCAATGATCAAAGTGGTGCGTCCTTCCATTGCCGCGTTCAAGCCTTGCTGCACAAGGATCTCGGATTCGGCATCCAGCGCGCTGGTGGCTTCATCCAGCAATAGTAACGGCGCATCTTTCAAGATCGCCCGCGCAATCGCGATACGCTGGCGTTGCCCGCCGGAAAGCCGGGTGCCGCGCTCGCCGAGAAAGGTCTCATAGCCTTGCGGTAGTTGCTGCATAAACTCATCCACCTGGGCGGCTTTGGCGGCCAGCATCACTTCGGCATCGGTCGCATAGGGGCGGCCATAACGGATGTTTTCCATGGCGTTAGCCGAGAAAATCACCGGGTCTTGCGGCACCACAGCAATCATGCTGCGCAATGTTTCCAGGTTGAGCGTGCGTATATCCTGCCCATTCAGGGTAAGGCTGCCGCTGGAGACATCGTAAAAACGTAACAGCAGCTGGAACATGGTGGTCTTACCCGCGCCAGATGGGCCGACCAGCGCGATAGTCTCGCCTGCCGCGATATCCAGCGAGATATGATTGAGCGCTGCCTTGAGTGGCCGTGACGGGTAATTGAAGCTGACCTGCTCAAAGCGGATCGCTGCTTCGTGATTGTTCTTGAGTAACTGCGGTTCGCCCGGTTCGGCGATTGCAGGCTCCGCATGCAAAAGCTCCAATAGTCTTTCAGTAGCACCAGCCGCGCGCATGATATCGCCCCATACTTCCGCCATGGTGCCGACGCTACCAGCCACCATCGCTGCATACAGGATAAACGAAGCCAGTTCGCCGCCCGACATGGTGCCATTGCTCACCTGGCGCGCACCCAGCCAGAGTACAAAAATGATGGTACCCATGACAGCCGTGATGATGACCGCCGTAAGCAGGGCGCGTACACGCACGCGACGTATTGCCGTGCTGAAACTCAACTCTGCACTGCTGCGGAAGCGGCCGATTTCGCGCTGCTCCTGCGTATAGGATTGCACCGTTGGCATGGCATTAAGTATTTCGCCTGCCATAGCCGAGCTATCTGCAATGCGATCTTGCGACTCACGTGACAGTTTTTTTACCGAACGCCCTATCCACATGATCGGCAGGATTAATAACAGCATTAGCCCGACATTGATTGAAAACAGGTAAAAGCTGGTGACGGCAAGCATGATCATGCCACCAACGAACTGGAACAGGCTGCGCAGGCCCATGGAGGCTGAGCTGCCAACTACGGTCTGGATCAGCGTGGTGTCGCCGGTGAGGCGCGACAATACTTCACCTGTCTGCAACGTCTCAAAGAACTGCGGTGATTGCGTAAGTACGCGCCCATATACCGCGCTGCGTAAATCAGCGGTGACGCGCTCACCTATCCACGAAACCGTGTAATAACGTGATGCCACCATTAGCGCCCAGAAGCTGGCTAACCCAAACAGGATGGCAAAGTGGCTATTAAGTCCGAGATGGCTGGTGAGCGCACCACTGGCTTTTGTCGCAGGCTGCCCAAAGCCAAAATCTATCAGGTCGCGAAATGCCAAAGGCACCAGTAATAGCGTGGCAGAAGCAAAACACAGCAACAGGAAAGCGATAAATGCCTGCAAACGATAAGGCCGTAAAAATGGCCACAGGTCGCGCAATGATGAAACGCGCTTTGCTGGTTCAGTTGCTGGAACTGTTTGTTTCGTGGTTGCTGCTGAGGGTGCTTGCATGAATAATGAGGGCCTTGAGAAATCTAAATGGCGAAACGATGCCTGAATGGACAACGTTAATTATGTAATTATCCCTTAACTGCAGGTCACTTCGTTTTATATATTTGCCTGCAAAATATCTATGCTTTAGATATTAAATACTTCCGGGTCGGAAAAGGCTTCCAGTATCTGGTCATAAACTATCCTGATACGGCTTGGCACCGGCCCTCGTTGAGGCCTGTATACATAAAGGTCCCAAGGCTGGGCAGTGTAATTGCCCAATACACTGACTAGCTTGCCGGAACGGATATAAGGTTCAACCAGGGGGGTAGCAATCTGGCCAAAGCCTAATCCACTCAGTGCTGCAGACAGTTCAGTTTCGGCATCATCCGTAATAAAAGTAATGTTGCGTGGCGTGAATTGCTGACCCTCCAGGAAATACCATGGCCAATGCCTGCCAGAACTCTGGTCTACCAGTGCGATGGTTGGTAATTCCGTTAGATCCTGTATGCGCTTCGGTGTGCCTGTGCGTGCAACTAGCTCCGGGGTGCCGACGACGCAAAACGATACCTTGGCGGTAGC
Organism: Methylophilaceae bacterium; assembly: GCA_035459965.1. Taxonomy (GTDB): domain Bacteria; phylum Pseudomonadota; class Gammaproteobacteria; order Burkholderiales; family Methylophilaceae; genus DATHXC01. The sequence continues at coordinate 40,531 of DATHXC010000013.1, forward strand.
ACGCGCGACAAAGCTGCTGTCACGCAAAAATCCCACGCGTATGCCGATATCAATCTGCTGCTCAACCACATCGGTAATGGTATCGGAGAGGCGTAAATCCAGCGTGATATGGGGATGTTCGTTGGTGATTTTGCTCAACACTGGCAGCAGATAACGCCGCCCGATGACAGTAGGCGCGGTAATGCGCACCATGCCAGCAACCTCGTTCTCCGGCTGCTTGTCGCTATGCTTGAATAGCTCGTCTACGCCACTAACGGCATCGCGGGCGCGGTGTGCAAGCTGCTCGCCAAAACCGGTAATGCGCATCTGCCGCGTATTGCGGTAAAACAGCGGTTCCCCCACGGTATGCTCCAGCTCTTTCACTGCCCGCGTCACGGCCTGCGGCGAAATGCCAAGGCGCGTTGCGGCTTCTTTAAAGCTGGCAGATTCGGCCGCGGCGCAGAAGATGCGCATCATTTCCAGTCTATTTAACATGGGCTACTCGATTCCGAAATATACAATTGGATATAGCGATATTATTCCATAATATGGAATTCTAAAATAATATCATTTCCATTTATTGGTTTAAATGATTTGCGCATACTCTAGCAATTACCAGTAATCCAAAGCTGCAACGAATTCATGTTTTTGGTCTCAAATTTTATAGGGGGATGCCGTGGTCACGTTGAATATTAATGGTCAGGATAAAGAGCTGGATGTGCCGGATGATATGCCCATCCTCTGGGCGTTGCGCGATGTTGCCCACATGACGGGTACCAAGTTTGGTTGTGGCATGGCGCAATGTGGCGCCTGTACCGTGCACCTGGATGGACAGGCCATCCGCTCCTGTGTGACGCCGGTGACGGTGGCTGTTGGAAAGAAAATTACTACTATTGAGCATATGAGTGCGGACCCGGTTGGCCAGGCAGTGCAAGCTGCCTGGAGCGAAATCGATGTGGTGCAGTGTGGTTACTGCCAGTCCGGCCAGATTATGGCGGCGACTGCCTTACTTGCTACCAATAAAGCGCCTAGCGATGCTGACATCGACGCCGCCATGAGCGGCAATATCTGCCGTTGCGGTACCTATCCGCGCATCCGTGCTGCTATCCACCAAGCTGCAACGAAATTGGCATAGGGGAATCATCATGAGCATCAATATTTCCAGACGTACCTTTATCAAAAGCGCCGCAGTAGTCGGTGGTGGCCTAGTGATTGCATTTGCTATCCCTCAAGCCAAGCGCTTTTTGCTCCCCAATGAGAAAAAAGCGGATATGCCAGCGGCGATGAAGCTGCCGTCGCCCAATGCGTTTTTGCGCATCGGCACCGACAACACCATTACTGTATTGCTGGCACACAGCGAGATGGGTCAAAGTGTCTGGACTACCTTGCCCATGCTGATTGCGGAAGAGCTGGATGCAGACTGGAGCAAGATCAAGGTTGAGCATGCGCCTGCTGCACCTGAATATGCCCATACCGCTTATGGCTTACAGATCACCGGTGGCTCATCCACCACCTGGTCGGAGTTCGATCGTTATCGTCAAGCGGGTGCGCTTACTCGTGCCTTGCTTGTGAGTGCAGCAGCCCAGAAGCTTGGCGTTGAGCCAGCTGCCTGCAAAACAGAAAACGGCATGGTAATCGCTAGCGATAAAAGTATCAGTTATGGCGAGCTGGCAGAAGCTGCGGCCAAGCTGCCAACTCCAACCGAAGTCACGCTGAAAGACCCGAAAGACTGGAAAATTATCGGCAAGGCCACCAAGCGCCTGGATGGCCCTGAGAAAATTAACGGTACTGCCGTGTTTGGCCAGGACATTCAGTTTGAAGGCATGCAGACTGCCCTGGTGCAACGTGCCCCGGTATTTGGTGCTAGTGTTAAGTCATTCGATGCCACTGCTGCCAAGCAGATCAAAGGCGTGACTAATGTGGTGCAAGTGCCTACAGGTGTAGCTGTGATTGCTGATAATTACTGGGCGGCCAAGCAGGGCCGGGATGCACTCAAGGTCGACTGGGATTTAGGCCCGAGCGCAAAGCTAGATTCCAAGGCGCTACTGGAAGAATACCGCAAGCTTGCTGCTACAGAAGGTTTGCCAGCTGCCAAGGCTGGCGATGCTGCAGCGGCGCTGAGTAAAGCTGCAAAAACCATAGAAGCTGAATATAACGTGCCTTATCTGGCGCACTCACCCATGGAGCCGCTGAACTGCACCGTGCGTATCGGTAAAGATAGCTGCGAAGTATGGACAGGTACGCAGATGCAGGGAAATGACCAGCCTGCAATTGCCAAAGTGCTGGGGCTTAAGCCGGAGCAGGTCAAGATTAATACTGTATTCCTGGGTGGTGGATTTGGTCGCCGCGCCAACCCGGCAGCGGATTTTGTGACTGAAGCTGCCAACGTAGCAAAAGCTGCGAATGTTGGCAAAGATGAGGTTGTCACGGTGAAAACAGTGTGGACGCGTGAAGATGACGTAAAGGGTGGCTACTATCGCCCGGCCTATCTGCATAAGGCCGTCATTGGCTTAGGTGAAGATGGCTTGCCACTGGCATGGAAACAAACGCTGGTTGGCCAGTCCATCATCGCCGGTACACTTTTCGAAGGTTTCATGATCAAGAATGGCATTGATGCAACCTCAGTGGAAGGTGTGGCAGATTCCCCTTACCTTAAAGAAGTCGCCAATCATGATATTCAGTTGCATAGCGTTAAATCTGATGTGCCGGTCTTGTGGTGGCGTTCGGTAGGGCACAGCCATACTGCATTTGTGATGGAAAGCCTCATTGACGAACTTGCACATAGCGCCAATAAAGATCCAGTCGAATACCGTCGTGCCTTGCTTAAGAACCATCCACGCCATCTGGCGGCACTCAACCTGGCCGCTACCAAGGCGGATTGGGATAAACCTCTGGCGGAAGGCGTGTTCCGTGGTGTGGCTGTGCACGAGTCATTCGGAAGCTTTGTGGCGCAAGTGGCAGAAATCTCACTGGATAAAGGTGCAGTCAAGGTGCACCGAGTGGTGTGTGCTATTGATTGCGGCTTGGTGGTGAATCCAGATTCGCTCGAAGCGCAGGTGCAATCGGCCATCGCCTTTGGCCTGGGCGCAGCCTTGCATAGTGAGATCACATTCAAGGATGGTCAGGTAGAGCAATCCAACTTTCATAACTACCAGGTATTGCGCATGAGCGAGATGCCCAAGGTGGAAGTGCATATTGTGCCAAGCACCGACAAAATGGGTGGTGCCGGTGAGCCCGGCGTGCCGCCTGTGGCACCGGCGATTACTAATGCCATATTCGCTGCTACCGGCAAGCGCATCCGTAGCTTGCCTATCGGTAGCCAGCTGGCTTAAAGGCACATAAAGGCGGGAGCAGACAGTAACCATGAATGCAAAAACGATAGTTTCGCAAGATGCAGAAGTGCTCAGTCGTGCTCTGGCATGGCAGGCACAAGGGCATCGCGTGCATCTGTTTACCGTGGTGCAGACCTGGGGATCATCCCCGCGCTTGCCCGGCGCCATATTGGCGGTGCGCGACGATGGACATCTGGTGGGTTCCGTCTCAGGTGGTTGTGTGGAGGACGACCTTGCTGACAAGGCACGTGCTAATGCCTTGCCATCCAGCCCGTCATTGATCGAATATGGCGTGGATAAAGGGGATGCGCAGCGATTCGGTATCCCCTGTGGCGGCAAGCTGCTGATTTTTGCTGAACAGTTAAATGATAGTTCTGAACTTGAATCCGTACTGGCTAGTTTGTCGCAACGTGAACTGGTTTGCCGTTCGGTAAAGCTTGGTACGGGTGAAGTCAGGCTAGGCGCGGGTAACCCCGGTGCAACTGCCTGGGTGGAGGATGGCTGGTTCCACAACTATTTTGGCCCGCAATGGCGCTTGCTGGTGATCGGTGCCAATCAGCTTGGCGCCATGCTCGCCATGTATGCACAACCGCTGGATTTCGAAGTGCTGATTTGTGACCCGCGTGAAGATGTACGTGCCGAATGGCGAGTGGAAGGCGTGACTTGGGTTGAAGGCATGCCCGATGACGTAGTGCTTGCCATCAAGCCAGACCCGTTTACCGCCATTGTGGCGGTGACCCACGACCCCAAACTGGATGATATGGCGCTGCTGGAAGCACTCAAATGCGATGCCTTTTATGTCGGCGCTTTAGGTGCCATGCAGAACCAGGCCAAACGCCGTGATCGTATGCGCATGTTCGATCTTTCTGAAGCAGAAATCGCCCGCCTGCATGGGCCGGTCGGCCTGTCGATAGGCAGCAGGACGCCAGCTGAAATCGCTATTTCCATCCTGGCCGAAATTATCCGCGAGCGCACCTTACAACGCCAGCAAGTCGCAGAGCATTCAAACGGCAATCACGCTACGTTAAGCATGAGTACCTCCTGCGCCATTTAGAAATTTAAGAGAAGTTTAAGGCTGGTATTTCTTAAGGTCTGCCAGCGTGTCGATGTCAGCCAGTATGCCCGGGTCATCGGATTCAAAAGTACTTACCTGCTGAGCGTGCTGCCTGACAATCGAGCGTGCACCCTCATCACCATGCAGGCTTTCCAGCTCATTCCTGAATTTTGACGAAAACCCGACCGGGTGCCCGCGTTGTCCTTGGTAGCTTGGCATCATGATGTCGGCACCATCCCTGAGTTGTTGCGCCACCATAGAAATCGTTGTGCTGCGAATAAACGGCATGTCCGCCAAGGCAATCACAAAGCCATCCACAGCCATGTCTGCCGTACGCTTGACTGCTGCTACCAAGCTATCCGACATATTCTGCTGATCTTCTGAGCAAGTTATTACCTGTAAGCCTGCTTTTGTAAGCAACTCACCAAGTGTATGTTCGTTAGGTCGAATCACTGCAATCGAATCAGTAATCGCAGCCACCAGATTCTCCGCCGCAGCCAGCCCGACAGGGCGGCTATCGAGCAGTATATGAGAGAGCTTATTAGCGTCGCCAAATCTACGCGAGAAGCCTGCTGCCAGTAATATGCCAACTATTTTCATCAGTGAGTTTTTGCGTAAGGTTTCAGAGCTTATTTTATCTGCTGATGCGTTGGAACCGTACAAATAAAAACGGAGGCCGTAGCCTCCGTTTCATTAAATCGTGCAATCTTCGTATTAACGATTACATACGTACATTGTTACTTCAAAGCCGAAACGCATTTCTGTAACTTCTGGTTTTGTCCACATGATGAATCTCCTAAGGTTAAGTTGATTGCTAACAACAAGAAAACTTGCCGTACTTGTATGAGTACATATTGCGCCCAAGGTTTGCTTTTCGCGCTATCTAAAGCCATGAATACGGGCTAGTGCTTTTCATGAGTCTCGCCTAATCACATTAACTGTCGGTGCTGTCTGACAAACGATTCAGCGCAACGCCTATAAATGCGGTTGCGATTTGTCTTTATATTTCTAGGCGTTAGCAGGCTGAACCTTAAGTGCATGAATGAGGTTCTGCCAACTTCATTCAATTAATACAGGGAGAACAGTATGTCGATAGGAACCATTCTACTTATTATTTTAGTACTGATTCTGATAGGGGCGATTCCTGCCTGGCCACATAGTAAAGGCTGGGGCTATGGTCCGAGCGGTGGCTTGGGTCTGGTAGTGGTGATTTTGCTGATTCTATTATTGACGGGTCGAATTTAAACAACCTGGTTCACTAATTTTTTAGTCAAACTTTTTTAAGGAGTAATCAAAATGGGAAAATATCTAATCGCATGGTTGCTGGGTGTGCCAGGTATTGTGCTAGTAATCGTTTATTTCTTTATGCATTAACACCTATGTTTAGCAAAAGGGCTTGCCGACTGGCAAGCCCTTTTTTTGCCTCAATAGCGTGTAGTCAGCTCAATGAGCCAATCTGGTGAATGGCTTACCACTAGAGCTTCAAGCTGCTTATCTGCACCGGTGAGTATCATGATGCCGACCAGCAGTAAAAATGCCCCGAGTATTTTTTTACCTATGGCACCTGCCATAAACAGTTTGCTCCTGAATTTCATCATGGCTTGTCTGGATAACAAGCCCAGTAAAATGAGTGGCATACCAGCGCCTATGCCAAACAACGCCATGATCAAGGTGACATGGGCCAGGTTTTCGCCCTGGCTTGCCAAGGTGATGGTAGCTCCCAAGGTCGGCCCAACGCATGGGCTCCATACGATGCCCAAAATCAAGCCCAGCAAAAACTGACCAAACAGACTATCGGTCGAAATTTTATTCAGCAGCGATTGACCTGAGCCGCTTAAGCCGCTGGCTGCCAGTGCAAACTTTTCCTGCAACGCAGATGAAAACAGAATCAGCCCGAATATGATCAATAGTCCGGCTGCCACCATGCGTAATACCGACTGGTCCAATCCAATGGCGGAACCCAGGCTGGCGAGCAACACACCAACAATGGTAAATGAAGTGGCTAATCCAAAAGCCAGAAACACAGGTCCATACCGATGTGTATTCACCGCTGAGCCGATAAGAATAGGCACCAATGGCAGCACGCACGGGGAGAGGATGGAAAGCGTACCAGCCAAAAAGCTCAAGCCATAACTGCCAAAAGTGGTCAACATGCTATTGGCCTACAGTGTTTTCTGTACCAGTTTTTCTATCTCCACCGTTGAGGTTTCCCCGGTAATGCGCCCAACTTCCTTGCCATCTTTAAATACAATCAGCGTGCTTTGTTGAGTCGCCTTGAAGTGCCTGACGATGTCTTTCTGATCGTCAAAATCAACACGCAGCCCGGTTACGCTTTTATATTTAGCGGTATCAAGCAGTGGTGCAATGATTTTTGCCTGTGCGCGGCATGTTGGGCACCAGTTGGCATGGATGGCAACCAGTATGGGTTTGCCTTCTTTTTGCAAGGCATCAAACTTGGCTTGGGTATATGCGCTGGAGTCTGCTTGCACCGAGGCTGAGAAAAGAAACGTGAGTAAAGACAGGGTGCTGAGTATGGTTTTCATGATGGTCTCTCGATTAGAGTTGGGTGCGTAATTTGGTGTTTCTAATAATTAGTCATTCTGCTGTTTAGTCGAGCTCCGCGCATGGGCCTTACAAAAATTAAATCGTTTATACTTGCAGTTAATTTCTTAAGCCAATAATAACGATCAATATATGAATAACTTATCCAAAAAACTGCTGTGGCTGGTGATTGCATTGGTGGGTGCGGCTGCTGTTGGCGGCATTGCACTAAACCGTGGTGAAAGCATTAACGCCTTGTGGTTTATCACGGCGGCGATCTGTATCTATGCGATTGCCTATCGCTTCTATTCGGCCTGGATAGCGGCTAGTGTGTTGATGATAGACGAAACACGCGCTACGCCAGCGGAGCGTATGGATAATGGCCGTGACTTTGTACCGACCAACAAATGGATAGTATTCGGCCATCATTTTGCTGCGATCGCAGGGCCAGGCCCGCTGGTGGGCCCTACGCTGGCAGCGCAGTTTGGCTACCTGCCCGGCACGCTCTGGATATTGATAGGCGCAGTGCTCGGCGGAGCGGTGCAGGATATGGTGACCTTGTTCCTCTCTACGCGCCGTAATGGCAAGAGTCTGGGTCAAATGGCACGCGACGAGCTTGGTGCAGTGGGTGGGGCGGCCGCATTAATTGGCACCTTTACCATCATGATCATCCTCATTGCAGTACTCGGGCTGGTGGTGGTCAATGCCATGAAGCACAGTCCCTGGGCCACCTCTACCATTGCAGCCACTATCCCGATTGCCATGATTGTTGGCTTTTACATGCGAAACTTCCGCCCGGGCCAGGTGCTGGAGGCATCCGCACTTGGTGTTGCATTGCTATTGCTGGCAGTGGTCGGCGGCGGCTGGATAGATCACTCATCCATCCGCGGACTTTTTGACCATGAAGGCTTGACGCTAGCATGGTGGATTATGGGATATGGGTTTGCTGCAGCCATCCTGCCCGTCTGGCTATTGCTTGCGCCGCGAGATTACCTGTCTACCTTTATCAAGCTGGGTACTGTAATCGCGCTCGCTGTTGCCATCCTGATGTTGCGGCCAGATATCAAAATGCCAGCGCTTACGCAGTTTATTGACGGCACGGGCCCCATCTTTGGAGGCAAGCTATTCCCCTTTGTATTCATTACCATTGCCTGTGGTGCGATTTCGGGTTTTCATGCACTCATCGCCTCAGGTACTACACCCAAATTGCTCACCAATGAGCGCGACATCCGTACCATAGGCTATGGTGCCATGCTGCTTGAGTCCTTCGTTGCCATCATGGCGATGATCGCCGCTACAGTGCTCGATCCCGGCGTATTCTTCGCCATCAACAGCCCTGCCGGAGTGGTCGGTAAGGAAGCTGCCGATGCTGTCGCCATGATCACTTCCTGGGGTTATCCCGTCACGGTTGAGCAAATGCAGACGCTGGCCCGCGAAATGGGCGAGGCCACCTTGTTTGCGCGTACCGGCGGTGCACCATCGCTGGCCGTTGGCATGGCTAGTATTTTTGGCAGCGCTTTTGGTAATAGCATGCTGGCGCTGTGGTATCACTTTGCGATCATGTTCGAAGCAATTTTTATCCTGACCACGCTCGATGCCGGCACCCGCGTCGGGCGCTTCATGCTGCAAGACATGCTGGGTAATATCTGGCCAAAAATGGCGCAGACTTCATGGTATCCCTCGGTATTGTTTACTAGTGCGCTGGTGGTGGCAGGCTGGGGTTATTTCCTTTATATCGGGGTGATTGACCCGAATGGTGGCGTCAATATCCTGTGGCCCTTATTCGGTATTTCTAACCAGATGCTGGCAGCAATCGCGTTATCTGTAGCCACCGGTATTTTTGTAAAATCCGGCAGGTTGAAATATGCATGGGTGACACTATTGCCTTTGCTCTGGCTGGTGATCGTAACGACTAGTGCTGCTTGGCTGAAAATCACTAGCACGGATGTGCGTGTCGGTTTCTTCGCGGCCGCCAATGATATGGCGGCCAAGCTGGCCGCAGGCACCTTGCCGCCTGAAAAGGCAGCAGTCGCGCCGCAATTGATCTTCAATCAACAACTGGATGCATGGCTCACCCTGTTTTTCGTGGTGGTGCTATGGGTGGTGATTATTGATATGTTACGCGTTTGCGCGCGTCATTTATCTGGCAAGCCAGTGCTGCCGTCAGATGAAGCGCCCTACGTGAAAACACAGCTGATTTCTTAAGGGATGGCTATGTTGCAGTGGATGAAATCTTTATGGAAGTCGATCAGGCAATTGTCTGGCGATGACGCCTATGAACGCTATCTGGAACATTTTGCTACACATCATTCTAGTGATTTGACGCCGCCACTGAGTAAGGAAGCATTTTTCAAACAGTGGCAAGACAACAAATGGAAGGGTATAAAGCGCTGCTGTTAAGACGATTACTTAACAGCAGTATTGTTTAGCGAAGAATCATTCTTTCTTGTGACTTCATTACACGGATGTAGTCATCAAAGCTCAACTCAACGACTTCCATCCCGCTGCTTTGTTTGCCGTTTGATACAGGCTCGTTAGCAAAAAAGTCTTCCTCTGCCTTGGCTTGGCTGTCTGCAGTACTAGTTGCATTGTTCGCTTCAAACATTGATTTAAGTAATTTTCTCATCACATACTCCTCAAAACTTTTATAAAATTATTATTGTTTATGGTTCTGTATGTGCAAGCTATGTGCCATTGATTTTTTATGATGTTTTATTGATTGTAAATATATTTAATATATTGATTTATATGAATATCTATTTTAATCAGATGAATATCTCCGGGTGGGGTTTTGGTGAAGTAAAAACAGTTTCGTTGATAATTTGACAAGGCGTGCGAGCCTACGTTGAATTTTCGACAATATCTCTATCTAAAGGGTTAATACATTAAAACGGGATAGATAAATGAATACTGCCGATGTCTCAAGGGTCATAGAAATGGCATGGGAAGACCGGACGCCTTTTGAGGCAATAGAAGTGCAATTCGGTCTGAATCAGGATGGCGTGATTAAACTCATGCGCAGCCATTTAAAACTGGCTTCATTCAAGCTATGGCGTGAACGCACGCATGGTCAAACCACCAAGCATGCGAAGCTTCGAGATCCTGCAGTCTCAAGGCATAAAGCGAGTCATCGTGTGAAACAGTTTTAAGCTTTCAGACCCTTCTTGTTAGCCCATACCAGCATCCAGATACCAACTAATACCATAGGCAAGCTTAGCCATTGTCCCATGCTCATCCCTAGTGACAGCAGGCCTAAAAAGCTGTCAGGTTCGCGCGTGAATTCAACCATAAACCTGAAGCTGCCATAGCCGATCAGGAACAGCGCAGAAATCGCACCAACCGGACGTGGTTTGCTGGAATACCACCATAGCAGACCAAACAGGACAATACCTTCCAGCGCGAACTCATAGAGTTGTGAAGGGTGGCGCGCGATATTGTCTACCTGTGGAAATATCATGCCCCAGGATGCATTGGTGGCGCGGCCCCAGAGTTCACCGTTGATGAAGTTGCCCATGCGCCCGGCGCCCAAGCCAATTGGTACCAGAGGTGCAACAAAGTCCATGATGCTTAGCCAAGGCTTATGGTATTTCCTCGAGAAAAACATCATGGCTGCCAGCACGCCCAGAAAACCGCCGTGGAAGGACATACCGCCTTGCCATAGCGCGAATATCTCCAGCGGATGTTGCAGGAAATAAGCTGACTGATAAAACACCACATAACCTAAACGCCCACCCAGAATCACGCCCAAAGCTCCAAAGAACAACGCGTCATCCAACATGACTGGCGTCCATCCCTGCCAGTTCTGGTGAGCTATACGCCATCTACCCAGCGCAATAAATGCCATGAATCCAGTGAGATACATCAGGCCGTACCAATGAATACCAAATGAACCGAGATGAATAGCGATGGGGTCGAACGTGGGGTGAGTGAACATAAAGTGAGTCGTCAGCTAAGCAAAAATGAATTTTACCTGCTTGGCTAAATTACTGCTTATCTGGATTGTCTATTGACCAAGTATTTCTAATAAATACACCCCATTTAATCCTATGGTTTAAATGCAGAATTTCATATTAAGTAATGCCTATTGTTGCAGGCTGGTTTAAAATTACACTTTAAGACTTCGCCTGGATTCATCATGCCTGTATACCGCTCACGAACTACTACCCATGGCCGCAATATGGCAGGTGCCCGTGCCCTGTGGCGCGCTACCGGCATGAAGGAAGAGGACTTTACCAAGCCCATCATCGCCATCTCCAACTCATTCACCCAGTTTGTGCCGGGCCATGTGCACCTGAAAGACCTTGGCCAATTGGTGGCGCGTGAAATTGAGCGTGCCGGTGGCGTTGCCAAGGAATTCAATACCATTGCAGTGGATGACGGTATCGCCATGGGCCACGGCGGCATGCTGTACAGCCTGCCCAGCCGCGATCTGATTGCAGACAGCGTCGAATATATGGTGAACGCCCACTGTGCTGATGCGCTGGTATGTATCTCCAACTGCGATAAGATCACGCCCGGTATGCTGATGGCAGCATTACGCCTGAATATCCCGGTGGTATTTGTGTCTGGCGGGCCGATGGAAGCAGGCAAAGTAAATTGGAACGGAACTACCCACAAACTGGATCTGGTCGATGCCATGGTCGCCGGTGCAGATAGCAGGATTTCAGATGCGGAATCCGAGGCCATCGAACGCTCGGCTTGCCCTACTTGCGGTTCCTGTTCTGGCATGTTTACTGCAAATTCCATGAATTGCCTGACTGAAGCGCTGGGCCTGAGCTTGCCCGGTAATGGCTCTACATTGGCTACCCACGCGGCCCGCAAGGAGCTATTCCTTAAGGCTGGTCGCGTGATTGTCGAGATAACTAAACGCCATTATGAGCAGGATGATTACTCTGTATTGCCGCGCTCTATCGCTAATATGAAGGCTTTTGAGAATGCCATGAGCCTGGATGTTGCCATGGGCGGTTCTACCAACACCGTATTGCATTTGTTAGCTGCGGCGCATGAGGCGGAAGTGGATTTCACTATGGCCGATATTGACCGTATTTCACGCGCAGTGCCTTGTGTATGCAAGGTGGCACCGGCGACGGCTAAATACCATATGGAAGATGTGCATCGTGCGGGTGGCGTGATGGGTATTCTGAGTGAACTCAGTCGCGCTGGCCTGATTCATCGTGATAGCCCTACTGTACACAGCCCGACCTTGGGCGATGCGCTGGATAAATGGGATATCACGACGACCGCTGATGAAGACGTGAAGAAGTTTTATCGTGCTGCGCCAGGTGGCATCTCCACCACCATCGCGTTTTCGCAAAGCATGCTTTACCCAACTCTGGATGACGACCGTGCAGAAGGCTGCATCCGCGACAAGGCCCATGCTTATTCGCAGGATGGCGGCCTGGCTGTGCTTTACGGCAACATTGCGCTGGATGGTTGCATCGTTAAAACGGCAGGCGTGGATGATAGCATTCTCAAGTTCACCGGGCGGGCGCGCATTTTTGAATCACAGGACGCTGCAGTTGAGGCGATTCTTGCCGATAAAGTAATTGCAGGCGATGTTGTAGTGATTCGCTATGAAGGCCCGCGTGGTGGCCCTGGTATGCAGGAAATGCTTTATCCGACCTCATATCTCAAATCCAAGGACTTAGGCAAGGTTTGTGCTTTACTTACGGATGGAAGGTTCTCTGGTGGTACCTCTGGCTTGAGTATCGGCCATGCTTCACCGGAGGCCGCAGAGGGCGGTGCCATAGGCCTGGTCGAAGAAAATGACACGATAGAAATCGATATACCAAATCGTACTATTCACTTGGCTGTTAGCGATGAAATCATGGCGCACCGCCGTGCCAGCATGGAGGCTAAAGGTAAAGCCGCATGGAAGCCAGTGGATCGTGAACGTTCTGTTTCGCCTGCACTACGCGCTTATGCGGCCATGAGCACCTCGGCTGCCAGGGGGGCAGTGCGTGATGTGAGCCAGATTGAACGCTAACAATAGAACGATAAAGTTGAACAGTGAGAGATAACACTTTATGAATACAGAAGCAACATTAGAAGCAGGCGTAATCAATACAAAAAAACGCCTGAGACTACATGCTCATATCCTGCAGACGCAGGATGAAAATGGCATGCAGTATCTGGAAGTGGATAACCCCCTAGGTACCGCGACCATTGCCTTGCAAGGCGCACAAGTCATTAGCTGGCAGCCTAAATTCCAGACCCAGCCTGTGTTGTGGTTGTCGAGTAATGCACGCTTTATGAAAGGCCGCTCGATCCGTGGCGGCGTGCCTATCTGCTGGCCTTGGTTTGGTGCACACCCCACTGATAGTACCTTCTGTCCGCACGGTTTTGCGCGTGTGATTCCCTGGCGTGTGATTGATCTTGATGCGACCCCTACCGGAGCAACGCGGATTATCCTCGAGATGATAGAAACGCCCGAAGCCAAACGCCAGTTGTCCTATCCGTATGCATTGACGGTCACCATTACCATCGGTCGCCGCCTGCGTATTGATATGGCGACCACCAACAAGGCTGATCATCCATTTGTGATCAGTGAGGCTTTCCATACTTACCTTAACGTGAGTGATGTTACCAACGTTAAAATCACCGGCATGCAGGACTGCGTCTATTCCGACAAACTGCTCAAGTATGAGCGCCATGTGGAGCATCACCCGCTGACTTTTGATGGTGGTGAATTTGACCGCGTATTTATCAATCATAGCAGTGATTGCACTGTGCACGATAAAGGCTTCAACCGCCTGATTCATGTGTCCAAGTCGGGTAGTGATACCACCGTGGTGTGGAGTCCTGGTGCAGAAAAATCTGCTCAGATGGCCGATATGGGCGCGCCAGATGAGTGGCGTAAAACCGTGTGCGTGGAAACGACTAACGCCATGGACAATATGGTGGTCATCAACCCCGGCCGTACGCATACTATCAGTGCAGAGTACTTGGTAGAGACTTTATAAGTCTACCCCGAGTCGTTTTCCATCTTTGTACATGTGTTAACTCCATCCGATGATGTCAACGCATGCTTATGCTGCGGCGTTTAGTGCTTACATATGACCGATATGTTTGAGAGTAATTAAATGGCCTATAAATTGATTTCAACAACAATCAAATTATGGGTATCATTACAAGTCGCAAGATAGTAGTGTTTAAACAAAAAATTGAGATGACTCACAATCATAGAAATGACTAAGGAGTAAGCATGAAAGCATTATTAATGAGTATTGCTGCCGCTGCATCACTTATGCTGGCTGGTCAAGCTGGAGCTGCTGACGCGAAAGCAGCTGAGGCCTTGGCTCAGAAAAGTGGCTGTTTGGCATGCCACAGTGTGCAACAAAAAGTACTGGGCCCGGCATATAAGGATGTAGCTGCAAAATACAAAGGCGATAAAGGTGCTGAAGCTAAGCTGATTGCCAAGGTTAAGGCAGGCGGTAGCGGTGTTTGGGGCCCAATCCCGATGCCAGCAAATAGCCCGCAGGTAAGCGATGCAGATATTAAAACTATCGTTGAATGGGTACTGTCACTGTAATCAATCATTACAGTTAGGTAAGAAAAAAAGCCAGTTCAAAAGACTGGCTTTTTGCTTTATTGGCTTAGCAAAATCAAGATGGCCTTTCACACCTCATTTAGCTGCTCTCAGTTTTGCCAAGTAATCGTTAAGACTTCAGCTTGCTATGACGCATTGAGTAAGTAAAGTACACCACCACGCCAATCACAATCCAGATCATAAACCTGTGCCAGGTTTCATTTGGTAGAAACACCATCAGCGCCCCGCATGAAATGATGCCAAGTATAGGTATCAGCGGATTCCAAGGGTTCTTGAATGGTCGTGGCAGCTCTGGCTGGCGGATACGCAATACAATCACGCCGACACATACCATGATGAAACTGGCTAGCGTTCCAATATTCACCGTTTCAGCCAACTCTCCCAAAGGGATAAACCCTGCAATGATCGAAATCACGAAGCCACACATGAGGATGATGCGTACCGGAGTTTGCGTATCAGGATTGATGGTAGAGAAAAATGGTGAGATGAGTCCATCTCGACTCATTGCGTAGAGGATGCGCGTCAGTCCGTAAAGTAGCACTAGCAGTACTGTCAGTAACCCGGCCAGTACGCCTGTAGCAACTAATGTGGAAGACCATGTATAACCGATTTTTGCCAGGGCATAGGCAACCGGTGAGGAGGTATTCAGCTCGGTGTAAGGGACGATGCCTGTTAAGAAGCCAGAAACCAGAATGTAGATAATGGTGCAAAAGGAGACAGAAGCAATCAGGCCGATCGGCAAATCCCGTTGTGGATTTCTCGATTCATCAGCAGCGGTAGAGACGGCATCGAAGCCAAAATAGGCAAAAAATACCAGCGAGGCGCCTGCGAACACGCCTATAGTTTTTCCATTTTCCAGCGTCTGGAACCAGCCAAAAGGAATGAATGGATGCCAGTTCTCTGCGTGTAGATTCATGGAGGCAATCGCTAGGAAAATAGCGATGGTGCTTAGTTTGATCGCCACCATGACGTTATTCACATGCGCACTTTGCTTGACGCCGGAGATCAACAGCAGAGTCAGTATCCAGATGATAGAAAATGCAGGCAGGTTGATCACGCCACCGAGGCTAGGCGCCTTGGTATAGGCTTCTGGCATGGTGATGCCAAAATTGATGAGCGTGCGCATAAAATAGCCAGCCCAGCCGTTGGCTACCGCAGCTGCGCCGACACCGTACTCCAGCAGAAGAATCCAGCCGATCACCCAGGCAAAAAACTCACCAAAAGCGACATAGCTATAACCGTAAGCGCTACCGGAACCGCCAACGGAAGCGGCCAATTCAGCGTAAGAGAGTGCTGCAAAAGCGGAGGCAACACCTGCAATGATGAACGATATGATGACAGCGGGACCAGCCTGGGTTGCAGCGGCAAGGCCAGTCAATACAAAGATGCCAGTACCGATAGCACCGCCAATTCCCAATAGCGCCAAATCAAAAGCACTCAGGCATCTTTTTAGACCGCTATTGCTGCTGTGTGCCACTGATTTGGTGCGGAAAAGCTGCTTAAGCATCAATAATCTCCCTTTTAGTTATTCTTTTGATTTCTTTAAGGATTATGCACTATTTATGCCAGCAAAAATGGCTAGCTGTTATAGGACTTGCAGCCAGTCTTTATCTATCAAAAAGTCGCTGTAAAGTTTGGCTTCAGCCGAGCCCGCTTCAGGTTTCCAGTCATACCGCCATTTAACAACAGGCGGCATTGATAGCAGGATCGATTCTGTGCGCCCATTCGATTGCAGGCCAAATAGTGTACCGCGGTCGTAAACCAGGTTGAATTCCACATAGCGCCCGCGACGATAGGCTTGAAAATCCCGTTGCTGCTCGCCATAAGCCTGATCCTTGCGGCGTTGTACGATAGGCAGGTAGGCTTGTGTAAAGGCGTCACCCACGGCTTTGAGCATTTCAAAGCTGCGTTCGAACCCCAGTTTGTTGAAATCATCAAAGAAGATACCGCCTATGCCGCGCGGTTCCTTGCGGTGTTTGAGGTAGAAATACTCGTCACAGTCTTTTTTGAATGTTGGGTATAGGCTTGTATCGAATTGGGATAAGGCATCGCGGCAGGTACGGTGGAAATGTACCGCATCTTCCTCAAAACCATAATAGGGTGTCAGGTCCATCCCACCGCCAAACCACCAGATAGGCGCTTCGCCTTCTTTTTCAGCTACAAAGAAGCGCACGTTCATATGCACAGTCGGTACATAGGGGTTGCGTGGATGAAACACCAGTGAAACACCCATTGCTTTCCATTGCCTGCCTGCCGCCTCTGGATGCGCCACGCTGGCAGCTGGGGGTAGCTTGTTACCAATGACATGTGAAAAGCCTACACCAGCACGTTCAAATACATTGCCTTCTTCCAGCATGCAGGATGTGCCACCACCGCCTTCGGGACGTTGCCAGCTATCATGCAGGAAGGTCTTGCCATCCACCATTTCCACAGCTTCTACGATGCGGTTTTGCAGGCCTTGCAGGTATTCGAATACAGCGTTTGTGTTCATTCAATATCTCTAAAGTTGCTTCGTGATTATTTTCTTAACACTCTACCAGTCAGCAAATCCTGAATCGTTGATGGCTTTTTTGCGCAGCCTGTCATGCCGTTCAGGATTCTTAGCTGTTTGCCGAAAAGCTGGTAGCACATGCGTGTGTTTTTTGCAGGCTGGCAGCCACTGCGATTAGCGCTGGTGGATACGATAGCCATGCCTGTATTTTTGCATATCCTGGCAGACAGGGGATGATGCGTTACGCGGATTGCAATGGAGTGATGGCGGCCAGTCAGCCATTTGGGGCAAGAAGTGGCAGTTGGTACCAGCCAGGTGTGAGGTTTTGTAGGATCTGTCCAGGAGGCTTGCATCTGCTGGATTTGCTCGCTACTGAGTGGTGCAAGATAGCGAGTCAAGCGTTCCAGCTTGTCAGCAATCAGGATCAGGCCTTTATGTTGGGGTCTGCGCTTAATCAGTAAAATGCGTTTTACTGCATGGCGGTTGCCGGGGTCACAGCCCAAGCCGAAAATCGATTCGGTGGGGTAAGCAATGACGCCGCCAGTTTTAAGGTAGTGACGCAGGCCTCTCGTACGGATTTTGAAAGCGCTGGCCATATTGTCGAGCCAATGCGGCTGGTTAGCCTTTTACTGCCCGGTAGCCGATATCTTTACGCATCTGCTTGCCTGCAAACTGGATGTCTTCCGCAATCTGGTAGGCACGGCTCTGTGCATACTTCACGGTTTCGCCTAATGCCGTCACGCACAGTACTCGGCCGCCGCTGGTGAGCACTTCGCCATCCTTCAATGTGGTGCCAGCATGAAACACATGCGCATCCTGCAAGTCTTTGGGCAAGCCGCTAATTGCATCACCGATCCGCGGTGTATCAGGGTAATTGGCAGAAGCCATTACTACTCCCAGCGCGGTACGCCTGTCCCAGATCACTTCCGCCTGATCCAGCGTGCCTGCCACGGCATGCTCTGCCAGCTCAACCAGGTCACTCTTCAGTCGCAGCATAATAGGCTGGGTTTCCGGATCGCCCATGCGGCAATTGAATTCCAGTGTTTTGACATCGCCATTCGGGCTGATCATCAGGCCAGCATATAAAAAACCAGTGTAGGGAATGCTATCCTTTGCCATGCCTGCGACAGTAGGGCCTATGATTTCGCGCATGACTTTGGCGTGAATGTCCGGCGTTACCACCGGGGCAGGCGAATAAGCGCCCATGCCACCAGTGTTTGGGCCTTCATCGCCATCTAGTAATCGCTTATGGTCTTGGCTGGTGGCCAATGGCAATATATTCTTGCCATCTACCATTACAATGAAGCTGGCTTCTTCACCCGTCAGAAACTCCTCGATGACAACGCGCGCACCAGCGCTGCCGAGTTTGTTGTCTGAGAGCATGGCATCAATCGCCGCATGCGCCTCGGCTTCATCCATCGCGACAACCACTCCCTTGCCTGCTGCCAAGCCATCGGCCTTGATGACGATGGGTGCCCCCTGTTTTTTCACATATTCATGTGCGGCATCAGCATCGGTGAAGGTTGCATACGCTGCGGTAGGAATGTTGTGGCGCACCATAAATGCCTTGGCAAAATCCTTGGAGCTCTCTAGCTGGGCAGCTGCCTTGGTCGGGCCAAAAATCTTGAGACCCACTGCGCGGAAAGCATCTACCACGCCTTGTGACAGTGAAGCTTCCGGGCCAACAACAGTCAGGGCGATTTGTTCAGTAGTGGCAAAATCGACCAATTCGGCCACGCTGCTAATCGGCACATTCACCATGTCCGGGTCAGTTGCCGTGCCCGCATTACCGGGGGCTACATAGATGCGGCTTATATTTTTGTTCTGTGCCAGCTTCCATGCCAATGCATGTTCACGACCACCGCCACCAATCACGAGTACCTTCATGCCTGTTTCCTAATCCTGTACTTTAATGCCTGAAATGGCGAATACCAGTAAGCACCATGGCCAAGCCATGTTCATCAGCGGCAGCGATTACCTCTTCGTCACGGATACTGCCACCGGGCTGGATCACACAGCTTGCGCCAGCTTCGGCTAGTACGTCGACACCATCGCGGAAGGGGAAGAAGGCATCAGAGGCTACTGCACAGCCTTGCAACGTCAGGCCTGCGTTCTGTGCCTTGATAGCGGCGATTTTGGTACTGTCTACACGGCTCATCTGGCCAGCGCCCACGCCCAGAGTCATGCCACCACCGCAGAATACGATGGCATTGGACTTCACATATTTGGCAACACGCCATGCGAATAACAGGTCTTCCAGCTGCGCGGGGGTTGGTTGTTTTTTAGTCACGATCTTCAAATCAGCAGCGCTGATTTCGTGGTTGTCTGCTGTCTGTATTAGCAGGCCGGAACCTACGCGCTTGGTGTCATGTGAGTTACGGCCTTTTTCCCAGGCGCTGTTGCCACCTTGTGGCAAGGCGATTTTCAATACACGTACATTGGCTTTTGCCTTGAATATAGCAAGTGCTTCTGCGGTGTAATCCGGCGCAATCAGCACTTCTACAAACTGCTTTGAGACTGATTCGGCAGCCGCTGCATCCACGGTCTGGTTAAAGGCGATAATGCCGCCGAAAGCCGAGGTTGGGTCAGTCTTGAAGGCCTTGCTGTAAGCTTCCAGTGGGGTAACGCCCAGCGCCACACCGCAGGGATTTGCATGCTTGACGATGACGCATGCACTTGTATCAAAGCTTTTTACGCACTCCCATGCCGCATCGGCATCGGCGATATTGTTGTAAGACAGCTCCTTGCCTTGCAGTTGTTGTGCGGTGACCAGTGAGCCTGGGGCAGGGTAGAGGTCACGATAGAAGGCAGCCTGTTGGTGTGGGTTTTCGCCATAGCGAAGATCCTGCACCTTGATGAAGCGGCCGTTGGTCTGTGCGGGGAAAGCGTTACGAGTGCCATCGGTATTGAACGAGGACAGGTAGTCACTGATCGCGCCATCATAATTGCTGATGCGATTGAAAGCGGCCACAGACAAGGCAAAGCGGGTGGCCTGGCTGGTGGCGCCGTTGGTGGCTTTCATTTCTGCGACTACTTCTGCATATTGCGAAGCATCGGTCAGCACGGCTACGTCTTTCCAGTTCTTGGCGGCAGAGCGCACCATGGCCGGGCCGCCAATGTCGATATTTTCAATCGCATCTTCCAGCGTACAGTCAGCTTTGGCTACTGTGGCTTCAAACGGATAGAGGTTGACCACCACCATATCGATGTTTGGAATGCCGGCTTCGGCCATGGCTGCCGTATGTTCCGGCAGGTCGCGCCTGCCCAGTATGCCGCCATGTACCTTGGGATGCAGTGTCTTGACGCGGCCATCCAGCATTTCGGTAAAACCCGTGTAGTCGCTGACTTCGGTTACTGCGATATTGTTGTCACGGAATAGCTTGGCGGTGCCGCCAGTAGAAAGTATCTCGATACCGAAACTGTTCAGGTCTTTTGCAAGTTCGAGGATACCGGTTTTATCGGAAACGCTGATGAGTGCTCTTTTGATGACTGCCATATAATTTACTTTGTATCCAAACGGGCTTTATTTTTATTAAAGTATTGGTCGTTGGCTTCGTCTTCAGTGGCTTGATCTCTTACTTCGCCACTTCATCCTTGCCGCCTTGTTCTCCTTTGAATACAGAATAAATTAAGTCTTCGTCATCAAAGGAGGCTTAAATTTATTCGATTTTGTACTGCTGCAATTTCTTGCGCAGCGTATTGCGGTTCAGGCCAAGTATCTCGGCAGCCTTGCTCTGGTTGCCACCGGCACGCTTGAGGATATGGATCAGCATGGGTTTTTCTACACACTGCAGCACCATATCGTATACGGCATGCGGCGGTTGGCCATCAAGGTCTTTAAAGTACTCTTCCAGTGCGCGCTCCACGCCCATTGCCAGGTCACATTGATTCATTATGCTGCCAACGCCTCGCTTTGCTTGCCGTTTACCGGAATGCCGTCTGTCGAATGATTTCCTGGCCCGCTATCTTCTTGTGCTTCGCTCACATATTGCAAGCGTGCATCTTGTTGCTGCAGTTGATCAAAAAACTGATTGATCGCGCTTAACTGCAGTTCGATAGTCTGTAATTGATTCATGCCATGACGGAAGTTGGCAGAATCTTTCAAGCCCTTGGTGTACCAGGAGATATGTTTTCTAGCAACACGCATGCCAGTCAGTTCGCCATAAAAAGCATAGAGGTCATGCAGGTGTTCCAGCATCACGCTACGGATCTCGGTCACTTCTGGTGATGGCATGTGTTCACCCGTGGCCAGAAAGTGCTCAATCTCACGGAATATCCAAGGGCGACCCTGCGCAGCGCGGCCTATCATCACCGCATCAGCACCGGTCATTTCCAGCACATACTTAGCTTTTTCCGGGGTGGTGATATCGCCATTGGCAATCAGCGGAATCTTGATTGCCTGTTTTACGGCAGCGATAGTTTCATACTCAGCATCGCCGGTATAAAGACAGGCGCGGGTTCGGCCATGCATGGCTAGCGCTTGTACGCCGATATCCTCGGCCATTCTTGCCACCGCGATTGCATTACGGTTTTGCTTGTCCCAACCCGTGCGGATTTTCAAAGTGATCGGCACATCCACGGCATTGACCACGGCACGTAAAATTTGTGCAACCAGTGGTTCATCCTTGAGCAGGGCAGAACCAGCCATTACATTACAGATCTTTTTGGCCGGGCAACCCATGTTGATATCGATGATTTGCGCGCCATTATCCACATTGTATTTGGCCGCCTCTGCCATCATTTTAGGATCGGCACCTGCAATCTGCACCGAAATGGGGTCAACTTCGCCCTCATGATTGGCGCGGCGCAGCGTTTTCTCGCTACCGTACAAGAGGGAATTGGAAGTCACCATCTCGGAAACAGCCAGTCCCGCCCCAAGCTTTTTGCAAAGCATGCGGAAAGGCCTGTCCGTCACACCCGCCATGGGGGCGACGACCAGGTTGTTCTTCAGTATGTGTTTGCCAATTTGCACGTAATTGTTGCTTTACAGGTAGTTTGCTTCGAAACCAAACTTGAGATAAACCCAGCTTGAAATAATGGCTGCGAAAAGGTGCCTATTTTATACGCAATTGGGGGTTCAGCAAAAGCTAATTTAATGATTTTTTACAGATAATTAAGCTCGAAACGCTCAGGCTTTGCTGGGGGAGAGCCGGCTTGTTAATCAAGGGCTTGTGAGCACTTCCAAAGTGCTTAGCCAGAGGATGGCATGGTCCCGATCGTCACCGCACATTTCAGCACTGGGTTTCAGCCCGCCACAGAATGCTGGCCGTTCCGGTTTGCCAAAAATCGCACAGCGATTGTCATCCAGTAATTGTATGCATCGTACGCCAGCGGGCTTGCCGTCTGGCATCCCGGGTATAGGGCTATTGATGGAGGGTGCAATACAGCAGGCACCACAATGATCTCGACATTGCATGGCTGGTAAATCTCAAAGTGGCGACCAGGGAAAGCCAAGTGCGCTTATCCCTTGCTTGATGTCATCCAGTGCCGCATTAACATCGCCTGTGGCACCTTTGACTCCCAGCTCTATGGTTCTGCGGGTATCCAGCTTGGGCAGGCTAAATAGCTTAGTTTGCGGGTGTTTCTCTACAATATGGTTCATCAGCTCCAGCAGCTGGCTTTCGCCTGCATCCATCACCAGGATGGATGATTCGACGATGGGGTGCTGGTGAAAGAGCTGGCTGTAATGCGTATCCAGTACCCACTCCGTCATTGGCCATGCCATCTCCGGAAATCCCGGCATAAAGTAATGTGAGCTTAATGAAAACCCGGCAACGCGATTCACCGGGTTGGGAATCAATTCAGCGCCTTGCGGGAAATCTGCCATCAACACGCGCTTGGGGTAAGCTGCCTCGCCGAAGCGCGCTTCAATTTCCGCAACTGCCCCGACGTTGCGCTCTATGGGCAAACCTGCTGCTTCAGCCGCTGCCTCTCGGGTAAAG
Source organism: Methylophilaceae bacterium (assembly GCA_035459965.1). Lineage (GTDB taxonomy): Bacteria > Pseudomonadota > Gammaproteobacteria > Burkholderiales > Methylophilaceae > DATHXC01. Next base: position 63,419 of record DATHXC010000013.1, read on the forward strand.
TCATCAGGCGTCGCCCCTATGCCGCCGAATGAAAATACGATGTCATCTGTCGCCATAGAGCGCTTGAGCGAGGCCGTAATGCGTGCTGGGTCGTCGCCCAGATATTCTGCCCAGGCCAGGCTCAACCCACGTGATTTCAGGGTTTTGATTAACTGGGTGAGATGCGCATCCTGACGCTTGCCAGAAAGGATCTCATCGCCAATGATGTAGGCACCGAATTTTGGTGTATGTATGCCTTGAGTCAAAGTCTGTTGCCTTGTTCGTAAATTGCAACTTGAAAAGATCGCAAGAAAATGTGCTTGATAGTATCCAAGATAAATTACCCAATATCCGTAAATCAGCCTGTATATTTTATTGAATAATCGCCAGACGTATTCATGCTGTTGTTTGTTTTTGCGTTTTAGCTGTAATAATAAAACTTCAGCTTTTAAAATACACTTTAGTCATTACGCTAATCTTAAGTCCATGAGTATCGAAAACAAAAATCCAGATGATGAAGTCATGTGCTACTGCAGTGGCACCCGGCGTGCTGAGATTCGAGCGCTATTCTTGCAGGGTAAAGACAGGGAGGCAATCTCGCGTTGGACTGGCGCGTTAAGCGGATGCGGTGGCTGTGAGTGGGATATTGAGAGTTATTTGGAAGAACTTGCCGAAAATTCTGATCAGGTAAAGTAAGCGATTTAGTTTATTCCATAAGCTAGATAGTCAGTAAGCCTGAGCATATGATTTCTGATTACTATTTAGGTATTTATCATTTTCATCTTGAACATCATTAATGGTTCCTCAATCAGTTTCCAGCTTAGATAAGCAAATAAGCATGAAAATAGTACTGACAGAGAGAAAAGCAAAACTGGTGAGATAGAGGGTAAATATTGAATAATTAAACTTTGAATAGGCCAAGCGTATAGATAAACGCCATAAGAAATATCATTTTTTGAGCCAATTTGGTTATAAAATTTATTTTTGTAGTTTATTGCAAAATTAAAAATAAGATATCCACCAAAAATAAAGACTCCCAAGTGTGCGAGCAAAGGCGTCAATAAAAAAGCAATTAATGCGATAAGCGAAATTACGCTATATCGCTGGCACCAGTTAATTTTATCCTTATATAAATAATAGCTACCCCCAATGAAAAAACCTGTTGTCAGTCTCGCTATCTCGCCAACGCTAATAAATACAGGGTCATGGTAGATATAGTATTTAAAAAGTGTAAGCTTTATTGCAGTAAAAGAGATTGTGAGTAGGCATGTAAAGGTGAAGATAACGTTGCGTTGGTTGCTGCTCAATATAGCAACAAAAGGTAAAACCAGGTAGCAAATGAATTCATACTGAATTGACCAAAGTGCCCCATTAAGTAGCTTATAGTGGTTATCTGGAAATACTCCAACTATTATCGGCTGAACTAGGAGAAGCATTTTTTGTAGGTACGATGTAAATCCAACAAGTGACCAGTCAATAACCTTTATACCAGCAGATAACGTCGCAAAAAATAATATAGAGATGATGGATGCCCCTATAAAGGCTGGATATATTCTAAGTAGTCTTTTTGCAAGATATTTAACTAATGATGAGCTGTGAAAATAACTTTTAAATACCAAGTAGCCACTCACCAAAAAGAACCCATCTACCGCAAATTCGCCGAATGAAATGCTATCAAACAGTTTGGTGAGGATTTCTCTGGATTTGTTTCCATCTATTAATTCAAATGAATGTGACAGGATGACTAAGATAGCAAGCGAAAGTCTTAGTAGGCCAAAGTTGTTTTGATTTTGAGTATTATTCATTTGATTCAACTTTGCAGAACATAATTAATGCGCGCTTTCCCAATTACTCCCAACCCCAACTTCAGCTAATAGCAGTACATCCAGTTTTGCCACGTTCTGCATCAGGATAGGGAGCTGTTCTTTAATCAGTTCCAGTTCCGTTTCCGGTACTTCCAGCACCAGTTCATCGTGTACCTGCATGATGAGCTTCGTGCCCAGCTTTTCGTTGACCAGCCAGCCTTGCACGGCGATCATGGCCAGTTTGATCAGGTCGGCCGCGGTGCCCTGCATGGGGGCATTGATGGCGGCGCGTTCTGCACCGGCGCGGCGCTGGCCGTTGGGGCTGTTGATCTCGGGCACCCACAGGCGTCGGCCAAAGAAGGTCTCTACGTAGCCGTTGGCTTTTGCGGCTTCGCGGGTGTCGTTCATGTATTGCCGCACGCCGGGGTAGCGTGCGAAATAACGTTCGATATACGTCGCGGCGGCGCTACGTTCGATGTTGAGGTTTTGCGCCAGGCCAAATGCACTCATGCCGTAGATCAGGCCGAAATTGATGACTTTGGCATAGCGGCGCTGTTCGCTGCTTACGGCCTCACGTTCCACGCCAAATATTTCACCGGCAGTAGCGCGGTGGATATCTTCGTTGGCGGCAAAGGCTTTGAGCAGGCCTTCATCTTGGGACAGGTGCGCCATGATGCGTAGCTCGATCTGCGAATAGTCGGCAGAGACAATCAAGCTGCCTGCGGGCGCAATAAACGCTTCGCGGATGCGGCGGCCTTCTGCGGTGCGCACCGGGATGTTCTGCAGGTTGGGGTCAGAGCTTGCCAGGCGGCCGGTGATGGCTACGGCCTGGCTATAGCTGGTATGCACACGGCCAGTGCTGGCGTTTATCATCTTGGGCAGCTTGTCGGTGTAAGTGGATTTCAGCTTGGCGAGGCCACGATATTCCAGCAGCACTTTTGGCAGTGGGTAATCCAGCGCGAGTTCCTGCAACACATCTTCATCGGTGGAGGGCGCACCGCTAGGGGTTTTCTTGGTGGGCTTGATGCCTAGCTTCCCAAATAAAATCTCCTGCAGCTGTTTGGGTGAGCCAAGGTTGAATGGCTGGCCTGCCAGCTCGAACGCCTGTTTTTCCAGCTCCATCAGCTTGAGGCCGATCTCGTTGCTCTGTTTGTTGAGCATGGCGTTATCAATCAATACGCCATTGCGCTCAATGGTGAACAGGATATCCGACACCGGCATTTCGATCTGGTTGTAAACGAAATCCAGCTTGGCATCCGGGGCGATCTGGGGGTACAGGTTCTCGTGCAGCTGCAGCGTAATGTCCGCATCTTCCGCCGCGTAATCGCTGGCCTGCTCAATGGCAACCTGGCTGAAGCCTACTGATTTTGCGCCTTTGCCTGCTACTTGTTCATAGGTGATGGTTTGAACACCGAGGTGGCGCATGGCGAGGTCATCCATGCCGTGAGTGCGATGGCTTTCCAGTACGTAGGACTGCAGCAGGGTGTCATGTGCAATGCCGTTGAGTTCGATGCCGTGGTTAGCCAGTACGTGCTTGTCATACTTGAGGTTCTGGCCTACTTTTTTAATGGCAGGGTTTTCCAGCAGCGGCTTGATTCGCGCCAGGGTGGCGTCAAAAGGCAGCTGATCGGGAGCGCCTGCATAGTCGTGCTTGAGCGGTAAATAGGCAGCTTCGCCAGCCTTGACCGAAAACGACATGCCTACCAGTTTGGCGGTAAGTGGGTCCAGCGACGTGGTTTCCGTATCGAAGCAGACCAGCGGCGCAGTACTGATTTTATCCAGCCAGCTTTGCAGATCGGCTTCGGTGAAGATAGTCTCGAACTTGCGTGTGGTAACTGCCGCAGCGGCAAACAAGTCCGTGGGCATGCTATCTGAAAGGGTGGCTGGTTTTGGCAGTGCTGCTGCAGTCTTTGTTGCAGTATTTTGTGTATCTGTATTCTGGGCATCCAACTCGCGGCGCCATGTCTTGAAATCAAAGCGGTCGAACAATTCAGCCAGCTTGGCTTTGTCCTGCGGTTGCGGTGCCAGATCAGACAGGTTTTCCTGTATGCCCACATCGCAGCGGATGGTGATGAGCTCGCGTGCGATCGGCAGCCATGGCAAGGCTTTGCGCAGATTCTCACCGACAACACCGGTGATCTCGTCGGCATGTGCCACGATATTTTCAAGTGAGCCATATTGCTTGAGCCATTTGACGGCAGTTTTAGGGCCGACTTTTTCCACGCCCGGCACGTTATCCGAGGTGTCGCCTATCAGCACCAGGTAATCGATCATCAGGCTGGGCGGAATGCCGAATTTGTTTTCCACACCTGCAACATCCAGCACTTCATCGGTCTTCCTGAAGGCATCGCGCATGGTGTTCACTACCGTGACGTGCTCATTTACCAGTTGCGAAATGTCCTTGTCGCCGGTTGAGATGATGACGCGTATACCTTCGCGCTCAGCCTGCTTTGCAAGTGCACCGATGACGTCATCCGCCTCAACGCCGTCTTCTACAATCAGCGGCCAGCCCAAGGCCTTGATGGCTTCATGCAGTGGCTCGATCTGCGGGCGCAGGTCATCCGGCATGGCAGCGCGATTGGCTTTGTATTGCGGGTAAATATCGTCGCGAAAGGTTTTGCCTTTGGCATCAAAGATACAGGCGCTATAATCGGATGGATAATCTTTATGCAGGCGGCGCAACATATTGAGTACGCCCTGAATGGCGCCAGTAGGCTCGTTCTGGCGATTGCGCAGGTCGGGCATGGCGTGAAAGGCGCGGTAAAGATAAGATGAGCCATCAACCAGTAATAATGTTTTCATGCTGACAATCTTTTCATCCTCGTTATTTTCATAGCATCATTATCTATGTATAAAACTTTACCCAAATATTAGGAAGCTGTTATGTCGTTAGCCCAAAAAATCCCCAAGCTGATGGATCCTGATCTGATCGAGCGCAGTCACTCTGCGCACGAATCATGGCATGCATTCGAGATTATGGCAGAATTCGTCGATGCTACCGAACGCCTCAAGCAAATCACGCCTGCGGTCTCTATCTTCGGCAGCGCACGCACTGCGCCAGAACACCCTTATTACACGCTTACCGAAGAAATCGCGCGCCAGCTGTCAGATGCCGGTTTCAGCGTGATATCCGGTGGTGGCCCCGGTATTATGGAGGCCGCCAACAAAGGCGCTTTTGGCGGAAAATCACCCAGTATCGGCCTGAACATCGAGTTGCCCCATGAGCAAAAGGGTAATCCTTACCAGGATGTCAGCCAGAATTTCAAACACTTCTTTATGCGTAAAGTGATGTTCGTCAAATATGCCTCAGCCTATGTGGTGATGCCTGGCGGATTCGGTACGCTGGATGAGCTGATGGAAGCAATGACGCTGATCCAGACTGGCAAGTCGCGCAAAATCCCTATCATCCTGGTGTGTTCTGCATTCTGGGGCGGTATGGTGGACTGGTTCCGCAATACCCTGATCGCAGAGGGCATGGTTTCGCCCGAGGATATAGACTTGATCCAGGTGATAGACGAGCCGGTAAAAGTCATCGAGGCGATCTTCAAGCATTATGAAACCCGTGGATTCGAGATGTCGGCCAAAGAGCGCGAAATGTCATTAAGTTTGTAAACTGGTGCCGCCCGCTAAGCCCACAATTAACTGGCTGCAGATGTTTTTAATCACGAATTATGTCGTCATTCTGCTAGAATCAAACCATTGATTAAAACTGCTTCACAGCTTGAGGTTATCATGCATTGCAATCGTATTTTTCTAGCGTTGGCCCCTATGCTCCTGGCTCTGGCATTGCCAGTGACCGCCATGGCGGCGGCTGAGCTGCCACCCAATCTTGAGCCCTTGCCCGAAGTGCCGCCACCACCTGCCGGGGTAGATCTTGATTCGCCAGTTGAACCAGAGATTACTATTACCAAGAAGGGTGCAGATTCGGTAGAAGAGTACCGTATCAACGGTGAGCTTTACATGATGAAGGTCACCCCGCCGCACGGGACGCCTTACTACCTGATGAAGGAAGACCAGGATAGTGGCTGGTCGCGCATGGATGGGCCTACCCAGCCATTGGTGATACCAAAATGGGTGTTGTTCAGATTTTAATTTTTATTAAAGAGGGCGCTAAGCCCTCTTTACATGTCATTTCAAGCATGTCATTTTAAAGTTCTTATGTCCGTATTTACCACTGTTACCCCAGACCAACTTAAGCACTGGCTGCGCGCATACCCGCTAGGCGAGTTGTGTGATCTGCAAGGTATTGCCTCCGGTATCACCAATACCAATTATTTCGTGACTACTGACACAGGCCGTTATGTGCTGACCTTGTTTGAAGAGCACACCGCTGATGAGTTGCCTTACTTTCTCGACCTGATGGCGCACCTGGCGGAGCGGGGTGTGCCTTGCCCACATCCGGTGGCGGATGCAAACGGCTCGCGCTTGGGAGAGCTTAATGGCAAGCCAGCTGCCCTGGTGAGTTGCCTGCGTGGTCGTGATCTGGAAGCACCGAGCGCTACACATTGCGCCGAAGTCGGGCGAGTGTTGGCGCAAATGCATGCTGCCGGAGAGTCATTCCCCAGCCAGATGCAAAATCCGCGAGGGGTGCAGTGGCGTAAAGAGACAGCGGCCAAGGTACGCGAGTTTTTGAGCCAAGAAGATCAGGCATTGTTACTACAGGCATTAACATTAGATGCAGCTTTAAAACTGGATGGTTTGCCTACAGGCGTCATACACGCCGACCTGTTCCGCGACAACGTTCTGTTTGATGGAGATCAGCTCGGCGGCTTCATTGATTTTTATTATGCATGCAACGATGTGCTGCTTTACGACATCGCGATTGCGGTCAATGACTGGTGTGTCTCTGAAGATGGCATTGTGGACGATGCCCGTATGCATGCTTTACTCAAGGCTTACAGCAGTATTCGCCCGCTGACACAGGCCGAGCACGCTGCTTGGCCAGCCGTGCTGCAGATCGCAGCCCTGCGTTTCTGGCTGTCACGGTTGCTGGACAAGCATTTCCCGCATGCGGGTGAACTGACTCATGCCAAGGATCCCGAGCATTTCCGCAAGATATTACATAAGCGTCAAGATATTGCATAAGCCGATAGAACAGCAGCATAATCAACCGACTTTCTGAAACTGGCTTCCTGAGTTTTAACCTACTAAATAAGCAAGAAAGATCATAATGAACACCTCAACAATTGATGTGCATACCACTAAAGCCGGGGATGGCTGGATCTGGATCAAGCAGGGTTTTGCGCTATTCCGGCAGAATCCGATGATGTGGATTGTACTGTTCATCATTTACCTGCTGATCGGCATGGTGTTGTCCTATGTGCCGATTGTTGGGCCTATCGTGCTCAATTTGCTTGCACCGGTATTTATTGCAGGGTTTATGGCGGGCTGTCGTGCGCTGGATAACCAGCAGGACCTGGAAATTAACCATCTGTTTGCGGGATTCAAGCACAACACTGCGCAACTGGTGACGGTTGGTGGCTTATACCTCACAGGAATTATCGTGATTGTCGGCATCATGTTTGCCAGTGTGGATCATGCTACCTTGCATGCCATGTTTGCAGGAGAGAAACTCACTCCGGAACAAGCTGAAGCGCTGGTAAATAGCGGTTTCCTTGCCTATATGCTGATCGGGTTTTCGCTCATGGTGCCACTGATGATGGCGTACTGGTTTGCCCCTGTGCTGGTGGCATTTCATGACATGTCTGCGATTACAGCCATGAAAATGAGTTTCAAGGCCAGCTTGAAGAATATCCCGGCATTTTTCGTCTATTGTCTGGCGGCGATGGTGTTGCTGATATTGGCAGTCATTCCATTTGGTCTGGGCATGCTGGTGATGATCCCCACCATGACCGCTTCACTGTATACCAGCTACAAAGACATCTTTCTTGCCAGTGCGGTGACTACTACAGAAACAGTCTAGACTTTCTCCAGCTTGGCATACTCCAGCGCCAGCCACTTCAGGCCTTCGCGGCCAAAATTGACCTGCACGCGCATGTCGCTGGCATTGCCTTCGTAACTCACCACCACGCCTTGCCCAAATTTGCTATGGGCAACGCTCTGGCCTATCTTCCATGGCATTGCGCTTTTCTGGCTGCTGCTTTGCTGGTTGCTCATCACGGATGGCATGGCGTTGTAATCCATTGCCGGTTTTGAGCTGCCACGTGCATTTAAGCGCTTTAGCAATTCCTCAGGGATCTCATCGAGAAAGCGCGACGCAATTCCATACCTGATCTGTCCATGCAGCATACGGCTTTGCGCGTGGCTCAAATACAGTCGTTGGCGTGCGCGCGTCACGGCGACATACATCAGGCGCCGCTCTTCTTCCAGCCCATTGTTCTCATACATGCTGTTCTCATGCGGGCATAAGCCTTCTTCCAGCCCGCTGATGAATACCGCCTTGAATTCCAGGCCCTTAGCGGCATGAACTGTCATTAATTGCAGTGCATCACGGCCCGCTTCGGCTTGATGCTCGCCTGCTTCCAGGCTGGCGTGTGTCAGGAACTGGGTCAGCAGTGATTGGGCCACTTCGCCATTTTCATCTACGCTCATGCCTATGCCCTGATTCATGAATGCAGTGGCAGCAGAAACCAGTTCTTCCAGGTTTTCGATGCGGTCTTCACCTTCCTTTTCATTCTGGTAAAAAGTTTTCAGCCCAGAGAGCGAGGTAGCAAGCTCGGCGACTTCTGGCAGGCTGATGCCCATGGCTTCTTCCTGCATTTGCTTGATCAGGGTCACAAACATGGCGATCTTGCCTGTGCTTTGCAGTGCGGCCTGCCACAGGCTGCTATCCTGTCTGCGGGCGACTTCCTGTAACTGTTCCAAACTGCGTGCGCCGATACCGCGGGTAGGGAAGTTGATCACGCGCAACAAGGCAGTATCGTCTTCGGGATTAGCCATTAGCCGCATGTAGGCGAGCGCATGCTTGATCTCGGCACGTTCAAAAAAGCGTAAGCCCCCATACACGCGATAGGGCAGGCCTGCGGAAAACAAGGCATGTTCAAGTACGCGTGATTGTGCGTTGGAGCGATACAGCATGGCGATATCGCTGAGCCCGTAGCCTTCGCGGTTCAGCGATTGAATTTCTTCGACAATAAAATTGGCTTCTTCGATATCGTTATAGGCTTCGTAAACCCTTACCGGCTCACCCTTGCCCGCCGAAGTCCACAGGTTTTTGCCAAGGCGATTGCGGTTATGGGTGATGATGGCGTTGGCTGCATCCAGGATATTGCTGTGTGAGCGGTAATTTTGCTCCAGTTTGACAATGCTCTGTATCTGGTAGTCTTTTTCAAAATCCAGCATATTGCCAACACGTGCACCGCGGAAGGCATAGATGGACTGGTCGTCATCACCTACGGCAAACATGCAATTATCCTGGCCTGCCAGCAATTTAAGCCACATGTACTGTAGTTTGTTGGTGTCCTGGAACTCATCCACCAGGATATATTTGAAGCGGCTCTGGTAATGTCCGCGGATATTGGCATCGCGACTTAATAACTCATAGCAGCGCAGTAGCAGCTCCGCAAAATCCACCACGCCTTCGCGCTGGCATTGTTTGTCATATTCTTCAAACACTTCGCGCATGCGCTGTGAGTGGGCATCATAAGCATCTACGCTATGCGCGCGCAGGCCTTCTTCCTTGCAGCTGTTGATATAGCCCATCACCTGCTTGGGCGGGAATTTCTCGTCGTCCACATTCATCAACTTCATCAGGCGTTTGATGGAAGATAGCTGGTCAGCGGTATCCAGTATCTGGAACGTGGCAGGCAGCAAAGCTTCCCGATGATGTGCGCGCAACAGACGGTTACACAGGCCATGGAAGGTGCCCACCCACATACCGCGGGTGTTGATTGGCAGCATGCCTGTGAGGCGCGTCAGCATTTCCTTGGCGGCTTTGTTGGTGAAGGTCACCGCTAGCAAGCCGGTAGGCGAAACCTGCCCAGTCTGGATCAGCCAGGCAATCCTGGTGGTGAGCACGCGGGTTTTACCACTGCCTGCGCCTGCGAGTATGAGTGCAGATTGATGCGGTAGCGTCACTGCTTCCAGTTGTTTGTCGTTTAAGCCAGAAAGCAGGGAGTCAGATACAGTTTGTGCAGAGTGGGTGTGGCCAGATTCGATTTGCATAGTCATGCATGATTATCGCAGGTCAGGCGATATTGGAGAACACGCAAATGAAATAAATGGGCAACAACAAGTTGTGAAGCTGATATGGGAGTTCGGAGTTTTAGCTCGAGATTTTTTGGAACTAAAATAAACAAGGCCGTGTCATATTTACACGACGATGATGTTTACGCATGCATCGTCCCACGCTTCTCCTCCCTGAGCGTGGAGCCTTATCTGATGAGGCTATTTCGACCCCGATTTTAATCCCCTTTAATCGGGGTTTTTTTTGCCTGTTATTTTTGTACTGCTTATTCAGGTTACCTGTTTGATTTTTTTATGACAGGCTTGTTTGCTCGGGTTCGGAGTGCAGTATAAACGTAAATTCTGAAAAATGTAAACAAATGTAAATAAGTTGTTATTATTTTGTTATTGTAAATTCTTTGCATTCAACTTAGCAATAAAAAAGCCCAAACTTAAGTTGGGCTTTTTTATTTAGTTGCCAATGAATAATCTGGCTTCAGTTCGAAGGTGAGACTAGGTGAATTTGAAGCTTGCGACGCTGACAGTACAAGCAGTACGGCAAGGAGCAAGCTTCAAATTCAACGACGTATCACCGCTGAAATGAAGTACAGAATTACATCATTCCGCCCATGCCACCCATACCGCCCATATCACCACCACCCATCGCTGGGCCGTCTTCCTTAGGCAGTTCGGCGATCATGCAGTCAGTAGTCAGCATCAAGCCAGCTACAGAAGCAGCATTTTGCAATGCAGTGCGTGTTACCTTGGTCGGATCCAGCACGCCCATTTCAACCATGTCACCATAAGTTTCGTTCGCAGCGTTATAGCCATAGTTGCCTTTACCAGCAGCTACGTTGTTCACAACCACTGAAGGCTCAACACCGGCGTTTGAAACGATCTGGCGCAATGGTTCTTCGATTGCGCGCAATACGATCTTCACACCAGCATCCTGGTCATGGTTTTCACCCTTAACCTTGGCAATGGCAGCACGTGCACGAATCAGCGCAACACCACCACCAGCCACGATACCTTCTTCAACCGCTGCACGAGTTGCATGCAATGCATCTTCAACGCGTGCTTTCTTTTCTTTCATTTCGATTTCAGTAGTCGCGCCAACCTTGATCACAGCAACACCACCAGCTAACTTAGCCATACGTTCCTGCAATTTTTCACGGTCGTAGTCGCTGGTTGAGTCTTCAACCTGCTTCTTGATCTGGTCGATACGGGTCTTGATGTTAGCTTCAACACCAGCACCGTCGATAATGATGGTGTTTTCTTTGCCCACTTCGATACGCTTAGCCTGGCCCAGGTCTTCCAGCTTGATGTTTTCAAGCTTTAAGCCCAATTCTTCAGCAATCACGGTACCACCGGTCAGGATAGCGATATCTTCCAGCATGGCTTTACGACGGTCGCCGAAACCAGGAGCCTTAACAGCACAAGTCTTCAGGATGCCGCGGATGTTGTTCACAACCAGGGTAGCCAATGCTTCGCCATCGATATCTTCAGCGATAATCAGTAATGGACGACCAGCTTTAGCCACTTGCTCAAGCGCAGGTAACAGGTCACGGATGTTGGAGATTTTCTTGTCGTAGAGCAGCACGAATGGGCTGTCTAACAGAGCGATTTGGCGATCAGGATTGTTGATGAAGTAAGGTGAGAGGTAGCCACGGTCAAACTGCATACCTTCAACTACGTCCAGTTCATTTTGCAGGCCTGAACCGTCTTCAACAGTAATCACACCTTCTTTACCAACCTTGTCCATTGCATCAGCAATGATCTGGCCAATAGAGAAATCAGAGTTGGCAGAAATAGCGCCAACCTGTGCGATTTCCTTGCTGGTCGTACATTCTTTGGATTGTGCCTTCAGGTCAGCAACAGCAGCTTCAACAGCCTTGTCGATACCGCGCTTCAGGTCCATCGGGTTCATACCGGCAGCAACAGATTTCATGCCTTCACGGATAATAGCTTGAGCCAGTACGGTAGCTGTAGTAGTGCCGTCACCAGCAATGTCGGAAGTCTTGGAAGCAACTTCTTTCACCATTTGCGCGCCCATGTTTTCAAACTTGTCTTTCAGTTCGATTTCCTTGGCAACAGAAACACCATCCTTGGTAATGGTAGGGGCGCCGTATGAGCGCTCCAGCACAACGTTACGGCCTTTAGGGCCTAGGGTTACTTTTACAGCGTTGGCGAGAATATTCACGCCATTGGTCATTTTTTGGCGAACTTCATCGCCGAAACGTACGTCTTTAGCAGCCATCTTTAAATCTCCTAAATTACTAAAATTCTAATGAATGATTGAAAGCGGATCAGGCAATTAAGCCTCTACAACGCCCATCAGATCTTCTTCGCGCATTACCAATAATTCATCGCCGTCAACTTTTACAGTCTGACCAGCGTATTTGCCGAACAATACTTTTTCGCCAACTTTCACATCCAGCGGAATCAATTTGCCGCTTTCGTCTTTTTTGCCTGGGCCTACAGCAACAACTTCGCCTTGGTCAGGCTTTTCTGTAGCGGTGTCAGGGATCACGATGCCAGAGGCAGTAGTACGTACTTCTTCCAAACGCTTAACAATAACTCGGTCATGCAAAGGACGAATTTTCATGGGTTTTCTCCAAATGGTTACTGAACAATATTATTTTTTACTACGAATTCCAGAGTAGAAAGGTGACGTTAGCACTCATTCCTATAGAGTGCTAATAATAGGGGTGATAGGGTTTTTTTTCAAGAGGCAATGTCATATTGCATTGAAATACAAGCAATATAAATAAGGGGGAGTGCGCTAATTGATGTCGAGAAAACGAGAGAGGGGCTAATAAATGCCTGCTGGTTTTATAACCAGCAGGCAATGCAAGCTTAAAACTTTAGGAAAGCCTTCAGGCGGCGCAGCATCTGGCTGATGGCGTTGCCATCAAGCTGATAGTGCTTTTTCAATTCTTTCTTTACTTCCCAGCTGGCTTTCAACCCTGCAGGAAAAGTTACCAGGTCGCCTTTGCCAAAGCTAACAGGCGAGCCACCTTCTGGGGTGATGACGCATTCGCCTTCCAATATATAGGCGATTTCCTGCTCATGAAAAAACCATGGGAAAACGGATACTTCCTTTGACCAGGTAGGCCATTTTGAAGTGCCCAATGACTCCAAGCGTGAGGTTTCAGGATTGTGTTCAACGATTATATTGCTCATATTCTTCTTTCATTGGAATCAGGCTGTAGCCGTGCATATTGCTTGGTCAGCGCAGGAATTATTGGGTATTGATAGACAATTCAGTAAGCCAGTATGTTACCAGCTTAGCCACGCATGTGATTGGGAATGTCAGATACTTCCTACATAAGTATCAGGTGAATGCTGATGATGAATTTGGAAGGCTTTGGTTAATATTCATTCATAAAAATACACCCTCTCTAGGAGTTTTAAATGAAAACCACATCACGTCTGCTTCCGCTATCTACCATTACCTTAATGATTGGCATGCTGTTTGGATCGGTTTATTCGCTTGCCGACGAGTTGAGCGAAAAAGATAGATATTTTCTGGAAAATACCAGCCAAACTGCGCGCTATGAGCTTGAAGGCAGCAAGCTGGCTATATCAAAATCGATGAATGCAACTGTAGTGCGGTTTGCAAGAAAAACCGTGCAGGACTACACTAAGCTAATGACGGATATCAATCTGTTAACCAGAGAGAAATCTATGAGTGTCAGCCCGGAGCTTAACCCTGCCCAGCAAGAGAATTTACAGTTATTGGCAAATAAAGATGGCCTGGAGTTTGATGCTCAATATGCTGCAGGGTTCGCTGAAGAAGCGCACGCAAACCAGGTGGAATACTTTACTGATGCAGCTGAAGATGCAGACGATCTGGATATTAGAAACTTCGCCAAGAAAGCTCAGCCAGGTTTGAAGCAGCACCTGTTTGCGGCAAGAAACCTGAACAGCAAAATTAATCCTTGATATTCAAAGAGGCTAAACAATCCAAATTTATAGGGGAACAAATGGCTAATTTAATTAATTAATAAAACCCAAGTTTGGGAAATGACTGGAGGAACAAATGCTAGTCTCAATTTATACACCAACAAAAAATCGTAAAGATGCGCTTGAGAGAGCTGTAAATTCTGTTTTAAATCAAACATATAACAATATTGAGTTAATTGTTGTCAATGATGGATCTACTGACTCCACTGCGGATTTTTTGAAAAAAAAATCTCAGCAAGATAATCGGCTTAAGTATATTAATAACAACTACTCTAGAGGTGCTCCAGCATCTAGAAATATTGCAATTAAAAATTCAGGGGGTCAGTTTGTGACAGGACTTGATGATGACGATGAGTTTTTACCAGAACGCATTGAAGCATTTGTAAAGTACTGGCAATTATTAGATAAGCTTGGATACAGCCCCTCATGCTTATATTCCCAAGATATAGTTACTAGAAATGGTGAGCGAATATTTAATAGCCATAAAAAAGGAATGATTGAAGCTTCAGATTTGTTTGAATTTAATTTTATTGGCAATCAGGTCTTTGCCCCAAAATCTCACTATCTTGGGGCGGGTTTATTTGATGAAGAGTTGCCTGCATGGCAAGACCTTGAAATGTTTATGAGAATATTGAAAAATTTTGGTACAGCTCACCTACTAGATTGTGCAACACAAATTTATGACGACACCCCGAGGGATGACCGTATTTCTGTAAATGGAGAGTCAAAAATTCGAGAGGCATATTTAAAAATTGCCAATAGACATGCTTCCAAATCGCCAAGAGACGCACAGAAGCTCTTTTTTCAAGTTTTCTCAAAATACTATGGACTACATCCATCTTTCAAAGATTGGATTCAGTTCATAAAGCTTGGATTGTGGCCAAAAGGGTTAATTAAATTGGCACTCAAAACATTCCGGGTTTAATTTTCGAAGGATGTTTCAAAGCATCTTTGAAATTGGTTCTAACAGATAAACTAAAATGTAAACTTATCTGTTAGAACACAAGTTGATTGTGAATTCTTAAACCTAATATGTCACTCAGCCCCGAAAAAATACCAACGCCGCAGCTCGGGGCAATTCCACTTCCATCCAGTAATCTGCTGGCCATTATGTTGGCAGGCCTTGCCATGCTGGGGCCGTTTTCGGTAGATACATACCTGCCTGCATTTCCCAATATTGAAACGTCTCTGGGTGCCAGCCTGATAGAAGTTCAGCAGACGCTGACAGCCTATATGTTCTCTTTTGCCATTATGATCCTTTGGCACGGCTCGCTCTCTGATGCATTTGGCCGCCGCAACATTATTCTGGTATCGCTAGCAGTATTTGCAGTTGCCACATTAGGCTGTGCTGCTGCACATAGCGTGGAATACCTCTGGGCTTTCCGCATGCTGCAGGGTTTGTCGGCGGGTGCTGGCGTCGTGGTGGGCCGGGCTATTATTCGTGATACTTATTCGGATGTGCCTGCTGCAAGACTATTGTCGTTAGTCACCATGATATTTGCGATTGCGCCTGCCATAGCACCTATCCTTGGGGGCTGGATAGTCAAACTGTACGACTGGCGCACTATTTTCCTCACGCTGTTTGCTTACACCGTTATTTTGCTGTGGTATTGCTATAAAAAATTACCTGAGACATTGCCGGTAGAAAAGCGCACGCCATTCAACCCGCATTTTCTGGCCTTTAGTTACAAACAGGTATTCCGCTCCCCGGTATTCCAGATGAAAGCTGGGGCAATTGCATTTAATTTTGCAGGCTTGTTTCTTTACGTGGCAGCGGCGCCAGTATTCATTACCAAGCACCTAGGTCTGGGGCCGGATCAGTTTGCCTGGCAGTTCATCCCTGCCGTTGCGGGTATCTTTCTTGGGGCATTTGCGGCAAATCGCCTGGCAGGGAAAGTATCAATCCCCAAGTTGATGTTTATGGGCTATTCACTACTGATCGGCTCGGCATTGGCCAATGTCATTTATCACGCCTTCTTCCCGCCCGCCATTCCCTGGTCAGTCATCCCCTTGTTTTTTTATACACTGGGTATGTCGCTGGTAGCCCCCATACTGACGTTGCTGGTGATGGACCTGTTTCCTAATATCCGTGGCACGGTAGCTTCCTGCCAGTCGTTTACTCAAACCATGCTTGGCGCTGTGGTTTCCGGCCTCATCGCACCTTTTCTGATGCATTCGGTACTTTGGCTGGCAGCAGGCCAATTAACGTTTGCGTTGATCGGCCTGGGTTTATGGGTAGGTGGGCGGCATTACCATTACACGCATCTGGCGCCGGGTGAAAAGCTTAATGCGTGGGAAACTATTGAATAGGGTTAGTCTTCAATCACACGAACAGCGTCAACGAAATATTGTGTTTCGCCAAAGCAGTTGGAAGGCACGCCGATATGCTGCGCATAGGTTATCGTTACTTTTTTGCCCAGTGACTGGTTGATCTTGGTAGCCACTGCATCATCCAGTACGCTGAAATAGAACTTCTCGCTCATGGTGCCGGGCATGGAGACGATGGCGAGCTCGCCCTCCCAGGTTTTACATACAAAGCCTTTGTTAGAGAACTTCTGCACATAGCCTGCACGCTCGCCAGTTGAATATGACCAGGTCATACTGAGCCAGGTATAGGCGCTGAATAAGGCAATAATGACTATCAGTCCAAGCCCCAGAATAAGTACAAAGCCACGTTGCCCTGTTTGTTTCATAATGCATTCCTAAGCTGTTATTTCCGCTTATTCTAACCTGAGTCAGCGTATTTTGACCTGATAAAGGCTGGTGTTAAATTTGAAAAGTAGTTTCAAGGCTATCCACGCCAGATGCCTCATAACATGGCACAAATAATGCTGCTAAATAGCGCCTAAGTCTCTACACTGTAAAGATAGATAAGTTGCAGCATTTATTACATCGTGGCTTGAATGTTAAACCGGCAATAAAAAAGGAAGTCAGATGGCCATTCGCGTTGCGCTACACCACAAAACCAGTTACCAGTTCGATCGCTTAGTCAGTCTCTCCCCGCATGAAGTCAGGTTAAGGCCAGCGGCACATGCACGTACGCCGATTCTGTCGTATTCGCTCAGCGTTAACCCTGAAAACCACTTCATCAACTGGCAGCAAGACCCTTACGGTAACTATATCGCGCGCTTCGTATTCCCTGAAAAGGTGCGCGCACTCGACTTTACGGTCGATTTAGTGGCAGATATGACGGTCATCAACCCGTTTGATTTCTTTGTGGAAAAGTATGCCGAAACTTATCCTTTCAGTTACACGCAGCAGCAGGAGTACGAACTTGGTGCATATCTAAAACCGGAGCCCGCCTGCAAGTTGCTGCAAGACTGGTTTGCGGCAGCCAGAAATGATCTGCTTAAACAGACCATTTCAACCGGGGATTTTCTGGTGGCCATCAACCAGCGCCTGCAGCACGATATTGCTTACCTGCTGCGTATGGAGCCCGGCGTGCAAACGCCAGAAGAAACACTTACCAATCGCAGCGGCTCATGCCGCGATACCGCCTGGTTACTGGTGCAGATACTGCGCAATATGGGTCTGGCAGCACGCTTTGTCTCAGGCTACCTGATCCAGCTCACTGCTGATATCAAGGCACTGGATGGCCCCAGTGGCACCACCGTGGATTTCACCGACCTGCATGCCTGGACAGAAGTGTTTATCCCGGGCGCAGGCTGGATAGGGCTGGACCCTACCTCTGGCCTGATGGCGGGCGAAGGGCATATTCCACTGGCATGTACCGCAGTGCCATCGTCTGCGGCGCCGGTAAGCGGCTTTACCGATATGGCGGAAGTCACCTTCCACCATGAGATGACGATCACGCGCATTCATGAAGACCCACGCGTGACCAAACCTTATACCGAAGAGGATTGGCTCAAGATAGATAAGCTCGGCAATAAAGTCGATGCCGAGCTCAAGAAGCAGGATGTACGACTCACCCAGGGTGGTGAACCAACCTTTGTGTCTATCGACGATATGGATGGCCCGGAATGGAACACGCTGGCGCATGGCGACAAGAAACGCGAGCTGGCGGGTAACCTTGCGCTCAGGCTCAAGGAGCATTTTGCCAAAGGCGGCATGCTGCATTATGGCCAGGGTAAATGGTATCCAGGTGAGCCTTTGCCGCGCTGGGCGCTCAACATTTACTGGCGTGTAGATGGAACCCCAATCTGGCAAAACGCCAGCCTGTTTTCTGATGAAAAAGTCCCTGATAAATATACGGCTGAACACGCAACGAAGTTTGCCGAACGGCTTGCGCTAGAGCTGGACTTCCCCAAAGAATGCCTGGTGCCAGCTTATGAGGACGTGCTGCAGCAAAGCCAGCTGGAAGAGCGGTTGCCGGAGAATATCGATCCGCTCAAGGCCAATTTAAAAGACAGTGAAGAGCGTCGCCGACTGGCACGCCTGCTGGAAACCGGGCTGGGTGAAGTGGTTGGCTATGTGATGCCAATCAAGCCAGTTGAGCTCAAATCCCGGGAAGCCAAAAAGCCCACTTCATGGCTCACCAGTAAATGGCCATTGAAGCGCGAGCATCTTTACCTGTTGCCGGGTGATTCCCCTATGGGCCTGCGCTTGCCGCTGGCTTCATTGCCATGGGTATTGCCGGCAGATATGGAACCTGATTTCGCCACAGACCCTTTTGCTGAACGCGACGAGCTAGCCAGTGCCGGCGAGGTGGTAAAAGCCTCAGTCAAGACCAAGCACAAAGGTAAAAAGCCGGAAGCGCATGAAGTGGTACACACCGCGCTTTGTGTGCAAGTGCGCGATGGCAGGCTGCATGTGTTTATGCCACCTGTTGTTTTGCTCAAGGACTATCTGGCGCTGGTGAGCGCAATAGAGGCAACTGCTGCTACGCTCAATATGAAGTTATGGATAGAAGGCTATACACCGCCGCGTGACCCGCGCATACAGGTATTGAGCGTTACGCCAGATCCCGGTGTGATTGAGGTGAATATCCATCCATCCACTAACTGGAAAGACCTGGTTCACAAAGTCACCACGCTTTATGAAGAAGCGAGGCAAACCAGGCTGGGCACGGAAAAATTCATGCTGGATGGCCGCCATACCGGCACCGGTGGTGGTAACCACGCTACGCTGGGTGGTGCCACAGCCGCTGATAGCCCCATGCTACGCCGCCCGGATGTGCTGAAAAGCCTGATTACTTATTGGCAAAATCATCCTGCCTTGTCTTACCTGTTTTCTGGCACCTTTATTGGCCCTACCAGCCAGGCACCGCGGGTGGATGAAGCCCGTGACGACAACCTGTACGAGCTGGCGATTGCCTTCCAGCAAATGGATAAGGTGTTGCCGGATACAGCCGAGAGTGAGCGTCCATGGCTGGTCGACAGATTGTTGCGCAACCTGCTCGTGGATCTGACCGGCAATACGCATCGCTCAGAATTCTCCATTGATAAGCTATATTCACCGGATGGCCCGACAGGGCGCCTGGGCCTGGTAGAGTTCCGTGCCTTCGAAATGCCGCCGCATGCGCGCATGAGCCTGCTTCAGATGCTATTGCTGCGTGCGCTGGTGGCGCGTTTCTGGCGCGAACCATATAAGGGCAAGCTGATCCACTGGGGCACACAATTGCATGACCGCTGGATGCTGCCACACTTTGTGGCGCAGGATATTGCCGACGTAGTGGCCGACTTGCGAGCCTCCGGTTACAAGTTTGAAAAGCACTGGTTCGATCCTTTTGTTGAGTTCCGTTTCCCGCGCTATGGCACTGTGGCTTACCACGGCGTGGAGTTGGAATTGCGTCAGGCTATTGAGCCATGGAACGTGCTGGGTGAAGAAGTCAGCACCGGCGGTACTGCGCGTTATGTGGATTCATCGGTGGAGCGTATGCAGTTGCGCGTGCGCGGCTTGACCGATGGGCGTCATATCGTGACTTGCAATGGCCGTGCCTTGCCATTGCAACCAACCGGTAATGCCGGTGAATATGTGGCTGGCGTGCGTTTCCGTGCCTGGAGCCCTTGGTCTGCCTTGCACCCGACTATCGGTGTGCATGCGCCGCTGGTGTTCGACCTAGTGGATAAATGGAGCGGTCGGGCTATCGGTGGCTGTACTTACCATGTATCGCATCCTGGTGGCCGTAACTATGCCACCTTCCCGGTAAATGCTAACGAAGCCGAAGCCAGGCGATTTGCACGCTTCTGGAGTCATGGGCATACCCCAGGCAAAGTCTCGGTAGAAGATGAGCCGCGTAACCCGAGTTTTCCATTTACGCTAGACCTTAGGTGGCAGGATAATTAAAGTTTGTTGAGTGCGTGCTATTTTGAGTAAAATTTGTTTCCTAAAAGTAAACTTTGCCTTTTTGGCAGCAGCCTAATATCCTAAGTACATGTTGAACTCATTACTAAATCGCTATCCACATTCGCCTGGTCGTCATGACGAGTTGCTGGAATCCACAGGCGAGCCGCGCCTGCATTGGCGCGCACTACTGGAAACGCTGGAACAGGAACCGCCGTTGCAGATGCGTCAGCGCGTGGATGCCGTGCGCCGTCAGGTGCGCGAAAACGGGGTGACTTACAACGTGTATGCAGATACCAAAGGCGTGCAGCGCCCATGGGATCTGGATATCCTGCCATTTATCCTGCCGCATGAAGAGTGGGCACAGATTGAGGCTGCTGTCATCCAGCGCGCGACTTTGGTTAACACCATCCTCAATGATATATACGGCGCACAAACAATCCTCAAAGAAGGGTTGTTGCCGCCGTCGCTGATTCATGGACATGCGGGTTTCCTGCGTCCCTGTCATGGAATTAAGCATCCAGACAACATTTCATTGCATACTTATGCGATTGATATTGCGCGAGCGCCCAACGGTCGCTGGTGGGTGGTGGCAGATCGCACTCAAGCCCCATCAGGTGCAGGCTATACGCTGGAAAACAGGCAGGTGATTGCCAGTGCCTTCCCTGAATTATTTCGAGATTTAAATATCCAGCGCTTGAGCGGCTTCTTTGCTGCCATGCGTGACAGCCTCAATCATTGGGGCCGTTTATGCGCAGAAAAGCAGTCACAATCCAATGCGCAAATCGCTCCATTGAGCCAGGGTGAGCAACCGCTCACTGTGATCCTCACTCCAGGCCCATATAACGAGACTTATCACGAGCAATCTTATCTGGCAGGTTACCTGGGTTTTCCGCTGGTGCAGGGTAACGACCTTACGGTGCGCAATGGCGTGGTCTGGCTCAAGACACTGTCAGGCCTGAAGCCGGTGCATGTGATTCTGCGCAGGCTGGATGATGATTTCTGTGACCCGCTTGAGCTTAATCCTGATTCTATCCTTGGCGTTGCCGGGCTCACTGATGCCGCACGGCGCGGAAATGTGCTGGTGGCGAACAGCCTCGGTTCCAACCTCCTGCAATCCGGTGCTTTGCTGGGTTTTCTACCCAATCTATGTAAACGCCTGCTGGGTGAGTCGTTATTGATGCCATCTGTAGCTACCTGGTGGTGTGGTGAGCCGCAAGCGCTTGAGACGGTGATTGCCAATCTGAGCAAGCTGGTCATCAAACCGGCGTTTCCACAGATACGCGACACCCCGATTTTTGGGGAAGATTTAAATGCCACTGAGCGCAATGCGCTCATCCAGAAACTGCGAGACAACCCACAAAATTACGTGGCGCAAGAGTTGGTGCAGATATCCCAGGCCCCGGTATGGGATAACAATAGTAGCCACGGCATCAAGGCATTGGCTGTCGGTTTACGAGTATATGTCACTGCTACGCCACAGGGCTATGTAGTGATGCCTGGTGGCCTGACTCGCGTCGCCAGTGGTCAGGATGGTCGTGTGATCACCATGCAGCGCGGTGGTACCAGCAAGGATACCTGGGTGACTGCTCCCAGCGCAGTCAGCAAGCTGAGCCTGTTACGGCGTACCACTTCCAGCAAGGATCTTGTGCGCGATAACACGCATCTCTCCAGCCGCATGGTAGAGAACCTGTTCTGGTTCGGGCGCTATACCGTGCGCAATAACCACACTGCGCGTTTGCTGCGCACGGCGATTCATTATCTGCTGGAGTTTTCACCCGAGCATCGCGCAGTAGAATGGCCAACAGTTCACGGCTTATGTATCTGGTATGGCCTGATGCCTGCCGATGATGACGAGGACGAAGATGAGTACTCACTCACGCCGCCAACCTTGAGCGACGAGGAGATCGAGTTATTGCTGATCGCTGCTGTATTCTCTGATGAAACGCCCAGCTTGGCTGGCAATGTGCAACAGCTCTTTCAACTGGCTTTTAATTTGCGCGAGCGTTTATCCAGCGATAACTGGCGCATCATCAACCAGATGTCACAAAGCTTTAGCAAGGTCAGTAAAAAACCTAACCTCACCGAGGCGCTGGCGCATCTCGATGACACTACTACTTCGCTGGTGACGCTGGCAGGCTTTACGCTGGATGGCATGACACGCGACCAGGGCTGGCGCTTTCTTTCCATTGGTCGCCGGATAGAGCGTTTACAGTTTTTGTGTACCCTGCTATTACGCGCATTGACCATGCCGCCACAAAGTAACTTAGACTGGTTATTGGAGCTCACAGATAGCATCGTCACTTACCGGGCACGTTACAGTGCACAGCCGGAGTGGTTACCGGTGCTGGACTTATTGTTGATGGATGAAAATAATCCCAATGCCATGGTGTTCCAGCTCAAGGGCCTAATCAAGTACCTGACGCAGATATCGGTCACCTATAATGGTGGAGGCGGCGAAGAGCGTTTTATTGAGCGCCTGCAAATACTCAGGTCACTCGATCCGGATGAAGTATTAACGCATGGTAGCCCGCAACTGATTAAGTGGCTCAATGAGACTTATCAGGCTAGTATTGCCATCTCAGACCAGCTGAGTCTGCGCTTTTTTAGCTATTCGGGGATACAACAGGAATTCGCCTACCTTTAATGGATACCTCTAGAAATCCAATTTGCGTTGCTATGCTGCGTTGTTCGCAAAAAATTACTCCTGACATAGCATATCTATGCGGCGTCGCAATTTTTCACTCACGCCTTGCCTGGCTTAGAAAATTGAATTTCTAGAGACATCCATATATGAGATATCACGTTTTACACAAAACCCAGTACGACTATGAGCGCACAGCAACGCTTTCGCAGCAGTTGCTACATATGACGCCGCGCGATTTTCATTTCCAGGATTGTCATTTTCACCAGATCAATGTCAGCCCAGTGGCTAATGAGCTGGTGAGGAACTTTGATTATTTCGGCAATATCATTCATCACCTTTCCATCTTTACCCCGCACAAATCGCTGGTGGTGGAATCGGAATCAAACATCGAGCTGTTGCCGCGACCTGATCAATTTGCCTTACAGAACAGTCAGCCATGGGACATTGTCCGGCATGGCCTGAGCCAGCAGACAGGCGCCAATAGTGAAGCAGTTGCCTACCTGTTTGATTCGCCCAATGTGAGCTGTAGCGACAAGCTGGAAAGTTATGCCAGAACCAGCTTTGTTTCGGGCCGACTGTTGCTGGATGCCGCTTTGGATCTGACGCAGCGCATCTACCAGGATTTTGAATTTGACCCGGAAGCGACTGATGTAGCGACCCCATTGGCAGAAGTGCTGGAAGGCCGACGTGGTGTTTGCCAGGATTTTGCACACCTGATGATCGGCTGTCTACGCAGTATCGGCTTATCCTGCCGCTATGTCAGCGGCTATATCCTGACCAGCCCGCCCGCCGGGCGCGAGAGGCTGATCGGTGCGGATGCTTCACATGCATGGGTGTCGGTATATTGCCCGACCTATGGCTGGGTAGATTTTGACCCGACTAATAACTGCCTGGTGCATAACGAGCATATCACCGTGGCTTGGGGCCGTGATTTCAGTGACGTTTCACCGATGCGTGGTGTGGTGCTGGGCGGTGGTAACCAGACGCTGGAAGTCAGCGTCACGGTTACACCAGTCTATGACCAGCTCAAGCTCACAGGCCTAGTGGCGTGAGACTGGTTTTCTGGAACCTGGCTGGTTAGCACCAGTCAGGATTGGGTAGTTCGCTAAACACCTTCTTCAATCCATCACCCCAGCCTTTGCGGACAGTTGCATAGTAAGGGTCGTTTTCGGTGATGCGTTGGTGGCAATCTGCATTCAGGGAATCAGTGCGATATAGGAGTATGTCTATCGGCGCAGATACTGAAATATTGCTGCGTATGGTGGAGTCAAAAGAGATCAGCAGGCATTTCACTGCATCCATCATATCGCTATTGTATTTAACCACCCTGTCGATAATCGGCTTGCCATACTTGGTTTCGCCGATCTGGAAATAAGGCGTCTCGGCGCAAGTCTCGATAAAATTGCCTGCGGAATAGATATGGAACAGGCGCGGCTTCTCGCCCTTGATCTGGCCGCCAATCAGGATATGAGAGTTAAAGTCTGCGTCATGGTTTTTCAGGTGCTCCGCATCGCGCTCAAATACGGCTCGTACTGCATCACCTACCAGCTCAGCGGCCTCAAACATGGTGGTGGCATTATGCAGATGCTTGCCTTCATCCGCTTTCACCAGGTCGCGCAGCCGATTGACGACCGATTGAGTAACACCAAGATTGCCTGATGTAAGAAGCACAATCACGCGTTCATTCTTGACCTCAAAAACACTCATCTTGGGGAAAATGGCGACTTGGTCCACACCGGCATTGGTACGGGTATCGGAGGCAAATACCAGGCCTTCGTCTAGCAGGAGGGCAACGCAATAAGTCATGATTTCAATCTGGAGTTAAAAGTTTGGCAGGGGTTTAATCATACCGACCCACTCGGCTGGCTACAACCAAAGAAATGATTTAAGTCACAAAATAAAGTCAGCATCTAAAGCAGTCATTTTTAGATGCCCATTTTTTATTACAATAGATCTACTTCAGCATCGTCTTTATATAAACGAGTCCACACATGGAATACCGCCAGTTAGCCCACACTGATTTAAATGTTTCTGCCATCTGCCTCGGCACCATGACCTATGGCGACCAGAACACACAGGCAGAAGCGCATCAGCAACTGGATTACGCGATGGCACAAGGTATCAATTTTATTGATACCGCCGAGATGTATCCGGTGCCACCCAAAGCGGAAACCTGCACACGCACTGAGACTATGATCGGGCACTGGCTCAAGCATCAGCAGCGCGACAAAATCATACTGGGCACCAAGGTGGCGGGCCCGCGCCGCAAGGTGGACTGGATACGCAGCGGGCCATCATCGCTGGACCGCAACAATATACGGGCAGCAATTGAAGACTCACTCAAGCGGCTGCAAACCGATTACATCGATCTGTTCCAGTTACATTGGCCGGAGCGCAACGTGCCGATGTTTGGGCAGTATCAATTTAATCCGGAGGATGAGTTCGAAAACGGCCAGCAAAAAAACTGGGTACCGATCCGTGAGCAACTTGAGACCCTGGCGGAGCTGGTGCAGGAAGGCAAGGTGCGCTATGTCGGCATCTCCAACGAGCAGCCCTGGGGTGTGATGGAGTTTTTGCGTATTGCCAGCGAATACAACCTGCCGCGCATTGCCAGTATCCAGAATGGCTATAACCTGCTCAACCGTACCTTTGAATATGGTCTGGCCGAAATCGCCTATCGCGAAAAGGTCGGCCTGCTTGCATACTCGCCACTTGCATTCGGCCACTTATCAGGCAAATATATAGCTGACCCAACCGCTGTGGGCCGGGTCAGCCTGTTCGCTGGTTATGCGCAGCGCTATACCAAGCCTGACGTGCAGCCTGCTACGCGCGAATATGCAGAGCTGGCGCATCAGCATGGTCTGAGCCCGGCACAGATGGCACTATCCTATGTGTACCGCAGGTGGTTTGTCACCAGCACCATCGTCGGTGCCACCAGTATGGCGCAGTTGCAGGAGAATATCAGCGCCTGGCAAACCCCATTATCGGCAGAGTTGCTCAAGCAAATAGAAGCCATCCATTTGCGCTATATGGAACCGGCCCCATAAATCCGTTGTAATATCAGCAATCAGCATAAAATCAGTAAGATAACCATGAGTAGCATTGATGACATCCGCGCTTAAAACACCCCAAACCATAGGCAAATACCAAGTGTTAGGCGAGCTGGGGCGGGGAGCTACCAGCGTGGTCTATAAAGGCTTCGACCCGTTTGCCAATCGTGATGTCGCCATCAAGCTGTTCAACCCTGAAGGCTTTGCCAACGACGAGCAACGCAAGAAGTTCAGCAAGCTGTTCATCACCGAAGCCGCCATGGCTGGCAAGCTCAGTCACCCGCATATCGTCAGCATCTACGATGCGGTAGTCGATGGCGAGCAGGACTATATCGTAATGGAGATCGTGACCGGAAAAGCGCTGGATGAACACTCAGATGCCGATAAGCTGCTGCCGATACAAACCGTCATGCAGCTCATGTTCAAATGCTGTACTGCGCTCGATTTTGCCTGCCGCCATGGCGTGATACATCGCGATATCAAGCCTGCCAACATCATGTACACCACTAGTGGCGAGATCAAGATCACCGATTTTGGCGCTGCGCTCATGCTCAACCTGGAGCAAACGCAAATGGCAGGGATCGGCTCACCAGCCTACATGTCGCCGGAACAGGTAAGGGAAGACCAGCTCACGCACCAGACCGACATCTATTCGCTGGGGGTGGTGATGTTCAAGTTGCTCACCGGACGTTATCCGTTTGATGCAGATAATACCTTTGCCCTGATGCACAAGATCGTCAACGAAGCACCACACAATATCCGCGATTTGCGTCCGGAAATCCCTGAGGTGCTAGCCAACATCGTGCATCGCGCCATGGAAAAAGATACCAGTCAACGCTATCCACAGTGGGCCGATCTCGCAGGCGATCTGGCTACATGTGTCATGCCATCTGCACAGGCGACAAAAAGCATCAGTGATTCCGAGAAGTTCAACACGCTTAAAGCACTCTCGTTTTTTGCTGATTTCAGTGATGTCGAGTTATGGGAAGTGTTACGTATCAGTGAGTGGGCAAAATTCGCCACGGGTAAAGTGCTGGTAAAAGAGGGCGATAACGGCAGCTCGTTCTACCTGCTCACAGAAGGCGAAGTCTATGTCACCAAAACCGGCAAAATGCTCACCGCGCTGAACAAAGGTGACTGCTTCGGCGAAATGGCCTACATCGACAAAGCCAACGCCCAACGCAGCGCCAGCATCGTGGCTGCCATGCCGGTGACCATCATCAAGATCAAGTCAGAGGCGCTGGAACATGCGTCAGATAACCTCCAGCTCCGGTTCAACCGCGCCTTCCTGCGTATTCTAGTCAGGCGCTTGGCTTATACCAATACAGAGTTAGCGTCTTTAGTAGCTTAAGGCCGTTTGGCATAAAACTGCAGGGGCTGTGGAGGCGCCATTTGCAGTACAGGCTTGCGGATTTTTCCCATCACATGCATCTCGCAGGGTTTGCAGTCGAACTTCAAGGTAAACCGGTCTTTACCGTTGATCAGTGTCATAGGCTCAGCTGTCACCGTGCCTTGCACGCCAATCACACCTTTGGCTTCCTTGGGGCACAGGCCATGGCTGAAGCGCAGGCAGTGCTTGGTAATCATCAGCGGTACTTCGCCTAGCTCTTCATTGGCTTCGTAGGCGGCCGCTATCATTTTTACGCCGTGTTTTTCGTAAAAAGCGTGTGCTTTCTGGTTGTACACATTGGCGAGATAGCTCAAGGTGTCTTCAGGATAAATGGCAGGCGGGTTGGCTGGTTCGCGGCGTTCCGGGCGGGCATATGCTTTCTTACGCGCGTCTTCCAGTTGTTCGATAACATCGCGCCGCAGGGCATTAATCAATGATGCGCGGATAAACCAGGGTTGGGTGGTTTCCAGCGCGATTTCATTCGCTACAAAGTCGGTATTGCCCAGCTTGCTGAGGTTCTCGTGCAGGCTGGCAGTGGCTTGTTCGGCATGTTCTGCTACCTGTTTTTCTGCGATACATTCGGCATTAGCCGTACAGCCTATATCGTCGGTGATGGAAAGTGCGAAGCCGTCACGGGTTTCATATAGCACCATGGAAACTGGTGCTTTTCTGCTTGCCGATGGCTTCTCCAGCAGGCGCATGAATGCTTGGTCGCGGTTACGGTAGGCCATCATGCCACGGCGGATGTCGGCAGGCATTTCGTTAGGGTAAAGGCGTTTGCCTTCGACTGTGTTCACGCGCAGGCCGACCAGTTCTTTATGTACGTCAAAAAAGCATATGCCATCGCCATTATGTAGCTGTGTTTCGGTATCGACTTCAAAGTAGTCTTTACCAACCTTGGTGACCTGGCCCAGCGCTTCGCCAGCAAACTTGGGCGTATCAAACGCGCCGATATCAGCCTGTCGCCCATTCACAAAGTAGTCAGTGGCGCTGCGGTTAAAGGTTTTTTCCGGCTGCGGTGTGAAGCTGTAAGTACATAGCCCGGAGGAGGCGCGTGCATATTCAGGTTGGTCGTGCAGGATTTCATCAAGCAACTGGCGGTAATGTGCCGTGGCATTCTTGACGTAGGGCAGGTCTTTATATCTTCCCTCGATTTTGAATGAGCTGATGCCCGCGGCGACCAATGCGCGCATATTGGCGCTCTGGTCGTTATCTTTCATCGATAGCAGATGCTTGTCATTGGCGAGGATGCGGCCTTTCTGGTCTTCCAGTGTGTAAGGCAGGCGGCATTCCTGTGAGCATTCACCACGGTTGGCGCTACGGCCGGTGTGGGCATGGCTGATAAAGCATTGGCCACTGAAGGCTACACATAGCGCACCATGCACGAAGAATTCCAGGTTGCAGCTAGTGGCTTCGGCAATTTTGTATATGGTTTTCAGGTCCAGCTCGCGGGCCAGGACGATCTGCGAGAACCCGACTTGGTCGAGGAACACGGCTTTTTCCACAGTGCGGATATCAGTCTGCGTGCTGGCATGCAGCTGGATAGGTGGCAGATCCATGTCCAGCAGGCCCATGTCCTGCACGATCAGTGCATCTACACCCGCTTCGTAAAGCTGCTGGACTACCTGGCGTGCGCCTGCCAATTCGTTATCGTGGAAGATGGTATTGAATGCCACATAGACTTCGGCATGGTAGCGATGCGCATGGCTGACCAGCCGCGCAATATCGGCTACCGAGTTCTCCGCTTTTGCGCGCGCACCAAATGCCGGGCCGCCGATATAAACGGCATCCGCCCCATGATTAATGGCCTCAATGCCGATTTCGGCATTCTTGGCGGGGGAGAGCAATTCGAGATGACGACGTGAGTGTTTCATAAAGTCTTACTAACAATTTGTTCGCAACATTTTAACGGGGTTTGCTTAGCTTGACCTGATAATTATGTGGCTAGTATCAAACACTTGTATTTTGCTTGAAGAATCTATCGAATCAGCCGATATTATCAATATACAGCCGTGTTTAAAAGTGCAAGAATGACAACCGTTTATCACCAATTAGCCAGCCAATTTTATATCCTTACCATGCAGTATGTAGAACACCTTACTCTGCGGCTGAAGCAGTTTTCCTCTAAGCAGTTCGCTGGCCTTTTTATGCTGTTTGGCTTGATGTTGTCGCAGCTTTGCCACGCTAGCCCGTTAGATTTTAAAGGCCAGTGGTATCAAGCACCTCTCGACTGGCAATATGTTAACCAACACAATATTGCCGATGCTTCGCTCATCCCCGTTGCCAAGCTTTCTGTTACAGGCGGGCACTATATTTTCCAGTCAGATTTCAAGTTGGAGCAGGCTGGCAGCTATGTCATCGATTTTAAGAACTCGAGTACGCTGGCTAATTTCCGCCATTTTATTTATAGAGCTGATGGCAATCTCATTGCCTCAATGCAAGGCGGTATCAATAGTCGCGAAGAGAACCCATATTTTTTGCGCCATGGTCGTGAGGTCTCGTTGCCAGCGGGTGATTATCGGATAGTGACTGAACTGGAATCGCCATACTTCATTGCAATTCCCGAACCCTATATTGATGAGGCCAGTGATTACCAACAAGCCATTAAATTAACCAATGCGCTCACCTTTGTTTGCCTCGGGATATTTATCGGGCTGGGCATTTACTATACTGCGCTGGCAGGTGTACGCATGCGTATTACAGAAGGCATGTATGCGTTGTTTATACTGGGGAACCTGATATTTAATGCTACCAGCCTGCTGGTGCTTTCTGATTTATTTGGTGTGCACCAGATACATCTGAGCAGCCTGCCTATCCTGTTCTCCAACATCGCCTATATCTTGTTTGCGATGAGCTTGCTGAAAATCAACCAGGACAAGCGATTGTGGCTATTTAAAGTGGGGGTAGGGGCTATTGGCATCATGCTGGCATTTGTCATGCTGGCAGCCTTTTTGCCAAACTGGAGGATGGAATTTGCGCGCTATGGTGTCGGTATATTTTTGTGCTATGGCTTGCTGGCTGCCATTGCCACAAGCATCAAGGGCAATCGCGCTGCCCGTATGTACCTCATCTCTATCCTGGTCTTTTTTGCGATGGGCGGGTTAAGTATCACCAGCCAGCATCTGATGGGCACTTATACTTTTTACATCGAACACCTGGGCCTTATATCCGTAGCAGGCGAAGTGGTATTGCTGGCACTGGTATTGTCGTATCAGTTTTCTGAGCTTTCACGAGAAAAAGAACATGCCCTCATGAAGCTTGAGCATAGCGAAAAACGTGCTTTGCATGATGCATTGACCGGCTTGCCCAATCGCTATGCGCTGGAAGAGGCCATTAGCTTGCTTTCAACAGCCAGTTCGCTGACGTTCCTGGATCTGGATAACCTCAAGTATTACAACGATCATTTTGGCCATGATCTTGGCGATAAGCTGTTACGTGATTTCAGCCATGATCTGCGCGACAGGCTAGGCGCCAAGGCAACGCTGCACAGGCTTGGTGGGGATGAATTTGCGATTACCTGTCCCAGTGGCGATCAGGGCTTTGTTGAAATTATGCTTGATGAAACTGTGCAATCACTGCGTCAAGGTGATTTTGAATTCTCAGGTTTTAGTATGGGGACTGTGCATGTTTACGAAGGCACAGGTAACTATAAAATTCTCATGCATATGGCAGATACCCGTATGTATGAAAACAAGCGTCAACGTAAAAGGACGCAGCCACAACCAATCAACAGCTAGTGCTCAGGCGCAACCCTTGTGCGGTTAATTTTACCAGCGACGGCTCAACATAAAGTGCAAAAACAGCCCTTCGTTTCTTACTTCAGCCTTGCCAAATAAGGGGCTGGTGTATTCAGCCTTGGCTGAAGCCAGATATTCCATCCCACCCATCAGCTTCCATTCCTGATTGATCTGCCGTCCCATCCCTAAAGTCACATGATGCTCAAGAATGGCCGCTAATAAAGGGCTCGCGTTTTTATCCGGTACCGGGTTGCGCCCATAGTTGTAGCCGCCATACAAGGTGGTTTTTTCATCCAGGGTATAAGCCATACCAGTGGCAAATACCAGTTGATTACTCCAGTTCCCCGGAGTTACTCCGCCATAAACAGCAGGTGCCGCTGGATTAACAGGGTCCGTTGCGCGCAAGGTGACTGAGTTGATGGCATCAGACCAGTTGATCCAGTTCAGCTTGAATGACAACAGCCATTTATCTGTAGGGTTAACCGCTAAGCCAACAGCGATTTCGCGCGGTAAAGCAAACCCATTAATGCTCGCATCACGATATTTGACCTTGCCTAGCCCCTGCGCGCTGTAATCTGCGGTAAGGCTGCCATCAGTGAGTGGTAATTCGGTTTTGCCGGTATAAGTGGCTGCCAGCTTCACTTGCGGGCTTAATTGATACATCGCACCAAATTTCAATCCAGTCCTTAAGGCGCTGGCACCCTCGATGTCGTAACCGGCAAAAGGCGCCACGGCAGAAGATGTGTTGGGAAAGAATTTCTGATCTATGCCGGCATAGACAATGGCCAGGCTGGCGCCGAGAGAGAGTTTGTCGTTAACCTGGCAGCCTATGCCGGGAATGACCTTAGCGATGGCGAACAGCGAAGATAGCTCATCGCTATTGCCGAAAGCTGTTTTGATATCCTTGAAAACACCGCCTGCGCCACCCTGTGCAAACAGGCCGACACCTACCGTGCATGGAAGGCTATCTAAAGATTGTGCATAGCCGCCACCGCCCAGAAATGTATATTTGTTTGAAGCTTCTACATCATTGCCAAAGCTATCTTTATGGGCGAGATCAAAGGTACGCAACACTGACCCGAAGCCATCGAATGCGCGGCCATGGATTTGTGTTAAGCCTGCCGGATTGGTATTCAACGCCGAGGTATCACGTGCTACGGCAGTATCAGCGCCAGCCATCAGGCTAGATTCAGCGCCAAATCCGATCAGGTTAATGCCATTGGTGGCTGAGGCATTTGTACTCAGCAGTAATTGAAAAGCAAATACGAATATCTGAATGCATGCCAGGCAAACCTGCCGCAGCGCAGTAGTGTGTTCCATTATTATCCTAAAGCGTATTTTAATTTTGACAGACTTGTTTGTAGTCTTATGGATAGATAACGGTTATTTATGGCGTAACTTTACTCGTGCTGATTGAGTGACAGCCAAGCCAAGCGTATCAGCCAGGCTATATATTTAAATAATTTACTTAACTTTTACTTGGCTATTCTGGCTTGCTGTTCCAGTACGCCTTCTTCTACACCAGCGGCAGCTGTCAGGGCTGCGACATTGTCCTTGGTGAAGAAGCCGTTGAAATCGCCATAGCGTTGCACATACTCGATGATGAGCGATGAATGCTCGGAGGCATTGGAGAATATCTGCTTGAGGCCTTCTTCCTTGGAACCGATGACATCCAGCAGGAAGCCTTTGCCCTGGCCGGTGATGGCATTGACGACAAAGTCGATGTTTTCAACACCATTCTGTTCACCATCCTTCACTGCGATCGCCACGTGATGCAAGCGTGGACCGTAGTTACGCACGAAGGTCTCGGTGGGCGAGGGCAAGTGCTCCAGGTGGTTGACGAAGTAGGGTGTGTTGTTGGCGGTGAATACCTTGGCCGGGCTTTTCGACTCAGGAATAGGATGTACGCTCTTGGTGACGTTGGTGGATGAGTTCTGATCCCAGATATTATAGGCGCCCCAGAAATAGTAACTGGATAGTGACAGATATTCGAGTATCGCCACCTCACGGTTCTGGCTGTAGACACGAGTTGCCAGATGGTCGACAGGCAGCAATAAGCCATCTATACCGAGCTTTTCTTGCGCCTCCTTGGCGCCCAGGTAGGCTTGTTGTACATCTGGGCGAATCACGCTCATACCAAGTGCATAGACTCTCAGCTCCTGCGGCTCACGCTTCAGATAACCGACAATATTATGGGTATAAGGCGAAGGCTTGCTGATGGCTACATTGCCCGGCAACTCGAGCTTGCGCACTTCATCTTGGGAGAAGAACCTGAATTCGCGTTCCTCTTGAAGCCTAACTACATCATGCAGATTGCTAACGCGCAGGATTTCACCCATGTAACGGCTGTTTGGTTTTCTTGAGCCGACTGGGTAGATTTCATTCAGTGAGCGGAAGATACCGCGCAGATTGGGGTCTTTAACCTCGCGTACCAGCAGATCCGGTGAGTTGAGGTCGATGCGCAGGACGTGGGTCCAGTGTTTTTCGGTTTCCAGCGTCACCAGGTAATGATACGAGGTCATCAGCGCCAGCTCGGCGATATACTGGATAGAGTGATCAGGATCCACCGTGATCATCAGTGCATCGATTTCATGAATCATGGCGGTGAGACCCAGTTTGTCACGCTCTGCGAGCAGACGCTCCAGGTACTCTTCGAAAAATGGGGAGTTTTCTTTGTCGCCGTGGCGGGGTAAACCGGTTGAGTTCATAGTGGGCCTGCTATTTGAGTGGTACTGGCTATTATGCTTGATAAATTATTGGCTGATTATTGTTGTGATTGCTGCATCTGGCTGACTTTAACACTGACTTTCATGGTTTCCTTGCCACCACCTACGCGCGTGCCGCTCACTGGGCATGCATCTCGGTAATCCAGGCCCACCGCAAGGCGTACATGCTTGCCGTTGGTTTCGCAGCAGTTGGATACGTCGAATGTTTTCCAGCCTGAGTTTTCCAGCCAGACATCCACACAGGCATGGCTGACCATCAGGCTACCATCCTCGGTAAACAGGTATCCGCTAACATAACGTGACGGCAGGCCTAGCTCACGACAGCAGGCAATAAAGATATGGGCGTGATCCTGGCATACGCCTTTGCCTAGCTCAAATGCTGTGGCAGCCGTAGTTTCTACTTCAGTACTGCCTTTAACATAAGGCACACGCTTAATGATGGCGTGCATCAGGTCATGCAACATCTTGGTATTGTCAGCACTGGTTGCGAATTTCGCCGAAAATTTTCGTAAATGCTCATCTGCGGCGGTGAGCGGAGTGCTGCGCAAATAAATTGGTAGCGGTAATGCGTTGTCAACCAGCGGCGCGATAAGGCCTGTTTCTACTTCACCATACGCCATGATATTAATCTCGCCATGCTCACCATCCACCACCAGGGTATGGGTGACATTGCCGAAAGTGTCTGCGCTTTCCTGCAGGTTGCCATTAACACGGATATCCCAGCGGCCCACATGCTGCCCATAGCCTTCCTGCGGCGTTAAACGCAGCTGCTGAATAGTGTAGTTGACTGGCTCACTATAGGTGTAGTGGGTGTGGTGTTCTATGTTTAGTAACATAAGTTTAAAAACATAATGACGTTAATTGCATGATGAGAGGCCTGTGATTGCAGCCTATTAATTGTAACTTAAGAATGCCGGGAAATTGCTAAAAGCAAAAATCGATTAAGGGCTAAGAATATTAGTGTTAAGCACCATGCGCATTGAGGAATGTGCGCTGGATTTCCAAGCTTAGCTTGTTGTTATCAACAATAAAATCTGTCAGGAATTCATGCAGTCCATCCTGGAAAATGTCTTCCATCTTGCCGTAACGCAGCCGGGCATGCAATTCACCCGCCAGGCGCCTGCATTCAATGTTGCGGCGGCCTGCCAGTTGTTCAAGGATAGGTGTTATCTCGGCAAAACAGGCATGCAATGATCGAGGCATATCTTCACGTAACACCAGGAGTTCAGCCACGCGCCACGGCTCAATCGCATCGCTGAAAACCTTCTGGTAAGCCTGGAATGCAGACACCGAGCGCAGTACGGCGCTCCACTCGTAGTAATCTACCGCACCGCCTACCTCTTCCTCTTCCGGTAACAACAGGTGATATTTCACATCCAGCAGGCGCGCAGTGTTGTCGGCGCGTTCCATAAATGTACCAAGACGTACAAAGCGGAAGGCATCATCCCTGAGCATGGTGCCAAAGCTGACCCCACGGAACAGGTGCGAGCGCGATTTCACCCAGTCACAGAACTCATGCAGGCCACCTTTGGCGAAATCCATCCCCAGAAACTGGCTGAATTCCAGCCACAGTGCATTGATGTTTTCCCAGGTTTCAGATGTCAGCGCAACCTTGACTGCGCGCGCATTTTCACGCGCATTACGCAGACAGTTGTAGATGCTGGATGGATTTTTGGCATCCATGGACAAATACTGGATTACGTTGCTGGCTGTGTATTCCTCATATTCTTCTTCGTACGCTTCGATATTGCCTGAAATTTCCAGTGCGGGTGTCCATAATGCTGCTTCGCTTTCAGCTGCATTCGGTACCAGCGACATATTGTGGGTAACATCCAGTACGCGCGCCATATTCTCAGCGCGCTCGATATATCGAGCCATCCAGTACAAATGATCAGCGGTGCGACTTAACAAGAACAACTCCCTTTATCAATCCGCTTAAAGTAATGAGCGTACATTTTTCTTTCCTGAGATTAGCTGCTCAAGTTTCAATTACTTTACTTCTTCAGGCCATTATTTCTTCAGGCACTATTTTTCCAACACCCAGGTATCTTTAGTGCCGCCACCTTGTGAAGAATTGACGACTAAGGAACCCTCAATCATGGCAACGCGGCATAACGCACCCGGCACCAGAGTGACGGTTTTACCTGAAAGTACGAATGGGCGTAAATCCACATGGCGCGGGGCAATGCCTTGTTCTACCAGAGTAGGGCAAGTGGAAAGTGCCAAAGTTGGCTGGGCGATATAGTTCGAAGGCGATGACAGGATACGCAGGCGGAACTCCTCAATCTCTTTCTTGCTGGCAGCGGGGCCAACCAGCATGCCGTAGCCGCCGGAGCCTTGTACTTCTTTTACTACCAGTTCAGCCAGGTGTTCCAGTACGTATTTTAAGTCATCGGGCTTGCTTAGTTCATAGGTCGGTACATTGGCCAGTATTGGCTCCTCACCAAGATAGAAACGAATCATGTCCGGCACCTTGATATAGGTTGCCTTGTCATCTGCAACACCTGTGCCGACTGCGTTGGCAAGGGTCACACCGCCATTGCGATATACCGACAGCAGACCGGGCACGCCAAGCATCGAATCTGCCTTGAATACGAGCGGGTCGATGAAGTCATCGTCAATACGGCGATAGATCACATCTACGCGTTTAGGCCCCTCGGTGGTCCGCATATAGACTGCATTGTTGCGTACAAACAGATCCTGGCCTTCAACCAGCTCAACGCCCATTTGCTGCGCAATAAATGCATGTTCAAAATAGGCGCTGTTATAGGCACCTGGCGTCAATACCACTACTGTTGGTTCTTGCACCCCTGCCTGCGCTACCGCGCGTAGATTATTGAGTAATACTTGTGGGTAGTGTTCTACCGGGGCAATCGGATAACGACGGAATAGCTCAGGGAACAGCCGCATCATCATCTTGCGGTCTTCCAGCATATACGAGACACCAGAAGGCGTGCGCAGGTTGTCTTCCAGTACATAAAACTGGTCTTCACCGGTCCGTACTATATCGATACCTGCGATGTGGGCGTAAATGCCGCCAGGCACATCCACACCAAACATTTCTGGACGGAACTGGCTGTTGGTCAGTACCTGGGCAGAAATAATGCCGGCATGAATAATCTCCTGCTTATGGTAAATATCATGCAGAAACATGTTGAGCGCGCGAGTGCGTTGTATGGCGCCTTCTGACAAGCGCTTCCATTCGCTGGCACCAAGCAACCTGGGAATTACATCAAACGGGATGAGGCGCTCTGCACCCGCTGTTTCTCCATACACGTTGAAGGTAATCCCCACACGACGGAACAGCAGCTCGGCTTCCTGCCTTTTGCTTTCAAGCTGTTTATGCGGAACATCGCGTAACCAGTCAGCGTAGGCCGCATATATGTCGCGAACGTTATCAACATCAAGTTGCATCTCATCAAACGGGGTTTTGATAGCAGTATCCATGGTTAGTTGTTACGCAAAGCGCATGCCAGATATTAAAAATACAATATAACCATAGAGTTATATTGTTGGAATTGGTCTCGGTGGCAAAAATGCACTGCATTGGAGCGCGCACATAAAAGGTGCGCCCTGCGATAGGGCTTGAGCAGTTTATGGTTAAATTCGGAAGCAAATGATGTCTTAATCGCGCCCTGAGCGCCAGATAGAGATCATCAATAACAGGCCGATAAAGAAGGCAAGGGAAAAGCCAATAAACCCAAAGGCAGGCAATCCAAACAGCGTGGGGCCACCTTTCACGGTCATTACAATCGATGAACCGATAATAAGTGCTGCAGTAATCATGGCGATGGTCAGACGATTGGTGCTGTGATCAAGCTGATGGCCAAAATGATCCAGCCGTTTTAAATCAAGATTAATTTTCAGGCGTCCCCGGGCAGCTTCACGCAGCACTTGCGAGACATCATTCGGCAACCCTGAAACAGCTTTGGCCAAGTGGCCAAAACCATTACGGCCTCGTTTGAGAATCGCGCCTGGCATATAGCGCTCGATAATCACTTTTTTAACGAAAGGCGTCAGGAAGCTCACAATCAGGAAATCCGGATCCAATTGACGCCCCAAGCCTTCCAGGGTGATCAATGCCTTGAACAGCATGGTCAAATCCGGCGGTACCGCCAAGTGGTTTTCACGCATGATGGTCGTCAGGTCATTCAGCAATGTGCTGAACCTGACTTGCTTAAGCGAGGCATTATCGTAGTTACAGATAAAGTCATCCAGATCTGCGCTCAGCTTCTCTTCACTGATGGTCGTGTCACCTGCCCAAACGATGAGGATGTCGCGCAACATATTGATATCACGCGATACCAGCGCAGACAATAGGTCTGCAATTTCATCGCGGCGACTGAGGGTGATGCGCCCAACCATGCCGCAGTCGATAATCGCCAGGCGGTTATCTGGCAGGTAGAAAATATTGCCAGGATGCGGGTCGGCGTGAAAAAAACCGTCGATCAATACCATTTTCAATATTGCATTAGCGCCACGTTCAGCCAGCAGTTTCAGGTTGAGGCCAGATGTTAATGCCTCTGTCAGCGCATTGCCGGGGATGCCATCAATGTGCTCCATCACCAGTACGCCATCGCTGGTGTAGTCCCAGTAGATTTTGGCAAACTTTATGTGTTCGTCGTCTGCAAAATTCTTGGCGAAGCGTTCGGTGTTACGGCCTTCCAGTGCCAGATCAAGCTCGCGCTTTAATGACTTGGAGAACTGGCCAATAATCTTGCCTGGCTGAAAGCGCTTTGCTTGCTCGACTTCTGCTTCAATCAATCTACCCAGATGCGATAGCAGCCTGAGGTCGGCATCAATGCTTTCCTGCACGTTTGGGCGGCGAATCTTGATGACGACTGGCGTGCCATCCTGCAGTTTTGCCATATGCACCTGCGCGATGGATGCGCCTGCAATAGGGATGGTCTGGAAATCCTTGAAAACTTCGAATGGGGATTTGCCTAAGGCTTTTTCCAGATCGGGTAACAGCTCCTCAAAAGCTACCGGCGGTACTTGATCCTGCAGTTTGGCGAACTCTGCAATCCAGTTTGGGGGAAAGATGTCGGGGCGTGTCGCCAGTACCTGGCCAAGCTTTACGAATGTGGGACCTAATTCCTGGATTGCCATACGCGCGCGCACTTCTGAAGGCAGCTTCATCACTTCGCGTGAAGCTTCTGAATTCATGGCATTGCCTGCCCAGCCAATGAAGCTGCGCTTACCCAGCCGCTTGGCGATGTCGCCCCAACCGTAGTGCATCAAAATGCCGGCAATTGCACGGATACGGCTGAAATCACGAATCACGGAGATAGTTTGACGAATCATAGAAAACAGTTCTTGTGGCTTTTGAGTAACAATTAGGATGTTCAATCAAGTTGTTAGGCCCATTCTACACTAACAGTCAGTATGCAATCATCCAAAACCAGTGCCGATAGTCTGCTTTAATATGGTTGATATAGCCGTATGTTTGCAAAACATGGCAATCCCTTTTAGAATCGTTGGCATGCGATACCACCAACAGTTGTTTATTGTGAGTCTAGCGCTGCTCTCTGCTACCCCTGCGGTGGCGGATCCCACTGTTATTCCCGGCAATACGCCAGCTCCTGTCCAGCAACCAGCTTCTGAGGTCTCCTGGTCAAGCACTGCGCAGGAAGTGCTGATCAATGCACTGAGTTTGACCGGAATTAAATATAAATATGGTGGCAATTCACCTGAGACCGGTTTTGATTGCAGCGGTTTTGTACGGTATGTATTTCGCCAGGCAACAGACTTAACCCTGCCACATGGCGCCCGCGCTATTAGTCAATTGGGCCAGTCTGTAGCTTTAAGTGATTTGCAGCCTGGCGACTTGGTGTTTTTCAATACATTAAAATCTACCTTTTCTCATGTCGGTATTTATCTTGGCAATAATCGCTTTATACATTCTCCAAGTTCTGGCGGCGGTATCAATGTGGTTAATATGAATGATAAATATTGGGCTGAGCGCTTCAACGGCGCACGCAGAATCGACAAAACGGCGAATGTTTCAGAGCAGGAATGATTACTAAGCATTGCCTGATTCATAGCGATTACAAATAAAAAAGCGACTAGGGTTTTCCAGTCGCTTTTTTATTTACCTACTTAACTTATTCAATTTATTTGTGGAATACGCCTACATCACCAGGCTTGCGCAGCATTTTATCTACTTCGCCAATATGCAGTTCTTCCGTATAGATCATTTCGCGCGCGTACTCTTCCAGCATGACTGATTTGCCTTCCACCAGCTTAAGCAACTTGCGATAGCAGTTTAATGAAGCATTTTCATGATCCAGAGATTCACGCAAAATATCGCCAACATCGTGATTATGTGTTTCGAGCAATGGCCCAATCGAAAGCGATGGATGGCCACCAAGATGCGTAATAAGCTCACCTGCCTTATTGGCATGATCCAGTGACTCAGTACCCTGGCCACGTAGCCATGACACGATAGGGATGCGGTTGTAACCGAACACCATCAGTGAGTAATGGGTGTAGCGAACTACACCAGCCAGTTCCATTTCCAGAATGGTGTTTAATGCTTTGATGACAGGGGTATCGTTGTGATCATCTGCTTTGGTTTTCTTTGCCATGTCGGGCTCCTATATCAAGGGATTATTGAATATTGCCTCTGGCCCAACCATGCTTGCCAGATCAGCATGTGCGCAGTCTAACCTATAAAAAAAATCATTGCAGAATCGCAAATAGTTCGCATTGTCAGTCGCAAATGAGTTTGCAAAACCGTTACTTACAAACTAAGCCAAATAACGAATCAGAATTCCCTGATATGTATATTGTTGCGATCAAACAGTGATCCCTGTACGCAATCAACGCCCATCCGTTTTGCCCATTCAAATTGTTCACAGCTGTCTACACCGCTCATCACAACACTCACGCCGATACGGCGGGCGGCGCTTACCAGCCAGTCCACCATGGCTTGTGCAGCCTTATGATTGAATTGTTGCAAGATGTTCCCGTTAAACTTAATGATGCTCGCATCCATAAAGGCGCTCAATGAGAACATTCCCCAACGCGCACCTATATCTTCCAGTGCTATTGGCGTACCACTTTGCTGGAGCATTTCTATGACACGCTGCGAGCGATAAGCATCAGCCATATTGTGGTTTTCAACAATGTTAATAACCAACTCTCGCTCTGACCACGCATGTGCTTTAAAAAGTACCAGAAACGGATTGTTGCTTTCTTCACCGCCTTCGAAAAAGCTGTCGATATCCAGATCAAGCATCAGCAATCCATTATCTGGCGCATGCGTAATCTGCAATTTTTTCATTTCGAGCTCGGTATGAAATAGCAGCAGGGGATTTTTGTGCAAATAGGCAAACATTTTTCCTGCACTAATCATCTCTTTGTCACTGTTCCAGAAGCAGGCGGATGCCTGATGTCCAATCACTTCACCAGCTTGCACTTCGACGATGGGCTGATACTCAACGCCAAAACGTTGCAACATGATGACATCAAGCACTTCTGTGGCTTGCAATTCTTGTTCAGCACGGTATTGGCTTCGAAGTAACGATGCAATTTCCAAGCGATTAAATGCATTCATTTTGAGCACCTCCAGAAAATAACAATTTCATTGTAAATGAGAATCATTATTACTTAAAGGTGTTTGATGTTTTCTTTACATTGCTGCTTTACTCGGATGGATTGCTGTCTTTATTGGCGTGACCATCGCTATGGCCAAGCGACCTTTGCGGATCTATTCGATCCCTGATTAACTGCTTCAATTCTTTGGACTCGGGGAAGCGTCCTGCCTGCTTACGCGAGAATATGGTTTCATCATTAAGCCGAACTTCGAAAATGCCGCCACTGCCGGGAATCAGGCTAACGCGTTCTATATCAGATTCAAACGTAATCAATAACTCCTGCGCCATCCATGCGGCTCTTAATAACCACCGGCATTGTGTGCAGTATTCAATCTCGATACGATATTGCGTAGGTAGCGCTTGATCCATGCTTTTCCTTTAAAGCTTTTTCTTTAAATTTAGATAAAATTGCTGTCAATGATACAAATCTGCTTTGCAACCGCATATCAGATAGCGGAAAATGAACTATTGTTTTTACTTCTGTCTTAAATATTGCCTCTGTTCCAGACCATGCACTATATTATTATGCAATCAGTCGGCAAGTGTGATCTGCATCATTACTCACCAAATAATTGACAAAACAAGTATCCCACAAGGAAACGTAATTAAATGCGCTCAAAATTCGAAAAAATTGGCTTAATCACGATCAGTGCAATCATGGGTGTCATGCTCAGCCTGACATATTCGGCCATCGCTGAAAAAGATATTAAGCAGCAGTTGCCGCTCGATGAGTTGCGCAGTTTTGCCGAAGTATTCGGCAAGGTTAAAAGTGATTATGTAGAGCCGGTCGAAGACAAGAAGCTCATTAGTGAGGCCATTAACGGCATGTTGTCCGGCCTCGATCCTCATTCCTCATATCTGGATGTAGATGCATTCAAGGATTTACAGGCTGGCACGCAAGGCGAGTTTGGTGGATTGGGTATTGAAGTTGGCATGGAGGATGGTTTTGTGAAAGTGGTATCACCCATTGAAGACACGCCTGCTTAT
Source organism: Methylophilaceae bacterium (assembly GCA_035459965.1). Classification (GTDB taxonomy): domain Bacteria; phylum Pseudomonadota; class Gammaproteobacteria; order Burkholderiales; family Methylophilaceae; genus DATHXC01. The sequence continues at coordinate 105,671 of DATHXC010000013.1, forward strand.
AAAGCTGGTTTGAAGAGCGGTGACCTGATCATGAAACTGGATGAAACGCCAGTAAAAGGCATGACGCTGAATGATGCTGTCAAGCGTATGCGCGGCAAACCAGATACGCCGATTACACTAACTGTGTTGCGTAAGGGCGAGACTAAGCCGCTAGTGTTCACACTGGTGCGCGCTGTTATCAAGACACAAAGCGTGAAATTCAAATTAGTTGAGCCTGGCTATGCTTATGTGCGAGTTACTCAATTCCAGGAGCACACTGGTGAAGACTTGGCTAAAGCATTAAAAACAATGCGTGACCAGAATAAAGAGCCATTTAAAGGCTTGGTGCTCGATTTACGCAACAATCCGGGTGGTTTGCTTAACGCAGCAGTGGGTGTGACAGCCGCGTTCATCCCTAAAGGTGAACTGGTGGTTTACACCGAAGGCCGTACAGCGGATGCAAAAATGCGCCTGACTGCAAATCCGGAAAACTATGTAAAAGGCGGCCCAAGTGCAGATTACCTGCGCAACTTGCCGGATGACCTGAAAACTGTGCCGATGGCAGTGATTGTGAATGGTGGATCTGCATCCGCCTCTGAAATCGTCGCTGGTGCATTGCAGGACCATAAACGCGCTGTGATCATGGGCACACAGAGCTTTGGTAAGGGTTCTGTGCAGACTATATTGCCCATGAATAATGGCACGGCCATCAAGCTGACAACGGCACGTTACTACACGCCTAAAGGCCGCTCTATCCAGGCCAAGGGCATCGTGCCGGACATTACTGTAGAAGATGGCACCATCAACACAGCTGAAAACGGTGGCAATATCCGTGAAGCAGACTTGACGCGTCATCTGCTGAATCCTAAGGATCCTGAAGAAGGCCCGATTGTGGTTGAGCCTCCAGCCAAGCCAATGCCAGCTGAAGAGCCAAAGGACAAGGGTTCCAAAGACAATGGTAAAGACAAGCAGTTTGCAGAAAAAACCGGGCCAGTTGAACCTGGCAGCAAGAATGATTACCAGTTTAATCAGGCCATGAACCTGCTAAAAGGCCTGCAAATTCTGCAGCGCAAGTAATCTGTAGTATTGAGTTAATAACGCCCGGTCATGTACTGGGCGTTGTCATTTAAATCGACATGGATAAATATGGAGACTAGCCATGCTGGATCGCCTGATCACCGAGTTTGACAAGGGCCTGAGAACATTGTTGGCCGAGCAGCATAGCGGCAGGCCACACCCGGATAAGGGCCAGCAGGAAACGCCGATGGCGGAGGATGAAAAGCGCCATGCTGCGGCACTGATGCGCATTAACCATTGTGGCGAAGTCTGCGCGCAGGCCTTATATAACGGACAGTCCCTCACCTCACGTAATCCCGAAGTCGTTGCCGCTCTGCGCCAGGCATCACAGGAAGAAACTGAACATCTGGCATGGTGTGAAAGGCGTATCAATGAACTAGGTGGGCGCAAAAGTCTGCTTAATCCGCTGTGGTATACCGGATCGTTTGCAATGGGTGCGCTGGCCGGCGCGCTGGGCGATAAATGGAATCTGGGTTTCCTGGCGGAGACCGAGAGTCAGGTTGCAAGGCATTTACAAAAGCATCTGGAAATATTACCCACAGATGATGCAAAAAGCCGCGCTATTCTTGAGCAAATGCACATTGATGAAACGCAACATGCGCAAACTGCACTGGATAACGGGGCGGCAGAGCTGCCCAAGCCTATCAAGGCAGGCATGCAGGTGCTATCTACTATCATGACTAAGAGCGCTTACTATCTATGACTAATTTTGCCGAAAACCTTGCCACCTTCGACGATGTCGATCATCTACAGGCTATTGAGTTATATAGCCATGATGGTGAAATTGCTGCCCTGATTGAAAACCAGGCGGGTAGCCAGGGCTCACTAAAGCTCTACCATTACCTATGGGAAAAATATGGGGAGATATCGGTAGAGGCTGCCAAGGAGGGTTTGGTGTTGTATGCGGAACATACTGAGGATGCTCGGCAACATCCGGGCAAGCACCCGAATATAGACCGTTTACAGGAAGTCATTGATCTAGGCTTGCCACTCACCGTTGAGACCATCCCGGTGGGTGATGCCTGATTAGTTTGTAAGGTTTTTAGCGCAGTCCTGAAATGGGTGGATGGTAAATCATCTGTACCATCGTACCGGCGGGGTCTGTGCAATAAAAGCTGCGTGCGCCATCGCGATGGGTTTTCGGTAGTTGCAATATCTTCACGCCATGTTTAACAAAGTGCGCGTGCCATGCATCCACATCATCGGGTGATTGCATGATGAAGCCAATATGATCCAGGCGCTGCGGGCCAGTGGGTTTTTCAGACTCCGTGACACGATGTAGCGCCAGGTTATCGACTCCTGATGTCAGGTAGAAATTATCAGGGTCGGGTTGCCATTCCAGTTGCATGCCCAACACCTCGATATAGAAATGCAGGCAGGCTTCAATATCCTGCACAAACAGCGCTACATGGCGCATACCCATCATGCCCTGCGGACGTGTGTTGTCCATTAAACTGCGGGCTCAACTATTTCAAAGTCATGCGTGATTTCAGCCGCCTTGCCCAGCATGATGGAGGCCGAGCAATACTTTTCAGCTGAGAGTTTCACTGCACGCTCGACTTGAGCCGGGTTCAAACCCTTGCCGGTGACGACAAAGTGCACATGGATTTTGGTGAACACCTTGGGGATTTCATCTGCACGTGCAGCTTCGATCTCTGCTACGCAATCCGTAATGGGCTGGCGCGCTTTTTTCAGTATGGTCACCACGTCAAACGAGGTGCAAGCACCCATGCCGATCAGCAGCATCTCCATGGGGCGCATGCCTAGATTACGGCCACCCGCATCCGGGGCGCCATCCAATACCACCGCATGGCCGGTCTCGGATTCGCCCATGAAGCACACATTTTCAATCCACTTGATGCGTGCCTTCATCTTTACTTAATTCCTAGTAGCTCAACATCAAATACCAGCGTGGCATTTGGAGGAATCACGCCACCAGCACCACGTGCGCCATAGCCATATTCTGGCGGGATGATCAGTGTGCGTTTGCCACCGATTTTCATGCCGGCAAAACCTTCGTCCCAACCGCGGATCACTTGACCGCCACCCAGGAAGAATACAAAAGGCTCGCCACGGTCGACAGAGCTGTCGAACTTGGTGCCCTTGCCATCTGGCTTGCTAGGGTCATACAGCCAGCCGGTATAGTGCACGGTGACATTAAAGCCAGCCTCAGCTTCACGGCCTTCGCCAACTACGGTGTCGTTTTTTACAAGTTCGGTGATATTGGTGCTCATTGCGGTTTTTTCCTGTTTGGGGGATTGAGAGTCTGCATTGCAACCAGTCATGGCGAAGATAGTCATGAATAGTGCACTGGCTAAAATTGTCGCGCGTTTCATTTAAAACTCCACGTTTTTATAAAAACTTCGGGCTGATAACCTAGCCCGTTATGATACCCGAAATCAAATCTGGTTCCTCGCGTTTAAACTTTAGGTTTAAGCTTTTGCAGTGGCTTTAGGGCTGTGCATACACCCATTCCAATAGCGCATCCTGCGCTGATCTGGTAGCAACTGCACTTGGCCCATTTGCCATGAATACCACAGACCAGCGTCTGCCTTTTTGATCCAGCACATAACCGGCTATGGAGCGGGCACCCTCCAGCGAGCCGGTTTTAATGTGCGCCCGACCTTGCATTGCACTTAATTTCAAACGGCTCATGGTCGTGCCGTCTACTGCGAGTATCGGTAGCGAAGACATGAATTCCGGCATCACCGGGCTGGCATAGGCATTTACCAGTAGGTCACTCAGGTGCTGGGCACTGATACGTTCCGAGCGCGATAGGCCGGAGCCGTTTTCCAGCACAAGCTCGGGAAATGTCATATTTTTGCTGGCTAGCCAAAGATGAATCACATTGTCGCCATCTGCCTCAGTGGCAGGCACTGCGCCACGCTCTGCACCAATGGTCAGTAACAGTTGGCGTGCCATGAAGTTATTGCTGTATTTATTAATGCGCCTGACGATATCTGCCAATGGCAGGGAGTCTTGTTGTAGCAAGGGGGTGGCGTTGACTGGAGTGGCTTGTTGCCGCACATTGCCCTGGATAGTCCCGCCAAGCTGCAGCCAGATTTTACGGAAGATGTCAAAAGCGTAATCGCTATTATCCAGCACACTTAAATCGAGAAACCGTTCGCCGCAGGTGGTAGCAAATTCACCGGTGAATGTCACATTCGCGCCATTGGTTTGGGATGTAGCTTGCTTTGGTTTAACTTCGTAAAGCGGCTTCACCTCGTACCTCAACTTGTTTTTCCAGTCCCCGCAATCTGAGGGCGTAGCCTTAAGCTGGTTGATGACCTGAATCTCTGGCAAGTCTGGCGTCATCTGTATATTCACCTGCTGATTTTGTGTAAACAGACGAAAACTGGTCGATTTCAGGTTGATAGCCAAGGCGTTTGGCGTCGCGTTGTAAGCACGATAGGGCTCGTTATCAAAACTGCCAGCATCATTCTTGATAGGGGAAAAGTAAGTATTATCCAGCACCAGGTCGCCACGAATATCGCGTACACCAGCCTGGCGCAGGCTATTCAGCATGCGCCATACATCCTCTGCCATCAGGCTGGGGTCGCCATGACCCTTAATGATGAGGTTGCCGTTTAGTGTGCCATTGCTCAGTGTGCCATCGGTATAGACTTCGGTACGCCAGCGATAAGCCGGTCCTAGCAGTTCCAGCCCGGCATAGGTGGTCAGGATCTTCATGCTGGAGGCTGGGTTCAAAGGCTTGTCGGCCTGGTAACTGATCAAGGGCTTGGTGCTGTCTACGCGTTGCACCATGACAGAAACGCTATCCACTGAAACACCATCTTTTTGCAGTGCCGAGAGAACACTATCCGGCAATGCGGCATGTGCGCCAGAAGCCAATAGGAATAAGCCTGCTAGGGCAGTGCATAACTCCAGGAAAGTGGATCGTTGGCTCATGATTACAAGGTTAATCTAATTAAGTTCAGCCAGAATTTGCCCAGTCTGCTCAACGAGCAGATCCATCTCAGCCTCATTAATCACATACGGTGGCATGAAATACACCGTGTTGCCGATAGGGCGTACCATCAGCCCGCGCTGCAATGCAGCCTGGTAAAACTGCTTCTGGAACTGCGGGTGCTCAGTGACCACATCAAATGCCGAAATCATGCCAAGTGTGCGTAGATGCTTGATTGGCATGTGAGCAAGTGTTTGCAGTTTGCTGCTCATATAAGCTGATTTTTGCTGATTGCTAGCCAAGACATCATCCTGCTCAAAAATCGCCAATGTGGCTAAAGCAGCACTGCAAGCTAGGGCATTGCCGGTATAGCTGTGGGAATGCAGGAAGCCACGCGCCACGCTGTCATCATAAAAAGCCTGATAGATATTGTCTGTGGTCAGTACCACTGATAGCGGCAGATAACCGCCGGTGATGCCTTTCGATAGGCAGATGAAATCCGGTTTGATCTGCGCCTGCTCACTAGCAAACATGGTGCCGGTGCGGCCGAAACCGACGGCGATTTCATCGGCAATCAGGTGTACTTGATATTGGTCACAAATCTCGCGGGCACGTTTTAAATAAGCTGGATGGTACATGCCCATACCAGCCGCGCATTGCACTAGGGGTTCGATGATAAATGCCGCGATAGTTTCATGGTGCGTTGCCACGTAAGTTTCAAGCGCCTGCGCGCAACGCAGGGCAAAGGCTTCTGGTGTTTCGCCCGCTTCAGCCAATCGCCAGTCAGGGGAGGGCATTTGCGCGCTTTGCCTTAACAGCGGTGCGTAAGTATCCTTGAATATCGCTACATCGGTGACCGCCAGCGCACCCATGGTCTCGCCGTGATAACTATTCTGCAGGCTGATGAACTGGGTTTTCTTGTCTGAGCCGCTATTGCGCCAGAAATGAAAACTCATCTTGAGCGCGATTTCGGTGGCGGAAGCGCCGTCAGAAGCATAAAAGGCATGGCCCAGCCCGGTGAGTTTCGCCAGTTTTTCCGAGAGCTGCACCACGGGTTCATGCGTGAAGCCCGCCAGAATCACGTGCTCGAGCTGATCCAGTTGTTGCTTGATGGCATCCTTGATGCGCGGGTTGTTGTGGCCGAACAGGTTAACCCACCAAGAGCTCACGGCATCTATGTAGCGTTTACCATCCATGTCATACAGCCACACACCATCACCGCGTTGTATCGGGATCATGGGCATGGTCTCGTGACTTTTCATCTGCGTGCAGGGATGCCACACCGCCTGCAAACTTCTTTTTAGCAGTGCGTCGTTATTCATTGTGCTGGAGCATGCGCCGAATCATCGAGCTTTAAATTATGTATTGGGAAATATCAGGTTTGTGGCGAGCGTTGATCAGTGCAGCACGGGCCGTGCGCTGGATTCGCTCATCATGATGCGGTTGGTAGTAAAGCTGATATCCCATGCTGCTTCGCGAGTGGCCAGTTGCAGCATATGGCCAAGCGCCTGAGTCAGCTCGCTGGATAAGGCCATCTTGATGGTCGCGCCATCTCGTGATGTGAATTCCAGGCTGGAAGGCAAATCCGGTGAGACCACCAAGCGGCAGTCTTTAGCAAGTAATGGTTGGGCAAGGCGTGACACCGCGCGGGTCTGGTAAGCCTCGGTATAGTTAACAGGCGCTGCTTCAGTTTTTGCGGATGACGTTTTACTTGCATCATCCGGCTCAGCCAATTCTGGAGTCAGGCTGGGCGCAGTGAAATTGCCAGTCATGGCCAGCGTGGAGATGCCCGCCTGTTGTAGTAGCGACCACAGTGTTTTCACCACGCGCCGTGTTAGCCAAGCGCTGATTTCAGAGTCATCAGACAAGCCTACCTTGAGCAGTAACCTGTCCTGCTCGGCATCGTAACCGAGGTTAATTTGCTGGATAGCCGCATTGGCTAAAAGATCGCTCACTACTTATGCTCCATGTGTGAATTTGTGCTTACTTGACTGTTGACTATTTAAATCAGGGTTTGTTGTGAAAAGCGCTAAAAAACTACATTAAACATCACAAGTTTTTAGGTTAATCACTACCAAGTTAATATAATACAACTATCCTGCATTCTTAAATCCGATTGTTTGAGCTAAGCGCCTTATCTGCACCTTCACATTATAGAAAACCTCGTTGAGTAATTTACCCCAAGTTTTTGCCGCCGATGGCCCGCTTGCCGAAACCATACCCGGCTATCGCACGCGTACCCAGCAACTGGAAATGGCACTCGCGATTGAGGAGGCCATCAAGCACGGCAAGCAGTTGATTGCCGAAGCGGGCACCGGCACGGGTAAAACCTTTGCCTACCTTATCCCCGCATTGCTCTCAGGCGGCAAGGTCATCGTTTCCACGGGGACAAAAACGTTGCAGGACCAGTTGTTCAACCGTGACCTGCCAGCAGTGCGCGATGCGCTCAAAGTCCCTGTGACAGTTTCCATGCTCAAGGGACGCTCCAATTATGTCTGCCATTTTCATCTGGAGCGTGCCGCCAACGAGGGACGCTTTATTTCGCGTGAAGATGCCAAGTACGTCCACTTGATACGCAATTTTGCCGAAAACAGCAGTACCGGTGACAAAAGCGAGCTGGTCGAAGTGCCGGAAAACGCCACTATCTGGCCCGCTGTCACCTCTACTCGCGACAATTGCATGGGCCAGGAATGTGCCTATTACAAAGAATGTTTCGTGATGGAAGCGCGCAAACGCGCACTGGCAGCCGATGTGGTGGTAGTGAACCACCATTTGTTTTTTGCCGATGTCATGCTGCGCGATGAAGGTGTTACCGAGCTGCTGCCCAGCGCCAATACCGTGATATTCGATGAAGCACACCAGCTGCCGGAAGTGGCAGGCCTGTTCTTTGGCGAGGATGTATCTACCAGTCAGCTGCTGGAACTGGCTCGCGATTCAGAAGCAGAGTACCTGACTACCGCCAAGGATTGCCCAGCCTTGCAGGAAGCTGCTAATAAACTGGAAAAAGCCGTGCGTGATTTCCGGCTGGTATTTACCTATGAAGGCGCAAGGCTGCCTGTGCAAAAAGCGCTTGCACTAAAGAATTTCGAGCCTGCTTACAGCGAGATGCAGGATAGGCTGAAAGACCTCACCTATGTGCTGGAAACTCAGGCATCACGCGACCCCGCGCTGGAAAACTGCTGGCAGCGCAGTGCCGGACTCATGGTGCAACTGCAACGCTGGCAAGCTGCCGAGAACAGCAACCTGGTGCGCTGGGTAGAAGTATTCACGCAAAGTGTGCAACTGCACGCCACCCCGCTTTCGGTGGCCGAAGGTTTCGGCAAACAACTCAATGCCCAGCCACGCTCATGGATATTCACCTCAGCTACGCTCGCCGTGAAGAGTGATTTCAGTCATTACATCGGCCAGATGGGGCTGGGCGAAGCCACTACCGGCTACTGGAACAGCCCATTCGATTACGACAAGCAGGCGCTATTTTATGTACCCAAGGATATGCCGGAACCTAATAGCCCCGGCTACTCAGCATCGGTCGCCGCGGTTGCCTTGCCCGTGATCCAAGCCAGTGGCGGTCGAGCCTTTGTGCTGTGCACCTCACTCCGCGCCATGCGCGAGATTCATGCATTGCTGAAAGAGGCCTTCGAGCAGAATGGCATTGAATATCCGCTGATGATGCAAGGCGAAAGCTCACGCAGCGAGCTGCTGGAACGCTTCCGCAAGCGTGGCAATGCCGTGCTGGTGGGTTCGCAAAGCTTCTGGGAAGGCGTCGATGTACGCGGTGAAGCGCTTTCATGCGTGATTATCGACAAGCTACCGTTCGCCCCACCGGATGACCCGGTGCTGGCTGCGCGCATCGACAAGATGAATGCTGAAGGCAAAAATGCGTTTATGGAGTACCAGCTACCCTATGCGGTGATTACCCTTAAACAGGGCGCTGGCCGCCTGATCCGCGATGAAGCCGACCGTGGCGTACTCATGATCTGCGATCCGCGCCTGATCACCAAGCCCTACGGCAAGCGCATCTGGCAGAGTTTGCCGCCGTTCAAGCGGACAAGGGAGTTTGCGGATGTTGAAGATTTTTTTAGAGTTACTGAAATCCTTGAATAGGATCTATGAAATTTAAGCAGTTTTGCTACAACTTTAGTTACTAGAAATTAAACCTTCTGCAAGCTTTTGAAATACACCAGCATCTCTCCAGTAATTTCGGTTGCCTACTACGTAAAGAGCCTCTTTTGATCTTGTTATAGCTACATTTAATAAATTGGGTTTACTCCCTGCCCAGGCTCTGGCACCACGTTGTTCTTGATTGGGCGCCCCCAATATAAAAATTATTGCTTCTGCTTCTCGACCTTGAACAGTATGAACAGTGCCAACTCTTTCATAGGGCCACTGAGCAGGATTATCTACCCAATTATCTAACACTCCACTTGTCCTAATTAAAGTTCTCATAGAATCTTGTACGACGACAAATGGAGTGACGATGTAAATGTCTGGTTTAATGCCTGCATCTTTTAACTGTCTCAACATATCTAAAACAGTCATGCCTTCTTTTTCGCTCCATTTGTCAGAGCCAGATGACTGTAATGATATCCATCTGGATTCACCTAAAATCTCTTTTATAGGTGAGACTCCAAATTGTTTAGCTTGAACCATCTGCCCTTCATAAGCCAAGCCGTTAGAAATGTTAAACATTGGAGATGAGCAACGACGGTGCACAAGCAATGGAATGCCGACCTCTCTGGCGCCATGCACAGTCTGAAATGTGCCATAAAAAGGGGTGGCACTGTCTGCTAGAGTCTGGGCAGAAGCGCTTGGAGCGTTATATACATTTGGGTCTACGCCAAATTGTAGGCAAATTGATTCAGTAAGTTTTTCAGGCAGTGTAACAATAGGTTCGATTTGTATTGGGTCCCCAACTACTACAGCACGTTTTGTACGAATAATCGCACCCACTGCTGATTGAGGTAAGGCTTGTCCAGCTTCATCAATCAGTAACCAACCAAGCTCTTCACGACCTACCTTTGACAGCATCTTGCTTATAGATGCAAATGTCGTTGAAAAAAGTGGTACTACTAGGCTAAAGGTAGACCAAAGACTAGGCAGTACCTTATCTTTTGCTAGTGAGCCTAATGATCTAACCCCATAGGTTTCAAAGAACACATTAAGGTTATGGCGAATCGGTAATGCTGCGGCATCTATAAATGCTTTATGTAATTTAATGCTCATCTCAAAAAGATCTTGCCTAGATTTAGCCATAGCTTGATCAAGCCATGGGGCAGCCATTTGCTTGTCTCTATGTGCAAGCTCAAAAAATGACTCGTCTATAGTTATGCCTGTGTGTGTTTTTAAAATTGCCTCACATGTTGCTTTGTCATTTTTGAGTTTTAATGCGATAGCATCTCGCTCTTTTAAAATTTGATGGTTTTTATCCTGTAGGGATTTAAGACGATGACTTATTTCATGAAAGCTTTCACGAGCTATATTTAATGCTGTTTTTTTATCACGAAGATCATTCTCACGAAAACTATCTTCTTGTCTCCAAACTTTGAAGTCTTCAGTTCTGAATAATCTTTTTAAAAAACTGGGTCGTGTGGATAGATTTCTTTCAAATAGTTGTTCGGCTTTTTTCTTTAATGATTCTTTGTGAGTGAAATCATTTTTTTGATGTGAAACAAGTTCAGTCGTCCGATTTATTTCTAATTGTGTTTTGTGAATTTGATCAGTTAAATTAATTAAGGATTGCTCTCGGGTATTAAAGTTTTGCATCAAGGTATACGCTAGCTGGATGTCGTGTCGTAACTTTTCAACTTTTGCTAATGCGGCCTTAAAGTTCTCTCGAGCCATCCTCCAGAGATTTAGCGCTTCTTTTTTATCTTTTGGTGGGTGTTCCATAGTAACGACATGTGGCTTCCTGCTGATGAGATTAGCTGGATCTGAGTTGTCGACAAACTCGGGGCATTGACCAGCAGCAGCTCGCAGATAAGTGTTCATTCCTAAATCTTCATCTGCCCAAAAAGACTTCTTGAACTCATTCTTGTTTTCGCCATTTCCCAAGACTGCTGCAACCATTCCCCAAGTGTTACGCTTCAATACATTGTCAGAAATGGATTTGAAATAACGCAATTCAAATGCGTCGAATGCAATTGCATCAATACTTGGCAACTCGGCACTTACATTCTCAACAGCTTTATTATTGGAAGAGGCTACTATCATTTCGTAACCTACTAGTTTCGGATCAATCAAATACAGGTCAATTAAACTTGAGTTCCGTTTAACAGTTTCACCTGTTTTTTTAAAAGCACTCTCTGGGTCATCGAAAGTTGCCAATTGCTCAGCTCTTGAAGTAATGACGGCTGCAAAGATGTCCCTAAGTAAAGTGGTCTTTCCCGTACCAGGAGGCCCATTAATTGCGCTAATGCCATTCGTCGCCAATTCGTCAATGGTTAAATTGACCGCAACTTGTTGTAGCAAAACTAAAGGATGGCGACCATAGGCTGGCCAGCTTCCCTTCGGGAATTTTGCTGGCTCAAGAGCTTCGCTTAAAGCCAAATTATCCAGCATTAAATTTTTTCTATTACCTACAGATCGCATTCCAAGATAACGCAACAAATTAGGGGTGGCGGTATTAGTGACAACCATCTCCTTGGCAAGCAGTAAATCCTTTAAAAAAAATGAATTTAATAAAAGGGCTTCTGGGGGAGTTTTTAGAGTAAAAAATTGATATGTTCTGACTAGAAATTCAGGTTTTTTGACGACAGATTCTGGCAAGTTCAACTGCTTTGATAACCATGCTGATGTGGTTTCAATAATTTTTAAATCTAATGGTTTAGGTTCGCCCTTGGAGTCAGGTTGCACTAATCGCTTTGTTAATGCTTCGATTATTGTTTTTTCAATTGTTGCCCATTCCCCTAATTCACTTAGTCTGCCAATCAGTGCTTTTGGAAATCCCCATGCAAACGAAGCTATCGATATTGGATCTTTCTCAATGGGCTTGCCATGCTTGTCTACCATGATTGTCGCGATAACCGTCTCACCACGAGCCCCAATAAAATCTTCCCTGCTGTCTGAATAAACATCTAATAGCATTTTTACAGCAGGCTGGAGTTCTATAGTGCCAAGGATGACTTGATAATAGAGAACTTGTTTAGGTTTGCTAGGCTCACCATGTATCCACGGCAAACCGTTCTTCAAGAGAGCAATTCGACTTTTTACTCCATTCGCTAAATTTTCTGGTTTATTAAAGCTGGGAGGCGATAGCACCTCTTGAGCTATCCAATGTTTTAGGATTTCGGAAGGAGAGTTAGTGATAGCCGGAGGTGCAGGCAACGTAAAAGGCAATGAAATTTCTTGGGTTTTAAAATTGGATGTTTCTGCCGGGACACTAATATCAAGTTCTTCTGGTGAGATCTCAACTTGTATTCTTCCAGGTTCGATTTTTTTGTAGAGGTCTTTGATAGGGCCTGCTAGAACTTTATTTACTTTAGCTTTTAATACTAATGCCCTTTTAGCCTCTCTATGCTCAAGTTCATCAGATAGCTTTTTCAATATACTTGGATTGTCAAAATTCTCTTCAAACAGATTTTCTAAATCTACAATGGACTTATTGAAATATTCCCGAGACATCCCTGCTCCTTAAGCTTTTTTAATCTGAAGAATGTCGATAATGGCTATTGATTTTACTTAAGCTAGCATTTCAAGTAATACTGGATGCCAAGTCTCCAATTCAATCTCCCCCAACTTACCACTTAATCTCTGCTTGTCTATCGTCCGAATCTGATCCAGTAAAATGCGTGCATGTTTGCCGTCAAATTTAACTTCCGGACGACATCCCAAGGGCTGGCCTTTGCTGGTGAGTGGGGCGATGATGACGCGGGGTAGAGCAGCGTTCATATCATCAGCTGAAATAACAAGCGCAGGCCTGGTTTTGCGAATTTCTGTGCCCACTGTTGGATCAAGATTGACCCAATAGACCTCGCCGCGTTTTATTGGGTTCGGGGTCACCATTCCCATTCATCCTGTTCAATAGCAGTTTCTTTGAGGCCTGCCAAAGCATCAAACTCTTTTTCTGGTTTAACGTTGTCAAACCAACCTTGGCGATGCTGTGGGGCGACGGGCTCAATAATGATACGATTGTTTTCCACTCGCATTTCAACGGAATCACCAATTTCGCAAGCAGCCAGCAAGGCTGCTGGAATCAGTACCCCACGGGAATTGCCAATTTTTCTTAATGATGTACGCATAGAATCACCTTTTTATGTTGGTACAATGTTATTACTATATATCTGAAATAGCAATCTCTGGATGTTGCAAAAATCATCACCTTAGAACATAGTGCGGGGATGAATCCATTAATGAAAAAGATCACTTTTCTCTGCTTGTGCCTGGTGCCGATTTTAATCTCAGGCTGCGCCACCAATGCCATGACTGGCCGCAGCCAGCTGAGCCTGGTTTCTGAAAAATCTGCTATCGCGCAAAGCTCCAAGCTTTATTCTTCCATGATTGAAGGCTACGGTAAGAAAGGCAAGGTCAGCACTGACCCAGCCTTGAATGAGCGTGTGCAGAAGATCACCAATCGCTTGGTGGAACAGGCGATTTTGTACCGGCCTGATTCGCAAAGCTGGAAGTGGCAGGTGAGCGTGATTGAGGATGACGCCACGAATGCATCGTGTATGCCTGGCGGAAAAATGGTGGTGTTTACCGGGTTGATCAATAAGATCCAGCCCACGGATGATGAACTGGCGCAGGTGATGGGGCATGAGATATCGCATGCACTGGCTAATCATGGGGCAGAGAAGATGTCGGTAGGCATGGTGACCAGCGCAGCGGTGGCGCTGGTTTCGGTGGCGGTTGCAGCTAGTGGCGGGGGCGACACCAGTGCCTATCAGCGCCGACAGCGGCAGGATATTAGTACTGGTGCTGCGGGGTTGGCTGCGGCGGCCTTTATTGGCCTGCCTAATAGCCGCGGTGCAGAAACTGAAGCGGATAAGCTGGGCATCGAACTGGCTTCTCGCGCAGGGTATGACCCGGCAGCTGCGGTAACGCTGTGGAAAAAGATGATGGAAGCCAATGGGCAGAAATCCAGCTCCGATTTCATGAGTACCCATCCTTCACCACCCAACCGTATTGCTGCGTTGGAGGCCCTGCAGGGGCCGATGAATTTGATATATGAGGAAAGAAAAGCCTATTACGCCAATTACACGCCCAGCTATCAATATGTCAAAGTGGATGCGAAAGTTGCAAGCAATGACCCGATATTGAATTCGTCTAATGTGCGTGTGGTGGATGACCCTATCCTCAGTGCGCCAAACGTAAGAATTATTAATGATCCATCAAATCCGGGAGCGCCATCGAATACGCTTGCGAGCCCCCCTGAAGTGCCAGATGCAGGAAAGGCGCTGGTGTTCTATTCACCAAAATTTGAAGAGTTCAAGAAAGGTACACTGGAGTTGGCCTGTGCAGATTGCAGTTTCAAGTTTTATTTGAGCCAAAGTGACCTCAAGAAACTCTACGAGAAGCAAGACTGGCGCGTGCTGGCTCAGAATGTGATCAAGACTGATTACAAAATCGACCTGTCATATTTCTATCTTGCCGCTGCGGCAGAAGGACTTGGTTTCAACGAAGCCGCCAAGACCTACTCCGCAAAAGCGGTGGAGTTAGCTGCGACCGATGAGCATGCCTGCGCCAAGGCCAAGATGATTAAATGCGATGGCATCGAGATAAGCGCTGCATCAGAGACTAGCCCTGCACCTTAGTCAGAGTTAAATCAGTTAGCATTAAATCCCGCAACGTTGACCTATATCAATATTGCAGAATAGGTCTCCCGGTAGTCTTGCGTCATGCAAGCTACCATTCCCTTACCGTTATTAATACTCCCTACCCCCCATCAAAGCCATGCAGGCGCTTGGGCCGTGCTTGACGACCCTGCAGAGTGGGGCAGTTTTAGCCAGCAAACAGATGCACACGCCGATGCGTGGGAGTCGCGCATGGCTATTGAGGGTATGCATTGTGCGGCCTGCGCACTGAGTGTAGAGGCTGCTCTCAGGTCGGTGCCAGGTGTCATCAGTGCAGATGTGAGTGCAACTAGCGGGCGTGCACGTTTGGTATGGACTGCGAAAGTTGCCAAACCTTCCGACATGATGCGTGCTGTCAGCAACATTGGTTACCGCGCACTGCCCGCCACAGATGCCTTCATGCAGGACAGCCGCCGTAAAAATCAGCGACTGGCGCTGTGGCGCTTGCTGGTCGCCGGTTTCTGCATGTTGCAGGTGATGATGTATGCACTGCCTGCTTATGTGGCGAGTCCAGGGGAGATGACTGCAGATATGCAGAACCTGCTGCGCTGGGCGTCCTGGATATTGACTTTACCTGTGCTGTTTTTCTCATGCGGACCATTTTTCAGCAGTGCGCTCAATGACCTCAAACAGCGGCGTATCAGTATGGATCTGCCAGTGACACTAGGCATATTGATTACTTTTATGGTGAGCACCGCTGCTACCTTCGAGCCAGCAGGCTGGTGGGGTCATGAGGTTTATTTTGATTCGCTCACCATGTTTGTGTTCTTTTTGCTGACAGGTCGCTGGATAGAGTTGCGTATGCGCGACCGCACAGCGGGTTCGCTGGATGCGCTGATGCGTCGCCTGCCGGACAGTGTAGAGCGCCTGAACAAGGATGGCAGCTTTACCAGGATAGCTGCACGCAGGCTGGTGGTGGGGGATGTTGTGCGCATACTTCCGGGTGAGGCATTCCCGGCCGATGGCACTATTCTGTTTGGTAATACCAGCGCGGATGAGGCCCTGCTCACCGGTGAATCTCACCCGGTTGCCAAGCGTGCAGGCGCTGAAGTGATTGCCGGTAGCCATAACCTTGCGGCCGCGGTGCAGATGCGTGTGGACAAAATCGGGCAGTCGACGCGCTATGCGCAAATCATCGCATTGATGGAACGCGCTGCAATAGATAAGCCACGTCTGGCTTTACTGGCTGACCGCATTGCACGCCCCTTCCTGTTGGCGGTATTGCTTGCAGCAGCAGGTTCGGCGGCTATTCTGTGGCATACCGACCATAGTCATGCCTTGATGGCAGCGGTTGCCGTTTTGATTGTTACTTGTCCCTGCGCCTTGTCCCTGGCCACACCTGCCGCCATGCTTACTGTATCCGGCACACTCGCTCGCAGTGGTGTGCTGGTACGCAGGATGCAGGCACTGGAGGCACTCACCAAAGTGGATACCATCGTGTTCGACAAGACCGGAACACTCACTCAGGATCGCATGGTGGTTGGCCGCATATTTGTAGAAACCAACTCAAATCAGGCTGTGCTGACCGAAGCCCACGCATTGCATATCGCGGCTTCAATGGCCAAATTTTCACTACATCCTGTTTCCCGCGCACTGGTAGCGGCCGCAAGGGAATTGCCAGCGTCTAACATTGATGTAGGCGTCAATCGCGTGCAGGAGCTATCCGGCTTCGGCCTGATGGCCGATTCAATCTACGGCGTATTAAAGCTCGGTTCAGATAAATTCTGTAAGTTTGATACAGCCTTAATTGATTGCTTGGCACACGATACGTCAATGGTGCACCTGGTATCGAAGCACGGCAGGCTGGCCAGCTTTGAGATCGTCGAAGCTATTAAGCTCGATGCGGTTTCTGCGATTGACGAGATACGCAAGGCTGGCATAGACATTGAGATATTGTCGGGTGATCTTCCGAAATCAGTGGACGCTGTAGCTATTGAGCTTGGTATTTGGTATGCCAAGGCAAACTATACGCCACAAGATAAGCTTGCTCGTTTACAAGCCTTACAGCAAAAGGGTCGCACCGTCGCCATGGTGGGCGATGGCTTGAATGATGGCCCAGTGCTGGCCAGCGCGCATGTGTCTATTGCAATGGGACAGGCAGTGCCACTAGCACAGGCACAGTCCGATTTTGTCATATTGGGTGGACAGCTGGCGATGGTGCCGCATTTGATTCACCAGGCCAAACGTACCATGCGTATCGTCAGGCAGAACCTGGTTTGGGCCGCCACTTATAATGCCATCTGTGTGCCACTTGCCGTGGTTGGTCTGCTGCCAGCCTGGCTGGCTGGCCTGGGCATGGCATTAAGCTCCCTACTGGTCATCCTCAATGCCGCACGGCTATCTCGTAGCTTTCCCCTAGCGACACAAAAAAACTGATGGACATTCTTTTTCTGCTCATTCCACTCTCTGTCGTGCTGGTATTGCTGATACTTGCAGGGCTATGGTGGGCGATCAATACGGGGCAGTTTGAAGAAATCGAGGCAGAAGGTGAGCGAATTCTGCATGATGATTGATTTGTATCAAATAGGACGCAAACAAATTTAGGCACACTCCATCTTGTGAAATTCACAAGAAAAAGGGGTAACTAAATGCAATACCTAAATTCAGAAGCAACCACATACAGCGATAAGGTGGTCCGGCAGTTCTCTATCATGGCCGTAGTGTGGGGTGTGGTGGGTATGCTGATGGGCGTGATCATCGCCGCACAGCTGGTTTGGCCGGAACTTAACCTTGGTTTGGAATGGACGACGTTTGGACGATTGCGTCCTCTTCACACGAACGCCGTGATTTTTGCTTTTGGCGGCTCAACTTTGTTCGCCACTTCCTATTACGTAGTACAACGTACCTGTCAGGTCAGCCTGTTCTGGCCCAAGCTCGCAGCATTTACTTTCTGGGGTTGGCAGGTGGTGATTGTTGCGGCTGCCATCTCATTGCCGCTGGGTTTTACCACTGGCAAGGAATATGCCGAACTGGAATGGCCGATTGATCTCCTGATTGCGATAGTGTGGGTGTCCTATGCGATTGTATTCTTTGGCACAATAGGCACGCGCAAGGTCAAGCATATCTATGTAGCCAACTGGTTTTTCGCCTCCATGATCATCGCGGTAGCGTTATTGCATATCGTCAACAGTGCGGAAGTCCCCGCCAGCTTGATGAAATCCTACCCTGTTTATGCCGGTGTGCAGGATGCCATGGTGCAATGGTGGTACGGTCACAACGCAGTAGGTTTCTTTCTTACCGCTGGCTTTCTGGGGATCATGTACTACTTCGTTCCCAAGCAGGCAGAGCGCCCCGTTTATTCTTACAGCCTGTCCATCGTCCACTTCTGGGCGCTGATTTTTACCTATATGTGGGCAGGTCCACATCACTTGCACTACACCGCACTGCCAGACTGGACACAGTCACTGGGCATGGTGTTCTCGCTGATTCTGCTGGCGCCAAGCTGGGGCGGCATGATCAACGGCATGATGACCTTGTCTGGCGCCTGGCATAAATTGCGCACAGACCCTATCTTGCGCTTCCTCATTGTTTCCCTGTCTTTCTACGGTATGAGTACCTTTGAAGGTCCGATGATGGCGATCAAGACAGTCAATTCACTTTCACACTACACCGACTGGACTGTTGGCCACGTGCACTCCGGTGCGCTGGGCTGGGTAGGCCTGGTATCGATGGGCGCACTGTATTACATGGTGCCGCGCCTGTTCGGGCAAAAACAGATGCACAGCATGAAGGCGATTGAGCTGCACTTCTGGCTGGCGACTATTGGCATCGTGCTTTATATCTCGGCATTGTGGATATCCGGTGTGATGGAAGGGCTGATGTGGCGTGCCATTAACCTGGACGGCACATTGACTTACACCTTTGTAGAGAGCGTAAAAGCCAAACATCCCTACTACATCATACGTCTGCTGGGTGGCCTGCTTTACCTCAGTGGCATGCTCATCATGTTGTGGAATGTGCTTAAAACGGCTACCAGCGGTCAATCAGCGGTTGCGCAGATTCCAGCTGTTACTGCTCACGCTTAAGGAAATAGATCATGTCAAATCAAGACACAAATGGTGGCTTCAGCCACGAAAAAATCGAGACCAGCAACTTTCTGATGATCGTGCTAATTCTGCTGGTGGTTGCTTTTGGCGGGCTAGTGGAAATCGTACCGCTGTTCTTCCAGAAGTCCACCACTGAGCCGATCAGGGGATTAAAGCCTTATACACCAGTGCAACTTGCAGGACGTGACATCTACCTGCGTGAAGGTTGCTATAACTGCCATTCGCAGATGATCCGCCCATTTCGCGCAGAGACCTTGCGTTATGGCCATTACTCGGTAGCAGGTGAATTTGTTTACGACCACCCTTTCCAGTGGGGTAGTAAGCGTACCGGTCCGGACTTACATCGCGTGGGGGCGAAATATAGTGATGAGTGGCATCGCATCCACTTGATCAATCCGCGTGACCTGGTGCCTGAGTCCATCATGCCAATGTACCCATTTTT
This sequence comes from Methylophilaceae bacterium, assembly GCA_035459965.1. Lineage (GTDB taxonomy): Bacteria > Pseudomonadota > Gammaproteobacteria > Burkholderiales > Methylophilaceae > DATHXC01. Next base: position 124,910 of record DATHXC010000013.1, read on the forward strand.
GGAGAAAGCAATGTTAGACCCAAGTGTGATGGCGCCACGCATGCGTGCTCTGCGCACAGTGGGGGTGCCATATACCGATGCTGAGATTGCCGGTGCCGCTGAAGAAGTAAAAGGCAAGTCAGAGCTGGATGCACTGGTGGCCTACCTACAAATTCTGGGCACCAATCTTAAATAAGCAATTAAAGAGGGGGAAACGATGGACATCAATACATTACGCATTTTGGCTACAGTGATTAGCTTCATTGCATTCGTTGGCATCCTGATTTGGGTCTGGCGTCATCGCAACACTGGCGATTTTAAGGAGGCAGCAAACCTGCCTTTCACTCAGGATCAACTTTAACAATCCCAGCGTTAACAAAGCCAATTCAGCAAGACTTCATTATGAAGATAAGAGGAAAATAACATGAGTGACTTTACAAGTAATTTCTGGCCGGTCTTCATCACGGTCATCACACTGGGCGGAATATTTGGCTGTGCCCTGCTGTTGTGGTTTACCAGCAAGGTTAAAGTGGCAAGCGCTAATGGCGATAACACCAGTGGCCATGTATGGGATGTAGATCTGCGTGAAATGAATAACCCTCTACCGCGCTGGTGGGTAGGCCTGTTCATTATTACCATTATTTTTGGCCTGGGCTATCTGGTGGCCTATCCAGGCTTGGGTAAATTTGGCGGCAAACTGGGTTGGACAGAAGTGAATCAATACGACCAGGAAGTTGCCGCAGCCAATAAGGCGCTGGAACCACTATATGCGAAATTTGCTGCCATGCCAGCTGAAGAGCTAGCTGTTAATAACGAAGCACACGCTATTGGCGAGCGCCTGTTCATGAACAACTGCTCACAGTGCCATGGCTCGGATGCACGCGGCAGTCGCGGCTTTCCTAACCTGACTGATCATGATTGGCTGCATGGCGGCCAGGTTGAGAATATTAAAGCCACTATCACCAACGGCCGTGTGGGGATGATGCCGCCAATGGCAGCGGCAGTGGGTAATGAGGACGACGTCAAAAACGTGGCCAACTACGTGCTGAGCCTTTCCGGCAGTACGCATGATGCCGCACGTGCCGCCCTGGGCAAGGACAAGTTTGCAATATGCGCAGCTTGTCATGGCGCGGAAGGTAAAGGCAATGTGGCAATCGGCGCGCCTAACCTGACTGACAATATCTGGCTGCATGGTGCTGGTGAGGCAGCCATCATCAAGCGCATCAACGAAGGCAAAACCAACCAGATGCCGGCACAGGGTGCAAAATTCAGCCCTGAACAGATCCATGTACTGGCGGCTTATGTATGGAGTTTCTCCAACGTTAAAGATGGCGTAGTGGTTGCCAGCCCTGACGCAACAGAAGCCCAGTAAGACAAATTGATGAGTAACGCTCAGGCGACTAACGCCGCTCCACTCGCTTCCTCAAATGCTCCCGAGGCGGTAGTGATCTCCCTATATGCTGCGCAGGAAAAGATATATCCACGCAGCATTTTTGGCTTCTTTACCAAGTGGCGCTGGGTGATGATCTGGCTTACGCAGTTATTCTTTTACGGCGTACCGTGGCTGGAGTGGGGGCAGCGCCAGGCCCTGTTGTTTGACCTTGAGGCAAAGCGCTTTTACATATTCAACCTGGTGCTCTACCCGCAGGATTTAATCTATTTAACCGCTATCCTGATTATCTCGGCACTTTCCCTGTTTCTGTTTACCGCAGTGGCCGGTCGTTTGTGGTGTGGTTATGCCTGCCCGCAAACGGTGTATACCGAGATTTTTATGTGGATAGAGTCCAAGCTGGAAGGCGACCGTGCTGCCCGCATCAAACTTGATGCCGCAGCTATGTCAGCAAAGAAACTGTTTAAAAAAGGCAGCAAGCATGCTGTCTGGATTGCCTTTGCCTTATGGACGGGTTTTACCTTTGTTGGTTATTTTACCCCTATCCGCGAGCTGCTGGCTGAGGTTGTCAAATTTAATATAGGGCCTTGGGAGAGTTTCTGGGTGTTGTTTTATGGATTTGCTACTTACGGCAATGCAGGGTTTATGCGTGAGCAGGTATGCAAATACATGTGCCCTTACGCCCGCTTTCAAAGTGCCATGTTCGATGACGACACCCTCATCGTCACTTACGACGAAACCCGTGGTGAGCCACGTGGTGGGCGCTCGCGCAAGGCCGATAAGAGTGGCCTGGGCTCCTGCATCGATTGCAGTTTGTGCGTGCAAGTGTGTCCTACCGGCATTGATATCCGCAAAGGCCTGCAATATGAGTGCATAGGCTGCGGAGCCTGTGCAGATGTATGCGATTCGGTCATGGACAAAATGGGCTATGCGCGTGGCCTTGTGAAGTACTCCACCCAGAATGCAGTCACCAGACAGTGGTCACACGGGCAGATGCTGCGGAGGATTGTGAGGCCGCGTGTGCTGGTCTATAGCGCTATCCTGACTTTGCTGGTTTCTGGCTTGGTACTTAGTTTGTGGTTGAGAACCCCGTTTCGCGTCGATGTGGTCAGGGATAGGGGGGTGATGGCAAGGCTGGTGGACGGTGGATTGCTGGAAAACGTCTACCGCCTGCAGATTATGAATGCCACAGAGCAAACCCAGCATTATCAGATCAGTGCCACCGGAGTAGAGGGCCTGATAGTTGAGACTGGCAGCGCGGAAGGTAATCAGGAAGTGACGGTAAACCCTGCTGAGTCACGCTGGGTATCAGTGCGGCTTGAGATTCCAGATGGCACATTGGAGGCAGGTTCGCATCGGGTGGAGTTTCATATCCAGGCCCGCGAGAGTCAGGAAGTCGTGACTGAGAAGTCGGTGTTTCTGGTGCCCAGAGGTTGAGCAATTATTTTATGAGCGCGTATTTTAAAAAGGTGAATAGCATGCAAATACCAACACAACCCTGGTGGAAGTTCGGCCATGTGTGGCTCATAGTGGCAGGCCCGGTGCTGGTGGTGATTGCTTCATTTATCACCCTATACCTGGCTATTACCAGGCCCGATGCGGTAATCGATGATTATTATCGTAAAGGCATGGAAATCAACAAAACTCTGGATGCACAACGAGATGGCATGGTGCCAGCGTTGCAGGGGCGCAACCACGCCGCCACCGGGATTGCGCCGAAAAACTGAGGATGGTTAACGCTTATTAGGGCTGATATAGCTTAGCTGCAGGTCTGCGGGTTGAATATTTTCTTCAATGCATCAGGCTGCATGATGCGGACATAGCGCTGTTTGACCTCAATGATGCCTTCGTCACTGAACTTGGAAAAAGTGCGGCTTACAGTTTCCAGCTTCATGCCTAGGTAGCTGCCGATTTCCTCGCGTGTCATGCGCAGCACCAGTTCAGATTGTGAGAATCCACGTGCATGCAACCTTTGCACCAGGTTCAACAGAAAAGCAGCCAGCCGCTCTTCTGCACGCATATTGCCCAGCAGCATCATCACGCCATTTTCGCGCACGATCTCGCGGCTCATAATTTTATGCACATGGCGCTGCAATACTGGAAATTCGCGAGACAGTTCTTCTACATTGGCAAATGGCATGACGCAGACTTCTGCATCCTCCAGTGCCACCGCGTTGCAGCTGTGATAGTCGCTGACAATCCCATCCAGGCCGATGATCTCACCTGCCATCTGAAAGCCGGTGACCTGCTCGCGGCCATCTTCACTGGAAACACAGGTTTTGAAAAATCCGGTACGAATCGCAAACAGCGAGGTGAAGGCATCTCCATGGCTGAACAGCATTTCACCTTGTTTAATTTTGCGGCGTGTAGCAACCACTTCATCCAGCTTTTGCAAATCCTCCGGATTAAATCCCATCGGCATGCACAACTCACGCAGGTTGCAATTAGAACACGCTACTTTGATGGAATCTGGAGTCATGGATTGCCAGTAAATGATTTCATCCTCTGAGGATAACCCTTTAACCTCTCCATGGGTAGCAATCATATCGACCATTTTGATTCCGCAGAATATTGTGATACCAGATTGTGCAATATTTTGACCTGCGTTTTTTTGACCTACATCAAGGAGCCCTAACGCTAAAACTGGCAAAGTGTCTGCAATATTCAGAAGCCGTGCAAGGATAGCCAACATGATTGCAAGCAGAGTTAACTCACCTTCCTCTACAAAGACTGATAGCGAACAGCCAGCGATTACGCCAGAGCTTTTACGAAAGTATGACATTTCAGGGCCACGCTACACTTCGTATCCAACCGCTGATCGTTTCGTAGAGGCATTTAATGAAGATGCCTACCAACAGGCACTGGAACAGCGTCGTGTAGGCGGCATGGCATTGCCGTTGTCGATCTATGTGCATATTCCGTTTTGTGAGTCGCTTTGTTTTTATTGCGCCTGCAATAAGATCGTCACCAAACGCCATCAACGTGGTGCGGAATATCTGCGGTATTTAAGTCGCGAAATCGATTTGCATGTGGCCAGATTGGGCGGCGGGCAAACCATTACCCAGTTACACCTGGGTGGGGGCTCACCAACTTTCCTCACTGATGAAGAATTATCAGAGCTTATGTCCATGCTTCGCCGCAGTTTTGTGCTGGCGCCCGGTGGTGAGTACTCGATAGAAGTGGACCCGCGCACTGTCGATGAAAAGCGGCTGGAGCATCTGGCTGCGCTGGGATTCAATCGACTGAGCTTCGGGGTGCAGGATTTTGATGCGGAAGTACAAAAAGCAGTACATCGCATCCAGCCGGCCGAGCAGGTGTTTTCACTGGTAGAAGCAGCGCATCGCCTGAATTTCGAATCTGTGAATGTGGACTTGATATACGGGCTGCCCAAACAGACACCTGAATCATTTGCCCGCACCCTGGCGCAAGTGGCGCAACTCAAGCCTGACCGTATTGCACTCTATGCCTATGCCCATTTACCAGAGCGCTTCAAGCCGCAACGCCGCATCAGCGAGGTTGAATTACCCGCTGCATCCGCCAAGATCGCTATGTTGTCCGGCGCAATTTCTACCTTTCTCAGTGCAGGCTACGTATATGTCGGTATGGATCACTTTGCCCTGCCTACTGATGCCTTGGCTGTTGCCAAAAGGCAGGGCAGGTTGCACCGTAACTTTCAGGGGTACAGCACACAGCCTGATTGCGACCTGATTGGTCTGGGGGTGTCTGCCATTGGCAGAATTGGGGCGACTTACAGCCAGAATGCGAAAACGCTGGAAGAGTATTACGACCATCTGGATCAGGGGCGCTTCCCAGTCGCGCGTGGCCTGGCTTTATCCAGGGATGACTTGGTGCGCCGTGCTGTCATCATGGCGCTCATGTGCCAGGGCAGGCTGCAATATGAATCCATCGAACTCGCCTTCATGATCGATTTCAAAAGCTATTTCGCCGCAGAACTGGAAGCATTGAAAGACCTGGAAATCGCGGGCATGGTAGAGCTTGATGAAAGTGGCATACAGGTGACCAGTAGCGGCTGGTTTTTTGTCAGAGCAGTTGCCATGCTCTTTGACAAATACCTGCAGATAGACCGCAATCGTGCGCGTTTCTCAAAAATCATCTAGTCAAAATAAACCAGTTGAGATCCAAGATCTAAATCTATATGGCCATGCAAACCTCGCTGGCATTCACTACATTCCTAATGGGTTTCGCTGGCGGGCCGCATTGCATCGTCATGTGCGGCGCTGCCTGTGTCGGCATACGCCAGAGCGCCGGCGGTAATAGCCTGTTGAAATTCCAGTTAGGCCGCATCGCAGGCTATGCCACCCTTGGTGCAGTCGCTGCTTTTTCGGTCAAGAATCTGGCTTGGGTATCCGATCAATCACTGGCATTACATCCCTTATGGACATTCTTTCATGTGCTGGTATTGAGCTGGGGCCTGGTTTTGCTGGCCTATGCCCGCCAGCCGGTATGGGCGGATAATATAGGACGTAAAATCTGGTCGCATGTGCGGCAATTTTCCAATCTACCCGGCGGTGTTTTTGTTACAGGTATGTTGTGGGCACTCATGCCCTGTGGTCTTCTCTACTCTGCCTTGCTAGTGGCCTCGCTGAGTGGAAACCCCATGAATGGCGCTGTCAGCATGGCAAGCTTTGCTATCGGTACTACCATATCTTTGATGTTAGGCCCAATATTGTGGCTCAAGCTAAAAGACGGCAGTAAATGGATCAATGAAAGCCGCAGTATGCGTGTGGCCGGGCTATTGCTCACACTGGCTGCAGCCTGGGCGATCTGGATGGATATTACCCATCAACTGAAAATCTGGTGTAATTAGGAAGTCAGGCGAGAATGTAAAAAATGCCTCTGCCGGTAAGGCAGAGGCAAAAGGGTTAAGCTAGGAGATGAGCTCTAAACTTAACTAACTGCATAAAACTATTACTTAAAATTTCTTACCAAAGCCGATACCGAATACCCATGGATTAATATCCAGGGAATCAATCTTGGTCCAGTTGCCTGCAACCTTGGTCTTAACGTCGGTTTCCATGGTGATGTACTTCACGTCAGCATTAATCAGCCAGCCATCTTTCAAGTTAATGTCGAAACCAGCTTGTAGGGCATAGCCCCAGCTGTCGCTATCAACCTTTATTTTTGTACCGGCCAATGCACCGCTCTCAAATCTCAGTGTGCGATCCAGCATGGCGGTGTAGTTGATACCGGCACCGATGTATGGGTCAAAAGTCTGGTCAGGGTTAAAGTGCCATTGCAGTGTCAGGGTGGGTGGTAAAGCGTTTACGCTACCTAGGTGTTGATTGCCGACCGCACCTACGCTATCACCCCTGATGCTGACATCATGCTTGGTGCCAAGCGCGAGAATCAACTCGGCGGCGATGTTCTTGGTGATGTAGTAAGAGATATCGAACTCAGGGATCACATTACTATCAACCGTTAAATCCGCACCTGGGGACATGGTGCCGGGGCCTACGTTTTTGTTTACTGTTTTGCCAAGATCGCTGCTTTCATTCGGGCTAACGCTAACTACTCGGCCACGCAATACCCAGTCACCAGCTTCGGCGTTTGCCAGAGCTGGCGCAAAAGCACTTGCCAGGGCCAGGATCAATAAGGATTTTTTCATTTTTAATACTCCACAAAGAATGGTTCACAATTAATTAACTGAATTCGTGATTGGATTCTAGGAGTATTGTTAATGTGGCGATTTGATATGAATCAAACAAGATGCAGCTAATTTAAAGATAGCTAATCGAATGTTGCGTGTGTGTCGCCGATTTTTTATTAGTGCGTCTAATTTTCCCGGTTTTCACTACGCGTCATGATGGTTTCAAAATGTGCAAATACATAGGGGTCGATTTTTTTGCCACATTCGCTGGCGATGATCCCCATCACTTGATGATGGCCACGTGGCTGGTGATAAGGGCGTGCGGTTGTCATGGCATCGTAGCTATCCACCACTGCGATGATCCTGGAGCATATGGGAATTGCTTCGCCTGATAATTTGTCTGGATAGCCTGTACCGCCGAAGCTCTCATGATGATGCCGCACGATTAATCCAACTTGCCGGGCATCTTTGTGGTTGATGGTGTCGCAGATTTTTTGCCCTATTTCTGCATGGGTTTTCATAATTTCCCATTCATCCGGCTCGAAGCTTGTCGGTTTTAATAATATCCGGTCGGGTATAGCTATCTTGCCAGCATCATGCAGCCTTGCTGCATTTCGTAGTAACACGATTTCCTGGCTGCTCAGATGACATCTTTTGCCTAATTGTGCCGAGAGCTCTTCTACACGGCCGCTGTGAACCTCCGTGTATTCATCGCGCTCTTTTAAGGCTACCCCTAGGCACATCGACTGTTTTAACAAAAAAGTGCTGGGCATTTCCCCACCCCCATTTATCTTTATGGTAATTCGAGGCTTGCTAACTAATTTTTAGTCATAGCATACTCCAAAAAAGGAAAACAGAATGCTAGGGGATTGATTGAGTGGTGCCCATTAAAGCCAGCTTAATCAACTATTTTGTCGACGACTTTATTCACCACAGGCGCAATAATTAATATCGCTGTAAACACGATGGGCCAAGCCGCACAAAAGGCTTTAATCCATGCCCCCATGAATTGATGGCTAATTCCCACATGCATGAAAGTGATGGTGGCCGAGACGATCATCACGGTGAATATCGACATGATGGCGGCGAATACCACTTGCCTGAATTTTCTTGGGAATTTCTTAATCATTTGATATTTTCTTGAGATCGTTTTGCAAATTTAGATTTTGGAAAACCCACCATGCTGATTTCCTGTAAAGAGCCGGCATGGTGTTTACCATCAGGTTTTATGATGTTGAGCAATGACTATTTCAGCCAGTTGTTCAGGCCTGTCGATGAAAGCAAAGTGGCCTGTATCCTTGAGTGTAATAGTGTTCGTCACACCTAAGGTATTTGCTGTGCGTTGGCGCTCGGCAGTGGTCGACCAGTCATGGTCGCCATACACCAGGGTGACCGGGGCTTTAATACCCGCATATAAGGCCCTGGCTTTTCCCCACGAATGCCACATGGCAAATACATTGCGTTCTACATAACGATAGCTTTTGCGGCGACCAGCGGTATTGAACTCACTTAGCAATTCATCTGGAATTGCTCGCTTCGCACGCAATCCACCTCGCATGATGAGGCCCAACAAAAGTTTATTTTCCAGAGCTGCGAAGATGGCGCCATGCACAGGAATGGCGAAATTGCCGAGAATGAAATTAGCAATAAAGTTGCCTCGACGTACGCCATCTGCATAGCGCGTATCGTAATCGTAGGTGTTGGACGATACCACTGCTTTTACTCGTGCCGGCACCTGGCTGGCAACGGTGAGGGCCAATACCGCGCCTATTGATTCACCCACGAGCGTCACGTCAGTCAGGTCAAGTTTTTCAATAAATGAGATAACACCATTGCGCAGGTAAGGTTCGTCGTAGTTAGTGCTGGTGTCGATTGATGAGTAGCCATGCCCCGGCAAATCCAGCGCATACACAGTAAAGTGTTTTGCCAGCGAGGGGATCACTTCCTGAAAGTAGTCCAGCTGAGTGCGGATGGTATGCATAAGAATGAGTGGCTTGCCATTACCGGCTTTTAGATATCTGATGGTTGATTTGTTGGCTAACGTCAGCTCTGAAACAATACCTATTTTGCTTAAATCCTGCATTTTGAATTCCTCCCTGTTAAGTTATGCTTTTTTACTGGTTACTTACCAAGGCAATGGCTCGCCCACGTGAAAGAATCCACCGTTAGCACCATTGGCATCCAGGGTGGCCAGTAACACGCTGGTTTTGCCGCTTTCTGCCACCTCCATCGGAGCATGCTCGCCGCCCAGTTCTGTTTTTACCCAGCCTGGGTGAGCAGAGTTGACCTTGATGTTGCTATCTTTTAACTCATGCGCCAGATGCACGGTATAGGCATTCAATGCTGTTTTGGATGCGTTGTAAGCGAATGCTTTTGCTGGATTGATGGGGGAATTCGGCATGCTATGCAAAGTGAGTGATGCGAGGATGCTGGACAGGTTGACGATGCGGCCCGCGGGCGATTTCTTGATCAGTGGCAATAGTTTTTGCGTGAGTTCGATCACGGCGAACAGGTTGGTCTGGAATGTTTTCTTCAAAACGTCGGAACTGACGCTGCTGCTGTTATTGCCACCGACCAGTGGTTCCACCAGGATGCCGGCATTGTTGACCAGGATATCCAGCTTGCCGTATTTGGCATTGAGGTACTCATAGGCCGCAGAAGCCGAAGTCGCGCTGTCTGCATCGTAGGCGATGGCTTCGGCCTTGAAGCCTTTTGCAGTTAACTGGCTGGCAGCATCCTGTCCTTTTTTCAGGTCGCGCGAACCGATGACAACGGTAATGCCCAGTTCGCCTAAACCTTTTGCTGTCTCAAAACCGATGCCACGGTTAGCGCCGGTGACGAATGCTACTTTTTCTGCTGACTGACTCATGATGTGTTTCCTTTGTAGTTGTAATAAAAGTGAACGTAAAATATATTTTTATACCAATCGGTAAATAAATATTAAAAGGATTAAAATGAGTTGTCAACAATTAATTTACCGAATGGTACAATTAGTGATAAATTAAACATGGTTTCAAAAAATAGCTACAGTTAAAAAGTAGTTTGAGAAAGGATCGCAAGATGGATACAGAAGAAATGCAGCAAGCAGAAACACCTGTTGCAAAAGTGAAAAGCCGGGGGCGCCCGCGTGAGTTCGATCATGAAGAAGCCTTGGACAAGGCGTTGAATGTCTTCTGGAAACGCGGCTATGAAGGTGCTTCGCTGTCGGAACTGACCGATGCGCTGGGCATCAACCGTCCCAGCCTGTACGCGGCGTATGGCAACAAGGAAGAATTGTTTCGCAAGGCTCTGGATCGTTACATGTCCGGTCCGGTAGCGTATGCGCCAGACGCACTACAAGAACCGACCGCGCGCAAAGTTGTGGAAAAATTCCTAACGGATTCGGCTGCATTACTAGCCAATCCGGATACCCCCCATGGCTGCATGCTGGTGCAGGGCGCGCTTAGCTGCGGTGAGGGTGCACAATCAATCAGCAAGTTATTGGCGGAATATCGCAATCGCTTCCAGCAAGCCTTGCGCTTGCGTTTCGAAAAGGCCCAGGCGGAAGGCGATATGCCAGCCACCATTGATGTGGCAGCGATGGCGCGCTATGTGGTGACAATACACCAGGGCTTGTCCGTGCAGGGGACTAGCGGCGCTACACATAAAGAGCTATTGGGCGTCGTTGGCACAGTGATGGCGAACTGGCCATCACCTTGATAGGATTATTTTCTGAGCGGTTTTAGCAATTCAGAGAGCCCGTTGTGATCTATCTCCTGCATCAAGGCCAGTAACCGGCCAATCTCACCCGGCGGGAAACCTTCGCGCGCGAACCAGTTTAAATAGTTGCCCGGTAAATCTGCAATCAGGCGGCCTTTGTATTTACCGTAAGGCATTTCTCGGGTGACTAACAACGTCAGGTCGTCCGGGCTCATAGCTTAATTTCCCAAATCACTATCAGCACAAAATTAATCTCTAGCTCTTTTTTCATTGATGGTTTGTTGAGGCGTCAGCCATTTTGTAAGCTATTTGCAAGGAATTGCTGATTCAATATATCGGCTAATTGAGTTGCCTATAGTGATTGCGAGAAAGCTTTTTGTGTAATTCAGGGCCCAAGTTTAACACCATGAAATCTGGAGATTGAATTGAATAAGATGATGCAATCCGTTTTTGCCGCGAGCCTGATATTGTTGATGAGCAATGCCATGGCAGAGACCAAAATCGCCTATGTGCAAATGGATAAAGTGTTACAGAACGTGCCTCAAACTGTCGAGGCATCCAAGAAGCTTGAGAAAGAGTTCAGCCCGCGTACTTCTGACCTTGGACGATTGCAAAAGCAGATCGAAGCCCAGGATGCTGCGCTCGACAAGGATAGCCTGACCATGACTGAGGCCGACCGTAGCAGGAAGACGCGAGATATCGCTGATCTCAAAGTGGAATTTGAGCGCAAGCGGCGTGAACTGAGTGAGGATATCAATATCCGCAAGAATGAAGAGCTGACGACATTGCAGGAGCGCATTAACAAGGCAGTCAGCACAGTGGCTGAGTCTGGGGCCTATGATCTGGTGCTGGTGACAGGTGTCGCCTATGCAAGCAAGCAGTCGGATATTACTGATAGTGTCTTGAAGCTATTGAGCAAATAATGATTACTAATCCAAGAAGCTAGCTCTATAACTGTTCCATCATGGCAATAGCCTCTCGTATCGAGTCGGCAGAAAACTTGCTCACACAGCACTGCCCATCCTGGGAAGCATGTGCCCTGATCAAATCAATCAAGGCTATCAGGGCAATCTGGGCGCCATCAGCTACAGGCACTATCTTGCCGTCTATCCGGCTGGTCAATGCATACAGGTTTCCATCCGAATCTATGAGCCGATCGGCAGTGTGGTAATGCTGGCTATGCAGATCTTGATCTTCTAACCATTGCGACTGGTTGAGGATAAAGACCAATTCGGCATCGCCAGAGAAGTGGATAATTGCGGGCCAATGTATCAAGGGTAAATTCTTAAGTTAAGCACGTCTGCCTGAATGGAAATTTGATGTTGAAGCTGGTTGCTCTTGCTAAACTAGCAGGCATGACCAGCCTCTGCACCATGCCATGTTAGCGATTGTTATCCCCGAAAGCGAGTATGAACTCAGTGCCATGCGCGCGCAGGGTGCGGGCGGGCAGAATGTCAATAAGGTCTCCAGCGCTATTCACCTGCGCTTCGACATCAATAAGGCATCGCTCGCTGAGGCGCATAGAATAAGGCTGCTGGCCTTGCGTGATTCTCGCATCACTGCAGAAGGTGTCTTAATCATCAAGGCCCAGCAGTTTCGTAGCCAGGAACTGAACAAGCAGGATGCCATTACCCGCCTGCATGAGCTGGTGAATAGCGTCGCCAAACCGCCAGTCATCCGCCGTGCTACGCGACCGACATTGGGCTCGCAAAGACGGCGCGTGGAATCTAAAGTGCAGCGCGGACGCATCAAGGCCAGCCGTGGTAAGGTCGGATGTGGCAAAATGTCGGCTGAATAATCACCCTCATATTTATGCAAATCCTGGCGCTCGACACTTCTACCGAATATCTCTCATTGGCTTTATCACTCAATGGCAAGACCTTGACGCGCGATATCCATGCTGGCCAAAGCCATTCGCAACAGATATTGCCTTTATTGCGTGAGCTGCTGGACGAAGCCGGAGTTGAGCTGCAAGCTCTGGATGGTATTGCTTTTGGTGCAGGCCCCGGCTCCTTCACCGGCTTGCGCATAGGCTGTGGCGTGGCGCAGGGTTTGGCATTCGGCGCGAATCTGCCGGTGATTGCAGTGAGCACGCTCATGGCGCTGGCACAGAATACAGACGCTGATCGCGTGATTGCCTGCCTGGATGCACGCATGGGCGAGGTTTACCATGCGGCTTACATCAGGAGTGAAAATGGATGGGACGAAGTCAGCCTCCCCGGTTTGTATAAACCTGATGCCGTACCAGCAGTCGAAGGGCAAGGCTGGGTCGGCATAGGGACAGGCTGGGTCGTCTATGCCGAACAATTAAGTGCTCACTATGACAAGCAGCTGGATAAAGTGCTGCTTGAAGCTTTTAAATATGATCACCCAAAAGCTGTTTCCATCGCGCAGATCGCGCTGCCCATGTTTGCCGCCGGATTAGGTCGCCCAGCGGCCGAAGCTGCCCCCGTTTATATCCGCAACAAAGTCGCCCTAAAAATGAGCGAGCGTCAACCGGCACCACATCCATGAACGCAGTATTGCAAACCAACATGCAAACCCGCCCCATGCACATGACAGACCTGGATGCGGTGATGCAGATCGAGCCTGCCAATTTCCCTTATCCCTGGTCGCGTGGCAATTTCAGCGATTCTCTCCACTCTGGCTATAGCTGCTGGGTGGTGGAAGAAAACGGTGAAATCATCGGTTACGCAGTATTGATGATGGTGCTGGATGAAGCGCACCTGCTCAATATCAGCATCGCCAGCAGCCAGCAAGGGCGCGGCTTGGGGCGTGCCTTGCTGGAGCACATGATGCAGATAGGACGTAACCATGGCGGCCTCAATATGTTCCTGGAAGTACGGCCTTCGAACATCACGGCGATCAGCCTCTACGAAAGCATCGGTTTCAATGAAATGGCGATTCGCCGTAACTACTATCCAGCCAAGCAGGGGCGCGAAGATGCGGTTTTGATGGGAGCTGCACTGTGAGCCTGACACGCGACGATATGCTCAATGAGCTGGAACTGCTGCCAGTTTGGCAACAACGTAATGTCAGCAAGCCTGCAGAAAATCAGGTAATTCCGCAAACGGCGACTGAGCATGCCTTTGTTATTGAAGCTACTCCACCTATCAAATCTGTTGAGGCAATGCCTGCCCTGGTGGTGGAAGAGTCGAGTATCGAAACTGCCGTTGCCGCTACTGAAAACCTGATTACTGAAGAGCCAGGTTCAGAAAAAACGTTAACATATGACCGTCCGGCCACCATCATGAAAATGGATTGGTCCAGCCTGCAGGCTTGTGTCCCTGAATGCACGGCGTGCAGCCTTGCAGCAACGCGCATACAGACCGTGTTTGGCGTAGGTGACCCCAATGCTGACTGGCTGATCATCGGTGAAGCACCGGGTGCTGAAGAAGACCGCAAAGGTGAACCCTTTGTCGGCCAGGCCGGCAAGCTGCTGGATAATATGCTGGCCGCTATCCAGCTCAAGCGCGGCAGCAACGTCTATATCGCCAATGTACTGAAATGCCGCCCGCCGGAGAATCGCGACCCGCATGGCGAGGAAGTCCTCCAGTGCGACCCGTTCCTCAAGCGCCAGGTCGAGTTGATCAAGCCCAAGCTCATCCTTGCACTGGGCAAGTTCGCTGCCCAATCGCTGCTGGCCTCAGATAACACCATTGCCAGTATGCGCGGCAAGCTGCATGATTATCATGGTGTGCCTGTCATCGTTACCTATCATCCCGCCTATCTGTTGCGCAACCTGCCGGATAAAGCCAAGGCTTGGGAAGACTTGTGTATGGCCAGGAAAACAATGGCCAACTTGCAATCTGGCGAACTGCCTCCATCTATTTAATGTCTCAATTGCGAATCTACTTTTAAGGGAATCAATATGCAAAAACTCATGCTTAAACTGGCTGGCCTGGCTTTAGTGCTTAGCCTCACGGGCTGTGGCTACAACACTTTCCAGTCACTGGATGAAGAAGTCAAAGCCGACTGGTCCGAAGTGCTTAACCAGTATCAACGCCGCGCAGATCTGGTGCCTAACCTGGTCAAGACCGTAAAAGGCTATGCCGACCATGAAGAAAAAGTATTTACCGAAGTGGCTGAAGCCCGTGCCAAGGTAGGCAGCATCCAGGCCACGCCTGAGCTGATCAATGATGAAGCTGCCTTTGCCAAGTTCCAGCAGGCACAGAGCGAAATGACATCAGCGCTATCACGTTTGCTGGTGGTGGCAGAGAACTATCCGCAGTTGAAGGCTGATGCTGGTTTCCGCGACTTGCAGGCCCAGCTGGAAGGTACTGAAAACCGTGTCACAGTGGCGCGTAATCGCTATATCCAGGCGGTAAAAGCCTACAACATCGCCGTGCGTTCATTCCCTAATAACCTGACTGCATCCATGTTCGGTTATAAACCCAAGCCTTCGTTCACTGTAGAAAACGAGAAGGAAATCTCGAAAGCGCCATCAGTCGATTTCGATTCCAAGAAGTGATTATGACTTCTATACTTATTTTGACCCCTAGACTCAAAGATAAGCAGTAAAGCTTAGTGAAATTGCATTTGTTGCGACCGTTTTTCATCTGCATTGCGCTGCTCATTTCATTGGCAGGGCATGCAGATGAAGTCGCTATCCCTCCACTACAACACCGTGTCACAGACCTCACCGCATCACTCAGTCCGGATCAGCAAGCAGCACTGGAAAGCAAACTGGCGGCTTTTGAGCAGCAAAAAGGCAGCCAGATCGCCATCCTCATGGTGCCCACCACCAAGCCCGAAGAGATAGACCAATACTCGATACGCGTGGTGGAAGCCTGGAAAATCGGCCGCAGCAAGGTGGATGATGGCGTACTGGTACTGGTGGCGAAAGATGATCGCAAGCTGCGTATTGAGGTTGGCTATGGCCTGGAAGGTGCAATCCCGGATGCCTATGCCAAGCGTATTATCGCCGAAGTCATCGCACCCTATTTCAAGCAAGGCGATATCTACGGCGGCTTGAATGCAGGTGTGGACCAGATCATCAGCCTTATTTCAGGTGAGCAGTTGCCGGCACCTGCGCAAAGCGGCAACGCCTCAGAGGGTAAAATCGAGCATATGCTGCCATTGCTGTTATTTGGCGGGCTGATTGCTGGCGGCCTGTTTCGTGCCATATTTGGGCGGTTTCTGGGTGGGGCGGCTACCGGCGGCCTGATTGGCGCCGCAGTATGGATACTGGGTGGCGGTTTGTTATTCGCGCTGGTGCTGGCTTTTATCGCATTTATCCTCACCATGAGTGGCGCCATCAATGCCCTTGGTGGCATGGGCGGAGGAGGGGGTGGCGGTTTCGGCGGTGGCAATGGCGGCTTCTCGGGCGGCGGCGGTGGCTTTGGCGGCGGTGGCGCATCGGGAGATTGGTAGCATATGATAAAAACTAAAGGCATCCGCAGGCTTTTCCGGCACTTGTTCAGCACACCCTGGCATGTCATGCGCTATTTCCCCAAAACCACGCTCAATCATATTGAACAGGCCATCAAGCAAAGCGAAGCTTCACATAGTGGCGAGTTACGTTTTGTAGTGGAGGCGGATTTGCATCCACTCGATATCCTCAATGGAAAGCTCCCCAACGCACGCGCAATTGAGTTATTTTCGCAGCTACGAATCTGGGATACTGCGCACAATAATGGCATCCTGATCTACCTGTTGATGGCAGATCGGGATGTAGAAATCATTGCTGACCGTGGCATCCATGCGCATGTGGGTGCTGAAGGCTGGGAATCTATCTGTAAGGCGATGGAAGCCAAGTTCCGCCAGGGTGAATTTGAGGCTGGTGTGTTACTCGGTATCAGCTTGATTACTCAACAATTACAACAACACTTTCCTGCAAATGGCCCGAATGAAAATGAGCTCTCTGATAAACCGCTTATCCTCTAAACGACTATTCTCACGCTCATCGCGTTATAGCGCCATGATGGCTTTGAGTTTGCTGTTATCAAGCAATATGGCATTTGCAGACTGGGTGTCAATGGATCGCGTACTCAAGCAACAGCCCGTTTTAACGGGCTTTTCTATGTGTCGTAGCGGAGGTTGTGCTGAAGTTCTACATGTTGTCATTAGCGATGAAGAGTGGCAGCAAGTCAGGGCTGTATTTGACCCCGTGCCAGAAAACGCTGCTGAAGAGCGTGCCTCCATCTCAAAAGCAATCGGCGTGATGGAGTCTATTGTTGGCCCCAAAACCGGCACCAGCACTGATCGTGCAGGCACCTTTGGCAATTCTGACTATCCAGGCCAGATGGATTGCAATGATGAAGCCATTAATTCCACCAACTATATGAAGCTCATGCAGCAGGATAGCTTGCTGCATTTCCACCATATTCTGCAGCCGAAGAAGCGTGGTTATTTCTTTAATGGCTGGCCACACAGCACTGCCGCCATTGGCGAGATAGAAGGTGGGCAGTCTTTTGCCGTTGATTCATGGTTCCATGATAATGGGCAGCCCGCAGAAATTTTACCGCTGGATCTATGGAAATCTGGCTGGAAGCCCGAAAATACAACAGCACACTAATCCAGAGTATGTGATTTATCGCAATGGCTGCTACTGACTTGCCCGCACTTTCTCTATAAAATTCACCCCTTATTCCGTTATTAAAAGACCATTTCATGCGCGCATCGCAATTTTTTATCGCCACTCAAAAAGAAGCCCCACAAGAAGCCGAACTGCCCAGCCATCGCTTGATGCTGCGCGCAGGATTGATCAAGCGCCTGGGTTCAGGCCTGTATAGCTGGATGCCGTTGGGTCTGCGTGTTTTGCGCAAGGTTGAAGCCATTGTGCGCGATGAAATGAACAAAGCCGGTGCGCTGGAATTGCTGATGCCAGCGGTGCAACCTAAAGAGCTGTGGGAAGAAACCGGGCGTTGGGCAGTATTCGGCCCACAGATGCTCAAGATTACTGATCGCCATGAACGCTCCTTCTGTTTCGGGCCTACGCATGAAGAAGTCATTACTGATATTGCACGCAAGGAAATACGCAGCTACAAGCAGCTACCACTGAATTTCTACCAGATACAGACCAAGTTTCGTGATGAGATACGCCCACGTTTTGGCGTGATGCGCGCGCGCGAGTTCATGATGAAAGATGCTTATTCTTTCCATACTGATCTGGCTTCTTTGGAGCAGACTTATCAGGCGATGTACCAGAGTTACAGCAATGTATTCACCCGCCTTGGTCTTAAATTCCGCGCTGTACGCGCAGATACCGGTGCCATCGGTGGTGATGGCTCGCATGAGTTTCATGTGCTGGCAGATTCTGGTGAAGATGCTTTGGCGTATTGCCCTGATTCAGATTACGCAGCCAATGTGGAGCTGGCAGAAGCGCTGCCGCCAAAGCAGCCAAGAGCTGCAGCCACCGAGACTATGCGTGAGGTGGATACACCCAAGCAGACCGCCTGCGAAGATGTCGCCGCTTTACTTGAGATCGGCATTGAGCGCACAGTAAAAGCCATTGCACTGGTTGCACCAAGTCAAGCTGCGCCGGATCAAGAGGGTCAGCCTCAATTTTATTTGCTGCTATTGCGCGGTGACCACAATCTGAATGAAATCAAGGTCGCCAAGCTGGATGGCCTGGCAGATTTCCGTTTCGCACGTGAAGATGAAATCCGCGCCAACCTGAATTGCCCTCCCGGTTTCATTGGCCCTGTAGGCGTTGCCTCTACGGTAAAGGTGATTGCAGACCATACGGTTGCTGCGATGAGTGATTTTGTTTGTGGCGCGAATAAACCTAAATTCCATTTGGCAGGCGTCAATTTTGGCCGTGATCTGCCAGAGCCTTTGCTGGTGGCTGATATCCGTAATGTGATTACGGGGGATGCCAGCCCGGATGGCAAGGGTGCGCTCGAGCTATGTCGTGGTATCGAAGTCGGCCATATCTTCCAGTTGCGTACAAAATACGCGCAAGCGATGAATGCGACCTATCTCGACGAGACAGGCCAGAGCAAGGTGATGGAAATGGGATGCTACGGCATCGGCGTATCACGGATTGTGGGTGCGGCGATTGAGCAGGGCAATGATGCGCGCGGCATTATCTTCCCTGCCGCCATGGCGCCATTCCAGGTTGCAATTGCACCAATAGGAATGGATAAGAGCGAGGCCGTGAAAGAGGCGGCCTTGAAGCTTTACGCAGAATTACAAGCCGCAGGCATTGATGTATTGCTGGATGACCGTGGTGAGCGACCCGGCGTAATGTTCGCCGAGATGGAGCTGATTGGTATACCGCATCGTATCGTGATTGGTGACCGCGGACTGAAAGAAAATCAGGTGGAATATCAGGCGCGTACCGACACTGAAGCTAAATCGGTATCATTGATAGACATCGTGGATTTCATCACAAAAGCCGCATGCTAACTAGCATTAAACATGGGTTGTATGTAGCGCTGTTGTTGCTATCAGTGTCTACATCACAAGTGTTTGCTGGAGGGCAGATTGAGGAGCCGCTTTCCAATAGTGTAAAAACCATGATGCAGAAAACCATCAGCGATAGCGCAGCACCCAGGCTGGTATTTGCTAATGAGATGGAAGGGCGCATATGGATGCGCGAGATGTCTGAGCGATTGCAAAAGCGCATGCCTGATAAAACCATGCGCGAGGATTTTTTGCGTACCGTACATTACGAGGCCACTCGGGCTGGTCTAGATCCGCAGCTGGTATTAGGCTTGATCCAGGTGGAAAGCGGCTTTAAGAAATATGCAGTGTCATCAGTAGGTGCACGTGGCTTTATGCAGGTCATGCCATTCTGGGTGCGCAGCATTGGTGCGCCAGACCATAATTTGTTCCATCTGAGGCTCAATTTACGCTATGGCTGCACCATACTCAGGCACTATCTGGATATCGAGCGTGGAGATCTGTATCGTGCCCTAGGTCGTTATAATGGCAGCCTGGGTCAGCCACAGTACCCGAATATGGTCGTTGGCGCCTGGCGTAAAAACTGGACTTACATCCCCTTAGACGCTAAATAGCCACCTCACCTCGCACTTCCTTGGTGCAAAAATGTTTACATCCCCTTCTTTTTCATACTAGTATCTGCACAGCGGTTTCCCTGTGAGCATGCTAACTATATTTATTCGCCCTCAGGTTCCGCTGTAATTCCATCAAACCTAAGAGGGAGGAATGTATGTCTAAGTTAATTGCACTATCCGTGAGTATTGCGTTGCTTGGTGGCGTGTGGGCTTATCTGGCGTTAGGGCCATTGGCTGGAATGGTGTTGGTATGGGCAGGGTTTATTGCCTGGGGTTGCTATTTTCATACCGGGGCAGATAACGCCGCGTTGCAAAAAACCATTGTTGGCATGATATACGGTGCTGTTATTGCAGGCATTGCCTTATACCTGGTTGGCCTCAATCCAATCGGCCTGCCCGGCGCAGTTGGCCCGGCCGTGTATATTGCAGTGACGGTATTTTTCCTGGTGATTGTTGCTGGTTGTAATTTGTTATCTGTAGTGCCAGCCAATGTCTATGGTTACGCAGCGACGGCAGCTTATGCATTACAAACCGCTGATGCTGGCAGTGTTATAGCGCTGAACCTGACAAATCCGGTCCTGCTGATTGCGTTGTCTACAGTGTTAGGTGCCTTGTTCGGGCTGGCTTCAGGCAAGCTTGCCGGGGTGCTTGGTAAGTAATTTTAAGAAGCTTTAGACAGAAAAAAGCCGCCTGATAATAGGCGGCTTTTTATTTTGCTATGCTTAATAAAGACTATTTATAGTGAAGCATATTTATAGCGATTGATCCGATATCTTGAACCCATAATAGGTGCCAAACTCACCCTCTGGTTCGTGATACACGAAAAACATGCCATTGCTGTATCCAAGGCCGTTGAAATGATTTTGTGCGCGTAGCTTCATGGTCTTAGGCAATGCGCTTTTGCCAACCAGCTTGCCTGTTAGGTCAAAAATCAGCACCGTTTTGTGATCTACATCCAGCAAAGCCAGCTCTTCCCCTTTGATGCCAGTGTAGGCTACATAGTGGTCGCTGATATCGTCGGTTTGCGCACCGACTGCTGCAATGTCCAGCTTGATTTCGCCCACTTTTTCTCTTTGCTTAAGATCTACCAGCCACACTGAATTGCTGCGTTCCTGCTTGGCATAATAGATATTGGTTTCGGCATTGTAGCTAGGCATGGTGGCTGCATCACCAAATGCAGGGTTAAAGCCGAATACATCTTTTGAGGTATTTTTCAACGTGCCGTCTTCAGCGAGATCAAGGCTAAAAATGCCGGTGTTAGGAGTGAAGCCCGCACCGGTGGATATGTTGTAGGTAATAGTTTCCAGCTGGTAAGTCTTCGTGTTGTAGTAGATGGAGCGATTGTCGTAACCGGGTTTTGCTGAGGAAATATATTTGCCATCAGCGCTGTAGACATGGATTTCAGAGTTCGAGTTCTGGTTTTCCATATCGCCCGGAACCGGTGCCAATCCTCCATCTGCAATGTAATAGCGCTGGTGCTCTGGTACAAATGCAACCGTCATGGGGCGGGTGGTGGGTTTTTTGGCCAGCGGTATCTTAATGCCCAGGCTTGCTTCGGGCAACACTTGTGCAACCGACAACAAAGGGCTGAGCAGTAAAGCGACTAGGGGAATAGCTATTTTGATTGATGACATTAGATTAGGCTCTCTAAATTGAAGGGTATTGCAAAATACTTGTGTGTAATAAGGTAGCCAATTATAGGCATTAACAATAGCATTCTGCTAAAGCCTGCATACGGATTGATTAAGATGCGGCGACTAAGCGCATAGTTCCTTTACTCTCTAGGTCTGACTATTCTGTTGGGCCGCCGCGTTCTATCAGCATGGCATCACCATAGCTAAAAAAGCGGTATTTATTTGCAATCGCATGTTGGTAGGCCTGTTTAATATGGTTAAAACCTGCAAATGCAGATACCAGCATCAGCAGGGTACTTTTTGGCAGATGAAAGTTGGTCAGCAGGCGATCTACAACTTGAAACTGATAGCCTGGCATGATGAAAATATCTGTTTCTCCATTACCCGCAACCAGCTTGCCTGAGCGGGCGGCACTTTCCAGGGCGCGTAGTGCTGTGGTGCCGATTGCAGTCACTTTCCCACCACGTTTTTTCGCTGCATTAATTTCATGCACTGTGCTCTCTGGTACTGAAAAAATCTCGCTATGCATGGTGTGCTCGGCAATATTGTCTACGCGCACCGGCTGAAAGGTACCCGCGCCGACATGCAGGGTAACGTAGGCGATTTTGATGCCGAGCAAGGAAAGTTTTTCCAGCATATTTGCATCAAAGTGCAAACCCGCTGTGGGCGCAGCGACTGCTCCCGGATGAACTCCGTAGACAGTCTGATAACGTTCTTCATCAGTGCTGTCTGCAGCGTGTGTGATGTAAGGCGGTAACGGTAACGCGCCATATTGTTCCAGTAGCTCAAGAATGCTGGCTTCAGTATGAAATTCAAGCAGGAACAAATCATCCTGCCGTTCTAATACCTCCACCTCAAAATCGCCTGCCAGGGTCAATCTGCTACCGGGCTTGGGTGAGCGGGATGCACGTATGTGCGCCAACGCCTGATGGTCATCAATGATACGTTCAATGAGCACCTCCACCTCGCCACCACTACTTTTACGCCCGGCCAGCCTGGCTTTGATCACACGAGTGTCGTTGAATATCACCAGGTCGCCAGCTGCAAGAAAGTCGGGCAGCTCAATAAATTGCTGGTCAGCCATTGTCCCCGTGTTGCCGTCCAGTCTTAGCAGTCGGCTTGCATTGCGCTGTTTAGCGGGGAATTGAGCAATAAGTGCATCAGGCAGAATAAAATCAAAATCAGTGGTTCGCATATATCTCAGTGTTTGTTATAATGCCGCTCCTGCGCCGGGGTGGCGGAATTGGTAGACGCACTGGACTCAAAATCCAGCGAGGGCAACTTCATGGGGGTTCGATTCCCCCCCCCGGCACCAGTCCTTAAGTTTCTCAAGTTTGAATTTTCGGTATTTCAAGAAATCTCCAAGTTAGAAATTCCAGGCGATATTCTCAAAGTGGCAAATTTGCCACAGTCTTAAAAATCCAGCCGCGATTATACGTTAGTAATCTTTTGTTATGCCTCATACACTTATGCGGCAGGCCTTTCTATTTTCAATATTTCAGCCAATTCACCGCTTGAACTTAACTTTCTATTATGCTAGTTTGCAAACATTGTAACTAAGTTGTTACAAAGTGAAAGTGGTTGTAAATCTTTTCGTAACATTACTCATTCCCTGCAGGCTTGTTGGCAGAAATGATGGTTCGATCAGGAGTAATAGTAGTGGTATCAACATCAGGGGATTACCAGATTATTGCGCGGCCCAACCGATCCCTTTCTTCTAGGGGAATGGTCAAGGTTGTTGCCTTGATTGCATTGTTCTCTCTCGTTGTTGCCATTGGTTTTAGTCTTGCAGGGGCATGGCTTGTTCTGCCATTTGCGGGGCTGGAGTTGTTAGCACTGGCGTATGCTTTTTACTATATCAACTGCCATGCAGGGGATTATGAAAGTATCACCATCGCTGGCGACCAACTGGCTGTAGAAAAAAGAAATTATAAAAATACCAGCCAGGTTGTGTTTAGTCGTTATTGGGCACGTGTTTTATTGCGTGAACTACCCAGTGGCGATCAATCATTATTACTACGCTCACACGGCAAAGAGATCGAGTTTGGTCGGAATTTTATGAATAACGACCAACGCTTGGCATTAGCTCAACAATTAAAAAAACGTGTGGGTGCTGTTTTATAACCTCATTTTGGGAGTGAGTATGGTAATGCAGTTACTGAGAAAGACCGGTTGGGGCTTCATGTTGGCATTCGCTTCTTTTGCTGCGCATGCCGAATATGCTTGGAATTTTCCTAAGCCAGTAACCCCGATGGCGCTGGACACTTTACACGTCCACAACAAATTCATGGTCATCGTGATGGTGATTTTCCTGTTGGTACTGGCAATCATGCTGTATTCGATTTTTACCCATCGAAAGAGCAAGAATTTCAAGCCAGCTAACTTCACCGGGCCCAGCACCAAATCACAAGTGTTCTGGACACTGGTTCCATTTGCAATCCTACTTTATATCGACTTTATCCTGATGGGCATTCCCGCATACCACAGTGTGGTGATGATGGAAGACACTAAAAATGGGTCGGAAATGGTCGTCAAGATTACCGGTTCGCAATGGCGTTGGCAGTACGAGTATATGGATAAGGATGCGCAAGGCATCAAGTTCGTAAGTAATCTGACAACACCGCAAGACCAAATTGAAAACAAGGCTGAGAAAGGCAAGGAGTACTTGCTGGAAGTGGATAATCCGCTGGTATTGCCTGTTGGTAAAAAAGTACGTGTGCTACTTACCTCTACCGATGTTATCCATAACTGGTGGGTGCCTGCATTTGGCTCTGCTCGGGACGCTATTCCGGGATTTTTGCGTGAAACCTGGGTGCAGGTAAATGAGCCAGGGACTTACCGTGGGCAGTGTAAAGAGCTGTGTGGGAAGGGTCATGGTTTCATGCCAGCCGTAGTCGAAGCAATGCCGGAAGAAGACTTCAAGAAATGGGTCGTCGCTAAAAAAGAAGAAATGGCTTCTGCCTCAGCAGGTGCTGATAAAGAGTGGACCAAGGAAGATCTGATCGCTAACGGCAAGGGGGTCTACGAGAAGAACTGTGCCGTCTGTCACCAGGTTACCGGCGCTGGTTTACCACCGGCTTTCCCTGCACTCACTGGCAGCAAGATTGCACATGGCCCCATTTTTGATGGTGAAGGCAAATTGCTCAAGGATGGCCATCTGGATCGCGTGCTGAATGGTAAAGGCATCATGCCTGCATGGAAGGCAACGCTGAATGAT
This sequence comes from Methylophilaceae bacterium, assembly GCA_035459965.1. Taxonomy (GTDB): domain Bacteria; phylum Pseudomonadota; class Gammaproteobacteria; order Burkholderiales; family Methylophilaceae; genus DATHXC01. The sequence continues at coordinate 149,400 of DATHXC010000013.1, forward strand.
ACCGAGATTGCTTCGGTTATTACTTATGAACGCAATGCACTAGGTAACTCTGTTGGCGATATGCTGCAACCTTCTCAAGTAAAGGCGTTACGATAAAGCATTTGTTATTGGCATTTGTATAGTAAGCACTCTTACATTAAAAGCACTATGGATGAAAAACTTAAGTCTGGAAGTTTGGCTTAATAAATCTTAGGAGAAACAGATGAGTACAACCACAGTTGAACACCATGACGAATCTCATGGGCATGCTGATTACCAGCCAGGAATTATGCGCTGGCTGACAACTACCAACCACAAAGATATCGGTACCATGTACCTGACATTTTCGCTAATTATGTTCCTTGTTGGCGGCTCCATGATTATGGCGGTGCGTATGGAGCTATTCCAGCCAGGTCTGCAATTGATGAAACCTGAGTTCTTCAATCAGCTGATTGGTGTGCATGCGCTGGTGATGATCTTTGCTGCGCTGATGCCTGCTGCTACTGGCTTTGCCAACTGGATGCTGCCGTTACAGATAGGCGCGCCAGATATGGCACTGCCACGTTTGAATAACTGGGGTTTCTGGTTATTGCCCCCGGCAGCTATTCTGCTAACCCTGCCGTTTACACTAGCGCTATTTGGTATTGGCGATGGTGCAGTCGCCACGGGTTGGACTCTGTATGCGCCTTTATCAGTGCAGGGCGGTATAGGCGTCGACTTCGCAATTTTTGCAATTCACTTGCTTGGTATCTCTTCGGTAATGGGCTCTATCAATGTGATTGTGACTATTTTTAATATGCGTGCGCCTGGCATGACACTGATGAAAATGCCTATGTTTGCTTGGGGCTGGCTGATTACTGCATTCCTGTTGATTGCCACTATTCCTGTACTTGCCGGCGCTGTCACCATGTTGCTGACAGATCGCCATTTTGGTACTCACTTCTTTGATGCTGCCGGTGGTGGTGACCCTATCCTGTTCCAGCACTTGTTCTGGTTCTTCGGTCATCCGGAAGTTTATATTCTGTTGTTGCCGGTTTGGGGCTTTATGCCACAGATTCTTTCTACATTCTCACGTAAGCCTATCTATGGCTATAAAGCCCAAGTCTACTCATTGTGGGCGATTGGTGCTCTTGCAGTAGTAGTGTGGGCGCATCACTTCTTTACTGTTGGTATGCCAGTGCCTGCACTGCTTTACTTTATGTATAGCACCATGGCGATCTCATTGCCGCTGGCGGTTCTGTTCTACTGCTGGATCGCGACTATCTGGAAAGGCTCCATGTCTTTCGAGACACCTATGTTGTTCGCAGTAGGCTGGATCATACTATTCGGTATTGGTGGTTTGACTGGGCTGGTGTTGGCTGACGTCGCTGCTGATGCGCAATATCATCATAGTTACTTTGTGGTTGCCCATTTCCACTACACCCTGTTTGCCGGTGGCATCATGGGCATTATGGCTGGTGTCTATTACTGGCTGCCTAAAATGACCGGTCATATGTACAACGAAAAGCTCGGCAAGCTGCACTTCTGGCTGACTGCGATTTCGTTCAATATGACTTTCATTCCTCAGTTCTTCCTGGGCTTGGCAGGTATGCCGCGTCGTATTCCCGATTACGCGCTACAGTTTGCCGAATTCAATATGATTTCCTCAATTGCTGCATTCGTGCTTGGCTTGTCACAATTGCTGTTTGTTTACAACATTGTGAGTTGTGCACGTGGCGGTAAAAAAGCGACTGATCAAGTGTGGGAAGGTGCAGAAGGCTTGGAGTGGACATTGCCATCACCACCGCCTTATCACAGCTTTACCGAGCAGCCTGTAATCAAATAAAGAGGTGAACTGGTTTTGCGGCGCTTGTTGTGGGAGCGTCACAAAACCAAAAAAATAATGGAAAAGTCAGATCAGGCAAGACGTAGTAAAAGTTTGAAGCTAGCGCTAATTTTTGGTGCTGTTGCAGTGCTCTGGTATGTCGTTTCGATGATGGTGATATGGACACAATAGAGACTGTACAAGAAAAGAAAAAAGCGAATAAACGGTTAGGTCTTAAGTTGTTGTGGATAGTTGGGGCAGCGTTGTTGTTTGCCTATGCACTGGTGCCATTGTATGACGTGCTTTGTACTGTCACTGGTTTGAATGGTAAGACGAATAATACGGCTGATTTGACAACTACCAAGGTCGATTCTTCGCGATGGGTGACAGTGGATTTCACCTCTACCGTGATGCCGGGATTGGGTTGGAACTTTCACCCCAAGCAGTCCAGCATCAAGGTGCGGCCAGGGCAAATAGAAACGGTGTTGTTTGAGGCTAAAAACAACACCAATGCCGTTGTGACTGGGCAAGCTGTACCAAGTGTAAGTCCGGGTGCAGCCTCGCTATATTTGAAAAAGATAGAGTGTTTCTGTTTTCAAAGGCAGGAGTTGCAAGCAGGGCAGGCTAAAGAAATGCCCTTGCGGTTTTATGTAAGCCCGGATTTACCTAAAGATATACAGGCGATTACTTTATCGTATGCTTTTTATAATGCCGTAGAAAAGAAGTAGTTAAAAATAAGCCAAAGCAAAAAGAAAGTCAGCAGAAAAGTAACTGAAAGTAATGAGGGAGAGGTCTGCAGCATTATGTGTCGGCAGGCTAAATATTTAGGCATTAAATTTATAATTAAACCTATTACAATTAAAACAGTGCAGAGGAGTTGATGCATGGCAACACATAGTGAAAATCAATATTTCGTACCTAATCCGGTGGCTTATCCAGTCATCCTGTCAGCAGGTTTGCTGTCGCTTGCTTCTGGATTCATATTAAGCATCGCAAAAGATAAGGGCCTGGAATATTTACATGCTCCAGGTAAGTGGATGATGATCATTGGCGCGGCTGTGATCATTGCCATGGTGTTTCGCTGGATGGGTGCTGTGATTACCGAAAGTGAAATCGGCAAATACAAAGCCTGGGAAGATAAATCTTTCCGTATTGGCATGATTACTTTTATCTGTTCCGAAATTGCATTTTTTGCCGCATTCTTCGGTGCGTTATTCTTTGTGCGCGTCTTGTCTATCCCCGAACTTGCAGGGTTTGACCCGGATTTCACCCCTTATAAAGACTTTATGGCGACCTGGCCATCAGCTGGCCCTGGCGGGCATGGCATTGTGAATAGCCTCCCTGTCGCAGTGCCAGGTAAACTTAGCTTCACCCCTATGGGCGCTTGGGGCATCCCTGCAATCAATACCTTTTTGCTACTTTCTTCAGGGGTAACCATCACCTGGGCACATTGGGGCTTATTGAAAAATAATCGTACACAGCTGGTTGCTGGACTGTTTATGACAGTAGCACTTGGTTTGGCTTTTATGGCGCTACAAGCATTTGAATATCATCATGCTTACACTGAGCTTGGTTTGACTTTGGGATCTGGCGCTTATGGCGCCACCTTCTTCATGCTGACGGGTTTTCATGGTTTCCATGTAACGCTCGGTACCATTATGCTGATTGTGATTTTGATACGTTCAATGAAAGGTCATTTCACGCCAGAGCATCACTTCGGTTTTGAAGGTGTTGCTTGGTATTGGCACTTTGTGGATGTAGTGTGGTTAGGTCTCTTCGTATTTGTATATTGGCTGTAAGTAATCAACTAAAAGGGCGATGAAACATCGCCCTTTTAGTTTTGTAGATTTTAATTTTGCACGTTGTGCTCGTTAGAATTTTTAAGGATGTGGCTGACCAATCACCCCAGTATAGTAGCCCAGCATCAGCAATCCAAAAAGTATGAGTGATAGCGAGATTCTGACTGTTAATGCCCGCACGGTGCGCTCACCTGCACCCTTGTCCTTGGCCAAATAAAACAAAGCCGAAAATAAGCTGCCAACGATCAACACCAGCATGACAACAATGGCGATTTTGATGATCATGATTTTAATTAGAGCAGAGCTCTCCCGAATTAGTATGTATTGATTATGCGGCGCACATGAGTAATTTGCAATTTCGATTTACTGACTATCGCTTCAGTCCAACTTGGCTAGGCACTGTAATCACGATCTGCTGTATCCCTCTGTTTATCAAGCTTGGGTTATGGCAGTACGGCAAGGCTGAACATAAACAGGCATTGCAAGCCAGCTATGAGCGTTACTCCACAGCGCCTCCAGCCCAGTTGCCAGATGCCATTGAAAACATCGAAGGCTGGCGTTATCGGCCAGTCGCAGTGCAAGGTGAGTATTTGCCGCAATACCAGATATTGCTGGATAACCAGGTGGAAGGCGAAGTGGCTGGCTATCATGTGATTACTCCAGTACAAATCGCAAACAGTAAACGTATTGTGTTGGTTGATCGTGGTTGGATTCCCGCACGTGACAGCCACGCTGATTTGCCAGAGATTACAACACCAACGGGCCCGCAGTCGATTGTTGGTAAGGTCTGGGTACCAACAGCCAAGTTCTACACGCTGGAAAGCAAGCGGCCTCTGAATAGCAAAGCTAATGCGTGGCAGCCAATCTGGCAAAACCTGGATATGGCACGTTACCAGTCATCTGTCCCACTTGATGCTTTGCCGTTTGTAATCCGCCTGAATGCTGACAGTAACGCGGGTGGTTTTGTCCGTAATTGGGTTATGCCTGCTGACAGGGTGATGACCAATATTAGTTATGCCTACCAGTGGTTTGGTTTTGCAGTAGCGGCGCTGCTTATTTATTTTTATGTCAGCTTGAAAAAAATCAAGCAGAGCGATTAAGGTACAGAGTGCAAGAGAACATAAATCAAAAAGAGCAGGCTATGACGAATGCTGTAAACGATGTGGGCAGTGATAAACAGAAAAAGCATGGTCGCTGGATACTGGTTTTACTGGTCTTATTCTTTGCGGTGCCATTGCTACTGGTCATGCTGATGCATCATTTTCAATGGCATCCACAAGGTAATAGCTATGGTGAATTGATTAGCCCGGCAATAGCGCTACAGATACCAGATGGCCTGATGGACGCTAATGGTAAACCTGTGACTGCTACTGTATGGCACGACAAGTGGAGCATGGTGTATATCAGCAATGAATGCGCTGATACCTGCATTGAGCGGCTACATAGCATGCGACAGTTGCATGCATCCTTTGCCAAGGATATTGATCGTATTCAGCGTGTTTTTATCAGTCCAACTGAAGCGTCGGCCAGATTGCAAAAGGAGTATCCTGATTTAGTCATCATCAACCAGCCAGTCTTGGAATTACCAAATCTAATCAGCCAGTTTGGCCGCAATTTGGAAGGGGTCGGCGCTTCGATAGCACCGGATGACAGGATTTACCTGGTGGATCCGCTGGGTAATTTGATGATGAGTTATCCAGTGACCATTCCAGTGGCCGAAATCCGCAAGGATATGCAGCGCTTGCTGCGATATTCCTGGGCAGGGTAGGCAGAATGAGATATAGATATTAAAAATGCAGGGTAACTCGCTCATCTGGTTTAGACGACTGGCTTTGTTCGCCACTCTGCTCGTATTGTGCGTGGTGGTGCTCGGTGCTTATGTTCGCTTGTCTGATGCGGGTCTTGGCTGCCCGGATTGGCCCGGCTGTTATGGCGCGCTGACCGTACCACAAAGCGAAGCAGCTATCACGCACGCACAGACAGCTTATCCAGATAAGCCGATTGAGACACACAAAGCGTGGAAGGAAATGCTGCACCGCTACGTTGCAGGGACATTGGGCTTGTTGATATTAGCGATAGTTGTACTGGGATGGCGTGCCAGAAAGCTGATCAATGTGTCGCCTTGGGTGCCAACATTATTGTTGTTAGTCGTAGGGTTTCAGGCTGCACTGGGGATGTGGACTGTGACGTTACTGCTCAAGCCCGTTATCGTTACTGCGCACCTGCTAGGCGGAATGACGACCTTGGGCTTACTAACCTGGATTGCGCATAGACATTGGGGCGTCATCGCCACGCGTTTTGTAAATGCAGCTTATTTGCGCTTATGGATAAGAGGCGCGCTACTGGTTGTGTTGGCACAGGTGTTTCTGGGAGGATGGACCAGCTCTAATTATGCGGCGCTGGCTTGTACTGATTTCCCAACCTGTCATGGCGTATGGGTGCCTGATATGGATTTTTCTACCGCATTTCATTGGGTAAGGGAGCTGGGACATAGTGCTGATGGCAAACCGTTGGAGCTTGCAGCATTCACGGCGATTCAATGGACACATAGGTTAGGTGCATTGGTTACTTTTATCTACCTTGGTTTTGTTGGTATATGTTTGTTGAAGATCCCGCCAATGAAAGTGATTGGACTGGTACTGATAGCAGTATTAGTCGCGCAAATCAGCATGGGGATTGCTAACCTGGTGCTGCATTTGCCCCTGCTGTTGGCGGTTGGTCACAATCTGGGTGCGGCGCTATTGGTGATTACAGTAGTCGTGATGAATTCTAAAATTACAAGTTTGATAAGAGGAGATTTTATATGAGCGCAATTACGGTTGATCAACTGCAGAAAGTCGGCCTGAGTTTTCAGAACTTTCTGGCCTTATGTAAACCCCGGGTCACTGCACTGATCGTATTCACAGCCGTCATCGGCATGTTCCTCGCCACGCCAGGCATGGTGCCATTGACTATATTACTGGCGGCAACGCTGGGCATAGGCATGGCCTCCGGTGCCGCAGCTGCCTTTAATTGCCTGATAGAACAGAAAATTGATGCCAGGATGGCGCGTACTCGCGGCCGCCCACTACCTACCGGGCAAGTGACCTCAAATGAGACCTTTATATTTGCCAGTATCATGGGCAGCCTGGGCTTACTGATACTGTATCTCTTGGTCAATCCGCTTACCATGTGGCTGACGCTTACTACATTTGTGGGCTACGCAGTTATTTATACCGTATTTCTCAAGCCCGCTACGCCGCTCAATATCGTGATTGGTGGCGCATCTGGTGCCATGCCACCTATCCTGGGCTGGGCTGCGGTCAATAATGTAGTTTCGCCCGAGGCATTGATATTGTTCCTGATCATTTTTGCCTGGACCCCACCGCATTTCTGGGCGCTGGCCTTATATCGCCGCGAGGAGTATGCAAAAGTCGGTATGCCCATGCTGCCCGTTACACATGGTGAGATGTTCACGCGTCAGCATATCCTGTTGTATACCATCATCCTGTTTGCGGTAGCGCTCATGCCTTATGGGCATGGCATGAGTGGTGTCATCTATTTGATTGCCTCTGTTGCGCTGAATATAGGGTTTATGGCCTATGCAATCGCGCTATACAAGCAATATTCTGATGCCTTGGCCATGCGCACATTCCGATATTCTATCGTGTACTTGATGGCGCTTTTTGCAGCTTTGCTGATAGATCATTATTGGCGTATTACACTCTAGCAACTCAATGCATACAAACACAAAAGCCCCGGAGGCGAAAGCTCCGGGGCTTTTGTGTTTTAAACGTTAATTAGCTTTTGCAGGCAAACTGTAATTGTCGTTTTAAAGTGATTGCACTTTCTTCCTTGTAGCCAATATCGTAGCCACTAGGACATATTTTTGCCGCTTTTTCATAGCATTTTGACCAGTCTGAAGAACCGCTACAGGTAACTTCAACCCATTCACGAGTATCTTTCTTGGTATTCAGCATATTGCAGCCAGTTAAGGTGGTCATTGCTACCAGCGCAGCTAAAGAAAATATTATGGCAGATGTCATTTTTTTCATTTTTAAATACGCAATCTTAAGCAAAAGGATGCATATTTTACCCTGCTAAGGAAGCATTAAGTTATCCCCGGCATCAAATATTAAATGCTGAATTTTGAAGAATTAACTTTCAAGTATTAAAGATTGCCTGTGCCCACCAGCCCTATCACGCCAATGATAATGAGATAAATAGCCACAATAAAATTTAATAGTCGTGGCATCAGCAAGATAAGAACACCTGCAATTAAAGACACGACTGGTGTGAGACTTAAGTGTAAATTCATGGCATTTTTCCTGTAAATATAGTTGGTAGCTTTAATTTACACTGAGTAGTAATTGGCTTGTGTCAGTAAGTGTCTGATTAATTCGTAGGATTTATTGAAGTCTGTTTTTCGATGAAAGTTAGCCATTTTGGGGAGAGTGAAATTGAGAGCTGGCTGCCAGCGTGAACTAAGTGGATGCTGGCAGCCACCACAGTGTTGCTTATAGCCAATTAGCCATTGTCAGTTTACGAGTTAAATTCATATAAGTTTATTTTGAACATATGCTTAGCAGGCTTGCCTACATTTGGGCATATAACCTGCTTAGGAGCGTTGTGGCATAAGGTGTTGTAAGACTTTTGTAAGAATCTGTGGGTATAACATTCCCATCCTCAATCTAATTACTGCTCAACTACTCAATATAAGGAATTTTATGAAGAAATTATTAGCTATTTCACTCTTGGCAATGGGCGTATCGACATCGGCTTTTGCTGATGACCTGCTGGATACCATTACTGCTGATGGTTCATTCAAAACGTTTGTCAGCGCTATTAAGGCTGCGGACCTGACTGAATCATTCAAGGCTGCAGGACCAATCACTGTGTTTGCCCCAAACGATGCAGCTTTTGCCAAGCTTCCAAAGGCCAAGCTGAAAGCGTTGCTGGCTAATAAGGAAGAGCTTGCCAAGTTAATCAACCACCATCTGGTTGCCGGTAAAATCGGTAAGGCAGATGTTGATGCTGGCAAAGTAAAAACCGTTGAAGGAAGTGATCTGGCCTTATCTGTGAGTGAGGGTGTTAAAGTGGATAACGTAAAAGTGATCGGTAGTGAAATTGATGCAGATAATGGCGTGATTCATGTGGTTGAAAACGTGCTCAAGCTTAAGAAATAAGCGCTGCAAAAGATTAAGAAGTAAATAAAAAGGGAGCTTAGGCTCCCTTTTTATTTTGTAGTCACCAGCCCGGTATTTATTCCAAACTATTTTTCGCGTGCAGTACGCGCTTCCGTTTGGGCTTGCACTATCAACAGTCGCTTTTTATCCTCAACTGCCTGTGCCGCATTGATTTCACGCATCACACCAGCCACGTCAGCTTTCTTCTGCGTGGCCCTGAATTGACCTGTGAGTGTTACTTCGGGGTTGAGCAAGCCATGTTCATACAGATCCCAGATCTCTTTGCCATATTGGCTGGTCAGCAGCTGCGGAGCAAAACGTCCAAAATAGGCAGCAAGGTTGTCAACATCGCGCTCCAGCATACTTTTTGCATTGTTATTGCCTGCGGCATCGACCGCTTGTGGCAAGTCTATAATCACTGGCCCATCACTGCCCACCAGTATGTTGAACTCTGACAAGTCGCCGTGAATGACGCCTGTACAAAGCATGCGTACCACCTGGTTAATCAGGAAAGCATGATATTCCAGCGCTTGTGCTTCAGATAACTCAACATCATTCAGGCGCGGTGCGGCATTGCCGTCATCGCCCGTCACCAATTCCATCAGCAGCACGCCTTCGTAAAAATTATACGGTTTAGGCACGCGTATGCCGACAGCAGCAAGGCGATGCAAGGTGTCGACCTCATGACTTTGCCAGGCTTCTTCCTGTACTTTTCGCCCGTATTTACTGCCTTTTTCCATCGCACGTGCCTGGCGGCTGTTCTTTACTTTACGGCCTTCCTGATAAAGCACATTCTGGCGAAAGCTGCGCTGGTTCGCTTCTTTATACACTTTGGCGCAACGTACATCGTCGCCACAGCGCACCACAAACACGACGGCTTCTTTACCGCTCATGAGCTGGCGTATGACTTCATCTATCAAGCCATCTTCAACCAGTGGGCTCAGTCTTGGGGGTATCTTCATAATGACTATTTTACCCTGCTAATCACGATTAAATGCACCCTAACTGCGCATAAGCAAAATAATCAGCGTTAGAATGTATCAAACACATGGGGGTTACCAAGTCACTGATAAGGACGCGTGAATATGAGTAGAGTAAGCGATATTGTTTTATTCGCCAGATATAACGAATGGATGAATATCAAGGTTTATGAAACGGCAGGCCAGTTATCAGCAGAGGAGCTACTACTGGATCGCAAAGCCTTTTTTGGCTCCATTCTGGGGAGTCTCAATCATATCTTTATTGCGGACATGATCTGGCTAAAACGCTTTAGCCATCATCCTGCGAATCATTCCGCGCTAAAGGTGATCACTGCCATGCAGGATCCGCGCTCACTGGATGAGTTGAGATTTATTAATTTTTCCGAGCTAACTAAACAGCGTCATTTCCTGGATAGCGTCATATTGAGCTGGACTGCTCAACTCACCGAGGAAGATCTGGAGTATGTCGTGCATTATCGAAATATGAAGGGTATGCCCGCAGATAAAAAGCTGGGTAGCCTGCTACTGCATTTCTTCAATCATCAAACGCATCATCGTGGCCAGGTCTCAACCTTACTGAGTCAGTGTGGCCTGGATGTGGGCGTCACTGACTTGCAGGCGTTGATTCCTGATGCAGCCGATTAGCCTTGAAATATTGCCTGTCAGAAAGTTCCTACATTTCCCTTCCATCGTTACCTATAGTTGAATTCCTCGCTATTGCTTAAATTAGTGATCAATGCTTCAGTAATCTAACTAGCTATTCAACTTAAAGGTGACCAAAGCATGAGAACTTTAAAAGAAGGGTTGCCTTATCCAAGAGGTGCCAGCTTCGACGGTAAGGGTACCAATTTCGCGATTTTCTCGGATCATGCGACCAGCGTCACCCTATGTCTGTTCAATAAAGACGGTAGCTCCGAAAGCGAGCGTGTCCAGCTCAAGGAATGTACCAATGGTGTCTGGCATGGATACCTGGATGATATCAAGCCAGGGCAGCTCTACGGCTACCGGTTGGACGGGCCATGGGCACCGATGGAAGGGCAGCGCTTTAATGCCAACAAACTGTTATTAGACCCTTATGCAAGGAAGCTCTCGGGCGCAATCAAATGGGATGATTCACTCTACGGCTACACCATCAGCGATCTGCCGGATGCAGACCTGGTGATGGATGGGCGGGATAGCGCCGCCTTCATGCCCAAGGGGATTGTGATTGATCCCGCAACGCTGGTTAAAGCCCCAAAGCCCAATGTGCGCTGGCCGAAGACTGTTATTTACGAGGCCCATGTCAAGGGCTTGACCATGCAGCACCCGCTTATCCCCAGTGATATCCGCGGTACCTTTGCAGCACTCAGTGATTCTGCCTTGATTAGTCATTTGCAGAAGATAGGCGTGACCGCTATAGAGCTATTGCCCATCCATGCCTTTAGCCAAGATAGGCATCTGCTGGAGAAAAATCTGGCTAACTACTGGGGCTACAACACACTCTCGTATTTTGCTGCAGAGCCTGGTTATATGGGCTCTGGCGAGCTAGAAGAAATTGCAAAAACGGTGGATACCTTGCACGAAGCCGGCATCGAGGTGATCCTGGATGTGGTCTACAACCATACATGTGAGGGCAATCACCTGGGACCAACCTTGTCATGGAAGGGCATTGATAACCTTAGTTACTACAAGGAGCTACCGGGTAACCCCAGGTACTACGACAACCTCACTGGCTGCGGCAATGCACTAAATACTGCACACCCTAAAATATTGCAAATGATCATGGATAGCCTGCGCATGTGGGCCAGAGTCTATGGGATTGATGGTTTCAGGTTTGACCTGGCATTAACGCTGGGCCGTAATGAAAGCGGCTTTACCAGGGATCACGCTTTGTTCCATGCCATGTTGCAAGACCCTGAGCTTAATAAGTGCAAGCTCATCGCCGAGCCTTGGGATGTCGGCCCGGGTGGCTTCCAGTTAGGCTCATTCCCGCCTGGTTTTTCAGAATGGAATGGCGACTACCGCGATGTCACCCGCGAGTTTTGGACAGGCAAGGAGGGCACACTCTCTAAATTTGCCAGTCGTTTTGCCGCATCCAGCGACCTGTTCAACGAACAGCATCGCAGGCCTTGGTCCAGCGTTAATTTCATCACAGCACACGATGGCTTTACATTGCATGACCTGGTTTCATACAATGAAAAACATAATGATGCGAATGGCGAAGATAACAACGATGGCGCTAACGATAACCGTAGCTGGAACTGTGGCGCTGAGGGTGAAACAGAGTCAGTGGAAATTAATGCCCTGAGAAGCCAGCAAAAACGTAACTTCCTGGCCACCCTGTTTTTATCACAAGGCGTTCCCATGATATTGGCCGGGGATGAGCTCAATAACTCACAAGCGGGCAATAACAATACCTATTGCCAGGATAGTGAGCTAGGCTGGGTGAATTGGGACAAAGCGGATGATGCCCTGATTGATTTTGTGGGCGAGCTGGCAGCGCTGCGTAAAAAATATAATGCGATATCCAGGGCGGAGTTTGTAACAGGCAAGCTAAATGAGCATGGTAACTCGGATGTCGCCTGGTTTAACGTGAATGGCGAAATCATGTCGAGCGAGCAGTGGAATGACCCCAACAGCAAAGCCATGGGGGTTAAATTTGTTTCGCCTAATAAAAATGAATCAGCAGTGTTGGTGTTTCTCAATGCATCACATGTTGCAGTACAAGCCAAAATGCCCTACTGTGAAAGTCATGCATGGAAAGCGCTAATCAATACGGCATTACAACCTGCGATTACAACTGCTGAGAATACGATCCAGCTGGAGCCGCGCTCAGTGTATGTGTACGAAGGCAATTTGATTAAGAAATAGGGTTGGCTGGTGTAGCTCATAAGACTAATATTAGGCATGCTATTAATTGTTGTTACTTTGTTAATCGTTATTAATTTTGGCTAATTAGAGAGCATATAAATTGCCCAGTCGCCGCAGCCCCAAGCAGAATCGTTTGTTGTCCAGATTAGAGCCTGCTAGTTATGAAAAGCTTTTGCCTGATCTGGAGCTTATGGCTTTACCCAGAGACTGCGATATATACCAAAAAGCAGGCAAGATAGACTATATCTATTTCCCTATCAGCAGCATTGTTGCGATAGTCAATACTCTGGAAGATGGCACTTCGCCAGAGGTGGCCGTGATTGGTAATGACGGCCTGGTTGGCTTCAGCACTTTCATGGGAACTCAATTACCGACTAGCAGGGTAGTTGTACAAAGCGCTGGCTTTGGTTACCGCATTAAAGCCACGATTGCAAAGAAACTGTTTGAGAGTGATCCCGAATTCAGGAGTTTGATTCTGCGTTATATTCACGTGCTATTTACGCAATCTGCACAAATAGCCGCCTGCAATCGCTATCATAATATTGAGCAGCAGGTATGCCGGTTCCTGCTCACCAGCCTGGACAGGTGGAACTCAAACCGTATCAGCTTGACCCACCAACGTGTTGCAGACCTGCTTGGTGTAAGACGTGCCGGGGTTTCAGAGGTTTCTGCCAAATTAGCCGACACTGGCTATATTAAATATCATCGTGGATGCGTCACGGTACTTGATCGGTCTGGATTAGAAACCAATGCCTGCGAATGTTATCAGGTGATTAAAACCGAAACTGATTCCTTGCTACAGCAATAACTCCCTGTTCTATCCCCCTGTAAATGCAGTGATTAGCTGCATGCCCCAAGTGCTTAGCTTATAACTTAGCTACAATTTCCTCAGCTCTAAACTCATGCTTGATATGTACGATAACGGACAGATCGCGGCCTTTAGATATGACATTATTTGCGCATAGCCTGATTTTGCCATGGAGTATTTATTATCGAGAATTACTCCACAGCGGCTTTATACCTGAACAATTATTGAAGGATGGAGCATTGATCATGACACCTACACAAAATGCTAAAGTGTTGGGCTGCAATATGATTATATTAGTAGCCAGCGGAGTAGACTTGGATGCCATAGTTGCTGTGCGTTCCACGTTAAAAGAATCAGGAATAACCACCTTGGTAGTCGCCTCTCATCCAGGTGCCATTAAAAGTGCACAAGGTATTCCAGTGGTTGTAGATTGCAGTTTGCCTTTAGATGAGTCATTGCAGTTCGATGCAGTTTTTATACCGGGCGGAACAGGAGTCGAACGTCTATCTGCTGATGAGAATGCCTTGATGTTTATCCGCAAGGCCTATAAAAATGGCAAGGTCATTTCTTCTTCGGATGGAGGTGAACGGCTGGTGATCAAGTCCGCACAGTCAGCACAACTCCCCAATGGTGCATTTATTGGGGAAGGCGTCATTAATCACTCAGATAATGACACTCATTTTTTCAGGCGCCTGATAGATGCAATTGCGCAACGCAATAGCTTCAATCGCCCTGATATCGATTTAATTTCTGGATGACAATAAGTAAAGCCACCAAGACTTAAGCCCCATATTCAATTTTTGTGTGGGACTTAAGTCTTGGTGGCTTCAAGTTCTCTTAATTAGGGCTAACCCGCCACACCGTATTACCGACATCATCGGCTACCAATAGTGCACCCGGCTTGTCGATTACTACCCCAACAGGCCTGCCATAAGCTTCGCCATTAGAGCTCAGGAATCCAGTCAGCACATCTTCGGCTGGGCCATTGGGTTGCCCGCTGGCGAATGGTACAAATATTACCTTGTAACCACTTGCTGGCTTGCGGTTCCATGAGCCATGCTGGCCGATGAAGGCGCCATTGGCGTATTTGCTAGGGAGCAGGGTTCCTGAGTTGAAAGTTAAACCCAGCGAGGCAGTATGCGAGCCAAGCGCGTAATCCGGTGATATGGCTTTGGCTACCAGGTCGGGTCGTGCTGGCTTGATGCGATCATCCAGATGCTGACCGTAGTAGCTGTATGGCCAGCCGTAAAACGCACCGTCTGTGACCGAGGTAATGTAGTCAGGTACTAGGTCATTGCCAAGTTCGTCACGCTCATTGACGGCAGTCCACAGCTTGCCGGTTTGAGGTTCCCACGCTAGCCCATTGGGGTTGCGTAAGCCTGAGGCAAATACGCGCGATCGACCTGTAGTAACTTCAATTTCCAGAATAGCAGCACGCTCTACCTCGTTTTCCATACCATTTTCGCCAACGTTACTATTGGAACCGGAGGTGGCATATAAAAATGCACCATCCTGGCTAGCAATGATGTTTTTCGTCCAATGATGATTGATAGGTCCTGCTGGCAGACTGGCAACCTTGGTTCCAGCGTCAGTAATTTGTGTGGCACCTTCCTCGTAAGGAAAACGCATGACCGCATCAGTATTGGCGATATACAAATTATTCTCTATGAGTGCCATGCCGAATGGAGAGTTGAGTCCATCCATGAAAATGGTGCGGGTTTCGGCAATGCCATCACCATCACTATCACGTAACAGCATGATGCGGTTGGGGCTGATCACGCCTGCACCCGCCCGGCTCATGAACCATTTACTGATACGCGCCCTGATGCCACCATTGTCGTCTGACTTAGCGGGGGAATTAGTTTCCGCCACCAGCACATCGCCATTTGGCAATACGTATAGCCATCGCGGATGATTGAGATTATTGGCATAAGCATTCACTTTTAAACCCTCAGCTGCCGTTGGTTTTGCATCTGTCGACCAACCGATGGCTTTGGCTACATGTACAGTAGGCAATAGAGAACTTGAAGGTGCCGGCAAATTGGGGCTGGAGCCCATGCCAGCGTCAATGGTTGCCTTGGAGGTTTCGCCGCAAGCGGCTAAGCTCATCAGGACGACGCTGGCTAGCAAATAGGAACGAGAGTATTTAAACATTTGATGCCTTTAAACTTAATTAAATATGTAACTTCACAAAGTAGTCTTGACTGGTTTGTCTACTTGGCTGGCTTGTTTAACAGATATCTGGTGAGTTTCTTGGTGACATAGCTGATGACGATAGTTTTAAAGAGAAGTTTGATCATGATAGTCTCCTGATGGTTATAGCTTGATCATAGTGCGTTTGCTATTGTAGGCCTATAGTATTCGTCTGATTTTCTTGTAGGACAACATGAATCATGAGATGAAGGGAATTGGCCGTAACTTAACCGAATATTTTTAAGTGAGAGTAAAAATGGAAACACCGGCACATAGCATTAACAACTTATTCGCTCAACTCGGTCTGGATTCAGATGATGCATCCATTGCAAGTTTTATCCAGACTCATGGCCCCCTGGACCATAAAGTCGTACTGTCAGAAGCTAGTTTCTGGACTGCCTCGCAGGCAGCCTTTCTTCGTGAAGAAATTACCAAGGATGCAGACTGGGCAGAAGTCATTGATCAACTCAATGCGGCACTGCATGAGGCTAGCTGATTAGCTGTGGTTTAGGCGTAAGCTCTGCAAAGTTGCGCTTAAAGGTTATTTAGCCTGCTTGTCCCTGAGCTTTTCTGCCAGCGCGCGTGAGGCGTCTCTGCGTTGCTGCGCGTATTTGAGGGCGTTCTCCAGCGCCTTGGCAGAGGGCATGGCGGGGTTAACTGGCAATTGGGATAGTTGCTCGAAACTATCTTCATAGTGCTCGCTGATGTCAGCATCTATGCGGCCTGCCAGTTCATCAAAAGAAGTGTCGCCGCGCTTGCCGTCATTGACAATATCCAGCCAAGAACGGTTGATGGCCTGGTCATTACGTAGAAACTCGTTGATTTCCTGGCGCACCAGCAACTCGTCACTCCACTTATAGGCTGGTGCAGGGATTTTGCTGATCAGGCCAGCAATCGCCAATACCAATAAGCCGCTAGCAAAAATACGTGGCCGGAATGTAGCTTGTTTTGCAGCTCCGAATACAGGCGCGAGAATCGTCCCGCTCACTATGCCGGTAATAAAACCACCAATATGCGCAGAGTTATCAATACCGGGGATGATAAAACCTAATCCTATGGTAAGCGCCGAGAACACGACAGCGCCCCAGAACATCCAGCGAAACTCATAGGGATCAAGCTGCTGACGTTCGCGCCACAAAAACACCAGCAGACTACCGTACACTCCAAAAATCGCCCCTGATGCGCCGCCAGAGACGGCCGAACCGCCCTGTATGACCAGTGATACCAGATTGCCGGCTAAGCCGCTGGTGAAGTAGATGGCAATGAATCGAACATGGCCATACATGCGCTCCACCAGCCTGCCGCCATCCCACAGCGCGCATAAGTTCATGAATAAATGAATCGCCCCGAAATGCAGAAACAAGGCGCTACCCAGCCGCCACCATTCACCATCCTGCGTGGCCGGACCAAAATTGGCGCCCCATGCCAGCTGAATAGAGTTAGGTGAGTGCCAGAAGCCAGCGCCACCAACCAGCATGGCCAGGAACACAGCGAGATTGGCAGCGATCAGCAGATGCGTCATCGGCACGGATGGCACCCGCTGTTTAAGCAGGACATTCAAGGGCGATGTGTTAAGGGAATTTTCAGCCATACAGAGAACCAGATTGGGTAGTCAGATTATAGGGCAAGACTGCAGGCAAGTAGCTGTATATGGATGAAGCTAATATACTCATGATTACTTGTCGTTATTCATTAGAAGCATTGGTTGGAGCAAAGTTTGAACAAAATCAAAAAAAGATTGTTGGCGCTACTGGTTGGCAGGCCTTTAAAAATTGCGGCTTTGATATTGCTGGCTTATCTGGGTTTTGCGTATTTTGCAATAAACCCGCTGACCCAACGCATTTTGCCGTGGGTGGCAGAAAATAAACTGGCGAGTCGGTTGACTGTTGAACAGGTCAAGTTTGACCCGCTACGCTTAATTTTAACGATGGATCAATTACGCCTGACGCGTCTGGATGGCGCACCATTGGCAGGGTTTGATCGGCTATATCTCAATATGGAAACTAGCGGCCTGTTTCATTTTGCATGGCGGCTAAAAGATATACGCTTAACCACGCCGCAAGTGACGCTGGATGTGGCACCGGACGGCAAGCTTAACTGGGCTGAGCTGATTGCCAAACTTAATGAAGATAAGCAGGAAGATAACTCGGATATGCCACGCGTGATGATCGACCATATCCTGGTCGAGCGTGGCAATGTCCAATACACTGATCGCAGTCGCAGCAAACCTTTCAAGGCAGTTTTGCAGCCGTTGGGGGTGGAGCTGGATGGCCTCTCCACACTGCCTGAAGATCGCGGAGATTACTCGATTGTGGCCAAGCTTCCAGAGCAGGGAGGTACGCTCAAATGGAAAGGGGACCTAGGTTTAAACCCGATAGCTTCTAATGGCATGGTCAATCTTGAAGGTATCAAGCTGGCCAAAGTGATGCAGGTGCTGGAGCAGCAATCGTTGCCTGTCAAACTCACGCAGGGCGAGCTGAAAACAAGCTTTGGCTACAGCTTTGCCATGATACGAGATGAAAAAACGCATGATGCGGAGCCTAAACCCGAAGCGCAGTTAAAAAACCTTGTATTGAACCTGAGTGAAGTCGCTGGGACATTGGCCGCTAAAGATAAGACGCAGGCCGACATTGGTTTGCAAACGCTGAGTGTCACATTGCCGCAGCTCGACTTCTCGATGCAGCATGGCACAAAGTTCAATGCCAAGGGCCTTGATGTCGTGTTGCAGCAAGTCTCCCTCATACATGAAAAAGCGCCGATGTTTAAGCTTGGCGAGTTAACTATAAAAACTGCGGATTTTGATCTGGCGGCCAATGAACTCAAGGTAGCGCAAGTGCTGCTCAAAGATGGCGTGTTTAATGCCAGGCGTAACCAGAGTGGCGATTTTGATTGGCAACAGTTATTGGTCAGCCTCGATACTGTCGATCAGTCTACAGAAACAGAGCTGTCACAAAAAACGCCTGAACCACAAAAGCCTTTCAATTTTAATATCGGCGAGATTCATCTACAACATTGGCAGGCAAATTATCAAGACCAGAGTTTTGTGCATCCTCTGGAGGTATCCATCAAGGATATTAATCTAGGCCTGGGTGTAAATAATCGTGATGGTGGTATTCGCATCAGCCAGCTGAATAGCCAAATTTCAGCATTGGCTGTGCAATCCGCGCTATATGTTCAGCCAGCGGCAACCCTTGCCAGGCTTGATTTGCAAGGTGGCGATGTTGATCTGGCAAATAGTCATTTAAAACTGGACGCCATCGTGCTCTCAGGTTTGCAGGCGCAGGTGTTGCGGGAAGCCAATAAACCGCTGAATTGGCAGGTTATGCTGGAGCCACGTAACGTAGCTAATACAGCTAGCAAACAGCAAGATAAAGCTGACAAAACAGACTCTGGCTGGAAGTGGTCATTGGGCAAGCTGGCGCTGGAGAATGCAGCTATTCATGTTGAAGATAAAACCAACAAAATACCATTTCAACTGGATGTTCAGAACGGCACAGTTGAACTGCGTGATAGTACGCAGGCGCTCAGCAAACCTGTCGCTATCAAGGCCAAACTCCAGGTTAAGCAGGGTGGTGAGCTGAATGCGAATGGCAAGCTGGCCTTGCTACCATTGCAGGGCGATATCCAGCTCAAGCTGGATAAAATGAACCTAAAGCCCTTTTACCCTTATGTCAATCAGGTGGCATTGCTCAAGCTGAATGACGGCACAGCAAACCTGAATGGCAAATTGATGTTGAAGTCAGACAAAGCCTTCAGTGCGCGCTTTCAGGGTGGCTTTAGTGTAGATAACCTGGCGATTAGTGAAGAGGATACTGGCGACATTTTCCTCAACTGGAAATCAGTTTCCAGCGATACGCTTAAGCTTGCCATTGCACCTAATCAATTGCATATGGATGAATTGCGTATCGATCAGCTGATCGGCAAGTTCATCATCTTTGAAGATAAAACGCTTAATATCAAACGCATCCTGCGCTCCCCACAAGCAGCAGATGCTGCACCGACTGCGACTACTGCACCCGCCCAGAAAGAAGAAAGCTTCCCCATAGCCGTAGAACGCGTACGCATCAATAATGCGCAGCTTGAGTTTGCGGACCTGTCGCTCAAGCCGCAATTTGGTACGCATATCAATTCGCTCTCAGGTGTAGTCAATGGCCTGTCTACCAACCCGGCAACCACGGCGCAGGTGGAGCTGGATGGCAAGGTGGATGAATTCGGCTCGGCGCGTATTCGCGGCAGCATACAGCCATTCAAGGCCACTGACTTTACCGATCTGACCCTGCAGTTTCATAACCTGGAAATGAATCGCCTCACGCCTTATTCTGGCAAGTTTGCAGGCCGTAAAATCGATTCAGGCAAACTCTCAGTTGACCTGGAATACAAAATCAAGCAGCGCCAGCTGGCTGGTCAGAACAAGTTCGTACTGAATAAACTGCGCCTGGGCGAACGGGTAGATAGTCCTGATGCCATGAGCCTGCCTCTGGACCTGGCCATCGCCTTGCTGGAAGACAGCGATGGCATCATTGATCTGGATCTGCCAGTTTCAGGCAGCCTGGACGACCCGCAATTCAGCTATGGCAAAGTGGTGTGGAAGGCGATTGTGAATGTGATCGGCAAGATCGTGACTTCGCCATTCCGCGCATTGGGCAATCTGCTGGGGGTGAGCTCAGATAAACTGGAAGTCATCACCTTTGATCCGGGCTTGGCCACACTTGCTCCGCAGGAACAGGAAAAACTCAAGACGATCGCCAGCGCTATCAGCAAGCGCCCAACACTCACGCTCAAAATCATCCCGGCATATGATCCTGTAGCCGATAAGGCTGCAATGCAGGAGCTGACCACGCGCCGCGACCTGCTGAATGAAGTGGGTTTAAAGCTACAGGCAGGTGAACAGCCTGGCCCGGTTGATTTGAATAATCCAAAAGTGCAATCCGCCATAGAGGTGCTGCTGAAAGAGCGCAGTGGCGGCGGCCGTAATTTAAAAGTAGTGAATAAGCTGAAAGATTATTTCAAGAAATCCAAACCGGAAGACTTGCCTAAATATAATGAAATGCTCGAACAGCTAACATTAACGGTAGATGTGACGGATGCCGATTTGATCGCAATAGCCAATGCCAGGGCAGCGACGATGCAAAGCTATCTTGTTAGCAACGCCGGTATGGACGTTAAACGAATGAGTATTAGTGAAGTCGCCAAGATAACTGGCGATGGCAAGACCGTGAACCTGAAAATGGATTTGGCTGTTGCCAAATAACATGATTGATGGGTTTTATATAAAGAGTTTTTCGGCTTGATATTTACTTAAGCACTTTGAAACAGTGGAATTACCATTGCCAGAATCATGATCAAACAGTATGTTGACGGCTGTTCTAGTAGTTCACAGCAACCTGTGTAGCTCAATATACCATTAATGATGAGCATGCTTTAAGGCGAATCCAAGGGAAATGTCCCCCAAATGTCCCGACAAAAAAACAAAAGCGACTAGACACATATGCATCTAATCGCTTGTTTTATTTGGTGCGCCCGAAGAGATTCGAACTCCTGACCCCTTGGTTCGTAGCCAAGTACTCTATCCAGCTGAGCTACGGGCGCGTGAGGCGTGCATTATACTTGAAGTTGCGTTTGATTCCAGAAGAATCAAACCGAAAAGCAATATGAACGCTTTAAAACTTGGCGGAGAGCGAGGGATTCGAACCCTCGATACAGATTTAAGCCCGTATGCTTCCTTAGCAGGGAAGTGCCTTCGACCACTCGGCCAGCTCTCCGTTTTAATGCTTTGCTGAAAAGCTTGGACTAATTCAATACCTTAGTTTTTACCTTTCCAGCGGGCGTAACAATACTTGATTGCGCCTTAAAAATCAATGTGAAACTGTATGCTCGTACTACGCTTCGTCCAGTTCGAATGCTTTGTGAAGCACGCGCACCGCCAGTTCCATGTATTTTTCGTCAATAACTACTGCGATTTTTATTTCGCTGGTGGAGATCATCTGGATATTAATGCCTTCTTCTGCCAGGGTGCGGAACATCTGGCTGGCGATCCCTACATGTGAGCGCATGCCGACGCCAACCACAGATACTTTGGCGATTTTGTCGTCGCCGATGATTTCCCTGGCGCTGATATGGTTCTGAACTTTATCTTTCAATAGTGCCAGTGCTTTGCCCATCTCGTTCTTATGCACGGTGAAGGTGAAGTCGGTTGTGCCGTCTGCACTCATGTTCTGGATAATCATGTCGACGTCGATATTGGCATCGGCGATCGGGCCAAGTATCTGATAGGCAATGCCCGGACGATCAGGCACGCCCAGTACAGTAATTTTGGCTTCGTCGCGGTTAAAGGCGATGCCGGAAATGATAGGTTGTTCCATGTTGCTATCCTTGTTTTCTGGTTCTTCAAATGTGATCAACGTGCCTTCGCCGCTTTCTTCAAAGCTGGAAAGTACGCGCAATTTGACTTTATATTTGCCTGCAAACTCGACGGAGCGGATTTGCAGTACCTTTGAGCCCTGGCTGGCAAGCTCCAGCATTTCTTCAAAAGTAATGGATTTCAGGCGACGCGCTTCAGGCACAACGCGCGGGTCGGTGGTGTAAACGCCGTCCACATCAGTGTATATCTGGCATTCATCGGCCTTTAAGGCAGCTGCCAGTGCGACGCCAGTGGTGTCAGACCCACCGCGCCCCAGCGTGGTGATATTGCCTTGCTCATCGACACCCTGGAAACCTGCAACGACGACAACGTAGCCGTCATCCAAGTCAGCACGGATGCGTGCTTCATCAATATTCAGGATACGCGCCTTGGTGTGCGAACTATCAGTCACGATGCGCACTTGCGCGCCGGTATAGCTCTTTGCCTTGATGCCAAGATCCATCAGCGCCATCGAAGTTAAACCAATGGTGACTTGTTCGCCTGTCGAGACCATCACATCGAGCTCGCGCGGGTCAGGGTCCGGCATGATTTCTTTTGCCAGCGCAATCAGGCGATTGGTTTCGCCAGACATGGCAGAAACCACAACGACGATTTGATGCCCCAATGCCTTATCGCGAGCGACTCGGCGGGCAAGGTTGCGAATGCGTTCTGGATTGCCGACGGAGGTACCGCCGTATTTTTGTACTATGAGAGCCATATTTTATTTTTACAGGTTTGAATTTTAAGATTTATGTTTTAGGTTTTTTAATGCTAATTGAGTTTCTGTTTTATCCAGTCGTTCACGCTTGCAAGCGCAGCAGGCAGATTGGCAGGGTTGGTGCCGCCAGCCATTGCCATATCAGGCTTACCACCGCCTTTGCCGCCCACCTGGCCAGCTACATGATTGACCAGATCGCCCGCTTTAAGTTTAGCCAGCAAATCGCTGGTAACCCCGGCAGCCAGGCTTACTTTGCCATCGCTTACAGCGGCCAACACGATAGCGGCGGATTTGAGCTTGTCTTTAAGCTTATCCATAGTCTCACGCAAGGCATTGGCATCGGCGCCTTCCAGCGTCGCTGCAAGCACCTTGACGCCACCAATCTCAACGGCTTGTGCTGCCAGATCGTCACCTTGTGAAGAAGCAAGCTTGGATTTGAGGCGCGCCAGTTCTTTTTCAAGTGCTTTTACGTTATCGAGTATTTGAGCAACTTTTGCTGGCAGTTCATGCGCTGGTGCCTTGAGCTCGCCAGTTACCTGGTTAATCAGCGCTTGTTGCGATTGCACCAGCTTAAGCGCGCCTTCACCCGTGGTCGCTTCCACACGGCGCACACCAGCCGCTACGCCGCTTTCAGCGATGATCTTGAACAGGCCAATGTCGCCAGTGCGGCTGACATGTGTGCCACCACACAACTCACGTGATGAGCCAATGTCCAGCACACGCACTTCGTCGCCATATTTTTCACCGAACAGCATCATGGCACCGGTTTTTTGTGCAGATTCAATATCCATCACACGCGCTTCAGTAGCGTGGTTGGTCAATATTTCGGCGTTGACGATAGTTTCGACACGGCGAATCTCTTCATCGGTCATCGGCGCGTTATGCACGAAGTCGAAGCGGGTTTTCTCGCTATCTACCAGTGAGCCCTTTTGCTGCACATGCTCGCCCAACACCTCACGCAAGGCTTTATGCATCAAGTGGGTAGCTGAGTGGTTGCGCATGGTACTGGCGCGTGCCTGTGTATTTACGCGTGCACTCACAGTGCCGCCTAAAAGCAGCTTGCCGGTTTTGAGTATGCCGTGATGGCCAAACACAGCGGCCTGTATCTTTTGCGTGTCTTCCACAGCAAAAATGCCATCTCTGCCGCGCAGCTCACCACTATCACCAATCTGACCACCGGATTCGGCATAGAAGGGTGTTTCATCCAGCACGACGATGCCCAGATCACCTTCATTCAGTTCGTTAACGGCAGCTCCATCTTTGTAAAGTGCCAGTACCTTTGCAGAGGTTTCAAGTTTGTCGTAGCCATGAAAAGCCGTGGTCTGACCGCTGTATTCCAGGTTGGCTGCCATCTTGAATTTTCCTGCGGCGCGCGCCTGGTCTTTCTGGCGGGCCATAGCGGCATCGAAAGCGGCAGAATCAACATTTACTTCGCGTTCGCGACAGACGTCAGCAGTAAGGTCGAGCGGGAAACCATAGGTATCATGAAGCTTGAACGCAGTCTCACCATTAAATAGCTTGTTGCCGGTTTTAGCCATGTCAGCCAACTCGGTCTCAAGAATAGCCATGCCATTTTCGATGGTCTCGAAAAAGCGGTCTTCTTCCTGCTTGAGGATATCGGAAATGCGTTTCTGCTCGCTCACCAGCTCAGGGTAAGCCTCGCCCATTTCAGCTACAAGATCGGGCAGCATTTTGTAGAAGAAGGCGCTACGTACACCCAGCTTGTAGCCATGGCGGATGGCACGGCGGATGATGCGACGCAGCACATAGCCGCGGCCTTCGTTACCCGGAATCACGCCATCGGCAATCAGGAATGAGCAGGCACGGATGTGGTCAGCCAATACCTTCAATGAAGGACTGTCCATGTCCGTGGTTTTGGTTTCGCGTGCAGCAGCAGCGATGAGCTTCTGGAACAGGTCGATCTCGTAATTGGCATGCACATGCTGCAATACGGCAGAGATGCGTTCCAGGCCCATGCCGGTATCAACGCTTGGCTTGGGCAGCGGGTGCATGACGCCTGCTTCATCGCGGTTGAACTGCATGAACACGTTGTTCCAGATTTCGATGAAGCGGTCGCCATCTTCATCAGCGCTGCCCGGAGGGCCGCCCCAGTGCTTGTCGCCATGGTCATAGAAAATCTCGGTACAGGGACCGCAAGGGCCAGTGTCACCCATCATCCAGAAGTTATCTGAGGCATAGCGTGCGCCTTTGTTGTCACCAATACGGATGACTTTTTCTGGCGCTATGCCTATTTCCTTGGTCCAGATGTCGTAGGCTTCGTCGTCTTCGGCGTAAACCGTGACCAGCAGTTTTTCCTTAGGCAGCTTGTAGACTTCGGTCAGCAGCTCCCATGCGTATTTGATGGCATCGCGCTTAAAGTAATCGCCAAAACTGAAATTACCCAGCATCTCGAAGAAAGTATGGTGACGCGCGGTATAACCCACATTTTCCAGGTCGTTATGCTTGCCGCCTGCGCGCACACACTTCTGGCTGGTGGTAGCACGGGTGTAGGGACGCTTGTCAAAGCCTAGAAATACATCCTTGAACTGGTTCATGCCCGCATTGGTAAACAGCAGGGTCGGGTCGCCATGCGGCACCAGCGAGCTGGATGCAACAATTTGGTGGCCTTTAGAGGCGAAAAAGTCCAGGAAGGTCTGGCGTATTTCTTTGCTGCTGGGATTGCTCGTCATTTGCTGCTTTCACTGCCGTTCATTATTGGGTTTGCATTAAACTTCTGCATCTTGGGGGCCTAATCATCCAAGTCTTCTTATTCATCCAGGCTTTCCTGTTGAGTGCTCAATACTTTTTTGATTACATCAAAGCCAAAACCGCGGCCTTGTAGAAATCTTGCCTGCTTGGCCCATTCTTCACGGTTAGCAGGTGCTGCGTGGTATTTCTTGCGGTAGATACTGAGTGCGTTGGCATAGTCGTTATCTTTGACTTCTGCTACAGCTTTTTCTACCAGAACTTCATCAATGCCATTTTCGCGTAACTCATGTGCGATTTTCATGCTGCCGAATTTGCGTTGCCTGGCGTGGATGATCTGCTCGGTAAAGCGCTCTTCCGAAAGCCAGCCACGTTTCTTGAAATCTTCCAGCAGCGCATCCACTGCTTCGTAGTGGGCTTCTAGATCAACTTCTAGATCATCTTGCGCTGTTGGAACGTGCGCCCTTAATTTGCGTTTTAGTTCCTGATAAGAGTGTTCGCGCCGGGCCAGATAAGCCAGCGCTTTTTCCCTTAAACTGGGTTTGTGCTTGCTGGATTTTCCGGGGCTGAATTTTTCTTGATCAGTCTGCTGCGTCATCCGGGCCGATAGTCTTTATGACGGCGTCCAGGTTGCCTTTGGCGTTGGCGCGTATCTTTGCGTCAATTTCGTCCGCAACTTCAGGATGTTCGCGCAGGTATTCACGTGCATTGTCCTTGCCCTGGCCGATCTTTTCGCCCTTGTAGCTGTACCAGGCACCGGCTTTTTCTACCAGTTTGAGGTTGGCACCCATCTCGATGATTTCGCCTTCTCGTGAAATGCCTTCGCCATACAGGATATCGAATTCAGCCTGCTTGAATGGCGGGGCCACCTTGTTCTTGACGATCTTGACGCGGGTTTCAGAGCCAATGACTTCATCACCTTTCTTGATCGCGCCGGTGCGACGGATATCAAGGCGGACCGAAGCGTAAAACTTGAGTGCGTTACCGCCAGTCGTCGTTTCCGGGTTGCCGAACATCACGCCGATTTTCATGCGGATTTGATTGATAAAGATCACCATCGTATTGGTGCGCTTGATATTGCCGGTCAGCTTGCGCAACGCCTGTGACATCAGGCGCGCTTGCAGGCCCATGTGTGAATCGCCCATTTCGCCTTCGATTTCGGCTTTCGGAACCAGTGCCGCGACGGAGTCGACGACAACGATGTCCACCGAGCCGGAACGCACCAGCATGTCGGCGATTTCCAGTGCTTGTTCGCCAGTGTCAGGCTGCGAGATCAGCAGTTCGGAAACATTCACACCCAGTTTTTGTGCGTACTGAGGATCCAGTGCATGTTCAGCGTCGATAAACGCGGCAGTGCCACCCAGTTTTTGCATCTGTGCGATGACGGATAAGGTCAGTGTGGTTTTACCAGAAGACTCAGGGCCGTAGATTTCAATCACGCGACCACGTGGTAATCCGCCAATGCCGAGGGCAATATCAAGGCCAAGCGAGCCAGTCGATACGGACTGGATATCGCCCGCCACATCGGTGTCGCCCATACGCATGATGGAGCCTTTACCGAACTGTTTCTCGATTTGCGAGAGGGCTGCCGCGAGCGCCTTGCTTTTATTCTCGTCCATGAAATTACCCTTATTCTGTGTGGTATTGGTAATGCCCAATAAAGCCTGTGATTATTCCATAAATCAAGGCTTAAGGTAAGCTGGAGTAGCGCTTTTCCATGGATTTATGTCGTACCTCAACATGAACCAAATGAGTGTTTATTAGTCCCAGTTTACGTAGGGTTATGTAGTACGGATGAATTGTTAAGTTGTGTAAAAGCGACATATCACAACCGATGCAAGTAAACCTTGGCTGGCTTTAAGCGTTATTCGGATACGCCGTCATTTTGGCGACAAGGAGATAATGATGAAAGCAATACGTTTAGCTTTAATAACACTAGTTCTGGCTTTAGCCAGCGCAAACACTGCTTATGCACGTGACTCATTCAGCGTAGGCATTAATATCGGTGGGCCCGGTTACTACGCACCACCTGTGAGATACTATGCACCGCCACCTGCCGTGTATTATGCCCCACCACCCGTGTATTATCGCCCGGCACCGCCTGTCTATTATGGCAACCCCTACCCACGTAGCCATTTCATGTATTACGATGAGGGCCCAAGACATAATCACCATCATGATGGTTGGGGTCGCAGAGACTGGCGATAAACTAAAAGTCTTGAAGTTAATAAAAGCTAAGCGCCACGCTAATCTAGTGTGGCGCTTAGCTTTTAAGCAGTATGTTTTAACAAGCCTAGCAATGCAGCCCTGACTGCCTGTTCACGTATTTGCTGGCGATCACCAGTAAAATATTCGGTGCTGGTCATGACGGGCATGTTTAATTTTGCCCATGCAAAACACACCATGCCTACTGGCTTATCGACGCTACCACCATCCGGCCCGGCAATGCCCGTAATGGCGACAGCAATATGTGCGTGGCTATTAGCAATGGCGCCCAAGGCCATTTCTGTGGCAGTTTCCGAGCTTACCGCGCCATCTTGCGCTAGTGTGGATTCACGTACCCCTAACATTTCTATTTTTGAGGCATTGCTGTAGGTGACAAAGCCACGGTCAAACCAGACTGAGCTGCCAGCAATGGAAGTAACAGTTTGTGCTACCCAGCCGCCAGTGCAGGATTCAGCGAGTGCCAGCATCCATCCACGCGCTTTGAGCAAACTGCCCAGCTCTTCAGCCAATGCTAATAGTGGATCATTAACCATTGCAGGGCTTTCAGGCAGGCGATGGCATAGATGGCCGCCAGCAGGTCATCGAACATCACACCGAAGCCACCTTTCAGTTGCGCATCACACTGGCGAATAGGGAAGGGCTTCCAGATATCAAACAGGCGGAATAAGGCAAAAGCAGCGAGCCACCATGGCCAAGTCAACGGCGTGAACTCAAGCACCAGCATCATGGCTACGATTTCGTCCCAAACGATACTTCCGTGATCGGATACGCCAAGATTATTACCAGCCTTAGTACATAGCGGGATGCCAATTAAAAACAGTAGGGCGATAGTGATGTAATGCGCCGGCTCCGGGGTCAGTAGCAGCAAGGCAAATAAAGGCAGTCCGACCAGGGTGCCGAGCGTGCCAGGTGCTTTGGGGCTTAAGCCACTGCCAAATCCCAAGGCCAGAAAGTGCGAGGGATGCTTGAGTAAGAATTTGGCATCAGGCCAGAGTGGCTCAGGCAAAGTGGTCAAAACCGGTTTCCTTGATGTTCATTATTTCATCGTCCTTGCCATGCAATATTAAGCTGGGAGTGCTGGTGATATTGCCTATGCAGCTTAGACGTAATGCCAGTTTCTGGCTTAATTTGTCGATTGCATCATGCTGGTTTTTCGGTGCAGTAAAGCACAACTCATAATCATCCCCGCCAGCCACTATCATTGATATGGCTTGTTCTTGCTGCAAGTGATGGCTCACAATTTCAGAGCGGGGAATCTGATTTAAATGGATTTTAGCGCCAACACCCGATGCCTTGAGGACATGCCCCAAATCTGCAAGCAAACCATCGGAGATATCGATTGCGCTGGTGGCAATGTTACGCAACGCCAGGCCCAACTCGACGCGTGGCTGCGGTTGCTCTAATGCCGCACGACATATATTGAGCTCTTCCCCAGTCAGTATGATGCGGTTTTGCATCGCCGCTAGCGCAAACGCGGCATCACCCAGCGTGCCTGATACCCATATCTCGTCATCAACATTGGCGCCGCTGCGCTTCAAGGCCCAGCCATGAGGCGTTTCACCCATGATGGTTACGTTCAGTGTTAAAGGGCCACGGGTGGTATCGCCGCCGATCAAATCAATATTGAATGCGTCTGCACAGGCAAAAAAACCTTTAGAAAATCGGCTCAGCCAGGTTTCGTCGATTTCCGGTAATGCGATGGATAATGTGGCCCATCTGGGCAGGGCGCCCATCGCTGCCATGTCTGATACATTCACAGCCAGCGTTTTCCATCCCAGTTTTTCCGGGTCAACATCAGCAAAAAAATGAGTCCCGGCTACCAGCATGTCGCTGGATATTGCGATATCCATGGCGTTTGAAGGCTTGATCAGCGCGGCATCATCGCCTATCCCCAGCTCAGCCTGTGGAGTGACGCGAGTAAAGTATTTGCTGATCAGGTCGAATTCTTTAGCCATTTATGTGCTGGGTTTCTCTTATACGCCAGGTTTCTGCGCTGATTTTGGTCGAAATGCCTTCACAATAGTTTCGTCAGTTTCGATATAAGGCGTTGGCTTTTCATCGGTGCCCAGCAAGTCCACACAATAAGGCACAGCAGCAAAAATGCCATGGACCAGTTGTTTGCCGTTTTCATCTTTTAGGCCTTCCAGCGTTTGCGTAATGGCTTTAGGCTGGCCTGGCAGGTTGATAATCAGGCATTGCTTGCGGATGACCGCTACCTGACGCGACAGGATGGCGGTGGGGACAAAATTCAGGCTGATTTGGCGCATTTGTTCGCCAAACCCAGGCATTTCCTTGTCCGCCACAGCCAGTGTTGCTTCGGGCGTGACATCGCGTAAAGCCGGGCCTGTTCCGCCAGTAGTCAGAATCAGGCTGCAACCTTCCTGGTCAACGAGATCACGCAAAGTGGACTCGATATCTGGCTGCTCATCGGGGATCACCCGGGCAATGGATTGCCAGGGTGTGGTCAGGGTTTTATCGAGCCATGCTTTCAGGGTGGGGATGCCCTGGTCTTCATACACGCCGCTGGAGGCGCGGTCACTGATGGAAATCAGGCCGATAATAATCGTTTGCGCAGTCATTTGAATTGTTTTGCCATCGCTGTTGTCTAGTGGGGGAGCTTTACAGATACAATTTGTTTCTGCTTACTTTATAAGATTTAATCATACCATTTAGCGAATTGGCCCGAGACTGAGTTTCGTAAGGCCAGATTCAGATAATGGTTGCTGAGAGGATGATCATGCGTTTATTGGTTTCAATATTACTGGTGCTGAGCGTGGCGGGCTGTGCAAGCAATAAGAACCTGCAAAAGCCAGCAGTTGCCACGCCTGCTGTTGCAGAAAATCCTTACATCAAAGGATATTTGAGCCTTGATAAACCTACCGTAGCTTTGCAGCCTGATCTCAGCGGCCCAAAGTTATTCCGCGGTAATAACAAAGATACTGATAATAATCGCATGCTGGTGAAAGGCTTCGATATGCTGGGTTATTCCAGTTTTGAGGCCAAGGAGGTTAAGCCAGAGCAAGCGCTGGAGCAGGCCAAAATACTGAAGGCCGACCTAGTGCTTGTTTACACCAAGGAGACCTCAGGCACACCAGCCAGCGTGAAGATCCAGCAATTGCGCGATCAGGCAATGAGGGCAAAATCCAAAACTGACAAAGATTCCAAAGATGCGGCGCCAGTGGATGATTCACCCGTCTATAACTATTACGCCTCTTACTGGGTCAAAATTGCGCCGCCTGTCATCGGGGTGCATGTTAAAGGTACAAGCAAGGATGCCACAGTGGATGGCCTGATTGTATTGGCTGTCATCGAGGGTTCGCCTGCATTCAATGCATCGTTGCAAGAGGGTGACATGCTCACCCGCATCGGCGATATTGCGCTGACCAATACTCAATCCCTATCGCAAGTCGTGAAGAGTTACGAAGGCAAAACTGTTGATGTCGAATATGTGCGCGAAGGCAGGCCTGGCAAGACGGTGATGACACTGAATAAACGCAAATAGCTAATTTCAGCCCTGATGCTTACTTCCTAGGAAAGTAGGCATCAGGTATGTTTAAATCAGGCTTAGCCTAACTTCATCAAAATAATAATGTGCTGACCATGGAAGACATTCTACAAAAGTATCTGCACAGCGCCCCTCAGCAGGAACAAAACCTTCAATCAATAAACCCAGTTGAGTTGCTTGCTGAACTCGTTGCCCGGATTCGGCCGCCAAAACCACACCAGGCGGACTATGCAACCAATGCGGTGCAAGCCTTGTGTCACCTGCTCAACCGCAACCCAGCTTATCCACCAATGCTGCGCGATGCCATATTGCGCCTGCTGGGTGAGCGCAAGCCTGTCTCATTTTATGTAGATTCCGGCATCCAGCCCAATAGCGGCTTCTTCAGTGAGATGCGGCGGCGTATCAGTCATAAATTGCTGCCCGATGCTATTAATCCTGCTTACCTGAAAGATGTATTTTCACTGATATTCACCAGGCCTAGCGACGAGATATGGGTGCATGCTGTTCCCGATAGCGTGTGGCTTGAGCTGTTGCAGCAGCTGAATTTTGATGAAGCGCCAAAAGTTTTACTCTCGCGCTGTCAGCAAAGCTTGCTGGATGCGGCACAAGTGTTGTCGTACCGACTATCTGCATCAGGTTTGCAGCCGGAGTTAATCCGTAACCATCCCGAGCTGGAAGACCACGCTTCACCCTTCATTACGCAAAATGTAGAGTTCGGGGATTTCCTTGCGGCTACTGATGAAAGCGCACCCGGCTTTAAGCATATAGACATCAGCCATATCCTGGTCATGCTGGACCAGTGTCGACTGATTATTGCCAAGATTCGCCGCAATAGCTCACAAACAGGTACCAGCCTCGACCTGACATTTTTACTGCAAGGCATGACTCAGCAAATCCGGCGGCTTGAGGCCTTGCTGACGATCATCAAGCGTTTGCGTGCGGGCGAAAATACGCATCAGGAATTTGTGAGTTTATTCAAAACACTGGTTTCCGCCGAGAGTCACAAGAACGATATTGGCCTGCACTGGCGTGAAAACATGGAAACGCTGGCCTTGCGCGTCACCGAAAATGCGAGTCGTACCGGTGAGCATTACATTACCGAAAACCGCCGTGAATATTTCGCCCTGATGCGCTCTGCCATGGGTGCTGGCCTGATCGTAGGCGTCATGGCCATGATCAAGATCATCACCGCAGGCAAGCACTATGCGCCACTGACAGAGGCGATTTTATTCAGCCTGAATTACGGCCTGGGCTTTGTGCTGATTCATATCCTGCATTTCACGGTAGCGACCAAGCAGCCTGCGATGACCGCGGCCGCCATTGCGGCAAGCATTGATGCGAGCGACGGCAAGACCAAAGACCTCGACAAACTGGTGACTATTATTGCGCAGACCATGCGCAGCCAGACCATCGCTATTATCGGCAATGTTGCACTGGCAGTGCCGACCGCGATGCTGATTGCCCTGGCAACTTTTACCTGGACCGGCCACCATTTTGTGAGCGTAGAAAAAGCCCACAAACTGTTGGCAGATATAGATCCATTCCATAGCGGTGCGCTATTTTATGCAGCGGTTGCAGGTGTTTGTCTGTTCCTGTCTGGGCTGATCGCGGGTTATCACGACAATATCGCCATCTATCACAAAATCCCGCAGCGCTTGCTGGCAGTGGGCTGGCTACAAAAAGTGTTCGGTAAGCCAAGGCTGGCGCGTATTGCTGTTTATATTGAAAATAACCTGGGTGCGCTGGCCGGTAACTTTTATTTCGGGTGCCTGCTTGGCGGTATGGCAGCCATAGGCGTATTGCTGGGGTTGCCCATTGATATCCGCCACATTACCTTTTCTTCAGCGTTTGTCGGCTTCTCGTTCGTCGGGCTGGATTTTGAAGTGACTGGCCATATGGTGATGCTGGCAACAGCAGGGGTATTGCTGATTGGTACGGTGAATCTGCTAGTGAGTTTTAGCCTGGCACTTTATGTAGCGATGAAATCACGCAAGCTCAGTTTTGCGCAGTGGCGCATGCTGATCAAGGCTGTGCTCAGCAAACTGAACCAGCATCCGGGTGAGTTTTTATTGCCCCCGAAAAAATCTCAGGAGGTTGCAGCAGAGACTACCAGCAGCCACTGATCTGGGTTTAATGATGTCTAGGCATCATTCTCCGGCAAGGCCTCATTGCCGGATTCTGCAGTGATCTCACGTAATAGCTTGAATAGCTCGCGGCTGCTTTTTGGTGGCTTACCGGCAGCTTCTTCACGGCGCGCATTGCGTATCAGCGTGCGTATCTGCTGGCTATCTACATTGGGGAACTGCAGCATGAACTCCGATAGCGCGCTTTCCTCAGCAATCAGGCGCGTGCGCCAGTTCTCCAGCCGGTGGAAATAAGCATTTTCTGCGGTATGCTTGCCTTCCCAGCGCTGTAATTGATCCAGGATCGGTGCGGTATCGACACTACGCATCAGCTTGCCTATGTACTGTAACTGGCGGCGAGTCGCGCCATTAGCGGTAATGCGCTTGGCTTCGCGTATCGCATCCATGAGGGTTTCCGGCAGATCAAGCTTGGCGAGTTTTTCTTTAGGTAACTCGATCAGCGTCCCGCCAATGAACTGAAGGTCGTCCATGGCAGCTTTGCGCTTGGTTTTACTGAGCGGCTCGTCACTATTGTCTTCCAAATCCATAGATGCTATGCCCGCTTGCTCGCTATTTAATGCTTGAGATGTCTTGTTAGGTTTCATGGTGGGTTATGATAACAGTTTTTGCTAAAGAGCTTTTCGTGACTGAACTTTCATCGACTAAATCCGGGTTTACCCATACTCCGGATGATTTAAAAGAAATGAGCGCCAGCGTAGTGCGTTTGGCAACAGCCGCAGGCGCCAGCGCAGCAGAAGCCGAGATCAGTTTTGGCTT
This sequence comes from Methylophilaceae bacterium, assembly GCA_035459965.1. Lineage (GTDB taxonomy): Bacteria > Pseudomonadota > Gammaproteobacteria > Burkholderiales > Methylophilaceae > DATHXC01. The sequence goes on from DATHXC010000013.1 coordinate 183,433, forward strand.
CGGCCAGAATGTCTCGGTGCGCATGAACGAGACGGAAACCATTGAGTATAACCGCGACAAGGGCGTATCGGTCACCGTGTATTTCGGTCAGCGTAAAGGCCATGCCAGCACCTCCGACCTCTCGCCACAGGCTTTGCAGGACACAGTGGCAGCTGCATGCAATATCGCCCGTTACACGGCGCAGGATGAGTTTTGTGGGTTAGCCGATGCCGAGTTGATGGCGAAAGATATTCCTGATCTTGATTTGCACCATCCATGGCCTATTTCGGTCGATGACGCAATTGAACTGGCAAAAGAATGCGAAGCGGCAGCGCTGGCAGTAGACTCCAGGATCAATAATTCCGAAGGCGCCGCAGTTTCCACCTACGAAGGCATGTTCGCTTATGCCAATAGTCATGGTTTTGCTGGCGGTTATGCCAGTTCGCGACATGGCTTCAGTTGCTCAGTCATTGCAGAAGATGGCGAGAATATGCAACGTGATTACTGGTACAGCAGTGCCCGTAGTGCTGCTGATCTTGAATCAGCACAGCATGTGGGCAAGGCGGCCGGGGAGCGCACGGTGCGGCGTCTGGGCTCTCGTCCGATCAAGACAGCCAAGGTGCCGGTGTTATTCGAGGCCTCGCTGGCCTCTGGTCTGATTTCACATTTGATCAGCGCTATTTCGGGCGGCAGTTTGTATCGCAAGTCTTCATTTTTGCTGGATAGCCTGGGTAAGCAGGTATTGTCTCCTATCATCAGCATAGAAGAGCAGCCACATTTGTTGCGAGGCCTGTCCAGTGCGCCGTTTGACAATGAGGGTGTGGCGACAAAGCCACGCACCCTGGTTAAGGACGGCGTGTTGCAAGGCTATATGCTTGCAAGTTACTCTGCACGCAAACTGGGCATGACCACCACTGGCAATGCTGGCGGTAATCATAATCTGATCATCAGCCATGGCGACCAGGACTTTAATGCTTTGCTTAAAACCATGGGTACAGGCCTGGTTGTGACGGAGTTGCTGGGTCATGGCATTAACATGGTGACGGGAGACTATTCGCGAGGCGCAGCAGGTTTCTGGGTTGAGAATGGGGTTATTGTGCATTCTGTAGAAGAAATTACGATTGCAGGCAATCTGGCTGAAATGTTCAAGCAGATCGTAGCAGTAGGAAATGATGTGCTGGTGCAGGGATCGAAGCAGGTGGGGTCTATCTTGATAGAACAGATGACAGTGGCTGGAGAGTAATTTAGTCTGAAACTGGCAATATAGACCTAACCCCAATAAAAAAGCCCCGATTAAGGGGCTCTTTTTTATTTAAGTGACTTTAGTGACGCTTACTTTGCAGCTGGAGCACTGTCAGGATTATATTCATCTTCATCCTTCAGCATCTCTGCCGGTACGATGCCATCTTGTATCTGGCTGGCACGGCGCTGCATGTATGCGTCACGCATGAATGCATATGGATCAAGTGCCGCGTCATCCAGCAGATCGCTACCTGGTAATAACTGCGCACGCTTATCCAGCAACTTGACTGCACGTAGCGAGTTGCGCACTCTTGGCTCTTCGATGTAAGTGATAGGGTCAAACAGTGCTGTATCGACAATCAGGCCGGATGTATCGCGCAATGTGCTTGGTCCAAGGAAAGGCAGGACGATATATGCGCCGCTGCCTACACCCCAGTGACCGAGCGTTTGACCAAAATCTTCATTACGCTGCTCAATGCCATCCATGGATGCCACGTCGATCAGGCCGACAATACCGAAGGTGCTATTGATAGTAAAGCGGCCAAGACCCTCAACTGCTTTATCGAGTTTAAATTGCAGCAGGTCATTGATGGCTGACACTAATGTATTGAGGTTGGTGAAAAAGTTATTCACCCCAGAGCGAATAGGTGCAGGCAATGTCGCTTTGTAGGCGCCTGCAATAGGCTTGATCACTGCTTTATCAGCAACGTCATTAAACTTGTATACGCCGCGGTTAAAACCTTCAAGCGGGTCTTTATTTGCTTGAGATGCACAGCCTGTGAGCAGGGATGCAAGAAGTAAACCGGCAAACATTGTTGTAATTTTGATACGCATGCGTTGTTCCAGTTAATTAATCTTATTAATTTCGTGCTCAAACTAACGCTAGGTTGGATTAAGAGCCAAGCCCAACTTTAACTTAGCAGGCCATAGCTTGTCCACTGTTTTAGCGCCAGGCGGGCAAAGCGTGCTAGAGTTTTGTTGTTTAAATGTAACATTTAAAACGTGCATGTTTTAGCAATTGAACTGGTGAAACAGGCCTCTGTTCATGCAATTGTTCGCAATCAGTGGAAGTTTGGCTTCACAATAAAAATGTAATCAAGGCAGGCGGGAAACAACTATGAGCATTATCACCATCAACGAATTTGTCATGCAGGAGCAACATCGAGTGGATGGGGCCACTGGCGAACTCAGCCTGGTGATAGGTGACATTGTTTCTGCCTGTAAAAAGATTGCCCTTGCGGTGAATCAAGGCGCTTTGTCAGGCACCATGGGTAACCTGGAATCTCAAAACATTCAGGGTGAAGTACAAAAAGAGCTGGATGTGATCGCCAATGAGATATTTCTAAAGTCTAATCTTGCCAGTGGTCATATCGCTGGTATGGCGTCTGAAGAGATGGATGAGCCATACGAAATTTCTGAAAAATCCAGGCAGTTCGGCAAGTATTTACTGCTATTTGATCCGCTGGATGGCTCTTCCAATGTCAACCTGAATATTACTGTCGGGACTATTTTTTCTGTTTTACGTTGCCCGGCTGGAGTTAGCAATCCTAAGCTGGAAGACTACCTGCAGCCTGGTACGTCGCAGGTATGTGCAGGTTATGCATTGTATGGCTCATCCACTATGCTTGTGCTGACGACAGGCAAAGGCGTCAATGGCTTCACGCTAGATCATGTCACCGATGATTTTCTGCTCACGCATCCTGATATGCGGATTGCTGCCGATACTCAGGAATTTGCCATCAACATGTCTAATCAACGTTACTGGGAGCCGTCCGTAAAGCGCTATATCGAAGAGTGCCTGCAAGGACGTGAGGGCGTCAGGCAAAAAGATTTCAATATGCGCTGGGTTGGCTCAATGGTGGCTGAGGTGCATCGCATACTCATACGCGGCGGTGTTTTTATATATCCAATCGATAGTAAGCTTAAAGATAAGGGTGGCAGGCTAAGGTTGTTATATGAGGCCAATCCCATGAGTTTTATTGTAGAGCAGGCTGGAGGTGCCTCATCAACCGGCTATGAACGCATTATGGAGGTCAATCCGAATAGCTTGCACCAAAGAGTGCCAGTTATTCTGGGTGCGCATAATGAAGTAGTTCTTTTGATGAGCTATCACCATCAGTTCAGCAATAATGACTTAATGGGTAATTAAAAGTCTCGCTATCTGAGCAATAGCAAGACTTTTAGGTAGTCCCCCAGCATTTAATGCTAATCTTTCATTGTGATTTACTTAATCCTTTTGACGATATGAAACCAAATGCTGATTGGACTGAACCGCTTGATGCAATCTATAGCGCAGTTGGCGAACCTAATGCCTGGAATGCTGCTTTGGATAGTTTGTGTGAAATATTACATGCGGACAGTGCGCTACTATTTACGCCCTGTCCACAATTGTTGGATTTACCTCACCACTACTCAAAGCGTTACTCACTGGATACCGCCAAAGACTACATTCAAAATTTTGTAAGTCATGATGTTTACAATGCGGCGGCAGTCGATAAGAATATGTTCAGAACGGGCGTGATTGCGACTGGCGAAGAGCTGATCCCTATGCAGGCACTTAAGTCCACAAGGTTTTTCAATGAGTTCCTGGTCAAACACAATCAAGGGCATCTGCTAACAAGTTTGCCTTTCGCGCCAGATAATACACATATGCTGGCCCCTGTCGTACTAAGTTTTTACAAGCCTGCACATGCCCAACCTTTTGCGGATGAGGATATCAATACACTTACCAAGTTATTGCCACACGTTCAGCGAGCTTGGCTGCTACATGACCAAGCGATGAAATACAAATCCCTAAATAACAGTCTTGAGGGAGTTTTAAATCAGTTGAGTCACGGGGTTGTTGTGCTGGATGCTGCGCACAAAATGCAATTCGCAAATGCAACTGCCAAAAGATTTTTAAGCGCACTTTATCTATACGACATGAAATTGCAAAACACTGAGGCAATCAGCTTGCCTAAGCAGATCCTGCAAGCGGCTACTCACTCGTCATCGGGTAAATTAATCTGCAAGAAAATTATACTTGGTGACAGCGAGCAGTGGTTTATGGTGGTTGCGCCAATCAAAAAACTGCCACACTGGGCATTAAGTCAAAATTGCGACTCAACAGTAATATGGCTTACAAAAAATGAGCCCGGCCATACAAATAATGTTTGTTTAATGACTGAGTTGTTTAAGCTGACGCATTCCGAAGCAAAAGTACTTGGGCTTTTATTAGAAAACAAAACAGCCAAGATTATCGCTGATGAGTTAAAGATAAAGGTGAGTACTGTACGTTCTCATCTAACCTCATTATTGACAAAAACTGTCTCTAGGCGACAACAGGATTTAATTCGATTGGCTACTGTTTTTACGATTATTGAAACTGAAAATTAGCTACTAGATAACAGCTTACCCGTTGGGCGTTTTTTGTTTATACAGCGCAAAAGCCAACTCTCGCTGAGTTGCATGATTGATCACCGGGGCTGGATAGTCTTTGCCCATTCCCAAGTTCAACTCTTGCAAACGTAATGGCGGTATAAGCCAGGGTGCATGGATTTCTTTGTCGTTGCATGCCTTCAACTCTGGTACGTATTTACGAATGAATTTTCCGCTAGCATCGAATCTTTCTGATTGCGTAATAGGGTTGAAAATACGAAACCAGGGCTGTGCATCGCAGCCCGTGGAAGCTGCCCACTGCCAGCCACCATTATTAGCGCTCAAGTCAAAATCGATGAGTTTTTCGGCAAAATAACGCTCACCCCAGCGCCAGTCCACAAGCAGGTCTTTGACCAGGAAACTTGCAGTAACCATGCGCAGGCGGTTGTGCATCCAGCCGGTCTGGTTGAGTTGGCGCATGGCAGCGTCTACCAGAGGATATCCGGTATTGCCTTCGCACCAGGCTTTGAAAAGATTCTGGTCGTTAGGGAAAGGTAAGGCTTCAAACTCGGGTTTAAAGCTATGGCCAGCTGCTACGCGTGGATGGTGATGCAGGATCTGGAAATAAAAATCTCGCCATATTAGCTCGCTCAACCAGACTTCAGCACCCATGCCACCCATTTGCCAGGCTGTTCGCGCCAAATGACGTATAGAGACTGTACCAAAACGAAGATGCACTGACAGGTAAGATGGCCCTTTGATGGCGGGGAAGTCGCGCGTATCTTTGTAGCGTGGCATGCGTTCTATAAAGTCATCAAACAATTGCTTGCCGCCAGACATGCCAGTCGGCAGCTTCATGCTAGAGAGATTGGTACGCTGAAAGTCCATCTCTTCCAACGTTGGCAAATTTTTATCCGAGTGTTGGGCGTAAGCCTTCTTGTATTGATCTACCGGGTAAGGCTTCAGGTAGAAATCATTAAGCTTTTTTAGGTGGGCATTTTTGTAAGGGGTAAACACGCCGTATGGCTTACCTTGCAGAGTCAGTACTTCGTCTTGCTCAAAAATCACATGATCCTTGTACTGTTTGAACTCTATTTCAGCCTCTGCCAGTTTTTCCGCTGTATTACGGTCGCGTTCAATGGCGGAGGGCTCATAATCGCGATTGCTGAATACGGCCTCAACCTGCAGCTCACGGGCTAGCGCAGGAATGATCTCCCTGGCTTTGCCATGTTTGACGATGAGATTGCCGCCTTGTTCTATCAGTGCAGCTTTAAGCTCGCGTATGCTTTCCCAGATGAACTCTACGCGGCGATCCGCTTTATCCTCTAACTGACCTAGTATCTCGGTATCAAACACAAATGCGCAATAGACTTTCTGCGATGATTTAAGTGCGTGATACAGCGCTGCATGGTCAAAATCGCGCAGGTCGCGGCGAAACCAGACTAGGGATTGTGTATAGGTGGACATATTGGATACGCTGACGACAGCCAGCTGTTTACTCGCGGTGGTAGGGATGATTATGGATGACTGTCCAGGCGCGATAAAGTTGCTCGGCCAGCACTACCCTGACCATGCCGTGTGGCAATGTGAGTTTGGATAAGCTCCATAGCCAGTCTGCACGGGCCTTGATGTCAGCATGCAAGCCATCAGCCCCGCCGATGATAAGCGATACATCACGTCCGCTTCCCAGCCAGGTTTTAAGGCGATCGGCGAGCTGTAAGGTGGTGACTTCTGCGCCACGTTCGTCCAGCGCTATCAGGTAATCGCGGCCGCAGGCTTCCAGAATGCGCTTGGCTTCAGCTTCTTGTACTGTAGTGGAATTTTTGCCGGAAGCGCGCTTATCCGGCTTTATCTCGATGATTTCTACAGTGGCCTCGCGTGGCATGCGCTTGAGGTATTCGCCACACGCAATCTCCACCCAGTCCGGCATTTTGTGACCTACGCTGATGATACGTAGCTTCACTTAAAGTAATTACCTAGTTCGAGACAGAGCCGCTATTGACGTGGCGATGGCCTTCAGCTGCGCCCCAGAGTTGCTCCAGATTGTAATAGGCACGGGTGGCGGGCAGCATGATATGAACGATGATATCGCCCAGGTCGACCAATACCCATTCCCCTTCTTTTTCGCCTTCGGTGCCACGCACGTCAGCACCCAGCTCTTTCAGTTTTTCACGCACATTGTTGGCCATGGCCTTGGTCTGGCGTGTAGAGCTGGCATTGGCAACGATCATGTAAGCTGCCATGGAGGTCAGTTTGCGCACATCCATTACCGTGATGTCGTAACCCTTGATATCTTCCAGCGCGTCGACGACGGCCTGTTTCATTACTTCTAGTTCCATGAATTCCTTGAGGAGATGCTTAAATGACTCTTGTTAGCGGTGGTCTTGATTGGTTGATTGGTTGATTGAGGCAGGGCAGATTAGGCAGCTTGCACAGGGATTTCGCGACGTTTATCAACGATCTGGTTGCTGTTGTTCACGTAGACTAGCTCTGGCTTGAACTTTTCAAGTTCGATTTCGTTATAGACAGCGTAGCTGGCGATAATCAACAGGTCGCCGGGGCTAGCCTTGCGAGCCGCTGCACCATTCACGGAAATCGTGCCGGAGTTGCGTTGCGCGCGGATAGCATAGGTGCTGAAGCGCTCGCCATTTGTCACGTTGTAGATATCAATCTGCTGGTATTCGCGAATGTCAGCAGCTTCCAACAAAGTTTCATCAATGGCGCACGAACCCTCATAGTCCAACTCCGAATGCGTTACCCGCACGCGGTGCAACTTGGATTTGAGCATGGTTCTTTGCATAGTTGTCCCGATGGTTGTCCTGAAAAGTCGGTTAAAAACCAGTGCATTATAGTCGTTTAGTACCGTGAAGCAAAATCTGATAGTACTTAAAGCAATCAACTAATCGAGATTAAACTCAATATTATCAATCAGTCGCGTTCGATCTTGTCTGGCAGCACCCAGTACAATCAGTTGTTTATCGTTCGCTGTGGCGGGAGCCAGGCGGATTGCAGAACGTACCGAGATGTAATCGACTATCCAGCCCATTTGGGTCAGATACTGGGTGGTTTGCGCTTCTATAGCGCTGAAATCATGGTTACCTTTTTGTACAGCTGCGACTACCAGTTGTAGCGCCCGCTGCAGGCGCGGGGCTTCCAGGCGCTGGGCAGGCGTGAGGTAGCTATTGCGTGAACTCATGGCCAGGCCATCATCTTCACGCACGATTTCACAGGGTGCTATGGTAATAGGGAGATTAAACTGGCGTACCAGCTCGCGGATAATCATCAGTTGCTGGTAATCTTTTTTGCCGAAAATCGCAGTTTGCGGCTGCACGATGTTGAATAGCTTGAGCACCACGGTGGCAACACCATCAAAGTGTCCGGGTCGTGCTGCCCCGCATAGCTCATGGGCGATGGGTGGTGGCGTGACCATCATGGATTGCGGTTCTGGATACATTTCCATGACGGATGGCGTAAATACGATATCGGCGCCAGTTGCTGCCAGTTTTGCACAATCCTCAGCCAATGTGCGCGGGTAGCTTGCCAGGTCTTCATTCGGGCCGAATTGCAGCGGATTCACAAAAATACTTACGACCACGCATGGTGCCTGCTGGCGTGCCAGTTTTACCAGCTGGATATGTCCGGCATGCAGGTTGCCCATGGTGGGCACCAGACAAATGGAGGTTTCACTCGCCAGGCGCTGCCTGAGCGCTTCGACAGAATCAATAATATCCATTAAAAGCTATGCTCTGCCGCAGGGAACCCTTGAGCTTTTACTGCCTGGACGTAATTGGCCACGGCTTCCTGGATGCTACTTGCACCCTGCATAAAATTCTTTGCAAAGCGTGGAGATTTGCCGGCGAAAATGCCCAGTAAATCCTGTAATACCAATACTTGGCCGTCGCAATCAATCCCCGCACCTACACCAATGGTAGGGATGCTCAAGGCAGCGGTTACCCGTTTTGCCAGTTCGGCAGGGATCATTTCCAGCACGATCAGTGAAGCACCTGACTGTTGCAGGCCTTGTGCGTCAGCCAGCAATTGTGCGGCGTCTTCCTCGCTACGGCCCTGGATGCGATAGCCACCGAGCTGGTTGACCGATTGTGGTGTGAACCCCAAATGTGCGCACACAGGAATGCCGCGCTTGACCAGGAATTCCACGGTTTCCAGCATCACATCCCCGCCTTCCAGCTTGATCATATGCGCACCAGCCGCCATCAGGCGCGCTGCGTTACGCATGGCTTGCTCTGGAGATTGCTGGTAGCTGCCGAAAGGCATGTCGGCGATGATGTAGGCAGTTTTGCTGCCTTTGGCGACGCAGCGCGTGTGGTATTGCATGTCGTGCAGTGTCACCGCCAGCGTGTTATTGCCGCCTTGCAGCACCATGCCCAGCGAGTCGCCGACCAGCAATATCTCAACGCCAGCGCTTTCGCACAGCGTGGCAAAGCTTGAGTCGTAGCTGGTGAGGGCAGCGATTTTTTCGCCGCGATCCGCCATTTGTTGGAGGGTGAATAGATTCATAAGGGGGACTATTCTATTACAAGACGATTGTGACTTGGTCGATTATTGCTTGGAGGTTTATCTAGGGGTGAGTAAGTTAGGCTTTGCTTAACTCAAGCGTATTATTCGAAGTTGGGATTGAAAAATTCGCGGCGGCCGCGTATCTGCATGATGCGCTCGACTAGCAGGTTAAGCGCCTCTTCATCCTTGGCGATATTCAGTTTCTCGTTATTGACGATCAGCAAGGGCGATGCATCATACTGATGAAAGAATTCGCTGTAAGCATCCGAAAGACGGGATAGATATTCGCGTGGAATTTCCTGTTCATAGCTGACATTCCGCTGCTCTACACGCTCTACCAAGGCGTCCACCGGTGTTTGGAGGTAGATCACTAGGTCAGGCGGCGACACTTGTAGCTGCAAATGCTGGTAAATCTGGCGGTATAAGGCGAACTCTTCGTCATCCAGGTTCAATCGCGCAAATAGCGGGTCTTTTTCCAGGAAGAAATCGGCAATCGTCGCTTCAGCAAACATGTCGCGCTGGGCCAGGTCGCGGATCTGGTTGGTGCGCTGAAACAGGAAGAATAGCTGGGTAGGCAGGGCATATCGCGGCGCATCCTGGTAAAAACGCGGCAAGAATGGGTTGGCTTCGGCATTCTCCAGTAGCAGGTTGACTGAATAGCGGTCTGCCAGCTTACGCGCAAGTGTAGTCTTGCCGCTGCCGATAGGGCCTTCAATCACGATATAGGGGAATTTATCAATAATGCTCATGCCACACTTATGCTTTCCTTAAGGCTTTTACTAATCTTGCTGCTTTTATATTAACGGTAATATTCCAGTTATATTAATTAGCTCGAATTAATTAGCCGCTAATTTTTCTACACCCTGTGCCAAGTGGGTTTTAGCCAACTCGCTCACTTTGCCATACCTGGTGAGTTGTAATGTCGGGGCGATCTCAGCCAGTGGCAGTAATACAAAGCCACGTTCATGCATGCGTGGATGCGGCAATGTCAGTTCGTCGGTAGTCATGACCATGTTGCCGTAAAGCAGTAGATCAAGGTCCAGCACTCGTGGCGCATTGGGGAACGGACGTTCACGCCCATGTTTGTTCTCCACTGCCAGCAGAGCACGCAACAGTTCGCGCGGTGTGAGGTCGGTCTGCACTTCTACTACGGCATTGATGAAGTCAGGCTGGTTGTCATAGCCGACGGGTGCCGTCCGGTAAAGTGATGAGCATTTGACCAGCCGCGTCTTTGGCAGGCTTTTGATCTCTGAGAATGCTTGCAGGATTTGTTGCTCGGGCTGCTGTAAATTGCTGCCTAGTGCGATGAAAGCATTTTGCATAGTTATTCCGCAGCAGTTGCAGAGCCGGGATTGCCATTTGCTTTTTTGCGACGGCTACGACGGCGTTTTTGCGGCTCAGTATTCGGTTGCAGCATCGCCAGGCGTTTTTCCGGGTTGGCATCGGCAAAGTCAGTCCACCATTTGCCCAATGCAGAATCCAGTTCGCCGGATTCGCAACGTAACAGCAGGAAATCATAGGCGGCGCGGTAACGCGGATTTTCCAGCAGGCTGTATGGGCGCTTGCCCGAGCGTTGCTCAAAGCGCGGTTGTAATCCCCAGATTTCTTTCATGGTGGTGCTATAACGCTTATGGATAGCCAGTTTTTCGGCCTGTATATCCGCGACTTCATTCATGGCCATGTGCAACGCAGGTATAGGGCGATCGCCCTGTTTCTGGTATTTATTCCACGCTACCAGCACCTCATGCCAGAGCAGGGTGGCGAATAGGAAGCTGGGCGAAACAGGTTTTTCCGCTAGCACCCGGTCATCGGTGTTTTTCAGCGCCAGTTTGACGAAGCGCTCACCCATGGGTTGCTCCAGCACTACATCCAACATAGGTAGCAGGCCATGATGCAGGCCGTGCTGGCGCAAGGCACTGACACTTTCCAGTGCATGGCCGGACAGGAACAGCTTGAGCATCTCGTCGAACAGGCGTGAGGCGGGCACATCGTGCAGAATTTCTGCCAGGTCAGGGATAGGTTTTTCGGTCGCTTTCTCGATTTTGAGCCCAAGCTTTGCCGAGAGCCGAATCGCGCGCAACATGCGCACCGGATCCTCGCGGTAGCGTGTTGCCGGGTCGCCTATCATGCGCAATATGCCTGCCTGGATATCGGCGACGCCATTGTGGAAGTCCAGTATTTCTTCAGTTGCCGGGTCGTAATACAGCGCATTGGCAGTAAAGTCCCGGCGGATGGCATCTTCTTCCTGATTGCCGAATACGTTGTCGCGCAAGATGCGGCCACTGTCGGCGACTTTGGCATCGTTCTGCTCGCTATCGGCCAGGTGACTACCACGGAATGTGGAAACCTCCACGGTTTCATCGCCAAACATGACATGCACCAGGCGGAAACGACGGCCTATGATGCGTGAGCGGCGGAATACGCGATTCACTTCTTCCGGCGTGGCGTCGGTGGCAATGTCAAAATCCTTGGGACGTTTTTTAAGTAATAGATCCCGTACTGCGCCGCCAACAACAAATGCCTCGAATCCGGCTTTCTGTAAGCCTTCGGTAGTTTTTAGTGCGCCGATACTGAGCAGTTTTTTGTCTATACGATGGATTTTGCTGGGAATGCGCTTGGCATTTTCGCTACCGTTGCGGGGCTGTTTGCCGGCTTTGGTCGATGGTTTGTTTTTGGGGTTGAAAACGCGTTGCAGCAGTTTTTTGATCATCAGAGGTGTAGCCCGAGCATCCGTAAGCTTTAAAGTAGGCAAATTATAACGTAAAGCCTGCTTTCGCGCTTTTAATCGACGGCCGATTTGTCAGCTATTGGTTTTATCGGACTTAGCTGAAGCTGTGTATCTCTCTAACAGTGTAAAGATGGCCATGCCAGCCAGCATGCCGAGGGTAAATACTACAGGCTTGATGCTGCCAGTCAGCAGTGAAGCCACTGCCGGCCCAGGGCAGTAACCAGCCAAGCCCCAGCCGATGCCGAAGGTAATGGCACCTAGTATCAACCTGCGATCCAGCTGCTGGTTGGCAGGTAGCTGCATGCTTGCGCCCAGTATGCTGTGCGAGCGGGTTTTAGCGTAACCAAAAGCGAATAAGCCGACGAGTATCGCGCCGCCCATCACCAGCGCAAGCGAGGGATCCCATCCGCCGAAAATATCGAGAAAGCCGATGACTTTAGCGGGATTGGTCATGCCGGACAGGATAAGGCCCAATCCAAAGATAATGCCTGCCAATAATGCCGAGAATGGTTTCATGAGAGGCTGGTTCAATTTAGTAAATGGCGCACGATAAACACGGCAGCAATGCCAGAGGCCATAAAAAGCAGTGTGGCGACCAGTGAGCGTAACGACAGTCGCGAAAGCCCGCATACGCCATGCCCGCTGGTACAACCGCCGCCATAGCTGGTCCCCAATCCAACCAGCACGCCGGCGATGGCCAGCAGCCAGATGCCTGCATCAGCCTGTGCTGCCGGGAGAGGTGCGAAAAGCCTGAAGATAAGCGGCGAAATGACCAGGCCCGCGATGAATAGCAAGCGCCATAGCCATTCCTCGCGTTGTGGCCAAGTCAACTTAATCAGCTTCAGCAGAATACCGCTGACACCAGCTATCCTGCCGTTGAACAGGATAAGCACTGCTGCTGCCAGCCCGATCAGCAGGCCGCCGGTAAAGGCAGGCCAGGGAGTGAAGTTGTGCCAGTCAATCATGCGGTTTTCCTTAATTTCATAAGCTTTATTTGAATATACTATAGCTTTTAAATTGTTAGCTTTTGAATTATTAATTATGCAGAATATTGAATCTGCAAAATAAAAAAGAAATTAAAAAAATGAGCAACGAAACGCTAATTAGTCCACAAGCAGAAGAGTTATTTTTTGCATCCAAAAATAGTCAAACGGCTAAGCTTATTACTTATACATGGATAGGGCTCTGTGTCGGAATTGTTCCATTGATATTTGTAAGTCGTGTGGACGCAAGTGCGCTTATCATTATTTTTACCTTGATGATGGGGATTGGGTTGGTCGTGCATTTGACGGTTCGCAAACAGCTTAAATACGGTCAGCCTTTAGTGACTTTGACTGACGAGGCCTTTCATTCACCTAATTTGAATGGGAAAGTTAAAAGTCTGTTTTGGAAAGATATAGAAGCGCTCTCACTTGAGAATGTTCAGGGTGTACGTATGCTCAGAATCCATCTCAAGCAGCCCACAGATGGCGTTGTGAACAGTAGTCTTTTTAAAAGAAATTACGCCAAAATGCTTGGAATTGGCTTGTCGCCGTTTTCCATGGAAGATCAGGAAAAACTTCTTCACGCGGTCAATCTTCGGCATGAGCAGACATTTGATGACCTCACTCAACGCACTGCTTCCGTCAGTGACCAATTGAAAGAAGAGCGAGAGTTTCAAGAAAAGCTGGAAGCTTTACAACCAATTGCATGGATGGTTTACTCCATCATCGCTATCAATGTGCTGGTTTGGTTGTTCACCCTGACTAAAGGGGCTGATTTTATGAGTACACCGGCAGATAAACTTTTGCTATGGGGTGGGAATGCAGCCTCAGAAGTTCAGAAAGGTGAGTGGTGGCGACTACTAAGCGCCATGTTTTTGCATAGTGGGTTTATGCACCTTGGCATGAATATGTTGGGGCTCTACTCAGCGGGGGTGATGGTGGAGCGCATCTATGGTCAGCGTCTTTTCTTAATTATTTATATTACTTCTGGGCTCATGGGTAGTGCACTAAGTTTGCATTACTCAGCACAACAAGCGGTTTCTGTAGGCGCTTCTGGTGCGGTGTTCGGGGTTGCTGGGGCACTGTTGGCTGCCGTGTTTCAACATCGTCATAGTTTGCCTAAAGTATTTAGCAAGCAAATTATGAATGGCCTAGCTTTTTTCGTAATTTACTCGCTGCTGCAGGGGTTCTCAAAAGAAGGTATTGATAATGCGGCGCATGTGGGTGGTTTATTGGGTGGCTGCTTGGCTGCGCTTATCCTCCCAAAGCGTTTTGATATCGACAGCTTTAAAAATGGCTTACTAAAAAACTCAGTTGCAACTGTGATGATATTAAGTGTTTGTACGGTCAGCCTAGCTGTGATGGCGCCCAAGGCGATGATTGATCAAAGGCAAATTTTTACCAGCAACCAAATATTGACTAATGCTTTTGATCTCTATGTAAATGAGCTGAAAAAACTTAAACAAGAGCAAGCAGAGCTCGAAACAGGAAAGCTATCAGAGCGCGATGCTGATGAACGAAGCAGGACTGAGCATGCGCCGGTGTTTCGCAAGATTGCTGATGATTTATCTCAGGTAGTACTTAGGCCTACTGACCCAAGGCAGCAGTTCATAAAAGATATTAAGTTAACAAGTGAATTGTTTTATGAAATGTTGGTAATGGACTCAGTCCTAAATACGGCAACTCAAAAATATGAGCCTATCAATCCTAAACGAATGAACGCTATTAACGAGGAATTGATAGTCGTTAATGCTCGTGTCGCAAAGTTTGTAGCAGACAATAAAAAGTGATGCTGTTAGATCAGCACCAACATATAAATATTAGCGCTGATCTAAATCATGATGGTTTATGCCGTCTGGTCGAGAAATACCCTGACATTGCGCGGATGGATAAATACGTTCGAGCCCACATCAATGGCCAGATGCAAGAATCTTTCACGTGTCAGTTCGGCTTCTACAATCTCGGTCTGGTCATCACGCTGCAGTTCCAGCCTGACCAGGGGTCCTAGCGAATGGATGTAACTGACAACTGCCTTGAACGCTGGCTTACCATTGCTTTCAGTATCGATATCAATGTCATGCGGACGTACATAAGCAAACGCCGGGCTGTCCTGAGTTTCCTGATAGCTGTCGATTTCAAGCGATAGATCGCCGATATGCGCACGGCCTTCATGCACGCGGCTATGGAACAGGTTAACGTTCCCCAGGAACTGGTAAACAAATGGTGTAGCAGGCTTGTCATACACTTCCTGCGGCGTGCCGATCTGCTCTACTTGGCCGTGGTTCATCACCACGATACGGTCAGCGACTTCGAGCGCTTCTTCCTGATCATGCGTGACGAATACGCTGGTGATATGCAGTTCGTCATGCAAGCGACGCAACCAGCGGCGCAGGTCTTTACGTACCTTGGCGTCCAGCGCGCCAAACGGCTCATCCAGCAGCAGTACCTTAGGCTCTACCGCCAGCGCCCTCGCCAATGCTATACGCTGGCGTTGCCCACCTGAAAGCTGAGGCGGGTAGCGGTCTGCAAGCCAGTCCAGTTGTACCAGGTCCAGCAGTTCGTGCACACGCCTGTGGATTTCGGCATCGGTAGGGCGGTTTTTCTTGTTTCTGACACGCAGGCCGAACGCCACGTTTTCAAATACGGTCATGTGACGGAACAGCGCATAGTGCTGGAACACAAAGCCGACCTGGCGCTCGCGGACATCACGATCTGTCGTGTCTTCACCATGAAAATAGATATTGCCTGCATCTGGGTTTTCCAGACCTGCGATGATGCGCAGTAATGAGGTTTTGCCGCAACCGGAAGGGCCGAGCAGGGCGACCAACTCGCCACTGGGCACATCCAGGCTGATGTCCTTTAAGGCAGTAAACTTGCCGAAGTTTTTGCTGATATTGCGGATTTCAATGCTCATGGTATTGACCTTAACTATTTTTCTTAACTATGACTATTTAAGTAACGATGCTTTAAAATTTATTCTGCAGAAATTTACTCTTCAGCTAGCTTTTCATTTTCACCGGCAGTGCGTGCCGCCTGCCATTCAATAAACGTTTTCAATGCCAGTGTAATCAGTGCCAAGAATGCCAGTAGCGAAGCCACCGCAAAGGCTGCTGCGTAGTTATATTCGTTATAGAGGATTTCTACATGCAGCGGCATGGTGTTGGTCAGGCCGCGGATATGACCGGATACCACCGATACCGCGCCAAACTCGCCCATGGCACGCGCATTGGTCAATATCACGCCATATAGCAGGCCCCATTTCACGTTGGGTAGCGTAACCCGCCACAATATTTGCCAGCCCGATGCACCCAATACCAGTGCTGCCTCTTCTTCTTCCTTGCCCTGCGCTTGCATCAGCGGTATTAACTCGCGTGCTACAAAAGGGAAAGTCACAAAAATGGTGGCCAGCACAATGCCAGGGATGGCGAAGATCACCTTGTAATCGTGATCAGAAAGCCAGCCACCGAACCAGCCTTGCAGGCCGAAAATCAGTACGTAGATCAAACCCGCAATCACCGGGGATACAGCAAATGGCAAATCGATCAATGTAATCAGTATGCTTTTGCCCCTGAACTCGAACTTGGCAATGGCCCATGCCGCAGCGACGCCAAACACCAGGTTAAGCGGCACGGCAATGGCTGCTGCAATCAGAGTGAGCTTCATGGAAGACAGTGCGTCATCCTCGGTAATGGCGGCGATATAGACATCAAAGCCTTTGCGGAAAGCCTCTGCAAACACCGCAGCCAGCGGGATAAACAGGAACAGGCTCAAGAAGGCGATGGCAATCCCAATCAGTGACCAGCGTACCCACGCAGGCTCGGAAGTGGCGCGGCTGCGGGCTACTTTGCTTTTATAGCTACTGAATTGAGAGACGGTAGTGGTCGTGGACATCGTGGTTCCTAAGTATTTCTTTTAAAAGTGCTGCTTTTAATATTCTGGATACTTATATTTTTCATGGCGCTCTCGTATTGCGGCGCGCAGTCCACCATTGCAGTCCGTTAATGGCAAACAGCAGCACAAACGAGATCACCAGCATAACAACGGCGACTGCAGTAGCACCCGCATAGTCATATTGCTCAAGCTTGGTAATGATGATCAGTGGTGTAATCTCGGAGATCATGGGCATATTGCCTGCGATAAAAATCACTGAACCATATTCGCCAATCGCACGCGCGAAAGCCAGTGAAAATCCTGTGAGTAGCGCAGGCCACACTGCAGGCAGGATAATCTTCTGGAAAGTCTGCCAGCGATTGGCACCCAGGCTGGCTGCCGCTTCTTCAGTCTCAGCTTCCAGGTCTTCTAACACCGGCTGCACCGTACGTACCACGAAAGGCAGGCCGATAAAGGTGAGCGCAATCACCACGCCAAGCGGCGTGAATGCTACCTTGATGCCATGAGGATCAAGCAGGCTGCCGATCCAGCCATTAGGCGCATAAATCGCAGTGAGTGCGATACCAGCTACTGCGGTTGGCAGCGCAAACGGTAAATCTACCAAGGCATCTACCAGGCGTTTACCCGGAAAGGTATAACGCGTGAGCACCCATGCCGTGAGCAGGCCAAACACAGCATTGATAAGCGCTCCCAATAAGGAAGCTCCAAAAGTCAGCTTGTAAGTCGCCACCACGCGTGGTGCCGTGACCACATGCCAGAATTCCTGCAGGCTTAATTCTGTCGTTTTGATAAATGCTGCCGAGAGCGGAATTAATACGATCAGGCTTAGATAGAGGAGGGTGTAACCGAGCGATATGTTAAAGCCAGGCAATACATTGTTATGTTTTTTTCTAGTAGATTTAGCCATGGTCATTATTTTTTAGATGTGCAGCTTCTATGTAAAGTATGCAGGTTGAAAGCGGCTGCCAATTTAGCAGAGGTTAATATAATTTAAAAATAATATATTTCTATATTGATATTCGTTTTTAGAATAATGTATCCCTGTAAAAAAGCGAGGCTGGCTGGTCTGTCGCTAACGCAGGGCCAGCCTCACAGGGAGGAGAACTTATAGTTTATGGTTGAGGCGACAGCTGTATCAAGCCGCCACACGTATCACGGGTTTTGATTTTGCAGACTTAAACAGCTGTGATGGCTGCAAGTCTTTGGCAACAGCGGGTCTGCCCAAAAAGTAGCCTTGCAGTAAGTTGCTGCCGGACTCAACTGCAATCTCAAGCTGTGCCTGGTTTTCTATGCCGGTAATCACCGGCTGCGCGCCAAGATCGCGGATGATCTTGACCAGCCCCGGCAGCAGTTTATGCACACGCTTATTGTGCTCAGCCTTTTGAATCAGGTTCAAATCTAGCTTGACCAAATCTGGAGAAAATTTCCATAGTCGGTCAATATGGGAGTTTGTGCCGCCGAAATTATCAATCGCGATGCGATAGCCACGATCACGATAGTTGTCGATAGCCTCGGTCAGTTGTTTGTCCTGCTCAACCAGGCCTTCCTGTATCTCAATGACTACGCGGTCGGTGGGTATGGAGTTAGCATGCAGGATGCGCTCGAATACCTTGCCGTGCGCATTTACGCTGATTAACAACTTGGGATGCACATTCAGGAACAATAGCCCGTTTTCAGCATAGATCTGTCGGAAATTGAGTACATGTAATGTCCGGCTGACGCGGTCAAATTCCACCAGCTTTCCAGCCTGCTCAGCGTAGCTGAAAGCAAATTCAGGACTGCTTGCAAGTTCGCCGCCCAGCGACGGCCTTAACAAAGCCTCATGGCCATATAGTTCCCCGGCCTCGCTGTCATAGATGGGCTGGAATGCGCTATTGAGCTGGACGCCAAGGTAGGTGCTATTAAATTCGCCTGTGGATTGCTCGGCCAGGCCGTAATCGTCCAAGTCCAGCAGCAAGGATTCTTTCAGTTGCAGCCGCAGCTGCTCGACATGTGTCGCTGTGTTTTTTGTCATTACGTTACTTCCTTTTAAACTTTATTACTGACTACTAATTCGGTTACTTGCTGTAGATTTGATCAAAGACACCGCCATCGGCAAAGTGGGTTTTCTGGGCTTTATCCCAACCACCGAACACCTCATCCACGGTAAACATATCCAGCTTCTTGAAGTCTGCACTGTGGCGTGCTGCGACAGACTCCAGACGGGGCCGCAGGTAATGTTTGGCGGCGAGTTCCTGGCCTTCTTCAGAGTATAAATATTCCAGATATGCCTGTGCTTGGGCGCGTGTTTTGCGCTTATCCACGACCTTGTCGACTATGCTCACCGGGTTTTCCGCCAGGATGCTAGCCGATGGATACACAACATCAAAGTCGTCGTTTCCCAGTTCTTTTTTGATCAAATACACTTCATTTTCAAAAGTCAGCAACACGTCACCAATGCCGCGCTGTACAAATGTGGTAGTTGCTCCGCGACCACCGGTGTCAAGTACGGGTACGTTCTTGAATAGCTTGCCAACAAAGTCTTTGGCCTTGGCTTCATCACCGCCAGATTTAATGACATAGCCCCAAGCCGCGAGGTAGCTATAACGCCCATTGCCGGATGTTTTGGGGTTGGCGATGACAGCTGCGATACCTGGTTTGATCAAATCATCCCAATCCTTGATGCGTTTGGGATTGCCCTTGCGTACCAGGAAGACAGTTGTCGATGCTGTAGGTGAGCTTGCATTAGGTAAGCGCTTTTGCCAGTCTTTGGGGATTAGCTTGGCACGTTCATACAGAATATCAATGTCATTAGCTTGGTTCATGGTAATGACATCCGCCTCTAAGCCATCTGCTACAGCGCGCGCCTGCTTGCTGGAGCCGCCATGCGACTGGTTGATGGTAATCGTCTCGCCAGTTTTTTGCTTCCAGTATTTAGCAAAAGCCGGATTGTAATCTTTGTAAAATTCGCGAGTGACATCATAGGACACGTTTAGCAGACTGGTGTCAGCCAGAATGGGAAAAGAAGATAGCAAAGTTGCCAGTAAAACCAGATGCGATATTTTTTTAGATAGTTTGATAGGCACAATGCAGTTCCGTGAAAAATGAGATGACCGCACTTTAAGCAACTTCTAAAACAATGTAAAAGAATATAAATAAATATCATTATATTAATAATGAATATTAAATAAGTTTTATTAAACTTTAGTAACAACTCTTTTTTTAGTTCTATCTGTGGTGTATATTAAAAACGAATCTAATCATTGAAATGAATTAGCGTATTTGCTATAAAGCCACCTACCAATTTAATTGGCGTGTTTATGCCACAGACTTTTAGTTAGCGAGTGCTGACCGGACCACCGGAAGCCAGCGTGTCGAAAGACCGCTGGCTTTTTTGTTTTTTGGATTTGGCTTTTTAGTTGAACTGGCTATATAGAACATGAGTAAAAACCTTGAAATCAGTGATGCGTCACTGAATGACGTGACAGGTAGCGATTTAGGCATTAGCCAAGTCGTTAGTCAGTTACGTGATTTACGCCTTGCATCACTCGAGCACAGAAAAAGGCGAGACAGGCCACCCAAGCTGCCTTCACGTAAAGCGCTTGAGTCCATTGTAGAAGGTCTGGGTGCTGCGCTTTTCCCTAACCGCCTGGGGCTGCCAGACCTGAAAGAGGAAGGTATTGATTACTTCGTTGGGCATACGCTTGATGTAGCGTTACGTGATCTATTGGCTCAAACCAAGCTTGAGCTCTACTTTTCCGCCGATGCAACTGGAATCTCTCCCAAAAAAACTGATGTCGCTATTGAGATAGTGCGTCAATTTGCCAGCCAGTTACCTGCCATACGTGAGCTGTTGGATACGGATATACGCGCAGCTTTTGAGGGTGACCCGGCAGCGCGCAGCGTAGATGAGGTGTTGGTGTGTTATCCGGGCATCAACGCCATTATTCACTATCGTCTCGCGCATGTATTGCATGGGCTCGGTTTGCCATTAATCGCCCGTATGATTTCCGAAATTGCACATTCAGCTACTGGCATTGATATCCATCCGGGTGCGCAGATTGAAGAAAGCTTCTTCATTGATCATGGGACTGGTGTCGTCATTGGTGAAACCACCATCATAGGTAAGCACGTGCGGGTCTATCAGGCCGTGACATTGGGCGCAAAACGCTTCCCCACTGACGAAGATGGTGCACTGATTAAAGGCAATGCGCGCCACCCGATTGTGGAGGATGACGTCGTCATCTACGCTGGCGCTACTATCCTTGGCCGCATCACTATCGGCCGTGGCTCTACCATCGGCGGCAATGTGTGGCTGACGCACACTGTGCCTGCTGGCAGCAATATCAGCCAGGCGCAGATGCGTTCTGGCTTGCTGGCGGCAGCCGAAATGCCCGTAACTAAAGGGCCCGTAATTCTAGAATCGGCAAATCAAGAAAACCAAACTTCGCAGCACAACTAAAACTCAATACATTTCAACCAACATATTTCAACTAGGAGAATTACATGGCAGATATTCATCAAGGTCAGACAGCATTAGGGGATGTAGCGGCACGTACGCTTGCCAATGCGACCAAAACCGTCCCTATGCTCAGCACCATCACGCCACGCTGGCTGGTGCATCTATTGCAATGGGTACCTGTAGAAGCCGGTATCTATCGCGTTAACAAGGCCAAGAACCCCAACGCGATTGAGGTGGATTGTTCTGCTAAAGATGAGCGTGAACTGCCTGCGACTTTCGTAGATTACGAAGAATGGGGCCGTGAGTACGTGTTGAATGCGGTGAATACCGTAGTTGACGTACATACCCGTGTATCTGATCTTTACAGTAGCCCGCACAATCAGATTCGCGAGCAACTGCGCCTGACCATTGAAACGGTGAAAGAGCGTCAGGAAAGCGAATTGATTAACAACAAGGAATACGGCCTGCTCAATAACGTTGCCGATTCGCAAAAAGTTAAATCCCGCACCGGTTCACCAACACCCGATGACCTGGACGAACTGATTAGCAAAGTATGGAAAGAACCTGCATTCTTCCTTGCCCACCCGCAAGCGATTGCTGCCTTTGGCCGTGAGTGCACACGTCGTGGCGTGCCACCGCCAACCGTTGCTTTGTTTGGCTCACAGTTCCTGACATGGCGTGGTATTCCCTTGATCCCTTGCGACAAGCTCAAAGTAACCAAGGGCAAGACTAATATCCTGTTGTTGCGCACTGGTGAAAGCCGTCAAGGTGTAGTTGGCTTATACCAACCTAACTTGCCAGGCCAGCAGACTATGGGCTTGTCTGTGCGCTTTATGGGTATCAACCACAAGGCAATTGCTTCGTATCTGGTATCCCTGTATTGCTCACTTGCTGTGTTGACCGAGGATGCGATTGCCGTATTGGAGAATGTTGACGTAGGCAACTACTATGACTACAAGTAATTTCAACGATTTGTCGTCCTACGGAGGCTTGTCTTCCTTAGAACCAGAGGCCATCCTGGCTTCCCTCCCCGGAGAGCATCCGCGTATGGCAGCTGGCTTGGCTATCGGTAGAGAAGCCAGCCAGAGTGGCCATCTTGATGTGGCCGAGCTGGCACGTATCGCCAATGAGATATATTCAGAGGGCTTCCCCCTAGAGTCGCCGTTTGTTGCGGCTAAGCCAGAGCTGCCTTCAACTGCTTCCATGCCAGATGCAGCTACACCTTATGCATCTCCGGGCGTTGGCAGTGCTGCCAGTCAAGCTGGCCTGCCGGAGCTTGTCTTAGGGACAAATGGTCTGTTGGCACATGCGCCATTTAAGCCGGAAGTGCCGGGGCAGGTTGCCGATGCTCACAGCTATCAGTTGCAATATGTACCGGATAGTTTGAGTGGCTTGGAGGTAAGTGCATTGCTTGGCGGGACTGATATTCCCTATCAGTCTGAGTTAAATGGATTGCTTGGCAGTTTTTCTGCGCCGGTAGCTGGTTCTTCAAGTGCTGGTGAGACACCAGCTATACACAGCAAGGCTGCTGATAGTGGCTTCTATTTTCTCAAGGTGCCAGCGGATAGCAAGGCTTCGTCATTTACACCCAAGGCCGATTTGGCACCATCAGCGCATCCACCGTTTGATGCCAATCTGATCCGTAAGGACTTTCCGATTCTTAGCGAGCTGGTGAATGGCCGCCCATTGATCTGGCTGGATAACGCGGCAACTACGCAAAAGCCGCAATCCGTCATTGACCGGATCAGCTATTTTTATCAGCATGAGAACTCCAACATCCATCGTGCAGCGCATGAACTAGCCGCACGTGCTACCGATGCCTACGAAGGTGCGCGTGAAAAGGTGCGTCGTTTTATTAACGCGCCTTCCGTCGACAACATCATATTTGTGCGCGGTACTACCGAGGCGATCAACCTCGTGGCCAAGACTTGGGGTAAAAAGCACCTCAGCGAGGGTGACGAGATTGTGATTACCAATCTTGAGCACCATGCCAATATCGTGCCCTGGCAGCAATTATGTGGCGAGACAGGTGCCAAGCTGAAAGTCGTGCCAGTGGATGATTCAGGTCAGGTACGGCTGGATGAGTACCAGAAGCTGCTGACAGCAAGGACTAAGCTGGTTTCATTCACGCAGGTATCGAATGCACTGGGTACCGTTACGCCGGCCCAGCAGATGATACAGATGGCGCATCGGGTAGGTGCCAAGGTACTGCTGGATGGCGCACAGTCGGTCTCGCACATGAAAGTGGATTTGCAACTGCTGGATCCTGATTTCTTCGTGTTCTCCGGGCACAAGGTATTCGGCCCAACAGGTATTGGCGCGCTATATGGCAAGCCAGAAGTGCTAGATGACATGCCAGCCTGGCAAGGCGGTGGCAACATGATCCAGGATGTGACTTTTGATAAGACTGTCTATCATGAGGCCCCGTCAAAGTTTGAGGCGGGGACTGGCAATATTGCAGATGCAGTTGGTCTCGGTGCTGCGATTGATTATGTTGAGCGTATCGGTATTGATAATATCGCACGCTATGAGCATGATTTGCTGGTGTATGCGACAGCTGCCTTGCTTAAGGTGCCAGGCTTACGCTTGATAGGTACTGCCGCTGAAAAAGCCAGCGTGTTGTCATTTACCCTTAAAGGCTTCAAGAGTGAAGAAGTGGGTTCTGCACTGAATGCAGATGGCATTGCCGTGCGCTCAGGGCACCATTGCGCGCAACCTATCTTGCGTCGCTTTGGTGTGGAAACCACGGTAAGACCATCATTGGCTTTCTATAACACTACTGCTGAGATTGATGTACTTCAGAGTTCTCTGCTGAGGCTGGTTTCAGGGAAGAGTGTTTAAGTAATTAAGTAATAAAGAGTATTTTTTAGCTGAAGTTTAAAAAGCCCCATCAAGCTTTGTTTGATGGGGCTTTTTATTGCAAGATGCACTTGAATCCCTATTTACACTTTCGCAATAGAAACCTCTGTAGATTTAACCAGCGCGAGTACCTCAGTGCCTATTTGTAAGTCGAGCTCTTGCACGGAGCGACTAGTGATGACTGAAGTAACAATGCCTATGCCGGTTTCAACTACAACCTCTGAAACGACTGAGCCTGGCACGATCTCTATGATCCGGCCGCGAAACTGGTTACGAACGTTAATTGCGTGTATTGCCATGATGAACTCCTAAATTGACTTGATTTAGGGGCCGGATTGATTTGACTGTAGTGCCAGTTGATTGCTTTAGTGGACTGCTGCGGAAAAATCAACGACCCCTGAAGGATAGTGATTAGTTGTTATGGGTAATCGACAGTCTGCCTCCGCAAGCGTATCGCCGCCGAATTTGGATGATGCTGGCTTGCCTAACCGGGCACGTAATGCCGCAGGGCCATTAGGGGTGTAGACGATACGCACACCACGTTTGGCGGCACTTTGTTTGATCTTGTGGGTGAAGTTGTGGCTGATCCAGTCGGTGACTAGTACGATCAGCTCAGTATCGTGAGGGATGATTTTCTTGCCGTCGCCAACCTTGCGACCTGACCAGTGATTGATATGGGTAATGCCGTGGTTGGTGAGCACCTGCTTGATGCCGTCTATCTGATCACCACCTACGATTAAGGCTGTACTCATTTATATTATCCTCTCGTTGCCTTTTCCTTTTGGGAGCAGGTCGTTAGTTGGGAGAACTGGCATGAATGGTGGAGCACAGGGTAATTGCCCCACCATCAGCTGTTCATGCTATTGCCAGGTACTACTGTTACTTCTGGTAAATCTCGTCAAAAGTACCACCGTCTGCAAAGTGGGTCTTTTGTGCTTTTTGCCAACCGCCAAACTCATCATCGATATTGACCAGGTTAACTTTGGGGAACTGCTTCTCATATTTCTTCGCTACAGCTTCCAAGCGTGGACGATAGTAATTCTTGGCAGCCAGTTCCTGACCTTCTTCTGAATACAGATACTCAAGGTAAGCAGTAGCTACAGCACGGGTTTTGCGCTTATCAACTACCTTGTCAATCACGGTAACAGGTGGCTCAGCCAAGATCGAGATGGAAGGCACAACCAACTCAAACTTATCAGGACCAAGTTCTTTCAATGCCAGGAAAGCTTCGTTTTCCCATGAGATGGCAACATCACCAATGCCACGTTCAACGAAGGTAGTAGTAGAGCCGCGTGCACCAGAATCCAGTACCGGTACGTTTTTAAAGAGCTTGCTCAAAAACTGTTTGGTCTTGGCCTCATCATTGCCGTTGTGGCGCTGAGCATATGCCCAGGCAGCAAGATAATTCCAGCGTGCACCACCAGATGTCTTGGGATTTGGGGTAATTACGGAAACACCGGGTTTCACCAAGTCATCCCAATCCTTGATACCTTTCGGGTTGCCTTTACGCACCAGAAACACGATGGTAGATGTGTAGGGTGAGCTATTGTTGGGCAAACGTTTTTGCCAGTCTTTGGGAATAAGTCTGGCTTTTTCATGGATTGCATCAATATCATAAGCTAATGCCAATGTTGCTACATCAGCTTCCAGACCATCGATAATTGCTCTGCCCTGCTTGCCTGAACCGCCATGCGAGGCCTTAACAGTGACCTTGTCGCCTGTTTTTGCCAACCAATATTTGGCGAATGCGGCGTTGTAGTCCTGATAAAGCTCCCGCGTCGGGTCATACGACACATTCAGCAACGTGACTTCCGCTGCTGTTGCAGCCACTGGATTGGCTAAGGCCAGTACCAGTGCAGATAAGCTAAGAAAAAATGTTTTCATGTCTATTCCTAAAATAATAAATCTAAATTGATTGTTACCTGATTTGTTCGCTTCTAGTTTAGAACTGGAACTGCAAGCGGCTTAACAGCACTTTTTCATCATCCCGATCTTTTGGATTGAGTGCTGTGCCGCCCCCGCCGTTTTCAAAGCTGGTCTGTTCGTAATTCACAGCGACCTTAACCCATTGGTTTAGGTACCAGTTGATACCACCACCCCATGTTTTTGCAGATTTTGCAGAAGTAGTGCGACTTGCAAATTGGGTAGCACCTGTCCCTGCGAAAGCCTCACTATCAATTTCTTGTTGCTGATAACGAGCAACCAGTTCCCAAGCGCCCCAGCCATCCTTACCTGTTTCAAAAGCGTTTTTAGGTTTTACGCCTTTGAAAGAAGCGGTTTCGCCTGTTAGCAACCATGAACCTGCAACTTGCCATGCATCACTCTCAAATTCACCACGATTAGCGCCACGACGTACGTCATTTGAAACTTTGGCATATTCTGTAATCAGGCCGAATGGTCCGTTATAGTAGTAAGCCTGCGGGGTCCAGCGTGTGCGCTGCCCATCACCGACTACAGCAGCATTAAGCGTAAAGAAGTTGGTGGCTGCGACGCCAGGAGTCTTATACCCCCCAGCCAAACCAGTGCTCGCTACGCCTTTGGAGTCTCCGTATGTTGCAGCAATACCAATCCCCAGGCCTTCCAGAACACTATCGCTGCCTTTGAATGGAGTGGCAAAAATACGTGCTGCGTAGTCCTTGTCATCATTGGTATCGAGCAATGTTGTACCTTCGCTACCATCAGCAACACCGTTAGTTGCTCCCAGCGCGTACGTCAACTTGCTATCAAGCACATCACCATAGACTGCAACGCCAAGGTCGCGGTTAGGGAGAATGTTGTTACTGACATAGCTGCGTTCAATAAACTTGATATCGCCGCCACCTTGCAAGCGCTCTAGGCCGACATATGGCTTGAACTTACCAGCACGCACCTTGAAGTAAGGCTGGAAACGGGCATCGACATAAGCGTCTATCACGCGTGATGAGTTGCCATTATCTTGGGCACGATTTACAGCTTCACCGAATTCAGGGGTAAAGCGGAAATCGTATTTGCCGAACAAAGTGCCCTGAAATGTTGGGCGAATACGGCGTGCAGTAAAGCCTTCAGCCTGGTTGGTGTTGGTGATGCCATCGTCCTGGAAATCGCGATAATCCAGTTGAAATAAGCCTTTAAGTGCATATTCAAAATTGCCGTCTGCAGATTTCAGGGCAAAACCTTTGTCCCCTGCGACTAGAACAGGTGTTTCTTTTTTCTTCGCAGCAGCTTCTTCAGCCGCGATTTCGCCTTTGCGATCAAGTACACGAACTTTTTGATCAAGCTCTTGTACTAGTGCGCGCAATTTTTCCAGCTCTTCACTATCATTAGCGTAGACATTGCTGGATAAAGCTAAAAATCCGCCACTGATCAGCAGCGGTGCGATAAGCGCACTAATGGCTGATTTTTTAAAAGTCGTTGGTTTCTTGAAATTCATGTTGAGCCCCTGTCGAGTTGATTGCTTCCGGCAGTCCGGTCAGCTGTACTATTCTTAAAAGTTAAGTATTGGCCGCTGCGTTTGCAGTAGGCTTGTTACGTTGTTGTTCTGTGTTGAAACGTACTTTTTCGCGGCGCTCGATTTGGGTGACACGACCTTCATGCACCGTGACTTCTATAGAGCCGAAGCGAATCTCCCGAATGGCATGCAGGATTTCCTGCACAATTTCGTTAGCAATTTCAGGTGTGCTGTCTTGTGACATCGCATGCCCTTTCTGGATATTAATTAAGTAACTCGCGCACTTTAGCAATCAAACTAAATAATGAAAAATAATTAGTTTTAATATATTTATAGTTAATTGGAATATAAAAGGCATGCTGATAGCTGTGGATTTAGTTAAGGGCGAATCAAGCCAGAAGCCGAACCCAATTAAAAAGGCAAACCATAGTGGTTTGCCTTATGTTTTGATTCGATTGATAGATCCAGCGCTGATGACTGGCGGAATGGATTTAATATATGCTAGCTCTGATTTTTCCAGAGTACGTCAGGTACATCCGAAAATTGGTTGATGCTGCGACACATCACAAACAATAAATCAGACAGGCGGTTGAGATACTGTAATGAAATTTCAGTCACATTTTCTTCGCGATTCAGTTTGACCAGCTGTCTTTCGGCCCTGCGACAAACGGTACGTGCCAAATGGCAATACGCGGCGGCTTTTGTACCGCCAGGCAAAATAAATTCCTTAAGTGGTTCCAGCTCGTCATTTAGGGTATCAAGCGTATTTTCCAGCACTTCAATGCGCCCGGACTTGACCATGCTATGGCCTGGTATGCATATTTCTCCACCAAGATCGAACAGGTCATGCTGTACACGCGTGAGTGTGTCGCGGATGATCTCTGGCAGAGGCTCTGTCAGCAGGATGCCAATCACCGCATTTAGCTCATCCACATCTCCCATGGCCTCAACTCGCAGGCTATCCTTATCAATACGTGATCCATCACCCAGGCCAGTAGTACCTTTGTCCCCGGTACGTGTGTAAATTTTGCTTAAACGGTTTCCCATAGATTCATTTCAATATATCGATAAGCGTGCATCATATCAGCTACGGTTCGCAGATGATAAGGCTAGCTTATTATCAACTTGGTTAACTCTTGAGAGTCTTATCAGCTGCCAGAAGTTTTGCAAATTCATCTGCAGGCAGTGGGCGGCTGAAAAAATATCCTTGGATTTCATCGCAATCATGCTGCTTCAGAAAATCGAGCTGCTCGGTAGTTTCAACGCCTTCAGCAATCACTGCCAGCTTCAGGCTATGCGACATGCTAATAATCGCGGTGACGATGGCAGCATCATTCAGGTCTATACCAATATCTCGGATAAAGCTCTTATCAATCTTGATAGTGTCTATCGGTAAGCGTTTTAAATAAGAAAGGCTGGAGTAACCTGTTCCAAAGTCATCAATTGACAAACGTACTCCCATTTCCTTCAATGTCTGTAGCCAGCCGATGACTTCTGTGAACTCTTTAATGGCGATACTCTCAGTGACCTCGATCTCCAAGTGGCTAGGTGCCATACCACTTTGCAGCAGTACACGCATCACTTCCTGCACAAAATTGGGTTGGCGCAGCTCCACTACCGAAAGATTAACGGCCACCGGTATTTCAGGCAGCCCCATATCCTGCCATGCCCGGTTTTGTCTACACGCTTCACGTAGTACCCAGTTGCCAATTGGCCTAATCAGTCCACTATCTTCTGCAACTGGAATAAAACGGTCGGGTGCAATCATGCCCCACTCAGGATGCTGCCAGCGTAGCAGTGCTTCTACACCGATTATTTTGCCTGTTTTAATAGATACTTTGGGCTGGTAGAACAATACCAGTTCATTATGCTCAACCGCCTTTTGCAGGAAGTTCTCCAGCGATAATTGCTCGGCAACGCGTTGTGTCATTTCGGCATTAAAGAACTGGTAATTATTTCTGCCAACTCCTTTAGCGTGGTACATGGCCGCGTCTGCATGCTTGGTGAGCAAGTCGGCGTTTTTGCCATCATCCGGGTACACCGCAATACCTATGCTGGCAGAAATAAATAGTTCATGCGAATCGATGATGAAGCTATTTTTAGTCACTTCAATCAATTTTTCTGCAATTTCGGCAGCTGCAAAGTTATCTGGAATTTCAGGTAATAAAATAACAAACTCATCACCACCCTGGCGACTAATAGTGTCAGTATTACGTAAACAGGCCTGTAATTTTTTACTGAACTGCACCAGCAATTGATCGCCGACAGCATGACCCAATGTGTCATTGATTTTTTTAAAGTGATCGATGTCCAGAAACATCAAGGCCGCTTTGCCATGACGCCTGCTTGCAGAGTTTAATGCCTGCTTGATGCGGTCATTCAGTAATAGGCGATTAGGCAAATCAGTCAGGAAATCGTGTTCTGCCAGGTAGGTCATCTTATGCGCCATCTTTTTGGTGTCGCTGGTATCGTGGAACACCAGCACTACCCCCAGCATTGTTCCGTCATGATCCAGGATAGGCGCTGCTGAGTCTTCAATGTCGTACTCAGTACCATTTTTGCTCACCAGCAGGGTGTGATTGGCCAGTCCACAAATGACGCCGTGTGCTAACACTACATCGACCGGGTTGGCTGCCAGCTTGCGCGTTCCTTCATTGAGAATGCGAAATACCTCTAATATGGGTTTGCCTGCCGCATCATTCTTGCTCCACCCCGTCATTCTTTCGGCAACCGGATTAAGATAAGTCACCCTGGATTGCATATTGGTTGTGATCACGGCATCGCCGATCGACTCCAGCGTCACCAATGCCTGTTGCTTTTCACTAAACAGGGCATATTCAGTTTGTTTGCGTTGTTCAATCTCCTCAGTAAGCAGCTCATTGGCTCTGGTGAGTTCTGCCGTCCGTTCGGTTACCATGATTTCGAGTGATTCATTAGCACGGGCAAGCGCAACTTCTGCAATTCGTCGCTGCTGTATTTCACGCTCGAGCTGGCTAACGCTGTCACTTAATTGTTTTGTGCTCGGTACTTGCAATGCCACTGGCATGAGCCGCCATAGCATGACGGCGGTAATGCCTGAAAAGAGGGCAGTAAAGGCTTTAGCTACGGCGTCTATCCAATATGTCGGTTGCCAGATGGTGATGATGGAGATGGCATGTGTGGTGCCGCAAGCGCAGATGAACAGCGAGAACATGACGAAAACCCAGTTAAACTGAAGGTCACGCCGTTTTTTCACAAAATAAAGCAGGGCAATAGGGATGGTGTAATAAGAGAGAAAAATCAGGCTGTCTGATACTACATATGTCCACAGTAACGAGGGGGTCCATAAATAACAATGGCCATGCGGCATGAACTGGCTAGGAACAATCCAATCTGAAAAAAAGTCCATGACACATCCCCAATAGAAAGTGTAACAACTACATTCGATTAAATATTTTTCTGAATTTTTATTAAATTTAATTTAAGCAATTACCATTAAATCATATGGCATAGTTACGCTTGGTAATATTTCTAAGAATAATATGAAAACTACAACTTAATGTCTCCCCTGCTAGAAAAAAGGCCTATCGGCATATTCGATTCCGGTGTCGGTGGCATCTCTGTACTGAAGCATATCCGTAGAGTCTTGCCCGGCGAGCATTTACTTTATATAGCTGATTCCCGTTATGCACCTTACGGCAATAAATCGCCGCAATTTATATGTGAGCGTGCGATCACGCTGTCTGAGTTTTTGATAGATCAAGGTGCAAAAGCGCTGGTAGTTGCATGTAACACCGCTACCGCAGCTGCGGTTAGCCTGATGCGTGAAAAATATAGCTTACCCATTATTGCCATGGAGCCAGCGGTGAAGCCCGCAGCTGCAGCTACGAAGACGGGAGTGATTGGTGTGTTGGCCACTAGCGGCACACTTAAAAGTGCACAATTTGCAGGGCTTTTAGAGCACTACGGCCAGCATGTGCAAGTCGTCACACAAGCCTGTCATGGCTTGGTCGAATGCATAGAGCGTGGCGAGCTGGATGCGCCATCTACCAAGGCCTTGCTGCTAAGCTATATTCAGCCCTTGCTGGATGCAAATGCCGATACCATCGTGCTTGGTTGCACGCACTACCCATTTGTGAGGCACCTGATAGAAGAGTTGGTAGGTAACGATATTGTGCTGGTAGATACCGGTGCGGCTGTTGCCAAACATTTGAAGCATCGTTTGCAGGAAGCAGACTTGCTGGCTGGAGAAAATGATGCGGGTCAGGTTAAATTCTGGACAAATAGCCAAGCGCCAGATGCCAAACTAGTGATTTCGCAGTTATGGGGTGAAATTACGGATGTGTCAGTTTTAGATGTATTCGATTAATGTGGTCAACGGTATCCAAGTACTTAACTAATATAAGTCAGCTAACAGCGAGCTTATTTTAAAGTCCTGCACTAAAGCACCCATATCTGCACATTAATCTTGCGCATTACATTTGGTATAACTTAACTCACACACTTTTACACCTGGCTGCGAGCCAATATCCATGCGGTTGCTGGCGGCATGGTAAATGTCGAGAGCGGCTATCAAGGCTACGCGCCACTGTTGTGGCATGGCTTATGCTGAACACTTGTGGCAAGGGATCGGCGTTCGCCTTGCGGGGTTTGGTGGTCAAACGCCTTCTACTAGGAGTACATCATGAATACTATCTTCATGTCTGCAATACTAACAACGGTTGTTTCTTCTTCACTCTCGGCAATGGCAGCAACAGATATTGAGAAAGAGCTCACTGCAATCGACTATACCAAGGGTACGGTCATGGCGATCACCGAGCGCGGACCTCATGCAGTGGACACCGCACATTTGTTGGCGATACAGAGCATTCTGCATCCGGCTTACAAGCCTGAGTTTATGGCGCTGGAAAATGCAGAGTTGGCTCAGGCTGAGGCGAAATACCATCTGACCTCAATTGACCTTCCGGTGTTTATCTTCGTGGATAACAAGGGGGTGGAAGTCGGGCGTATCGTGGCCGGGCCTTTGACTACAGTCGGGCGCTATGTAGCGAATAACTCCGCGCAGCTACCTTAGGCTGGAATTGCCTTAAGCCAATCTAATAGTGCTTTAGCCTGCAATTAAAGCCTGATGCAACCAACAAAGGAATATACGGTTCGTATATTCCTTTTTAATTTGAGAGTAAGCTTTCATTCATACTGATACAACACATAGCTTAATAAGGCATAACGCGATATGCGGTTTTTTGTAAAAGGTGTTTTTGGACTACTGCTAATAACTTTAACGATTCCCCTGACTGGTTTCGCTGAAGATGAATCTGCGCTGGGCTACAGCTCAGCTTTGGGTGGCGACGTGCCCAACAATGCAGTGACTTTGCCGCAGTCCGCCCCGGTGACCATTCCCAATGGCGTGCGCCCGGTGATTGTATTGCCGCCGGAAAGCCTGCAACCCCATACCCTCTTAGTGCCATTGCCGGGCGAGACCACGCCGCCGGTGGTATTACGCCGCAACTCGATAGAAGCATTGCCGGGCATTCATCCTGCAGTACCGCAATCAACGATTAAAAATGGCAAGCCAGCACCCGGCCAGCCTGATAAGGGCAAGGGCAGTACCATCAAGACTACCCCGCTTGATCCTATCGTGTATTGAGTGGATAAAT
Organism: Methylophilaceae bacterium; assembly: GCA_035459965.1. Lineage (GTDB taxonomy): Bacteria > Pseudomonadota > Gammaproteobacteria > Burkholderiales > Methylophilaceae > DATHXC01. Next base: position 216,494 of record DATHXC010000013.1, read on the forward strand.
ACCCTTCTAATTATGTTGCTGGTTGGTGTTTGAGAAGGCATGAATAAGGCTGAGTTCTAGGCCAGACAAGGCGCGAGCGAAAAATTTTGACGCTGCATATGTGTGATATGTAAGGAGAAATTTTTTGCGAGCAACGCAGTATGGCGACGAAGTCAGGCTTATTCATGCCTTCTCTAGGGTAGAATGCGTGCCTTAGATAGATTGATGGCAGACCAGCATGTTGCGACTTACCGAAATAAAACTCCCCCTAGACCATACCGAAGCAGACCTAAAGGATGCAGTCCTTAAGCGTTTAGCGGTGCCCGAGGCTGATCTGCTCAACTTTACCGTGGTGCGTCGCAGTCATGATGCGCGCAAGCGTTCGGCGATTATCTTTATTTACAGCGTGGATTTTGAGCTTAATGGCGGCGAACAGGCAGAGCAGGTTCTGCTTAAGAAGCTGAAAGATGAAAAGCATCTTGGCCCGGCGCCTGATGTCAGCTATCAAACTGTGACAACCGCACCGGCAGATTTCGCAGTGACCAACCAGGCTGCGAGGCCCGTGGTTGTTGGCACAGGGCCATGCGGTATTTTCGCTGGATTAATGCTGGCGAAGATGGGTTTTAACCCGATTATCCTGGAACGCGGCAAAGCAGTACGCGAGCGTACCAAGGATACCTGGGGCATGTGGCGTGGTGCCAAGCTCAACCCGGAATCCAATACCCAGTTTGGCGAGGGCGGCGCAGGTACATTCTCTGACGGCAAGCTTTACAGCCAGATCAAGGATCCCAAACATTACGGCAAGCATGTCATCCGCGAGCTGGTGAAAGCCGGCGCGCCGGAAGAGATTTTGTACGTAGCCAAACCTCACATCGGCACTTTTAAGCTGGTGGCTATCGTGGAGCATATGCGCGAGCAGATAGAGGCCCTGGGCGGCGAGTTCCGCTTTGAGACCAAGGTGCAGGACATTGATATCGATAACGGCAAAGTACGTGGTGTGATACTGGCCGATGGTGGCTATATCGCCAGTGAGCATGTGGTGCTGGCGATTGGCCACAGCGCGCGCGATACCTTTGCCATGTTGCACAGCAAGGGCGTGCATATCGAGGCCAAGCCATTCTCCATCGGCTTCCGCATTGAGCACCCGCAATCCATGATAGATCAGGCGCGTTTCGGCAGCCCTGAACCTAATCCATATCTTGGCGCGGCGGATTACAGCCTAGTGCATCACGCCAAGAATGGCCGCTCGGTATATAGCTTCTGTATGTGCCCAGGCGGCACCGTGGTCGCGGCCACTTCGGAAGAAGGCTGTGTGGTGACCAATGGCATGAGCCAGTATTCACGGAATGAACGTAACGCCAATGCGGGCATCGTAGTCGGCATCACGCCTGCCGATTATCCCGGGCATCCACTGGCCGGCATCGAATTCCAGCGTCGCTGGGAATCCCGTGCTTATGAGCTTGGCGGCAGCAATTATCATGCACCTGCGCAGATGGTGGGCGATTTCCTCAATAAGCAGCCTTCGACCATGCTCGGCAAGGTTGAGCCATCCTATACACCGGGCGTGCTGATGACTGACCTCAAATCCGCATTGCCGGATTATGCAATCAGCGCGATTCGTGAAGCCTTGCCTATGTTTGACCGGCAGTTAAAAGGTTTTGCCAAATACGATGCAGTGCTGACGGGTGTGGAAACGCGTACCTCATCACCGATTCGTATCACGCGACACGATGACAGCTTGCAAAGCCTGAGCACTGCCGGGTTGTACCCTGCGGGAGAAGGTGCGGGTTATGCGGGCGGGATTCTGTCTGCTGCGATTGATGGTATTAAAGTCGCTGAGGCAGTTGCGCTTAGTCTGACAAAATAGGATTTGCCTAAACTTACTGAACTGTAGCGAACTTGAGCTCGGTTTGTTTGTGCACGATGCGGGCTTTGGGGAAAATCACGCTGAATGTGCTGCCCTGGCCGTATTCACTCTGGATTTCCAGCCTGGCCTGATGGCGGCTCAGGATATGCTTGACGATGGATAAGCCAAGTCCAGTACCGCCTGTCTCTCGCGAACGGCTGCGGTCTACACGGTAAAAACGCTCAGTTAGCCTGTCGATATGTTTCTGTTCAATACCGATCCCGGTATCAGTCACGCTGTAAACTGCTTCCTGTCCGCGCATGCCCCAGCTGATATAGATCTGGCCGCTATCCGGGGTATAGCGGATGGCATTACTCACCAAGTTGCCAAAGGCACTATGCAGCTCCTGTGCTGAACCCTTGACTGCCAGTGTGTGGTCAACATCCAGTGAAATATGATGGCGCCCGTTACTCAGGCTTTTCGACTCATTGAGCACCATATTGAGTAGTGCCGTGATATCGATCTCGGTGTCTTGCGGCATGGTGGCGCCGCTTTCCAGTTGCGATAACGTCAGCAGGTCTTCTATCAGCAGGCGCATGCGGCTCGTCTGCTCCTGCATCATGCCGAAATAGCCGCGCAGATTTTCCGGCACAGCACCTTCCATATCTGCCAATGTTTCCAGGAAGCCGCCGACCACGGTAAGCGGCGTGCGCAGCTCGTGCGAAACATTGGCAATGAAATCGCGGCGCATATGCTCCAGCTTTTCGAGCTGGCTGATGTCACGGCTGATTAATAGTTTTTGATTGGCGCCAAACGGCACCAGTTGAATTTCGAGCGTGATATCGCTATTGATCCACGAGCGTAGCTTGATGGGTTCTGCGTAATCGTAGTTTTCGAGGTATTCGAGAAAATCGGTATGGCGTACCAGGTAGATGATAGGCTGCCCGGCATCCTGCTTCATGCTCAGGCCCAGTTGGCTTTCTGCTGGCGGGTTACACCATTCGATCAGGTTGCTGCCGTTGAGTAATACCACGCCATCGGGCAGGGCGCTGGCAGCATGACGGAATCTATCAAGGGCTGAGCTGAGTTGTGTCTGGCTGCGGCTATGACGACGCTGCTCGTGATAGATGGCAGCAAAAACATCTTCCCAGACGCCTGTGCCGAGTGGCATGGTGGCGAGGTCCGGTTTCTTGAACCAGACCATGAGTTTGTGTAGCCAGTACAGATGCCCTAACAGGTAGGCAATGACACCTGCACTGAATACCATCAGGGCGCTTTCGGCGTCTTCAGCAGCCCATACAATCAGGCTGATAAAGACTAACAGTAGCGCGAGCCAGAAGGCACGCCAACGAATGTCATGCATTCGATGCCAATCTCAACATTAGGAGCTGCGTATTATGAGCTATTGCGCAGAGAAACGGTAGCCAACGCCGCGCACAGTTTGAATTAATTCCTCATGGCCAGTATCGGCTAAAGCCAGGCGTAAACGACGAATATGCACATCGACTGTGCGGTCTTCGACAAACACACGGTCGCCCCAAACCCTGTCCAGCACTTGACTGCGCGAGTGAACACGCTCAGGGTTGGACATGAGGTAATGCAGCAAGCGGAATTCGGTAGGGCCTAAATCCAGCGAGGCACCATTGCCGGTGACGCGGTGAGTCGTTGGGTCAAGGCGTAAGCCACTGGCCTCAATCGGGTCATCTGTCATCTGCGGCGCGCGGCGGCGCAACACGGCCTTGATGCGCGCATTCAGTTCACGCGGGCTAAATGGCTTGGTGACGTAATCATCAGCACCTACTTCAAGACCGCGGACCTTGTCGATCTCTTCGCCACGTGCCGTGAGCATGATGATTGGTATGGCCTTGGTCATTTCGTCGGACTTCAATTTACGTGCGAACTCAATACCGCTCATGCCGGGTAACATCCAGTCCAGCAGGATGAGGTCGGGCAGGGCTTCGCGTATCAGCATCTGTCCCTGCTCAACGCTTAAAGCACGAATCGGGTTATGGCCGGCTTGCGTGAGATTCAGCGCCAGTAGCTCCTGGATCGCTGGTTCGTCTTCAACTACTAAAATATTGGCGGGCATATTATTTTCCTCTGCATCATATAGTTTCTTTTAGTCACTGCGACATACTATATGACGCTAATGTGACATATTGATGACAAAAAGTATCGCAATAGCCGCAATTATTCTGGCTGTAATTCAATGGTGTAAATCACGCGGCTAAATCTGGCGGTGCTATATCCTTAAAGTTAAAACATAGCGATAATATGATTCATAAAAAGTCTAGCTGTACATAAAACATAAGTATCCAAAAATTAAGTATTCGGGAAGATAGTGAATAAAAGGGGATAGCAGCATGTCAGGGTTTTTTTCAAAAGAAAGAATAACAGCAAGTCCGCATTACAATCGTTGGCTGATTCCGCCAGCAGCACTCGCCGTCCATTTGTGTATTGGCCAGGCCTATGCTTTCAGCGTATTTAATGAGCCGCTGACTCGAATACTAGGCGTCACTGAGTCATTGCCAGAAGACTGGAAGCTTACTACTTTGGGCTGGATATTCAGCCTGGCGATTGTGTTCCTTGGACTGTCTGCCGCATTTGCAGGCAAGTGGCTGGAAAAAGTGGGGCCACGCAGAACCATGTTCACGGCAGCCTGTTGTTTTGGCGGCGGGTTAATATTATCTGCAGTGGGCGTGCACTATCACCAGATCTGGTTGTTATACCTAGGCTATGGCGTCATAGGCGGGTGTGGTTTGGGGCTTGGCTATGTATCGCCAGTATCTACGCTAATCAAATGGTTCCCTGATCGTCGCGGCATGGCTACTGGCATGGCGATCATGGGCTTTGGTGGCGGTGCGATGATCGGCTCACCACTCGCAGTGGCGCTGATGAAGCATTTCCAGACTGATACTTCAGTGGGTGTTACCGAGGCTTTTGTGGTGATGGGCGTACTGTATTTCATCTCCATGATGATCGGTTCGCTGGCCATACGAGTACCGCCGGATGGCTGGAAGCCTGAGGGCTGGACAGCCCCTACCGAGAGCAAGAGTATGGTGACTACGCGAGATGTGCATATTGACGAATCCCTGAAGACGCCACAGTTCTACTTGCTTTGGGTGATGCTCTGTTTCAACGTGACTGCCGGCATCGGCATTCTGGGCCAAGCTTCAGTGATGTTGCAGGAGATGTTTAAAGGCCGTGTTACCGTGGAAGCGGCAGCGGGTTTTGTCGGCCTGCTTTCCCTGTTCAATATGGCGGGCCGCTTTATCTGGTCATCTTCCTCTGATTACCTTGGTCGCAAGAACACCTATTTCATCTTTTTCGCCTTGGGTGCGGTGCTGTACTGCTTGCTACCGCAGTTCAGTCATGCCGGTAACATGGTGCTGTTCATTGCTTCCTGCGCGGTAGTGCTGAGTATGTATGGCGGAGGGTTTTCAACAATCCCAGCCTACCTGGCCGATATTTTCGGTACTAAATATGTGGGCGGCATCCATGGTCGCTTGCTCACGGCTTGGTCGACTGCGGGGGTGCTTGGGCCGGTATTAATCAATTATATCCGTGAGTACCAGATTGACCATGGCGTTGCCAAGGCCGATGCCTATACCTTCACGCTGTATATCATGGCTTGCCTGCTGGCAGTGGCGTTTGTGTGCAACCTGCTCATGAAGGGGGTTAACCCGAAACACTATATTGAGCGCAGGGCAACACCCAGGGATTTATTCTAGTAAATGACATTGACGAATTTGTTCAAGGAATGAATATGCAAGAAAACCAAACTGTAGAAAATGCAAAGCCTGGTGATGAGAAGCATGTGTTGATGCTGGTGTTGTTCTGGGCTTACGTGCTGATCCCGTTGGCTTGGGGTGTAACGCAGACCATCAAAAAAGCCATGGCCCTGTTTGCCTGAGCTAATTAATTGAATCGCCAACGTTGCTTCTGGGCAACAACTGAGCTAAGTATTGAATATCACGATGCCGAATGGGGTGTGCCGGTCCACGATGACCGTACCCTGTTCGAGTTCCTGACACTGGAAGGCGCGCAGGCCGGGTTAAGCTGGAACACAATCCTGCAAAAGCGGGTGCACTATAAGAAAGTGTCCGATGATTTTGATGTAAGCAAAGTCGCACTATATGACCATGCAAAATACGAAAGCCTGCTTGCCGACCCCGGTATCGTTCGCAACCGCCTTAAAATTTCAGCCACTATCAATAATGCCCAGCGCTTTCTTGAAGTGCAGCAAGCGTTTGGCAGTTTTGATCGCTACCTATGGCAGTTTGTTGACGGTAAGCCTGTTGTCAATGCCAGGCAAAGCAGGGCGGAGATTCCCGCTAAAGCTGCAATCTCTGATGCTTTATCCAAAGACCTGACTCGCCGCGGATTCAAGTTCGTCGGTTCTACCATCTGTTACGCGATGATGCAGGCAGTAGGGATGGTCAATGACCACACTACAGACTGTTTTTGTTACGCAAAAGCCAGCATTAAACCCCAATAGTTCCGCTTTTAGTCGCATATCCGATTGAAATAAAAGGAATTGCGTCGTTCTCAATATGCACGTGCCGCGCTATAATCCAAGGCTTGTGTTGAACCAATAAAATCTGGAGTTGTGTGTGAAAGAGCTTGAAATTAATTTGAATGGCGCAGGTCTGCGTATCGGTATTGTGTTATCACGTTTCAATAGTGATGTCGGCGATGGTTTGCTTAGTGCCTGCAAGGCAGAATTATTTAAACTGGGCGTTGCACCAGAGGCCGTTGTGCTGGCAACCGTACCGGGTGCACTGGAAACCCCACTAGTGTTGCAACATATGGCCAGTAGCCAGAAATTCGATGCCCTGATCGCACTGGGTGCGATTATCCGTGGTGAGACTTACCACTTTGAAGTGGTTTCCAACGAGTCTGCTCGCGGCATTTCTGAAGTGCAATTGCATAGCGGCATCCCCATTGCCAATGCGGTGCTGACTACCGAGGATGACGCGCAGGCTTTAAGTCGTATGGCCATCAAGGGAGCTGAAGCTGCTACGGTTGCGATTGAAATGGTTAACTTGTTGAAGCAGATATGAGCGACATCGACAATAAAGTAGCGGCTGCCAAGACTATAAAGCCTGGCAAGAACCGTCGCAAATCACGTGAGCTGGTGCTGAAGGGGATTTATCAGCACATTGTGAGCCAAAAAGAGTTACGCCTGATCATCCGTGAGCTGGCAGATGATCCTGATTTTGACCGTGCCGATGAAGCGTATTTTCGCCAGCTAATCGAAGGCGTATACGGCCATCTGACCGCGCTTGATGACCGCCTGGTCGGCTTCATCGACAGGCCTATAGGCGAGCTGAGCCCGATTGAGCATGCGATTTTATGTTTGTCCGCATATGAACTGATACATGATGCAAGTATTCCCTACCGAGTTGCGATCAATGAGGGTGTTGAACTGGCCAAAATTTATGGTGGGACGGATGGCCATAAGTATGTGAATGGCGTGCTCGACAAGCTGGCAGTAGAAGCTCGCCCCAATGAAGTAAGAAGATAAATTCGCTGACTGCTTGATTTGTAGGGTATGGATTTTAAGCCTGGCGGCATTGAATTTTGCGGATAGCGCTTCTGTTTGAAAAAAATCGCGTGTAATATCATATGTGTTTGAAGATATAACAAAACCAATAACATAGTACGCAATTCAAAAAAAGGGGTAAAGGTTTGAAAAAGGCCTTCTGGAAGTCCGACTGGTTTGCTGGTTTAGCAATCTCCCTGTTCTTCTTGTTTGCTGGAGGTAGTGCCATACTCCAGAGTCTTGAGCGTAAAGCTTATGATGTCGGTGTACAGTCATCCTCGCGCAATGCGGGAGATAGAATCGCCATTATCGCGATTGACGACCAGAGTATTGCCAATATAGGTCGCTGGCCTTGGTCGCGTGAGATACATGCCAAGATGACTGATTTGCTGTCAGCTGCGCATGCAAAAGTCATTGGTAATACCGTTTTCTTCGTTGAGCCACAGCTTGATCCGGGTCTTGCCTATATCAATAAACTAGCCGGTTTCGTCACTAACTCCACTATTCCCGCGCTGGCTCCTGAAGATGCAACGCAGCTTGATACGCTGATCAAGGATGCCCAATCCGAACTTAATCGTGATGCCAAGTTGGCTGAAAGCTTCAAGAAAGCCGGCAACGTGGTGCTGGCCATGCCTTTTGTGGTGGGTGAGCCGCGCGGCAATCCGGATAGCGCAATGCCTGAATACGTCACACGTAACAGCCTGTCTAAAATAGTTGATCGTATAGGCGCTGAAGAGTCAGGTCTGCTGCCTATCCCCACTATTTCTGCTTTACCGCCTATCCCTGAACTTGGTGAGAGTGCCGCCGGCATTGGTCACCTCAATGCCAATCCCGATGTAGACGGCGCAATTCGCTCCGAGCCGCTGATACTTGCCTACTACGATAAATTTTATCCCTCATTGTCCCTGCAGATCGCAGCGAAATACCTGAACCTGCAACCCAAGGATATTGAAGCGCGTCTGGGTGAAGGCGTGCGTCTGGGAAAGCTGAATATTGCCACCGATGGCTTTTTGCAAATGAATACATTCTTTTACGCGAATCGTGATGGGCATCCGGCTTTTCCCGTCGATTCTTTTTACGATGTTTACAGCGGTAAAATTCCAGTAGATAAGTATCGTGATCGTATTGTATTGATAGGCGCGACAGCTGGTGGTGTCGGTGATAACCAGATTACCCCCATCTCTTCCAGCATGACCCCCATAGAAACACTGGCACACTCGGTAGCCAGTATCCTCAATGAAGACTTTTTCGTGGTGCCGCCATGGGCATTCTGGGTAGAGCGGGCAGCTTTGCTGCTGGTCGCCTTATATCTAATTCTGTTGTTACCACGCATGAAGGCTGGCATGGCTGCCGGGGTAAGTCTTGTCGTACTTATCGTATTATTCGCCACGCATTTCATCCTAATGACGCAGAAAGGCATGTGGCTACAACTGATGTTACCAGCCGCGTTGCTCGTAGTTGGGCATGCATTGCTGACGACCAAACGCTTCCTGCTGACAGAAAAAGGCAAGGAGAAATCCGAAGCCGATTCTGCAGAAAGCAACCGCAACCTGGCCTTGATGTTCCAAAGCCAGGGCCAATTGGATATGGCGTTTGACCGCCTGCGTAAGTGCCCGATGGAAGATAGCGTGATGGATGTGCTGTACAACCTGGCCCTCGATTTTGAGCGTAAGCGCCAATTCAACAAGGCTGAAACCGTGTTTGCCTACATGGCCGAATATAACCCTAAATACAAGGATCTGGAGCAGCGCCTCACACGTTCCAGGGCGATGGCCGAAACTGTCATCCTGGGTGGTGCTGGTGGTGGACGTACCAATGCCAGCATGCTCAATGATGGCACGGTTGAGAAGCCCATGCTGGGTCGTTACCAGATTGAGAAAGAATTAGGTAAGGGCGCCATGGGTGTGGTTTACCTGGGCAAGGATCCGAAAATTGGTCGCGTAGTCGCTATTAAGACCATGGCGCTGGCACAGGAGTTTGAGCCTGATGAGCTGGAAGAAGTAAAAGAGCGTTTCTTCCGTGAAGCTGAGACAGCTGGCAGGCTGAACCATCCCAATATCGTAACGATGTACGATGCCGGCGAAGAGCATGACCTTGCATTTATCGCGATGGAGTTTCTTAAAGGCAAGGATCTGGCACCTTATACCAAGCCAGATAACCTGCTACCTTTGGATAAAGTCATGGATATCGTAGCCAAGACAGCCGATGCACTGGATTACGCACATAGCCAGAATGTCGTACACCGCGATATCAAACCCGCCAACATCATGTACGAACCCGATACCAGTAGCGTGAAAGTGACTGACTTCGGTATTGCTCGTATCACCGATTCCTCCAAGACCAAGACAGGCATGGTCTTGGGTACCCCTAGCTATATGTCTCCCGAGCAATTGTCAGGAAAAAAAGTGGATGGTCGCTCAGATCTGTTCTCCCTTGGTGTAATGCTATATCAGATGTCGACAGGTCAGTTGCCATTCACAGGTGATTCGATGGCAACGCTCATGTTCAAGATCGCCAATGAGCCGCATGCCGGTGTTCAGACGGTAAATCCGGCGTTGTCGCAATGCCTGTCAGATATTATTGACCGCATGCTTGAGAAGGATATTGATAAACGTTATGCACGTGGTAGCGAGATCTCTGCTGACATTCGCAGTTGCATGGCACAGGTGGCTTAATCATGAACCTGACGAATGCGCTGGAAATAGTGCGGCTGACAGATGTAGGTCAAAGACGCGATCATAATGAAGATAGTATTGCCAGTGATGTAGAGATAGGCCTGCTAGTGCTCGCTGATGGTATGGGTGGCTATAAAGCGGGGGAGGTCGCCAGTGAAATTGCGGTATTGACCATAGTGGCCGAGCTGAAAGAGGCGATGCTCGAGCTTGATCCTGGACAGGTTGATGCCGTATCCGGTATGCAGGCCGAGAGTCTGCTAGTAATCGATGCTGTGGCAAAAGCCAACGAGTCTATTTTTACCGTGTCCCAATCCCAGCCGCAATGTGCGGGGATGGGTACTACCCTGGTAGTCAGTTTGTTTAGCAATAACAAGGTGTTGGTCGGGCATATCGGTGACTCACGCATGTACCGTTTGCGTGAAGATGCGTTTATCCAGATTACCGAGGACCATTCTTTGCTGCAGGAGCAGCTTAAGTCTGGGCTGATTACGCCGGAGCAGGCCAAGGTTTCAAATAACAAGAATCTGGTCACACGGGCTTTGGGCATAGACGAAACCGTTGACCTGGAGTTGCATGAGTATGATGTGCAAGTCGGGGATATCTACCTGTTGTGCTCTGATGGACTGACAGATTTGGTCGATGACGATGAAATTAGTTTAATTCTTGGCACATTAAATGCTAATCTAGAGGTGGCCGCTAATCAGTTGATTAAAATGGCAAATGATAACGGCGGTAAAGATAATATATCAGTCATATTGGCGCGTGTTACAGCTCCATTTGGGGTTGAACATGGCTGGTATGATAAATTTCTTCATTGGTTAAGATAGCAAGGTAAAACATGGCAAAGCTAATTTACTCATTGGATGGGGCCTTTCTTGGAGATTATCCAATTGATAAGGAGCGTATGACCATCGGTCGACGCGCCACCAATGATATCCATATTGATAACCTTGCTGTCAGTGGGGAGCATGCCAGCATACTGACGATTGGCAACGACTCCTTTCTGGAGGACTTGGGTAGTACCAATGGCACTATAGTCAATGGCAAAACCATCAAAAAACATGTATTGCAGCACGGTGACGAGATCGAGTTCGGGAAGTTTCAGCTCAAATACATCAATGAGCTGGCAGCCAGTAGTGGGGCGGGTTCTGGCACTGATGATTTTGAGAAAACCATGATCATTCGCCCTTCTGCCATGAAGGCAGTCGTGCCTCCAACCGTCGAAAACGTTAAGCCACCAATGCCTGCCGCTGCATCTGCATTCTCAAGTGCTGCCCAAGCTGCGGCTGCGCCTACCTTGCTGGGTAGTATCCAGGTGCTGAATGGCCCAAGTACTGGCAAGGAGCTGGTTCTGAATAAAGCGCTGACTACGCTGGGTAAACCGGGAGTGCAGGTTGCCGTCATTACCAAGCGTCCACAAGGCTATTTCATTACCCATGTTGAAGGTCAAAACCATCCTCTGGTCAACGGAGAATCCGTCGGCGCACAGGCATACTCTTTACAGGATCATGATGTGATCGAACTTGCTGGCGTTAAGATGGAGTTTTATCTATCTAAAAGCTGATAGCTCAAATTGACTGAGCCAATGCAGCCTGACTTGCTATACATTTGTCATGCTCGTTTGTAATGAGGATGTACCATCTGCATGGATAAACAAGAAGAATTACTCAAGCGGCTAGAGCGTTTGAATGCTATCGGTGTTGCGCTTTCTGCGGAACATGATAACAAGCGTTTGATGGAAATGATTTTGCTCGGCGCAAAAGAAGTTACCAATGCAGATGCAGGTACACTTTATACGGTAACCGAAGAGCAGTGCCTCAAGTTTGAAATAATCTATACAGAAACGCTCGGTATCGCCATGGGCGGGTCAACCGGCAAAGAAATTCCCTTTCCCCCCATACCTTTATACGCTACCGACGGCAAACCCAACCTGAATATGGTGGCGGCTTATGCGGTCATCAAAGACAAAACAGTCAATATAGACGATGCCTATGAAACTGAAGGTTTCGACTTCTCTGGCACTCGCAAATTTGATGCAAGTACAGGCTATCGCTCAAAATCATTTTTAACGGTGCCCATGAAGAATCATGAAAATGAAATCATAGGCGTGTTGCAACTGATTAATGCCATTGATCCCGAAACCAATGAAATTGTCGTTTTTTCCCAGGAAAATCAGCAGTTGGTAGAATCATTGGCATCGCAGGCCGCAGTTGCTTTGACCAATCATAATTTGATCCAAGGGCTTAAGAGCTTGTTTGAAGCCTTCATCGAAATGATTGCCGATGCCATTGATGAAAAGTCTCCTTATACCGGCGGGCATTGCCAGCGTGTACCTGAGCTGACCATGATGTTGGCAGAGGCAGCGATTCGTAATGAAGTCGGCCCATTAAAAGCCTTCAAGCTGAGCGAAAAGGAAATTTACGAGCTACGTGTAGCCGCATGGCTACACGACTGCGGAAAAGTAACGACGCCAGAAGCGGTGATGGATAAGCCTACCAAGCTGGCAACCATCTTTGATCGCATCAATCTTATCGACCAGCGCTTTGAGTTGCTCAAGAAGCAAGCAGAGTGTGACTTGCTGACCAAGCAGGTAGAAGCCTTGCGCAGCGGTAAAGTGATGGATACTGCCAAGCTGGAAGCGCAATTCTCAGCTTTCAAGCAACAGCTTGACGACGACCAGAGCTTTTTACGTATTGCCAATATAGGCGGCGAATTCATGACGCCAGAGCATCAACAGCGCGTACATGATATTGCTAAATACTCCCTGTTGGATGCAGATGGTAATGCCGTCGCTTTTTTGAGTGAAGATGAAATCTATAACCTGAATATCCAGCGTGGCACACTCACCACAGAAGAGCGCACCATCATCAACAACCATATCGTTGTGACCATCAATATGCTGGAGTCCTTACCTTATCCAAAGGGCCTGAAACGTGTACCTGAATATGCTGGTGGCCACCATGAGCGCATGGATGGTAAGGGCTACCCGCGTGGCTTGAAGCGTGACGAGATGTCTATCCCAGCGCGTATCATGGGTATTGCTGATATATTTGAGGCGCTGACATCCAAGGACAGGCCATATAAAAAGGCCAAGACGCTTACCGAATCCCTATTCATCCTTGGCAAAATGAAGCTGGATAATCATGTTGATCCAGATTTGTTTGATATCTTTATCCGGGAAAAAATTTATTTACGCTATGCCGAGCAGTTTCTTGAACCGGAACAGATAGATGCGGTTGATGAGTCAAAAATCCCCGGATACGTAATTTAGCGATATAGCTCAAATGGCGGACAATAAAAAAAACTAAGTCTAAAGCGATGAATGTGACAAAAATACAAAAAATATTGTTACTACTGACGGTTATCAATCTCGCGATTATATTTTTGTTCCCCCCTTACGATGACAACTCGATCAACCACAATGGCATCGGTATATTTTCAGGGTTTCTATTTGCTTTTTCGCATAAGCCCGAAAACTTTGTCATCAATTCAAGCTTTCTGTATCTGGAAGTGGCCGTTGTTATTATCAATCTTTGTATTTTGTTGTTGCTCACTATAGAGAATGCCAGACGTACTAAAGGCAAGAAATTTAACTTCAGGAATGCCTCTATCCTGCTGGTAGTCATCAACTTAGTAGGCGTCTTGCTCTTTCCGCCATTTGAATATATTTCTCATATGACCCGTGCCGTGATTCCCACTTTCGAGGGGTTTTACTTTGTATTCGACCATCCACCTTACCGCGCAATTGTCACGCCTCTGCTCTACCTGGAAGTGTTCGTTGTGCTAATCAATGGCTGCCTGATGTTGCTGGTATTCAAAGGTAGTAAGGCAGATGTTTATACGGCTGAGGATGCATTGTCCTATGCAGCAAAGTTGAAAGCCGCGAAGAGTAAAAATATCAAGCTCTGAAGCGCTTATGCTTTGGTAAAAGCATTGAGTTCGGCAAGTACTTCAGTCATGTTTTCTGTTGCAACACCATAAAAAAATCGACCATCCGGGGCAAAACGCAGATTAGGTCCCTTTTCACAAAGCCCCAGGCATTTAAAGCGTTCCAAGCGAATATCCAGTTTCTCGTCTGCGATGACAGCCTCTATTGAATTGGCGACCTCAATACCGCCTCTTGCACCGCAGGATGGATTGTTGGGATTGACTCGATGATTGACGCAGACAATGATTTTTTTCATTGTTAGCGCCTAGATGCCTTGGGTGCTGCAGCCATTGGAGTCCAGGCGCAAACAACTGCCTTGTTCATACCAGTCGCCCAATACCCAGCGCTCACAGTGATGTCCATCAACTATAAGCTGATGCCTGGCAGGCCTGTGGGTATGTCCGTGGATTAAGAGTTCTGGGTAGCCATGGGCGCGTAACATGGCGTCAACTGCATCTGCGTTCACATCCATGATGGATTCAGATTTCTGTGACTTTTCATTTTCGCTACGTTGGCGTAGCGCCTCGATCTGTGCTTTTCGTGCAGCCAGCGGCTGGCTCATAAAAGACTTCTGCCAGGCAGCATCTCTCACCAGCCGACGAAAATCCTGATACGCAATATCGTCTGTACATAGCGTGTCGCCATGGCTTAATAATAGCTGATGGCCATAGAGCGATAGTAATGTGGGGTCTTCCAGCAACTGCATGTTTGTTGCTTGGGCAAAGCCATCAGCAATCAGGAAATCACGATTGCCATGCATGAAATAAAGTTGTGTGCCGTGAGTGGCGAGGGCATTGAAAGCGCTAACGATTTCCTGATGATGAATATCACCCAGGTCATCATCCCCCGCCCAATATTCAAAGAGATCACCAAGCACATAGAGTGCATCAGCCTGATTAGCTGTAGTGTTCAGGAAAGCTATGAATTGCTGCGTGATCGCAGGGCGTGAACTGCAAAGATGCAGGTCAGAAATGAACAGGCTATGGTTAGAACCATGACTTACTGCATTCCCGACCATGCTCATGATGGATTTGTCACAGAAGTTGTGACGTAGTCATTCACAAAATTTCGGCACGTTCAATAATGACCGGCTCAACAGGAACGTCTTGGTGCCCACTACGGGTGCCTGTCTTTACTTTGGCGATCTGATCAATCACTTCCGTACCTTCAGTCACTTTGCCGAACACACAGTAACCCCAGCCTTGCGAGGTTGGTGAAGTGAAGTTCAGGAATTCGTTATCAGCAAGGTTAATGAAGAACTGGCTGCTGGCAGAGTCAGGTGCAGGTGTACGTGCCATGGCGATGGTGTAGGCCTTATTCTTGAGTCCGTTATTGGCTTCATTCTTGATGGAAGCATTGCCTGATTTTTGTTTCATGCTGGTATCAAAGCCACCGCCCTGAATCATGAAGCCATCAATCACGCGATGGAAAATCAAGTCGCTAAAAAATCCACTCTCTACGTATTGCAGAAAGTTTGCTACGGTAATTGGTGCCTTGTCAGCATCAAGCTCTATGGTGATTTCACCAAAGTTGGTATGTAATTTAACCACGGGGTTTTCCTTTAATGACGGGTTTAGAAGATAGGTTTAGAGGTAAGTATTACGCATAAGCGCCAAGCTGATAAGTCAGGCTGAGCCTTCATAAATTATTTTCCATTGCTGGTTCTCAAATATCCAGTATTGGCGCTTGCGCATCTGGCTATCGAGATAAGGACTCTTGAAGGATTGCTCAAAAGTCACCACAGCCATGGGCAAGGTGCTGATCGGGTACCTGAACATACTGATGTTGGAGAGGCTGATGTCTACCTTGGGTTTGCTTGCCTGTATGCGGCGTTTTTCCGTTGCCCACTGGCTAAAATCCATAGACTTCGAGTTGACTGCATCACTCGCAAACTGCTGCGAATAATGTGACAGGTAAATATCTGTATTCTGCGATTGCCAATCCTTACGCCATTGTTCTATCGCCTTTTGCAATGCCTGCTTTTTGCCTGTCTCTTTCTGAGCTTCCAGCCATTGCAGGTTATTGGCAATGATAAATGGCACATTGCCGTTTTGCAGTATCGGCGCAAGTGCCTTCAAGTCCGGATTGGATATGACGACACAACCATCGCTTGCACGAGGGGCACGGCTATAGGTGTTTGAGGGCGTGCCATGCAGCCAGATGCCACCACCACTTTTGCCTTGCCGCTTATCCCATTCATTGGGGTAGCTCAAGGGGTAAGCGGCATCTCCATACAGGTCATCCAGCTTGCGGTTGAGTTTGCTGCCTGCAAAGTAAACGCCGATCGGGGTGCGTTTATCGCCTTCGCTTTTCTTTTCGCTACCGTTCTTGCCTATGGTGGCATAGTAATCTGCAACATATTTGGGCTCGCCACCTTCATTGCGGTAAAGATACAAGCGCGACTTGTCTGCATCAACAACGATGGCGTACGGTTGTTTGTTATCCATCTGCCATAACGGCTCTGGTAAGTTGCCGGGAGACTGCTGCTCAAGGTGGCGCTCAATGCGCTTGCGAGCTTCTTCGCGAAAATCTGCGATAATTTGTGTGGAATCTGCTGCAGGGTTGCCAAAGGACTGGAATTGTTGCGCGCGTGCCATGAGCAAGTCGCCGCGTACAAGATAGGCCAGCTTGAAGTTAGGCGCTGCTACAAGTAGCTGGTTAATGGTATCCAGCGCATCCTGTAGCTGGCCTTGCGTAACTTCCATCAACCCTTTCACCAGCAACTCTTCCGGCTGATTGGTGCCGAGTATGCTGGCGCTGGCCTTGCTGCCATGACTACCGAGCAGCGATACAAAATCGGCACGATTAATCGCAGTCGCATTCCATGGCAATAGGGCGCTGGATATTAGAGCTATCTGTAATAGGGCTTTCAGTATTTTCATGCGCTCATTTGATTAACTAAGTTTGTTTATGTTGAGGTCTGGCCTCAGCAATTTAACGACTAGTTTCTTCCTGCTCAATAAGCCATTTACCATTACTCTTAACCATCATCAGTGTTTTTGATGTGCGCTGAGACAGGCTGCCAGCACGATAACTCTGCTTGAAGCTGGCCTTTGCATGGCTACTATCATTCATGATAACGCGCAGATTGGAGATGTCCACATGGATGTTAACCGGTTTGTTGATACGCTCGCGACGGCTCTGCTCCCATTCCTTGCGGCTTTGTCCTTTGGGGGGCTGAAAGCTGTTTGCGTAGCTGGCAAGGTAATCATCGACATCCTTGGACGACCAGGCTTTTGCCCAGCGAGTGACTACGTTGCTGATGGTCTTGCTGTCGTCATCTTTGCTGGCAGGTTTTTCTGCTTCAACAGGTTTTTCAGCAATGACTGGCTTAGGCTCTATTGGTTTTACTGCTGGTGTCGGGGTAACGGTGGCGGGTGCAGGAGTAACTGCAACTGGTGGCTTACTTACATCTTTGCCGGTTTCAGGCAATTTGTTAGTCAGCATAGGCGGTTTGTTGCCGGCGATGAATATGTCCTTGATCATCGACAGCTTGCCTTGCGCGCGGGTATTACTGTTATCCAGTTGTAAAGCCTTGTCGTAGGATTCTGATGCCATCTTGGCGTAGATGTCACCCAGGTTCTCATGCGCGGTAGCATAGCTGGGATGGGTCTTGATTGCACTTTCCAGCGCTTTCTTGGCCTTGTCGTATTGGCCCTGGTCAGCATACAACACTGCAAGGTTGTTGAACGGTTCTGGCAGGTTAGGATATTTTTCGGTGATCTCGGTGAAGGCCTTGATAGCTTCATCGCGACGGTTCTGCTCGGCCAGCATCACTGCACGGATGAACATCGCCTGCAGGTCTTTAGGGTTGGCGTTCAGGTGCGCATTGATGCGATCAAATGCAGTAGCTTGCTGAACCTGCCCTGGTTGCTGTGTAACATCCTTGAGGTCTTCTGCATTAACTGTGGAAAATGAAAGTGAAAACAGGAGTATCGAGACAGCGAATAGGACATTGATGGAGAAACTGCGCGATAGGGGCATTATGATATACTTTTCATCTCTGTGTCTTAAGCCTTTGATTCTACCAAAAAGCCCATTCAATCACCAATAGCTCATGATGCTTTCCCGATATTTATTTAGGATGAGTCCTTGTCCCGAGTCGTTGTTGTGGATAGTGAGAATCAGCTAATCGCCATCATTTCTTAATACTTCTATGTTAAAAATCTACAATACCCTCGCGCGTGAAAAACAAACCTTTGTGCCTATCGTAGCGGGCAAAGTCAGCATGTATGTCTGTGGCATGACAGTTTACGATTTCTGTCATCTAGGCCATGCGCGCGTGATGGTGGTATTTGACATGGTGAATCGCTGGTTGCGTGCCTCCGGCCTGGATGTGACTTATGTGCGGAATATTACCGATATCGATGACAAGATCATCAAGCGTGCCAATGAAAATAACGAGTCTATTGGCGAGCTTACCAGTCGCTTCATCCTGGCGATGGATGAAGACTCAGCTAAGCTGGGCGTATTGCGACCGGATATAGAGCCGCGGGCAACCGGACACATCGAAGGTATGGTGGAGATGATCGGCGCGCTGATCGCCAAGGGGCATGCCTATCCTGCCGATAATGGCGATGTGTTCTATTCAGTCAGCAGCTTTGCTGACTACGGAAAACTCTCCGGCAAGTCGGTGGAAGACCTGCGTGCAGGTGAGCGCGTGGAAGTCGATAATCACAAACGTGATCCCATGGATTTCGTGCTATGGAAAGCTGCCAAGCCCAACGAGCCAAGCTGGGATTCGCCCTGGGGCAGGGGTCGACCCGGCTGGCATATTGAGTGCTCAGTGATGGGCGAACATCATCTGGGCAAGCATTTTGATATTCACGGCGGTGGACAGGACCTGCAGTTTCCGCATCATGAAAATGAGATTGCTCAGTCCGAAGGCACGCATGACTGCACCTTTGTAAACTACTGGATGCATAACGGATTCGTACGTGTAGACGATGAGAAAATGTCTAAATCGTTGGGTAATTTCTTCACTATTCGTGAAGTGCTCAAAAAGTACGATGCAGAAGTGGTACGTTTTTTTATCCTGCGCGCGCATTACCGTAGCCCGCTTAATTATTCAGACCAGCATCTGGATGACGCAAAACAGGCATTGTCACGGCTCTATACTGCATTGCGTGGTATGGAAGTTGCTAGCAATACAGATGCTGTAGATGTTGACTGGCAACAGCCGCAAGCAGCAAAATTCAAAGCCGCACTAGATGATGATTTTAATACGCCAGAAGCGTTTGCCGTGTTGTTTGAGCTGGCTAATGAAGTGAATAAAACTGGTGCGCAAGAAGCAGTAGTGCTGTTAAGAAGCCTGGCGGGGTTGCTAGGTTTATTGGAGCGTGATGCGGAAACTTTCCTGCAGGGTGATGTGTCTGCTGATGGGTATACGCCGGACAAGATAGAGCAAATGATTGCACAACGGCTGGAAGCGCGACGTAATAAAAACTTCGCCGAGGCTGACCGTGTAAGGCAAGAATTAATGGAAAATGGAGTCGTGCTAGAAGACTCCAATCAAGGTACTATCTGGCGGCGTCTATAGCTTGCTAGTAACTTATTTAGATATACTTGAAGCTCCTAAACGAAATTTTTATTAGAATAGATACATGCATTTAAGTAAAACCTTCATTGTTATCCTTAGCCTGTTTATGTGCTTTTGTGTGCTATCCAAGCAAGCCAATGCGAGCTATTCGATGGATTTTGATATACCTAGTTATGTCAATTTACCAGAGGTTGAGGCTTACAATAATCATGACTCTAATGAGCCATCGACGCTGGTCGTATCACCTCGCTTGCCACATAACGTGGCTAAAATCGAAATTGTAGTGCTCAACGAAATCTATCGTCAGCCAGATTCCCCTCTGCTACTGCGCCCTCCCAAAGTTTAGTTTAATCTCAGCCAACATGGTTGGCGTGACCTTTGCTACTATTCATATAGTCTTTGATTATTAGCATATTTAGTAACTGGTTACGCTAAACATCCTTGGCCGCCCTTGTTTTATCGATCTTGCTAACTGCCTTTAGCTAAGGCAGTGGCAGGAATGCCTGAATAACCAAGCTGGATAATATGAATATACCGATAAAGATTTATGCGCACCAAAGTTGTGCGAGCAATGTTGGCGCACTCTGTACCAGTCGCCATAAAAGCAGTGATTTCTTAGCTAAACGCAATTTTAATTTATTGCATGGCCTGTTTTTAGTCACATTGATGGTTTTTAGCCTGAGTCTACAGGCTGCGCCAACTTTCACCCTGCAGCAGGTCATCGACAATGCTGTGCAATACAACCCAACCATTAATATTGCTCGTGCCCAGGAAGATGCTGCCATTGCCTCAGTCACAACGGCCAAGGCATACATTAATCCTGAAGTGGAAGCAGGCGCAGGCCCCAGTCGTTATCGCAGTGGTACTAATGAAGTCAAGAACAACTGGGGTGTGGGTTTATCCCAGCCGCTTGAGTTCTCTGGTGTTCGTACTGCACGTCGAGAAATGGCTGAATCTAGCGTTAAAGTCGCAGGTGTAGGCCGTGAACTGACTCGCCTCGACTTGCGGGTCAGGGTCAAGGATGCTTTCTACAATATATTGCAGCGTCAGGCCGTGCTTAAGCTGGTAGAGGAAGACCGTAACCTGCTGCAACAGATACGTGAGCGCGTGAAGCTGCGTGTAGATGTGGGTGAAGGCCCTCGTTATGACCTGATCCGTGCGGATACTGAGTTGCTGGCAGCGGAGCGCGACTATCAGGCTGCACAGGTTCGGGTGTATGAAGGTAAGGCCTACCTGCATGGTCTGATTGGTTCTGCCATGCCCAATGATTATGATTTGATTGGCGAGTTGCCACTCGGCAATAGCTTGCCCTCTTTGTCTGACTTGCAGTCTCAGGTTGCGGACAGCCCACAACTGCAACAAATTCGTGCTGCCACTGAAAGAGCTGAAGCGCGATTGCGTTTGGAAGAGCGCTTGCGATACCCGGGCCTCACATTGAAGGCCGGGGTTGATCAGGATCCTGATTTGACGAGTTTGCGGCTAGGTGTTGCTGTTCCATTGCCATTATGGAACCAGCGCCAGGGGCAGATCGCAGAAGCTGCAGCGGGCGTACGTGAAGTTCAGGCTGTGCTCAGCGATCGTGAGCTCGCCTTGAATCGTGATCTGGAAGCTGCTTACCAACGCTATTTGATTGCCCAGCAACAGGTGCTTGCCTTCGAGAATGGCTTGCTAAGCCAGTCCGAGGCCGTACTGAAAACGGCTGAAGCCTCCTATCGTTTTGGTGAGCGCGGCATATTGGATTATCTGGATGCACAGCGCACTTTCCGCATTGTGCGCAAAGACTACTTGGCAGCGCGTTATGACTATGTCAGCGCGATGCTTGAAATTGAACGTCTGCTCGGCACTGAATTACTGCCAAATACATAAACTTAAAGGAAAATCCTAATGGCTGTTCATTCTATGTTTTTTGCTACAACAACGCCCCGCCAAACCAGCTTACTCCAAGCTTTTGTATTAAGCACATTGTTAGTTTTAAGCCTTGCTGGCTGTAAGGCAAAGGAAGAGGCTGCACCAGCAGCGACAGAAGCGGTTGACCCCAATGTGGTGGAAATTACTCCACAACTGCAGGAGCAAGTGAAACTTGCTACAGTTGGCATGCAGGATATACGAGAGATTCTGCGCGTACCCGGCAGTATACAAGTAGACGAGCAACGCGTAGCCAGGCTGGGTGCATCGGTCACTGGTCGTATTCATGATATTGATGCGGTGCTGGGACAGCATGTAAAGCAAGGTCAGGTATTGGCAACTTTAAACAGTACCGAGCTGGCGCAAAATCAGCTTTCCTATATCAAGGCTTTGCAACAAATCAGCTTGCAAACCAAAGCAGTAGAGCGCGCTCGTCTGTTGCTGGAGTCTGATGTGATCAGCGCTGCTGAACTGCAACGCCGCGAAGCTGAGCTGGCTGCGGCGCGCGCAGATTTGTTCGCCGCGCGTGATCAACTGCTGGTACTGGGCATGTCTGAAAGTGCAATCAAACAGCTTACTAATACTGGCCAGATGCGCTCATTCAGCAGTGTTATTTCACGTGTTTCCGGCACTGTGATTAGCCGTAAAGTCAATCTGGGCCAAGTGGTGCAGCCAGCCGAAGAGTTATTTATCGTGGCGGATCTTTCGCACGTATGGGCTGTTGCGGAAGTGCCTGAGCAGCAGATTGAGCTGATTCAGGAAGGTGAAGAGGTCAATATTGAAATCCCGGCGCTTGGTGATAAAGAGATCACTGGCAAGTTGATTTATGTGGGTGATGTGGTGAACCCGCAAACCCGAACTGTAACTGTGCGTACCGATATTGATAATACGAGCGGTGCGATCAAGCCTGACATGCTGGTCTCCATGCTGGTGCAATCCAAGCCAACGCCAAGAGTGTCTATCCCGGTACAAGGCATCGTCCGTGAGAATGATAAAAATCATGTGTTTGTAAAGATTGCCCCCAATAAATATCGTCTGCGAGAAGTGGTGCTAGGCACTCAGTATGATGGCTTGGCGGCTGTTATTAGCGGTGTTGACGAGGGCGAGGTTGTGGTAAGCGAAGGCGCCTTTCATCTTAATAACGAGCGCAAGCGCAAAGAACTGGAGTAAGCCATGATTGAATCGCTAATTCGTGGGGCGCTGCAACAGCGCCTCATTGTGATGGTGTTGGCCGTCGCATTATTAATTGCAGGTGTGTTTGCAGTCAAAAAACTGTCTGTAGATGCATTCCCTGATGTAACCAATATCCAAGTGCAAATCGCGGCGCAAGCTACTGGTAAGTCGCCGGAGGAAGTTGAGCGCTTCATTACTGTGCCGCTGGAGATGGCAATGACCGGGCTGCCAGGCCTCACCGAAATGCGTTCCTTGAACAAGAACGGCCTCTCTATCATTACATTGGTGTTTACCGACAGTACCAACGTGTATTTTGCGCGGCAGCTGGTGATGGAGCGCCTGATGGAGGTCATGGAACGTATGCCGGATGGCGTAATACCTATTCTCGGCCCGGTTTCTACTGGTTTGGGTGAGGTGTATCAATATACGCTGGAACGTGATGATGATGGCAAGCGTGACTTATCGGTAGATGAGCTTAAAGAGCGTCGGGCTGTGCAGGACTGGGTAGTCCGTCCACTGTTACGTGGCATTCCCGGGGTGGCGGAAATCAACTCGCAGGGTGGTTACGTCAAGCAGTACCAGGCATTGGTCAACCCCGACCGCATGAACCACTACGGTCTCAAGTTACAAGATATTTATACCGCGCTGGAACGTAATAATGCCAATAGTGGTGGCGGTATATTGCCGCACTACTCAGAGCAGTATCTGATACGTGGTGTTGGCTTGGTCAAGAGCGTAGCCGACATCCGTAATATCGTGCTTAAAGAGCAAAATGGCGTCCCTGTTTATATGCGTGATGTAGCCGAAGTGAATATCGGTCATGAAGTGCGAGTGGGTGCGCTTATCAAGAATGGTGATACTGAGTCTGTCGGTGGCATTGTCATGATGATTCGTGGTGGTAATGCGAAAGAAGTTGTAAGCCGCATTAAAGCCCGTGTGAAGGAAGTCAATGAACAGGGCATGCTCCCCAGTGGCCTGAAAATAGTTCCTTTCTATGACCGCAGTGAGCTTGTTGATGCAGCCTTGAGTACTGTGGTTAAGGTATTGATTGAAGGTATTATTCTAGTCATCATTATCCTGTTCCTGTTTTTAGGGGATGTACGCTCTAGCCTTATTGTAGTGGGCACCCTGGTACTTACGCCGGCTATTACCTTTATGGCGATGAATTACTACGGTATTTCGGCCAATTTGATGTCATTGGGCGGCTTGGCAATCGCGATAGGTCTGATGGTAGATGGCTCTGTAGTGGTCGTTGAAAATGCGTTTCACCATCTCGGCCACCGCAAGGGCGAAAGCAAGATCCGCGTGGTGTTTGAAGCTGCCTCAGAGGTAGCAACCCCAGTACTCTTTGGTGTGGGTATTATCATTCTGGTATTTTTGCCGCTGATGACCATGGAAGGCATGGAGGGCAAGATGTTTGCGCCTATGGCTTACACCATCGCCATTGCCTTGTTTGTGTCACTCGTGTTGTCACTGACCTTAACCCCGGCGCTGAGCTCTTACCTGCTCAAAGGCGGTAGTGGTGAAGATACCCGGTTTATCCGGATAATGAAGACACCTTATCTTAAGCTGCTCAATGCTGCTGTCGGCAACCCCAAGAAAACCGTTTCTATCGCAGGTCTGGTATTTGTGGGCACGCTGCTACTCTTCCCGTTTTTAGGGACTGCATTTATACCGGAAATGAGAGAAGGGTCTATCGTGCCGAGCATCGTGCGTTTGCCTAATATCTCTCTTGAAGAGTCAGTCAAGCTTGAAAATGCAGCAATGAAAGCCATTACTCAAGTTCCGGGAGTAAAAAATGTGGTGTCTGGCATTGGCCGAGGTGAAAGCCCAGCCGATCCACAAGGGCAGAATGAATCGACGCCTATCGTCAGTTTGTTGCCACGCGCGGAATGGCCTGAGGGTTGGAACCAAGACAGCATTGCCGATGCAATCCGCGAGAAAATCAAGGGCATTCCCGGTATCCAGGTGGTGATGTCACAGCCGATTGCGGCACGGGTAGCGGAACTGGTCACTGGTGTGAAATCTGACGTTGCGGTGAAGATATTCGGTTCTGATATCGCTGTACTCAAGGCCAAGGCGGATGAGATTGCCAGAGTGGCAGGTGGCATCCAGGGCGCTACCGATATGCGTGTTGATAAAGTTACCGGGCAGCAATATCTGGTGATTGATATTGACCGCGATGCCATCGCACGCCATGGCATTAATGTGGCAGATATACATGATGTGATCGAAACAGCCATTGGTGGCAAGGTAGCTACCGAGATTTTTGAGGGCGAGCGCAGGTTTCAGGCAGCAGTTCGTTTCCCGGAAGAGTTCCGTAATAATGAAAATGCGATCAGCCACATTTTTATGACCTCTTCTAGTGGCTCAAAAATTGCCCTGGCCGACCTGGCTAAAATTCAGGTGCTGGATGGTCCAGCACAGATTAATCGTGAGTCCGCCAAACGTCGTATCGTAGTTGGCGTTAATGTACGAGATCGTGATTTGGGTGGTTTTGTCACTGAACTGCAACAGAAAGTGCAAAGTAAGGTCAAACTGCCTGAAGGGTATTACTTGGTGTGGGGTGGTCAGTTCCAGAATATGGAACGTGCCATGAGCCACTTAATGGTGATTGTGCCGATTACCATCGCAGCTATATTCTTCCTGCTGTTCCTGTTGTTTAAGTCAGTACGATTTGCCGGGCTGATTATCCTAGTACTGCCGTTTGCCTCGATAGGTGGTGTTATCGCCTTGTTCGTGACAGGCGAGTATCTGTCAGTACCTGCTTCTGTTGGTTTTATCGCGCTATGGGGTATCGCCGTACTCAATGGTGTGGTGCTGGTTTCCTACATCCGCACTTTGCGTGATGAAGGTAAGTCACAGCTTGAGGCCATCGCGCAAGGCTGCGCGCAACGCTTCAGGCCGGTTATGATGACAGCGACAGTAGCCATGCTGGGTCTGGTGCCATTCCTGTTCGCAACCGGCCCGGGCTCAGAAGTGCAGCGCCCATTGGCAATCGTGGTGATAGGTGGTTTGATTACTTCTACAATTCTAACGCTGGTGGTTCTTCCTACGCTGTATCGCTGGTTTGAGGAAGAAAGAGTCGAGGCATAAAAAGGCACAAGCCTAAAGGAGAGCAGACATGAAAGAGATTAAAGCGGTGATACAACCCCATCGACTCGCCAAGATTCGATCTGCATTGCGTAATATCAAGGGTTTCCCCGGCATGACGGTGAGCAAGGTTGATGGTTGTGGACATCATATTGCCAAACCTGTGCTTGGGGTGCGCGAAGAGCTGACTGACTACAGCCCCAAGGTCCGTATTGAAATCGTGGCGCCGGAGGAAATGCTGGAAGGCCTTTTGCAGATACTGGTTGAAGTTGGCCATACCGGCCAGGTCGGTGATGGTATTGTGTGGGTTACTCATACAGAACGCATGATCCGGCTGTCGGAGCAGATCACAGTGATCAAATAAGCACTTGTTATTATCAAGTAGTGATCAGCATGGGCTTCTTCGGAAGCCCATGCTGTTTTTAGCTATTGCAACAAAGCAAATAGTCGCCACCAATTAATGCAATCAACCTCCACTAAAGTTTTTAAAACTCAATCAGAATGAGGCTAGTGGAGTAATATTCATCGCATTCCATCTGTTGAACGATATGAACACAAATCTTTTCCTGATTCTTCTAGCTTTCTTGCTAGTGCTCCTTAATGGTTTCTTTGTGGCAGCCGAATTCGGGCTGGTCAAGTTAAGGCAAACCCGGGTCAGAGCTATCGCAAAAACCTTGGGCTGGCGCGGCCGTATGCTGGCAAAGGTACACGTTGACCTGGATAGCTATCTTTCTGCATGCCAACTGGGGATTACATTAGCTTCTCTGGGCCTGGGCTGGGTTGGTGAGCCGGCTTTTGCCGCTTTGATAGAGCCGCTATTGGTAAGTGTTGGTGTGGTCAGCGAAAAGTTGATTCATGGCATCGCCTTCTTCGTTGCCTTCTTTACCATCTCCTATTTACACATTGTCATTGGCGAGCTCGTACCCAAAACGCTGGCCATTCGCATGTCCGAGCGAGTGGGTATCTGGACGGCACCTGCTTTATATGGGTTTTACTGGCTGATGTTTCCAGCCATTTGGCTGCTCAATCAAAGTTCTAATATCGTCATCAGGGCACTTGGGGTTCAGACCAAGGCTGGCCAGGAGGCAAGCTACTCATCCGATGAGCTTAAGTTGATTCTGCGTAGCTCCAGCGCCAGCGATAAATTCAGCCGGGATGAGTGGAAGGTGCTGGCGCAGGCTATCGACTTCCGGGAGCTTGATGTAGCCGATTTGATGCGCCCGTTCCATGAAGCGGTGGTGCTGTATGAAGAGGATACGTTTGAGCAGAATATGGAGCGCATCACCCAGCAGCGATACAGTCGTTATCCCTATGTAAGCATGGATGGCCAGGTTTCAGGCATCGTCCATATCAAGGATATCTTCATCGCTTTGCGCAAGGATCAGTCATTCACCGATATCAAGAGCCTTACCCGGCCTGTGCAGCTGGTTTCACCAGATACCAATGCCACCCAGCTATTCCGCAAGTTCCAGCAAGGCGCTCCGCATTTCACTATCGTCGGCTATGAAGATAACCCGCCCGTTGGCTTCATTACCCTGGACAACTTACTGGCAGCACTGGTTGGTGAAATCCGTGACGAATTCAGAAAATCACAAAGCGACTGGACCAGGCTGGATGATGGGTCATTACTGGGCAAGGCTTCTTTACCCCTAACTACCCTTGAACGAACCCTTGGTATTGATATTGAGTCAAAAGAAGCAGATACCGTGGGTGGCCTGGTGCTATGGAGTCTGGGTAATCTGCCAGCAGAGGGCCAGCGCATTGAGTTTGTTCAGTTTGATGTTGTGGTAAAAAAAATGTTGGGTCCTCGTATTTTGCTGGTCAGGGTTTACCCGAACACAGAACAACAAGGTTCATTTCGTCACGACACAAGCAAGGTCTCATCATAAAAAGTCTGGTCAACCGAAAGTTTACTCACCCTAATGTTTGTTATGATGCCGAATCATCATGTAAGCAAAATAAGATGAAACTCTGTTTCCTGAAAGTTTCACTACCGGGCATCTACGATCTTCACAACAGGCACACCCCATGATTGAATCACTCATCCGTAGCGCTTTGCGCCAACGCCTAGTCGTTGTGGTGATAGCGCTCGCACTCATGGTGGCGGGTCTTTTTGCAGTACAACGCTTATCTGTAGACGCTTTCCCAGATGTCACCAATGTACAGGTGCTGATTGCTACTGAGGCCACAGGCCGCTCACCGGAAGAAGTCGAGCGCTTTGTTACCGTGCCGCTGGAAATCTCGATGACAGGCTTGCCTGGCCTCACCGAAATGCGCTCGCTCAATAAAAACGGCTTGTCACTCATCACGCTGGTGTTCACCGAAAGTACAGACGTTTATTTTGCCCGGCAACTGGTAATGGAACGTTTAATGGAGGTGGTACAACGTATGCCGGATGGCGTTGTACCAATTCTGGGGCCAGTTTCTACCGGTTTGGGTGAGGTATATCAATTCACCCTCGATAAAGCTTCCGACGCCAATAAAGAGCTCACTGAAGAAGACCTGACCGAACGCCGATCCATCGAGGACTGGATAGTACGCCCCATGTTGCGTGGTATCCCCGGGGTAGCCGAAATCAACTCGCAAGGTGGTTACGTCAAGCAGTATCAGGCCCTGGTCAATCCAGACCGCATGAATCATTACGGGCTCAAGTTGCAGGATATCTACATGGCGCTGGCGCGCAACAATGCCAATAGCGGCGGCGGTATCTTGCCCCAGTATGCCGAGCAGTACCTGGTGCGCGGCGTGAGCCTGATCCAGAGCCTGGATGACATCAGGAGCATCGTGTTAAAAGAGCAGAACGGCACGCCTATTTATATGCGCGATGTGGCCGAAGTCAAAATGGGGCATGAGGTGCGGGTAGGTGCGCTGGTTAAGAACGGCGATACGGAGTCCGTGGGTGGTATCGTCATGATGATGCGCGGCGGCAATGCCAAGGAAGTCGTTAGCCGTATTAAGACGCGCGTCAAGGAAATCAATGATAAGAGCATGCTGCCCAACGGGCTTAAGATCGTGCCGTTCTATGACCGCAGCGAACTGGTGGATGCCGCACTATTTACTGTCGTCAAGGTGCTGATCGAAGGCATCATCCTGGTCATCGTCATCCTGTTCCTGTTCCTGGGGGATGTACGTTCCAGCCTTATCGTGGTCGGCACCCTGATTCTTACCCCGCTGATTACCTTCATGGCCATGAATTATTATGGAATTTCAGCCAACCTGATGTCGCTGGGCGGCCTTGCCATTGCGATAGGCCTGATGGTCGACGGCTCGGTGGTGGTGGTGGAAAACACCTTCCATCAACTTGGCCATAGAAAAGATGAAAGCAAGATCCGCGTGGTATTCGAAGCTGCTTCGGAAGTAGCAACGCCTGTCTTGTTCGGGGTGGGCATTATCATTTTAGTATTTTTACCATTGATGACGCTAGAGGGCATGGAAGGAAAAATGTTTGCTCCATTAGCCCTGACGATAGCCATCGCGCTATTCGTATCTTTGGTGCTCTCACTTACCCTGTCACCTGTACTTTGCTCTTATATGCTCAAGGGCGGTAGTGGCGAAGATACGAAGTTGATCCAGGCGATCAAGCGGCCTTATGTATCAATGCTGAACTGGGCCCTGCAAAATGAGAAGAAAACCATACTCACTGCCGTTGCCGTGTTTGTTGTGTCGCTGCTGACGGTTCCACTATTGGGCACTTCTTTCATTCCCGAGATGAAGGAAGGCTCAATTGTGCCGAATATCATTCGTGTGCCGAATATCTCGCTGGAAGAGTCGACCAGGATGGAAATGGATGCCATGAGGATCATCTCGAAAATCCCTGGTGTGAAATCAGCGATTTCCGGTCTGGGTCGTGGTGAGAGCCCGGCTGATCCGCAAAGTCAGAATGAGTCTTCACCGATCGTCAGCCTCAAGCCACGTAAAGAATGGCCAGAGGGCTGGACACAAGACACCATTGCAGCCGAGATACAGAAGCAGTTGCGGGTGTTACCTGGTGCTCAAGTGGTGATGGCACAACCGATTTCCGATCGTGTCGATGAACTGCTCACGGGCGTGCGTTCCGATGTAGCTGTCAAGGTGTTTGGTGAGGATATGGCTGAGTTGAAAGCCAAGGCCGAAGAAATCGCCAAGCTGGCAAGCGAGATTCGGGGCGCTACCGATATGCGCGTGGAGAAGGTTTCCGGTCAGCAATACTTGAATATGGTGGTCAATAGACAGGCCATTGCCCGCCAGGGCATCAATGCTTCAGATATCCATGATGTGATTGAAACTGCCATTGGCGGCAAAGTCGCGACTGAGATTTTTGAAGGCCAGCGTCGTTTCAGTGCGGCTATTCGTTATCCCGAGAGCTTCCGCAATAATGTAGAGGCTATCAGCAATATATTGATCACTTCACCCAAGGGCTCACGCGTGGCATTACGCGACCTGGGCCGTATCGAAATTCGTGATGGGCCGGCGCAAATCAGCCGTGAGCTTGCCAAGCGTCGTATCGTGGTGGGTATTAACGTTAAAGACCGCGACCTTGGCGGCTTTGTGGCCGAGCTGCAGGATGTGCTGGATAAAAAGCTCAAGCTGCCTGAGGGCTATTATCTGGAGTATGGCGGCCAGTTCCAGAATATGGAGCGGGCATTGGGCCATCTGGCGGTGATTATCCCGATTACGATATTGGCGATTTTTTTCCTGCTGTTCCTGCTGTTCAACTCGGTGCGTTATGCCACCATGATCATCATGGTGCTGCCGTTTGCCTCCATCGGCGGCATATTTGCCCTGTTCCTCACGGGCGAGTATTTATCGGTGCCCGCTTCTGTTGGCTTTATTGCACTGTGGGGTATCGCCGTACTCAATGGCGTGGTACTGGTGTCTTATATCCGCACTTTGCGCGATGACGGCATGAGCCAGATGGACGCTATCGTGCAAGGCTGCAAACAGCGTTTCCGCCCGGTAATGATGACTGCGACGGTAGCCATGCTGGCGCTGGTGCCTTTCCTGTTCGCGACAGGGCCTGGCTCTGAAATCCAGCGCCCACTGGCGATTGTGGTGATTGGCGGGTTGATTACCTCTACCTTATTGACGCTGGTGGTGGTGCCAACGCTATATCGCAAATTTGAAGAATCAAGAATCGAAGCCTGAAGACAATATTGTCTTCAATAAAAGGCAAGTAGGACTATTTAAGGAAACACCATGCAAGAAATCAAGGCGATCATACAGCCGCAGAGACTATCAAGAATAAGATCCGCACTACGCAATGTGAAGGGCTTCCCCGGCATGACAGTGAGCAAGGTGGATGGTTGCGGCCATCATCTGGCAAAACCGGCAATGGGCATACGCGAAGAGTTGACTGACTACACCCCCAAAGTGCGCATTGAGATGGTGACACCGGATGATCTGGTAGAAGGGGTCTTGCAGATATTGGTAGAGGTTGGTCACACCGGGCAGGTGGGCGATGGCATCGTCTGGGTAACACCTGTGGAGCGATTTATCAGGCTGTCAGAGAAAATAACTGTGATGGATTGTTAATGCTTTAGTAATCGCTAAGTGGATAAAAATGAGGCGCCAGTGTGCGCCTCTTTTTTTGTTAGCAGTTCTGAGTCGTAATCGCAATGTGACTATTCTCATCCACAAAAAATAGGCATATACTGCCCTGTATACAAGTATGGTATTGCCAATCAATCTATCGCGAATTAGATGACGTACTGATGATTAAAAACAGAGGAGAACCAGCATGAACCAAGTCGCAGAGGCGGTTAAAACAACTTTCCACGGTGGTTGCCCACATGATTGCCCAGATACCTGCTCGATGGTCTACACGGTGCAAGAGGGCAAGCTCATCAGTGTCAAAGGCAATGCTGAACACCCCATGACGCGCGGCGGCTTGTGCGTCAAACTCAAAGATTACGAAAAACGTCATTACCATCCAGATCGCCTGCTTTACCCGATGAAGCGTACTGGCCCCAAAGGCAGTAAGCAGTTCAAGCGCATCAGCTGGGATGAAGCGCTGGATGAGATCACCAGTAAATGGAAAGCAATCATCGCCACAGATGGCCCGCACGCCATCATGCCGAATAGCTACCTCGGCAACCAAGGTCTGGTGCATGGCCTGAATGGTGGCGATGCTTTCTTCAACCGCATGGGCGCCACTGTGTGTGAGCGCACATTTTGTGGCGAAGGCTCCTGTACCGCATGGTTGCTCACTGTGGGCCCGACTGCGGGCGTAGACCCCGAGAGTTTCAGCCACTCCAAATACATCGTGATCTGGGCCTGTAACTCCGTCAGCACCAACCTGCATCACTGGCACATCATCCACGAAGCGCAAAAGAGGGGTGCCAAAGTGGTGGTAATAGATTCTTACGCCTCCAAAACCGCAAAAGAAGCCGACTGGCATATTGCACCCAAGCCCGGCACTGATGGCGCACTGGCAATGGCGATGATGAACGTGATTATCAGCGAAGGCCTGGTGGACCAGGACTATGTCGATAACTACACCGTAGGTTACAAAGAGCTGGCCGAACGTGCCAAAACCAGGACCCCGGAATGGGCGGAAAAGATCACAGGCATTGCTGCCGACGATATCCGCAAGTTCGCACGCGAATATGCCACTACACCACCAGCCGCTATCCGCCTAGGTGTGGCACTAGAGCGCAATTATGGCGGCAGCCAGGCCATACGTGCTGTCACTTGTTTGCCTGCCTTGATCGGCGCATGGCGCTATGTCGGTGGTGGTGCTTTGCAATTCCCGGTGTGGGAGCACCCATATAAATTCGATGTGATCTCCCGCCCTGACCTGATCCCGGAAGGCACACCCGTCGTGAACAACCTGCAATTGGGCCGCGCGCTCACTGGTGAATTGAATCTGAAAACGCCGATTAAATCGATGATGGTGTGGAACACCAACCCACTCACGCAAGCACCAGAGACCGATAAGATCGTCAAAGGCCTGGAGCGCGAAGACTTGTTCCTGGTGGTGGCCGAACACTTTATCTCTGACACCGCCGCTTATGCCGATATCGTCCTCCCAGCAGCGATGGGCGCCGAGATGGAAGACATGATCCTGTCATGGGGCCATCTCTACCTGACCTATAACGAGAAGTGTATAGATCCACCCGGCGAGGCGATTCCGAATAACGAAATCTTCCGGCAGCTCGCCAAGCGCATGGGTTATGAAGATGAAAACTTCAAGTGGAACGATACCGAATGCCTGGAAAACTACGTGGACTGGAGCTCGCCAACCTGCGACGGCATCGACCTGGATTACCTACGTAAACACGGCTTTGCGCGCCTCAAGGCATTCGGCGATAAAGACACCCGTGCACGCCATGCCAAAGGCGAATTCCCAACGCCCACAGGCAAGTGCCACTTTATTGCTGAAGGCGCCAAGAACTTCGTGGCCGGGCCGTTCCGCCAAATGTACGAAGGTTTCCAACCGCTGGAAGACCTCGACCCATTGCCCGATTACGTCGCATCCCGCGAAACTCCTGATACCAATCCGGAGCTGGCTGCCAAGTACCCCCTGAACATCATTTCGCCCAAAAGCCATGGCTTTTTGAATTCCTGCTACGCCAATGTTGCAGAGAAGATCAAAGGCCAGGGCGAACAGTTTGTGCTGATCAACGCGTTGGATGCACAAGCACGCAATATTCATGAAGGCGCCGTGGTGAATGTGTTTAACGACCGTGGTACGTTTGCAGGGGTGGCCAGGATATCTGGTGATGTGAATTCGGGGATTGTGGTGGCCACGCTGGGTTACTGGCGCCAGTTGAATAACGGCACGGTGAATTGTATTAGTTCAGCGGAGTTTGGGGATATGGGGCATTCGACTACATTTTCGGATAATTTGGTGGAAGTGGCATTGGGGTAGTTATATCAGTAGTTGCATTTAGCGACTCAATAACCATTCCTTTTCGCCTTTAGGCGAGGTACTTTATTTTGCTTGTCCAAAATAAAGTACCCAAACAAAAAGACACCCCCTCCCACGTTCCTTCGGAATCCCCTGCGCTGCTCACCCTCATGGGCGTCAATCAAACTCGCCCTAG